>NZ_JACRTK010000002.1 GCF_014385225.1 Wansuia hejianensis
TTCGTCTGGTGACGATAGCAAGAGGGACACACCTGTACCCATACCGAACACAGAAGTTAAGCCTCTTAACGCCAATGGTACTTGGATGGAGACGTCCTGGGAGAGTAGGAAGTTGCCAGACTAGTCTTGGGTAGCTCAATGGTGGAGCAACCGGCTGTTAACCGGTAGGTTGTGGGTTCGAGTCCCACCCCAAGAGCCAAGAAACGCCGGAGTGGCGGAACAGGCAGACGCACAGGACTTAAAATCCTGCGATCCTTCAAAGATCGTACCGGTTCGATTCCGGTCTCCGGCACCATTATGCAAAAGTGCTTTCCGAAGGAAAGGATTTAGTCTGTGGTTAAATAAAACTTAGCGCGGGATGGAGCAGTTTGGTAGCTCGTCGGGCTCATAACCCGGAGGTCATAGGTTCAAATCCTATTCCCGCAACCATTATTTAATATTTATATGATTTGGAGTCCTTTAGGGCAACCATTATTTAATATTTATATGATTTGGGAGCTCTTTAGAGTAACTATTTAAATGTGGCGGCGTAGCTCAGTTGGCTAGAGCATGCGGTTCATACCCGCAGTGTCAGCGGTTCAAATCCGTTCGCCGCTACCAATTACATAATACAATCAGACAAGCATGGCCCCATGGTCAAGCGGTTAAGACATCGCCCTTTCACGGCGGTATCCGGGGTTCGAATCCCCGTGGGGTCACCATTTATACTTTAATGGGCGCATAGCTCAGTTGGGAGAGCACCTGCCTTACAAGCAGGGGGTCACAGGTTCGAGCCCTGTTGTGCCCACCAAGTTGACCTAATTTAAAGCATATGGCAAGCTTTAAGAAGGTTTTGCAAGTAGTATCTAGATCTAGTTATTAGCTTGCGAAAATGTATTGCGGCCTGGTAGTTCAGCTGGTTAGAATGCCAGCCTGTCACGCTGGAGGTCGAGGGTTCGAGTCCCTTCCAGGTCGCCAAAAATTTCAATTTATAAATTGAAATGAAAAAGTTTAACCATAATAGTGTTTTTCTTCAATTACATAAGCTGGCGTAGCTCAATTGGCAGAGCAACTGACTTGTAATCAGTAGGTTGGGGGTTCAATTCCTCTCGCCAGCTCCAATTATGAAGATTGGCTATTAAGAGTACCCCTAAGACAAATAATTAAATAATTTGCGGAGGAGTACCCAAGTGGCTAAAGGGGACGGACTGTAAATCCGTTAGCATTGCTTTCACTGGTTCAAATCCAGTCTCCTCCACCAATATCTAGTCGGTATATTAATTAAATATGCGGAAATGGCTCAGTGGTAGAGCATCGCCTTGCCAAGGCGAGGGTCGCGAGTTCGAATCTCGTTTTCCGCTCCATATATTTAAACGAAAAATAAACCAATAGTTATTGGTTTATTTTTTTGCTTAAATTTACTATATGCATTTACTTTATAGTAAGAAAACTAGTGATATTTTCACTAAAATGATATTTTGGAGCATCAAATATAGACTTAATTTAACCCTGTAAATAGACTTGATTTAACTCTGTAAGTTGTATATAATATAATAGTATTTTATTTTATAATAAGATTAAGATCATGTACCCTTAGCTCAGCTGGATAGAGTGTCTGACTACGAATCAGAAGGTCGGGGGTTCGAATCCCTCAGGGTACGCCATTTAAAAATCTGTAACAGCTTAGTTACAGATTTTTTTATATATAAAATATTATATATAATAATATTTTATATATAATATTTGAACTCTTAAATTAATAAACTAGTTTAAATTAATAAATTAGTATAGATAATATATGGATAACATATGGATAACATATGGTAGACAGATCTGATACATATTTATATAATTATATATAAATAAAGAAAATGGAAAACATATAAAATAGATAAGATTTTTAAATAAAAGAATTATTATTACTAAAATATAATAATATAAGGATGTGATTTATTTGATGTATACCTATAAAAATACTAATATAAATATAATTAAAGGGGATATTACAGAAATAAAAGTAGATGCTATAGTAAATGCAGCAAATAATACTTTATTAGGTGGTGGAGGCGTAGATGGTGCTATTCATGAAAAAGGTGGGGAAGTAATACTTGAACAGTGTAAAAAAATAGGTGGGTGCCCTACAGGAGAGGCTAGAATAACTACAGCAGGTAATTTACCTAGTAAATATATAATTCATACTGTAGGCCCAATATATAAAGGAATAGATAGTGATAAAGAGTTTTTATATAATGCTTATTATAATTCATTAAAGTTAGCTGAACAATATAACCTAAAAACTGTCGCTTTTCCTTCTATATCTACAGGTGCTTATAGATATCCTATTGAAGAAGCTGTAGTTGTAGCAATTAACGCCACATTAGAATATATTGATGACAACAATGGAATTGAAGAAATTAACTTTATATTGCATAGTTCTAGAGATTATGATGTGTATAAACAATATGTGGAGTCTATTTTTAAATAAAATATACATTTTCTAACAATAAATTTTGAGTTAATATGGATTGACTATTCAAGTGTTTTGATGTACTATCATATAGTATCATTATTTTTTAAAAGGGAGTTGTTTTAAATTTTTGCAGATACCCATAAAATAATAGCTACAAATATTTATGATAGCGTCTATCATAAATATGGATTGAAACTTCATAAGAAAAAATTACTGTGGGGTTCCATTGCACCAGATATATTACCTAAATATAGGTTTATTAGACATTATAAAGATGAAAGTATAGATTATATTGCGAAAGAAATTATAAAAATAATATATATAAGTAGATATATTGAATTTAATAATATTTTAGATCCTATAGCTATAAAGATATTAAGTAAAAAAATAGGGATAATATCCCACTATTTAGCAGACTATGTTTGTCTACCCCATGCAAATAGGTGGACCTTTACAAAGTCTACAAACTCCATGGTAAATCATATCAAATATGAATCAGATTTAAATGAATTTGCAAAGACTTTTAGTTTTAACAAAAATATTATAGATACTAGTAATATAGATATATATGACAGCAAGATAACTGGATTAAAAGATAAAATAACAAAATATATTAATGATGTAGTAGATGAATATTTACTAATTAATAGTTTAGAACGTGATTTGAACTTTGCATCAGCTTTAAATATAAAAATAACCTATTTTATATTATACACTATAGAAACATACTCAGAGGAACTTCATAGACAATTTATATTTGAATTTTAGTCAATAGCTTTGTAGCATTAAATTTTTCAGTAAGTTTAAAAATATATTGGAAGGCTCCAATATATTTTTTTATTCTAAAATATTAAAAAAATGTAGGAATAATAATGGGGTTTTAACTATAATAGTAGTAAAAATTGTAGTATAATAGTATTTAGTGTCGGAAAATTATATGCATTAAGGTTTTAAATTTCAAGAAATTGGAAATAATCGTAAAAAAGGAGGGGGTTATATGGCATTGTCAAGTAGTAAGGCCCATGACATTTATGAAGGTTTAAAATATAATTTTCTATTTAACAATGACATTAATTGTATACATATCCTCCTAAATCTATACGATTTGGAGAACAATATAAATAATATTTTTCCAAAATATATTTCCATCAATACCCTAAGAAGAAATATAAGTAAATTGTTAAAAGATAGAAAAGGAAATCATCTTATAGCATATAATCTTGGTGAACTAATACATGAGGATATCAATCGCTTGGAATTGTTTTTATATTTAGAAGGCTATAGACATGGATATTTTGACAACAAAACCATAAATGCATTAGAAGACATAACCATAAAGTATTATTCTATTTATGATCTATATAATATGAAATATTTATTTCATTTTGACACAAAGATTAGTGAAATAAATGATTTTAAATCTTCTATTTATGATAATATGTATAGGAAAGAAGATTATACAGATAAACTTAATAACACAGTTATTGATTATATGAATAATATTATTAAGCCTAAGGTAATTTCTTTAAATAAACATTTGGACAAACAATTAACTATAAACTATGACTCTTCTTTTCCTAATATTAAAGCAGAAGATGATACTTTGCTTACATTAAACGAGTTAAACGATATATATAAAGAAGTTGAAAAAGTGATGTTAAGAAATGGATTTAAATTATATCAGGATTCATATTGGAAAGGATTGAATGATAGAGTATTGAAGAGATATAGATAAAATAGTATAAAAAAAATATATATGGAAATAATATCCCTTTAGATAGTAATCTGGAGGGATTTTTATGAAAAAGAATAAATTCATAATAATATTTACTTTTTCCATAGTCCTATTTTTAGTAAGTTTTAGTTTAGGATACGAGTTAATGGGACATAAATGGAAACCAAGAAATTCAGATTTAGTTAGAAACAAGGACAAAATAAGCAATGAAAAAGAAATTGAAATAATAAAAGAAGAAAACAAAATTTCCCCTAATACATTTATAGAAGTACGAACTCACTTTAAGAAATGTGATCATCTAATTACTGAATTAGAAGTAGCAAATGAAGAAATAGTTAATATGACAAGGGATGAATATCAACAATATTTAAAGACCAATCATCCTAATCTAAGACTTATATCCTTTTCTAACACTAAAATAATTGTTTGGGGAGAAAGAAATCACTTGTGCAAGGAACATTATATTATTGGAGAGGAAAATGGATATATAGCTATATTTAAAATAGATGACAGAGGTCAAAAAGTATTGGAAAATGTCTTTAAAGAATACCCAATTAGCTTATTGATAGATATAGATCAAACTAAAATCAAGTCGGGCATTGTTGTAGATAGTGAGGAAGAGCTTTCAGACATATTGCAGAATTTTATATCTTAACTAAGTTAGATTTACTGACTTAGTTTTTTTATTAAAATATGATACAATGTAAAGTATAATTATTGAAGGGAGACATCTATGATTATTTTAGGTATTGACCCAGGGGTTGCAATAGTAGGATATAGTATAATTGAAACAAATGGAAACCATTTTAAAGCTCTTGAATATGGCGCCATAACAACAGACTCAAAATTAAATTTTCCTGAAAGAATAAAAATAATTTATGATCAGTTAACAGATATTATAGATACATATAATCCAGAAGATTTGGCTATAGAGGAATTATTCTTTAATAAAAATGTAAAAACTGCCATAAAGGTTGGACAAGCTAGAGGGGTAGAAATTTTAGCTGCTGTAAATCGTGGACTAAATATATATGAATACACTCCTTTACAAATTAAGCAAGCAACAGTAGGTTATGGAAGAGCAGAAAAACACCAAGTTCAAGAGATGGTAAAAATGCTTTTAAATCTAAAAGAAATTCCAAAGCCAGATGATGTGGCAGATGCTTTGGCTGTTGCTATTTGTCATGGCAGCTCTCTAAAATTTAAAGATAACTTTTTGATGAAATAAATTTATAGGAGTGATAATGTGTTTGAGTTTATAATTGGTGATATAGTCAATATAAAAGAAGATTATATAGTAATACAAAATAGTGGCATAGGTTATAAAGTAAACACTTCTATAAACTCTATGAGAGATTTAGAGGTTGGCAAGAAGAATCAAATGTTATACACTCAATTACATGTAAGGGATGATGGATTATTTATTTTTGGATTTACTACTGAAGAAGAAATGGATATGTTTAATTTGCTTTTAAGAGTTTCAAAGATAGGTCCTAAAATAGGTGTAGGTATTTTATCTACACTAACACCTAATCAAATTAAATTGGCGATATTAAATAAGGATTTAAAAACTTTGTGCAAAGCACCTGGTATAGGGAAAAAAACTGCTGAGAGAATAGTAGTAGAGCTAAAAGACAGAATTGATCAGACTACAATATTAGTAGAAGATGCGAGGCTTATAGAAGTAGAATCAAATAATAATTCTGAAGCCGTAGAAGCTTTAATCTCATTGGGATACTCTAGATATGAAGTAGAAAAAGCTATAGAACAATGTGATGTAAATAATATGGATATTGAAGATATTATAAGGGAAGGTTTGAAAAAATTATCGAAGAGTTAAAGGGGTAATTAATAATGGTAGAAGACAATAATAGAATTATATCAGGAGCCATAAGGGAAGAAGACTTAGATGGTGAAATCAGTCTAAGACCAAAATGGTTACATGAATATATAGGTCAAGATAAGGCTAAAGAAAAATTAAATATATTTATCCAAGCTGCAAAAGGAAGAAATGAATCCTTAGATCATGTTCTATTATATGGACCTCCTGGATTAGGAAAGACAACTTTGGCAAATATTATAGCTAATGAAATGGGAGTCAATTTAAGAGTTACATCTGGTCCTGCAATTGAAAGACCTGGTGATCTAGCTAGTATATTAACTAATTTAGGTGAAGACGATGTTTTATTTATTGATGAAATACATAGAATAAATAGGACTGTAGAGGAAATTTTATATCCAGCTATGGAGGATTTTGCTTTAGACATTATAATCGGTAAGGGACCGTCTGCTAGATCAGTAAGATTAGATCTTTCAAGATTCACTCTAATAGGAGCAACTACAAGAGCAGGACTTCTTACTTCTCCTTTAAGAGATAGATTTGGAGTTATGCTAAATTTAGAGTTATATGATATACATAGCCTTAAAGATATAATAATTAGGTCTTCCTCTATATTAAAAATTAAAATAGAAGAAGAAGGTGCATTAGAAATTGCTAGAAGGTCTAGAGGAACACCTAGAATAGCCAATAGACTTTTAAAAAGAGTAAGGGACTATGCTCAGGTCATAGAAGATGGAATCATAACTTGGGAAGTAGCCAAAAAGGGTTTAGAGATTCTAGAAGTAGACGAACTAGGACTAGATGCAGTGGATAGAAAACTCCTTATAGCATTAATACAAAATTTTGGAGGAGGACCTGTTGGTATAGATACACTTTCAGCTGCAACAGGTGAGGAAAGGGCTACTATCGAAGATGTGTATGAACCATATCTGCTTCAAATAGGATTTATAAATAGAACACCTAGAGGAAGAATGGCTACTAAAAAATCATATGAACATTTTAATATTCCCTTTAATGAATAATGATATAAGACAATAATTAGAGTATAGGATTTTAAAGATATATAGATCATAAAACACCTAATAAATGATATAGACTTTAAAATTACAAATATTACAAAGTAGGGATGAGTACATGAAGACTAAAGATTTTTATTATAATTTACCAGAAGATTTAATAGCACAGTATCCACTAAGGAATAGATCTGAATCAAAATTATTAGTATTAGATAAATTAAATGGAAATATTGAACATAAACATTTTGCTAATATAATTGAATATTTAAATCAAGGAGATACTATTGTATTAAATGATACTAGAGTTTTACCAGCACGACTATTTGGAAATCGTATTGGAAAAGAAGAAAGTATTGAGTTTTTGCTATTAAAAAGAACTGAAAATGATATATGGGAGACCCTAGTAAAACCTGGGAAGAAGGCTAGAGTAGGTCATACAATAGAATTTGGTAATGGACTATTAGTTGGAGATATAGTATCCATAGGTGAAGATGGCACCAGATTTATTAAATTTAAGTATGATGGAATATTTGAAGAAATTTTAGATCGATTAGGTGAGATGCCACTTCCACCATATATTCATCAAAAATTGGAGGATAAAGAAAGATATCAAACAGTATATTCCAAGCATACAGGGTCTGCAGCAGCACCAACTGCAGGATTGCACTTTACAGAAGACCTTTTAGAAAAGATTAGGAATAAAGGTATAAATATTGCATTTATTACTTTACACGTGGGACTAGGGACTTTTAGACCAGTTAAAGTAGATGATATATTGGATCATCATATGCATTCTGAATTTTATCAAGTAAGCAAACAAACAGCTGAAATAATAAATAAAACTAAAAAAAGTGGTGGTAGAATAATATCAGTAGGAACTACTACAACAAGGACTCTAGAAACATTAGGAGATGAAAATGGTCTTATAAGAGAAAAATCTGGGTGGACAGATATATTTATTTATCCAGGATATAAGTTTAAAGTTGTAGATTCTTTGATAACTAACTTTCATTTACCGGAATCTACTTTGATGATGTTAGTAAGTGCTTTTACATCTAGAGATATGATTATAGATACATATAATATTGCTGTTGAAAACAAATATAGATTTTTTAGTTTTGGAGATGCAATGTTTATTAAGTAATAGGAGGATAATATGGCAATAAAATTCGAATTAATAAAAGAGGCAAAGGATTCAAAGGCTAGATTAGGAAAATTATATACTCCTCATGGAGTAATAGAAACTCCTATATTTATGCCTGTGGGTACAAGGGCCACTGTTAAAGCTATGACACCTGAAGAGGTAAAGGATTTAGGTGCACAAATTATACTTAGTAATACTTATCATCTATATTTAAAGCCAGGTCATGAATTAGTAAGAGAAGCTGGTGGACTTCATAGATTTATGAATTGGAACGGCCCTATTTTAACAGATAGTGGCGGTTTTCAAGTATTTAGTCTTGGAGCATTAAGAAAAATTACTGAAGAGGGTGTAGAGTTTAGATCCCATATAGATGGTTCAAAACATTTTATTAGCCCAGAGAAATCCATAGAAATACAAAATGCTTTAGGATCAGATATAATGATGTGCTTCGATGAATGCGCTCCATATCCTGCATCCTATGAATATGTAAAACATTCTATGGAAAGAACTACACGTTGGGCTCAAAGATGTAAAGAATACCATCAGGACTGGGATAAACAAGGATTATTTGGAATAGTACAAGGTGGAATGTATAAGGACCTAAGAAAGAAAAGTGCTGAGGATTTAGTGGCTATGGACTTTCCAGGTTATGCCATCGGTGGATTAAGTGTTGGGGAGCCTAAGGAGTTAATGTGTGAAATGCTAGACTTTACTACACCATTATTACCTAAGGATAAACCAAGATATAATATGGGAGTAGGAACTCCAGATTATCTATTTGAATCTGTAATTAGAGGGATAGATATGGCAGATTGTGTATTTCCCACTAGAATAGCAAGAAATGGTACAGTATTAACTAGTCGAGGAAGATTAGTAGTTAGAAATGCAAAATATGCAAAAGATTTCTCACCTATGGATCCAGAGTGCGATTGTTATGCATGTACAAATTATTCAAGAGCATATATCAGACATTTATTTAATGTAGATGAAATATTAGGAGCTCGACTTGCTACTATTCATAATTTGTATTTTTTAATAAAATTAATGGAAAACATTAGAAAAGCTATAAAAGAAGATAGGCTTTTAGAATATAAAGAAGAATTTTATGAAAAATATGGGTATAAATAGAAAAATTTAGTGATTTTTCTATTATATAATATATAATTATATAATAAAGGAGGGATAAGATGAGTCCACAACAATTACAAGCTTTAATATTTCCTATTGGTATATTTGTCATCTTTTATTTTTTTGGCATTAGACCACAAAAGAAAAGGGAAAAGGAAATCCAACAAATGAGAAGTGAATTGAGGGTAGGGGATGAAATAGTTACTATTGGTGGAATTCGTGGTAAAATCATTCTAATAAAAGAAGACATGATAACCTTAGAAGTATCTTCTACAAAAACTAGATTAGATGTTACAAAATGGGCTATTGGATCTGTAATAAAGAAAAATGAATCTAAAAATGCTAAAAAAGATCAAAATGAAGATAATTAGCCTAATTTCATAAAGCAAATAAAAACTTCCTTAATATAGGAGGTTTTTTTGTAATATTTAACCTTCATCTTAAATAAATTTAAATAAAGATAGGAGGTATATATATGAAAAATAAACTTAATTTTAACTATTTACTTAAAGCTTTAATTTTAGGATTTATCTTAACTTTCATAATGATATTTATTACTGCCTTATTATTAAGGTTTACTGATCTTAGGGAAATCAAAATTCCATTAATGAACAATATTACAATGGTAATTTGTATTGTTTTCCCAAGTATTTATTTGGCTACAAGAGTAAAAGAAAAAGGATGGATTCATGGAGCAATATTAGGTTTTATATATTACTCTATTATAGTTATTTTAAACATAATACTTGCAAGAACAAAAATATTTGCACCAGTCAATCTAATAAAGTTAATGATTGCCACGTTAATTGGTGCAATAGGCGGTATGATTGGTATTAATTTAATATAAATCAATTTATTGAGGTTAAATTTAAACACGCCGAATGAATTTCAATACTAGTACTTTCATTTTTAAAAAATTTATGTTATTATTAATATTAAAATATAACTCCTTTTTGGAAGAACAGTAAGAATAGTATAATGGAGGGGATAGTATGAAGTACATAAAGACTTTAGTTGGAAACACTTTAGAAAAGTCAAAACTAGGAAATCAAGGATGTGGAGAATGTCAAACTTCTTGTCAATCAGCTTGTAAGACATCATGTACAGTAGGAAATCAGAAATGCGAAAACAAATAAGGTGTAAAGGGTAGTGGTTCATCCACTGCTTTTTGTTTTCTAAACATATTTGGAGGTATGATAATGGGAAAGAAAAGAATACATAAGTTTTACATGAATAATAAGTATATAGTCTTAGATGTGAATAGTGGCTCAGTTCATGTAGTAGATAAAATAGTATATGATATACTTGAGTACTATGAAACAGAGACCTTAGATTATATATTATCTAAATTTACTAGTGAATATGGGAAAAAGGCAGTAATAGATGTATATGAAGAAATAACAAAATTAAAAGAACAGGGTTTATTGTATGCTCCAGAGCAAAATTTAGTAGGTTTATCCTATAATAAGGATAATGTAGTAAAGGCATTATGTTTACATGTGGCCCATGACTGTAATTTAAAGTGTGACTATTGTTTTGCAGCACAGGGAAATTTCAAAGGGGATAGATCTCTTATGTCCTTAGAAACTGGTAAAAGGGCCTTAGAATTTTTAGTTGAAAATTCAGGAAATAGAAGAAATCTTGAAGTTGATTTCTTTGGGGGAGAACCTCTAATGAATTTTCAAGTAGTAAAGGATCTGGTAGAGTATGGAAGAGATTTAGAGAAAAAGTATAATAAAAGGTTTAGATTTACCATAACTACAAATGGTGTTTTATTAGATGAAGATAAGATGGACTTTATAAATGAGAATATGGAAAATATTGTAATGAGCATAGATGGTAGAAAAGAAATCAATGATAATATGAGAAAAACCATTACAGGCAAAGGAAGTTATGATATTATATTACCTAAGTTCAAAGCTATGGCTGAGAAAAGAAAGGACAAGGACTACTATATAAGAGGAACATTTACCAATAGGAATATAGATTTTTCAAAAGATATTATGGATTTTTATGAAAATGGATTTAAATCTGTATCTGTTGAGCCTGTAGTTACCTCTGAAAAGGAAGAATATGCTTTGAGAGAAGAGCATTTAAATAGAGTGCTAGAAGAATATGAGAAGTTTTCAAGGGAATATATCAATATTAAGAAAAGGGATAAGGATTTCAATTTTTTCCATTTTATGATAGACCTAACTCAAGGACCATGTATCATAAAAAGAACAGTAGGTTGTGGTGCTGGATCTGAATATTTAGCTATTACTCCTGAAGGTGATTTATATCCTTGTCATCAATTTGTTGGAGAAAAGGAGTTTAATTTAGGGAATATATTTGAAGGAATTAAAAATAATACTTTAAGAAAAGAGTTTAAAGAAGCAAATATATTTAATAAAGAAGAGTGCAATCAATGTTGGGCAAGATACTATTGTAGCGGAGGATGTCATGCCAATGCTTATTATTCTAATAGTGATTTAATGAAACCGTATAAATTAGGTTGTGAAATGGAAAAGAAAAGAATCGAATGTGCCATTTCAATATTAGCTAATTTAGGTGATTAGGAGGGAAAAGATGAAAACAAGAAACTCTATTATACTCATATTGATTCTAGCTATAATCGGTGGATGGACTTTTGTGGCTATCAATGGTATGAAAATTGGTAAATTAGAAGTAGGAAATATTAAGAATTCCATAGATTTAGGATTAGATTTGGCTGGCGGTGTATATGTAGTTTTGGAGGCTGATACCGATGCTAAGGGTGAAGAATTGCAAAAGCTGATGAATCAGACTAAGGTAATAATTGAAGAAAGGGTAGATGGTTTAGGAATATCTGAGCCAAATATATCCATAGAGGGAGAAAATAGAATCAGAGTTGAATTAGCTGGTGTAGATGATCCACAAGAAGCTATAGAATTAATTGGTAAGACAGCACAATTACAGTTTGTTGATCCAGAAGAAAATGTTGTATTAACAGGTAAAAATGTAGTAAATGCAGATGTAGCATTTCAACAAAATCAAATGGGAGTAGATGCACCTGTAGTTTCTTTAGAGTTAGATAAAGAGGGAACAAAAAACTTTGCTAATATTACGGAAAAACTTATTGGGAAACCAGATATAAAAGACAGAATTGTATACATTGTGTTAGATGGTGAGGTTATATCTAGTCCAGCCCTAGAGTATGTAGAAACTGGGGGAAAACCTATTACTGATGGTAGAGCAGTAATTACAGGAAATTTTGATGTGGAAGAGGCAAATCATTTGGCCACTTTAATTAGGGCAGGTTCATTACCCGTAGAATTAATTGAACATCAGACTTCAGTAATTGGTCCTACATTGGGGCTTGAAGCTTATGAAAAAAGTATTAAGGCTGGGGGAATAGCACTTATATTGATCTTTATATTCATGACTATTATATATAAGATACCTGGTATAGTAGCCTCTCTTAGTTTAATAGTATATACATTGTTTATAACATTTACAATATCATCCCTAGGCGTGAAATTAACTTTACCAGGAATTGCAGGACTTATATTATCCATAGGTATGGCTGTAGATTCTAATGTTTTAATATTTGAAAGGATTCGAGAAGAATTGCTTTTAGGCAAAACTACTAGATCAGCAGTAGATTCAGGTTTTAAAAGAGCTCTAACTTCAGTTATAGACTCTAATATAACTACTTTAATAGCTGGGATAGTGCTTTATTATTTTGGAATAGGACCTATTAAGGGATTTGGTATAACTCTTATAATAGGTATTATTGCTTCAATGATAACATCGATTTTCCTTTCTAAATATTTATTAGGACTCATAGTTGGAATAACTAATAATAAAAACAAAAAAATTTACGGTGCATAATTTGGAGGTGAAAATATGGATATAATAAAAAATAAAAAGATTTATTTAATGATTTCTTTAATTATAATTGCATTAGGTTTAGTAATGTTTATAATAAATGGGTTTAACTATGGAATAGAATTTACAGGTGGTACTTTAATACAGATTAATGCAGGTAAATTTATATCTGTAGATGAGGCAAAGAATATAGTTAAAGAGTTTGATGAAAATGCTAGTATAATACATGGTGGTTCCAATAAAGAGGAGCTTATTATTAAAAGTACAAAGGATTTATCAAATAATGATGTTAATAGATTAATTGATAAATTTCAAAAGGAACATAAAATCAATAAAAAAAGTGTTCAGGCGGAAAAGGTAGGGCCATCAATGGGAAAAGAAATAAAAAACAAGGCTATACTATCTATACTTATATCTACTATAGCCATGTTAATATATATTACCTTTAGATTTGAGTTTAAATTTGGACTTGCAGCAGTAATAGCCTTAGCTCATGATATGCTTATTACAATATCTGTATATACAATATTCAAATTGCCAGTAAATAGTTCCTTTATTGCAGCAATACTTACTATTTTAGGATATTCAATAAATGATACAATAGTAATATTTGATAGAATAAGAGAAGAGTTAAGATTAAATCCAAAAGAAAGTTTGGACAATGTCGTAAATAATGGAATAAATCATTGTCTAAGAAGAACTATCAATACTACTATTACCACTATAATTGCCCTTGTAGTTTTGTATATAGTAGGAGTAGAAGATGTTAAGATACTAGCACTACCACTTTTAGTTGGAATTATATCTGGTACTTATTCATCTATTTTTATAGCATCACCAGTATGGTATGATTTAAAAAAATATAAAAGAAAAACTGCTTAATTAGCAGTTTTTCTTTTATATAAATTTGTTGAAATTATAAAATAAAACATCTAATAAACATCTTATTATACTAGAATTAATTCACGTAAAATGATAGAATTTAAATATTATCAATTATAACATAATAAAATGTTAATCTGGAGTGATTATTTGGAAAAGTGGTTTGTTAGAAATAAAAAGATTGACTATCATAAGATATCTAGGGAGTTAGGAATTAGTAAAATAATAGCTAAAATATTAGTTAACAGAGAGATATATGAAAAAGAATCGATAAATAGATTTTTAGTAACTGACATAAGTAAACTATACTCTCCCATATTAATGAGGGACTTAGATAAAGGAGCCAATCTTATTAAGGATAAAATAAATAACAAGAAAAAAATAAGGATTGTAGGAGATTATGATGTAGACGGTGTAATGTCTGTTTATATTTTATATACAAGTTTATTGAGGCTGGGAGCATTAGTAGATTATGTTATACCTGATAGAATTAGTGATGGATATGGCATAAATCCTCAGATTGTAAAAGATGCAAAAAATCAAGGTATCGACACTATAATAACTTGTGATAATGGTATTGCAGCAATTGATGCTATAGCTTTAGCAAAGGATTTAGGGCTTAATATAATAGTTACAGATCATCATGAACCTGTCTTTATAGAAGAAAATAATATTAAAAAAAATCTGTTTCCCATGGCAGATGCAATCATTAATCCAAAGCATCCCCATTGTAATTATCCTTTCAAGGGCCTTTGTGGTGCAGCAGTTGCATATAAACTTATAGAACATCTATATACTCTTTTTAATATTGATAAAAAAGAGGCTTATAAACTATTGGAATATGTATCTATAGCTACTATCTGTGATGTTGTTGATTTAATAGATGAAAATAGAATAATTGTAAAATATGGATTGAAACTTATAAATTCTACTGAAAACATAGGATTAAAAGCTCTTATTAAAGAATCAGGTATTAAAAATGAAATTGGTGTATATCATATTGGATTTATTATTGGTCCAACAATAAATGCATCAGGTCGTTTAGAATCTGCATATCATGCATTAAATTTATTATTATCCCAAAATGAAGATGAGACTATGAATATAGCCAAAGAACTAAGGGTATTAAATGAACAAAGAAAGGCTATAACTGAAGAAGGGGTCGAAAGAGTAAAAAATAAAATAGAAAACTCATTCATAAAAAATGATAAAGTATTGTTAGTGTATGATCCACAAACCCATGAAAGCGTTGCAGGAATTATTGCAGGCAGGATAAAAGATATATATAACAAGCCGACGATAGTGCTTACAAGGGGGCAAAAAGGTGTAAAGGGTTCAGGAAGATCTATTGAAGAGTATAATATATTTGAAGAACTGACAAAGTGTAAGGATATTCTAGATAAATTTGGTGGTCACCATATGGCTGCAGGATTATCCTTAAATGAAGATAGTATAGATACTCTAAGATGCTGTCTAAATAAGAATACTTCTTTAACTGAAGAAGATATTATACCCAAAATTTATATTGACATGGCACTGCCTATTGATTATATTAATTACAAGCTTATTGAAGATTTAGATGAATTGGAACCCTTTGGTAAAGGGAATACAAAACCTTTATTTGGTGATAAAGGCTTAACAATAAAAAAGGCCTTTAAATTAGGGGCCAATAAAAATGTATTAAAATTAATATTAGAATCAAAGGAAGGTACAACATTAGATGCCATATTATTTAATGATATTGACTCATTTGAGGAAAATATAGTCTCTAAATATGGGAAAGAAAAGCTAGAAAAGTTGTATTTAGATAATAATAATAATATTTTATTAGATATTATATATTATCCTTCTATAAATGAATATATGGGAAGAAGAACCTTACAAATTATTATCCAGAATTATAGGGTGTAAATTAGACCTAAAATACTAATAAAGATCAAGAAGGTGATAGCCATGTTAGATGAAATATTAAATAAAGTTCAACAGTATAATCCAGAAGCTGATTTTAATTTAATAAAAAAAGCCTATAAGTTTGGAGATAGAGCACATGAGGGTCAATTAAGAAATTCAGGAGAAAAATTTTTTATACACCCGTGTAATGTGGCTCTTATATTAGCTGATTTAAACATGGATACTGCTACAATTATAGCTGGGCTTCTTCATGATGTAATCGAGGATACTGATATAAGTTATGAAGATGTGTCCAGTGAATTTAGTGGTGAAATAGCTGATTTAGTAGAGGGAGTTACTAAACTTAAAAAATTAAAATATAAAACCAAACAGGAAAATCAGGCAGAAAACTTAAGAAAAATGGTGCTTGCCATGGCAAAAGATATTCGTGTTATTATAGTTAAGTTATCCGATAGACTTCATAATATGAGAACTTTAGAATATATGACTGATGAAAAAAAACAAGAAAAGGCCTTGGAAACATTGGAAATCTATGCTCCATTGGCACATAGATTAGGAATCTCAAAGATAAAGTGGGAGTTGGAAGATTTATCCTTAAGATATTTAGAACCAAAAATGTATTATGAATTAGTAGATAAGGTATCAAGAAAAAGAAGAGAGAGAGAAGCATATATACAAGAAATTATAAAGACCTTAAGTATAAAGCTTACTGAAATGGATATTGAAAATGAAATTAGTGGACGGCCTAAAAATTTTTATAGTATTTATAAAAAAATGGCAATACAAGGCAAAGCCTTTGAACAAATATTTGATCTTACAGCAATTAGAGTATTAGTAGATAGTATAAAAGATTGTTATGGAGTATTAGGCATCGTCCATACATTATGGAAACCATTACCAGGAAGATTTAAGGACTATATAGCAATGCCTAAGCCTAATATGTATCAATCCCTTCATACTACGGTTATAGGACCTAGTGGAGAAATTTTCGAGGTTCAGATTAGAACTTATGAGATGCACAAAACTGCAGAATATGGTATAGCTGCCCATTGGAAATACAAAGAAGGGGCCTCTAAAGCAGATAACTTTGATGAAAAACTAACATGGCTTCGACAATTATTAGATTGGCAAAATGATTTAAAAGATCCTAAGGACTTTATGGAAACTTTAAAAATTGACTTTTTTACAGATGAAGTTTTTGTTTTTACTCCAAAAGGAGATGTTATTAATTTGCCCGAAGGTTCCACTCCTATTGATTTTGCGTATAGGGTTCATACAGATATAGGAAATAAATGTGTAGGAGCCAAAATAGATGGAAGAATAGTTCCACTTAATTATCAACTTAAAAATGGCAATATTGTTGAAGTTATTACATCCCAAAATAGTATTGGTCCAAGTAGGGATTGGTTAAAAATTGTTAAAAGTACTCAAGCCAAGTCAAAGATTAGGCAATGGTATAAATTAAAAGATAGAGATGCGAATATTATAAAGGGAAAGGAAGCATTAGAAAGAGAGCTTAAAAGACAAGGATATAGACTTAATGAGATATTAAAAGAAGAATGGCTAGAAAATATAGTGGAAAGATTAAGTCTAAATACTATAGATGACTTGTATGCTTCAATAGGATATGGGAATATTAGATTAAACCATATAATCACTAGACTGAAGGAATTTTACAACAAAGAATATCCATCTATAGCAGAAATCGATTTTACAGAGGAAGGATTGAAAAAATCTAATACAAAAACTAAAAAGAGAAAGAGCCAGGGTGTTTCTGTTAAAGGTTTAGATAATATTAAGACAAGAATTTCGAAATGTTGTAATCCAGTTCCAGGAGATGAGATTATTGGATTTATTACTAAAGGTAGAGGAGTATCTATTCATAGATTAGATTGTCCTAATATTAAACAAGAGGAAGATCCAAATAGGTTTATAGAGGTAGAATGGAATACTGAGAAAAAGGCTTCATATAATGCAGAAATTCAGATAAAAGCCATAGACAAGGGTGGACTATTAGCTGAAATAGCCTTAAATATCAATGATTCAGGTGTCAGACTAATATCATTGAATGCTAGATCCAATAGAGATAAAACAGTTATTATAAATATGACTATAGAAATCAACGATATAAATCAGTTAGAATATGTCTTAGGGAAAATTAAAAAGATTAATAATATTATAGATGCTTATAGAATTACATCTTAGGAGGGAGATTATGAGGGCAGTAGTTCAAAGAGTTAAAGAATCCTCTGTCAGTATAGATGGTAAAATAGTAGGAAAAATAAATAAAGGACTTTTAGTTCTATTAGGAATAGGAAAAAATGATGATATTAGAGATTTAGAATATTTATTTGAAAAAATAGTGGGATTGAGAATTTTTCAAGATGAAGATCAAAAGATGAATCTATCTCTTATGGATATAGGGGGAGAACTATTAATAGTTTCTCAGTTTACTCTTTATGGTGATGTTAGAAAGGGGAAAAGGCCTAGTTTTACAGATTCTGCTTCTCCAGAATTAGGTAATGACCTATATGAAAAATTTATAGAAAAGGCCCTTGAAAGAGGAATTAAGACAGAAACTGGAGTGTTTGGTGCTGATATGGATGTTAGCCTAATCAATGACGGGCCTGTTACCATATTATTAGATAGTAAGAAAAATTTTTAGGAGGGATTTCCATTGAAGATTCAAAGGATACCTGCAGGAATATATGCAGCAAATTGTTATATTATTTATTGCCATAATACTAAGGAAGGCATTATTGTAGATCCAGGTGGAGATGCAGACACTATAATAGAGAATATAAAAAATAATAAAATAGAAATCAAATATATTGTATTAACCCATGGACATGGAGATCATATTGGAGCAGTTAAAGAATTAAAAGATGAACTAGATGTTCCTTTACTAGCCCATGAAGATGAACAGGAATTGCTTAAGAACCCCAATATAAACTTATCTGCTACTATGGCTATGGGTGCAATAGAATTAGAGCCTGATATACTTCTTAAGGATAAAGATATAATAGAATTTGGAAATCTAAAGGGGGAAGTCATCCATACACCAGGACACACTAGGGGAGGAATTTGTCTAAAGCTAGATGATTACCTAATATCCGGCGATACATTGTTTAAAGGTTCAATTGGAAGAACTGATTTACTAGGTGGAAACTATAAGGATCTTATGGATTCTATTAAAAATAAGATTTTAATCCTTGATGAAAATACTATAGTATTACCAGGTCATGGTCAATCATCTACTATATTAGATGAAAAGTTATACAACCCATTTTTAAATTAAAATTATTGCATATTATAAACTCATATTAGATTAATGTCCATCAATAGGAAATAAGGTGAAGTGATGATAGATGTAATATTAAAAGGACACGATTACCAACATGATTTATTTGAACTAATTAGGGTTTTTTATCCAGAAAGAGAGATTAGATTTATAGATCATATAAGCCCACTTGAAAAATCTGACTATGTAATTGAAAGTATTTTAACAAATAATATAAATGGTATATATTCTTTGACTAAAGTATATTATCAAGGGGCAATTATAAAAGAGCATAAAGAAGATATAAACAATATTCATAAAGATTTACAAGGTCATAAAAATAGAATAAAAACAGGAATTAAAAAAGGAATTTATAATGTTTTAATAGACTTAACAGATATGAAAGTGCCATGGGGTATATTGACAGGAATCAGACCGGTAAAAATAGCTCACTGGCTAATGGATAATAGCTTATTGGCTAATGAAATATTAAATATATTAAAAGATGAATATAAGCTAAGTGGTGATAAGGCTAAATTAATTTATGATATTGCTTTTGAACAAAGAAAACATATTTATCCTTTAAATAAAGATAAATATAGTCTTTATATAGGAATTCCTTTTTGTCCTACTAGATGTAACTACTGTTCTTTCCCGGCATTTAAAATTAAAGACAATGAACACTTAATTAACAAATATATAGATACCTTAATGTATGAGATAGAACAAACTAGAGATTTTTTATCACATAAACAATTAAATACTGTATATATAGGAGGAGGCACGCCTACTTCAATTAAAATTAGTGATTTAGAAAAAATAATTAAATCGATTAAATCAAACTTTAAAGGTCCTATCAAGGAATTTACTGTTGAAGCTGGAAGGCCTGATACTATAAATAAAGATATTTTAAGGATGTTAAAAGCTTATGATATACAACGGATAAGTATAAATCCTCAATCAATGAATAATAAGACATTAAAAGCTATTGGAAGAAACCATGACAAAGATTCTACAATCTTTGCTTATAATCTTGCTAAAAATATGGATTTTGATATAATAAACATGGACATCATATTAGGATTACCAGGAGAAGGATTAGAAGAAGTTAAAAATACCTTAAATGAGATTAAAAAGTTAGACCCTGAGAATCTAACAGTACATACATTGGCCTTAAAGCGAGGTTCTAAATTGTATAATATGGGATATAATCCTATATCAAGGGCCATGACAGAGGTAGAAGATATGTTAATAGAAACTTCTAAATTTGCCAACAGTATGAATTTAAGTGCTTATTATTTATACAGGCAAAAACAGATTCTAGGGAATCTGGAAAATATTGGATACAGCAAGCAAGGTATGGAATGTGTATACAATATTTCAATGATGGAAGAAAGGGAAACCATTATTGGTTTAGGACTTGGATCTGTATCTAAAATCTATTTCCCAAATAATAATAGGATTGAAAGAATCCCTAATTTCAAAGATTTAAAAGAATACATTAATAGAATAGACGAGTTAATTAATAGAAAAAGGGATTTAATACTAATATGATATGCCCCTGGTTACTATAAACTGTAATTTAGGATTACACCAATTGAAGAGAGGATGATTAGATAATGAATTATTCCGAGTTAAGTTTAAAAATGCATGAGGAAAACAAAGGTAAAGTTGAAGTTGTTTCTAAAATCAAAGTAGAGACTAAGGATGATTTAAGCATTGCTTATACACCAGGTGTTGCTGAACCATGTAGAAAGATTCATGAAAACAAGGAGAATGCCTATAAATATACAGCAAAAGGAAATTTAATAGCTGTAGTGACAGATGGATCTGCAGTATTGGGGCTTGGTAATATTGGACCAGAAGCTGGAATGCCTGTAATGGAAGGTAAATCCATATTATTTAAAGAATTTGGAAATGTGGATGCAGTTCCAATTTGCCTTAATACCAATAATGTAGATGAAATTGTAGAGACTGTAAAAAGAATATCTCCTACATTTGGTGGAATAAATTTAGAAGATATATCGGCACCAAGATGTTTTGAAATAGAAAATAGATTAAAAGAGGAACTAGATATTCCAGTATTCCATGATGATCAACATGGTACTGCAGTAGTTGTAATAGCAGCTTTAATTAATGCTTTAAAAATTGTAGATAAAAAGGTTGAAGATATAAATGTAGTAGTAAATGGTAGTGGAGCAGCTGGTGGGGCAATAGTTCGAATGCTACTAGATTTAGGTGTTTCAAATGTAATAATGTGTGATAGCAAAGGAATAATATATAAAGGTTCTCCTACAAACAACTGGGTAAAAGAAGAATTAGCTGAAATAACAAATAAAGAAGACAGAAGAGGAAACTTAAAAGATGCAATGGTTGGAAGTGATGTATTTATTGGTGTATCTGTAGCCAATGTTGTGGATGAGGATATGATTAAATCTATGAATAAAGATGCAATTATATTTGCAATGGCGAACCCTGTACCTGAAGTATATCCTGATGTAGCAAAGGCAGCTGGTGCAAGGGTAGTAGGTACTGGAAGATCTGATTTTGCAAATCAAATCAATAATGTACTTGCTTTCCCAGGAATCTTTAGGGGCGCATTGGATGCTAGGGCAAAGGATATTAATAATGATATGAATATAGCAGCAGCATATGCTATTGCTAACTTTATTGATGAATCTGAACTAAATGAAGAATATATAATACCTAATGCCTTAAATAAAGATGTAGCAGAAAATGTTGCTAAGGCTGTTAAACAAGCTGCTATTGACGCAGGATTAGCTAGAATTTAATATTTGACATAATAAAGATTATATTTTATAATTAATAAAACTATATAATGCTTTGATAAGGAGAGAAATTAAATCCCTTTGTTCTAGAGAGTCAGTGATGGTGGAAATCTGATACTAATATTTAATTAGACACCTTGGAGCAAACAATTTTAAAGATTGTTCGCAGAAAATGCGTTAAAATTTAGAGTGAGGATTGCCTAATTAGGGTGGTACCGCGAGATAGCCTCTCGTCCCTGGATTTCAGAGATGAGAGGTTAATTTTATTTAAGGAGGAATAATATGGGAGAATCCATGGGTAATTTAAGAAGAACAAATTTATGTGGTGAGTTAAGAGTAGAAGATATAGGTAAAGAAGTTGTATTAATGGGATGGGTACAGAGGGAGAGAAATCTAGGCTCATTGATATTTATAGATTTAAGAGATACAACTGGTATTTCTCAAATAGTCTTTGATGATACAATTTCTGAAGATATATTTAAAAAAGCAGAAAAGGTAAAGTCAGAGTATGTCTTAGCTATAAAGGGAAAGGTTAGAAAAAGACAGTCTATAAATAAAGATATACCTACTGGCGAAATAGAAGTATTAGTTAGTGAACTTAAAATTTTAGATGAAGCACAAACACCACCTATATACATTAAAGACGATGATAATGTATCTGAAAATGTGAGATTGAAATATAGATATTTAGATTTAAGGAAGTCTTTTATGCAGAAAAATTTAAAATTAAGAGCAAAAGCAGCTAAAATAGTTAGGGACTTCTTTGATGAAAATGGGTTTATTGAAGTAGAAACTCCAATGCTTACAAAACCAACTCCAGAAGGAGCTAGAGATTACTTAGTGCCAAGTAGAGTAAATCCAGGAGAATTTTATGCATTACCTCAATCACCACAATTGATGAAACAACTATTAATGGTGGCGGGAATAGATAGATATTATCAAATAGTAAAATGCTTTAGAGATGAGGATTTAAGAGCAAATAGACAACCGGAATTTACTCAAATAGATGTGGAGATGTCTTTTGTTGATATTGAAGATATTATATCTATAAATGAAAAGTTTATCTATAAATTATTTAAGGAATTAAAAAATATTGAAATAGAATTACCTATAAAAAGAATGTCTTATAAAGAGGCTATGAATAGATTTGGTGTAGATAAGCCAGATTTACGATTTGGTTTTGAATTAATAGATATATCTGAAATAGTATCAAATAGTGAATTTAAAGTATTTAGTTCTACTATTCAATCAGGTGGTAGTGTAAGAGGTATAAATATAAAAGGATATGGAGACCAATTCACTAGAAAAGATATATCTTCTTTAGAAGATTATGCAAAGACTTACGGTGCAAAGGGATTAGCATGGATAAAATTAACTGAAAATGGTATAACTTCTCCTGTAGCCAAGTTCTTAAGGGAAGAGGAGTTTAAAGCTATCTTAGATAAAATGGGAGCAGAAGAAAATGATTTATTATTATTTGTAGCTGATAAACAATCTGTTGTTTATGATAGTTTAGGTAATTTAAGAAATGAAGTGGCAAAAAGATTGGGTATTATAGACAATAATCAATTAAGCTTAGTATGGATAACTGAATTCCCGTTATTTGAGTATGACGAAGATGAAAAGAGATATGTAGCAAAACACCACCCTTTCACAGCACCAATGGAAGAAGATATAGATTTATTAGAAAGTAGTCCAGAAAAAGTTAGAGCTAAAGCCTATGATATAGTAATCAATGGAGATGAAATGGGTGGGGGTAGTATTAGAATCAATAACTCTAGCTTACAAAGTAGAATGTTTAAAGCCTTAGGATTTACAGAGGAAGAAGCTAATGAAAAATTTGGATTCCTATTGGAAGCATTTAAATATGGAACACCTCCCCATGGAGGAATTGCTTATGGACTGGACAGACTAATTATGACCTTAACAAACAGTTCAAATATCCGTGATGTAATAGCATTTCCTAAAACACAATCAGCTACATGTCTATTAACTGATGCACCAACAAATGTATCAGAAGGACAATTAAAAGAGGTTCATATAAAGGTGGATTTAGAAAAAAATGAATAACCAATTTACAAGGACTGAAGCTTTAATAGGCAAAAAAGCTATGGAAATACTTTCTGATTCAACGGTTGCTATATTTGGAATAGGAGGAGTTGGATCTTTTACTGCTGAAGCCTTAATAAGAAGTGGATTAGGAAAGATTATTTTAATAGATTATGATATAATAGATATATCCAATATAAATAGACAAATTCATGCTACTTTTAAGACTATTGGACAACCAAAAGTTATTGCAATGAAAGATAGATTATTGGATATTAATCCTAATCTTAATGTAGTAGTTCATAATACAAAATATAATTTAGATAGTAAACAATTTCTTTTAAATAAAGATTATGATTATGTTGTAGATGCTATAGATATGGTTTCCTCAAAAGTAGATCTAATTGTAAGTGCACAGAAAATGGGTATACCAGTTATTAGTTCTATGGGAGCGGGAAACAAATTATCACCTACTATGTTTAAAATAGGAGATATATATGATACAAAAATATGTCCATTAGCTAAGGTCATGAGAAACCAATTAAGAAAAAAGGGAGTTAAAGATCTTAAGGTAGTTTGGTCAGAAGAAACTCCTTTAAAAGTTAATCTTGGTGAAACCAATTTAAGAAAGGCAGTACCTGGAAGTATATCCTTTGTACCTTCTACGGCTGGATTAATAATTGCTTCAGAAGTCATAAAGGATTTAATTAGGGAGGAGGTGTAATTATGGATCAGATAGGATTTGTAAGAAAAGCTAATGGTGAAAATATAGAATTAGAAGTTAGAAGGGTATCTGGGTGTGGTGGAGGCTGCAGTACTTGTAGTAGTAACTGTGAAGTAGCACCTCATATTGTTACCCTACCTAATGAATTAAACGCTAAAGTTGGTGACTTTGTAGAGATAAAAGGAAATACAAAGAACATCTTAAAATATACATTTATAGTTTATATGGTTCCTTTTGTACTTTTTATTATAGGAATTGTATTGGGAAATATGGTATTTAAAGATATGGGAATATCTAGTTATGAAATCTTAAGTTTCCTTATGGGGGTAGTTTTTCTAGGATTATCTTTTATTGTTGTAAAATTAATAGATAAGAGGATTGAAAAGAAAAGAGAAACTTCCATATCTGTAGTTAGGATTTTATAAAGGAGGACTACACTTGAGTGAGAAAGCAGCTATAATTAGACGTTTGAGGAGAGTTGAAGGTCAAATCAAAGGTATACAGAAAATGGTTGAAGAAGAAAAGTTTTGCGGCGATATATTGATACAAATAGCAGCCGCAAGATCTGCTTTAAATAATGCAGGTGGATTAATATTAGAAAATTATATGAAAACCTGCCTAAAAAACTACACGGCAGGTTGCTCAAATGATGAGGAACTAGACAAATTAGTTGAAATTTTGCTTAAATATTCTAAGCAAAATTAGGCAGCTTTTTTAAAGCTTCTTATAGAGCGAGAAAATGAAGTTGATATAATAATCCCTATTGCAATTGCAGCTGCAGCAAAAAGGGTTTCTGTACCAAAGCTAGCAGCCTTAATAAAATCATTTTCTACTAATGCAAGCATTGTATAATACATGCCAGCACCAGGAACTAGGGGTACAATCCCTGGGATAATAAATACTGTTGCTGGCTTTTTATATTTGATCGCTAGAACCTCACCTAAAACACCTACAATAAATGATCCTAAAAAGATTGCAATAATCTTACTATTATAGGTATGTATTATATAATAATATATGCTCCAGGATATAGCACCTGAAATTCCAGAAGGAATTATGGAATTTAAAGGCGCTGAAAAATATATTGAGAATCCAGAAGTAGCAAAAAATGAATAAATAAATTGAAGTATAATATCCAACTAAATCAATCCTTTCGTATAAAAATTAAGAATTATACCTACTCCAAATGAAATAGCTAAAGCTGATAGGATAGCTTCTACACCTTTAGATAGACCTGATAGAGAATCACCAGACATAGTATCTCTAATAGAGTTTGTAATAGATACACCAGGAACCAAAGGCATAATTGTACCAATAATAACATTATCTAGGCTATGGGCAATCCCCACTTTTAATGCTAAGTATGAAAAAACTGAAGCTAAAAAGGCTCCAACAAAACGATCAATGAAAAAGGTTAATTTATACTTTGAAAGTTTTTCCAAGATTGCTAAGGAAAGAATACTGGCAATTAGGCTGGCCAAAAAATCCCCAAAGGATCCCCCAAACATTAAGCTAAAAAATCCAGATAATAAACTTCCACCAAAAAGTTTAACTAATATGGAATAATCTTTAAATCTATCAATTTCCTCTAACATCCTAAGACCTTCATCAATAGATATATTTGTACTAACAAATTTTCTTGAAAATTCATTAATTAAACTTATCTTATTTATATTATATCCTATATCTTTGACTCTTCGTATATATGTAAATACTTCTCCTTCATATTCTAAAGTAAGAAAGATCCCAGTTTGGGTCACGAATGAATCCACATTTTTAATATTTGTCCTAGAAATACAAATTCTATTCATTGTGTCTTCAACTCTATAGGTTTCTGCTCCATTTTTTAGCATTGCAATACCTGCAGTTAGGGCTAAGGTTAGGAGATTTTTAACTTCTTCTCTGTCTTTTATAGTAAAATGGTTCATAATACACTCCTTATGATTAATATTATTGTAAATATGGTATAATTTATATATAATTGAATTGTATCAACTAGTAAGTGGTACACTGATTATATTATATTATTTAATCATAATAATCAATTACTAATGAAAATATTTATTTGGAAAGGAGAGGTTGTATGGATTTTACTAATCTAACAAAGAATGACCCGATGTTGATGGACCTAATTAAAGAGGAAACAGAGAGACAAAAAAGACATATCGAACTAATAGCATCAGAGAATTTTGTATCTAAGGAAGTTATGGAAGCAATGGGTAGTCAATTGACTAATAAGTATGCTGAAGGATATCCAGGTAAGAGGTATTATGGTGGATGTGAGGTAGTCGATAAGGTAGAGAATCTAGCAATAGATAGATTGAAGGAATTGTTTAACGCAGAACATGCAAATGTTCAGCCACATTCTGGTTCTAATGCAAATCTTGCAGTTTATTTTGCAGTTTTAAAGCCTGGTGATAAGGTATTAGGTATGAACTTATCCCAAGGTGGTCATTTAACCCATGGAAGTCCAGTAAATATTTCAGGAACATATTACAACTTTATAGCCTATGGAGTAGATAAAGAAACAGAAACTATAGATTATGATGTTGTAAGAGAAATAGCTTTAAAAGAAAAACCAAAGATGATAGTAGCAGGAGCAAGTGCTTATTCAAGAATAATTGATTTTAAAAAGTTTAGAGAAATTGCAGATGAAGTTGATGCTTACTTAATGGTTGATATGGCACATATAGCTGGTTTAGTAGCAGCAGGACTACACCCAAGTCCAGTTCCATATGCTGATTTTGTAACTACTACAACTCACAAAACCTTAAGAGGTCCTAGAGGTGGAGCTATACTTTGTAAAGAAAAGTATGCTAAAATCATTGATAAAGCAATATTTCCAGGGATACAAGGAGGACCTTTAATGCATATTATAGCTTCAAAAGCAGTATCTTTTGGAGAAGCATTAAAAGATGATTTTAAAAATTATCAAAAACAAATTTTAAAAAATGCTAAAGCTTTATCAGAAGGATTATTAGATAATGGATTTAGACTAGTCTCAGGTGGAACAGATAATCATTTAATTTTAATTGATGTAAGAACTAAAGGGTTAACAGGTAAGAAGGCAGAGGCCTTATTAGAAGAAATAGGTATTGCAAGTAATAAAAACACTATACCTTTTGATCCTGAAAGCCCATTTGTAACAAGTGGTATCAGAATAGGAACCCCAGCAGTTACTACAAGAGGAATGAATGAAGAAGACATGAAAGAAATA
Source organism: Wansuia hejianensis (assembly GCF_014385225.1). Taxonomy (GTDB): domain Bacteria; phylum Bacillota; class Clostridia; order Tissierellales; family Tissierellaceae; genus JACRTK01. The sequence goes on from NZ_JACRTK010000002.1 coordinate 28,014, forward strand.
GCTGAAATAATAAATCTAGCCTTAGATGAAAGTAACTCAAGGGAACCTATAAAAGAAAGAGTAGCCAAATTATGTGATAAGTATCCACTATATTAGTTAAACAATGGCCTACAGATTTTTCTGTAGGCCTAGATATTTAAAGGTCACACAATTGGCTAAGTATATATTAAAGGCGGAAAAAAGATGGAATTAGAAAACTTACAAGAAGGAAGAAATATCATTGAAGATATAAAAGAATACAGCATAGCCCAAGAGTTAGACATAAAAAAGGGAGATATACTATTATCTATTAATGGTAGTGATGTAAAAGATATAATTGATTATAAATATCTTATAACAGATGAATTAATTGATTTGAAAATTCAAAAGCCCAATGGAGACATATGGGAATATGAAATAGAAAAGGAATTTGATGAGGACTTAGGGATTGTATTTACAAATCCATTAATTGATAAAGCTAAAAATTGCAGAAATAAATGTATTTTTTGTTTTATTGACCAATTACCTCCTGGAATGAGAGAGACTTTATACTTTAAAGATGATGATTCTAGATTATCATTTCTACAAGGCAATTTTATAACCTTAACTAATATGACTGATGACGAAATTAATAGAATTATAAATTATAGAATTAGCCCTATAAATGTATCTGTCCATACTACTAATCCAGAACTAAGAATTAAAATGTTAAACAATAAAAATGCAGGGAAGATATATAATATACTTAAAAAATTTCATGAAGCAAACTTAGAAATCAACTGCCAAATAGTACTCGTACCTGGTATAAATGATAAAGAAGAGTTAGACCGTACTTTAAAGGATTTAGTTCAACTTTATCCATCAGTTAAATCAGTTGCCGTAGTACCAGTTGGAATCACAAAGTATAGGGACGGTTTAGCAAAAGTCAATCCATATGATTCAGTTCTTTCAGCAAATTTGCTAGATTATATTAATAATATTCAAGGTGAGTTTTTAAGTAAAATAGGAACAAGATTTGTATTCCCTTCAGATGAATTTTATGCTCTTAGCAAAAGAGAATTACCTGCCTATGAAGAATATGAGGGATTTCCACAGTTAGAAAATGGTGTAGGGCTTATGAAGTCCTTTGAATTTGAAGTTAATAAAGAATTACTAAAAGTAGATAAAAAAATAAATCACAATAAAAGCTATATTATAGCTACAGGAACTTTGGCATATAACTATATGATAAATATCTCTGAAAAAATCTGCACCAGATTTAATAACTTGAAATTGGAAGTAATCCCTATAATAAATGAATATTTTGGAGAAAAAATAACTGTTTCAGGATTAATAACAGGATTTGATTTAATTTCTCAATTGAAGGGGAAGAATATAGATGGTATTATAATACCTAGGTCTATGTTAAAGAATGACGAAGAGATATTTTTAGATAATTTTACTGTGGAAGATGTATCTAAAGAACTAGGAGCAAAAGTAATAGTATCTAAGGTATCAGGTAGTGATTTTGTAAATATATTTAGAGAAGAGGTGAATTAATGAATAGAGCTATTGTATGTATAGTTGGTAGACCTAATGTAGGTAAATCAACATTATTTAATAAGATAGTAGGAAAAAGAATTGCAATCACTGAAGATAAACCAGGTGTTACAAGAGATAGAATCTATGCAGAAGGAGAATGGCTTAACCGTCATTTTACAGTTATCGATACTGGAGGATTAGAACCAGATAATGAAGATATGATAATGTCAAATATCAAAAGGCAAGCACAAATAGCCATTGATACAGCCGATGTTATTCTCTTTGTAGTAGATGGGCTAGAAGGTTTAAACACCACTGACAAAGAAGTAGGAGAAATTCTTAGAAAATCTGGTAAAGAAGTCATTTTAGCATGCAACAAGATAGATACTCCAAAAAATCCTGATGAGATATATGAGTTTTATGAATTAGGATTTGGTGAACCTATGGTAATCTCTGCTGAGCAAGGCTTAGGTATAGGAGATCTTTTAGATGAAATAATTGAACATTTTCCAGAGGATGTAAACACAGAAGAAGAGGATGACTTAATTCGAGTAGCTTTTATTGGTAAGCCCAATGCTGGGAAGTCTTCTTTAATTAACAAAATACTTGGAGAAGAAAGGTTAATAGTTACAAATATACCAGGAACCACCAGAGATTCAATAGATAGCTATTTTGAGTATGATGACAATCAGTATGTATTTGTTGATACAGCAGGCCTTAGAAGAAAAAGAAGTATATATGAGAAGATTGAAAGATATTCAGTAATCAGAACTTTAACAGCAGTTGATAGATCAAATATATGTGTTCTAGTGATTGATGCTACAGAAGGAGTAACTGAGCAGGATTCAAAAATAGCAGGATACGCCCACGACAATGGAAAAGCTATGATTGTAGCTGTAAATAAATGGGACCTAATACAAAAACATGATAAAACATATAGAGAGTTTGAAAGAGAAATAAGGGAGAAACTAGGTTTTATTAATTATGCTCCCATTGTATTTATATCTGCATTAACAGGTCAAAGACTAAATAAGCTGCTAGAACTTATTAGTATAGTTAATAATAATTATAATCTAAGAATAAGCACAGGAGTATTAAATGATATAGTAAATAAGGCAGTACTAATGAATCAACCACCATCTGATAAAGGGAAACGTTGCAGGATATATTATGGAACACAGATTTCAGTACAACCACCTAAATTTGTCATATTTGTAAATAATAAGGAATTAATGCATTTTTCCTATGAAAGATATTTAGAAAACCAGATAAGAAATCATTTTGGATTTGTAGGAAGTCCTATACATTTTGAATTTAGAGAAAAGAGTGGAAAATAATGAAAATAGTATTAACAATATTATTATCATATATTATCGGCTGTTTTTCATCAGCTTATATTATAGGTAAATCCTTCAAATGTATCGATATTAGAAAACATGGCAGTGGAAACTCAGGAGCCACAAATGCCTTAAGAGTGATGGGTCTAAAACTAGGGGCACTTACATTTATACTTGATGTACTCAAAGGTATTGTAGCTGTGTATCTTGGTAAGATAATTATGGGAGACAATGGAGCCTATATAGCAGGTTTTTTTGTTGTTATAGGACATAATTGGCCAGTATTTATTTCCTTCAAAGGTGGAAAGGGAGTGGCTACTTCCCTAGGAGTACTTCTCATACTTTATTGGCCCATAGTCATTGTTTCAGGAATAATAGGATTGGCTCTTGTATTGTTTACAAAATATGTATCTTTAGGATCTATAACATTCTTAGGTACAGCTCCTCTAACGTATTTGTTGATAAGTAAGAGCTTTGATAAAAGACTTTTTATATTAGCCATATGCTTTGCACTATTAACTATAGAGAGACATAAATCAAATATTAAAAGGCTAAAAGAAGGCACTGAAAATAAATTAGGAGGAAGTCGTTAATGAATGAAAAAATAGGTGTATTAGGTGGAGGAAGTTGGGGAACTGCTTTAGCTATTTTATTAGCAAATAAAGGTTTAGATGTTGATATTTGGCTAAGGGATGAGAAACAATTTCAAAGTATGAAATCCCATAGGGAAAACAAAAAATATCTTCCAAACGTGAAAATTCCTGATAATTTAAATGTAAATAATGATATTGAAAAGACTATATTGGATAAAGATATTGTTTTATTGGCTGTACCTACCCATGTAATTAGAAATGTATTAAAAGATTATAAAAAATATATTAGTAAAGGGCAAATAATAGTAAATGTTGCAAAGGGAATAGAAAATGACTCTTTACTTAGAATTTCTCAAATAGTGGAAGAAATATTGCCTCAAAATAAATATGCAGTATTGTCTGGTCCATCCCATGCCGAGGAAGTTGCTGTAAATATACCAACTACAATAGTTTCTGCATCAACAGATAAGAATGTAGCTAAATATGTTCAAGATGTTTTTATGACACCTGACTTTAGGGTATATACTAATACAGATGTAATAGGAGTTGAATTAGGAGGATCATTAAAAAATATTATTGCTTTAGGTGCAGGTATATCAGATGGCCTAGGTTATGGTGATAATACTAAGGCAGCCTTAATGAATAGAGGCATATTTGAAATGGCTAGATTTGGAGTGAAAATGGGTGGAAACCTAAATACATTTTTCGGATTATCTGGAATAGGAGATTTAATAGTTACTTGTACTAGTATGCATAGTAGAAATAGAAGAGCTGGAATCCTTATTGGAGAAGGATTGGCAATGAAAGAGGCCATAGAAGAAGTTGGTATGGTTGTAGAAGGTATTAAAACAGCTAAATCAGCTTATAAACTTGCTCAAAAGATAAATGTAGATATGCCCATAACAAGGGAAATATATAAAGTATTATACGAAAATTCAGATGTAAGAAATTCTGTGTCTAATCTAATGGAACGAAATAAAAAACATGAAATGGAAAATCTCATATTTCCAGAAGATGTTAGATAAAACCTGCTATAAATAGCAGGTTTTTTTTATTGCCTGTAATATTTAATTTATAAATACGTATATATATACTGTTAAGGATTGTATAAATTAAATAAGGGGGGAAAAAATTGAAAGAATTCGATATATACAAAGATATAGCAGAACGTACAGATGGCGATATTTATGCAGGAATAGTTGGACCTGTGAGAACAGGGAAATCTACTTTTATAAAAAAATTTATGGAGCTACTAGTCTTGCCTAATATTGAAGACTATCACAAAAAAGAAAGGGCTAAAGATGAATTACCACTTAGTGGTTCAGGAAAAACTATTATGACTACTGAACCTAAATTTGTGCCTAATGAAGCCGTAGATTTGACATTAAATGATAATCTTAAGTTTAGAGTGAGGATGGTTGATTGCGTTGGGTATTTAGTAGAAGGAGCTTTAGGTCATGAAGAGGAAGATACTCCAAGAATGGTTACTACACCTTGGTTTGATAGGGAAATTCCTTTCCAAGAGGCAGCAGAAATTGGAACTAAGAAGGTAATAACAGATCATTCTACAATTGGCTTTGTGATTACTACTGATGGATCAATTACAGATATAGATAGATCCAACTATATTCAGGCAGAGGAAAGAGTAATTAATGAACTAAGAGAATTAGGGAAACCTTTTATAATAATACTTAACTCTAAACATCCAAATTTAGATACAACAATTGCACTTAAAGAAAGCCTAGAATCTAAATACGGTGTTTCAGTTGTTCCTATGGATTGTTTAAATATGAAGGTTAGTGATGTGGAAAATATATTTGAAAAATTATTGTTTGAATTCCCAGTAAAAGAAATAACAATAAATTTACCAGGTTGGATAGAAGGTCTACCTAAAGAACACTGGATCAGAAATGATATTATGCAAGCTCTAAAACCAGCAATTGGAGATTTACAAAAGTTAAATCAAGTAAATATGTGTTTAGAACCTCTAAACCAATTAAATACTGTAAAAGAAATTTTGATTCAAGAGATTAATTTGGGAGATGGAATTGTACGTACAGAATTAATAACAGAAAAAGCTTTATTCTATAAAATCCTAAATGAGATTACAGGATATAGCATCCAAGGAGATCATCAGATACTAAGCTTAATTACAAATTTAGCTAATATTAAGAAGGAATATGATAAGATTGAAAAGGCATTAGTTGAAGCAAGAGATATTGGATATGGCCTAGTTAATCCAAGTCTAGATGAATTAGAATTAGCTGAACCTGAAATATATAAACAAGGCAATAGATATGGAGTCAAGCTCAAGGCTAAAGCCCCATCCCTACACGTATTAAGAGCAGATATTACAACGGAAGTAGCGCCACTTATAGGATCAGAAAAACAATCTGAAGAATTAGTAGAATATTTTCTATCTGAATTTGAAGGTGACCCGTCTAAAATTTGGGAGTCCAATCTATTTGGTAAATCATTATATGAATTAGTAACTGAACAATTAGATAGCAAACTTACAACTATGCCAGAAGATGCAAGACAGAAGCTAAGACGTGCACTGGAAAGGATTTTAAATGATGGAAGTGGTGGATTAATTTGTATTATTATATAAAAAGGACCTATAATAGGTCCTTTTTATATGAGACTAGTGCCATTTTCAGTGCCACTAGTCTCATATATAGTAAAATATAGACTAGCATATTGAAATATAAAAAAAGAAAGTGGCTATTTTTCAACCTTAGCCACTTTTATAAATTCACACATTGGTCGGGATGACTGGATTTGAACCAGCGACCCCAAGTCCCCCAGACTTGTACTCTACCAAACTGAGCCACATCCCGGTATACCAACAATATTATATATTAAAAATTTCAATTTGTAAAGTAGTTTAATTGTACCTATAATTATGGTATAATAAAATGAAAAGAATTACTTAGGAGGAAGATTTTGTTCTTATTTTTTTATGATTTATTCATTCTCTTATTTTTAATATCCTTAATTGCATATATAGTAATAGTTTTAAAGGAAAAAGTCTATATAAAGAAAAATATTATTTTAATAGATAATAAGAATCTAACTCAAGAGGATATTGACAAAATCGAAATAAAAGAATTTATACTAAATGATAAAATAATAAGAGCAGGAGATGAAATAAGAGTAATTACAAAAGAAAACAAAACATTTAGGGGCATACTTATTGGAGCAAAGATGAAGAATAAGACTATTCATATAATAACTTACAAGGATGAAGTACTTGAACTTAATATAGATAATTTATTGAAACTTAGAATTATAAGTAAATATGGAAGATTTTTCAACTACTAAAGGGTGATCAGATGTCCTACGAGACAAGGAAAAAACAAAGGCAAAAAAAGAAAAAAATTAGAAGAATTATAACCATTAGTATTTTCATTATGTTTTTATTATCGATTATATCCATGATACTTACAAGGAATCAAAGGACCATATTGCCAGAATCTGCAGTATTAGTTGATGAATTTCAAGCTCAGGGTATAGTAATTAAAAATGAAAAGGTTTTTAAATTTACAGGGGATAATACAAAAATGTCTGCAAAGGAAGGAGAAAGAGTTCCTGCAGGAATAAATATAGGTAATACAAGTTTAGTAAAGGATATTTCAAGATTGGAAAAAGAACTGGAAGAAGTAGAAAATGCTATAGAAACCTTAAGTAAATCATACAATCAAAGTCAAATACTTAAGAAAGATAAAAATAAAGTAATGGAAAACCAAGATAAAACAATAGAAGAAATTCAGGCTAAGATAGTTTCTGGAGATTATACAGATATTGATATATCAAAAGATAAGCTACTATCTAATAATAATAAGCTAAAAGATGTATCTCAAGAAAAGACCTTACTTAATCAAAGTGTTGAAAGCTTAGAAAAGAAAAAAGAGAGTTTAATTAAAGAGATTGAAAGTAGCAAAATTATATATACCACTTCAAGTTCTGGATTAATATCCTATACTATTGATGGATATGAAAATATTTTTGTACCTAGGGACTTTGAAAACTATAAATATGATGACTTAAAATTGCCTGAGATTGATTCTAAAGACCAGTCTAAAAAAGATAAAAATCTTAAAGCTTTTAAGATAATAGATAATTTTGAATGGTATATGGCAATTAAGATTGATGACAGTAATTTAATACAATCATTTAAATCAGGAAATTCATTAACTTTAAAGATATCAGAAGATAATAGAGAAATAACTGGAACAATAGTTGCAATAAACAATTCAGAAGATAAGTCTGTAATAATTGTAAAATTCAATTCATATTTAGAAGATTATTATGATTTAAGATTTCCTGTCATAAGTATAATTTTATCTAAAAAAGAAGGCTTAAAAATACCAACTAAAGCAATAGTTGATAAAGATGGGCAAAAAGGGGTATATGTAAAGGAATATAGTGGTATTGTAAAGTTTAGACCAGTATCTATTATAGGAACAGAAAAAGATTATACTTATATTAAAAAAGGTGATAAAAAAGGTTATATAGACATAAAATCCCAACAGGATTTAGTTAAAACCATATCACTATATGATGAAATATTTATGAATCCTTTAAGATTAAAAGAAGGGGAAATACTAAATTAGCTTGGGAGGGATAGATATTAATTTAAAGGAAAATTTGCAATTTATTAGAGAAGATATAGAAAATATACTTATTAAATCAGGTAGACCATCTGATGATGTGGAACTTATAGCAGTTACAAAAACTGTGGGTACTGAAATTATTAAAGAAAGCATAGACTTAGGCATTAAAAACATTGGAGAAAACAGAGTTCAGGAATTAGAAAGAAAAATGGACGAAATAGGTAACAAGGTTAATTATCATATGATAGGGCATCTACAAAGTAATAAGGTTAAATATATTATTGATAGAGTTCATCTAATCCATTCATTAGATCGTATATCTTTAGCCAAAGAATTGGACAAGCGAAGTAGTACAAATAATTCTATAGCAAATGTTTTAATACAAGTTAATGTTGCTGAAGAAGAAAGTAAATTTGGTCTTAAGGTTTCAGAAGTATTACCTTTTATAGAAAAGGTTCTTGAATTTGAAAATATTAGAATAAAAGGTTTAATGACAATAGCTCCATATACAGATGATGAAATACTTTTAAGAAACATTTTTAGAACTATGTTTAAATTAAAGGAAGATATAGTAGGGAGAAAGTATGACAATCTTACTATGGACTATCTATCAATGGGCATGACAAATGACTATAAAATAGCCATTGAAGAAGGATCAAATATGGTAAGAGTTGGATCTGGAATATTTGGGAAAAGAAATTATTAGGAGGGAATAAAATGAGTGATTTAATGAATAAGTTTAAATATTTTATAGGAATTGATGATTACGATGAAGAGGAAAATGAAAGTGAAGAACAATATCAGGATGAATCCTTTGATATGCCAATAGCTACAAAAACAAGAAATATTAATAATAAAGTTGTAAATATCCATACTAATACTAATATGAAAATTATAGTTCACGAACCCTTAAGCTATGAAGAAGCACCGTCTATTGTAAATGACTTAAAATCTAGAAAAGTAATAATTATAAATTTTGAACAACTAGATTCTAATCTAAAAAGACAAATATTTGATTTCATGAATGGAGCCTTATACGCCATGGAAGGAAAGATTCAAAAAGTTACAAAAGACATATTTATTTTAGCTCCTAGCAATGTAGAAATTGATGGATTGAAGGATGAATTAAAAAGCAAAGGTATTTTTCCATGGTAAATTATTTTAATAGGAGATTCATATGATTCTTTTTTATAAGTCTTTGGGAGTTTTAATCAATTTAATTGAATTTTTGATACTTGTTAGAATTATTATGTCTTTTTTAAACATTAGCCCTAATAATTCTTTTGTAAGCTTTATTTACGAGATGACAGAGCCAGTCTTAAGTCCTGCTAGAAACTTGATCAGTAAACTAGGGATTAATACTGGTATGTTTGACTTCTCCCCTATAATAGCAATCTTTTTATTAACAACAATTTATGAAATTTTAGGGAGGATAATTTTTTAAAATTTAAATCATGTGGATAGATAAAAATTACTATACATCTCATATCCAAGATCCTACAAAAATAGTTAAAATAAGACGAGTATTAGATAAACTAGAAATAGTCTTAAATAATTATATAGTTGAAACTACGGACTTCTTAGATCCCTATGAAATAAGTTTATCTAAATCCATACTAAATAGATTTGTAGATATAGACTATTTAGTACTTGGAGGTTTTCATGAGGCTGAAAGAAAGATACTGGTAATTTACCCTGATTTTTTAAATCTGGAAGATATATCTGTAGGGATTACAGCTATAAAAATTACTGGTGATTTAGATAAATTATCTCATAAAGATTTTTTAGGAGCTATATTAAATTTAGGAATAGATAGATCGAAGGTAGGAGACATCTTGGTTCATGGAAATTATGGATATATAATCGTAAAGGAAGAAGTCAACAACTTTATACTCTATAATCTTGAAAAGATCGGCAACCAAAATGTAAAAGTTAAAAATACTCCTTTAGAGGAAGTAGAATCTCCAGAAATCAAATATAAAGAGTTAATTAGATTTATATCTTCTTTACGATTAGACTCAGTTATTAGTGCAGCTTACAATTTGTCAAGAAAAGAAAGTATGAATCTTATTAAAATGGGAAAAGTAAAAGTTAATTGGGAGACCATTGATAAGGCTTCAAGACTAATAGAACAAGGAGATATTATATCAGTAAGAGGTTTTGGTCGTTTAAGTTTATATAGAATTGATGGTATAAGTAAAAAGGGTAGACTTAAATGTGAGATTAGAATTTTTAAATAAAGGAGTGGATACCATTGATTACACCATTAGAGATTCAAAACAAGGAATTTAGTAAATCTTTTCGAGGCTATGATATGGAATCGGTAGATAGCTTTTTAGATGAAATTATAGAAGATTATGAAAAACTTTACAGAGAAAATATTGAACTAAAAGATAAGATTAATGTTCTAGCTGATCAACTTCGTCAATATAATACACTTGAAGAAACCCTAAAAACTACCTTAATAGTTGCACAATCAACTGCAGATGAAGTAACTGGTACTGCTAGACAAAAGGCAGAAAATATTATAGAAGATGCGGAAATTGCCGCTCAGAAAATAAAAAATTCTGCTAAGGAAGATGTAAGACATATAAAAAATGAGTATGATCATTTAAAAAAAGAAATATTTACTTTTAAAACAAGATACGAAACATTTATTCAAGCACAACTTATGTCTTTAGATAGATTTTACAAAGAAATAGAACAATCTGAAGAAAAGAAACCTCTAACTAATGAAGAGGAATTAACAATAGATGAAATAGTTATAGAGGAAGACTTAAAAGAAGTAGATGATTTAGGGGCGTAACGGCCTCTTTTTACTTTCTATATTATCTATAAATGTTATAATATACTATAGGGTTGTATACATGTTTTTGACTCCAGTGGTTATATTATTATCAACATCATATGATAAATCATGGAGGATAATATGGATAAAGATAAATTGAAATATTTTAAAGATAAATTAATAAAGGAAAAGAAAGATATAATAAAATCCCTTAAAACTAGGGATAATGAGGAATACGGTTCAATTGATATGTATTATACAGAACTATCAGCTTATGATAATCATCCTGGAGATATAGGAACTGAGGTTTTTCAAATGGAACAAGACAAAGGATTTAGAAATAAATTAGGTGATACCTTAGAAAAAATAGAAAGTTCCCTAGAAAATATTGAAAAAGGGAGTTATGGTATCTGTAGTTTATGTAATAATCCAATAAATGAAGAAAGACTAGAACTTATACCTTATTTAACAACATGTATAGACTGTTCAGAAAAGAATATTATGCCTATAGATTATAGACAATTTGATTCTATTGATAGTAAGAGGCTCGTGTCTTTTAGTATTAGACCAAAGACAAATACAGCATATGATAGAGAAGACGGTTACCAAGATGCTGCAGTATTTAATATGGTACCAGGAGATCCTTCTTATACTACAGGTGATAATATGGGAGTTATGGATGAAGAAGAAAATGATGGAACAGAAGAAATTGAAAAAATATCACAAGAATATTATGAGGATACTTTAAAATAAGACTTCTCTGGATTTGCCAGAGAAGTCTTATTTTTCAAGACTATTGATATTCATATAATAATAATATAAAATAGAATATAAATTCACTATACTAGGAGGGGAAAATTGATATTTTTACTAACAATAGGAATCATTATATTAGATCAAATTAGTAAGTTAGCTGCAATCAAATATCTAAAGAATAAAGGTTCATACATAATAATAGAGAACTTTTTTGAGTTTAGTTATGTGGAAAACAGAGGAGCAGCTTTTGGAATACTACAGCAGAAGAGGATGTTTTTTATCATAATAACTATTACAGTAATTGTACTTCTATCTTTCTATTTATTAAAGTACTATCACGAGCTAAACAAATATTCTACAATTGCTTTTGCCATACTAATTGGTGGTGCAATAGGAAATTTTATAGACAGAGTTAGATTGGGTTATGTAGTGGATTTTATTAGTTTTAAATTAATGAATAGTTATAATTTTCCTGTTTTTAATATTGCTGATATTGCCATTGTTATTAGTACATTTATTATAATTATCTTAGTACTTACAGATAAAATTGAAGCATAGGTGATAAAATGAATTTAATTAAGCTATATATCCAAGAGGAAGATACTGGGAGACTAGATACATATCTTTCAAGAGAATTAGATGAAGTATCTAGAACCTACATTCAAAAATTAATTAATGAGGGACTGGTTCTGGTTAATGGAAAACAAAAAAAACCAAAATATATGATTAAAGAAGGAGATAAAATTCAGGTGGATATGCCAATACTTAAGGAACCGGAAGTATTGCCTGAAAATATACCTTTAGAAATTATATATGAAGACAATGATCTGATAATCGTAAATAAGCCACAAGGGATGGTAGTTCATCCTGCTCCTGGAAATTATACTGGGACACTGGTGAATGCTCTTTTATATCATGTAGATAAATTGTCTACTATTAATGGGATTATGAGACCAGGAATCGTCCATAGACTTGATAAAGATACATCAGGATTACTGATTGTGGCAAAAAATAACCTTAGTCATGAAATCTTAACTGATAGTCTAAAAAAAAGAGAAATACGTAGAGAGTATATCTCCCTAGTGCATGGAAATATTGATGAAGAGCAAGGATTTGTAGATAAACCCATAGGTAGAGATCAAAAAGATAGAAAAAAGATGGCTGTAACATCTATAAATAGTAAAGAAGCAAAAACATATTATAAAGTTTTAGAAAGGTTTCATAAATATACATTAATAGAAGCAAAACTACATACAGGAAGAACACATCAAATAAGAGTTCATTTATCCTATATCAATCATCCAGTAGTAGGTGACCCTGTTTATTCAAACATAAAGGATAAATTTAATTTACAAGGGCAATTACTTCATTCTATAAGACTTGGTTTCACGCACCCTACTATGGGAGAATATATGATTTTTGAAACTGATATGCCTGAAAGGTTTAAAAAAATAATATCTAAACTAAATTAGGTAGGTGATGAATATGAAGAAAAAGGCAATTATTTTAGATGACAAAGCTATCTCTAGAGCTACTACCCGTATTGCAAATGAAATAATTGAAAGAAATAAAGGGATAAAAGACCTTATTCTTGTAGGTGTGAAGACTAGGGGTGTTCCTTTTGCTAAAAGATTAGCTAAGAAAATTGAGGAAATAGAAGGAGAGGAAATTACGGTCTATGATTTGGATATAACCTTATATAGAGATGATTTATCTGAGATTAGTTATTTTCCAGTATTAAACAAACAATTTTCTGAAGATATAACAGGAAAAATCGTAGTTTTAGTTGATGATGTAATATATACAGGAAGGACAGTAAGAGCTGCCTTGAATGCATTAATTAATCAGGGAAGACCTAGTAAAGTACAATTGGCAGTATTGGTTGATAGAGGTCATAGAGAACTTCCGATTAGGCCTGATTTTGTAGGTAAAAATGTGCCGACTTCAAGAATGGAAATTGTAGATGTAAATTTTGTGGAAACAGATGGTATAGATGAAGTAATCATAAAAGAAAAAAGGTAGAAACTTAATTTTCTACCTTTTTTAAATTGGCTATTAAATTTTTGGTTGGGCTAACAAACATGGTTTTAAAATTATCGTATATTACCATGCCAGGTTTTGTATTACGAGCTTTTCGAACATTTTTTCTTTCTGTATAATCTACAGGGATATTTTTACTGTTTTTTCCTTTACTATAGTATGCTGCAAGTAATGCAGCTTCCTCTAGAGTACTTTTAGGAATATCCCTTTTATCAGTTTTTATGATTACGTGACTACCAGGCATATTTTGAACATGAAGCCATAAATCATCTTTATGGGCCAATTTTAAAGTTAGATAATCATTTTGACGATTATTTTTACCAACATAAATATTGAAACCATCTTTTGAAATATAGTGATGGGGAGAAGATATGGTATCCTTCTGCTTTTTCTTTGGTTTATTCTTAAAATTACCCTTTAGATATCCTTCTTTGATTAATTCGTCTTTAATTTCGTCTAATTCTTTTACCTCAGTAGAGTTTTCTATTCCCATGAGTACATTTTCCAAATATTTTATCTCTTCTTCAGTTTCATATATTTGATTTATCAATAAAGATTCTGCTGTTTTCAGTTTGGAAAATTTTTTATAATATTTCTGAGCATTATCTGCAGGAGTAATTTTTTTATCTAGGGGTACAAGTATTTTATCCATATTTGGGTCATAGAAATTTTCCAGCTCTATATTTTCTATTCTTTCAGTTATTTTATGGAGATTTGCTGAAATTAAATCTGCATATATTTTATACTTTTCCCTATTTTTACTCTCAATTAACTCTTCTTTTTGTTTGCTTAATTTGTTTAGAGTTCTGTCTAATTTAGTTTGGATAGTTTTTTTCATATGTTGAGATTTTTGGGTTATCCTGTCAAAATTATCTTTCTTTTTATAAATTATTTCCAATACTTCTGAAATAGAAGGAGAGAAATACTTTCCAGTATTACCAAACTGATTTAAGTCAAAACAATAAAAAGCGACTATATTTTCCATTTCATTTTTAATATACATAGGATTAAAGTTTCTCTTATGAACACTATCTATTAAATTATTAAAAGAAGTATATAAGTCATCTAAATCCTTATGGTCTAAGCTACCAATAGATCTATCTATTTCTACATTAGCATGAAAACATACTTCTCTACTAATTAGTGGGCTAATACCTATATAATTATAATAAAAGAATTTATAGATAGGTAGATTTTGTTTATTATTTTCAATTAGGTATAGAAATTCTTCCTTTGAAGTAAAAAGAGGATTGGATTTATTTTGTGTGGGTGGGCATTCATATTTAAACCCAGGAAGTATCTGCCTTATTCTACTCATATCATGATTAACCCTCTTAATAGAATCTATAATTTTTTGGTCATCTTTATTTATGAGAATTATATTACTATGTTTTCCCATGATTTCTATGACTAACCTTTTTTCTATAGGTTGACCTAATTCATCAATAGAAGAAATATCAATAAATATAATTCTATCTAAGCTATATTGCTCTATATTGAGAATAGTTCCTCCAGATAAGTGTTTCCTCAAAAGCATACAAAACATAGGAGGAGATTGGGGATTTTCCTTAGAATAATTTGTAATATAGATTCTAGGATTATTGCTGCTGGAAGAGATCAACAATTTATAGTTAGTCCCTTTATTTCTAATAATAAGTAAGATTTCATCCTTTTCTTGTTGATAGATTTTATCTATTCTTCCACCAATTAAATTGGTAGATAGTTCATTAACTACTGCTTTGGTTACAATACCATCAAATGACATAGTTATTCCTCCAATTATTTATTGAATAATAAGAGTATATCATTTTCTTGTGTATTTATAAAGAAAACTTGTATAGTTAAACTTGTATAGTTAGAGTCTAAAACATAATGATATGGGTCTTTATATTTAGAGGATGGAATATTACAATCATAAGGGATGGATAGACCTTGACTTAATGCTCAGGATATATTAATATTTATTAACAAAGAGTAGACTGGTATAATAAAAACTTGTATAATATCTATTTATATAAATAAAATTTAAAACAAAGGGGTTGGAAACTTGATAAAAAGTATGACAGGATATGGAAAAGGGGAATATGAAAATGAACTATATAGATTTAAGATAGAAATTAAATCTGTTAATCATAGATATAACGATATATCAATAAGAATGCCTCGACATATATTGTATTTAGAAGAAACCATCAAGAAAGCCATTAAAGAATATATACTCAGGGGAAAAGTCGATGTATTTATCAATCTAGAATATGTTAATAATACTGCTGTAGATATTGATGTAGATATAAATCTTGCCAGAGCATATAAAATAGCATTAGAAGATCTAAAAAAAGAATTAGGATTAGAAGACAATATTAGATTAAATAACATATTAGGAGTTCCTGAAATTATAAAAATGGAGAAGAAGGATATAGATGAAGAGCTTATATTAGATAGCCTAAACAAATCCTTACATATAGCTTTGGAAGAAATAAATCATATGAAAGTATCTGAAGGAAAGGTACTAAAAAAAGATATATTAACAAAGCTGGATACTATAGAGGAAAATTTAAATATAATCGAAAACAGAGCTCCCAAAATTGTCTTAGAATATAAGAGTAGACTTAGCCAAAGAATCAAAGAACTTTTAGATAATAATACTTTATTAGATGAAGACAGACTAAATAATGAAGTAGCATTTTTTGCTGACAAAAGTAGTATTGATGAAGAAATTGTAAGGATTAAAAGTCATATAATCCAGTTTAGGTCTATTTTAGATGAAGAAAATACAGTTGGAAGAAAACTAGATTTTCTAATACAAGAACTTAATAGAGAAATCAATACTATCGGAAGCAAGGCCAATGATGAAACAATTACTAAACAAGTCATAGAATTGAAGGCTGAACTTGAAAAAATAAGAGAGCAAATTCAAAATATTGAATAGCTAGGAGGAGCAATATGAGCATAAAGTTGATTAATATTGGGTTTGGAAATGTTGTATCAGCCAATAGAATAATTGCTGTTATAAGTCCTGAATCGGCGCCTATAAAAAGATTGATACAAGAAAGTAGAGATAAAGGACTATTAATAGATGCTACCTATGGTAGAAGGACTAGGGCCGTTATTATTACAGATAGTGATCACATAATTCTAGTAGCTGTTCAACCAGAAACAATTGCTCAACGTTTAAATATGAAAGAAGAACATAATAATAATTAATAATACTGAAAGTAGGTGGAGATAAATGTCTAAAGGATTTTTATTAGTAATATCAGGCCCATCAGGTTGCGGCAAGGGAACAGTAAGCAAAGCCCTATTAGAAAGAAATGAGGATATTGTATTTTCTATATCTGCTACCACGAGAAAACCTAGAGCTGGAGAGGAAGATGGGGTTAATTATTTTTTTATAGATGAAGATAAATTTAGTACTATGGTAGATGAAGGAAAGTTTTTAGAGCATGCGTTTGTCCACAATAATTACTATGGTACTCCTAAAGAATTTGTTATGGAGCAAATAGAAAATGGGGAGATAGTATTGTTGGAGATAGACGTACAAGGAGCAATGCAAGTTAAAAAGAATTATAAAAATGTTGTTTTCGTATTTCTATTGCCACCAACTATGGATGAATTGAAAAATAGAATAATTAAAAGAGGGACTGAATCAGAGGAAGATATAGAAAGAAGATTTAAAAATGCCTTTGAAGAATTAGACTTTGTAGGGGAATATGATTATTTTGTAATAAATGATAAAGTCAATGATGCAGTCATAGATATAGAAAATATAATAAAAGCTGAAAAACTTAGAGTTAAACGTCACTCAAATATTAAAAATCAAGTAATTAAACAGGGAGGTAAATAAATGTTAAATCCATCATTTAAAGGTGTTTTAAAGGAAGGCGATAGTAGATATACTTTAGTTATGTTAACAGCAAAAAGGGCTCGTCAAATAGTAGATAATAATCCAATATTAATTGATACAGACTCTACAAAGCCTGTTAGCATAGCAATAGAAGAAATTGTTGAAGGTAAGATAACTTATAAAAATCCTTCTATTAACACTATTAAGTAGGTGAAAAAGATGTTAAAGGATAAAAACATAGTTTTAGGTGTCACAGGTGGTATTGCAGTATATAAAGCTGCTGATTTAGTAAGCAAACTCATTAAACAAGGTGCTAATGTAGAAGTCATAATGACAGAAGCGGCTATGGAGTTTGTAAATCCATTGACTTTTCAAACTATGTCTGTTAACCCTGTTCATACAGGAATGTTTAATAAAATAGAAAAGTTTGACGTAGAACATATATCTTTAGCTCAGAAAGCAGATGTTATTTTAATTGCACCTGCAACTGCAAATACCATAGGGAAAATAGCTAATGGTATTGCAGATAATCTACTAACTACAGTAGTTATGGCATCAAAGGCAAAGGTTATATTTGCTCCTGCAATGAATACAAATATGTATAATAATCCTATTGTCCAAGAAAATATTAAAAAACTAAACAATCTAGGTTATAAGTTTGTTGAACCAGGTGTTGGTCGTCTGGCATGCGGTGATTATGGAGCAGGCAAGATGGCAGAACCTTCTGATATAGTTGAATATGTTGTAAGTTCTTTTGTAAAAAAGGATTTATTGGGGAAAAAATTCTTAATAACTGCTGGTCCAACTATAGAACCAATAGATCCAGTTAGATATATAACAAATCATTCCAGTGGGAAGATGGGATATAGCCTAGCGAAATGTGCTTTAGATAGAGGAGCAGAGGTAACTTTAATATCTGGTCCTACATCATTAAAAGCTCCTAAAGGAGTAAATTTAGTAAATGTAAAAACTACTGAAGAAATGTTTGCTGCTGTAGGTCAGTATTTTGATTTATGTGATGTATTAATTAAATCTGCAGCACCATCAGATTATAAGCCAGAACATATAAATACTGAGAAAATAAAGAAAAAAGATGGAAAAGATGATAATATTGACTTGCATTTAGTTAGAAATCCAGATATAGCACAGTATTATGGTAATAAGAAGACTAATCAAATAGTTATTGGTTTTGCAGCGGAAACTAACAATATAATAGAGCATGCAAAAAGAAAAATAAAGAAAAAGAATTTTGATTTCATAGTAGCTAATGATGTTACTAAAGAAGGTGCAGGTTTTAGATCAGATACAAATATAGTTACCATAATAGATAATAAAGGAAAACTAAACTCCCTACCTTTAATGGATAAAAAAGGAGTTGCTAATATTATATTAGATAAGATATCTGATATTATAAAAAATAAAAGCTAGACTTTATTACTAGCTTTTATTTTTTAAATATAGAGGAGATTGTTATATGTCTATAAAATATGGAAAGGTTATAGTTGATAATAGAGCATCTAAATTGGACAGGTTGTTTACCTACATAATAGATGAAAGTATTGGAAATATAATAGAAGAAGGTATGAGAGTAATAGTCCCCTTTGGTAGGGGAAATAAAATAGTAAAGGGCATAGTAATTCATATAGAAGAAGAAATAGAAGAAAATTATAATTTAAAATCTATAATAGATGTATTAGATGATAAACCGATAGTGTCGAAAAAGCTACTTGAATTGGGCATCTGGATGAAAAATGAATATTTATGTTCCTATATCGAAGCACTACAGCCTATACTCCCACCAGGCGACTATAAAAAGGTCTACTCATTTGTAAATATAATAGATAAAAAATACAAAACATCATGTATTGAAGAAAAAAATATTATGGAATATCTTTTAAAAGAAGAAATAGTTTTACTAGAAAAGTTGAAAAAGGACTTAAATATAAGAAATATTAATAAATACTTAAATGATTTAGAAGAAAAGAAAAAAATAGAAATTACAATAGATGTAACGACTACAGTGAAGAAAAAAAAGGAAAAATGGGTAAGATTAAAATCAAAAGATTTGCAATGGGAATATATTGACTCTATTATTGGTAATAGGGCCCATAGACAAAGGGCAATAGCAGAATATATTTATAATAAAAAAGAAATGGCTGTTACCCAGATTTTAGAGAAAATGGGTACTACATTAAGTACCCTTAGAAATTTAGAGAAGAAAAATATTATAGTAATATTTGATAAAGAAGTTCATAGAGAACCAATAAAAAGAATTATTCCAAGATATAGAAAACATATACTAAACCCTATGCAGGAAAAAGTATTTAATAGAATAGTTAAGGCAATTGATAATAAATCTAATGAAAATAAGTTTTTAATTCATGGAATTACTGGTAGTGGGAAAACTGAAATCTATCTTCAGTTAGTAGAGGAGATGTTAAGTAAAAACAAAGATTCAATAATATTAGTTCCAGAAATATCTCTAACTCCTCAGACTATAGATAGATTTGTAGGGCGTTTTGGTGATGAAGTAGCTATATTACATAGCAGATTATCCCAGGGTGAAAGATTTGATCAATGGCGTAAAATTAAAGAAGGAAAGGTAAAGATAGTAGTTGGTGCTAGATCAGCTATATTTGCACCATTTAAAAATTTAGGGCTGATTATAATCGATGAAGAACATGAATCAACATATAAATCATCTCAAAATCCTAAATATAATACTATTGAGGTAGCAGCAAAAAGGACAGAACTAGATTCGGCCATATTAGTTTTAGGAACAGCTACTCCATCTATAGAGACATATTATAAAACATCGAAAAAAGAAATAGTTTTACTAGAACTTACAGATCGTGTAAATAGAAGGAAACTTCCTAAAGTCCTATTGGTAGATATGAGAAAGGAATTAGAGGATGGAAATAAATCTGTATTTAGTAGGGCCCTTTATGAAGAAATTATAAATACTTTAAATAGTGGTAAACAAGTAATTCTATTTTTAAATAGGAGAGGGTTTTCTACATTTGTGACTTGTAGGAAATGTGGTTATGTAGCTAAATGTAATAGTTGTGATATTTCAATGACTTATTATAGAAATATAAATAAACTAAGATGTCACTATTGTGGAGCCACTGAGGATGTTCCAAGTGTCTGTCCAGTTTGTAATAGTAAATATATTAAACACTTTGGCATAGGGACAGAGAAAATAGAAGAACTGACTAAAGAGTTGTTTCCTAAAGCAAGAATTGAAAGAATGGACAGTGATACTACTATTTCAAAAGGGAGTTATGAAAGAATTTTAAGGAAAATGAAGAACAAAGAAATAGATATTCTAATTGGTACTCAGATGATATCTAAAGGATTAGACTTTGAAGATGTTACTCTAGTAGGGATAATAGCTGCAGATACAACTTTAAATTTACCAGATTACAAATCTCCTGAGAAATCATTTCAATTAGTTACTCAAGTAGCTGGTAGATCTGGAAGGGGAGATTATCCAGGTAAGGTAATACTTCAGACTTATAATCCAGAACATTATAGTATAGTGTATTCTAAGAATCAAGATTATATAAGTTTTTATAATGCAGAGATACCATTGCGAAAAGAATTTTTATATCCACCTTTTATAAATTTAATTAGTATCTTAATCTATGGGGAAGATAAGCACAAAGTTGGTAAATTATCTAAAGATATATATAATATTATTGGAAGGGAAATATATAATATATATGGTCAATTATATATTAATCATATAATTGGGCCTAATCCAGCACCTTTAGAGAAAATAAAGAATAATTTTAGATGGCAAATATTATTAAAAATAGATGATGAAAATATAAAGAGTTTTAAAACTTTAGTAAAATGGGTATGTATTCAGAATAAATATAATTTAGATATGGATAATATTAAACTAAGTATAGATATTAATCCAAATTCAATTTTATAAAAATATTGGAGGAAATAAAATGGCACTAAGAACTATTCGTTTAGATGGAGATCCTATATTAAGAAAAACTTCGAAAAATATAGACAATATTAATGATAGAATCAAGACTTTATTAAATGATATGGTAGAAACAATGGTAGAAGCTAATGGAGTTGGTTTAGCTGCACCACAAGTTGGAATACTACGAAGGGCAGTAGTTATAGACATAGGTGATGGAGTTATAAAGATGATAAATCCTGAAATTATAGAACAAAAAGGATCTGATGTTGATGTTGAAGGATGTCTATCCATTCCAGGGAAGTCCGGTACTGTAAAAAGACCATTATCTGTTAAAGTAAAATTTCTTAATGAAAATGGGGAAGAACAAATTTTAGAAGGAACTGGATTATTAGCTAGGGCTATCTGTCATGAGATAGATCATTTAAATGGAATACTATATACAGATAAAGTTATAGAGTATGTAGATGTAGAATACGAAGATGAGGAGCATTAATATGAATGTGGTATTTATGGGAACACCTGATTTTGCAGTACCAACTTTAAATAGTCTATATGATGCTAAATATAATATAAACTTAGTAATAACCCAAAAAGATAAGCCAAAGGGAAGAGGTAAAAAGCTTCAATACACTCCAGTAAAGGCCAGGGCCTTAGATTTAGGTTTAGAAGTTTTTCAACCAGAAAATATAAATGATGCAAAATCCATAAATAAGCTAAAGGAAATTTCACCAGATTTCATAATAGTTACAGCATTTGGTCAAATACTAAAAAAAGAAGTATTGGATATACCAAAGTATGGATGCATAAACGTTCATGCTTCTCTACTACCTAAGTATAGAGGAGCGGCACCTATTAACTGGGCTATAATCAATGGAGAAACAGAAACAGGAATCACTATAATGGAAATGGAAGAAGGTTTAGATACTGGAGATATGCTTAGTAAAAAGTCCATACCAATTGAATTAGAAGATGACTGTTCTTCTTTACATGATAAACTAGCTATATTAGGTGGAGAGTTATTGGTTGAAACAATGGACAAAATCCTTAAAGGAACATGTACCAAAACTCCCCAAGATCATGATAAATCTTCTTATGCTCCTATGATATATAAGGAAACTGGGAGAATTGATTGGGGTAAGACTGGTGAGGAAATCAATAACCTTATAAGAGGTGTTAAGCCTTGGCCAGGTGCATTTACTAGATACAATGGAGAGACATTGAAAGTCCATAGGATTAAAGTAATACCAAAGTATAAAGATGGTAAAATTGGAGAAATAGTAAAGGTATCCAATGAAGGAATTTATGTAAATGTTCAAGATGGAACAATTATCATAGAAGAGTTACAATTTCCAAATAAAAGAAGGATGACTGTAAAACAATACCTAGCTGGAAACCATATTGAACCAAATACCATATTGATATAATCTTAGGAGGGATATAAATGTATGGAGGATATTATATGGGTGGATTTTTAGATAGTTCTTGGATTATCTATGTATTACCAGCAATGTTACTTGCATCTTTTGCCCAAATGAAAGTAAGTAGTTCATATCAAAAGTATTCAAGAATAAGCAGTGGTACTGGATATACTGGGGCACAAATTGCTAGAATAATTTTAGATAGAAATGGCTTACATGACGTTAGAATTGAACATACACCAGGCCAATTAACAGATCATTATGATCCCAGGACTAGAGTTTTAAGATTGTCTAATTCAATTTATAGTGGAAATAGCATTGCATCTATGAGTGTAGCAGCCCATGAGGCAGGCCATGCACTTCAACATGCAGATGGATATTTTCCCCTTGTTTTAAGAAATAATATTGCACCTATAGTAGGTATAGGATCCAGACTTGTATGGGTGTTTATTATGTTAGGATTTTTAATTAGTCCTTTCTTCATTGAAATAGGGATAATGTTATTTTTAGGAGTAGTAATATTTCAGATAGTAACTTTACCTGTGGAGATCAATGCCAGTAGAAGAGCTTTATTACAATTGGAAAATGGAATATCACCTGCAAGCAATATAGCACCAGCTAAAGATATGCTGAAGGCAGCAGCCTTAACATATATAGCATCTACGCTAGTGGCTATAGGCCAATTATTAAGACTTTTATCTATAACTAGTAGTAGAAGAGAATAAATAGGGGGGATAACCCCCTTGTTTTTTTGAAATTTAAATAACTTAGGAGTGATACTATGGGTTTAAGTCCCAGAGAAATTGCTATAAAGCTACTAATAAATATTAATGAAAATAATGCTTATTCTAATATAGAATTAAATCAATATATGAATAAAGATATGGATCAAAGGGATGAAAATTTAATTAGAGAATTAGTATATGGGGTTTTAGAAAATAAGCTATATATAGACTATATAGTATCTAAGGCTTCTAAAGTTAAACTTAAAAAAATCCATCCAAATATTTTAGAAATATTAAGAATTGGTATATATCAAATATGTTTCATGGATAAAATTCCAGAAAGAGCTGCTGTAAACGAATCAGTTAATTTAGCAAAGAAGTATGGTCACAAGGGAACTATAGGCTATGTTAATGGCGTTCTAAGGTCCATATCAAGGGATAAAGAAAAATATATGAATATAGATAATATGGATAATATAAATTATATATCTATTAAGTATTCTCATCCAAAGTATTTAGTTAGAAGATGGATAGAAGAATTTGGATTAGAATTTACAGAAGAATTATGTAAAGAAAATAACAAGAGACCTTTTTTAAATATACGAGTTAATACCCTAAAAATTAATAAAAATGATTTACAAGATGTTTTATTAAAACAGGGAATAGCAACTAGGGAAGGTAAATATGCCGATGATTGTCTTATAGTAGATAATCCTAATGGTATTACAGCATTAGATGAATTTAAAAAAGGTTTATTTACCATACAAGACGAAAGTAGTATGTTAGTATCACAGATAATGAACCCTAAGGATGGTTCGAAAGCTATTGATGTGTGTAGTGCTCCAGGAGGTAAAGCTACCCATATGGCGCAGATAATGAATAATAATGGTTTAATTATTAGTAGGGATGTTCATAATCATAAAATAGAATTAATAGAAGATAATGCAAAAAGACTAGGGATAAACATAATAAAAACGCAGTTATATGATGCATTGATTAAAGATGAAAATTTAATTTCAAAATTTGATTATTGTCTATTAGATGCACCTTGTTCAGGCTTAGGACTTATAAGACGAAAGCCTGAAATCAAATGGAATAGAAAAGAAGAAGACATAAAAGCTTTGGCTATATTGCAACTAAAAATAATTGAAAATGCAAAAGATTATGTAAAGCCAGGTGGTGTTTTAGTATATAGTACATGTACTATTGAAAAAGAAGAAAATATTAATTTAGTGGAAACATTTTTAAATAAAAACCCAGATTTCAAATTGGTAAACATACAAGATAGGTTAAAAAATAAAGATGGTTTAAATACTCTAAATCAAGGATACATACAATTATATCCTCATATACATGGTACAGATGGTTTTTTTATTGCAAAAATGATTAGACGGGGATAGATAAAAGCTGGCCAATTATGTATAATATTCAATAGGAAAGTAAGAGGTGATTAATTGAAAAAAATTGAACTGAATAGCTTAACATTAGATGAAACTAAGGAATTTGTATTAAGCTTAGGGCAGAAGTCCTATAGAGGGGAACAATTATTTTCTTCCCTCAATAGGCATAAAATATTAGATATACAGAAAATACATCAATTACCTAAAGAGTTTAGAGATACTTTGGAAACACAGAGTAGAATTAATAAAATAAAAATTTTAAATAGATTCGATTCTAAAGTAGATGATACAAAAAAATTTCTTTATTTATTAGAGGATAATAATATTATAGAAAGTGTTTATATGAAATATGATCACGGAAATTCCATATGTATTTCTACACAAGTTGGATGTAGAATGGGATGTAGCTTTTGTGCATCTACTAAAGAAGGTAGAATAAGGAATTTAACTGCTGCAGAAATGTTAAATCAAATATATATTATGGAAAATGATTTAAATCTAACTATTGATAATATAGTATTAATGGGAAGCGGTGAGCCTTTGGATAATTATGAAAATACTTTGAAATTCTTAAATATTATTCATGATCCAAAAGGACATAATACAAGCTATAGAAATATCACATTATCTACATGTGGTATAATACCTAGAATATATGATCTAGGAAGAGAGGGAGTTCCCATTACTTTATCTATCTCCTTACATTCTCCTTTTGATCAATATAGATCACAAATTATGCCGATTTCTAAAAAGTATAAGATAAATGAATTAATGGAAGCATGTAAGTTTTATACTAGAACTAATAATAGAAGGCTAACATTTGAATATACATTAATTGAAGGCATAAATGATAGGGAAGAAGATATTAATGAATTAGTTAAAATTTTAAAAGGAATTAATGCACATATAAATTTAATACCATTAAATCCAATAAAAGAATATAATATGAATAGACCAAGCAAAAATAATGTAGAAATTTTCTACAAAAAATTAAAAAAAATTGGTATACCAGTTACCATAAGAAAGGAAAAGGGAGCAGATATAAGTGCTTCATGTGGTCAGTTAAGAAGAGACTATTTAGATAAAACTCAACCAAATTAATCATAGGTAGGTGATAGTATGGAAATAGCAGCACTTACAGATGTTGGATTAGCTAGAGAAAACAACCAAGACTCATTTTTTGCTTCAGCTAATAGTGAATTTCCACTCTTTATAATTGCAGATGGTATGGGTGGACATAAGGCTGGAGAAAAAGCAAGCAGTATGGCTGTAGATATTATTAAAAACAAGTTTAGTCTTATGATAAGAGAATTTGATGTAAAAAAAGATATAAATTTATTAATTAAATCAAGTATAAAAAAAGCAAATGAAAAAATATATTTAAAATCCTTGGAAAGATTAGAGTATCAAGGCATGGGTACTACCATAACACTTGCTTATATTCTAGATAATTATATTTATATCGGCAATGTAGGTGATAGTAGGGCTTACTATATCTCAAAAGATGAGATTTTACAAATTACAGAAGACCATTCTTTAGTAAATGAATTGGTTAAAAATGGAAGTATTACAAATGAAGAAGCCAAGACACATCCACAAAAAAATGTAATAACTAGGGCTGTAGGGACAAGCAATAATGTAAAAATAGATACCTATAAATATAAATATGAAATGGGTGACTTTTTACTTTTATGTAGTGATGGTTTAACAAATATGGTGGATGAAATGGAAATTTTAAATATAATTAATGGAAGTAATAGTCTAGTAGATGCTTGTCAAAGGTTAATATCTATGGCAAAAAACAACGGAGGATTTGATAATATTACTGTAGTTGCAATTAAATTTTAGCAAATGAGGTGAAAGTATGATAGGTAAAATTCTAGGTGGAAGATATGAAATTCTAGAAAAGATTGGCGAAGGCGGTATGGCTATTGTCTATAAAGCTAAATGTAACTTATTAAATAGATATGTTGCTATTAAAGTATTAAAAGATGAATTTATAAATGACGAGAATTTTATTAGAAAATTTAAGAGGGAATCTCAGGCTGCAGCTAGTCTTTCTCATCCAAATATACTAGGGATATATGATGTGGGAACAGAAGATATTGATGGTAAAAAAGTTCCATATATAGTCATGGAGTATATAAAAGGAAGGACATTAAAAGATATAATTAGGGAAAAGGGAAAGCTGACTGTAGATGAGACCATATTTTATTCTATTCAGATAGCTGAGGCCCTTAAGGATGCACACTCAAATCATATAGTTCATAGGGATATAAAACCCCAAAACATTATGATAACAGATGATAATAGAGTAAAAGTTACTGACTTTGGCATTGCTAGAGCAGCTACTGCTTCTACTTTAACCACTACTTCTAGTGTTCTAGGATCAGTACATTATTTTTCGCCAGAACAGGCTAGGGGAGGTTATACAGATGAAACATCAGATATATATTCTCTAGGAATTGTAATGTACGAAATGGTCACTGGAAAGTTGCCATATAATGGGGAAACGCCAATTTCTATTGCGTTAAAGCATATTCAAGATGATATTATATCTCCAAGAGATATAAATAGCAGTATTTCCATACAATTAGAATCCATTATTTTAAAATGTGTTCAAAAAAGACAAAGTGATAGATATCCTAATATATCTACATTGATTAAAGATTTGAAGGATTTTAAGTCTTTAGGTAAAAATACAAATATGGTAGATAATATGGATAATGAATCTCCAACTATATTAATACCTACAATAAATCCTGAAGAAGAGGCAAAAAATAATAAGGTTAATAATAAACCTAATAAAAAAACTGATAAGAAGAATGATGGTGGTACAAAGGTAGTATTATCTGCCATATTGTTAGCTTTTTTACTGGTATCAGGCATGTTTTTTGGATATTTTAAGTTAAAAGAACTTCTTATGGTTAAAGAAGTTGCAGTTCCAAATATAGTAGGGATGGAAGAAGAACAGGCAAAAGAAGAAATAGAAGAGCTGGGATTGAAGTTTAGTATAAAAAGTAGAGAAAAAAGTGAGGAATATGCAGCAGGGGAAATTATATGGCAAAGCATAGAGCCTTCTACAAAAGTTAAAGAAGGGTATACTATAGAGGTTATAATTAGTGAAGGAAAGGATCTAGTCAGAGTTCCTAGTCTTATAAATAAATCATTGGAAGAAGCTGAAAGACTTCTTGAAGAAAAAGGACTGCTTATAGAAATCACATACAGGAATTCAGATACAACGCCTGAGGGATATATAATAAAACAAGAACCTGAACCTTTCACTAGTTTAGAGTCTGGTTCTAAGGTGAATGTTATAGTTAGCCAAGGAGAAGAAGTAAAGAAAGTTATAATGATCAATGTTAAGGGTTTAAATATAATAGATGCCAAAAATAGGATATTATCAGCAGGGCTTGAAATAGGAAATGTAGTTCCTCAACCTAGTGATAGTGTAGAAAAAGATATAGTAATTTGGCAAGAATATGAACAAGGCACTGAGCTAGAAACTAAAACTTCAGTAGATCTATATGTAAGTACTGGACCTGAAAAGAAACCAGATACAAATAAGCCAGGTGATAATAATTCCAATGGTGGAGGAAATAACGGATCTAATAATGGAACAGGAAATGGTGCCAATAAAGAGGAAAAAACTATTACAATGGAGATACCAATATCTAGTGATGGAGAAGAAATTGAAGTAAAATTAGTTAGAAAACAAAATGGCAAAACAGAAGAAATATACAAAGGTAATCATAGTGGTAATATTACTCTAAGTATAAAGGGACAAATTGGAGCTCAAATTGATGTTTATTTTGATGGTGTACACCAACCTGAGCTTACTAAAAAAATAAAGTAGTGATAAATATGTTAGAAGGTATAATTATAAAAGGGATTGGTGGTTTTTACTACGTAAAAACCACCAAAGGAATAATTGAAAGTAGGGCTAGAGGTTTGTTTAGGGAAGACAATCTTAAACCCTTAGTTGGGGATAAAGTCAAGATTAGGATAAATGAAGAAGATAATTCAGGATATATAGTAGAAATTCATGAAAGAAAAACTCAGTTACTAAGACCCCCTGTAGCAAATGTGACTAATGCAATAATTATAATGAGTGTAAAGAGTCCAAATATAAATACATGGCTATTGGATAAGTTTTTACTTATGGCAGAGTATGAAGGACTTCAGACTCTAATATGCTTGAATAAGTGCGATTTAGATAATAAGAAAGCTATGGATTTAAAGAATATCTATGAGAAGGCAGGGTATGACGTAATTATAACCAGTGCAAAATCACATATGGGAATTGACAAGTTAAAAGAGGCTTTATTCAATAATATTACCGTATTTGCAGGACCTTCCGGTGTAGGAAAATCTACTTTACTTAATATGGTTAGCCCAAAGTTTAAATTAGAAACTGGAGATATTAGTTCTAAAAATAAAAGGGGAAGACATACTACTAGACATGTTGAATTATTGGAAATAGATAAAAATTCCTTTGTATTGGATACACCAGGGTTTAGTTCATTAAATTTGGATTTTATTGAGGATGAGAGACAGGTAAGACATTATTTTAAGGAAATCAACAAGTATGGAGATGAATGCAATTTTCTAAGCTGTTTACATGATAAAGAACCTAATTGTTCTATCAAGGATTATGTAAATAAAGGAATTATAAGTCAAGAAAGATATAAGAATTATTTATTGTTATTAGATGAAATTAGAAATATAAGGAGGTACTAATATGACCATGTTATCACCTTCCCTATTGGCAGCAAATTTTGCTGATTTAAAGGGAGATATTAAAAAGATAGAAGAAGGTGGAGCGGACCTTTTACATTTAGATGTAATGGATGGAATTTTCGTTCCAAATATCTCTTTTGGAATACCAGTGATTAAAAGTATAAGAAAGGTTACAGATCTTCCTTTTGATGTACATTTAATGATTGATAGACCTGAAAGATATATAAAGGATTTTGTAGATGCTGGTGCTGATATAATCACGGTACAAGCAGAATCTACAATACACCTTCATAGGACTTTACAGGAAATAAAATCCTATGGAGTAAAGGCAGGAGTTTCCCTGAACCCAGCAACACCATTAGACGTATTAGAATATATTATTAAAGATTTAGATCTTATACTTATTATGAGTGTAAATCCTGGATTTGGAGGTCAATCTTTTATTCCATCTATAAAAGAAAAAATTAGAGACGCAAGAAAGATTATAGATGAGAAAGGACTTACTACTATTCTAGAAGTAGATGGAGGAGTTAAATTAAGTAATGTTGAAGAAATAGTAGACTGCGGTGTTGATCTAATAGTCTCAGGCTCAGATATATTTGGGGCAGAAGATATTTCAGCACGAACTAAAGAGTTTAAAGAATTAATTGTATAGTGATATTCTATATGTTACTATATATATAACATAATAATATAATCATAACACTAGGGGAGCCAATGGGCTGAGAGTGGATTAATCCCGACCCTTAAGACCTGAACTAGATAATACTAGCGTAGGGAAGTGTGTATTAAGTATAATACCATTGCCTACTTGGCAATGGTTTTTTTATAACAAACTTAAGGAGGAATATAATTGAATAAAAAAAACAGTATTAAAATGTTAACAGAGGGTGGAATGATGATTGCTTTATCAATATTATTAGGACGTATAAAATTATACGAAGCTCCAATGGGCGGGTCTGTTACTGCAGGCAGTATGATACCCCTTATGCTATTTGCAATACGATGGGGAATTATTCCAGGAATAGCAGTTGGAGCAACTTATGGATTACTAGATTTCATGTTGAAACCACAATTTTATCATCCTATACAATTCATTCTTGATTATCCAATGGCATTCGGTCTATTAGGACTAGCAGGTCTTGGATACTTTACTAAGAATTATGATGCTAAAGGATATTTTAATTTAATTTTAGGAATAATATTAGGTATAGGAGGCAGAATGATATCACATGTTTTATCTGGAGTTGTTTTCTTTGCTGAATATGCTGGGGATAAAAATCCATGGATCTATTCTATCCAATATAATGCATATTATTTGATTCCAGAATTGATTATTTCCATAGTTGTTTTAGCATTAATATGGAAACCTATTAAAAGAACTATTGTAGGATAAGGGGTAAACTATGAAGGGATTAGTTATATCTAGTGGCAATATAAAGGACTATGATTTATTAAAAAACTTAGTCCATGAACATGATTATATTATTTGTGCAGATGGTGGAATTAATCATCTTGTAAAAATCAACAAAAAACCTAATGTAGTATTAGGGGATTTAGATTCTGTTACAGAAGAAGGGTTAGACTTCATTAAAAATCAAAAGGTTTCAGTAGAAAAATATCCAAAGATGAAAAATAATACAGATACTGAACTGGCTTTATTTCACTTAATAAAGAAAGATATAGATGAAATCACTTTGGTAGGAGTAACTGGTTCAAGAATAGATCATACCTTAGCCAATCTTTTATTATTAAAGAGTTTACACCAAAAAGGTATTAAAGCAAAAATAGTGGATCAACAAAATATAGTTAGATATGTTAACAATAAGCTAAAACTCAAAAAGAAAAAAGAAAGCTATATTTCGGTAGTACCCTTAGGGGAGAAGGGAATTATTGTAAGTTTAATTGGTTTCTTATATCCCTTAGATAAACATTATATTGGATTTGGAGAAACCATAGGAATTAGTAATGAAGTTGTAGAAGAATATGGAACTGTAATAATTCATAAGGGTGAAGCATTAGTTATAGAGTCTAAGGACTAGATAAATATTCTTTGGAACCTATTATCATATATATGAATAATATGGTATAAAGGTTCCAGGGAGTGTTTAAAATGAGAAGACAACTATTTCGCCATAGAAATAAAATGCAAAAGGTAATAGGGATATCTTTAAGTGCAATAGGTTTTTTAATAGTGATAAATGTTATATCAGTGAGATTTTTACTTCTTTTAATAGGAGTAGGACTACTTTTAATAGGTACATTAATATTTATGAAATAAGGCTACCACTTAGTGATAGCCTTATTTCATAAATATTCTTAGATTATAATGCTCTTTCAACATAGCCTGATCTTAAGCATCTTGTACACACATTGATTCTCTTAACTGAACCGTTTACAACTGCTCTTACCCTTCTAATATTAGGAGACCAGCTTCTTGAAATTTTTCTATTTGAGAAGGTAACCTTATTGCCATATACTTTACCCTTTCCACATACATCACAACTTCTTGCCATGAAAAACACCTCCTTAATTGCTACGAAAGAAACTTTTATTAGTATATTCTTATTAGCCATAATAACACATAATATTTTAACACAAAAATGCATATAAATGCAACTAAAATGTAATTATAAGTCTAATGATAAGTAGTATTTAGTTGAACTATTTATACATTTAATGTAAAATAAAGAATATGGTATATTAAAGCGAGGAGGAGATTGTATATGCCAGCCAAAACTAATACTGAATTAGGTACTATTAGTATCGATGATAGTGTAATAGCAACTTTAGCCGGAATATCTGCCATGGAGAGTTATGGCATTGTAGGCATGGCTTCTAAGAATGCAACTGATGGACTTTTTGAGCTCTTAAAATGGGATTATCTATCTAAAGGAGTAAAAGTTTATTCAAAAGATAATGCTTTATCTATTGACTTACATGTAATTTTGGAATATGGTGTTAAGATATCTGTAGTTGCAGAAAATATAATTGATAGAGTTAAGTTTAGTGTTGAAAATTTAACAGGACATAAAATAGAGAAAATAAATGTCTATGTACAAGGAATTAGAGTTCAAAAGTAGTTAAGGAGGTACTATACTTGAAAATAAATGTGATTGATGGAGTCCTATTTAAAAAAGCCTTATCTGGTGCTGCAGGACTTCTAGAAAAAAACAAGGAGGATGTAAACTCCTTAAACGTGTTTCCTGTTCCAGATGGAGATACAGGCACTAATATGTCATTAACTATTAAATCAGCTTTAAAACAGGGATTAAGCGTTGAAGAAAATGATGCATCAAAGATTGCTTTGGCAGCTAGTCAAGGTTCTTTAATGGGGGCCAGGGGAAATTCTGGAGTAATTCTATCCCAGTTATTTAGAGGATTTGCCAGTGGATTAGAAGGTAGGGCTGATATAGACGTAAAAACTTTAGCACGAGGACTAAAAAAGGCCTCTGATACTGCTTATAATGCTGTTATGAAACCTACAGAAGGTACTATATTAACAGTTGCAAGGGAATGTGGAGAGTTTGCCATGTCTATTAGCAATGAAGAAGATATACTTATCTTTCTTAAAAAGGTTATAGAACATGGAAATGATACACTTAACAAAACACCAGATATGTTGCCTGTTTTAAAACAAGCAGGAGTTGTTGATGCTGGTGGAAAAGGATATATGTATGTCCTAACTGGGGCATACTATGCTTTATCAGGAATAGAGAACTTTGAAATAGACTCAAGAGAAGAACAAGCAAAAGTTGAACATGATCATAAAAAGTCAATTGATACAGATGATATAAAATTTGGTTATTGTACGGAATTTATGATAAATACTAAATTTACTGATTCCAATGTAATAAATAGTTTAAGGGATGATTTATGCAAACAGGGGGATTCTTTGTTGGTTGTTGGTGGAGATGGCATAATAAAAGTTCATGTCCATACAAATAATCCAGGCTTAGCATTAGAAAAGGGGATTTCATTAGGTGCTTTAAGTGATATCAAAATCGATAATATGAGATATCAGCATGAAGAAATATTACTTAGAGATGAACTGTCACAATTAAGAAATGAAGATTTAGAAAGTGAATTAGAAAAAAAATATTCTTTTGTATCTGTATCTATAGGTGAAGGTGTTGATCAAGTATTTAAAGATTTAAACGTGGATATCATTGTATCTGGAGGACAAACAATGAATCCAAGTACAGAAGATATTTTTAAAGCAATAGAGAAAACAAAGGGAGAAAATGTATTTGTACTACCTAATAATAAGAATATAATTTTGGCAGCAGAGCAGACTAGAGAATTAAGCAAACGAAACATCATAGTTTTACCTACTAGATCTGTACCTGAAGGTATATCAGCTTTATTAGCTTTTGATGAGAATGCTTCTGTAGACGAGAATATAAGGAATATGAATGAAAATATTGAAAATGTAATGACTGGTCAAGTAACCTATGCTGTAAGAGATACAGAAGTAAATAATACCAAGATTGAAAAAGGGAATATTATCGGAATGTCCAATGGAAAAATTTTAGCATCTGGAGAAGAAGTTAACGATGTGACTTTGGACTTAATTCAAAAGATGATAAATGATGATATATCAATTATAACAATCTTCTTTGGAAATAATATGGAAGAAGAAAGAGCTGAAGAGTTAGGTTCAGCACTTGAAGAAAAATTTCCAGATGTGGATGTTGAAATATTATATGGAGGGCAACCATTATATTATTATGTTTTTTCTCTAGAGTAAACCCTACCTTAAGGTAGGGTTTTTTGTAATATACTATGACGGAGGTATAGTTAATGGACAATCTATCTATGAATATACAATATGTAAAAGGCGTAGGTCCTAAAAGAGCCTCAAGATTAAATAAATTAAACATAAAAACCATTTATGATTTGCTATATTTTTTTCCTAGAGAATATGAAGATAGATCCCAATTTAATACAATCTTAAATACTCCTATAGGCGAAAAGGCTAGTTTAGATATTGAGATAGTGGGCCCAAGTAAGGTTCTTAGACCAAGAAGAAATATGTCTATTCTCAAAGTACCTTTTAAAGATAGTAGTGGCTATGGATATTTAGTTTGGTTTAATCAAGAGTACTTAAAGGATAACTTTAATATTGGAGAAAAATTAAAAGTAAATGGTAAAATTAATAAAATAGGTATGGAATACCAAGTTATGAATCCTGTATTTGAAAAAAATAGTACAGATAATAAAGTTGGAAGAATCCTACCTATATATCCGTTAACTAAAGGTTTATCTAATAACGAAGTTATAAAAATAATGAAATCTGCCTTAAATCATTATTTAGAATATGTAGAGGAAAGTCTACCAAGAGATATAATAGAAAAGTATAAATTAATGGAGAAAGTGAATGCTATAAAGAATATTCATTTTCCATCTAATAAAGAAAACTTATTAGATGCTAAAAGAAGACTTATTTTTGAAGAATTATTAGTTCTACAATTAGGTCTATTTATTATAAAAAATAAATCCTATTTAAATAATAAAGGAATAAAATTTGAATCAGTAGGAGAAATAGATGAATTTATAAAAGCTTTGCCATTTACTTTAACCCAGAGTCAAAAAAATGTATTTAAAGAAATACAAGATGACATGGATAGGCCAATACAGATGAATAGATTAGTACAAGGAGATGTTGGGTCAGGTAAGACTATCATAGCTGCTCTAGCTATGTTTAGATGCGTTAAATCAGGATATCAAGCTGCTATGATGGCACCAACAGAAATATTGGCTACTCAGCATTATGAGTCACTATCAAAACTTTTTTCTAAATGGAATATTAATTGCAAACTATTAACTGGCTCTTTAACCCAAAAGAAAAAAACAGAGATATTGCAAAAGTTAAAAGATGGAGATATTGATATTATAATTGGTACCCATGCTATTATTCAGGAAAATATTGAATTTTATAACTTAGGCTTAGCTATTACTGATGAACAGCACAGGTTTGGGGTTAAGCAAAGAGCCATTTTAAATCAAAAAGGTAATAATCCAGATATGTTAGTTATGACTGCAACACCTATACCGAGGACCCTGGCTTTAATATTATATGGAGATTTAGACATATCTATAATAGATGAATTGCCACCAGGACGAAAAGAAATAGAAACCTATGCAGTTGGACCAGAAATGATTGATAGAATAAATAAATTCATAGAAAAACAAATTCTAGAAGGCAGACAAGCATATATAGTATGTCCTTTGATTGAGGATTCGGAATCTATATCTTTAAATTCAGCTGAAGAATTATATACGATTTTAAGTAATACTACATTTAAAAATTTCAATGTGGGACTACTTCATGGAAAGATGAATCCAAAGGAAAAAGATGAAATAATGGAAAAATTCAAGGAACATAAATTAGACATATTAGTATCTACTACAGTAATAGAAGTTGGTGTAAATGTACCAAATTCAAATATAATGGTAGTATATAATGCGGAAAGGTTTGGGTTGGCTCAGTTACATCAGCTAAGGGGAAGAGTAGGTAGAGGAGAATATCAGTCATACTGTATATTACTTAATTATGGTAAAAACAAAATAGCAAGGGAAAGGATGAGGATATTACAAAGTTCCTCTGATGGTTTTGTAATATCTGAAAAGGATTTAGAACTTAGAGGTCCTGGAGAGTTTTTTGGTACCAAGCAACATGGATTACCTGAGTTAAAGATTGCAAATTTATTTTCCGATATTACTATTTTAAAACTTGTACAGAAAGAAGCTTTAAAAATTATGGATATGGATAAAAATTTGCAAAGTAGTAAATATAAAGTATTGAGAAGTCAAATATTAGATATGTTTAAAAACTTAGGTGATGACTTAATTTTAAATTAACCTTTAAATTATTAGGGGTAATATGGTAAAATAAAATCAAAGAAAGTAAAGGAGATTAAAATTGAGAGTTATATCAGGTACTAGAAAGGGTCATAAATTAAAATCCCCTAAGGGAACTTCTGTTAGACCTACTGAAGATAAGTTGAAAGAATCCCTATTTAATATATTAGGATTTATAGATGATGATGTCATTGTATTAGAGTTATTTGGAGGGACTGGTTCTATTGGAATTGAATTTTTAAGTAGAGGGGCACAAAAATGTTATTTTGTTGATGTTTCTTCCACAAGTATTGAAGTGATTAAGGAAAACTTAAATCACACTAAATTAATAGATAATGCACATGTTATAAGAAAAGATGGGGTTAAAGCTATAAATTTTTTTGGGAGCCAAAATTTGATATTTGACTACATATATTTAGATCCTCCGTTTAAGAATTATGGCCTTTTATTAAATGCTTTGGAATCTATATACAATAATTCAATTTTATCAAGGAATGGTATGATAATTATAGAGCATGAGAAAGAACTTACTTTAGATGATTGTATACTTGGCCTTGTAAAAACGGATTTTAGGGATTATGGTAGTAAGGCTTTAAGTTTTTTTAAATTATTATAAAAGATAGGGACTAGGAGGTAAGTTCATGAAGGTTATATATCCAGGAAGCTTTGATCCTGTGACATATGGACATTTAGATATTATAGAAAGATGTTCTAAGAAATTTGGCAAGGTAATAATAGCAGTACTTAACAATGTTTCTAAAAAAGGGACATTTACAATTCAAGAGAGAATGGAATTATTAAAGGAGACTACAAAACATTTGGATAATGTGGAAGTAGATTCCTTTTCAGGATTATTAGCAGATTATGCTAAGGAAAAAGGATGTACTACCATGATTAGGGGACTTAGGGCTGTTTCAGACTATGAAATTGAAATGCAAATGGCCTTAGTTAATAGAAAACTATATAAAGATATAGAAACTTTATTTATGGTTTCACGTAGTGAATATGTATTTTTAAGTTCTAGTTTAGTGAAAGAAATAGCTTTATATGGTGGAGATATTTCATGTTTTGTTCCTAGAGAAGTTGAATATGCTTTAAATAATAAGATAAAAGGAGGTATTTAATATTGGATGTTTTAAAACTAATCGATGAGATAGAAGATATTTTAGAAGAAAGCTCTACAGTACCATTTTCAAAGAAGGTAATGGTAGATGTTGATGAAATATTAGATATTTTAAAGGAAGTTAGAATTAGGTTACCTGATGAAATCAAACAAGCTGCATGGATAAAAGAAGAAAAACAAAGAATATTGGCGGAAGCTCAAAAAGATGCAGATAATATATTAAATGAGGCCGAATATAGATTGGAAGAACTGATTGATAATGAAGGCATAATGAAGGCTGCAAATGAAAGGGCTGAGGAAATAATTAGTAAAGCACAGGAAAACGCAAAAGAAATAAGATTGGGTGCTATGGAATATGCAGATAGCCTACTGTTAGAAACCCAAGAACACTTGAAAAACACAATAAGTTTACTTAATGATAATAGAAAAGAATTAAGAGGCATTAATTAAGCCTCTTTTTTTTTCTATCATATAGTAGATGTACAAGTATGCTAAGTATTATAAAGTAAACACATATAATGAATGCAAGCTTAGTGGAACCAAGAAAATTAGAAATCCAATCATTAAAGCTATAAGCTTTCTTAAGTATATGTGGAGTAGCAGATACAGGTAAGGTGGTCCCTTTATATTTAATAATATAAAGTAAATAAGTATATATACTAGATAATATCCCATGAAGAAATTTCGAAAAAATATATAATTTTGAATTAATATCTGTTTGACTAATAAAGCTTAAGGATTGACTCAATACAGATAGGCCACCCCAAGCTATTACAAAATTAATAAGTATTATTCTATTGATAAGGTTTATATCTAGGGTTGAAATTTTTTTACATCCTGTACTTAATTCTATAAATCCTGCGAAAATGGCCTCTAAAACTGATGAATCAATATTTATTCTATTAGATATATTTAGCATCATTAAGCTGGAAACTTTGGATGCTAGAAATAATTCTATTATAACAGAATAAATAATTACAAATCCCCCTACGGTTATAATTGAGTTCATACTATCTTTTATACTATTTGTAATTATTAAACCTAAAGATTTGTATCCTTCGTTAGGTTTTTCATCGGTTTTATTATTATTTTGGAAATAGCTTATTTCTTTTTTGGAAATTGGATCGTTTTTTCCCGAATTATAAAATCTAAAAAAAATCCCTATGCTTATGATAGCTAAATAGTGGGGAAGTACTATTAGAAGACTAAGTTTTGGAATATTAAGCATACCTACTAAAACTGCCCCCAACATAAATAGAGGCCCAGATGTGGAAGAAAAGGTAATTAATCTATTTGCTTCATTTCTTGTAATTATATTTTTTTGTCTTAAACTTGAAGTCAATTTTGCACCTACAGGATATCCAGAGATTATGCTGATAGTAAAGGGGAAGGCACCTTCACCAGGAACGTTGAAAATAGGTTTCATAATAGGTTGAAGTAGACTTCCAAACATCTCTACAAAGCCCAAAGATACCAATAAATCTGAAAATACAAAAAAGGGAAATAAAGAAGGAAATAATATATTAAACCAATTATAAATTCCCTCTTTTGCACTATTAATTGCTAAGGTAGGATCTTTAATAATAGATATTATCAAGACGATAATAAGTACTAAAAAAATATTATTATATAAGTTGCTTTTTTTGAATTTTGAATTTTTCATAAAAACACCTCTCTTTAGATTATATTTATGTAGAAATACAATATGAAAGAAAGGTATATTTTATTTTATATAAGGTGATATATAATAATCCATCTTTACTAATGATTCATTTAAACCTAGACCTAAAAAAAAGATATCTGTAGACATTTGTTCGAAATCCAGGAATTTATTTATTACTTTGTTATCTAATTTATGATAATCAGCAAACTTTGTAATTATGGATAAATTAGAATTTTCTTTTATAAGTTTTAATAGTTCTAATCCTTTTTTATTTGCACCTAATATCCTAATATATTGGGGAACATAACTATATAATTCTCTTATAGTATTACCATCTAGATTATTTAAAAGATGAATTAATATTCTTTGAATCCTAGTTATGGGATATCTTTTAGTTGTTATTGCACCTACTATCTTCTCAATACTATTATACAAGCTAGATTTTTCGATTATTCGATTTTCCAGGCCATTTTCAATATCTAATATATTATTTAGTTGGTTTTTATCTTTTAATAATAAAAGATATTTTATTATTAAAGTATAATTATCTAAAGAGTTAAATACTTTATACTTGGATTCATATTCTTGTAATCTATTATAAGACTCCTCTGGTATTAGATCTATTATGGATGAGATACCATTATCTAATATACATTTTCTAATAGCTGTAGCAGAAGCAAATCCACTGTGAATTTCTTGATCATTGTAATTAGCACCTTTTCTTTGAATTGTAAAGGGTTTAATTTTTGAATTTAAACTATATATAGCCTTTAAATATTCAATTCCTAAAATATTATTTGATTGTTTTAGGATATTCATAGACGAATAACTACTCATAGATTTATTGCTTTTTAAATATTCTCCTAGGGCTAAACTTCTAGATACAGGATATGATAAACCTTTAGATAAATAAGATTTGAGATATTCTTTATAAGGTAAGGGTTCGTCTAGTAAAATTTGAGAAATCATAGAAAGAGATTGCAAATCCCCCGATTCACTACCAAAAGATATATAGTCTATGATTCCCATAGCATCTAAAATACTAATGGCACCATATGCAAAGAGTTCTGCACTTTGACAAGAATAGACAAAGGGTAATTCTATTACTAAATCTACTCCATTATCAATAGCCATCTTTGCCTTTGTCCATTTATCTACTAATGAAGGTTCACCTCTTTGTACAAATGAACTACTCATAATAGCTACGGAATGAGTAGCCCCTGTGAGATTCATGGATTTATTTAAATGATATTTATGCCCGAAATGAAAGGGATTGTACTCAGTAATAAGTCCTACTACTTTCATAATTACCTCCAAATATTTATTAAATTTATTATAACATATAATATAATTTTATGATGTGGAAAAACTACTTAAGATCAATTAAAACAAGATGTTGATTTTTTAGTTGTAATATAATAATATTGATAATGTAAATATGATATAGGAGGAATGAAAATGAATATTTTAGTTATTAACTGTGGTAGTTCTTCATTAAAGTATCAACTTATTGACATGGATGGAGAAAATGTTTTAGCTAAGGGCTTAGTAGAAAGAATAGGGATAGAAGGGTCTATAATAAAACATGATACTACTGGTAAAGAGAGGGTAACCATAGAAGAACCAATGGATGACCATAAAAGAGCCTTAGAATTAGTTCTTCAAGTTATTGTAGATAAGGATCATGGTGCAATAAATTCAATGGAAGAAATAGGAGCTGTAGGACATAGGGTTGTTCATGGAGGAGAAGAATTTGCTTCATCAGTACTTATTACAGATGAAGTAATGGGAGCCTTAGAAAGATGTATTGAACTAGCTCCACTTCATAATCCACCTAATATAATGGGTATTGAAGCTTGTAAAGAATTGATGCCAAATACACCAATGGTAGGAGTTTTTGATACAGCATTCCATCAGAGTATACCAGCTGAAAATTATATCTATCC
Organism: Wansuia hejianensis; assembly: GCF_014385225.1. Lineage (GTDB taxonomy): Bacteria > Bacillota > Clostridia > Tissierellales > Tissierellaceae > JACRTK01. The sequence goes on from NZ_JACRTK010000002.1 coordinate 69,310, forward strand.
TCTACCTTATGAGTTTTATGAAAAATATAAGATTAGAAAGTATGGATTCCATGGTACATCTCATAAATATGTAGCCAATAGAGCCGCTGAAATATTAGGCAGAGATATAAAAGATTTAAACATTGTTACTTGTCACTTAGGTAATGGCTCTAGTGTAACTGCAGTACAAGGTGGAAAATCAATAGACACTAGTATGGGATTCACGCCTCTTGAAGGCCTAGCTATGGGAACTAGATCTGGAGATATTGACCCTGCAATTATTCCGTTTATTATGGATAAGGAAGGTATGAACTTTGAGGAAGTAAACAATGTATTAAACAAAAAATCAGGTGTATTAGGTATTTCTGGAGTAAGTAGTGACTTTAGAGATCTAGAAGTAGCTGCATCTGAAGGAAATGAAAGGGCTCAGCTTGCATTAGATGTATTCTGCAATAGGGTTACTAAATATATTGCAGCTTATGCAGCTCAAATGTGTCGAATAGATGCCTTAGTATTTACTGCAGGGATAGGGGAAAACTCCGGATTTATTAGAGAAAAGGTTTGTGAAGGACTAGAATGTTTAAATATTATTATTGATAAAGAGCTTAATGATATTAGGGGAGAAGAGAGAATTCTTAGTAAAAACTTAGGTGGCCCTACTATATTAGTTATACCGACTAACGAAGAATTAATGATTGCAAGAGATACTTTATCATTAGTTTAATATAGATAATTCTTGACAAATTCATGGCCCCTTTATATAATTAAGTTTGTTAGTTTAAGAGGTGAGGATCAATGAATATTGATTTATCTAATTTATTAAACAGCTCTGACAGTGTTCATCATTTAAATGGAGAGGTAAATAATCAGCTAATAGATTTAGATCTTGGTGACTACAAGATTGTAGAACCTATCAAATATAATGGGTATATCTATAAATCAAGCAGTTCATATGATATAAATATTGATATTGCGTATAAATACGAAACAAAATGTGCACGTTGTTTGCACTCTACCATTAAAGAAGTGAAAACGTCCGTAGCTGGAGAATTATTAAATTATGGGGAAAAGCCTGAAGCTAGTGTAAAAGATGATGATGTTATATCCCTTGAAAAAGACGGGATCCTTGATATAGATAAGCATATTATTGGGGAAGTAGTCTCATCATTACCTATGAAGACCTTATGTGCTGAAAATTGCAAAGGGATTTGCCCCCAATGTGGAACAGACCTTAACACGGAGTCTTGTGACTGCTTGGATGAATACATAGATCCAAGATTTGAAAAACTTAAAGATTTTTTTGTTAAAGATTAAGGAGGTGTTTTAAATGGCAGTACCAAAGCGAAAGACTTCTAAAGCTAGAAGAGATAGAAGAAGAGCTTCTTCTTATAGACTAAATAGAACTACTGTTACTGAATGCCCACAATGTCATGAGCCAAAACTACCTCATAGAGTTTGTAGAGCATGTGGTTATTATAAAAACAGAGAAATTATTGAAGTTGAATAATTAAAAGAAGATAGTGGGAATTCTCACTATCTTCTTTTAATTCAATATTGATTTTTTTATAAAGCTAATATATATTAAATATCAGTAGTATAATTATTTCACCAGTCAGGAGGAACTAGGATGAAAATTATCGTTGATAGTATGGGAGGAGATAATGCTCCTATAGAGGTGATAAAAGGTATAGTCGATGCTATAAAAGAATATAAGATTGATATAATTGTTGTAGGAAATGAAGAAGTAATAAATCGAGAACTGAATAAATATGACTATCCAAAGGAAAGGATAGAAATATTAGATGCAAAAGATATAATTACTAATGAAGATGATCCTGCATTGGCCATTAGAAGAAAAAAAGATTCATCTATGGTGGTTGGATTAAAAGCTTTAGCTGAGGGTAAAGGTGATGGGTTTTTATCAGCAGGAAGTACAGGGGCCCTATTGGCAGGTGGTTTATTTATAGTTAAAAGGATTAGAGGGATAGACAGAGCTGCACTTACTACAGTATACCCTACGACTAATGGCATGTCCTTATTAGTTGATGCAGGAGCAAATGTAGATTGTAAACCTGAATATTTAAGACAGTTTGGTCTCATGGGTTCAACTTATATGGAGAATGTATTAGGAAGACAAAACCCTAAAGTTGGATTAGTAAATATAGGAACAGAAGTAGGTAAAGGGAATCAACTTGTGAAGGATTCATATTATTTACTCAAAGAAAGTAATATGAATTTCGTTGGAAATATAGAAGCAAGGACTTTACCTCAAGGTGAAGCAGATGTTATAGTTTGCGATGGATTTGTAGGTAATATAATATTAAAATTAACAGAGGGAGTTGCTATATCATTTTTTAGTGAGTTGAAAAGCATATTTACATCTAATACTAAATCTAAAATAGGAGCTTTACTACTAAAACCTAGAATGAAAACATTAAAAAACAAGATGGACTATAGGGAATATGGGGGAGCCCCACTTTTGGGCATAAAAAAACCTGTGGTGAAGGCCCATGGAAGTTCTGATGCTTATGCCATAAAAAATGCTATAAAACAATTAGTAAATTTTATTGAGAAAGATATAATAAATATTATAGAAAATGAAATAAATGATTGATTTTAAATTTATGAAATATAGGAGGTATATTATGATACTGGAAAAAGTTACAAAGATTATAAGTGAGCAATTTAATATTAATGAGGATGAAATTACTTTAGAAACTTCTTTTGATGATGATCTAAATGCTGATTCTTTAGATTTAGTGGAGTTAGTTATGGGTTTAGAAGATGAATTTGGAATGGAAGTTGAAGATGAAGATGTTGAACTTATTAAAACAGTAGGGGATGCAGTAGAATATATTAAAAAAGCCCTAGAAGAAATTTAATAAAGATACATATGTATCTTTATTAAATATTCTTATATTTGGAGGAAAAATTATGAAAAATATAATTGCCATAGAGTTAAAACTAAAACCTCTACAAGAAAATTTAAATTATTGCTTTAAGAATATAAAAACACTGAAAAAAGCCTTAACTCATAGTTCTTATGCAAATGAAAATAAAATGCAGATAATAGAAAGTAATGAACGGTTAGAATTTTTAGGAGACGCAATTTTAAATTTAGTAGTTAGTCAATATCTATATAAAAAGTATCCAGATTATCCAGAAGGTGAATTAACTAAAATACGTGCAAAAGTAGTTTGTGAGTCCTCATTAGCATATGCAGCTAGAAAAATAGATATAGGAAAATATTTAATATTAGGAAAAGGAGAAGAATCTACTGGAGGAAGAGATAGGGAATCTATACTGGCAGATGCGGCAGAAGCAGTAGTGGGTGCTATTTATATGGATAGTGACTTTGAAAATACTAATAAAATTTTATTAGAAATCTTCGAGGCAGACATAGTGGATGCAGTTGCACAAGGAGATTTATTTATAGACTATAAAACAGAATTGCAGGAAAGATTTCAAAAAAATAGTAATGGAAAGCTAGAATATAAAGTAATAAAGGAAGAAGGACCTGATCATAATAAAATATTTCATATAGCTATTTATTTAAATGGAAAGCCAATTAGTATAGGAACAGGAAAAAACAAAAAAGAAGCTGAACAGAGTGCAGCTAAAAAAGCCATTTTAAATTTAGGTGAAAAGCATGAGTAAACATTATATAATACCAGTATTTGTTCCCCATTTCGGATGTCCCCACGATTGTATATTTTGTAATCAGAAAAAAATCACAAATGTTTCTACTACTATAACTTCAGAGGAAGTAGAGTCTACTATAAACAAATATTTAGGATATTTTAGACCAAATTCATTTATAGAAGTTGCATTTTATGGTGGTAGTTTTACAGCTATAGATATGGATATTCAAAAAGAATTACTAGAAGTTCCTTTAAAATATAAGGAAAAAGGATTAATAAATGAAATCAGGTTATCAACTAGACCAGATGCTATAAGTAAGGAGATACTTGATAATTTGGCAGAATACAAAGTTGATACAATAGAACTAGGAGTACAATCTTTGGATGAATCAGTCCTTATGGCTAGTGGAAGGGGACATGGGATTGAGGATGTATATCATGCTGTAGATATGATTAAAAGTTATAGGTTTAAGCTTGGATTGCAAATGATGGTAGGTTTGCCTGAAGATGAACTAAAAAAAAGTTTAGCAACAGCTAAGGAATTTATTAAATTAGAGCCAGATTGTGTTAGAATTTATCCAACCTTAGTCATAAAAGATACTTATCTAGAAAAATTAATGATAAAAGATAAATATAAACCATTAACTATTTCTGAAGCAATAGATATATCCACAATAATTTTAGCAATTTTTAAACTAAACAATATAAATGTCATACGGGTTGGATTACAGCCAACTGAAAATATTCAATTAGGAAAAGATGTAGTAGCTGGTCCCTTTCATCCAGCTTTTAGACAATTGGTTGAAGCTAATATTTACAAATTGATATTAGATTATTATTTTGAGAATAAACAGATAGAAACTTTGGGGAAAATATTAGAAATTAGTGCTCATAAAAAAATCATCTCCAATATCGCAGGCCAGAAATCTCATAATATTAAATATTGGATAGATAAATATGGATTTAAAAAAATTAAAATTAATGCTAAGGATATAGAACTAGATCGTATTTTCATAAAAATTGATAATCATTATAGAGAATTAGATTTAAATTTATTACTGGAGGATTGCATTTTAGACAATCTATCCTCTAAAAATTCAACACAGAATTATCGAAAATAGATTAGTTAGAGGTGTTTAAGATTGTACTTGAAAAAAGTAGAAATACAAGGATTTAAATCCTTTGCAGATAAAACGGAAATTAAATTTAATAATGATATTACAGCTATTGTAGGACCTAATGGCAGTGGGAAAAGCAATATAACTGATGCAATCAGATGGGTTTTAGGAGAACAAAGTATAAAAAATCTTCGTGGTGGTAAGATGGAAGATGTGATTTTTTCTGGTACTGATAAGAGAAGGCCTTTAGGTTTTGCTGAAGTTACAATCTTTTTTGACAACCAAGATGGAGATATCCCAATGGATTATAATGAAGTAGCTATAACTAGAAGAATCTTTAGATCTGGAGAGAGTGAGTATTATATAAATAAAAATTCTTGCAGACTTAAAGATATTAGAGAGTTATTTATGGATACTGGTATTGGAAAAGATGGATATTCAATTATTGGACAAGGTAGGATAGATGAGATACTTAGTAACAAACCTGAAGATCGAAGAAATATATTTGAAGAAGCAGCAGGGATTATTAAATATAAATCAAAGAAAGAAGAAGCAGAAAGAAAACTTAAAAGTACAGAAGAAAATATTATAAGAATTAGGGATTTGATACATGAGATATCTAATCAAGCGGAAACCTTAGAAAAAGAATCGAAAAAAGCTACCGATTTTATTAAGATTTATGATGAGCTTAAAGAACTGGAAGTAAACTTATATACTAAAGATATTAAAAAATATAAGAATCAGATAAATGAAATTAAAGTAGATGTAAATAAATTATCTTCTGAAATCAAAGATTTAGAAAATAGGAAGGTTAAGATAGAAAAGGAGTTCAATCTTTCAAAAAGTAATATAGAGGATATAGATGGAAGTATTAAGGTTTTAAATGATAATAGAATAAAAGTAATCCAATCCTATGAAAAAGATAAAAATCAGATTTCAATCATTTTAGAAAAGGAAAAGTTTTATAAAAGAGATATAGAAAGATTATCAAAGGAGAGAGAATTATTAGATAACTCTATAAAAAGATTATCTGATGAAACTTTAGAAGACCAGGAACAAAGACTAAACATACTTGATAAATATGAAACTTTAAAAACAGGATTTGCCCTTAAAAACGAACAACTAAACAGTATTAACACTGAACTGTTAGAGTTAGAAGAAAGTTTAGAGAAGAGAAAAAATGAAGCTTTAGAAGTTTATAATAAAATTTCCCAAAAGAAAAGCGAATTAAACAGTATAGACTCTCTAAATGCCAATATAGATAAAAGATTAAATCAACTTAAACTTGAAATTCATGAAATTGATGAAGATAGGAAAAAATGTGAAATAAATCAAAAAGACATTACAAAAAAAGAAAATAAATTAAAAGAAATACTAAAAGATTTGAATTTAAAATATGAGAACTATCAATCGGAGAAAAATCACTTGGAAAAGGAATTTGAAGAGCTCTTAGAAAAAATAAAAAGTAAAGAAATAATGTTACAAGGTATTTTATCTAGTTATAATTTATATAAAAATATGGAAGAAGGCTACGAAGGCTATTATAAAAGTGTAAAAAACCTTCTTAAGGGTATTAAATACAAAAAAATAGATGGTAAAGGTTTCATAGGTATTGTTGCAGAATTATTGAAAGTAGATGAAGTATATGAAAAAGCTATTGATATTAGTTTAGGATCTAGTTTACAAAATATTGTAATGGAAACGGAGTTAGATGCCAAACTATCTATAGACTATTTAAAAAGCAATAATATGGGAAGAGTAACATTTCTCCCACTTGATACTATAAAGGGGAATTCTTTAAATATAGACCTTGATAGCCTATATAGTTATGGATTCCTAGGATTGGGGCATAATTTAATTGAATATGATTGTAAGTATGAAGATATATTCAAATATCTTTTAGGAAGAACTATTATAGTAGATAATATAAATAATGCCATCAGATTAGCCAATAGATATAAGCATCGATATAAAATAGTAACATTAGAAGGGGACGTTTTAAACCCTGGTGGATCTTTGACAGGAGGTAGTTATAATAATAATGCAATAAGTTTAATAAGTAGAAAAAATAAAATTGATAGCCTTAAAAATCAAATAGATGATCTAAGAACTCGACTTAGTGAATTTGAAAATAGAAAAACTGGATTATGGAAACATATACAAGAGAAGGATCGATTGATTATTAAAGTTTCTACAGATATTAAACAAATAGAACAAGACATAAAGAATATATATAGAGAAAATGAGTCTTATAAAAATGAATTATATAGGCTTGACAAAGATGCTAATAGGGTATCTGATGAAATAAAAATTTTACAAGAAGAATCTAGCACTCTCATTAGTAAGGGAAAAGAAGATAATATCTTTTTAAGAGAACTTATCAAGGAATCTAATATAATTAAAGATGATATTAATTATATATCATCAGATGTTAAAGATAAAAAGAGTGAAAAAGAAAATTTATCTAATGAAGTATCAGATTTAAGAATAAGTATCAATACTATAGAAAATAAATTGAAAAGTGTTGAGTTGAATATTCAAAATAAATTAAGTCAAAAAGAAGAAGCAAAGATATCATCTGAAGAGAAAAAGGAAATGCTGATATTTATAGATAATGAACTTAAAAATATAGAAAATGAAAAGGCGTTATTATTAAATCAAATAGAGCTTAAAAATAAGGAAGAAAACAGAATATCAAAAAAGCTAGAATCATTTACCTTGAAAAAAGAGGAACAAACCCAAAAGTTTTATAAACAGCAGGAATCATTGGAAGAAATAAATCACAGTATAAATATACTGGAACGACAAAAAAACAGTAGTGATTTAAAGTTATCAAAATTTGAATTGCAGCTTGAAAATATTTTTACAAAATTACATGATGAGTATGAATTGACTTTTGAAAATGCACTAGAAATAGAAAAAGAGTTAATAGATACATCTGCAGCTAGAGAGCATATATCTAAGCTTAAAAAGAAGATAAAAAGCCTAGGAAATGTAAATTTAGGATCCATAGAAGAATATAAAAATACTAAAGAAAGACTTGAGTTTATAATGAGTCAACACGAAGACTTAATCAATAGTAAAGAAGATCTAAGGAAAATAATCAAAGATATGGAAAAAAAGATGAGAGTACAATTCATAGAATCATTTAACAATATTAACTCTAATTTTTCAAAAGTATTTTCCATACTCTTTAATGGAGGTAAAGCAAGTCTTGAATTAAATGGTGATGAAAATATTTTAAACTCAGGTATTGAAATTCAAGTCCAACCTCCAGGGAAAAAACTACAAAATCTTAGTCTTTTATCTGGAGGAGAGAAATCGTTAACAGCAGTAGCTCTTTTATTTGCAATTTTGCAAACAAAACCTTCTCCATTTTGTATATTGGATGAAATTGATGCAGCCCTTGATGAATCAAATATAAGTAGATACATAGGTTATTTGAAAAAGTTTAACAATGATACACAATTTATCATGATTACCCATAGAAAGACTACAATGGAAGCAGCAAATGTATTATATGGAGTAACAATGACTGAAGAAGGGGTCAGCAAATTAATCTCAGTAAAATTAAAGGATTATACTGAAAGTTTAGTGAGTTAGGAGGATAAAAATGTTTAAATGGTTTAAAGGAAAAAATAAAGATTCAAATAAAGAAGAGATAGGGCAGGATCTTAATATAAATAAAAAGCAAGATAAAAATCCAGGTTTTTTTGAGAAATTAGTATCTGGTTTAAGTAAAACACGTGATAATATGTCTAACAAAATTGATAATATATTATCTATGTATAAGAAGGTGGATGAAGAGCTTTTTGAAGATCTTGAGGAAGTTTTAGTTACAGCAGATGTTGGAGTAAATACTACTATGGAATTAATTGATAGGTTGAGAGAAAGAGTAAAAAGTGAAAAAGTTAATGATCCTAATGATGTAAAAGAACTGCTAAAAGATGAGATAAAGCTTCTGATGAATGAGTCAATAGCAGATAACTCATTAAATATTGAGCCTAGTCCTGCAGTTGTTTTAGTTGTGGGAGTAAATGGAGTAGGTAAAACTACGACAATAGGAAAGTTAGCTAATAGTTTTAAAAATAGTGGAAAAAAAGTTTTAATAGCTGCAGGTGATACTTTTAGAGCTGCTGCTATAGAACAATTAGAAGAATGGAGTAATAGAGCCGGTGTTGATATTATTGCACATAGCGAAGGTGCTGACCCTGCTGCAGTAATATATGATGGAATCCATGCGGCTAAGGCTAGAAAAACTGATATTTTGATTTGTGATACTGCAGGCAGATTGCATAATAAATCAAATTTAATGAATGAACTAAATAAAATATTTCGAGTATTAGAAAGAGAATATGAAAATGCAACAAGAGAGATTTTATTAGTTTTAGATGCAACTACTGGTCAGAATGCTATAAATCAAGCAAAAATTTTCAAAGAAGCTGCAAACATTACAGGTGTAGCTTTAACAAAACTTGATGGAACAGCAAAGGGTGGTGTTGTGATTGCTCTGCAAGCGGAATTAGGATTACCTGTAAAATTAATAGGGGTTGGAGAAGGGATGGATGATTTACAGCCATTTAAAACTGATGAATTTGTAGATGCCATTTTTAATTAGTATATTGACAAATAAAAATATATGGTTTAAAATAATACTGTCAAGGAAAAGACTTGACAGTATTATTTAGTTGGTGATATAATGATTGAGAAATTAGTTGAAGTTGGAATACTATTTGATTTTTATGGTAAGCTTTTAAGTGAAAGACAATATAATGTTATCGAATTATTTTATGTTCATGATTTATCTTTAAGTGAAATCGGAGAAGAGTTGAATATATCAAGACAAAGTGTTTTTGATACTATAAAAAGAGCTGAGAATAAATTATATAAATATGAGGAAAATTTGGGATTAGCTAGTAAATTTAAAGATTATTACAAGGACATAAAGACAATTATAGAAGTTTCTAAAAACATTAAAAAAATTGCCGAGACTAATGGCAATAGCAATACTGAAATAGTTACTAATGCAAAGATAATAGAAAATATAGGTTTTGAAATATTAAAGAATAGCTGGGGGGTATAGACTGATGGTATTCGAGAATTTATCTGAGAAGTTACAGAATGCTTTAGGTAAGTTAACTGGAAAAGGTAAGCTTTCAGAAAAAGATGTAGATATTGCAATGAGAGAAGTTAGGCTTGCTCTTTTAGAGGCTGACGTTAACTTTAAAGTCGTGAAGAACTTTACTAAAAATGTTAAAGAAAGAGCTATTGGTAATGAAGTTATGCAGAGTTTGACTCCTGGCCAACAAGTTATTAAGATTGTAAACGATGAATTAACAAAGCTTATGGGAGATAAGGAAGTAAAGATTGCCTTCGCATCTTCACCACCAACGATTATACTTATGTGTGGATTGCAAGGTGCTGGTAAGACTACAACTACTGGGAAATTGGCCTACAATTTAAAAAAACAAAATAAAAGGCCTTTGTTAGTTGCCTGTGACATTTATAGACCAGCTGCAATTAAGCAATTAGAGGTAGTAGGAGAAAAGGTAGATGTACCAGTATTTTCCATGGGTAATAAACATGATCCTGTAGATATTGCTAAGGCTGCAATAGAACATGGCAAAAAACATGGAAATGATGTTATAATCATAGATACAGCTGGTAGACTTCATATTGATGAAAATCTGATGGAAGAAATAGAAAACATTAAAAATATAGTTAAACCAAATGAGATATTATTAGTTTTAGATGCAATGACAGGTCAAGATGCAGTTAATGTTGCAGAGTCCTTTGATGATAAATTAGGAATTACTGGAGTAGTATTAACAAAATTAGATGGGGATGCTAGAGGTGGTGCAGCATTATCAATAAGGGCTGTAACTGATAAACCTATTAAGTTTGTAGGTATGGGTGAAAAATTTGATCAATTGGAACCATTTCATCCAGATAGAATGGCATCAAGAATTTTAGGAATGGGAGATGTATTAGGTTTAATTGAAAAAGCCCAGGCTAATATTGATGCAGAGAAAGCTATGGAATTAGAAAAAAAGATTAGATCTGCTCAATTTACCTTTGAGGACTTTTTAGATCAGTTGGAACAGATGAGAAATCTAGGACCCTTAGATCAAATTATAGGAATGATACCTGGCATGAACTCTAAAGCTTTAAAGGGTCTAGAGGTAAGTGAAAAAGAGATTGGTCATATTGAAGCTATTATAAAATCAATGACTAAAAAAGAAAGAGAAAATCCTGAAATTATTGATAGCAGTAGAAGGAAGAGGATTGCTAATGGTAGTGGAACTTCAGTTCAGGAAGTAAACAAACTATTAAAGCAGTTTAAAGAAACCAAAAAAATGATGAAACGATTTGGTGAGATGGAAAAGACAATGAAGAAAAAAGGGAAATTTGGATTCCCCTTTTTCTAAATAGATAGTTTATTTTAAAGGAGGTGAATACAATGGCGGTTAAGATTAGACTAAAAAGGATGGGAGCTAAAAAGAACCCATTTTATAGAATAATTGTTGCTGACTCTCGTTCTCCAAGAGATGGAAGATTTATTGAAGAGATTGGCTACTACAATCCATTAACTGAACCAAAAACAGTTAAAATAGATAATGAAAAAGCTATGAATTGGTTACAAAATGGAGCTAAACCAACAGATACTGTTAATAGACTATTTAAAGAAAATGGTGTATATGACAATGCTGTAGAAGACAATACTGATGAATAGTTCTTGGAGGTGTAATGATGGGTGAATTAGTAGAATTTATTGCAAAATCACTTGTAGATAATCCAGACGAAGTAAGTGTAAATGAGGTAGAAGGTTCACAGTCAATTATTATTGAACTAAAGGTTGCACCAGAAGATATGGGAAAAATAATAGGAAAGCAAGGCAGAATTGCTAAGGCCATAAGGACAGTTGTAAAGGCTGCAGCAATAAAAGAAAATAAAAGAGTCGTAGTTGAAATTTTACAATAAGGGATTAGCATAGATAATCCCTTAAAGATTCTAATAGTAGGTGTTCATATGGAATATACAATAGTAGGAAAAATAATAAATACCCATGGGATCAAGGGTCAGGTCAAGGTTGAACCTATTACTAGTGATATAGATAGATTCTCACATCTTGAAAAGGCCTATATAGGCAATAAAAAGCTTGAAGTAAAGCTTCAATCTGTAAGATATCATAAGGGATTTGTTATTTTAAAGTTTGATAATTACGATGATATTAACCTTGTCCTTTCCTTTAAAAATCAATTTATATATGTAAATGATGAAGATAGAATTATTTTACCCGAAAAACACTATTTTCTACATGACTTAATGGGTTGTAATGTAGTGGATACTGCAGGGAATAAATTAGGCCATATTATTGATATTATGCAATCTGCAAGCAATGATATATATGTATTAAAAGATAATATGAATAATAAAGAATATCTAATACCAGCTGTCAATGAATTCATTAAGGATGTAAATATTCAAAAAAGAATAGTTACTATAGATCCTATTGAAGGAATGATAGAATGAAAATTGATATTTTAACATTATTCCCCGATTTTTTTTCCAACTTATCTAGTTGGAGTATTATAGGAAGGGCAATAGGGGAAGGTATTATAGATATTAATTATATTGATATTAGAAGTTTCTCGAAAAATAAACACAGAAAAGTAGATGATTATCCTTTTGGTGGTGGACCAGGAATGGTTATGACTCCACAGCCATTGTTTGATGCAATTAATAGCGTTAAAAGTAATAGTTCTAGAATCATCTATCTATCACCTCAAGGAAAGAAACTAAACCAAAAGCTTGTAAATGAATTATCGTCTGAGGATCATTTGGTTTTATTATGTGGTCATTATGAAGGTATAGACAATAGAATAATTGATAACTATATAGATGAAGAAATCTCCATTGGGGACTATGTCTTAACTGGTGGTGAGATACCTGCTATGGTTTTAATGGACTCTATAATTAGACTATTGCCTGGAGTTTTAAGTAGTGAGGAATCATATTCAGATGAATCACATTTTGATGGATTATTAGAACATCCACAATATACGAGACCACGTGAATTTCAGGGATTAAAAGTACCTGAGATACTATTATCTGGCAATCATGAAAAAATTAAAGAATGGAGATACTATGAATCTTTAAAAGCCACATTTCTTAAAAGACCTGAGATTTTAGAAAAGCTAGAACTAAGTGAAGAAGATAGGAAATTCATTACATCTATAAGAAATAATAAGTAATAAATAGTTGAATTAGATTATTTCATATGTTATAATACCAAAGTACGAATTACGGATGGTCCTCTGCAAATTAGGCAAGAACATCTATGGCGAAAGGAGGTTTGAACAGTGGATATAATTAAAATGATAGAAGATGAGCAATTAAGAGATGATATACCTACTTTTAATGTAGGTGATACTGTTCAAGTTCATTACAGAGTTATTGAAGGAAGTCGTGAAAGAATTCAAGTATATGAAGGTACAGTTATTAAAATTCAAGGTGGAGGGTCAAGAAAGACTTTCACAGTTAGAAGATTATCTTATGGAGTAGGTGTGGAAAGGACATTCCCTTTACACTCTCCAAGAATTGAAAAACTTGTTGTAATCAGAAAGGGTAAAGTAAGAAGATCAAAACTATACTACTTAAGAGATAGACAAGGTAAAGCAGCAAAAGTTAAAGAAAGAAGAATGTATTAATTAATTGGGACTGATAAAGTCCCATTTTTATATATTGGGGTGATGAATATATGAATATTAACTGGTATCCAGGACATATGAAAAAAACTAGAGAAGCAATAGAGAAAAACCTTTCTCTTGTTGATTTGGTCATTGAATTAATTGATGCAAGAATTCCATATAGTAGTCAAAACCCTTTAATTGATTCTATAGTCAAAAATAAACCTAGAATTGTAGTTTTAAATAAGTCTGATTTGGCAAATTATGAAAGCAATAGAAGATGGCAGGATTACTTTTCTGTAAAAGGTTTACCTACTGTATTGCTCAATTCAGTCAATGGAAAAGGTATTGATCAATTGATGAAATTGGCAAATATAGTTACAGAAGAAAAGAGAAAGTCTTATGAGAAAAGAGGAGTAATCAACAAACCGATTCGAGCTATGATTATTGGGATTCCAAATGTAGGAAAATCAACGCTAATAAATACATTAGCAGGTAGAAAAGGTGCAAAAACAGGAAATAAGCCTGGAGTAACAAAATCAAATCAATGGATTAAAACTAAGGTGAATTTAGAATTATTAGATACTCCTGGCATTTTATGGCCTAAATTCGAAGATAAAAATGTAGGATTAAATTTAGCTTTTACAGGGTCTATTAAAGATGAAATTCTAGACATTGAAACGCTTGCTTTGAATTTGATAGAAAAACTAATTAAGATTGCACCTGAAAGTTTAGAGAAAAGGTATAAAATAGGAATTAATAATGATACTCCTTTAGATACTATGATTAAAATAGGTGAAAAAAGGGGATGTATAATTAAAGGTGGAGAAGTTGATTACACTAAAGTGGCTAATATAGTATTAGATGAATTTCGTAAAGGAATAATAGGTAATATAACCTTAGAGTTACCTGTAATAGGTGAATAAATATGAATGATTTTGAAAAAGAAATATATGAACAAGGATATGAATGTATTGCCTATATAGATGAAGTAGGACGAGGATGTTTAGCAGGAGATGTTGTTGCCTGCGCTATAGTTATGCCTAGAGGACTATTAATTGATGGAGTTAAAGATTCAAAGAAACTGTCTGAAAAGAAAAGAGAGAGTTTATATGATATAATCACAAAGGAAGCAATAGGAATAGGTATAGGAAGAGTCAATTCTAAAATTATTGACGAAATAAATATAAAAAAGAGTACTAGACTTGCTATGAAAAAGGCTGTTGAAAGTATCACTACTAAATCAGGCCAAATAATATACCCAGACTTTTTGCTAATAGATGCAGAAAAAGTTGATATAGATATTCCCCAGAAAAGTATTATTAAAGGTGATGATAAATCTCATGGCATAGCATGTGCTTCGATAGTTGCAAAAGTGTACAGAGATAGATTATGTTTAGAATGGGATAAGGAATATCCGGGATACAATATAAAAAAACATAAAGGCTATGGCACTAAAGAACATAGGGAAAATATTAAACGATTAGGTTCATCTAATATACATAGGGTAACTTTTTTAAAAAATATTTTAAATAATGTTTAAAGGGGTAATCCATGAGAACAAATATTGAAAAAGGCAAATATGGTGAAAATGTTGCTAAAAAATATTTACTAAATAAGGGATATAAAATTCTAGAAACTAATTATAGAAATAAAATCGGAGAAATTGATATTATTTCTTTAGACAAAGGGGTATTAGTATTTATTGAGGTTAAAACAAGGACAAGTACCTCATTTGGTTATGCTTTTGAAGCTGTAAATTATAAAAAACAAAGGAAGATATACAATACTTCCACTATATATGTTAAACAAAAAAGGTTATCTAACATACAATTAAGATATGACATTATAGAGGTTTATTTGACAAATAAAGTAAATATAAACCATATAGAGAATGCATTTTGTCTGTAAAGGATAGAATATGGTTAATTTTAGCTATTGCCCAGGGAATTAATATGGTACAAAAGAAAGAGGGGTAGGAATGTATTCTAAGTTAAACACATGTGTTTTACAAGGGTTAAATGGTCATATAATTGAAGTGGAAATAGATCTATCACGGGGGATGCCAGTTTTCAATATTGTTGGACTACCTGATACAGCAATTAAAGAGTCTAAAGAAAGAGTGAGAGCTGCTATTAAAAATAGTGGATACGAATTTCCCTTAAGTAGAATTACTATAAATTTAGCTCCAGCTAATCTAAGAAAAGAAGGTTCTCAAATGGACCTATCAATTGCTATAGGAATCTTAATGTCTAGTGATATTATTAGTTGTAAAAGCATGGACAATACAGTTATTTTAGGGGAATTGTCCCTTGATGGTAAAGTAAATAGAATAGATGGTGCTTTACCTATGATAATTTCAATGAGAGAGTTAAATATCAAAAGGTGCATTATACCTTATGATAATAGAGAAGAATGTGGTGTAGTATCAGATATGGAAATTATTCCTGTTAAAAATTTAAATGAAACAGTTGGTTTTTTAAATAAAGTTGTTGAAATAGAACCCTATAAGGGAAAAAATGTATTTAAGAATGTAGGTGAAGAATATTCCATAGACTTTGCAGATGTAAAAGGGCAAGAAACTTTAAAAAGAGCTTTAGAAATAGCAGCGGCAGGGGGACACAATATGTTAATAATCGGTCCACCTGGTTCTGGTAAAACTATGGCTGCTAGAAGATTACCTACAATTCTACCTAAGCTATCATTTGAAGAAGCAATTGAAGTTACTAAGATATATAGTGTATCTGGCTTATTGAATTCAAAAAAAATGATTCAAGAAAGGCCCTTTAGGTCTCCACATCATACTTGTTCTAGTATTTCCCTAATTGGAGGAGGTAGGATTCCAAAACCAGGAGAAGTTTCACTAGCTCATAATGGTGTTTTATTTTTAGACGAGCTACCTGAATTTAAAAAAGAAGTATTAGAAGTTCTAAGACAACCAATAGAGGATGGAGCTGTGAACATTTCAAGAATCAATGCTAGCTTATCATATCCAGCTAAATTTATGTTTATAGCTAGTATGAATCCTTGTCCGTGTGGATATTATGGGGACCCATTACATGAATGTACATGTTCTCAAAGGGAAATAGATAGATATTTAGGTAAAGTAAGCTATCCTTTATTGGATAGAATAGATATACACATAGAAGTTTCCCCTGTCAAGTATATGGATTTGAAAAGAGAAAGCAAATCTGAATCATCTAGACAAATTAGAGAAAGAGTTAAGATGGCTAGAGATATTCAGTTTAATAGATATAGAGAAATAGGCATATTTAACAACTCCCAAATCTCGAGCAAAGAGATAAAAGAACACTGCAAACTATCTGATAGTTCTGAAATAATCATGAAACAAGCTTTTGAAAAATATAAATTCAGCGCAAGAACATATAATAAGATTTTAAAAGTTGCAAGGACTATTGCAGATTTATCTAATGAGGAAGAGATAAAAGATAATCATATTTTAGAAGCTATCAGATATAGAACTTTAAATGACAAATATTGGGGGTAGAAAATATGACTATGTATAAGGAGAGAGAAATACTAATATGGTTAAATAGTATAGGAGTCACCAACAAATCTATAGACAAACTAAATATGCACTTCTCGGATTTAAGGGAAATATTAGAAGTTAAAAATATAGAATTAATTAGAAAGACAGGTATTAATGAAGAATATATAGACAAAATATTAAAAAATAGGAAAAAAGATAGTTTACAAAGAGTATTTTATAGATTACATGAAAACAAAATAAGCACTATAACAATTTTCGATGACAATTATCCAGAGAGTTTACTGAATATATTTGATAAGCCATATGTTCTTTATAAAAAAGGTGAAATGTTACAGACAGATAATTTAGCTATTGGAATTGTAGGGGCTAGAAAATCAACAGCTTATGGGAAATGGGCTTGTGAAAAATTTGCTGCTGAGCTAGCTCATATGGGAGTAACAATAGTAAGCGGTTTAGCGTTGGGGATAGATACAATAGCACATAAGACTGCTGTTGAAAAAGGTGGAAGAACACTAGCTATATTAGGAAATGGATTAGATCATATTTATCCTAAGCGAAATGCGGGGTTATATAATGAAATTGTAAATCATGGAGCTATACTAAGTGAGTTTCCTTTAGGGACACCACCATTGGCTTATAATTTCCCTCAAAGGAATAGGATTATTTCTGGTTTATCTCTAGGAGTTATTGTTATTGAAGCAAAAGAAAAATCAGGCTCACTTATTACAGCATACCATGCTTTAGAGCAAGGTAAGGATATATTTGCACTTCCAGGAAATATTAATAGTATATATAGTCAAGGAACCAATAAATTAATTAAAGATGGTGCAAGACCATTATTAGATATTGAAGATTTAATAGAGGAAATAAGAGAATTACAGATTAAGGTTTCTGAAAGGAAAAAAGAAAGAGTAGATAATTCTAACCTAAGTGATATAGAGATAAAAGTCATAAAAACTATGGAAGAGGGCCCAATCCATTGTGATTTAATTTCATATAAAACTGGTATAGATATTGCTACTGTTATTAGTGTATTAACCATATTAGAACTGAAAGGTATAATCAAAGAGCTTAATAATCAAAGATTTACTCTTAGCTAGGATTACATACGGAGGTGTTTGCATGTCAAAAAATCTAGTAATCGTAGAGTCGCCTGCTAAGGCAAAGACTATTGGAAAAATGTTAGGTAGAAATTATAAGGTAATAGCTTCAGTTGGTCATGTTAGAGATTTGCCCAAAAGCACCTTAGGAATTGATCTTGAAGATAATTTTACACCAAAATATATCAATATTAGAGGAAAGGGACCTGTAATAAAAGAGTTGAGAAAAGAAGGTAAGAAGGCAGAAAAAATCTTCTTAGCCACGGACCCTGATAGGGAAGGTGAGGCAATTTCTTGGCATTTAGCCCATATCCTCAATATAGACACAGATGAAAAAGTAAGAGTGGAGTTTAATGAAATAACTAAAGAAGCTATAAAAAAGGCTGTTAAAGTTCCTAGAAAATTAGACCATAATCTTATAGATGCACAGCAAGCAAGACGGGTATTAGATAGATTAGTGGGCTATAAAATAAGTCCTTTACTTTGGAAAAAGATAAGAAAAGGTCTTAGTGCTGGTAGAGTTCAGTCTGTTGCAACAAAACTTGTTTGTGATAGAGAAATAGAAATAGATAAGTTTATACCACAAGAATATTGGAGTATAAAGGCTTTATTAAACAAAGATAAAGTTGATTTTGAAGCTAATTTTTATGGGAAATTTATTAATGGAAAAGAACAAAAATTAAATCTAAATTCAGAAGAAGATGTAAACAATATAGTTTCTCAACTAGATCACCATAACTTTGTGGTTAAGGATGTTAAAAAAGGAACAAAAAGAAAGAATCCATATCCACCTTATACAACTAGTACATTACAACAAGATGCATCAAAACGGTTAAGATATAGCACTAAGAAAATCATGAGCATAGCTCAGCAATTATATGAAGGTATAGATATAGGTAAGGAAGGAACAGTTGGATTAATTACCTATATGAGAACTGATTCCACTAGAATATCTAAGGAAGCAGTAGATACTGCCAAAGAGTATATAATTGAAAATTATGGTAAAGAATATTCAAATGGCGGGAAATATTATGGGAATAAATCAAGAAAAGAAACTCAGGATGCACATGAAGGAATAAGGCCTACTGGAATTTTAAGAGAGCCAGATAAGATAAAAGACTATCTATCAAAGGATCAATATAATTTATATAAATTGATATGGGAGAGGTTTATAAGTTCACAGATGGCCCCAGCTCAATATGAAACCATAAGTATAAATATCTTAAGTAATGATTATATATTCAGGGCTACAGGTTCTAAGTTAAAATTTCTAGGTTTTTTAAAGATCTATGATATCATAGATAATGAAGAAGAAAATATTAGTATACCTAATATTAATGTTAATGATAAATTATCAGCTAAAGATATTATAACAAAACAGCATTTTACTCAACCGCCAGCTAGATATACAGAAGCATCATTAATTAAGACTTTAGAAGAGTTAGGTATCGGCAGACCTAGCACATATGCACCTACTATAGCAACTATTTTAGCTAGAGATTATGTTATTTTAGATAATAGATCTTTTTACCCTACAGAACTGGGTATTTTAGTAAATGACCTTTTGACTGAATATTTTAATTCAATTATCAATGAAGAATTTACTGCAGAATTAGAAAAGAGACTTGATGATATAGCAGATGGTAAGTATAATTGGAAAAGTGTAATAGAAGATTTCTACAAAGATTTTAACAAAGAGCTAATTAAAGCTGAAGAAGAGATTGACAAAATAGAGATAGAAGATGAAGTTACTGATGAAATTTGTGAAAAATGTGGTAAAAACATGGTTATTAAGACTGGGAGGTATGGTAAGTTTTTAGCTTGTCCAGGCTATCCTGAATGTAAAAATACTAAACCTATAATTGATAAAATAAACGTAAGATGTCCAAAATGTGATGGCGAAGTAATAAGAAAGAAATCAAAGCGGAGAAGGATATTTTATGGATGCATCAATTATCCTAAATGCGATTTTGTATCTTGGGATGAACCGGTTAATGAAAAATGTCCTGAATGCCATCAGTACATGGTTATTAAAAGAAATAAAGATAATAGTACCTTAAAATGTAGTAATAAAGAGTGTGGATACACTAAAAAAATAAATAGTAATTAATTAAAAATACTGTACTTTTTTTAAGGTTTATAGTATTCTATATATTAGAATATTCTGAATTAGATAATTCATTATTTATGATAATAATAGAAATAATAGAATCCAGAAATATTAGAAAAAACTGAGGAGGAAAAACATTGGAAAATTTATTACAAAAGACTAGAAGATTAAATAAAACTTTGCAAGGTTATGGTTCACAACCAGTTTCATTTACAGAATTAAGTAAGATTTTAAGTGATATACTAGAAGCAAATGTATATATCGCTAGTAAAAAAGGGAGAGTATTAGGTTATAAATTATCTCAAGGATTTGAGTGTGATATTGTTCAATCAGAAGTTGTTGAGACACAAAGGTTTCCTAAGAAATATAATGATGATTTATTACTAATAAATGCTACTAAGGAAAATGTTAAAGAATTTACTGAATGTGTTTTTGATGAAAATTCAGATTGTAACCATCATGACAAAATAGCTACTATTGTACCCATAAATAGTGGTGGGGAAAGATTGGGGACATTAGTTCTTGCTAGATTTGGTAAAGAGTTCACTGAGGAGGATTTAATATTAGCTGAATATAGTGCTACTATAGTTGGCATGGAAATATTACGATCTAAAAGTGAAGAAATTGAGGAAGAGGCTAGAAAAAAATCTATTGTTCAAATGGCCATAGGAACACTATCTTATTCAGAATTGGAAGCTATGGAACATATATTTAATGAATTAGATGGAGATGAAGGTTTGTTGGTTGCTAGTAAAATAGCTGATAGGGTTGGAATTACAAGATCTGTAATTGTAAATGCTTTAAGAAAATTTGAAAGTGCTGGTGTAATTGAGTCTAGATCATTAGGAATGAAAGGTACACATATTAAAATTTTAAACGATAAGCTAATTGATGAATTAAAAAAAGCAAGGCAATAAAGATAATTAATATAAAGTGAGATACTTTATAAAAAAATGATTTATTTTATTGCTTTAGGAATATTCATATGTTATACTACTATAGTGATTACACACATTTTCTGATATTATGTGGGAAGTCCCAATTAAGGGCCTCATAATAAAGGATGAAAATGGAGGAAAAAAACTTGGAGGTGAATAGTATGTCAGTAATATCTATGAAAAGCTTGTTAGAAGCTGGAGTTCATTTTGGCCATCAGACTAGAAGATGGAATCCTAAAATGGCACAATATATTTTTACAGAGAGAAATGGTATTTACATTATTGACTTACAGAAAACAGTAAAAAAAGTTGATGAGGCATATAACTTTATAAAAGAAGTTGCTGCCGATGGAGGAGAAGTTCTTTTTGTTGGTACTAAAAAACAAGCACAAGAAGCCATTGAAACAGAAGCAAAAAGATGTGGAATGCATTATATAAATCAAAGATGGCTAGGTGGTATGTTAACCAACTATAAAACTATCAGAAAAAGAATTGATAGACTACATGAGCTTCATCAAATGGAAGAAGAAGGTATATTCGATCTTCTACCCAAAAAAGAAGTAATACAATTAAAACACGAAGAAGAAAGACTTGAAAAATTCCTAGGTGGAATTAAACATATGGAAAGAATTCCAGATGTATTATTTGTAGTGGACCCAAGAAAAGAAAGAATCGCAGTTAGGGAAGCTCAAATTTTAGGTATTCCAGTTGTAGCTATAGTTGATACAAACTGTGATCCTGATGAAATAGATTTTGTTATTCCTGGAAATGATGATGCTATTAGGGCAGTTAAATTATTAGCAGAAACTATGGCTAATGCTGTCTTAGAAGGAAAACAAGGTGAACAAATAGAATCTGTAGAAAACTAATTTAAGAGGTAAGGGTTCTAAGGTTAAATTACCTTAAATCCTTACCATTTTTTAAACAATTCGAGGAGGGATAGATATGAGTATTAGTGCTTCACAAGTTAAGGAACTAAGAGAGAGAAGCGGCGCAGGAATGTTAGATTGTAGAAATGCTTTGGTAGAGGCTGAAGGTGATATTGAAAAGGCTATTGATATTTTAAGAGAAAAGGGATTAGCTTCAGCTTCTAAGAAAGCGGGTAGAATTGCTTCTGAAGGATTAGTTGAATCCTATATACATGGTGGAAGAATTGGAGTTTTAGTTGAGGTTAATGCTGAAACTGACTTTGTTGCAAAAACAGATGAATTTAAGGATTTTGTAAAGGATGTAGCAATGCAAATAGCAGCTTCAAATCCTAGATACGTAAGTAGGGAAGATGTGCCTGAAGAAGAAATTGAAAGAGAAAAGAATGTGTTAATTCAACAGGCAATAAACGAAGGTAAACCAGAACATATTGCTAATAAAATAGTTGAAGGCAGAATGGAGAAGTTCTATGAACAAATATGTCTATTAGACCAGGCTTTTATTAAGGATTCCGATGTAAAGATCGGGGAATTACTAAGTCAAAAAATTGCCAAAATAGGTGAAAACATAAAAATAAGAAGGTTTGCTAGATTTGAAGTAGGAGAAGGATTAGAAAAAAGAGAAGAAAACTTTGCTGAGGAAGTTGCAAAACAAATGGGTAATTAATTAAATGGGGAACACAAGCTGTTCTCCTTTTAAATAACTATAGTTTTCCATAAGGAGTGTATGAAATGGATCCCATATTTAAAAGGGTTGTTTTAAAATTAAGTGGTGAGGCTCTAGCCGGAAATGAGGGTAGAGGCATAGACAGTAGTACTATTAAACTTATCGCAACTCAAATCAAGGAGATACAAAAGCTTGGCGTGGAAGTAGCGATAGTAGTAGGTGGAGGAAATTTCTGGAGAGGAGTTAGTGCAAAGGAAATGGATCGTACTACTTCTGACCATATGGGCATGTTGGGTACAGTTATGAATGCTTTAGCCCTTCAGGATGCTTTGGAAAAAATGGATGTTATTACAAGAGTTCAATCCGCTATTGACATGAAACAAGTTGCTGAGCCATATATTAGAAGGAGAGCAATTAGACATTTAGAAAAAGGACGAGTAGTTATATTTGCTGCAGGTTCAGGAAATCCATATTTTTCAACAGATACTGCAGCAGCCCTTAGAGCAGCAGAAATCGAAGCTGAGGTAATCTTAGTAGCTAAGAAAGGTGTAGATGGTGTTTATGATTCTGATCCAAAGCTAAATGACAATGCCAAGAAATTTGATTCATTAAAATACATTGACATATTAAACTTAGGATTAGGCATTATGGATTCTACTGCAACTTCTCTATGCATGGATAATAATATTCCTTTAATAGTATTTGGGATTGATGAACCAAATAATATTCTTGAGGTAGTCGTTGGTAAAAAAATAGGTACACATGTAAAGGAGGACTAAGTATGTATTTGGACATTCATAAAGAAGCGGAAGAAAAAATGGAAAAGACGATTTCAGTATATAAAGAAGAACTTCAAAGTATAAGAGCAGGTAGAGCTAATCCAGCCCTATTGGATAAAATCTCTGTAGATTATTATGGTCAAATGACTCCATTAAAACAGGTAGCTAGTATTTCTGCACCGGAACCTAGATTATTAGTCATACAGCCTTGGGATGCTACACTGATTTCTGTTATAGAAAAAGAAATACTTAAGTCTGATTTAGGGATTAATCCATCTAACGATGGAAAGGTAGTTAGGCTTCAAATTCCACAGCTAACTGAAGAAAGAAGAAAAGATTTATCTAAACTAGTTAGAAAGAGTGGAGAAAATGCAAAAATTTCCATAAGAAATATAAGAAGAGAAGGTATTGATGGAATTAAAAAAATGGAAAAAAACAAGGAACTAGATGAGGATCAAAGAAAACAGGCTGAAGATAAGATGCAAAATATAACTGATAAGTTTATCGAAGAAATTGACTCTATTACTAAGAATAAGGAAGACGAGTTAATGGAAATATAATTGGAAACCCTTTCTTTAAAAGAAGGGGTTTTAATGCTGGGGGCAATAATAATGAATTATGATAAATTATCTGAAGAAGAACTATTAAATTTAATTAATATGAGTAACTTACCAAATCACATTGCCATTATAATGGATGGCAATGGTAGATGGGCAAAAAAGAGATTTATGCCTAGAAATTTTGGACATCAAGAAGGTATGGAAAGAGTTATAGAAATAGTAGAGACAGCTTCCCAACTAGGAATAAAATATCTAACCTTATATGCTTTTTCAACGGAAAATTGGAAGAGACCTAAAAATGAAATAGATGGATTAATGAAGATATTAGTTTTATATATTAAAAGAGAACTAGATAAACTATGTAAAAACAATGTTAAATTGAATATTTTAGGCGATATATCTGCACTTCCTGAGCTAGCTAGAAAAGAAGTAAAAAAGGCTATAAAAAACACGGAAGATAATAGTGGTATGGCATTAAATATTGCATTGAATTATGGAAGTAGAGATGAAATAATTTTAGCAGTGAAAGGTATTATTAAAGACATTGAAATGGGTAACATTAATATAGAAGACTTAAATCCTGGGATCTTTTCAAATTATCTTTATACTAAAAATCAACCAGATCCTGATTTATTAATAAGACCTAGTGGTGAATTAAGATTAAGTAACTTTATGTTATACCAGGTAGCTTATACAGAATTTTGGTTTTCTGATGTTCTATGGCCTGATTTTAAGACGAGAAAATTATATGAAGCTATAATTGATTATCAAAATAGAGACAGGAGATTTGGAGGAATATAGGTGAAAGAGTTTAGTAAAAGAGTAGTTACAGGTATAGTAGGTGTTTTATTATTAATACTAATAGTGCAAAAAGGAGAGTTTTATTTAGCAACATCTATTTTTATTTTGTCATTAATTGGGTTGTGGGAGTTTTACAATGCATTAAAAAACATCAATATTAAACCAGTGGAAACAATAGGTTACTTAGGAGCAATAGGTATTTTTATTTCTAGCGTTAATTCCTATTTTCCGATATCAGCTATATTAACTTTTGTAACTTTAACACTATTAATTTCACTAGTATTAAATAAAGACACTACGTTACAGGATATAAGTGCAACATTACTTAGCATTGTATACATACCATTTCTATTTTCACATATTTACTATTTAGATGGAACAAAATATATTTGGCTTATTTTCATAATGGGATTTGGAACTGATACATTCGCGTATATATTTGGACATTTATTTGGTAAAAACAAATTAGCTCCTAAAATTAGCCCCAACAAAACTATTGAAGGATCCTTTGGGGGTATAATTGGAAGTTTAGTTTTTACTGTTATTTTTTCCTTATATTTTGAACTGGAACCTCTGTGGAAATTGGTATTTTTAGCTATAGTTGTTTCCATACTTTCCCAAATAGGTGACCTAGTAGCATCAAGAATAAAGCGGTTAGCGAGAATTAAAGATTATGGATTTATTATGCCAGGACATGGAGGAGTATTAGATCGTTTCGATAGTATTATTTTTTGTGCTCCCTTAATATATTATTATGTGACGTATTTCTTAAATTAGAATAAGAGGTGAGAATATTATGCAAACATTTATTGCATCTATATTTGTTTTTTTATTAGTAATATTACTACATGAGTTAGGACATTTTACAGTTGCAAAGATGGTAGGAATAAAGGTAAATGAATTTGCAATAGGTATGGGACCTAAAGTATATCAAAATCAAAAAGGTGAGACAAAGTATACTTTAAGGGCTTTGCCCATAGGTGGATATGTTCAAATGGAAGGTGAAGATGAGGAATCTAATGATCCCAGGAGTTTTAGTAATGCATCGCCATGGGCTAGAATGGCAGTTGTAGTAGCTGGTGCATTTATGAACTTTGTATTAGCTATAATTGTTCTAACTATTGTATCATTTAGTATGGGTACACCTACAACAGTTATTGAAGAAATAACAAATGGTTCTCCTGCAGAATTAGCAGGTATAATGCCTGGTGATAGAATAACACACATAAACAATATAAAGGTAGATTCTTGGAATGAGTTATCTAATCAAATTAGCTCCTTAAGTCCAAATCAAGAAATGAAAGTCAAAGCAGTAAGAGGTAGTGAATATAATGAATTTGACGTAAAGCCAATTTCTGATCAAGAAGGAAGAACGATTATCGGAATAAGTCCTAAATATAAAAAGTCCATTTCTTCTGCCATAAAAAGCGGATTTGAAACAACAGGTATGATTTTGAAACTCATGTTTAATTTTATAGGTATGGTATTCAAAGGCCAAGTTTCAATAAATGATTTATCAGGTCCAATTGGAGTTATAAATGAAGTAGGTCAGGCAGCTAAAATGGGAATAGTAAACCTACTTTTAATTTTAGGGTTTATTAGTGTTAATTTAGGTTTTTTTAATCTATTACCAATTCCAGCACTAGATGGCAGTAGATTAATTTTCATTTTAATTGAAATTATTAGAGGAAAACCAGTAGATTCAAAGAAGGAAAATTTGATTCATTTAGTTGGTTTTATGCTATTAATAGGACTAATGCTAGTAGTAAGTTATAAGGATTTAATTAGAATTAATATACTGAAAAGGTGATTTTATGGAAAGAAAAAAAACAAGAGTTATCCAAGTTGGTGATAAGTTAATAGGAGGAAACAATCCAATAACTGTTCAGTCCATGACTAATACTTTAACTAAAGATATACAATCTACTGTAAATCAAATTCATAGATTAGAAACAGCGGGATGCGATATTATAAGGATGGCAATTTCTGATTTTGAAGATGCAAAGGCTATAAAAGATATTAAAAAGTCTATTAACATCCCGATAATTGCAGATATTCAATATGATTATCGATTAGCAATGGAATCTATTAAATATGGAATAGATGGTTTAAGAATTAATCCAGGTAATATAGGTAGTATGAACAAGGTAAAGGAAATCACTAAGGCATGTAAAGAAAAAAACATACCTATTAGAATAGGTGTAAATTCTGGTTCTATTAAAAAAGAATTCTTGGACCAATACAATGGAGTAAATGAAAATTCTATGGTATATAGTGCCTTGGAGCAAATTAGATTATTAGAAGAACTTGATTTTAATGATATTAAAATTTCACTAAAAGCAAGTAATGTACAACTGACTATTAAGGCCTATTCGAAAATGTCTCAGGTTTGTGACTATCCATTACATTTAGGGGTTACAGAAGCAGGACCAACCTGGAGAGGAACTATTAAATCATCTGTAGGAATAGGAACGTTGCTTGCAATGGGTATTGGTGATACTATTCGCATTTCTTTAACAGGAGATCCAGTAGAAGAAGTAAAGGTAGGAAGAGAAATATTAAAATCACTGGGATTACTAAATGAAGGATTAGAAATAATCTCATGTCCCACATGTGGTAGGACTAAAATTGACTTAATCGAAATTGTTGAAAAGGCAGAGAAGAAATTAGAAAATATTAACAAACATATAACAGTTGCTATTATGGGATGCCCTGTAAATGGACCAGGAGAAGCCAAGGAAGCAGATATTGGTATTGCTGGGGGAAATGGGGAAGGGTTAATCTTTGTTAAAGGTAAGATTTTAAAAAAGGTAAAAGAAGAAGATTTATTAGATGAGTTAGTTAATGAGATAGAAAAATTAGATTAAATGTACATTATCCTATTGGGATAGGAGGGATATTATCTAATGAAGAGTATTAAGTTAAGAGATTTAATAAAAAATGAAAAGTACGATTATCTAAAGGAACTGGAAATCGAGGTAATTAAGGTAAACATTATAAAGGAAAAGATGAAATTGGTCCTAACACTAGAATCTACTACTATGTTGGATAATTCTTATTATAAAGATATAACAACTTTATTTAAAGAAATATTTAATAGTTTTGAGATAATAATAGATATTAGATATTCTATTGATATAAATGATGAAAAAAACATGAACATTTATGTTGAAAATATAAAAAGGATAATTATGAAGGATACTCCCTCCAGTAGTTCATGGATAGATAATCTAAACTATTCTGTTCATAATGATAAGTTGGTATTAGTCATTCCCAATCAAATGGCTTTATTTTCTGTTGAAAGAAATGGATTAATTCATAATTTAAAATCTAAGACAATGTCAGAATTAGGATTAGAACTAGAATTATTAAAAAAGGAACAGGATGAAATTTGTAGTAAAGAGTTTCTGGCAGAAATTAATTTAGAAGAAAAGAAAATTTCCAAAAACATTCTACTAGAATCAAGTGAAAAGCCAAAGAATACAAGGGATAAAAAGATCTTAAAAGACTATGTGTTTGGGAAAGTCATTAAAGAAAGTCCAATAGATATAAACCAGGTTAATTTGCAAACGGGAACTGCTGTAATAAGAGGTAATGTATTTCAACTAGAATCTAGAGAAATAAAGGGAAATAGACTACTAATAACTTTGTATCTATCAGATGGTACAGATTCCATACCAGCAAAGGTATTCTTATCTGAAGATCAAGGACAAGAATTTTTAAATAATGTAAATGAAAACACATATGTATTATTAAAAGGTGATGTGGTATATGATAATTTTTCTAGAACTCAAACAATTATGATTAAATCTTTAATGAAAATTGAAAAACAAGAGAGAATGGATGAATCTATAGATAAACGAATTGAGCTTCATCTCCATACTCAAATGAGTTCAATGGATGGAATTACTAATATAAAGGATATAGTCACAAGAGCACATAAGTGGGGACATGAGGCTCTTGCAATAACTGATCATGGAGTTGTACAAGCTTTTCCTGAAGGCATGGATATAAGTAAAAAACTAGGCATTAAGCTTATTTATGGAGTAGAGGGATATCTAGTAAATGATAAAAAAGATATTGTTACCAATTATGACCCAAGTAAAGAGTATGGGGAGTTTGTTATTTTTGATATTGAGACAACAGGATTATCTGCTGTTAACGATGCTATTACTGAAATTGGAGCTATAAAAATTAAAGATGGAGAAGTGATAGATACATTTAGTCAATTAATAAATCCAGAAAGAAATATACCAGAGTTTATTATAAACCTTACAGGAATAACTGATGAAATGGTGGCTAACGAACCTACAATACATGAGGTTATTCCACTTTTTAAGGAATTTATTGGTGATAGTGTGCTAGTTGCTCATAATGCAAGTTTTGATGTAGGATTTATTAGACAGAAAATGAGACTTAATAATTTATACTTATCAAATCCAGTGATAGATACTTTAGAATTAGCTAGAGCTACTTTTCCTAATTTAAAAAATCATAAATTAAATAATTTAGCAAAACATTTATCAGTAAATCTTGAAAACCATCATAGAGCTGTAGATGATGCTAAAGCGACAAAAGATATCTTTATAAAAATTTTAGATTTACTTAAAGAAAAAGGGATTACAGACTTAAATCAAATTAATAATCTAAACTCTAATAAAGATATCACTAAAGATGAGATGTTTCATGTCATAATATTAGCTAAAAATATGGTTGGATTAAAGAACTTATATAGATTAATTTCTGAGTCTCATATTAAACATTTTCACAGAAAGCCTAGAATTCCAAAATCACTTTTAGAATCTAATAGAGAAGGTTTATTGATTGGAAGTGCCTGTGAAGCTGGAGAGCTATATAAAGCAATTCTAAAGAACAGGTCTACATCTGAAATAAGAGATATAGTTAAATTTTATGATTATTTAGAAATACAACCCATAGGAAACAATAGACATTTGATACGCAATGGGTTAGTAAAAGATGAAGAGCAATTACAAAATATAAATAAACAAATATATGATTTAGGAAAAAAGTATAATAAATTAGTGGTCGCAACTGGTGATGTACATTTTTTAGATCCAGAAGATGAAGTATATAGAAGAATATTGATGACAGGCCAGGGTTTTCAAGATGCAGATGAGCAGCCACCACTATACTTTATGACTACAGATGAAATGTTAAAAGAGTTTAGTTATCTAGGAGATGATATTTCTCGAAAAGTAGTTATAGAAAATACAAATTTAGTTAATAATATGATAGAGGATATTAAACCTATACCGGATGGAACATTTCCACCAGTAATTGAAGGAGCAGATGAAGAACTTAAAAGGATAACTTATGATAAAGCTTATGAAATATATGGAACTCCCTTGCCACAAATAGTAGAAAAAAGATTGGACAGAGAATTAAGCTCAATTATTAAGAATGGATATGCAGTAATGTATATAATTGCACAAAAGCTAGTTTGGAAATCTTTAGAAGATGGATATTTAGTAGGATCTAGGGGGTCTGTAGGATCCTCATTTGTAGCTACTATGAGTGGGATTACAGAAGTAAATCCCTTAGCTCCCCATTATATTTGCCCAAGTTGTAAGTACAGTGAATTTTTTGAAGATGGAACAATAGCTTCAGGTGCTGATTTAGAAGATGAAAACTGTCCAAAATGTGGTGCTAAATTTAATAAAGATGGGCACAATATACCTTTTGAAGTATTTCTAGGGTTTGAAGGGGATAAAGAGCCAGATATTGATTTAAATTTTGCTGGTGAATATCAACCAAATGCACATAAGTATACTGAGGAATTGTTTGGGGAAGGGTACGTTTATAGAGCAGGTACAATTGGAACTATAGCTGAAAAAACAGCATATGGTTTTGTTAAAAAGTATTTTGAACAAAAAGATTTAAATGTAAATCCGGCAGAAATCAATAGACTTCTCAGAGGATGTACGGGAATTAAAAGAACCTCTGGTCAACATCCGGGAGGAGTAATGATTGTTCCAAAATATAAAGATATATTAGATTTTACACCTATACAGTATCCTGCTGATGATAAAACTTCTGGAGTAATTACTACACATTTTGATTACAATGCCATAAGTGGAAGGATATTAAAATTAGACATATTAGGACATGATGTACCTACAATAATTAGAATGTTAGAGGATATTACAGGTGTAGATCCTACTTCTATTCCTTTAGATGAACCGTCAACAATGGAGATTTTTCAAAGTACTAAGCCTTTAGGAATAAAGTGGGAAGATATAGATTGTAAAGTTGGAACTTTAGGAATTCCAGAGTTTGGAACAAAGTTCGTTAGACAGATGCTAATAGATACAAAACCTACTACATTTTCTGAACTGGTTAGAATCAGTGGATTATCTCACGGAACCGATGTATGGCTAAATAATGCTCAAGATTTAGTTAGAGCAAATAAGGCAACTTTATCAGAAGTAATTTCTACTAGAGAAGATATTATGCTTACTTTGATAAATGCTGGTTTAGATAAAAAGAAATCATTTTGGATTATGGAGAAAGTTAGAAAAGGTAAAGGATTAACTGATGAAGATGTAGCAGACATGAAGTCATTAGACTTGCCAGATTGGTATATAGATTCTTGTAATAAGATTAAGTATATGTTTCCAAAAGCACATGCTGTTGCTTATGTTATGATGTCCTTTAGAATTGCTTATTTTAAGGTTTATTATCCAGAAGCCTTTTATGCAACTTATTTTACAACTAAAGCTGCAGATTTTGATGCTCAATTAATTTTAAAAGGAAGCAATGCAGTAAATGAAAAAATAAAGGAATTGGAATCTTTAGGTAATGACGCAACAGCAAAGGAAAAAAATCTAATAACAGTTTTAGAAGTTGTAAGAGAAATGTATGCGAGGGGACTAAAATTTCAAAATGTAGATCTATATAAATCACATAGTGATAAATTTTTAATAGGAGAAGATGGAATTATACCTCCTCTTAAAGGCTTAGATGGTGTTGGAGAAAATGCAGCACGAAAGATTGTAGAGGAAAGAGAATTATCTAAGTTTATATCTATAGAAGATTTGATAAATAGAGGAAAAGTTTCACGTACAGTCATTGAAGCATTAACAAATCATGGATGTCTAGATGGATTACCTGAAAGCAATCAAATAAGCCTTTTCAATATTTGATTTTATTTAGGACACATGTTATAATAAATGTGACAACAATAAGGTTTTCTGAAAAGAGTGGGGTATCCCACTCTTGATTTTTTATTTATGATAAATGTAGACTATCTTTATGTTGTTTTATGGAGGTGTTGATTATTAATAGAAAAGAAATTCTTAAGAATGTAAGAAATATTAGTGAGTCTATTACTAAACAGCTAGGATTTGAACTAGTGGACCTAGAGTATGTTAAAGAATTTGGAAGTTATTTTTTAAGGGTATATATAGACAAATTAGGAGGAGTAACCCTAGATGATTGTAGAGAAGTTAGTGAATTGTTAGGGAAAAAACTAGACGAGGAAGATCTAATAAAAGTAGCATACTACTTAGAAGTATCATCCCCAGGGCTTGATAGACCACTAAAAACTGATAATGATCTGAGAAGAAACTTGAACAAAGATATTGAAATAAAATTATACAAGGCACTAAATAATAAAAAAATGTATGAAGGGATGTTAAGTGATTTCAATGAAAAAGAAGTAATCATCATTGAAGATGATGATAATCAAGTAAAGATCCCAAGAGACTATATTTCTATAATAAAACTTAAAATCGTATTTTAGGGAGGTTTATTTAATGAACGAAGATTTTATTAACGCCCTTTATGAAATTGAAAAAGAAAAGGGAATATCGAAGGATATTATATTCGAGGCCTTAGAGTCGGCATTGATCTCTAGCTATAAAAAAAATTTTGGTTCTTCTCAAAATGTAATAGTTGAGATGGATAAAGAAACTGGTGAAGCTACAGTATATTCAATAAGAGATGTTGTTGAGAATGTAGAGAATGAATACTTAGAAATCAGCTTAGATGACGCAAAAAAGATCAATGATATGTATGAAATTGGCGATGTTGCAAGAATAGAAATCACACCAAGAGATTTTGGAAGAATTGCTGCACAAACAGCCAAACAAGTTGTTATACAAAGAATTAAAGATGCTGAAAGAGATGTTATATATGATGAATTCATTAATAGAGAAAACGAAATAATTACTGGAATGATTCAAAGAATTTCTAAAAATAATGTTTTTATAGACTTAGGGAAAACAGAAGCAATTTTACCTCCCACAGAGCAAATAGAAGGTGAGAACTACAGTCAATCAGATAGACTAAAGTTATTAATTTTAGAAGTTAAGAAAACTACTAAGGGTCCTCAAATTATTTTATCAAGATCACATCCAGATTTAGTAAAGCGTTTATTTGAATTGGAGGTTCCTGAAATAAGTAATGGAATAGTGGACATTTACTCTATTGCAAGGGAAGCTGGGTCTAGAACTAAGATAGCTGTCCATTCTAAAGATCCAAATGTGGACCCTTTAGGAGCTTGTGTAGGCTTTAAAGGAAGTAGGGTAAAGGCTATAGTGGATGAATTAAATGGTGAAAAAATAGATATAGTTATATGGAGTAATAATATTGAAGAATTTATAGCTAACAGTCTTAGCCCATCCAAGGTTATTAAGGTAGAGGTATTAGAGAAAGAAAAATCTGCATTAGTTGTAGTTCCAGATTATCAGCTATCTTTGGCCATAGGTAAGGAAGGGCAAAATGCTAGATTGGCTGCTAAGTTGACCAATTGGAAAATTGATATAAAGTCAGAATCTCAATATAGTGAGCATATCTTATCTGAAAATATACTTAGTGGAGATGAAGATAACATAGTTAAAACTGTGAACATAGAAACTATTCTTGAAGAAGACAACAATAATGAGGAAATTTAAAAGTAATTGAGGTGGTTATATGAAGAAGAAAAAAATACCTCTTAGAAAATGTATATCTTGTGGAGAGAACAAGCCTAAAAAAGAATTGATTAGAGTTGTGAGGACTAATGATGGAGATATAGTTATAGATACGACAGGAAAAGTTAATGGTCGTGGAGCATATTTATGTTCAAACATTAATTGTTTAGAAACATCAGCTAAAACAAACAAACTTTCAAGAAGTCTTCAAACTGAAGTCAAGGAAGAAATTTATAAAGAACTAAAAGAATTTATAAATGAAAGTAGTAAATAGTAAGGAAAACACCTTTAAATAATATAGGGGGTGCATTATATGACAAAAGTCAGAGTTTATGAGTTAGCTAAAGAATTAAATATGAGTAGTAAAGAATTAATAGAAAAGATTGGAGATTTAGATTTTGATATAAGCAGCCATATGAGTTCGATTGATGAAGATGAGGCTGAACTAATCAAAGAGCTCCTAGATGAAGCTGATAGAAATAATACTGAGAAAAAGAAAGGTAAAAATCATACCAATATGGATATAAAAAAAGACATGGAAAATAAGGATAAAAAAGATGAATTTGATGCGTTAGGAGAAATACAAGAAGTTATAGAAGATGATAATACAATTATTAAAATTGGACAAAATATAATTGTTAGAGATTTAGCTGATAAATTAGGAGTCAATGCTTCTCAGATAATTACCAAACTAATTGGCCTTGGAGTTATGGCCAACCAAAATCAAAACATTGATGCTGATACTGCAGCTATCGTAGCTGATGAATTTGGAAAAACTCTTGTGGTTGAAGATGAAAAAAGCGATGTTGATGATATTTTTGATTTAGATCATGAAGATAATCCTAAGGATTTAAGACAAAGGCCACCAGTTGTCACTGTAATGGGTCATGTTGATCATGGTAAGACATCTTTACTGGATGCCATTAGGCAAACTAAGGTTACTGTAAGTGAAGCTGGTGGAATTACTCAGCACATAGGAGCATATTCAGTTAATGTAGATGATAAAAAAGTAGTATTCTTAGATACTCCAGGTCATGAGGCCTTTACTTCTATGAGAGCTAGAGGTGCTAGCATAACAGATATAGCTATATTAGTTGTTGCAGCAGATGATGGAGTTATGCCACAGACTATAGAAGCAATAAGCCATGCTAAAGCGGCAGAAGTTCCTATAATAGTAGCAATTAATAAAATTGATAAACCTACTGCTAATATAGATAGAATAAAACAAGAATTAGTAGAAAATGATTTATTACCAGAAGACTGGGGAGGAGAAACTATAACAGTACCAGTATCTGCTAGGGATAAAACAGGTATCGACGAATTACTTGAAATGATTCTTCTAGTTGCTGAAATGCAAGAGTTGAAAGCTAATCCAAATAGAAATGCTGTTGGAACAATAGTTGAAGCTCAGCTAGATAAAGGTATGGGACCTATGGCAACAGTATTGGTTCAAAAAGGTACACTAAAAGTTGGTGATATGGTAGTCTCTGGAACATCAAGTGGAAGAATAAGAGCTATGTTTGATGATAAAGGCAAGCGGGTAAAAAAAGTTGGACCTTCAATGCCAGTCGTTATTTTAGGATTGTCTGAAGTTCCCAATGCCGGTGACTTACTATATGTTGCAGATAATGAAAAAATTGCTAGAAATTATGCACAAAGAAAGAAAGAGCAATTGAGGGAAGAGCAACTAAAGTCAAGAAGCAAAGTATCTTTAGAAGATCTGTTTGAAAAGATTAAAGAAGGTGAAATAAAAGATCTAAACATAATTATTAAATCCGATGTAAGAGGTTCTATGGAAGCATTATCTCAATCTTTGAGAAAATTAGATACGGAAGAAGTAAAGATAAACATAATTCACGGGAGTGTAGGTGGAATAACTGAAAGTGATATAATGCTTGCATCTGCATCAAATGCAATTGTTATAGGTTTTAATGTAAGGCCTAATTTAAATGCTATTGAAGTTGCTAAGAGAGAAGAAGTAGACGTAAGAACTTATAGAGTTATTTATGAAGCAATAGAAGATATTCAGTCTGCTGTAAAAGGTATGCTTGCTCCTAAGATTGTAGAAGAAGTATTAGGTAGAGCAGAAGTAAGGGCAACATTTAGATTACCTAATGGGAATACAATCGCAGGAATCTATGTTTTGAATGGTAAAGTGACTAGAAATTCAAAAATTAGATTATTAAGAGATGATATAGTTATTTTTGAAGGAGCAGTATCATCACTAAAAAGATTTAAGGATGATGTTCGAGAGGTTTTAGCTGGGTATGAATCTGGAATAGGTTTAGAAAATTATAATGATTTAAAAGAAGGAGATATGTTAGAGGCGTATATTCTTAAAGAAGTAGAAAGATAGAGGGATATTACTATGAATAACAAAAGAACAATCAGGATTTCAAGGGAAATAAAAAAGGTAGTTTCTGAACTTCTATATAATGGTATAAAGGACCCTAGAATAGGTTTGATGACAACTATTACTGATGTGGAAGTTACTAGAGATTTAAGTTTTGCAAATATATATATATCTGTATTAGGAGATATGCAAGAGAAAAAAAGTACATTAGAAGGTTTAGAAAGTGCAAAAGGATTTATTAGAAATGAAATTGGGAAAAAGCTTGACTTGCGTCATGTTCCTGAACCAATATTTCATCTTGATGAATCAATTGAAAGAGGAATGTACTTGTCTGAATTAATTGATAAGACTAATAAAGAGAATGATATAAATGGAAATAACTATGATGAATAAGTCTACAAATCATCAGATGGATGAAGCAATAAAGTTAATTTTACAATATAATAATATATTTATAGCGTCACATATTAATCCCGATGGGGACAATATTGGCTCTATGTTGGCAATTTCGCTGGCTCTAAGGAAGATTAATAAAAATGTTTCAGTCTTAAAATCTGATGTTTTGCCAGAAGATTTTATGTTTTTGCCAGGTAGTCATGATATACAAGAGTACAAAGAAGAATTAGGACCTATAGATATTTTTATTGTAGTTGATTGTAGTGATGAGGATAGATTAGGAAACAACAAAGCTTTATTAAGTAATGCTAAAAAAGTTATAAATATAGATCATCATATAAGCAATACTATGTTTGGAGATTTAAATATTGTAGATCCTAAATCAGCTGCTACAGGTGAATTAATATACAAATTAATAAAAAAAATGGGTATAAGTTTAGATATTGATATTGGTTCAAATTTATATACTGCTATTAGTACTGATACTGGTAAGTTTTCCTATGAAAGTGTAACTAGTAGAACCCATAGGATAATAGCAGAGTTAATAGACATTGGAGTAGATTTTAATACAATAAATCTTAATCTCTATGAAAATATGAGTATTGAAAAGACCAAATTATTTATCCAATCTTTATCGACTTTAAAGTTTTATGAAGGTAATAGTATTGTTACATTGAAAATAACTAAGGAAATGTTAAAACATGCTGGAGCAAAAATGGAAGATGCAGAAGGGATTATATCCTTTATTCGAAAGATTGAATCTGTCGAAGTGGCGTGTGTATTAAAAGAAATTGAAATGAATAATATTAAAATAAGTTTGAGAAGCAAGAGAGATGTTGATGTAGCTTTAATTGCTCAAAGTTTTGATGGTGGAGGTCATATTAGAGCGGCAGGTTGTAGTATAAACTCTAATATAGAAGAAGCAGAAAAAGAAATAGTAGGAAAAATAAGGGAGGTTGTGAGGTGATAAGATGGATGGTGTAATAAACTTTTTTAAACCTAGAGGAATGACCTCCCATGACGCTGTTTATTTTTTTCGTAAGTTATTAAATATAAAAAAGATTGGGCACACTGGAACATTAGATCCTAATGCTACTGGTGTGTTACCAATTTGTATTGGCAAAGCTACTAGAATCTCTGAATATCTTGTAGATGCAGATAAGGAATATATTAGCGAGTTAACATTAGGGCATGCAACAGATACTCAAGATGGAGAGGGTCAAGTTATAAAATCCTCTAATGTTAATGTAAATGAACAGGAGATAATTGAAGCTTTTAAAATGTTCAAAGGTAATATAAGTCAAGTTCCACCTATGTATTCTGCACTTAAATACAAAGGTAAGAAATTATATGAGTTAGCAAGACAAGATATAGTTGTTGAAAGAAAACCAAGGAATATAAATATCTATAAATTAGATATAATGAAAATCCAAAACAATAAAAAGATTCTTTTCCATACTAAATGTTCAAGGGGTACATATATAAGAACTCTTTGCAATGATATAGGAATGCAGCTTAACACATACGGATATATGTCATATCTAATACGAACTTCTGTAGGAAAGTTTAACATTGAAGAATCTTTAAGTATGGACTATTTAAAATCACTAAATTCAGAGGAACTAAAAAAAAGAATTTTACCAATAGACTTTGCTTTGGCAGAATTGGATTATATAGACTTACCTAACAATCTATTTAAAAAGGTTATAAATGGAGCAAAGGTTCAATTAGTAGGGGACACAGATTATGGTATTGATGAAATCTTGAGAATTTATTGCGGTGGAGAATTTATTGGAGTAGGTAGAATCATCTGTAAAGATAGTTCTAGATATTTAAAAATGGATAAAGTATTTATATAGGTGATGAAAATGGAAATCATAAACTTGAATTTAAATAATTATAAAGAGATCAGATTTAATACTGCAGTAGCATTGGGAAACTTTGATGGTATTCATATAGCCCATAAAAAGCTAATATTGGAAATGGTCATAAGTGGTAAAAAGTCAGGATTGAAACCATCGATACTTTTATTTTCAGCCCATACGAAACAAACTTTAGAGGGAAAAAGCCCATCAGTATTAACCTCTATAGAACAAAAAATAGAAATGCTTAAAGAATTAGGTGTAGAAGTTATTTATAAAATTGATTTTGATGATAAACTTAGAAAGCTTTCACCTAATCAATTTGTAACTGAAATTTTGATAAATAAATTAAATTCAAGATTAGTATGCGTTGGATTTGATTATAGATTTGGTTTTAAAGCATCAGGAGATTCTAATCTTTTAAAGAATATTGGAAAGAAATATGGTATTAATACAATAATAATTGATCCAATTTACAAAGATAATATAATAAGTAGTACAAGGATTAGGAAACTGATTGAAGAAGGGAAAATTGAGACTGCCAACGATATGTTAGGCTATGAATATTCTATCATAGGCAAAGTAGTTGATGGTAATAAAGTTGGTACAAAGCTAGGATTTCCAACTGCAAACTTAGATCCAATAACTAATTATATAATACCTAAATTAGGGATATATGAGACAAATATTACTATAGGAGATAAAACTTATTTGGGAGCAACTAGCATAGGCACTAATCCAACATTTAATGCTGATACTTTAAAAATCGAAAATCATATAATTGACTTTAATGACAATATATATGGAGAAATGATAAAAGTAGGATTTATAAGGTATTTACGTGAAGAAATTAAATTTGATAATATAGATGACTTAAAACAACAGATAAATAAAGATATAGACAATATAATATCAAGAAATTAATATTTATTTACTTTTATAACAATATATGATAATATATGAATTGTAATAAACTTACCTAATGCTAAGTTTTACGTAACCTCGCCGTACTACATAGCTTTAGGTGTATTAAATATGGAGGTGTAATAATGTTAACTAAAGAACTAAAAGAACAAATAATAAATGATTACAAATTACATGAAGGAGATACTGGGTCACCAGAAGTACAAATTGCGCTTTTGACCTATAGAATCAATTCCTTAAATGAGCATTTAAAGTCTCATAAGAAAGATCATCATTCTAGAAGAGGATTATTAAAAATGGTAGGTCAAAGAAGAGGTCTTCTAAGATACTTACAAGAAAATGATATAGAAAGATATCGTGCTTTAATTGAAAAATTAAATATAAGAGGTTAATAAGAGCGGGATATTCCCGCTCTTTAATTTATCAAATGTTTTTTATTCCCATAACAGGATATAATATAAATATAAACAAATGAATAGGGAGGTATTTTATGGAAAAGATATTCCACTATAATTTAGCTGGCAAAGATTTAATAGTTACTATAGGGAAAGTTGCCGAACAAGCAGGG
This sequence comes from Wansuia hejianensis, assembly GCF_014385225.1. GTDB lineage: Bacteria > Bacillota > Clostridia > Tissierellales > Tissierellaceae > JACRTK01. The sequence goes on from NZ_JACRTK010000002.1 coordinate 109,166, forward strand.
GGGGCATGTCTTGTACAGTATGGTGATACTGTTACTTTAGTAACAGCAACATCATCTAAGGAACCTAGAGAAGGAATCGATTTTTTTCCTTTAAGTGTAGATTATGAGGAAAAATTATATTCAGTTGGTAAGATTCCAGGGGGCTTTATAAAACGAGAAGGTAGACCAAGTGAGAAAGCAATACTAACATCAAGATTAATAGATAGACCAATTAGGCCACTTTTTCCTGATGGATATAGAAACGATGTACAGGTAATTGCAACAGTTTTATCTGTAGATCAAGATCATTCTCCGGAAATAACCGCAATGATAGGATCATCTATAGCTCTAACAATTTCTGATATTCCCTTTGATGGGCCTACAGGTTCTGTTAATATAGGATTAATTAATGGAGAATTTATTGTAAATCCTAATAGTAATCAAAGAGAAGAATCTGATATTCATCTTACTGTATCAGGAACTAAGGATGCAATTATGATGGTTGAAGCAGGGGCAAAAGAAGTTACAGAAGAAGTTATGCTAGAAGCTATACTATTTGCTCATGAAGAGATAAAGAAAATCTGTGTATTTATAGAAGAAATTGCATCTGAAGTTGGAAAAGAAAAGCAAGAGTATATGATTTTCAAACCAGAAGAAGAACTTAGCGCTAAGATAAAGGAATATGGTACAAACAAGCTAATAAAGGCAGTTAATACTGTGGAAAAACAAGAAAGAGAAAATAACATTGACTTAGTGACTAAAGATATCTTAGAAAGATTCATAGAAGATTATCCAGATAATGAAAAGGATATTTTAGAAGTAATTGATGATATTATAAAAACTGAAGTAAGAAGGTTAATAATAGAAGAGGGTATAAGACCAGATAATAGAAAACTAGATGAGATAAGACATATAACAACAGAAGTTGGATTATTTCCAAGGACCCATGGATCTGGATTGTTTACTAGAGGTCAGACTCAGGTGTTGACTATAACAACTCTAGGTGCATCATCTGATGTACAAATAATTGATGGTATAGGCGAGGAAGAATCAAAAAGATACATGCATCATTATAATTTCCCACCATATTCTGTTGGTGATACAAGGCCTCTAAGAGGTCCAGGAAGAAGAGAAATAGGGCATGGAGCTTTAGCAGAAAGGGCATTAGAACCAGTTATTCCTTCTGAAGATGAGTTCCCTTATACTATTCGATTAGTTTCTGAAGTATTGAGTTCTAATGGTTCTTCTTCACAAGCAAGTGTTTGTGGAAGTACATTATCTTTATTAGATGCAGGAGTTCCTATTAAGGATTCAGTAGCTGGAATTGCAATGGGCTTAATAAAGGAAGAGGATAAATTAGCAATACTGTCTGATATCCAAGGACTGGAAGACCATCTAGGAGATATGGATTTTAAAGTAGCAGGAACTAGAAAAGGGATTACTGCTATACAGATGGATATAAAGATATCTGGAATTGATAGGGCTGTACTTGAAACAGCTTTAGAGAAGGCCAGAATTGGCAGATTATTTATTCTAGATAAAATGGCTGAAACAATTACAGTCCCAAAACAAGAATTGTCACCATATGCTCCAAAGATATTTACGATGCAAATTAATCCAGATAAGATTAGAGATGTAATAGGGCCAGGTGGAAAAGTTATTAATAAAATAATAGATGAAACTGGAGTAAAAATAGATATTAATGATGACGGTAAAATCTCTATAGCTGCAATTGATGCTGATAAAGGGAAAAGAGCTATGGAAATAATAGAGTCTATTGTTAAAGAAGTTGAGGTAGGAGATATATATCTTGGCAAGGTTACAAAGATAACAAACTTTGGTGCTTTTGTAGATGTTTTAAATGGAAAAGAAGGACTACTTCACATTTCTAATATAGCAAAAGAGAGAATTAATAAGGTTGAAGATGTACTGGCAGTAGGTGATGATGTTTTAGTAAAAGTTATGGAGATTGACAACCATGGAAGAATAAACCTTTCTAGGAAAGCATTATTAACTGAAGAGAATTCTAATCAAGAATAGTTAGTATTTACATGAACCTAATGGGTTCATGTTTTTATTTTCTGTATATTATTAATCCTAATGAATATATATTAGATAATAATATATAGGAGGTATATATGAATGAGACTTTTAATTGTGAATAGGAAGACATTATATTTAATTTTATTAGCTTTAATTTTAATTCTAACCATATTTATAGTTGTTCAGCGGCGTGATAAAGTTGAAGATGTATTTAATACAGATATCATATATCAGGGAAACAAAGATGAAAAAATAATAGCTTTTGCATGTAATGTTGATTGGGGAAATGAATATATTAGAGGTATGTTAGATGTTTTTAAAGAAAAAGATATAAAGATTACTTTTTTTATAACAGGGAGATGGGCAGAAAAACATAATGATTTAGTAAAACTTATTTATGATGAAGGTCATGAAATTGGTAATCATGGATTCCAACATATAGATTACGATAAATTAGATTTCAATAGAAATTATGAAGAAATTAAAAAAGCACATGATATAATTAAGAGTATTACCAATAGTTCACCAAAATACTTTGCACCCCCATCTGGAGCTTATAATGATAATACAATAAAGGCAGCAAAAGAATTAGATTATAAACTAATATTATGGAGTATTGATACAATTGACTGGAGAGATGATAGTACTAAGGATAAAATTATACAAAGAGTAACAGAAAAGGTACATAATTCAGGAATCGTGCTAATGCATCCAACAGAGAATACAAACAAAGCTTTACCAGAAATTATTGATTACCTATTTGAAAAAGGATATAAAGTCGGTAGAATAAGTGATATACTTTAAATATATTTTAGTGAAATGAGATAATAATTTCAAATTTATAGAATTATTAATAGTACTATAAGAAAATCTAAAGTACAATGAATTTGTAGATTAGTAAAACATATATTAATCTATATCAAAAGATAAGCTAGTAATAAAATACGCATATGAGGTGATTTTAATGAAGATAAAGATAGTAAATAAAAGTGAATTTCCACTGCCAGCATATAAGACAGATGGTTCAGCAGGAATAGATCTACAAGCTAATATTTCTTCTCCTGTTGAATTGAAACCATTTGAGAGATACTTAGTTCCAACTGGACTATATATAGCAATTCCCAAGGGATATGAGGGCCAGATAAGAGGTAGAAGTGGATTAGCATTAAAACATGGAATAACCTTAGCAAATGGAATAGGAACTATAGACAGCGATTATAGAGGTGAGATCAAAGTAATCTTAATCAATTTAAGCAATGAAAGTTTTATTATTAATAAAGGTGATAGGATAGCACAGTTTGTTTTAAATAAATACGAATCAATTGATTTTGAAGAGGTGGATTCTCTAGAAACAACAAATAGAGGAAAAGGTGGATTTGGTCATACAGGTATTTAAGAAAAAATAATCATAAAAAATATTATCATAAATGATAATGCATAATACACTTATTAACTCATATAATTAAACAGAAGATAAATGAGGTGATTATATGAGATTAAGTGAATTAGGAGAAAAGGAAATAGTAAATTTAGACAATGGTGCTAGAATGGGACTTTTAATTGATGCTGATATAGTATTCGATAAAGAAACGGGTAAAATCCATAGCTTAATTGCACCTGAAAGAAAAATAGGATTTAAGTTTTTAGGCATAGAACAAAATGGTATAGAAATACCATGGTCGGCAATTCGGAAAATTGGTTATGATATGATTATAGTAGAATTTGATTCTTAAAATGGGATTACAAAATTAATATGTAAAAAAGAAAACATAGGACTATGTTTTCTTTTTTTACATATTATAAGAAATATGGCGAAAGCTATATAGTAATATATTTTAGGAGGAAGAATTATGACCAATACAGATGAAAATAATTTACAAGAAAAAAGTGATAATATAAAAGAATTTGGTGTGCCAGCAAATTTGGAATTTAAGACTAATGTGCAATTTGTTTCTATAATTGGAGAAATTGAGGGCCATAGTATAGCAGGGTCTGATAAAAAATCAACAAAATATGAACATATAATTCCTTTACTCATAAGTGCTCAATTAAATCCAAAAGTAGAGGGAATATTAATCATTCTTAATACAATTGGTGGAGATGTAGAGGCAGGATTAGCATTAGCTGAGATGATTAATAGCACTAATAAGCCAACAGTATCATTAGTTTTAGGAGGTGGCCATAGTATTGGGGTTCCACTAGCGACTTCTACAGACTATTCATTTATTGTACCAACTGCTACAATGACAATACACCCTATAAGAACAACTGGATTAGTCATAGGTGTACCTCAAACTTTTAACTATTTTAAAAAAATGCAACAAAGAATCAACAAATTTGTCTTAAGAACTTCTGATATTAAGGAGGAAGATTTCATAAAACTGATGTATGCTACTGATGAATTAGCAAATGATGTAGGAACTATATTAATTGGGGAAGAGGCAGTTAAATATGGATTAATAAATGAAGTAGGTGGATTATCTAACGCTTTAGATAAATTAGATAAAATGATAGTTTCTAATAAATAGATAAAGGGTATTAATTGTGTTATAATGATAGATAATACAATGCTAAAGGGGGATATAACTTTTAGCTATTGGTATATTTTATTATTATAAAGGGGATTATTATGGCAAAGAAAAAAGGTGGAAAAACAAAGCGTTTAAAAGAGCAATTTAATAAAGAAATAGTTGGAGTAATAATAATTACCTTTGGAATTATATCACTACTCAGTTCCTTAAACTTAGAAATGGGGATAATAGGCTCAATAATAAGAAATACTATCTTTACTCTCATGGGCTTTGGCGGTTATTTTTTTCCAGTTGCTATGATAGCAGTTGGAATTGTTTTTATCTTGGACAGGTTTGACAAAATGGAAAATAAGAAATCAATAATAATACTTATTCTTTTCATTAGTTTTTTAATTTTATTAGATGGCAAAAATGATATTTCAGAGACCTTAATAGTCAGAATTAAACTTACTAGTACTTTATCTAAGTTTAATAAAGGTGGTGGAGTAATTGGTGGATTTTTTGGTTATTTTTTTTATAAGTTATTTGGGAAAATTGGTGGTTATATAATCCTTAGCTGTATCACTTGTATTTCTATTATTATGTTATTTGAAATTAAAGTAAAAGATCTTTTTAAAAGAATTCAGATTAAAAGATTTAAAAAAGGGAAAAAAAATGAGAGAAATGATAGAAAAAATAAAGTTTTAAAGCATAAAGACATACCTTCTATAGAAAAAGATATATCTATTTTAGATTATACTAATCTACATAATAACGTTGAAAATAAATTTACAATAGATGAATCAAAGTCATCTATTGTAAGTGTTGAAAAACCTGAAATAAAATCTGAAAACGTAGACTATAATATACCACCAATTACAATGTTAAAATCACCTGGGAATAAACAAGATGGAGGAGATAAGAAGGAAGTATTAAATAATGCAAGAATAATAGAAGAAACAATGCAAAACTTTGGAATAGATGCAACAATTAGTCAAATAAATAAAGGTCCTACAATTACTTGCTATGAACTTTCACCTGCTCCAGGAATTAAATTAAGTAAAATTGTTTCTTTATCTGATAATATTGCTTTAAGTCTAGCTTCTTCAGATATTAGAATTGAAGCTCCTATTCCTGGGAAAGCTGCAGTTGGAATAGAAGTACCAAATATAATAAAGGATAATGTATATTTGAAAGAAATCCTATTATCTGATGAGTATAAAAATATAGATTCCACAGTACCATTAGCTTTAGGTAAGAATGTAACAGGAAAACCTGTCATATCATCTATAGATAAGATGCCTCACTTACTTATTGCTGGAGCTACAGGATCAGGTAAAAGTGTATGCATAAACACTATAATAATGAGTATAATTTATAAATCTTCTCCTGCAGATGTAAAGTTGTTATTAATAGACCCGAAAGTTGTAGAACTAAGTATATATAATGAGATTCCTCATCTATTAATACCAGTAGTTACAGATGCTAAGAAGGCTTCTTTAGCATTAAATGGGATGGTACAAGAAATGGAAAGAAGATATAAAATGTTTGCAGAAAATAGCACTAGAGATATACATTCTTACAATAAAAAGGCTGTCAATCATAATCTAGAGAAACTTTCTACAATTGTAATAGTTATCGATGAGTTAGCTGACCTTATGATGGTTGCTGCACAAGAAGTAGAAGATTACATTTGTAGATTAGCTCAAATGGCTAGGGCGGCAGGTATATACTTAATTGTTGCTACTCAGAGGCCATCAGTAGATGTAATTACTGGAACTATAAAGGCTAATATACCTTCACGAATTTCTTTTGCTGTATCCTCACAAGTTGATTCTCGAACTATTTTAGATATGAGTGGAGCTGAAAAGTTGTTAGGTAAAGGTGATATGCTATTTTATCCATCATTCTATTCAAAGCCTGAAAGGATACAGGGGGCATTTATCAGTGATGCTGAAGTAGAAAATGTTGTAAACTTCTTAAAAGAAAACAATGTTTCTAGCTATAATGAAGATTTTATAGAGGACATTGATAATAAAAATGAGTTAGATTTTATTGATAGTGACGAACTGCTGCCAGATGCCATTAAACTAGTAGTGGAAGAAGGACAAGCTTCTATATCATTCCTACAAAGAAAATTAAGAATAGGTTATGCGAGAGCAGCTAGAATAGTAGACGAAATGGAACAAATGAATATTATTGGAGGATACGAAGGTAGTAAGCCGAGAAAGGTTTTAATAGATGAAGAAGATTTAGAGGATATTAAGATTTTATAATATGCTTTTAAATAATTAATAATATATGGGAGATACTATAAATATCTTCCTAGACGATCTTAAAATATATAGAATATATAGGAGGTAGAATTATGAACTTACCAAATAAAATTACTTTAATAAGAGTGTTACTTGTACCAGTATTTATTGTTCTATTTTATGTAAATATTGAAAATCATCTTACTTATGCAGCTATAATATTTATTATCGCTTCTTTGACAGATGCCTTAGATGGATATATTGCTAGAAGTAGAAATTTAGTAACTAAATTCGGGAAATTTATGGATCCTTTGGCGGATAAAATTTTAGTAACAGCAGCATTTGTTTTATTGGTTGAAATAGGTAAGATACCAGGATGGATTGTTATTATAATACTAGCAAGGGAATTTGCTATTACTGGATTTAGAGTAATAGCTGCTTCCGAAGGTATAACTATAGCTGCAAGCTCGTTAGGTAAATTTAAAACTGTAGCACAGCTTATAGCTATTATACTTCTTTTATTAGATAATATTATATTTTCAAAGTTAAATATTCCAATGGATGTAATTATGTTATATATATCTTTAGTTATGACAGTATTATCGGGAATAGATTATATTTATAAAAATATTAATACATTAAAATCAGATAATAAGCGATAGGTGATAATGATGATAGCAGAAATAGTTACAGTTGGAACAGAAATAGTTTCTGGAAGTATATTAAATACAAATGCTACTATCTTATCGGAGAAACTTTTAGAATTAGGAATAGAGGCATATTACCATACATCGGTTGATGATGATAAATTAAGATTGGCTAGTGTAATAGATATAGCTTTAAATAGAGCTGATCTAATAATTACTACGGGAGGACTAGGTCCTACTAAGGATGATCTAACTAAAGAGGTTATAGCTGAATTACTAGATCTTGAACTAGTACTTGATTCTAATATGGAAGAAAAAATTTCACAAATGTTTTTAGATATGAATAAATCAATGACAGAAAACAATAGAAAACAAGCTCTTAAACCTAAAAATTCTATTTTCATTGAAAATACAATAGGAACAGCCCCTGGAATATTTATTAATATAAATGATAAGAAGATTATTATGTTACCAGGTCCACCTAGTGAAATGACTTTAATGTTTGATAATTATGTAATACCTTTGATAAAAGAGGACTTTTATGTCCTTACAAAATCCATAAATACTATAGGTATCGGAGAATCAACTTTAGAAACTAAACTATTAGATATGAATCTATCAACTAGGGAAACAAATATTACTACCTTTGCTAAAATGGGAACTGTTGAAATTAAGATTATAGGTAAGGGTAAGAATCGAAATAAGCTTAAAAATGAAATTGATAATATTACTTTAAAACTTAGTAAGGAATTAAAACAATATATTTATGGATATGATAATATATCCATAGAGGAAGTAGTATTAGACATGCTGAAGGAGAGAAAATATATCCTTGGACTATGCGAATCATGTACTGGTGGATTAATTGCTAGTAAGATTACTCGAATACCAGGAGCCTCTAATGTTCTTGATAGAAGTATTATAACCTATAGTAACCAATCTAAAATTGACGAATTGAATATAAATGCTTCCACATTAAAGAAATATAGTCCAGTAAGTAAAGAAATCTCTTATGAAATGGCTAAAGGATTACTTGATAAATCTAATATTGATTTGGCTTTTTCTATTACAGGATATGCTGGTCCTAATACAAAAGAAACTGAAGAAGATGTAGGCTTGATTTATATGTGTATAATGACAAAGTATAAGTATAAAGTTATTAAATGCAAATTCAGTGGTGATAGGCAATCAATACAAGATAAAGCTGCTATAAAAGCTTTAAATGAAATTAGAATGTTTTTATTAAAAAATCATTGACTTATAGAATGAAATAAGATAACATATATCTTAGAAAACTAATGTTCGAGATAAGTGAAAGGGGTGAATCCAGTTATACTGGAAACATATGACTGATATAGGTGAAAAAAAGAAAGCATTAGATTTAGCAATTAATCAAATTGAAAAGCAATTTGGAAAAGGTTCTATTATGCGTCTTGGTGAAAATGTGCAAATGGAACTAGACGTTATTCCAACGGGATCTTTAGATTTAGATATTGCTTTAGGAATAGGTGGATTACCTAGAGGTAGAATTATAGAAATCTATGGACCAGAATCATCAGGTAAAACAACAGTTGCATTACATGTTATAGCTGAAGCACAGAAGCTGGGAGGAATAGCAGCATTTATAGATGCTGAACATGCACTTGATCCTGGATATGCACAAAAACTAGGTGTGGATATAGAAGAATTAATAATATCACAACCTGATACTGGTGAACAAGCCTTAGAAATTGCGGAAGCGTTAGTACGTAGTGGTGCCATTGATATTGTTGTTGTTGACTCTGTTGCTGCTTTAGTTCCAAAAGCGGAAATAGAAGGTGAAATGGGAGATAGCCATATTGGGCTTCAAGCAAGGCTAATGTCCCAAGCTCTAAGAAAATTGGCTGGAGCTATAAATAAGTCTAATTCTACTTGTATTTTTATTAACCAACTAAGAGAAAAAGTTGGTGTAATGTTCGGGAATCCTGAGACAACTTCAGGTGGTAGAGCATTGAAATTTTATGCTAGTGTTAGATTAGATGTTAGAAGAATAGATTCTATTAAACAAGGTGATGAAATTTTAGGAAATAGAACTAGAGTGAAAATTGTAAAGAATAAGGTAGCTCCACCTTTTAAGCAAGCTGAATTTGACATAATGTATGGCTTGGGAATTTCCAAGGAGGGAAATATATTAGATGCAGCTGTAACATCTGATATAATTAAAAAATCTGGTTCTTGGTATAGTTATGGTGAACATAAGCTTGGTCAAGGTAGAGAAAACTCTAAAGAATTTTTAAGAGAAAATCCAGAAATATGTTTAGAGATAGAAAAAAAGGTAAGAATCAAGAATGGATTACTTCAAGATGATAATAATTCTGATGATAATTTAACAAACTCAGAGGAATAATATATAGTGTAAAAACCTCCTTTCAATAGGAGGTTTTATGTTAGGAGTGTTATTTTGAAACTGTTATTTTTTACAGATACTCACATAAGGGGTACATCACCTAAAAATAGGAAAGATGATTTTGTTGATACATTAGAAAAAAAGCTATATGAAATACTTGATATTATAAGTAGGGAAGATATTGACTACGTTTTACATGGGGGAGACTTATTTGATAGACCTGACGTTTCAGTATCTGTTGTAAGTCGATTCGCTAAGATACTTAAACAGTTTAAAATCCCCATATATATGATAAGTGGAAATCATGATATTTATGGACATAATCCTAAAACCATAAATAGAACAATGATAGGTTTGTTATCAGAGTTGGGGATATTAAACATAATTAATCAAGGTGATAAAGTTATTCTTAGTAAGAATCATATTAAGGCTCAGGTAACTGGACAACCTTATGTGTACGATATAGATAGTTTGAATTATAAGAAATATTATACTGTAAATAATGTAGATGAGAATGTAGATTATTCTATTCATTTAGTACACGGTATGCTTTTAGATAAACCCTTCATAAAAGGTATACCATATACATTAGTAGACAGTATTAAAGATACACTAGCTGATATCACATTATCGGGACATTATCATTCCGGTTTTAGTGATATTCAAATAGATAATAAATACTTCATAAATCCGGGGAGTATGGTGCGTATATCTAATAGTTTACAAGAGATGAACCGAAAACCTAAGGTTTTAATTATTAGTTTAACAGATAAGATAGATATTTCTTATATAAATTTAAAAACTGCAAAAAATGGTGAGTCAGTTTTAGATAGAGAAGAAATAGAGAAAAATATATATAAGAGAGAGCGAATGTATGAGTTTAAGCAAACTATAGATACTGCATTAAACTTTGATAAAATAGACATTAATGATGTTTTAATAGAAGTTTCTAATTCGGAAGGAGTTCCGGAAGAAGTAAAAGTTGAAGCCTTAAAGAGAATAGCCCATGCACAATTGAAAGATATGGTTGGTGAATGATTATGAAATATTTAAAAAAAGTGACTCTTAAAAACTTCCAATCCCATAAAGAAAGTGCTTTAGAATTTAATGAAGGATTAAATGTTATAGTTGGACCATCAGATTCTGGAAAATCAGCAATTATTAGAGGAATCAAATGGGCGTTATATAATGAACCTTCTGGAAATTATTTTATAAGAGAAGGAGAAACTGAATGTTCTGTAACCTTGGAATTTAGTGATAATACAAAAGTTAAAAGATTAAGAACGAAATCTAAAAATACGTATATTCTTTATGATGAAGAAGGAAAAGAGTTTATTTTTGAGGGATTTGGAACAGGGGTACCACAAGAAATAATAGATCAAATAGGTATTAAAAAAATATATTTAGATAGTACTGATTCAAGTGCGATAAATATAGGTGAGCAACTTGAAGGGGCTTTTTTATTATCTAACAAAACAAGTACAAGAGCTAGTGCAATTGGTAGATTAATAGGAGTTAATGTAATCGATGACGCACTTAAGAATACTCTAAGAGATTTAAGAAATGCATCTATATCTAAGAAAAATTTAGATGAAAAGATATTAAAATTAGAAAAAGAAATTGAAGAATATGCCTATCTTGATAACTTATCCTTAAGACTAAAAGAGTTAGAAACAATGGAAAGTCTAATAAATAAATTGAACATAAAGAAAGAACATCTAATAAATATATCAAGTGAATATAAGGAAATAAAACATGAAATTGAAATAATAACGAGTGAATTAGATAATTTAAAACATATTGAAATATTGGAAAAGATCTTAAAAAAAGCAGATATTTTGTGTAAGGAATTGAAACATTTTATTCTTAGAAAAAACAATCTGGTCAGACTAAAAGATGAGATTAATAATTCTATTTCTATAATCAATGACTTAAAAGATATTGCCAAAGTTAAAAATATTTATAATATATTATTAGATATTACAAATAAAAAAACATATTTACTAAAGTTAGAATGCCAAATAAATGATTGTACTAAAAGTATAGCTGTGTTTACACTAATGAATAGTAAATTAGCTACTTTATCAAATGTGTATAAAAAAATTGATAAAGTTGAATTAGAAAATAGTAGACTTAAGGATTTAAAAAATATCAAAGAAAAATTTAATGCAAATCAAAAAAGTTTAGAAATAGGAAAAAAATATATAGAAAGATTTGATAAAATAGATACAGTAAATATAATTTGTGATAAATTAGAAAATACTCTCCATAGTTTAAAAAGATTTAATATTTTATCCGATAATATTAGAATCGTTAAAAATAAATATATAGAAGAATTAGCTACCTTTGATAAAGCTAGTGTGGTTATTGATAGCAATTTGAACAAATATAAAGAATTACTAAAAAAACAAGGAGTATGTCCATTTTGTCTTAGTCATATAGATGATAATAAAATAAGCCATATTATAGGGTATTATTTGGAGGAGGAATAATCATGGATTACGATAAAGAGATAAGCAATTTAAAAGAAAACTTAGAAAAAGCAAAAGCTCTAAAATATAGGGCAGAAGCTAGGCTAGAACAATTGAAAAAACAAGAAGAAGAATTAATTGAAGAATTAAACAATTTAGGGGTGAAGCCTGAAGAGTTAGATATAGAAATTGAAAAATTAACAAATGAAATTAATAATTTATTTTATGAAGCCAATAAATTATTACCAAGAGACTTATTAGAAAAGAAGTGATATTATGATTAACGATATAAATGTTTTAAAAGAAGAAATAGAACTTTTAAAAGACTTTGTTTCTAAAGAACAAGGTAAAAGAGAAAAACTGTTAGAGCAGCTTAATAATGATAAAACTATAGTCTTATCTTTACAAGGGAATATTGAACTTTTAGAAAAAGTGATAGTTTTGTTTCAGAAAACATCAGAATTTGCACGAGAACAAGCAAAAACTCAAATTGAAGGTTTAGTTACTAAATGTTTACAATTTATATTCGAATCTAATATTGAGTTTGAAATTGAAATTGAAGAATTAAGAAATAAATCTAGTGCAGAATTTTATGTTACTACTGAAAGTAATGATTTGAAGATAAGAACTAAACCAGAACTAGCAAGAGGGGGAGGCGTTGTAGATATAGTTTCTTTAGCCCTAAGAGTAGCTTTTTTGCAAGTTCACAAGCCAAGAATTGAAGGCCCTTTAATTTTAGATGAACCTGCTAAACATGTAAGTGAAGATTATATATACAATGTTGGAGATTTTTTAAAGCAAACCGCTGAAATGTTTAATAGGCAAATCATTATGATAACACATAATCAACATTTAGCGGCTTTAGGTGATAATAGTTATAGAATTGATTTAGTGAATGATATAAGCTATATAGCTAGAGTGGAACCTTAATTACATCTTGACATTAGAGTAGATAAGTAATAAAATAAAGTTGTGTAGCCATACAATGGTGCATGATAGTCTTAATTAATTAAGACTATCAAATTTATGAATTTATGAAATTGTAAAAGGTAGTATGGAACTTGAAAAATTAATAAAAATGGAGGTGTTTAGTTATTGAAGCTGTATATATAGTTCTTGGCATAATTATTGGATTAATCGTCGGATATTTTATACGAAAACATATAGGCGAAGGTAAAATAAATAACGCTGAAGAGCTAGCTAAAAAAATTGTAGAAGATGCTAAAAAAGATGGAGAAGCACAAAAAAAAGAATTTATGTTAGAGGCTAAGGAAGAGGTTCATAAACTTAGAACGGAAGTTGAAAGAGAAAATCGAGAAAGAAGAAATGAGATTCAAAAATTAGAAAGAAGGATTTTGAATAAAGAAGAATCAATAGATAGAAAATCTGAAACTTTAGAAAGAAAAGAAGAGGCGATTATTAGAAAAAATAAGTTACTCGATGAAAAAGAAGCCTCAATTAATGAATTATATGAAAAACAATTATTAGAATTAGAAAGACTTTCTGGACTAACTTCAGAGGAAGCAAAGGAATTAATTTTAGATGGAGTTAAAAAAGAAATTTCTCATGAAACTGCTATTATGATAAAAGAAATGGAATATCAAGCTAAGCAAGAGGCAGATAAAAAAGCTAAAGAAATTATCTCTCAATCAATTCAAAGATGTGCTGCAGATCATGTTGCAGAATCTACTGTAACAGTAGTAGCACTACCTAATGACGAGATGAAAGGTAGAATAATCGGTAGAGAAGGTAGAAATATAAGAACTTTAGAAACATTAACAGGTATTGATTTAATAATAGATGATACTCCAGAAGCTGTAGTGCTATCTGGATTTGATCCTATTAGGAGAGAAATAGCAAGAATAGCCCTTGAGAAATTAATTGTTGATGGTAGAATCCATCCTGCTAGAATTGAAGAAATGGTAATAAAGGCAAGGAAAGAAGTGGATAATATTATCAAAGAAGAGGGAGAAGAAGCTGCTTTCCAAACTGGTATACATGGACTTCATCCTGAAATTATTAAGCTTTTAGGTAGGCTAAAATATAGAACTAGTTATGGACAAAATGTATTAAAACACTCTATAGAAGTGTCCCATTTAGCTGGTATTATGGCCGCAGAACTAGGTGCGGATATTAAAATTGCAAAAAGGTCTGGTTTGTTACATGATTTAGGAAAAGCTGTAGATCATGAAGTTGAAGGTCCTCATGTAGATATAGGAGTTGACTTAGCTAGAAGATATAGAGAGTCAAAAGAAGTTTTACATGCAATAGCTGCCCATCATGGAGATATAGAACCAACCACTATAGAAGCAGTTTTAGTACAAGCTGCTGATGCAATATCAGCCGCTAGGCCAGGTGCAAGAAGAGAAACTTTAGAGGCTTATATAAAAAGGTTGGAAAAGTTAGAAGAAATTGCTAACTCGGTAGCTGGAGTTGAAAAATCTTTTGCTATTCAAGCTGGAAGAGAAATAAGAATTATGGTTAAACCTGAGGAAGTAGATGAACTACAAACTATTCATACTGCAAGGGAAATTGTAAAAAGAATTGAATCAGAATTAGACTATCCAGGTCAAATTAAAGTAAATGTGATACGTGAAACTAGGGCTATTGAATATGCAAAATAATTAATTTAGATATAATATACAAAACAGTATATATTAAAATTAATATAGGGGGGCTATTTAATGGATGTATTAAAAGTATCAGCAAAATCTATTCCAAATTCTGTAGCAGGTGCATTAGCAGGGGTTCTACGCGAAAAGGGAAGTGCTGAGATTCAAGCTATTGGAGCAGGTGCATTAAATCAAGCTATTAAAGCTGTAGCTATTGCTAGGGGATTTGTAGCACCAAGTGGAATGGATCTAATATGTATCCCGGCTTTTACGGATATTCTAATTGATGGTGAAGAAAGAACAGCTATAAAATTGATTGTTGAACCAAGATAGTAAGTGAATAAAACCTGCCCTATGGCAGGTTTTTTATTATTATAAATTGATATAGGTCAATGATAAAACTAGGAACTATAAAAATATAATTGATCTATAAAATTAAGGAGATGATGAGGGTTGAGTTTATACAAAGGAGAAAGACAAAGACAATTTCCTACAACCATAGGAACTACAGCTTTTGTAAAATTATATATACTACATTTATTAAATGAAAAAGATTATTACGGCAACAAATTAAAAGATGAGATTAGTAGAAGACTAAATAATAAATGGAGTCCTAGCCCAGGGATGATTTATCCTTTATTAAGAGAATTAGAATCCGAAGGATACATACAAGGGCATTGGGAAGAACCTCAAAAAAGAACAATAAGACGATATAAAATTACAGATTCTGGTATTAAACATTATGATATAATTTTGAGACAATATAGATCATCTTTTGATGATTCGTTATTTATCATAAAAACAGTTTTAAAAGATATATATAAGGAAAAGATATAGTCTAGCAGTTTTAACTATATCTAACACTTTAACTATAATAAAAGGAAGGCTTAGGTTTACATAATAATAATATGTAAACCTAAGCCTTCCTTTTATTTGAAGTTTATCCTTTATATACTAATATATACCAAATAGTGTAAATGATAAAATAAAAGTATGCATTTTGTAATTTTTATTTACAAATCATCAGAATTAGGCCTATATTCCTCGTTAAATCCAATTGTTTTACTTCGACTAGTGTTACTATAGATATCTTAGTTTAAAGTGCTTAAAATAGAATTTGAGGCTTTGATTTTTGAGAACCTATCATGAAATTATGTATTTAGACTTATAAACCCAAAATTTATAATATTTATTTAAAAATCGTCTAATTATTTAGAGTAAGTATTATTTCTTATAACTTTGTAGAACGTGGTATAAAGTTTAATGGATTTATAAATATGTAATAACGTGTGAATCTACTACGTTGTTTTGTGAGACAATAATTTTATATAAGATTAATACTGGAATAATATTCAATTATATGATATTATGTAACTATACTTCATTAGTCACAAAATAACTATTTTGTGACTAATGAAGTATAGAAAAGTTGGAAAAGAGGGATCGAATGTCAAATATACCTATTATTTTAGAAGATTATTTAAATTATATGGAGACCATTAAAGGAACATCTCCTAATACGGTAAAAGAATATTATTTGGATCTAAGGATGTTTTTTAAATTCATTAAACAAAGGTATAGAATGGTAGATTCTGATATATATTTTGAGGATATAGATATATCAGATATAGACATTGAGCTAATTAAAAAAATACATATACAAGATTTGCACGCCTTTATCTCTTTCGTAGATAAGCAAAGGAATAATGGGAATTCTGCTAAATCTAGAAAGGTTGCATCTCTTCGCTCTTTTTTTCATTACCTACATGCCAAGATCAATATAATTGATGCTAACCCTGCGCAGTTTTTAGAATTTCCAAAAATGAATTCCAGGCAACCTATTTATCTTACTTTAGATGAATCCAATAGATTATTAAATGCCGTATTAGAAAATAAAAATGAAGAATATAGAAAAAGAGATTATGCAATTATAATATTATTTTTAAACTGTGGTCTCAGACTTTCTGAATTATCTAGTATTGATATGGACAAAATCAAAGATAATGATACTTTAACCGTTATAGGTAAAGGAAATAAAGAAAGAACTATTTATCTAAATGATGCATGTGTTTATGCTATTAATGATTATATTAATGTAAGACCTCTTAACTCTAAAGATCCTAAAGCTTTATTTATAAGCAAAAGAAAAAATAGAATGAGTAATAGAGCGATCCAACATATGATAGATAGATATTTGGATAAGGCAGGGTTAGATACAGATATATATTCTACTCATAAATTAAGACATACAGCGGCTACCTTAATGTATAAATATGGTAATGTAGATATAAGAGCGTTACAAGAGATACTTGGGCATGAATCCGTATCTACTACTCAGATATATACACATACTGATGATGATAGATTGAGGGATGCGATAAAGAGTAATCCATTGGGAAATAAAATAAATCACAAATAAAATAAACTACGATGCTTAGCATCGTAGTTTATTTTATTATAGGTACTTTTATTATCTCGCCTGGAGTTATATGAGGGGTGTTTATATCATTAAGATATTGAATCTTACATACCATATCTCTTACGTCATATCTATTAGGTTTATATTTTAAAGCTATATCCCACAAAGTATCACCTTCTACGATTAAAAGTTCATGATATTCTTCAGTTAATATCCCACTATGAACGTTTATGTGTGATGTAAAAAACATAAATATAATCGTAATTAAAGTTAGTATTGAAGTAATGAATAAATAAAACCTTTTTTTACTTATAATTTTATATCTTTTCATATTCCACCTCGCACAATAGTTCTAAACAGTAGTTCTAAATACATTCTACACAAACATTTGTTTAATGTCAATACTTTTTTGAAAAAAATCAGAACCTTTGTTTGAATAATTTAAGATGCTATGTTATAATAGCTATAATTAGAAATAAAATATACAAAGTGAGGTGTTGGAAATGTATGAAGATTTATCTCAAAAACAGATCGAAATATTGCTCTATATAAAAAGTGAAATTCAAAGACAAGGGTATCCACCTGCAGTAAGAGAGATTTGTAAAGGTGTAAATTTAAAATCTACTTCTACTGTACATGGACACTTAGAAAAGTTGGAATCTAAAGGATATATTAGAAAGGATCCAACTAAACCAAGAGCTATTGAGATTCTGGATAAAGAAGATGACTTTTTGTTAATTAAAAAGAAAACTGTAGATGTACCAATAGTTGGTAAAGTTACAGCTGGCTCTCCCATTTTGGCTGTAGAAAACATTGAAGATACTTATCCTGTTCCTATTGAATTGGTGGAAGGACATGATGTTTTTTTATTAAAAGTTCAAGGTGAAAGTATGATTGATGCAGGTATACTGGATGGAGACCTAGTCCTAGTTAAAGAGCAAAAAAGTGCAAATAATGGAGAAATCGTTGTAGCCTTATTGGAAGATGAAGCTACAATAAAAAGGTTCTACAAAGAGAAAAAACGCATTAGACTGCAACCTGAAAATCAATTTATGAGCCCCATATATGCAGATGAAGTAAGTATATTAGGGAAAGCAATAGGATTATTTAGGAGAATATAAAAAAACCCATAGTGGGTTTTTTTATTGTTCTAGATTAATTAGATTTTTAATATAAAGATTATTTAAAGATTTATATACTCCTAGTTTGCAGTGTTCGTATGTTAATCCACCTTGAAAGTAAGCGTAATATGGTTCTCGCATCGGGCCATCGGCACTTAATTCTATAGAGGAACCTTCAATAAACCCTCCAGCAGCCATTATTACTGAGTCTTCATATCCTGGCATATCCCAAGCCATAGGAACTACGTAGGAATCAACTGGGGAAGCTGATTGTATACCTTTACAAAATTCAGCAACTCTCTCACCATTTAGTAGCTGTATCCCTTGAATAATATCACTTCTTTTATCATCAATATCTGGAATGACTTTGAAGCCTAAATTTTTATATACAATCGCTACCAAAAGAGCACCTTTGACAGCCTCTGATACAATATGTGGCGCAAGGAATAAACCTTGTAAACTGGTTCTTGTTGTACCAAATGTTAACCCACAATCTTTACCAAGTCCTGGAGCAGTCAATCTATTAGCAACTAAATTTACTAATTTATTTTTTCCTACTATATATCCTCCAGATAATGCTAAACCACCTCCGGGGTTCTTAATTAAAGATCCAGCCATTATATCTACACCTACATCTGTAGGTTCTCTTTCCTCTAAAAATTCACCATAGCAATTATCTACCATTATTATGATATCTTCGTTGTATTTTTTTATTTCCCTAACTGCCTCTTCTATTTCATCAATAGTTAGAGCTCTTCTATCACTGTATCCTGTAGATCTTTGAATCATCACAATTTTACTTTTATTAGTAATAGACCTTTTGACTTTTTCAATATCTATTTTATTATTAAGTAGTGGAATTTCTTTATAAGTAATACCAAACTCCATTAAATTTCCTTCCATATTACCTTCTACCCCTATGACCTGCTTTAATGTGTCATAAGGAGAACCAGATATAGATATTAGCTCATCACCTGGTCTCAAAATTCCGGATAAGGTCAGTGTCAACGCGTGAGTTCCTGATGCAATAGTAGGTCTCACTAATGCATCTTCAGTATTAAATACTTTGGAGTAAATTTCCTCTAATTTATCTCTACCAATATCTCCATATCCATAACCTGTAGTCCAATGAAAATCTGTGGAACTTAATCTAGATGAATGCATTGCATTGATAACCTTATATTGATTGAATTCTTTTATACTATCAATGTTTTCAAATTTATTTAGTATATATTTTTCACTATTATTTACAAAGTCTATTACTTCCTTTTTAATATTAAATTGTTGGCATAATAAGTTTATTGTTTTATCTTGTATCATTTAATTCATATCACCCTTTTATAATCAAAGTAATTTATTAACTATTTATCAATTAGTTCTATATTTATATCTGGAACTATTGTAGAAATAGCGTGTTTATAAACCATTTGTTGTTTATGGTCTATATCAAGAATAACTGTGTAATTATCAAAACCTTTTACTTTGCCTCTTATTTGATATCCATTTACCAGAAAAATTGTCAAGTTTATTTTTTCTTTTCTAGCTTTATTAAGAAAAAGATCCTGTAAATTAGTGTACTGTCCCAAAAGATTTCCTCCTTTTATTGTTTATTTTAAATATCTATTATATCGTTAATATATTCTTGAACGAAGATACTTAATTCATGATTATTTTGAAACTCATCAATATTGATCCATTTAATTCTTTTATCTCTCCTAAACCATGTCAATTGTCTTTTTGCATAATTTCTACTACCTTGTTTGATTTTATCTATGGCTTCACTTAAACTCATTTCTCCATCTAGATAGCTAATTATTTCCTTATATCCAATTCCCTGTAAAGAAATCAAGTTCTTTTTATAACCCATATCTAAAATTTTTTTAACTTCACCAATAAGTCCCTTTTCTATCATTAAATCTACTCTATCATTTATTCTATTATAAAGTATAGATCTATCCATATTAAGACATATCATAGCTAAATTATAGTCAGTTACTTCTTTTCTAAAGTTTTTATTATGTTCTGACATTGTTTTTCCTGTTAATTCAAATATTTCTAAATAGCGGATAATACGTTTTCTATCTGCAAGTTCTATTTTTTGAGAACCCTCTAAATCGATTTTTTTAAGTTTTTCATAAATGTATTCATTTCCATACTCATTAGCTAAGTCTTCATACCTTTTTCTAATTTCCTCATTAGGTGGTACATTTGCAAAGTTTAAATTGTATACTAATGAATTAATATAAAGACCTGTACCACCTACTACTATGGGTAATTTATTGCGACTATTTATTTCATGGATTAGATTTTTAGCGTCAAATTGATAATTAGACACTGTATATTCTTCATCAGGATAAATAAAATCTATTAAGTAATGAGGAATATTTTGCATTTCAGATTGCGTAATCTTTGCAGTTCCTATATCCATATATTTATATATCTGCATTGAATCTGCAGATATAATTTCACCATCTAAATCTTTAGCTACATTAACAGATAAATCTGTTTTTCCAATTGCCGTTGGACCCATTAGCACTACTAAATTATCTTTCATTTAATCAACCTCTTTTAAATAATCCTTAAAAATTCTTTCTCTATATCATTTTTACTCATTTCTATTACAGTAGGTCTTCCATGGGGACATGTATACGGGTTTTTACAGGATCTTAAATCCTTTAATAAAGCCAATATCTCACTATCAGTAATTTTATCCCCACTTTTTATAGCCTTTGTACATGAGATCTTCATAATTTTTTCAACTTTTAGGTCATAAGAACTTTTAACTTCAAAATCGATATTATCTAATATGTCTAAAAACAACTCTCTACCTTTTGGATTACCAAAAACTAGTGGAACACCTCTTAAAGCTATACAATTAGATCCAAATTCCTCTAAATCAAATCCTAATTTTATAAAAATTTTAATATTATCCAACAATTTATTCATTTCACTATTAGTTAACTCTATTATTTCTGGAACTATTAATTGTTGAACGGTTATAGATTCTTCTTCATATTCTTTTTTAAACTTTTCATACATTATACGTTCATGAGCAGCATGTTGATCAATAAAAAATATCTTCTCTTCATCTTTACTTTCTGCAATAATATAAGTGTTAAATATTCTACCAATAGGATTTATATCTAATAGCTGATCCTGAATTGTTTGCTCTTCGATTAAAATTTCATCATTAATATTATCTGAATTTGGATCATTAGATTTAAAGTTTTTATCTGATTCATTGATAAGCTTATAACTTTCTATTAGGTTTTCTTTGTTTTCATTGTTACTAAATTTGAAGTCTAAATTATTTCCAATTTCTAAGTTTTCTATTTCATTATAACCATTTGTTATGAAATCACGGACTACTATCTCATCAGTTATATTGCTAGCTTTATCTAAATCATTATCATTTAGATTGTACAACTTAGGTAGTTCTGATTTTGCATCTTTTTGATTATCTTTATTCATTGATATTTGGGGTATTGAACATGAACTTAATAAATATCTTTCTATACAATTAGTAATCGTTCCAATAACTCGATCCTTATTTATAAATTTAACCTCCTGCTTTGTAGGATGTATATTTACATCTATTTCTCCAGGAGCTATATCAATGTTAAGAACAAAAATAGGAAATCTATTAATAGGGATAAGAGATTTATATTTATTTTCTATAGATTTAGATATTGCAGAATTAACTATAGATCTTCCATTTATATACATATATTGATGTCCCCGATTACCTCTATACAAATTATTATTAGAAATGAATCCATTTATCCTAATATAACTGTCTTTATAATCTATTTGTATTAAATTATTAGCAAAATCTTTTCCTAATACAGTATAAATCGTATCTAACAAATCTTTGTTTTTAGATGTATGCAATATAGTTTTACCATCTCTAATAAATTTAATAGACTTTTCATAATTTCCTAATACTAGTTTAGTAATGATATCATTAATTTGATTGCCTTCAGATATATCACTTTTCAAAAACTTTTTTCTTACGGGTAAATTATAAAATAAATCTTTTACTATCATTGTAGTTCCTTTAGGACATCCAACTATGTCACTAGAAATTACTTCCCCTTCTTCTATATGTGAATGTACCCCTGCTTCAGAACCACTGGTTTTTGTTAAGATTTCCATCTTAGATACGGTGGATATACTAGCTAATGCCTCTCCCCTGAATCCTAATGACATAATACTGTATATGTCATTTATATTATTTAATTTTGAAGTGGAGTGTCTTTTAAAAGCAATAGAAACATCATCTTTAGGTATGCCATCCCCATCATCAGTTATTCGAATATAAGACTTTCCACCATTATTTATCTCTATTACAATATTTTCAGCATTTGCATCTAAAGAGTTTTCCACCAATTCCTTTACTATGGATGCTGGATTTTCAATAACTTCACCAGCAGCGATTTTTTGAATAGTCATATTATCTAAAACTTTAATTTTACCCATACTTTAATTCTCCTTTAGATCAATTGCATCTTGAATTAGATTATTTAAAATTGTTAAAGAATCAATTGGGGTTAATCTATCTATATCTATATTGATAATCTTGTTTATAAAATTATCTTTTTTATAATCTGATAGACTTAGTTGAGTCGAATCTGTCATTGCTTCTTTATTAATATTTATTTCATGGGATCCTTCTATTATAGATAATATCTCATGAGCCCTGTTAATAATTTTATTATTTATTCCTGCTAATCTAGCAACTTGTATTCCGTAACTCTTGTTAGTACTTCCCTCAACTATCTTTCTTAAAAAGACTATATCATCACCATCTTCTTTAGCTGTGATAGTCATATTTTTAATTTGTTTATACTTATCTGTTAGTTGAGTAAGTTCATGATAGTGGGTAGCAAATAAAGTTTTTGCCCTTATATTAGTGGCAATATGCTCAACTACAGCCCAAGCAATACTAAGTCCATCATAAGTGCTAGTGCCTCTACCAACCTCATCTAATATAATCAAACTATTAGATGTTGCATCTCTAATAATATTAGCAACCTCATTCATTTCAACCATAAAGGTACTTTCCCCTTGATACAGATTATCCGAGGCCCCTATTCTAGTAAATATTCTATCAACTATACCTATTTCAGCATGTTTAGCAGGAACAAAGGAGCCAACTTGAGCTAATAAGGTAATAATAGCTACTTGTCTCATATATGTTGACTTTCCAGCCATATTAGGGCCAGTTATAATTTGTATCATACTATCATCCTGATCTAAATAAGTATCATTTGGTACAAATAGGTCATTTTCTATAGATCTTTCTACAACAGGATGTCTACCTTCTTTAATCCTAATATAACCATTATTATTTAGAATGGGTCGTATATAATTATTTTGAAGTGCTACTTTTGAAAAGGAAAGTAACACATCTATAATTGATATTAGTTTACCTGTATATTGGATTCGTTTTATTTCTTTTTTAACATTATTTCTGATTACTTGAAAGATTTCATATTCTAATTCCAAAGCTCTTTCTTCGGCTCCCAATATCTTTGATTCCATAGACTTCAACTCATCTGTATAGTATCTTTCTGAATTAGTAAGTGTTTGCTTTCTGATAAAATAATTTGGTACTAAACTGGTGTTAGCCTTTGTAACTTCAAAAAAGTAACCAGCAACTTTGTTATATCCAACTTTTAAATTTTTAATGCCTGTGCTTTCCCTTTCTTTTGCTTCTAGAGATGCAAGCCACTCCTTACCTTCTATACTAGCAATTCTAATTTCATCAAGTTCCTTATTATAGCCCTTTTTAATTAATCTTCCTTCTTTAATTGATATTGGAGGATTTTCCTCTATGGCTATATCTATAAGACTAAATATATCTGATAATGGGTCTATATTATTGCCTATTTTGGTTAATTCTTGATTATTTGTAGTATCTAAAAGACTTTTTATATTTGGTAGAACACTAATTGAGTTCTTTAGAGATATTAGATCTCTACCATTACAATTACCATTAGAAATTTTGCTAGAAAGTCTTTCTATATCATATATTTTTTTTAGTTGCTCATTTACTTGGTCTGCAAAAATTATATTATCATAAAAATATTCAACCATATCTAATCTTTTATCTATCTCATATATATCGACTAATGGCTGATCCAACCAAGTTTTTAAGAGTCTACCACCCATTGATGTTGAAGTTTTATCAATAACATGGACTAGTGCCCCTTTTCTTTCTTTTGACATGATAGTCTCATGAATCTCTAAATTTGTCCTAGTATTGATATCCATTACCATATAATCTTTAGAGTTATAATAAACTAAATTATTGATATGATCTAATGATGTTTTTTCAGTATCGTAAAGATAATCAATAAGTTTATTTAATGATAAAATTGAATATAGTTTATCATCAATATTTAAATCTTTTAAACTAGGTACTTGAAATAAATCAATAATTCCCTTTTCACATATAGTTTGTTTGTCACAAATATCTTTATATACAGTAAAGTAAGGATTTATTTTATTTTTAATTATATTTATATATTTTTTATTTTTTGAAAATCCTTCATTACAGATAATCTCAGAAGGAGAAATTTTTCCCAATTCATTTATGATAAAGTTAAAACTTTCAAATTCTCCACCTAAAAATTCAGTGGTATATATTTCACCAGTAGAATTATCGGCATATGATATTCCACATCCAAATTTATCCATATAAACAGAAACAAGATAATTATTAGTCTTTTCATCTAACACATTTGAGTCAGTAATAGTTCCAGGGGTCACCACTTTAATAACATCTCGTTTTACAATTCCCTTTGCTAAAGCTGGATCTTCAACTTGTTCGCAAATAGCAACCTTATATCCTTTCTCAACGAGCCTAGCGATATAGGTATCAGCTACATGATGTGGTACTCCACACATAGGCGCTTTTTTTTCCATACCGCAATCTCTTTTGGTAAGTGTGATTTCTAATTCTTTGGATGCAATCAAAGCATCATCAAAAAACATTTCATAAAAATCTCCTAGTCTAAAAAATAAAATAGAATCTTTATATTTATATTTCAAAGACATGTATTGTTTCATCATAGGAGTTAAATTATTCAAAATACTACCTCCATTACATCTAAGTAAATTAAGACAACTCACCTTCTAAAGTAAATGTCTTTACATTAATGATTTTAACATCTATTATTTTTCCAATTAAACTTTTATCGCCCTTAAAATGTACTAATTTTCCGCCAGTAGTTCTTCCATTCAATATAGTTTTATCATTTTTACTTACATCTTCAACTAAAACCTTTAGATTTTCTCCTAATAGTTTCTTATTGTTTTCAAGACCAATAGGTTGCAGTACATTCAGCAGACGTTGGAATCTCTCGTGCTTTACTTTATCATCTATTTGATTGTCCATATCTGCAGCAGGAGTACCTTCTCTAATAGAGTATAAGAATGTAAAAGCAGAATCGTAGCCCACTTCTTTCACTAATTCTAAAGTATGATCAAAGTCTTCTTCAGTTTCGCCTGGGAACCCTACTATTATATCTGTAGTAAGGGTGATATCTGGAACTACTTCACGTATTTTTTTTATTTTCTCCAAATAATCTTCCCTAGTATATCTTCTATTCATGATTTTTAATATTCTATTGCTTCCTGATTGGACTGGAAGATGCAAATGGTTACATAATTTATCAAGCTCTCCATAAGCATTTATTAAATCGTCAGATATATCCTTTGGATGAGATGTCATAAATCTTATCCTTTCTATCCCATCTATATTATTTATATCCTTTAAAAGATTAACAAAATTATAATCCTCCTTTAAAGTCTTTCCGTAAGAATTAACATTTTGACCTAATAATATAACTTCTTTGCAGCCATTTTTAGCTAGCTGTTTAATTTCTTTAATAATATACTCAGGTTCTCTACTTCTTTCCCTACCCCTAGTATAAGGCACTATACAATAACTACAAAAGTTATTACATCCATACATAATATTGACATATGCTTTATAACTATATTTTCTATTAGCTTCTACACTTTCAACAATTTCTTTATTTTCTTCAACAATATCTATAACTGTTTTTCCAGTACTTTCGTAAGTATTGACTAATTGGGGTAATTTATGAATATTATTAGTACCAAATAAAATATCCACATGTCTATATTTGGACGTTATAATTTTAATAGCTTCTTTCGTTTGCATCATACATCCACATACACAAATAATCAAATTAGGATTTTTTCTCTTTAAATCTTTAAGTTCTCCTAATTGACCATAAACCTTCTCCTCAGCTGTTTTTCTTACTGCACATGTATTATATATAATCAAATCACATTCTTCTCTATTATTAGTTAGTTTATAGTTCATACCTTCTAATATCCAAGATATTTTTTCGGAATCGTGTTCATTCATTTGACAACCATAAGTCTGAATAATATATTTCTTCATAGCAATTTAATCCTCTCTTTCTAAATCCATGACTATATAATTAATTGAATATATCTATTATACCATAAAGTAAATTATACCATAAAAAAACAATAAAAGAGTAGTATATAACACACTCTTTTATTATTTTACTAAATCTATTTATTTAATTTAAATATTCTTTTAAATATATTCTGGTTTTTATTCTTGCTTTTTTCCAATTCTTCTCTAAGTTTAAGATTTTCATAATTTTGTTCTTTTACTTTCATTTTTAATTTTGCATTCTCACATAACAACACATCTCTTTCTTTTGAATTAATATCATTTCTTAGAGTGATTATTTCTTTTTTTAAATCGGTAATTAATTCCTCACTATACCTATTTTCTTTATAGAGAAATTCGGACAATCTTTCAAAGAAAATATCCCCAAAAGCATCAGAAATCTGTAAGGCTATACTAGATGAATCTAACTCTCTATTACTATCAATTATATTAATGGAAGCACCTTCTTCAGTAGATATTATTTCTTCAGGTGAATTAATTATTAAATTTATTTGTTTATTCCCAAACCCTTTTTCTTTTAAACTTTTAATATACTGAATCAATTCAATTTCTTTATAAGTATAGTATCTGTGGTTTGAATCTTTTCTAGGAATATCAATATTAAATTCTTTTTCATAATATCTAAGGACATGAGGAGCATAGCCTGTAATTTCAGATGCTTCAGATATTGTATATTCACGATTATAATCTAACAAAACTAGCCCTCCTTTTAAAAGTCTAACTATAATATAATTCGACTTATAAAGAAAAAATCCTTTAATAGAAGAAAATAAATTTAATACAATTTTCTTTAAAATTCTACAATTATGAACCATTTTCTAGAATTAAATACAAATATAGTATTGTATTATCTTCCATAGGTAAAATTAGATTAAAAGGACTGAGTTCTGGAAGTACAGAATTCAATCCTTTTAAATTATATATCTTTTTAGTCCTTTTATCTATATCTAAAATTTATTCATTAAGAATTCATTTAAGAGAATAATACAATTATAGATATCATTTTTAGATGCCATTTCTATAACAGAATGAATGTATCTTGTTGGAATGGAGATTGCACCTGATGGTACGCCTTCCTTATTTATGTGTATAGCACCTACATCAGTTCCACCAAACTCTAACACTTCCATTTGATATGGAATTTTGTTTTTCTTAGCTAAATCTACAAGTGTTTCTTTAATCAATGGATGACAAATTATGGAGTTGTCTTTTACTTTAATTGCAGCACCTTTATTTAAAGATATAGCAAATCTTTTTGCTTTTGGAGTATCACCATTTGATGTAACATCTAAAGCTATTCCAATATCAGGGTCAATAGAATAGGCAGCTGTTTTAGCACCTCTAAGACCTACTTCTTCTTGAACAGAAAATACAAAATACAAGTCATTAGTAGGTGATTTAAGTTTTTTAATAGTTTCTATTGCTATAAAACAACCTACTCTATCATCTAGGTAAGGTGCAAAAATCACATTATCATTCTCATTGAATTGTGAATGATATATACAAATATCTCCTACTTTAACTTTTTCCTCTGCCTCTTTTTTTGAAAAAACACCTAAATCTATATACATATTTTCTAACTTTATCTTAGACATATCCTTCATTGGTTCATGGGATATTACTCCAATTGTTCCATTCTCAAATATAACCCTTTGAGAAATAATATTATATGGAGATATACCACCAATGTTAGTAAATCTTAAAAATCCTTCTTCATCTATATCTGTTACCATCATACCTATTTGATCCATATGTGAAGAAATCATAATTTTTTTACCATCACCTTTTATATGTGCTATTAAATTCCCTAAAGGATCAATAACGATATCATCTACAAACTCTTTAATCTCTTCAATAATAAATTGTCTTATAAGGTTTTCTTTGCTAGATGGCCCATATACCTTTACTAAATCTTTTAATAATTCACTATTAAAGTTCATTACAGCTCCCCCTTTTTGAATTCTAATAAAACGGCATTAACTAATTTATATGTGTTATTATAATCCTCTAAACTCATTACAGATGTAGGAGAATGAATATATCTACATGGAACAGATATAGTTGTAGTTAAAGAACCTTTCCTATTTGTATGAATTTTTCCAGAATCATTCCCCCCCATTGAAGTCTTTCTATATTGACATGGTATATTATTTTTTTTCGAAATATCAATTATCTTTTCTCTTAAGGTAGCATCAAATATAGTTGTTCTATCAATCAAAGAAATAGCTGGGCCCATTCCTAAATACGTAGGAACTAGATGACTATCTAATTTTGGAATATCATAACATAAGGTTCCTTCTAAAACTATAGATATATCAGGATTTACTTCATAGGCAGCAGGCCCAGCACCTATAAGTCCTACCTCTTCCATTACAGTAAATACTCCATAAAAATTTATATCATTGACTTTTTTAATCAAATCAATTAAAATTGAACATCCAACTCTATTATCTAAAGCCTTAGCTTTAACTAAATTATCACCGAACTCTGTATATTGGCTATAAAAACAAACATAGTCTCCTACTTTTACATACTTTTCTGCATCTTCTTTTGAAGTAGCCCCAATATCTATGTATAAATCATCTATTTCTAAAGCTTTAGTCCATTCAGATTTTTTTTGAAGATGTATAGGTTTTGCACCTATCACGCCTGGTACCTTATCTTTGCCTATAAGAACAGGTTTTGATACTAAAATTCGCTTATCTATTCCACCTACAGGTATAAATTTCAATAAGCCAGAGGAATCAATATCCTTTATTAATAAACCCACTTCATCCATATGAGCTGCAATCATCAATGTTTTACTATTGTTGACACCTTTTTTATAAGCGATTATATTTCCAATTCTATCAACTTTTATACTATCTACATGATCTTTTATTTCTGATATTATTAACTCCCTAACTTCCTTTTCATTACCAGAAACTCCTGATGCTTCTGTTAGTTTTTTTAATAGCATAATAATCCCTCCAAATTCTCATTGGAAATGGCATTAATAAAAAATGCTAATAGCTTCCCAGTATTTTTTATATCAACAATATCAACAACTTCTACAGATGTATGCATATATCTAAGAGGAATAGAGATTACTAAAGATGGTATTCCTTCACGAGTTATTTGCATAGCCCTCGCATCAGTGCCAGTTGCTCCAGGAGTAATTTCCAATTGATGCGAAATATTATATTCGTTAGCTATACAGATCAATTTTTCTCTTAATGTTGGATGAATATTACCTCCTAATGTAATTCCAGCTCCTTTACCTAATTCAATGGAGTTAGAATTATTTAATTCAGGTGTAGTTCCAAAGCCCACATCTACTGCAATTCCTATATCTGGGTTTATTTTGTAAGAAGATGTAAAAGCTCCTGCCATACCTACTTCTTCTTGCACTGTTGCTACTACATATACATCTGGTTCATGATTTGTTTTATGCAACTCTTTAAGGCACTCAAGTAGTGATACAATTCCAGCTCTATCATCTAAAGCCTTCCCAGCCATCCTATCATTTTTTAAGTTTAATAATCTTCTATTGATTGTTATTGTATCTCCCACACTGATAAACTTTTCTAATTTATCCTTAGGGAATCCTACATCTATAATCATATCTTCTATCGTAATTGCCTTATCCCTTTCCTCTTCATCTTGTAGATGAGGGGGTTTAGATCCAATAACTCCAAATAAATCTTTCTTTCCATGAACAATAACTTCTTGTCCTAATATAGTTCTTGGATCTATACCTCCAATGTTTGTAAACCTAAGAAATCCATTTTCTTCTATATCTTTAACCATTAAACCTATTTCATCCATATGAGCAGCTAGCATAATCTTAGGATTGTTTTCAGCACTAGCTCCTTTTTTCAATCCAATAATATTACCTAACTTATCTACCTCTATATCATCACAATATGTTTTAAAATTATCTATAATTATATTTTTAAGATTGTCTTCATATCCAGACACACCATTACTATTACATAGCAATTCTAAAAACTTTTTAGATTCCAAGTTAGAATCCCCCTTTACTAAAAATTTCGACTATTTAGATTAAATTAATAGTACTAAGACTGTAAAATAAACAATCGTAGTACCATTAAGTTTTATAATTTATTGATGATTATTAATCAAATCTCCTATTGTAACATCTTCCTCATCTTTTTCTATAATTTCTTCAGAACTATCTTTTTTATCTAATTTATCATTCTGAACATCCTTCATACTTAAACTAATTTTTCTTTCTTCTTTGTTAATGTCAATAACTTTAACAGTAACTCTATCTCCAATATTAAGTATGCTGGAAGGTTTATCGATATGTTCTTTTGAAATTTGTGAAACATGTAATAAACCATCTACACCTTCATCCAGTCTAATGAATGCACCAAAATCCAATAGATTTACAACGGTTCCCTGTATCACATTGCCAATTTCTATATTGCCTTCAAAAACTTTCCACGGTTCTTCTGTCATTTGTTTTAGCCCCAAAGAAATTCTATTTTTATCTCTATTAAAATCTAAAATCTCAACTTCTACTTTATCTCCTGGATTAACAACTTGAGATGGATGCTTTATTTTATTCCAAGATAAATCTGAAATATGAATTAATCCATCTACTCCTCCTAAATCTACAAAAGCACCAAAGTTAGTTAATCTTTGTACAATCCCTTCAATTGTAGACCCAATTTCTAAAGAATTCCAAACCTTTTCTTGTGTCGCTCTTAACTCTTCTACTTCAACTTTTTTTCTAGATAATACTAATCTACGTTTTTGTTTATCTAAATCTAAGATTTTTACATCAAGGATTTCACCTTTAAATGTATTTAAGTCAGATGTATAGTTTACAGATGCATGAGAAGCTGGGATGAAAGCATTAATTCCTTTAGTAAGAGCTATTAACCCACCTTTAACCACTCTTAAAACCTTGGCTTGAACTGTTCCTTCATTTTCAAACACATCTTCCAATAACTCCCAATTTTTAATTTCTTCTAATCTCTTGGTAGATAATACAACATTTCCTTCTCCATCATCTATTTTAACTACGTAAACTTCTATTTCATCTCCTTCCTTGTATAATTCCTTTGGATTTACATCAGGATCATTAGATAGTTCATCTTTAGTAATAATTCCATCAGATTTATAATTGATATTTACCATAATTTCATTGTTAGTGGTAAATATTACTTTTCCTTTTATAACATCTCCCCTACGAATTTGAGTAAATGAACTCTCAATAGCCTCCATCATTTCATTGTTGTTTAAATTATCCATAGTTTCAATAGCCTCCTTAATTATCCAATCAGGTGTAGATGCACCTGCTGTTATTCCTATTGTATTAAATTTTAATACTTCTTGTAAAGGTAAATCTTTTATTGTTTCTATATGAAATACATTTTTACAATATTTTTTACTGATTTCGACTAACTTTAATGTATTAGAACTTTTATAGCCACCTATAACAACCATTGCATCTGATATTTTAGCTACTGTAGCAGCAGACTCTTGTCGTTCTTTAGTTGCCTTACATATCGTATTAAATATTTCCACAATACTAGCTTTTGCTTTTATCTCTTTTGATATAGTATCAAATTTTTCTTTAGTTATAGTAGTTTGAGCAACTACACATACTTTGTCCATAAAAGGAAGTTGTTCAACAGATTTAATGTTTTCAACTATTAAAGCTTTATTATTGCACCATCCATTTATTCCAATAACTTCAGGATGTTTTGAATTACCAATTATAACTATATTATATCCCTTATTCATATAGTTTTCCACTCTTTTATGCACAGCTTTTACATAAGGGCATGTACAATCTACTATGCTTAATTTAAGATCAATCATTTTATCTTCTTCATACTTAGGAATCCCATGAGATCTTATAATTATTTTTCCTTCGTTGATTTTAGATAAATCTTTTATTGCTTTAAGTCCTTTTTGCTCTAAAGAATCAACTACTTGAGGGTTATGGATTAGTGGACCATATGAATAAAGTTTTCCATCTATATTATTTATTTCATTATTTACAATATCCATAGCCCTTTTTACTCCAAAGCAAAATCCTGCATTATCGGCCATTATAATTTTCATTCATTCTCACTCATTTCTTTTAATCTATATATAGTGTTTAATATTTCCTTACTTATATTGTTATACTCTTGAGAAGTAGGTTTTTTATTTGAATATTCATTAAAATATAAAGGTTTTCCAATATATATATTAACTCTACTAAATAATTTATAAGTACTTTCAATATAAACTGGTAATATTGGAGAATTTGACCTTAAACTTAATAATGCAACTCCTGTTTTTGCGTTATCCAAATTAATTTCTTTTACTCTAGTTCCCTCTGGAAATATCCCTAATACTTTTTCATCCTTTAGTATTCTAATAGATTTTTTAATGGCTGATATATCTGTGTCACCCCTACTTACAGGAAAAACCCCCAAGTGTTTTAGAATAAAGGATAATGTTTTAGTCTTAAATAATTCTTTCTTAGCCATCCATGAAATTTGTCTCGGAATAACTATTGATATTAAAACAGGATCCCAATTACTAATATGATTCGCGCATAATATAAATCTACCATCCATAGGGACATTTTCTTTGCCAGAAATCCTTATTCTGAAGATCATCCTAAGAATAATATTCCCAATTACTCTTATAAGCTTATAAAACAATATAACCTACCTCCCTAAAACTATAGAAACTATCATATTTACACATTCTTCTATAGTTTTGTCGGTTGTATCTATACAATATGCATCTTCTACCTTCTTTAAAGGGGCTATCTCTCTATTGCTATCTATATTATCTCTTTTAATTATATCAGATTCTATTTTAGATAGACTTATATTTGTTTCTCCACTATTAACTAGCTCATTATATCTTCTCAAAGCCCTTTCCTTTACTGACGCAGTTACAAAGAATTTATAATCAGCATTGGGTAAAACCACACTTCCAATATCTCTACCATCCATTATAATACTTTTAGATTTTGCCATTTGTTGTTGTAGTTGAACCATTTTCTCACGAACTTCTTTTATTGATGCAATATAAGATACATTTTGACTGACATAATTTTCTCTAATCTCTTTATCTACATTAACATTGTCTAAATATATACTTTGATTTCGAAAATCTATTTTAGTGTTTGTTAAAATTTCTATTATCCCTAAATAGTCATTAGGATCAATAGATAGTTTTAGTATTTTATAAGTTAATGCCCTATACATAGCTCCTGTATCCACAAATTCTATACATAACCTCTTTGCAACTTCTTTAGCTATTGTACTTTTTCCGGCCCCAGCGGGCCCA
Source organism: Wansuia hejianensis (assembly GCF_014385225.1). Classification (GTDB taxonomy): domain Bacteria; phylum Bacillota; class Clostridia; order Tissierellales; family Tissierellaceae; genus JACRTK01. The sequence continues at coordinate 143,399 of NZ_JACRTK010000002.1, forward strand.
TCAATTGCAATAGAATATTTTTCATTCATATAATTCCCCCTAATAAAGTAATAACCACCAAAAGAGGTGGATGCAGTATATCTATATTAAGTCCGGCCTAAGGATCTGCGCTCCCCTAAGATAGCAATGTTTAACATCTTTCTGTTTAGTATCACAATTATACAATATCATTATCCTTATACATTTCTCTAGACTATTTTCCACATTCATTTCGTTAAAACACATTAAGGCAGTATGTACATATCCTATTTCTCTTGCAGCTTTTGCAGGAGCAACCTTATCTAGGTCATTTGTACAAGTGAAAACAATAGCTGCTACATTTTCTTTTACTAATTTATTTTTTTCTTGAATAGACAATAGTAGTTCAGTAGTACCTTCTAAAATGGATTTCTGGGTGTTTTCTTCTATAGTAATAGCCCCTCTTATTGCTACTGTATTCATTTTTACACTCCTTTAATAATTATATATTAATAAATTTGACTATACAAGTAATTTAGAATTAAATATTAATACCTGCTAAATAACCAGTAGAATAGGCTATTTGCAAATTAAATCCACCAGTTAATGCATCTACATCAATAATCTCACCTGCAAAATAAAGGCCTTTTATAATTTTAGATTCCATAGTTGATGGATTAATCTCCTTAGTTGAAATACCTCCAGATGTAACTATTGCTTCATTAATAGAGCGAAAACTATCAAACTTCAAAGGAAAATTCTTTATGATCTCTACCAAATTTTCTCTTTCTTCTTTAGTAATTTGGTTTACCATTTTTTCAAAAGATATACCAGCAAATTCAATGACTTTAGGTATTATCTTTTGTGGTAACAAATCAGATAAAGCATTTTTAATCATTTTATTATTATATTTTTGAAAATCTCTTATGATTCTATTATTTAATTTGTCCAAATCTAATGCAGGTTTAAAGTCTATTTTAAAGTTTATTTTATCTAATTTATAATTATGCAAATAGTTGCTTGTAGATAATACAATTGGTCCAGATATGCCATAGTGAGTAAAAATCATTTCTCCAAACTCACTATGTATCAACTTATTATCTAAATAAGTCCTTAAATTAACATTTCTTAAAGATAATCCTTGTAATTCTCTAACCCAATTTTCAGATACTACGATTGGAACTAAAGAAGGCTTAATCGGAATAATAGTATGTCCTAAATTTTTAGCAAATATATAACCGTCCCCTGTAGAACCAGTGCTAGGATAAGATTTTCCTCCAGTAGCTAAGATTATTTTATCAAAATCTAATAACTCTCCATTAACATCAATTTGGAAACTCTCATCTTTGTTTAATATTTCGTTTACATTGGAGTTTAACATAATATTAACTTTATTTTCAGTAAGAAAATTATTTAATGCTTTAATAACATCACTTGACTTATTGGATTCAGGAAATACTCTATTACCCCTTTCTATATTAACTTTCAATCCATATTCTTTTAGCAAATTAATAATATCATCATTTGTAAAAGAATATAAACTGCTATACAAAAAGTTTTTATTTGTAATAATATAGTCAAAAAACTCATCTATTGGAGATGCGTTTGTAATATTACATCGACCTTTACCAGTTATATAAAGTTTTTTCCCTATTTTATTATTTTTTTCAATCAGATAAACCTCATTACCATTATTAGCAGCGAAACCAGCAGCAATTATTCCTGCTGGTCCAGCTCCAATTATTGCAATTTTATTTTTCATCTTGACTCCTTTAAATTATATAGTATTATTATTTATATCAATTATGACAAAGTCTTTTATGATGATATTTCTTTAGTATTCTAAACTATCATCATTATATATGCCATACTTCTTCCAGATTTCCTCTAAATCTTCAAAATAATTATTTAGATTATCCTTTTTTTCTATTCCCAGAGCTATAATAAAAGCATTTATAAGACTCATAGGTGCTACTAAAGAATCAACAAAAGATAACATATCACTACTTGCTATTAATGCTACATCAGCTTTTTGAGCTGCAGGCGAATTGAAACTATCAGTAATAGTAATTATCTTTGTACCTTTTTCCTTGGCGTATTCCAATACATCTATTATTCTCTTCGAATATCTTGGATATGTAATTATTATAATAACGTCATCAGATGTTATGTTTAAAAATTGTTCAAAAATATCATTAGGTCCAGGACTAACTAATTTTATATTCGAAAATAAAAAATTCAAATAAAAAGATAAATATCCAGCAAGAAATGCAGAACTTCTCAATCCTAATATATATATCTGATTACTTTTCAAAATAATATCTATAGCTTTTTCAAAAGAAGAGAAATCAAATTCATTAATAATTTTCTTTATATTGTCCATATCCCTTTCCATAATTTTAGGAACAAAATCTTTGTTATCACCATATTTATTGTCAGCTAAATGAAGTCTTTGAACGGTAGTTAATTTGTTTTTTATAAGCTCTTGAAGATCATTTTGCAGCTCTCGATAACCATCATATCCTAATCTAATTGCAAATCTAACTACTGTGGATTCACTAACTCCAGTAGCCTCTCCTAAGGCAACAGCAGTCATAAATGCAGCTTTATCATAATTATTTATTATATAATTAGCTATTATTTTATGACCTTTGCTAAATTTGGGATAACTATTCTGTATTAGCTCAATCAAATCTAAATTTCTATTCATATACTATTACCTCCATATTTTAGTGTGGTAATACAATTGTTATTTATAAGTTTAATATTATCAAATCATATAAATCAATGCAATACTGGAAATTATTGGAAAGTGAAATGCAAAATTAAACTTAATCTTAAGGATTTATTTTATGTTTAATCATTTTTAGTTTGCTGATTTTTCTATTATATATAGTATTGGTGGATTATTTTTTTGATTTATAAATTCATGTTTTAGAACATTAAATCTAGTTTGATCTAATTGTAACAGAAAATTTTCTAAAGCTTGTTTTTCTAATAATCCTCCCTCATGACCTATATAGGATGTGATTAAAATTATTCCGTTTTCTTTTAAAAGTTGCAAAGACTTATATATACTTTCAAGAGTAGATTTAGGTTTTGTTTTTATACTCTTGTCTCCTTTTGGAAGATAACCTAGATTGTATATAATAATATCTAGCTGTTCAGATATATATTTATCAATATGTTCATGACTATCATTTATTAAAATAACCCTATTATCAAGTTTATGTTTATATAATAGCTTACTTGTATTTTTAATGGCTATTTCCTGAATATCGAATCCATAGACTTTACCACTGTCTCCAACAGATTTTCTTAATAATAATGTATCATTCCCATTACCTATTGTACAATCTAGAGCAATAAATCCTGGTTTTACATAATCATTAACAATATTTCTGACTATAGATATAGCATTATTTATTATTTTATATCCCAAATTTATCACCCAATTATAAATTTTTTAAATAATTAATCTCATTATCATCTAAATATCTCCATTCACCTACGTTTAATCCACCTAATTCTATTTCACCTATGGATACTCTCTTCAATTTCTTTACTGGATGGTTTATAGCCTCGCACATTTTTTTAACCTGACGATTTCTACCTTCATATATTTTAATATCCAATATTGAATCATCTACATATCTTTTTACAATATTTATCTGAGCTTGAGATGTCTTTCTATCATCTATATATATTCCTCTCCTAAATCTTTCCAATTCGCTTTTATTAGGAATACCCTCTACAATTGCAATATATCTTTTAATTACTTTGTTACTTGGATGAGTAATCTTATTTGTTATATCCCCATCATTAGTCAGCAATAGCAAGCCAGTAGTATCAATATCTAATCTACCTATAGGGTAAATCCTTTCTCTTACTCCTTCTATTAGATCTATAACTGTTTTTCTATCTTTTTCATCTTTTAATGTTGTAACATATCCTATTGGTTTATTTAAAATTATATATATCTTATCTGATTCCAAATTTATAATCTTGTCATTTACCTTTACAATATCTCTTAAAGGATCAATAGTAGTTCCTAACTCTGTTATCAAATTACCATTTACTCTTACCAATCCTTGAACAATCATTTCTTCACTTTTTCTTCTAGATGCTACTCCACATTTTGCCATATATTTTTGTAATCTCATTTTTCTCCTCCTTTTCCTAAAAGTATCTAAATCTAATAATAAGATTAATTATTATCTAGATTTCGGATACTTTTCATGAGTTTATCTATTAAATTGGTTTTTCTTACATAATTATTAGCAATTAAATTTTCTTTTTTAATTAAAACTCCATCTAAATACGTCTCCACTACACCAATTTTATCTCCTTTCCTAATTGGTGGATATATATCTTCGTCCAAAGGAAAAAATAATTTTATTTTGCTGCTTTCTTCTGCAGTAAGTGGATATATCAATTCATTTTCTACCACTAAATTAACATAATCCTCTCCATCTTCAATGTTAATATTACCCATAAATTGATTTTTATCATATATGATATATGGCTTAAAATTTTCAAATCCATAATCTAATAATTTGTAATTATCATTAAACCAATCATAAGCATTTAGACTAACAGCTATTAATCTCATTTCATTTCTTTTAGCGCTAGAGACCAAACATCTTCCAGCTTCCATGGTATAGCCAGTTTTCCCTCCATCTCCTCCTTCATACTCCCATAAAGTTTTATTTTTATTTATAAAATAATTGTTTTTTACTCTATTTGCATCATATGACTTTGTCATAAAGATCTCTCTAAAAGCTTTATACTTCAACGCTTCTCTGGTAATTAATGCTAAATCATAAGCAGTTGAATAGTGACCTTTCTCACTTAACCCATGAGGATTGGTGAAATTTGTATTTAAAGCACCTATTTCTTTTGCTTTATTGTTCATTAAGTCTATAAACTTCTTTTCAGTTTTCCCTACATGTTTTGCAATAGCAACCGCTGAATCATTTCCTGATCTAAGAATTAACCCATACAATAAATCTTTTAAGGATAATATTTCCCCTTCTTCTAAATAAATACTTGAACCTTCTATATTTGTACTATCTTTCTCTATTACTACTTTTTCATCTAAGTTACAATTTTCTATAGCAACTAAAGCTGTCATAATTTTAGTTGTACTAGCCATGGCCATTTTTTGATGCGGATTCTTTTCTATCAATATTCTTCCAGATATTTCATCTATTAACACATAGCTTTCTCCACTTAAACCTAAATTCTCTCCAAAAGAAATGATACTGTTAGATAATATTAAAATTGTTATAAGTAAAGATAATAATCTTTTATTCAACTTGAAAACCTCCTAAAGTCTTTTCTTTTATATTACCAAAAAACATGAAAAATAATACTTAAAGTATTATTCTTCTATAATATTATCTAAATTCTGCTCTATCTCTTCTAATAAAGGCAAATCATCTAGAGATTGGAGACCAAAAGACTTTAAAAATTCTTCTGTTGTACCATATATAATTGGCCTTCCTGGTTTTTCCAATCTACCTAATTCCTTAATTAGACCTTTCATTGTTAATGTTTCTAAAGCCCTATCACACTTTACCCCTCTAATATATTCAATTTCAGATTTTATAACAGGTTGTCTATATGCAATTATTGAAAGGGTTTCCAAGGCAGCATTGGAAAGACTCTTTTTAGAAGGGGCATTATTTAACTTTTTTATCCAATCATAATGTTCTGGTCTAGTTCCTATTTGATAATAATCTTCCATTTGCACTATTCTCAATCCTCTTCTATTATAATCAAAATCATCTATTAACTCTTTCATAATATTAAAAGTTCGTTTTTTATCTATGTTTAAAATATTACAAATATCTTTAATGTTTAATGGATCCCCCCAAGTAAACAATAAACCTTCAATTATAGCCTTTATTTCTCGATCATCCATAAATTAATTCTCCTCTAAATTAACTTTTTTTATGATTATATCAGAAAAATTTTCATCTTGAGTTATATTTATTTTTCTCTGCTTAACTAATTCTAGCAAAGCCAAAAAATATGCTATGATCTCATTTTTCGTAGAATAAGGATTTAGTAATTGACTAAATTTGATTGTAGTATTCAATTTAATAGCTTTAATTATATGCTCTATACTATCTTTTACACTATGCTCTTCTTTTTGTATTTCATGTATACTACTACTTTCTTCATGAGTATTTCTTTTTTCTATTAATTTATTAACACATTGTATTAAAAGATTTATATCAAAATCCTCAATATCTAAGGACTTTTCTTCAAAAATAGATAAATCCTCTTGCAATTTATAGTATGCTTTTAACTCTCTTTCACCAACTGGTTTCAATTCATTAGCAGCATTTTTGAATTTTCTATATTCTATTATCTTTTGAACTAACTCTTCTCTGGGGTCTATCTCAACATTTTCACCGTCAACAACTATGACCTCTTTAGGAAGAAGCATTTTAGATTTTATTTGTAACAAAGTAGAGGCCATAATTAAAAAATCACTTGCTAACTCCAAATCTAAATCTTCCATTATATATATGTAATCAAGATATTGCTCTGTAATCATATTAATAGGTATATCATAAATATTTATTTTAGCTTTTTCTATCAAATTCAACAAAAGATCTAAAGGACCTTCAAAAGAATCAAGTATTATTTTATAACCCATAACTAACTCCTAAATAAGATTATTATTTCGAACAATGTATTATTGTTTTAACTCTATAAAATTCAATGTATCTATAGAAACAGATTGGTCCACCTATATCTATAGACAATCATAATCATAAGTTTTACCGAATCTATATACTTAACAAGATTAAAACTTAATCCTCCAGCATCTCTTACTGTATTATAACTTATACATCAATGGTTAATCCGTGAAACCTCATTTCTATAGATAAACCAGGTAAACTATAAATATATTCCAAGGCATACTTCTCCTCTATCTATCCATCTAATTCTTACATTATACAACCTCGACAGAATAAAGTCGAGGTTAGATAAAATTTCTATTCATTAAATACAAAGTTATTAAACACCTTTACAAAATTATCAATTAACTTTCCTTTTTCTACAAGTGATTTAGAAATTAAATTTACCCTATCAATTTCTTTTTCTCCACTTCTGACTACTAACTCTCCTATTGGTTTCCCTTTTGTAATAGGAGCCTTAATATAATCTGGTTGATTTATTACTTTATCTATATTGATTTCCTTTCCCTTTGGTACTAGAATATAACAATCTTCTTCTAAAATCAATTCTACAGTATTTATTTTACCCTTTTCCACAACTATATCTGATACGATATCTCCTTTTTTACCTATGATTATAGATTCATAATTAGAAAATCCATAATCTAATAATCTTTTAGCCTCATCAAATCGCACTTTTGAACTGTCTGCCCCCATAATTACTGCGATAAGTTGTAAGTTTCCCCTTTTGGCTGATGCAGATATACAATGTTTTGCTTCATTTGTAAATCCAGTTTTTATTCCATTTGCACCTTCATAGTCCTTAATTAATCTATTTGTATTTACCATAGTTTGTGTACTAGTTTTAGATTTTCCCACATCTATGTCTGTCATATATACTTGAAGATATTCATGTATCTTATTATGTTTTAATAGCTCTTTAGACATAATTGCTATATCGTATGCAGTAGAATATTGTTTATCTTTAGGCAAACCACTTGCATTTGTAAAATGAGTATTATTCATCCCTAAATTTTTACACTTATCATTCATAAGTTTCACGAAAGCTTCCTCAGAGCCAGATATATGTTCTGCAAGAGCAACAGATGCATCGTTAGCAGATCTTATAGATATTGCCTTTATTAGGTTTTCTACAGTTTGAGTTTCTCCAGCATCTAGATAAACTGTAGTTCCACCCATTTTAGCTGCATGTTCACTTATATTGACATTATCATTTAAAGCTATTTTATTATCATCTAAAGCTTCCATAGCTAGTAATAAAGTCATAATTTTAGTGATGCTAGCAGGTACTAATTTTTCATGCTCATTCATCGCAAAAATTATTTCTCCCGAACTATAATCCATGAGCAAAGCAGATTTTGAATCTATATCAATATCTCCATAAACAGTTATAGAAGATAAAGACAAGATAACAATTAAAATAATGGATACTATTTGTCTTTTCAATATAATACCTCCAATACTATATTTACTTTTATAGTATCCAATTAATTGTTATATATGCTAAAACTACAACTTACAATTAATGGATTTCATCTATTATTAACTGCTGACTTCCATGATTTTTTTCACCAATTTTATAAATATCTAATATCATTTCGGCAACTTCTTTACCTTTATTTATATCATTTGTATGAATGTAAGTCAAAGTTTCTCCTTCTTCAACAAACTCGTCAACCTTTTTATTTAAAACAATCCCAGCACTTAAATCTAGTTCACTATCCATTGTCTCTCTACCTGCACCCAAAGCTAATGCACATCTACCTATTTCTTCAGCATTAATAGATTTTATATATCCCTTATTTTTACTTTTTACTTCTATAATATGGCTTGCTTTAGGTAGTAAATCAGGATTGTCTATGACAGAAGTATCACCATCTTGATATTTTACTAGTTCTATTAACTTATTGTAAGCTTTCCCAGACTCAATAGAATTTAACAATAGTCTCTCGGCTTCCTGTTCATTCTTTACTCTTTTGGCCAAAACCAACAGCTTAGCCCCTAAAACTAAACATAATTGAAACAGATCCTTTGGACCATTACCTTTAAGAGTTTCTATAGCTTCTTTAACTTCTAATGAATTTCCTATGGCATTTCCAAGGGGTTGATCCATGTTTGTGACAATAGCTACTGTTTCCCTACCATAATTTTTACCTATTTTAACCATTTCATGTGCTAGTTTTTTAGCTTCATCATAGGTTTTCATAAATGCTCCACTACCAACCTTCACATCTAGGATAATTGCATCTGATTTTATAGCTAGCTTTTTGCTCATAATACTGCTTGCAATAAGCGAAAGGTTATCAACAGTAGCGGTTACATCCCTTAAGGCATAAAGTTTTTTATCAGCAGGTGTAATATTAGCGGTTTGACTGCAAATGGATATATTAATATCATTTGTATTATTTACAAATTTATCTGTACTTAAATTTACTCTAAAATTTTTTATTGATTCCAGTTTATCTAATGTTCCACCTGTATGACCTAATCCTCTTCCAGACATCTTTACGAAAGGAACACCACATGCTGCAACCATTGGCCCTAAAATTAATGTAGTACTATCTCCAACACCACCAGTCGAATGTTTATCTACTTTAATTCCGTCTATATTATCTAAATTAACAGTCTCACCTGAATTTATCATTGCTTTAGTCAAATACAATGTTTCTTGATCATTCATTTTGTTTATAAAAATTGCCATTAATAATGCAGAAATCTGGTAATCAGGTATCTTTCCCATAGTATATTCATTTATAAAATAATTAATTTCATCCTCGGATAATGGCAACCCATCTCTTTTCTTTTTTAAAATGTCATATATTACCATTTGTGATACCACCTTACATATTTTTAAGAATATCTATAATCAAATTTTCAAATCTATCTTTAACTTTTAAGGATGTTTCAACAACTTCTTTATGATTTAATGGCTGATCTAATATTCCAGCTGCCATATTAGTTATACATGAGATACCTAACACTCTAATATTTTCATGGTTGGCAACTATCACCTCTGGAACAGTAGACATACCTACAGCATCCGCTCCTAATATTGATGCTAACTTAACTTCTGATGGCGTTTCATAAGTAGGACCGGAAAACCACATATAGACTCCTTCTTTTAGTTCTATACCTAATCTACTACCAGATGCTTTAGCAATATTTATTAAATCTTTGTTATAAGCATTGGTCATATCTACAAATCTAGGACCTTTATCATCTAAATTTCTACCGATTAGAGGATTTTGCCCCGTAAAGTTAATATGATCTTTTATAACCATTAAATCCCCAGGATTAAAAGATTTATTAGATCCTCCTGCTGCATTAGTTACTATTAGAGATTCAATTCCCAATCCTATCATAACCCGAATAGGAAATGTCACATCTTGTAATGAATATCCTTCATAATAATGAAATCTTCCTTGCATTGCTACTACATTTTTGTCTCCTAACTTTCCTAATACCAACTGGCCTGCATGTCCTTCTACAGTAGAAACAGGAAATCCATTTATACTTTCATAAGGAATTTTTATTGAATGCTCAATTAAATCAGCTAAACCACCTAATCCAGAACCCAATATTATTCCAACTTTTGGGCTTTCTGAAATTATAGATTTTAAGTACTTCACACTTTCATCAATTTTATCACTATACTTCATAGAATCGTCCTCCTTTAATTTACCATATTTTATCCTATGATTTTAAATTATACATAAAGCATAAGTTTTATTTAAGCAAGTACCTTTCTGTTGTTGTTATATTGCTATGCCCAAGTATATCTTTAGCCTTATAAATATTAATTCCATTATTAATAATATGAAAAGCAAAAGAATTTCTCAATACTTGAGGGGTAACAGTTTTATTAAAACCAGCATATTTTGCATATGCTTTCATTATTTTCCAAAACCCCTGTCTCGTAAGTCTATTGCCATACAAGTTTGTAAACAATGGATCATCAATATTATAATTTATTCTAAACTCATTTAAATATTTGCTAATATAAATTGAAGCTGATTCTTCCACTAAAATAATCCTATTATCATTTAAATTAATAACACTTGATTTAAAATCAAAGTCTCTAATATTTAATGATAGCATTTCTGAAACCCTAAGTCCAGTTGAACAAATAAGTTCAAGCATAGCCCTATCTCTACATCCTTTATAACAGCGAGTATCTGGTTGAGATAGCAGTATATCAAGTTCTTCAATAGTTAAAATCGTAATGGATTTTCTCTCTTTCTTAGGAGACTTTAGGTTAAAAGTTGGGTCTTCCTTTATCATGCCATTGTTTAATAAATATTGGTAAAAACATCTTATTGAAGTAAGTTTTCTAGAAATAGTAGTATTTGTCTTCCCACATCTTTGTAAATATATCAAATATGTAATGATGTTAGTCTTATTTATATGAATCATAGAATCAATATTGTTTTCTTGAAAATATATATTTAATTGTTCTAAATCTTTAGTATAAGCATCTACTGTATTTGGTGAAAGATCTTTTTCTTTCTCTACATAATTTATATATTGTTCTATTAAAGCAATAGACATTAAATCTCCCCTTTATATAATGTTTTATATGATGTTTTTTAATATGAGATTTAACACCCCTGGCGAAAGGACTCCTTCAATAATAGAGCCTATTATTACAATAATACTATAGGTTAGTATTAGTAGAAAATAATCATTATTATAATAGCTTCTAGTTCTCCTTCTAGGAATTCTTGCCCTAAAATCCTTACTATTATTTGATAAGGACATTGAAACTGCTCCTATACATATAATACCCAAAATAATAAATAAATTTTGTGGATATATACCTAAAAGTGAAATAAAAAAACCACTAGCCCCATAATTATTAATTAAAAACCCCACAGTAAAACCTATTGAACATCCTTTTAATGATATTAAAACCGGTATTGCTATCTCACCTAATTTAAATAAGCTAAAAAGCAAAAGTGACAATATTAAAAATACATTACTTATAATTGAACTCTTTAATACAGATATATTAGTATAATCCCCTGAATATATATTTTTAAAATAAGGGTTTGATATTCTTAATATTAAACTTCTAGGATAGTCTCCTATCTTTTTAAATATTAATGGACCAGTAATATTTCCTATAATAAAAGCCATAGATATTATAAAGTAGAAAACAAAATTATCTTGAAAATGTCTTTTTATTAATCTTAATATTTTTCTTTGAAACAAATCAATATCCTCCTTTGTATACAAGCCTTTTTAAAAATACTATGCAAAAAAGGAGGATATTATAACTGTTTTAACTGTTCTTAATTAAATCTTTAGCAATAAATATTCCAATTATTGTTTTACTATCTACAATTTCTCCCCTGTTTAACATTTTAACTAAATCATCAATGGGAATTTCGACAGTTTCTATGAACTCTCCTGAATCTGGATAAGGATCACCTTTAATTAAACCTTGTGCTAAGAAGAGATGAATTTTTTCATCACAATATCCAGGCGAGGTATAAAACTCAGATATATACGTTAGTTTTTCCGCATTATATCCTGTTTCTTCACTTAATTCTCTAATTGCTGTTTCCTTTGGTTCTTCGTTTACTTCTAATTTACCTGCAGGGATTTCATATAAAAAATCTTCTACTGCTTTTCTATATTGTTTTACTAAAACCAAAGAATTATCTGATGTTATGGCTATTATACCTACAGCGCCAGGATGCTCAACAATTTCACGTTTTGAATATTTTTTATCAGGTAATTCTATTGTATCTATTCTTAAATTTAAAATTTTCCCATCATAAACCTTTTCTGTTTTCATAGTCTTTTCTTCATAAAGCATTAGTAAATACCCCCATGTTCTTCCACTGTTTGTTCATATTATATTAACTATAATAGGTATTATACCATATAAATAATAAAAATTTAAAGAATGATATTAACTTATAAAATACATCTCACAATCTAAACAATTTTTTCTATTAATTCTTCTTCTAATCTTATTTTATCAGCAATTAAGGCTATAAATTCGCTATTTGTGGGTTTTCCCTTATTATTATTTACAGTATACCCAAATATTCTATCAATTGTATCTATATTTCCTCTATTCCAAGCTACTTCTATAGCATGTCTAATTGCCCTCTCAACTCTGCTAGGAGTAGTGTTAAACTTTGTTGCTACAGTAGGATACAATTCTTTAGTTACTGCTCCTAAATATTCCATGTTTTCTATAACCATGGAAATAGACTCTCTTAAATAAAGATAACCTTTTATATGTGCAGGTACACCTATTTCTTGAATAATTTTTGTTATCTTAGTTTCTAAATCTCTTTCTTTATGGTTGTTTTCTTGTACGATGAAATTTGTATCATAATTCTTAGAAAACATAAAATTTAAATTAACAGACTCTTGTATTCCAGCTATTTCCCTTAATCTATCAATAAACATATTAAAATTTAATGGCTTTACCATATAATAAGCTGCTCCTAATTCAATAGATTTCTGAGTAATCATATCTTGCCCAACTGCAGATAAAACTATTACTTTTGGAAAGTATCCATCACTGAATTTATTTAATTTTTCCAGTACTCCCAAGCCATCTAAATGAGGCATAATTATATCCAATATTAATATATCTGGCTTTTCTTTTTTTACTTTTTCTATTGCCTCAATACCATCTTTGGCTATTCCAACTATCTCAAACTCTTTCTGGTCAGAAATAAATTGCGAAAGTATTTGACAAAATTCACGGTTATCATCTGCTATCACTACTTTAACTTTTTTCATATGTATCTCCCCCTGATATATAATTACTATTTTATTACTATTTCGACATTCAAATGAAAAATCCTTCTTTTAAAAAATATAAAGATTTTAAAAAAAGAGGATAAGCTTATTGCTTATCCTCTTGATTTAACATCCATTCAATATAAAGTCCGTAGCCTTTTGTTGGATCATTTACAAATACATGGGTTACAGCTCCTACAATTTTATCATTTTGTATTATGGGACTTCCGCTCATCCCTTGTACTATACCTCCTGTTTTATTTAACAATCTTTTATCTTTAATCTTAATAACCATACTTTTTTGACTTACTTTATCTTGTCTAGTGGTTTTTAAAATTTCTATTTCATATTTATCAATTTTATTATCGTCTAATGTTGTTAATATATGAGCTTTCCCTTCTTCTACCTCATCTTTAAAAGCAATTTTCATAGGTTTTTCAAGTTCTTTATCTACATACTCATCCTTTAAATTTCCATAGATTCCAAATTCGTTATTTAATTTTATATCTCCTATGACTTGATCAGTTTTATAAAATACACCTTTGATTTCACCAGGATCACCTTTTTTCCCTTGTTGAATATCAGATACTCTTGCTTTCATTACTAGACCATTTTCCACTTCTAGAAGTTCTCCAGTATCAACATCAGTTATGCCATGACCTAATGCACCAAAGGTATTATTATTCATATTATAATAAGTTAGTGTTCCTATTCCCGTTGTTTTATCTCTTACCCATATACCTAGTCTATAAGAATTATCTTGTAATGATTGAACTGGGACAGCAACTGTATCAAATTCTCCTTTATTCCTTAACACAGTTATCCTTACCTTTTCTTCTTTTACATTATTTAATATTGATACTACTTGTTCAGCAGTTACAATCTTCTCATTGTTAATCTTAACAATGCTATCACCAACTTTTAATCCGGCATCCTTTGCAGGACTTATTCTATTTCCTTCTATATCAATTACATCAGTTATTGCGACTATTAATACTCCTTTAGTGTTGATACTAACTCCTATTGAATTACCTGCTGGAATCAATTCAGGTCTATTTACTATATTCACATTGTAGTTTTTAACAGGTATTAACCCTAAAAACTTTAACTGAAATTTGGTCTCTCCTATTTCAGTTCCATTTATACTATATGACTTTTTAAAGTATTTTTGACCTTCATTAAAAATCGGTTTAACTATATTACCTTCTTTACCATAATCAATCGAAAAAGGAAAAGATATATCTAAATTTTTATCTTCTCCTTTTATAATTTTTAAGTTTGAAGGATGAAATAAAATTTTATTAAAACACAACGAATATACTAATAAAATCGTTAAAAACAACGAAAATACAATCAATCTACTATTGGGTTTTCTTTTGTTCAACTAATCACCCTCCTTTTTATTTAAATACTCACCTCCATAAAATATATAAGTTTACAAATATAATTTAGCCTTTTTTAAGGGTAATTATTCTATAAATTTTTTGCAATATAGCATATTATAAGTAGTTAATAATAAAATTAGAGCATTTTGATTTTAAATCAAAATGCTCTAATTTTATACCTTTTTTAAAAGTATTTTATTCTTTAATTATTTTTGACATTTCTAACATTTCTTGGGCATGTTTTAATGTTGTATCAGTAACATTAAAACCACCTAATAATCTTCCTAATTCGTATATTCTTTCCTGATCGGTTAATTTTAACACATTTGCTGTTACTTTATGTTTTTCATTTACTGATTTAGATATTACATAATGACTATCTGCTAAAGCAGCTATTTGCGGCAAATGAGAAATTAAGATAACTTGATGACTCTTTGATATTTCATATATTTTTTCTCCAACAACTTGAGCAGTTCTTCCACTAATTCCAGTATCAATCTCATCAAAAACCAAAGTTGGTATTCCATCGTATTTAGCTAAAATACTTTTGAAACCTAGCATTATTCTAGACATTTCGCCTCCAGATACTATCCTTGATAAGGATTTCAATTCTTCTCCAGAATTAGTAGAAATTAAAAACTCCACTTGGTCAATCCCTTCTGAACTTAAATTATTGCTTTCTACAATATTAACTTTAAATATAACATCATTCATAGATAAGTCTTCAAGTTCTTTTGCAATCTTTTTTTCTAAACTTAGAGATATGCTTTTTCTATACTGACTTAAATTGTGGGCTAGTTCATATATTAGTTTTTCATCATGTTCAATTTTTGCTTTTAATTTTTGTACCTCATTTTCATGATTCAATAATTTTTGCAAATTTTCATTCATTGATTCTCTATATCTTATAATTTCTTTTATAGAATTGCCATATTTCTTTTTCAATTTATTTATTAAATTAAGCCTTTCATTCAATATATAAAGCCTTTCTTCATCGATATCCATTCTACCCATATAATGATTTAGTTCGCTATTTAAATCTTGAAGTTCATAACTTATATCTTGCATTTTTTGCAAGTATTCTTTTAAGCCTTGATCGAATTTAACTAAATCACTAAGTATACTTACATTTCTATTAATATAATCTATTACTGTATTATTATCATAATTGGAGCTATTTAAAGACTCTATGATTTCCCCTAAACCTAAAGATATCTCTTTTATATTATTTAGTTTATTAAATTCATTTTCTATATCTTCTTCATCTTCATCATTCAAACAAGCATTATCTATTTCATTAATTTGAAACTTTAGCAAATCTATTTCTCTTTCACGTTGGTTAGAATCCATAGCCATATTATCAAACTCTTTTTTTATCTCAATATATTTTTCATAAGCTTCTTTAATCATTTTTTGCAGATTATTGAAGTCTTTATCTCCAAAGGAGTCTATTAATTTTCTATGATTTGAAATATTCAACAAAGATTGATGTTCATTTTGAGCAAAAATATCTACTAAATGGGATGATATTTTATTTAATATATTTAAAGTCACAGGTCGTCCATTAATTCTAGATATGGTAGGATGGTTTATAGAGATCTCCCTAGATATAATTAACAAACCATCTTTATCTATATCAATTCCATACTCATATAAAATAGGCTTTATTCTACTTATATCTTCTATTAGAAACGTAGCTTGTAGAATAGCTTTATCATTGCCAGTACGAATTGAGTCCTTTGTACCTCTTCCTCCTAATATCATTCCCAATGCTTCAATTATTATAGATTTTCCTGATCCTGTTTCTCCAGTTATTAAATTAAGTCCCTTTGTAAATTGAACTTTTAAATCTTCTATTATCGCAAAATTTTTAATGCTTAATTCAAAAAGCATATATAAACCTCCAAAACATATAATTATTTAAGGAGCATATGTCCTTCCTCAACTATATCTCTTATTGATTTTTTATCTATTGCATAATCCTTATTATTTACAAGATAAATAAGAAATTCAATATTACCCTTAGCTCCTGTAATTGGAGAGAAGGATAGTCCCTTTATTCCCAGATTTATACTATTACAAAAATTTATTATAGAATCCAATACTTCTATATGTATGGCTTTATCTTTTATAATTCCCTTTTTACCAACCTTTTCTTTTCCAGCTTCAAATTGTGGCTTTACAAGAGCTACAATTTCTCCGTTTTCTTTTAAAAGTGATTTAGCTACAGGTAACACTAACTTTAATGAAATAAACGAAACATCAATAGATATAAAATCAAGTAAATCAATACCATCTACAGAAGAAATATTTCTAATATTTGTTCTTTCCATAACTACGACTCTTGAATCATTTCTTAATTTCCAATCTAATTGACCATATCCTACATCTACAGCATATACTTTTGACGCATTGTTTTGCAACATACAATCAGTAAACCCTCCAGTAGAAGAACCTATATCCATCGCTACTGCATTATTTAATTCTAAATTAAACTCAGCAATAGCCTTTTCTAATTTTAATCCTCCTCTACTAACATAATTTAAAGGATTACTTTTTATATAAATTTCTACATTTTCATCGAATTTGTCACCCGGTTTATCTACCCTTAAGTTACCAACATAAACAGATCCTTCCATTATTATTCTTTTACCTTTTTCCCTTGAATCTACTAAACCCTTCTCAAATAATAAAACATCCGCTCTCTTTTTTTTCATAAAATCTCCTCTGATTTAATATCTTTTATTGCTTTTTTTTCTGTCAGGAAATAGCTCTATATTGAAACTTATTTCGATTAGATTCATAAACCTAGCAATACTTAAAACTATTTCTTCATAATATATTAAGCCAATAGATTTCCCAAATGCTTTTCCACCAACAGTTAATGATGCAGTTGAAGCAGTAATTAGAATACTTAACAATGTTATATCCTTAAATCCATATGTACTAACTAGCTTATATATCAAAGTTGTACCTACTGCTCCAGAAATAATTCCACTAATATCTCCAACTACATCATTGCAAAAATTAGATACTGGTCCAGCATTTCTCACTAATTTTATAGCAAGTTTTGCCTCATTTATTTTTTTAGCTGCCATAGAGTGAAAAGGTTTTTCTTCAGCCCTAGTAACAGCTATCCCAATTATATCAAAAAATATTCCAATTACAATTATTAATAATAAAATAATAAATGAAATTAAAATTCCTAAGTTTTTTACTAAATTCTCAGTAATTATACTAAATATAATAGATAATAAAAATGTCCATAGTGTAATTCCAATAATCCATTTAATATTAGATTTGTTAAATAGGTTCTTTTTATCTTCACTACTCATTTGCTAATAATACCTCCATATATATAAAAAGCTGATAGCCAATTGCTATCAGCACAAAGTGGTAATAACTTGAGTAAATTTTACGGCTTTAGGTCCAGCAGGATTTCCCTAATAAAAACTATTTGTCGCCATAATAGTGGTTTCCCTTTAATTTTATTACAATCTTGTCACCAATGATTGAACTGGATTGCCACTTAGTCCGCACTTTAATCCCCAAATTATCTCATAAGGAACAGTCTAGGAGTTTTCCTCTACAGCCATTATATCCCTTAGCCTCTTTTGCAAAATAGGTTTCGACAACAAAACTTCAATATAACTGGGCCCTAGTATATTTCAGTTGAACTTGTCATCCGCCTTACTCCACTCAAGGCAGGCTACTCTGCATTTTAAAATCTGCAGGTTTATCACAACAAATATATGTAATCTTTGTTGTGTCTCCACGAAAGCAGGGTCCACGCCTGCATGCCATTGCAGATCGCCCCATCTTTCTTACTCCCTGAGAAGACCCACGACTGGGCGTCGCAAGCCAAAACAAGGAACTTCATCGATATGCCCTTCGACGGATTTTTAGCCCCGCCTTCCAGAATACATGTACTGACTAGAATACTGTACCACTTAAAGCTATAATAATTATAACATGATTTTCTTTAATATTCAATTATACAATTATTTTTCACGTTTTACAAGTAGTTTAGTTACTTCCTTTAAGGAATCTATATTTCTGTTTTTTAGTTGATCTAAGGAATCAAAAACTTTCTTAGTGAGTTCTAATACTTTTAACTCCGTATGCTCTACTCCATAGTATGTTAAAAATGTGAGTTTATTGATCTTTCTATCTTCCTCAGCATCCATTAAATCGTCTTGTATTTGGTATAAAAGTCCTAAATCTAAAGAAAAATTCCGTAAAATTTCAATTTCTTCCTCTTTTGCACCACCTAAAATGGCACCTGCTACAACTGAAGCTTGAAATAGTCCGGCAGTTTTAGCTTTGTACATAAACTTTAGTTTATCCCTATTCATATTTTCATGATTACCTAATAGATCAACCACTTGACCACCTATCATTCCCTGAACTCCAGAATTTTTAGATATTTCCTGTATTGCACGTATTTTTCTCTTATATTCACCATTATCTTCATTATCATACTCTATAGATTTAGACATTATCTCAAAAGCAAGGTTTAAAAGTCCATCACCAGCTAATATTGACATAGCCTCTCCATAAACCATATGATTTGTAGGTTTACCTCTTCTAAACTGATCATTATCCATAGATGGTAGGTCATCATGAATTAAGGAATATGTATGTATCATTTCGATTGCTGTTGCAAAAGGCAGTACATTATTAATATCTTTGCTAAAAATTTCATATGTTTTTATCATAAAGATTGGTCTTAATCTTTTTCCCCCTGTAAACAAACTATATCTCATTGCTTCAAAGATTTTAGCCTGATATACTCCATCTATATCCATATAAGAATCTATGCTTTTATCGATAATCTTAATAAGTTTTTCCATTTCACTATTCCTAGTCATCTTCTGCCTCCCTAAAAAAATCTATTTCTTCTAAAGAATTATCTTCATTATCCAATAAAATCTTTATATCACCTTCAGTTTTTGAAATAATGCTATTGCAGTATTTATATAACTCTATTCCTTGTTTAAATTTCTCAATAGACTTATCTAAGCTAAGATCTTCATTTTCTAACTCTTCTAAAATGATTTCTAATTTTTTAATTGCTTCTTCATAAGATAATTTATTTATATCCATCTATTGATTCCTCCAAGTTTTTTTCATTAACGGTAACCTTTAAAATACCATCCTTCATAATTATATTTATCTGGTCATCTATTGATATATCCTTGATTGATTTTATCATATATCCACTTTTATCTAGTATAATACTATGTCCTCTATCTAGGGATGCTAATGGATTTAAAATTTGAAGTTTCTTTTCTAATTTATTAAGTCTATTTAAATTTTCATTTACTCTATTGTTTATAGTATTGCAAATATCTTTAAAAATCATATCCAATTCTTGTTTTTTATCCTTTATTTTAAATATAGGATTATTATATTTTAAACTATTAGAAAAAAACTTTAACTCTTTAATCTTAAACTTCAATAATTGTTCATAAAAATTCTCTAAACGTTTGTATCTGTTGACTAATTCATCAGATAAATTTTTAATATTTGGAACTGCCATTTCTGCGGCAGCTGAAGGTGTTGGTGCTCTTAAATCAGAAACAAAATCTGCAATTGTAAAGTCAGTCTCATGGCCAACTGCAGAAATGATAGGAGTATTTAATTGAAAAATAGTTCTGGCTAACTTTTCATCATTAAATGCAAATAGCTCCTCTAATGATCCTCCACCCCTTCCCATTATAATTAAATCTATGTCCTCTCTATTATCTAGGTATAGGAGTCCATCTATAATGTTTTTAGGGGCATTATTCCCTTGTACTAGGGATGGATAAATAAGTATATTACAAGATGGATAGCGTCTTCTAATAACAGTAATTATATCTCTAATTGCTGCTCCAGTAGCAGATGTTACTACACCAATTTTATTTGGTATAAAAGGAATAGTTTTTTTAAATTCCAAATCAAATATACCTTGACTTTCTAGCCTGTTTTTTAACTCTTCAAAGGTTTTGTAAAGTTCTCCAATTCCTTTATCTATTAAGTTTTTAACATATAACTGATATTCTCCACCTTTTTCATAAACAGAAACATAACCATTCGCAATAACTTTTTGTCCATCTACAATGTTCATATTGCATTTTTCAGCATCATTTTTAAACATAATGCATCTTATTCTAGATTTTTCATCTTTTAAAACAAAATATAGATGACCACTATAATGCCTTTTAAAATTAGATATTTCACCCTCGATTTGTACATTAGACAATATCATATCTGAATTAAACATTCTTTTGATATAATGGTTTATTTCACTAACCTTTAGAGGTTTCATTTTATCACCTGCCACAGATGCCCTTTTTTATTTTTCCCTAAATATGAAATCCCTATAGAATTATCGGTGCATAATTCTATAGCCGGATAAAAAATATTTACATTACTACCAGAAAATGTATTTAATAGATGTTTTCTAATGTAAGAGTTGGAAGCTACTCCTCCAGTAACTAGTATGTTTTTAATTTGTTTATTGTTATAAAGGTTATAAATAATATCTTCAATTATAGAGCTAATGGCATGAAATAAAGTAAAGATAATATCTTCTTTAGCATAATCCTTTGAATCAATCAGATTTTTAAAGTAATTTTCCAACCCTGATACATTTGTCCAATATTTATCTTTAATGCTAATAGGAATGTGTCTATGGATTAATCTACCTTTTGATGCTGCACCATCTAATTTATTTCCACAAGGAAATTGGTATCCAAAATATACACCTATTCTATCTATCAATTGTCCAAAACTAATATCTAAAGTCCCACCTAATATATCTATAAACAGATTGTCCATAAAATCATTAACTTCTACAACTTCAGTGGTACCACCTGATATATGAAATGATGCAAATCTACCTTCCTTAAGAACTTCATTATTAAAAATGCCTGAACCGATATGACCTTCTTGATGGCTAAACTCCTTGTATTCTGTCTTTAGAATTTTAGAAAGGATATAGGCCTGATTTTGTCCAAATTTGAATACAGGCATATAAGAGTCTAATAAATTTCTTGGCCTTGTACTAACAGATATGGTTTTAATTTTCCCAAGGTCAATTTTATCTGATAGCTCCCTTATTAAATTCGGAAAATTGTTAAGATGTTGAAATATAGCTTCTTGCTGTCTTAAACCTCGTTTATATTTTTCAACTTTAAGAGGGGTTCTTAGGTCTAATATTATATTATTAGCATCATCAATAACACTCAATGAAGTAGTGTATGCACTAGTATCAATACCTAAATAATATTTACTCATCTTTTATCTATACTCCTAACAAAACCTCCTAATACTCCATTAATAAATTTAAAGGAATCCATATTACTATATTTTTTTACTATTTCTATGGCCTCATTAATAGATACTTCCACAGGAATATCATCCCTGTACAGAATTTCATATATAGCAATTCTCAAAGCAGCTAAATCTATTTTTGCCAATCTATATATAGACCATCCTTCAAGATTATCTTTTATATGGTTATCTATTGTATATAAATTATTTTTTATAGAGGATATTGCATCATATATGTATTTTTTCTCCATTTCATCATACTTGAAATTATTTAAAAATACATTTAATGCATCATCAGAAAAATCACCTGTAGATTCCATTTGAAATAATATTTGCATAGTACCTTCTCTTGCTTGTTTTCTACCCATCTTTTATCCTCCCAGTAATATTTATAGATATAAATTAATCAAATTATAATAAACTATTTTCTTTATAATAAACTACTTCGATTGAAGAATAAAATCGCACATTTAAAATTACCCTCTGATAATCAGAGGGTAAATATTTATTTTACTCTTTGTTCTTCTTCTTTTTTTCCTTCTCTCGGAGTATTAACTCCCTGTATATGAACATTAACTTCCGTAGCCTGTAAGCCTGTCATTGTTTCTATGGAATTTTTAACGCTTTCTTGAACTTTTTTACCTATTTCTGTTATATTGGAGCCATACTCAGCTATAATAAAAACATCAATGGCAGCTTCTCGTTCACCCAATTCCACTTTGACTCCCTTAGATAAATTTTTCATACCTAACATGTCTGTAATACCACCAGTAATTCCTCCACTCATTCCTGCAACTCCTTCAACTTGAGTAGATGCTACACCAGCTATTATAGATACCACATCATTAGATATCTTTATACTACCATATTCTTTTTCATTATTTATTATCTCATTTCCCATTTATAGACACCTCCAAGTATCCAAAAGTTTCTAAAGCTATTATACCAAAGGAGTAAATTGTTTACAAATATTTATACTACTTTTTTATTATTTTTATATTACTTACATCATATCCAGTTTCTGATTGTGCGATATCTAATATTTTTACCATATCTTGTTCTGTCAATTCATCTTTTGATACTATAATTTTTATATCTTCTTCCGTTAGCAAAACTAATGCTTCATCATATCCCTTTGATTTAACTAAGCCTTCTATTTGAAGTTCCTTTTCTGATATTTTGCCTATCTTAATTATTTCTTCTTGAGCCTCAGTTCTCATTTTATCATTTGTGTTTTCGT
Organism: Wansuia hejianensis; assembly: GCF_014385225.1. GTDB lineage: Bacteria > Bacillota > Clostridia > Tissierellales > Tissierellaceae > JACRTK01. Next base: position 166,783 of record NZ_JACRTK010000002.1, read on the forward strand.
TGTTAACTATTCCGTCTAATCTGTCTACTAATCCTGCTCTTAATTTATCCCTAGATAATCGATATTCTACAAAATAATTCTTACTTGTTGCCGATACAGACTTATCTATTTCCTTTTCTAGATCATCATTACCTGTACTTATGACTTCTTCTGCATCAATGTTTTTTGTCTTTTTAGAATCCATAATCTTTATATCTTTATCTTTTGAAACCGACTTAATATCTTCGCTATGTTTAGCCTTTTCCATATTCTCATGTTTCTGGTAATCTTTAGAAGTCTTTCGTAAGGCTTGCTGAGTTAATTCATAATTTAAATACCCTGTAAACACTAATAAAACCAATAATAATCCAATTATCGCAGGTCTTTTAATTTTAAACATATACATCCCCCTTATTTACTCTTAAATACTTGAACTTTATTACTTGCAACACCTAGTACTGTTGTAACAGCCTCATAAATGCTTTCGAGAACTTCTCCATCTTCTGCACCTTCTGCTACAACTATAACGCCTTTGATATTAGGGTTTATTTCTTTTAATACTACTATATCACCAGATGTATTAACCAATTGAATATTTTCATCTTCTCTAATGATTTTTCTAGTCCCACCTTCCGAATCTGATTCACTAGTAGTTTCAGTAGATTTTGTAGTATTAGCAGCTGGAACCTTCTCGGAGCTATCATCCAATGTAATCATTACATTAACCTTGCCTACTCCGTCTAGTTCCCCAAGAATACTTGTCAATCTTTTTTCTAAAAACATTGAATAATCTAACTGTACCTCACTATTATATTCTTTTAAGTCTGGATTTATTACTTTGGATCCCTTATCCTTTTTTGGTGATATTGAGCCATTAATCAATACTAAAAGAAAAATCGTTAATGTTAATATTATGAGTAATTTATTTATAAATTTTCGATTATCCATATTACTCATATATTCCTTAATTTTATTAATCAGTGTCTCCATTCTCCTCATCCCCCTAGTTATTAATATGTATAGATATTCTTTCTTCATCAACACCTAGCTCTTTAGAAACTATCTTTTTTAAATCACCAAATTCCTGTGATTCAATATATTTAGATGTTTCATCCGTTAATTTAACTGTTTGAATTCTTTCAATGGTAACTGTATTATTTTTCTTATCTGCTTTTTTCACATCTGATAATACAATATCTACATTTTTAATCAATCCATAACTTTCATCCTCCTTACTTATATTTAAATTTATATCATATACACTATATTCTGTATTGTTTTCAACTATGTAAGCAATATTTTCTGATATTTTTTTAATATATAACTCTTCTATTTGCCTTTCCTGATTTATCAATAGTTCATTATTATAATCTGATTTTTCTCGATTTAAATTATTGAAAACTTCTTTACCTAAGTCAAAATCCAATGTCCTCAATTTGATAAATGGGGATATTACCGTAAAGATAACTAATAATCCGATTACAAAATTAATATATTTTTTCATACTTCCTTTTGGCATTATAAGATCTATTAAAGATATTATAATAAATAAAAATACTATGTCCTTTAGCCAAGAATATATAAAATCACTTATAATCATATTTTATCACCTACCTTAACATTAGTAGATTATTGCCTATATCCACTATTACGGTTATAGTTATAAAAAACATTATAGTAATAGACACCATACTAATTAGTACCAATAATAATGTTTTTGATATATCATCAAAAAATTTAGTAATATTTTTTGATGATATTGGCTCAATAATCGCTCCAGTAACTACATATATCAATAACAATGAAATTATTTTTATTAATGGTATTAATATTATCAATATCAATATTATTAATCCTATTATACCTATTCCGTTTTTAAGTATGGCAGTGGAGCCTATTACAGCATCAACTGAATCAGACAAGAATCCACCTACTATAGGAACAAATTTGTCAACAGCAAACTTTGCTGTTCTTATAGTAATCCCATCAATTTTAGTTGATAAACCATATATAGTTAAAATTCCAATAAATATTGTAAATGCCATAGAAATCATAAATGTAATTATCTTTCTTCCCAAATCTGATAATTTACTTAATTCCCGTCTTTCAGATATATTAGATAAAATACCAACTATAAAAGTAAAATATATCAGTGGAAATATTATGTTTTTTATCATAACTCCTATGACATTAACAGTAGTTAGAATCATTGGATGAAATATGATTTTAGTATTAGGACCTCCTGCTATAACTAATAAAGTCAGTAATATAGGCAATAATATCTGCATAAAACTAATCATTCTATCAACTGAAATTTTGACCAGTTCCATTAGTTGAGTAAAGCTAGTTAATACAAGTATTGCAATTAGCATATAAGTTATATAATTAGCTAATTGACTTATAGATGATTCTTCAAATGTACTCTGTAAATTTGTTAATATTGCAGATATTATGGTGATAATTAATATTTTAGCTAGTATACCTAATGAGATCTTAAATTCCTTAAAAATAGCTGTACTTACAACTTGCCTTATTGACTTGTCTTCTAAAATTTTTTCGCCTTTAATTATTTTTAGTATAATATCTTTAAAATTCCCATCTATATTCAGTTCACTTTCATCTATTAATTCATCTACAAATCTATCTATTTCCCTAGTATCTACAACTAAATCAATTGTATCAGTTAAAAAGGACTCAACCTTATTAACATCTCCATATACAATGGAAGGGAAGATAATAATAATAATAAATGATATAGTTAAAGCTTTTTTCATAATACTCATCCTTAAGGTAGAATTTTTATTATTAAATCCATTAAAGCTAAAAGAATTGGAATTGCTAAAACCATAATTGTAACTTTTCCGGCCAACTCAATTTTCATGGCAATTGAATTTTCTCCTGCATCCCTGCAAATTTGTGATCCAAATTCTACTACGTAAGCCATTCCAATTATCTTGATTATGGTTGAAAAATACACAATCTCTAGATCTGCCTTAGTAGATAAATTTTCCATTACATCAACTACATAAGCTAGGTGAGGTAAAATCATAGAAAAAATAATTACTCCTGTAATTAAAGATATATATATTGCAAATTCAGGTCTAAATTCCTTTAAAATTATTATTAAAGTGGTTGCTATTATACCTAGTCCAACAACTTGAAATATCTCCACCTTTTATCACCTCAATATAGTTTAAATAACACCTTTACATTATCGAATAACTTGCTCACTAAATTAATTACAACGCCTAGAACTATTACAACACCAGCTAAAGTCGTTAGATAGGCATATTCTTCTTTTCCTGATTTAGCTAAAACTGTATGGAGTACTGCCGTAACCATACCAATTCCTGCTATTTTAAATATTAAATCAACATCCATAACCATCTCTCCCTATATAAAAATAATAATTATTCCCATTCCCATAAGAATTCCTAAGGAACGATAGAGTTTTTCATAAGTTTCTTTTTCTTCACTTGCCTCTATACTTAGATCTTCTATCTGTTTTAAAATAAATTTAAAATTTTTTTCCTGGTCAATCCTATTTGTCTTTCCAAGGATTCTTCCTAAAAATAAGATAACTTCAATATCTTGAGGTTTAAATAAATACTTATCTTTTAGGGAATCTTTTTGTAGTTGAAAACTTATATAAATATCTTCTCTTTTTCTTGTTATCAAATCCTCTCTAATCTCCTTAAATAAATTAGATACTTCACCCTTACCTTTTTTATAAATATTGTCTAGAGCTTCAGGTAATGGAGTATTTCCGATTAAAATTTCACTTTCCAAAAGTCTAATACAATACTCTAAGTCTATTAAGTTCTTTGCTCTTTTCCCAAATATATTTCCATAGGCAAATCCTATTATGGATGTTGAGGATAATATCGTTAGAATAGAAATCAATTTAATAAACTTCATCCTTATCCCCCTTCTTAGGATAAATTGTAACCAAGCTTTCACCATCTATTATGGCACTTATGGTGCCAACTCCCCTTGTTCTATCTAAAATAATATATCTTTTAAAAATTTTCTCCCTCATTAACTTCCTCATATTAGTTTTACCATAGATATCTTTTAAACCATGTCCGTGAATTGTAGCAATAAATTTAATCCCTGCCCTTAAGGCTTCATCTATAGCTTCAACATCCCTTGTCCCACCTATTTCATCTACTGCAATTATGTCAGGAGATAAAGATCTAATAGCCATCATAATACCATCAGATTTTAAACATCCATCTAAAACATCAGTTCTCAAGCCTATATCTTTTTGTGGTATTCCATTGTAGACTCCACCTATTTCTGATCTTTCATCTATTAAACTTATTTTAAATCCTCTACATATTGTTTTGTATCCATCACTTAAATTTCTGATTATATCTCTAATTAATGTGGTTTTACCACATTGAGGTGGTGAAATTATTAATGTATTATGAAATTCTCCTTCATTATTCAATAAGTATGAAATAATATGATTTGAAATCCCTTTTTTCTCCCTAGCAATTCTTATATTTAAAGAAGATAAATTTCTAATATTTTCTATTCCTTTAGGTCCATAAACTATTTTTCCCCCTAATCCTACTCTATGTCCACCACATATGGTTATAAAGCCATTTGTTATTTCTTCGCTAAATGCATAAACAGAATGATTCGTAATTAACTGAAATGTATTATTTATTTGTTGCTGATTAACTATAAAAGCTTTTTTAGGATCCTCCGTTAAAGTATTTTCCTTTGAGATAAAATAGTTTTTGCCCTGTATATACAAGTTTAGAGGTTTGTGATTTCTTAATCTTATTTCTTCTATATTCTCTTTAAATGTTTTAGGAAGCTTAGAAAGGAGTAATCTAATATCAGTACTCAAATATTCAATTACATTGTTAAAAGTATTTAACTCTTTATACATAACATGTCCCTCCTTTATATAAATTCTATGAGGTATATAGATAAATATTCCAAATAAAAAAAGAGTTTAAAACAAATTTGTTTTAAACTCTTTTTTTATTATAGTATAAAATTATTCTTCATCTTCTTCACAAAAGCATCCGCAGTCTTCATCATCACAGCAGTCATCATAGAATTCGAAATCGAAGTCATCGTAATCTTCAAAATCATCTCCATATATATCTTCTTCAAGATCAGCTAAATCTTCATCAATGAAATTTACATAGTCTTCTAAGTCCATTTGATTTTCAGACACTTCTTCTAATGCCTCAGCAAATTCACCTAATGTATCGATTATATGCACTAGTAATTTACCTTCACTTGAATTCTCATCTACATTAAGACCATCTGCTAACCCTTGTAAATAAGACACTTTTTGAAATAGATAATCCATAAATAATCCCTCCATTATATTAATTAATATTTAGTATACTTAGATTCTTGACATATATTCGCCAGTTCTAGTATCGATTCTAATTATATCACCCATATTCACAAATAGGGGGACATTTAATGTAAATCCTGTTTCAACAGTAGCTGGTTTAGTAGCTCCTGAAGAGGTGTCACCTTTAATACCTGGTTCAGTTGCTGTTACTTCTAATTCAACAAAATTTGGTGGTAATACTTCAAAAGCTTTACCTTGATAAAAACGAAGTGTTGCATTATCATTTTCCTTTAAATATTTAATTGCTTCTTCTACTGAATCATGTTCTAAAGGTAGTTGCTCATAGGTGTCTAAATCCATGAAATAGTATAATTCTCCATCGTTATAGAGATATTGCATTTCTTTAGTTTCTATATTAGCCCTTTCAAATCTCTCAGTTGGGTTAAATGTTGTATCTTTAGTTCCACCTGTTAAAACATTCCTTATCTTAGCTCTTACAAAAGCTGCTCCTTTTCCTGGCTTAACATGTTGGAAATCGACTATTTGGTAAACATCTCCATCCATTACAAAAGTTACACCTTTTCTAAAATCACCTGCTGAAATCATCTTCTTCCTCCATTCATAACTGCTTAATATACAGTAACTTATAATCTTATTGTTATTATACCAATATCTATTATTTACCACAAGCCCAAGTTTATATACAAATTATTAATAACTACCAATATTTTTTTATAAGTTGTATTTCTGGATTAAAAGCACCAGGTATATATGTGCAAAACCAACGAACTAAATTACTATCGTAATTTAAATTATAGTCTTGTTCATTTGGTTCTAAATCACCTTTATGTAGTATCATACCATTAATTGTGGGTTTCTCATATGTATTTATAATTATATTTCCATTATTAATTATAATTAAACCATTAAATTCAAATTTTTGATTAATAACTAGATCTCCTTCTATATATAAAACTCCTTGCATTTTTAAATTTCTTGGACTATATTCTTCCCCTATTATTAAAGCAGACTTATTCTCTTCATTAGATTTTAAATTTATTAACATAATATTAGTAGTAAATCTATGTAATTCTTTTAAATTGTCATTATATATTTGTAAAAGCTCTTTTTTATCGTTTAATGGATTTATCATATTATGACTTGTATCTATTCTGTCCATTATGATAATCATATCTTTGTCTGAATTGAATTTTCTTACTGAACTAGTGGGACTACAGTCATGTTCCCATATTTCCTTTTCAAGTAATTTCATTAGTTCTAAAAAACTCTGATTATATTCAAAGTCAAGTTTAGACTGAGTTAGTATAGGTTGTTCTAGCTCAAATATTTCTTTCATTACTGGAACCCACGCCTTTAGATTGGCCTCTATATTATTATACTCTGTCCTAATATCTAAAATCATATTTAATCTATTATCTATATCTTCAAATTCAACATAAGACTCAATTAAATTATTAGACATATTGGGATTATTTTTAAAATCAATTTTCCAAATTCCATTTGACGGCACTCTATTTCCTCTACATTTTTGTATAATTATAGGCAATAAATATTCATCAAAACATTCCTTATCGTATATCATTTCATTTAATTTATTTTCTGTAATATTATTGGATTGAATATTATCTATAGATGATGCAGTAATAGAATATTGAATTGTATAAATATAAATTGTAAACATACTTAACATTATAATAATAAGAAACATAAAAATTGAAATTATAGAAATAGATCCTTCTCTCATATTACCTCCACCCTATAATTAATTATCTATTGAACATCTTATTAAAACAGTGGATTTAAAATTATCGTCTCCCGCTGTAAAATTTAGATATATGATTTTTTCTTCTGAATTAAATCTTGTATTAGATATATCTGTTATTCCACTACAAAGTTGATTATATCCTGATAGATTAGAAGCTGAAGGATATGATGATTGAGTAGTATTTATTGCAATTCGAATTAATTTTTCATTTTTTAAAAAATAAGTAGAATAATTATAATTAATTTTGGTCTTGTCTGTTTTTCTTTCAATTTTTAAAATTACAAATCCTATATTATTAGGATATAAAAAATCTAAGTCTCTAATTTTAGATGAACATATTATCTTATCTCCATTAAGTATTTCTTTTTTTATATAGTCTAATCCATATCTAGCGTTTAATATATCTTCATCTTTATAGTCTATTATATTTGAAATATTGATGCTATAAATTAAAGTAGAATAAAATGCTCCTATTACTATAAAAAGTAAGCATATTCCAACTATCAACTCTATTAGAGTAAAACCTTTTCTATTTCGGTATATTAATTTCGAGTTCCACATTAGGTATTTTCTCCTCACTGTTCTTTGAGTATACTATAATTTTCAACTCCCAGAGATATTCATTATCTCCCATATTAATAATTTTACATCCATACTTTTGCAAATCTTCCTCTTCCAACTCAAAATATTCAACTTCTTCAACATCTTTAAAGTTTTCTAGCAAACTTTTAAAATAGATGTTATCAGATCTTAATTCCTCAGATAATTTTTCACCAATATATGTCATTTCTACCCTACTGATAATCCTTTCATAACCTCTGTAGCTATAATTCAACAGAGGTAATGCAGTAACTACTACTAACCCAAGTAAAGCAATTCCTAAAACTACTTCTAAAAAAACATACCCTTTACTACTTTTCATAATTAAACTCCTAAATCATTCTATAATTTTTATTTCCACTCTACCTGTAACAGGTGTTATTGTAACTTCATACTTTTTTTTATTTTTATCTTGTAAATATATAGTATTGCTATTTTCAGTTGCACCACTTGGAAGAAAATAAATGCTTTTCACCGATATTTCTTCATTCAGTTTTATTCCATGTTCGAGTTTTTTTACCTTTATAGGTGAAGATTTCTTTTTTGTTTTTATTATGTATCTATTGTCTTTGGAATCAAAACTTACAATATAAACTTGAGATTCTATAATAGCCTTATTTCTAGCAAATAGTAAATCCTTTTTCAATTCTTTTAGCTCTTGATTTTTAGCTATGCTTAAATAAAAATTAGTATTAGGTATTGTCATAGCCACTATAATAAATAGTAGAGCTAATACTAATATAAGTTCTATTAACGTGTAAGCCTTTCTATCTCCCATAGCAATTTCTCCATTTTATTGACATTGATTGTACTATCTTTTCTTTATTAATAAGATTTCTCCAACTTGAAGTATATCATCTGCATTAATATTATTAATTTCTAAGATTTCGTTCATATATTTTTCTGTGCCATAAAAATATCTAGATAATCCTATAATCGTATCACCAGGTTTAACCTTATAATAAATCATCTCTTTATGAGTGGCTGTACAATATCCAGAACTTTTATCTTTAGGTTTTAAAGTTTTGTCCCAATCTTGCTCTTTATTTAACTCTATAGAATCTAATGTATCAATGGATATACTTCCCTCTTCGATATCTATTCCATTCTTCGAAAATTCAGTATATGAATTTGCAATTATGTTATAACCATCATAAGGGATGAAGGGGTTTCCTTCCTTCAAATCCTTAGTTTCAAAAGAAACTATATTTTTATGAATATCTGTCAGTTTTCCCATTTCATATATTTTTAAATTTATGCTTCCATCCAAATTATCTGTATTGTTTTTATAAAGTTGTATCTCATCGATAATTATTTTCCACGGAGTAGATTCAATTGATTTAATTATATTGCATACTCCATCAAATGTACCTTTAAAAGGAATATTTAAATTAACATACTCTATATTAATTCCTTTAATATTTTCTATTGCAGGTTTTGAAAAAATTAAATCTAAAGTGTTGATATCTTGATCTACCAACACATCATTTAGAAAATAGATAATTTGACTTTGGTCAATATTGGGGAAATAATTAGAAACTATTTGCTCTAATTCATCCTGTAAGAATTTTTTATCTGTCTTTATATTATCCTTTTCTCTAAGTATTTTGTTGTTTTTTGAAATCTCTAAATTGTATTCCATTATTTGTTCTTCTAAAATATAAATTTTTTCAATCTGGGGTTTAAAGAAATATTTAAAGACTATCCATAATGTTGTTATTATAATTAATATGCTTAATAAATGTTTTTCTCTTTTAGTTAAAGGCCTAAAATTATATTTCAATAGACTAAGATCTTTTCTGGAATCATTCATCATCCATAGGACCTCCCTTTAGAAAACAAGTAATATTAAATCTATAACCCTCTTCTTCTTGGAGAACATCTGAAATAAATACTTCTTCTATCCTCTCAATTGATTCAATTCCCTTGCCAAATTCTGCTATATATAACTTGTCCATTGATACTCCACTAATTTTTATTTCCATATCTGAGATGATTATAGAAGTTAAAAACATATCTTTTGGCATTTTAGAAAAGATAGACTTTATAAAATCTTCCTTTATAAACTCCTTATCATGAAGAGTACTATTAACCTTTTTTATAGTCTCAACTTCTTTTTTGAATCTATTTAGCTCAATCTTTTCTTCCTTAGCATTATTAACTTTTTTTAAATATTCTAAATCATTAATGGTTAACTCTAATTCATTAGATATTATTTGAAGCTCTTTTATCTTACTTTGATTACTTATTCCATATCCTACTAGAAGAATCACCATAATAAATCCAAATATTAATAAAAATAATTTAGCCCTTAACTTATATGTCCTTTTACTAATATATACATCAAAAAAATTTATATCTTTCATTGCCATACCTCATCCCTTCGAATCAATCCACCTATAGCGTTAGAATATCTAGATAAATCATATTTAAAACTTATTTTATTAAGGGAGTTAAGCTTTATTGCTGGTATTTTAAACTGACTAGAAAACAAGCTTTCTATTCCATTAAAATTTGCCATGCCGCCTTGTATAAAAATTAAATCAATTTTATCTTCTTCATTTCTAGATCTAAAGTATCTAAATACCATATCAATATTACTTAAAATTAATTGCATATTTTTATCAATTATTGACTGAATTTCAGAGTCTTTATATTTTAAATCCGACTCTGTAACTATAGTTGACATATTCAAAAACATCTCTTCAGATTCTTTTTCAGCAATTCCCAAGTTTTTTTGAATATCTTTTATAATATTTGCAGTGCCAATATTTAATACCCTGGTCATATGCATATTTCCATCTTTTATTAGAGTCAACTTAGTGCTACTATTACCAACATCTATGCAAGCTAAAGTTTTATTGTTCAAGGAGTAAATATCATTAATTATACTATTATAAAATATTAATTTAGTAATTGAATTTCCCTGAAAATCTAAAACGTTTGGTCTTAAATCTATATTATTTAATAGTTTTAAATGTGATTCTATCATATTTTTTGGAACTCCCACTAACAATAGATTTAATTTTTCAACTCTATTATCAATAATCTTATCTAAAATAATATATTGAATTATATATTCATGTATATTTATAGGCATATAGTCCTCTACTTGATAATTTAATATTGATTCAACTTCTTCTTTAGGTAATTTAGGTATACTAATCTGTCTAGTAATTATAGATGAAGAATTTATTACAAGATTTACTTTTTCCGTACTTATTTTGTTCTTCTCTATATTATCTTTTAAAACTAAACCCATTTTATGAATATCTATTATATTTCCATCATAATATATTCCTTCAGGTATATCTATGGAAAAACTATTATATATGATAATTTCTTTTTTATTGAATTTTCCTTCAACTACTTTAATTTCAGATGATCCAAGGTCAATAGATAAGACAGCTTTCCTTTTGTGTAAAACCATTCTTCCACCTCCCCAATGATAGAATATACATCTATATTATTAATTCTATATATAAATTTATAATGGATTCCCCATATAAAAGCACAATAAAAAATCCTAATATAATAAAGGGACTAAAAGGTATAAAGTCCTTTCTAGATTTAACTCCAAACAATAATAGTAGTAAAGATAGAATTGCTCCTATGAAAAAAGATAAGAATATAGTTAATAAAATATATTTTAATCCTAATATAAATCCTAAAGCAGAAATTAATGTCATATCACCACTACCCATTTGCCCCTTTGAAAATAAAATTATAAACATAAATATCATTCCTGCTACTAAAAGTCCTATAACACTATCCAATAAGTTTACTTTGGCAGATGTAGTAAAATATAAGATAAATTTATGAAAAATCTCTAATACAATTATTGTAACTACTAAGATGTCAGGGATAATCATTTCCTGAAAATCAATAAAAAAAACAACTAATAATATAGATGCAATAAGCCCATGAAATATAAAACTTATGGTAAATTTATAATGGTAAAATAATATGAGATAAAGGATTCCGTTTAAAATTTCAACAATTGGATATTGTAAATCTATATTTTCCTTGCAATATCTACATTTACCTTGCAAAATAGCATATGAGATTAAAGGTATATTATCATACCACTTTATTTTGATATTGCATTTTATGCAATGGGAAGATGGATAACATATACTTTGTTTTTTAGGTATTCTATAAATGCATACATTTAAGAATGATCCTATGACTAAACCTATTATAAATACTAGTAAATGCATAGGTTACCCCCTTTACAATTGAAAGTTTAATAGTAACTCCTTTATCATAAATATAGTTATTAAATGTTTATAGCTTAACTTGAACTCTTATATAATAATTTATTTAGAACTTCTTTTTAATAACTCCTCAAGTGTATAAAACTTTTCAGGCTCAATACTAGTAAATTTAAACATATCTTTTTTAGTAAATTTAGCCACAGCCTCCCTATTAACAATATCATATTTTACACCACTTGGACCTTCTGGCCATGATGATAAATAGTTATTTTCTATATCACTGATTTCTATATTTCTATCTTCATCTAAGTATTCATCAATTTCCATGATTGAAATAGCACTATTTATGGTTCTAAGATTTGACAATACAACATTTCTACTAGCTTTATCCTTAGTTCCAATTAGCTTAGGAGTAACTACTGCTGCTAAGACGCCTAATATTGCAACTACTACCAATAATTCTATTAAAGTAAAACCTTTCCTATTTATTTTATTAAGATATTTAATCATACTTTTATCCCCCTTAATATAAGTTTAAGACACGATCCGAGGTATTTTAAGCTCCATCTGAAGATTAGATACCGATTATTCAAATCTGTACGACTTTCAATCTTAATTTATTTTGTAGAGTATAATAGGGAATCCTGCATGATATCTCTCACTTTTAGAAATAAGTGTATTGGAATTGTAAACCATCATATACATCTAGTTTAAAATATAAGTTTAATCTTTATATCAATTAAATAGTTTGTATTATATCAAAAATAGGTAGAGCTATAGCCATAACAATAAATCCAATAATTAAAGCCATAATTATTATAAGTATTGGCTCAATAAGAGTGATCATTCTCTGAATACTCTCTTCTACCTCCTCGTCATAAAAATCAGCAACTTTAATTAATATCTCATCTAAACTACCTGATTCTTCACCTACCTTTAACATAGAGTGTACCATGTTAGAGAATATTTTAGTCTTCTTCATTCCAACAGAAAGAGGTGTTCCCATTTTAATTTTATTGCTTGCTTCTAAAAGCTTGTCCTCTACAACTATATTTTTTAGTACCCTGCTAACTATCTCTAAAGAGTCTAAAAGAGGAATTCCCGAAGAAATTAAGACGGATAAAGTTCTAGCAAACCTTGCCGTAATTATTTTTATATTAATAGTTTTTATTCCTGGAATTTTTATCTTAAGATTATCAAAGAAATATTGTCCTCTTACAGTTTTTTTAAATAATAGCAATAAATTTATTATAGTAATATTTATAGTTATAAATTTAAAATAATTATTTTTTAGATATTTACTAATACTCAGCAAAATTCTTGTATTTAAAGGCAATAATGTGTTACTTATATCAAACATATTAATGAAACTTGGAAAAACTATTACCACCATAAAAGTCACTACTATAATAGAAACTATTATTAAAATCATAGGGTAAATCATAGCAGATTTAATCTTGTTTTGTAATTTGTTTTCTTTTTCAAAGTATATTGCCATTCTGTCTAATATAATACTTAAACTACCACTTAACTCTCCAGCTTCTATCATGTTTACTAGCATTGTCGGAAATACTTTTTGATGCTTTTCCATAGCTTGAGAAATAGTATATCCTTTTTGAATATCTTCGTAAATTTTGTTTAAAGCTGCATTAAGTGTTTTATTTTTAGTTTGGGACTTTAATATATCAATACACTCTAAAATATCCATACCAGAATCAATCATTATATGAAATTGTCTACAGAACACTGCTAAGTCCTTATTTTTTACCCTTGGCCCAAATAATATATCTTTCTTATGATATCCTATATGCTCTTTAATAACGATCGGTAAATATTCATAGCTTTTTAACATTGCCAATACTTCATCTTCTTCAAAGGCTTCAAAAAATCCTTCTATTATTTCACCATCTTTAGAAATGGCTTTATATTTATATAGCACCATAATCCCTCTTTTAAATATACTTTTCTATTTGATTTAGATTTATAGCCTGATTTATTGCTGTATCTTTAGTTATTAGGCCTCTTTTCAATAAATCAATTATTGAGCTATCCATGGTTTTCATTCCAAATTTGGATCCAGTTTGAATTGAATTATCAATCTGATATATCTTATTATCTCTAATTAAATTCCTTATGGCTGGAGTAGCTACCATAGTTTCAAAAGCTGCAACTCTATTATCTTTTTTTATATTAGGAAGCAATTGTTGAGATATGATTACCTGGATAACCATAGATAATTGTACCCTTATTTGTTGTTGCTGATTTGAAGGAAATACATCAATAATCCTATCTATTGTTTTTGCAGCTCCTATAGTATGAAGGGTAGAAATAACAAGATGCCCTGTTTCGGCTGCAGTTAACGCAATAGATATTGTCTCTAGATCTCTCATTTCACCTAACAAAATTACATCTGGATCTTGTCTTAAGGCTGCTCTTAAAGCCGACGAAAAACTTTTTGAATCCTTACCTATTTCTCTTTGATTTACTATAGATTTTTTGTGTTCATAAAAGAACTCAATTGGATCTTCTAAAGTTAATATATGACAACTCCTATTAATATTTATTTGATTAATTATGGATGCTAGTGTAGTAGATTTTCCACTTCCAGTTGCAAATGGGATAGTACTGGTATCATTCTATATGAACAGTTAAATACTATTAACAAATTTATGAATTATCCTGAAAATACTTTAGGAGATAAAATAAGAAAGATAAGGAATCTTAGAGGGTTAACAGCTAAGCAATTAGGAGCTTTATGTAACTGTTCAGCAGATAGAATATATTGCTATGAATCCAACAAAGCTACTCCACGAATTAATTTTATAAACGCAATTACTAATGAATTAAATATTAGCATAGACTATTTTGAAAATGATTATTTTAATTTTGTTTTATCAGATAAATATACTAAAATTCTATATAATTGGAGAAAGAAAAATACCACTAACAGATTTGAATTGGAGAAAAAGTTAGGGGTAACATATTATAATTATTTAAAATGGGAAAAAGGAAAGAAGATGTCTATGGAAAGTTTTAATAAAATTAAGAATAAGCTTAATATAAAAAAGGACCTATAAAAGGTCCTTTTTATTCCATATATTCAAGTAAAGCATTATATAGATCTACTAAACCATATATTTCGTCTGATCTTTCAATAACATATTTTTTATCTGCTTCAGTTAAGTTTTCAAAATCCTTTGTGAAATCTACTAATCTTTTAGCTAGAAACTGTAGTTCAGATTTTCTTTCAGAATCTTCATTCCCCACAATATATATACCTGGTGTTTCACTCATAAAAATCCCCCTTCATTTATTAAATATATTTATTGTAAAATTAAAACCTAATATATTTATAATACCCAAAATCGCATTAATAATGGATAGAACTTTTAAATATTTAAATTTATATCTATTTGTAAAGAATAATACTATTAAACTAAATATAAACATTATTATTTCATTTTGAAATATAACTGGAACAGGATACATAAAAATATGTAGATAAGTATAATTAATAGTAGAAAATAGAACAAGAATTATTGCAACAGTTATTAATATTTTTACCGCCTTAAATAGCTTTATTTTTGTAGACTCCATATTTCCCCTCCTTTTAAGCAATAATTCTAGATATATGATAAAATTCCTTCTTTTTTTATATAAAATATATGATTTGCTATCATAAGGCTTATATTCCGATTTTAAAGAATGTTTGGTAGATAGCATAGAATTCTCCTAGCTCATATTAAATACTCTCCTCACAACTTAAATTTAAAGGTCGATTTTACTTATTTTAGCACTAAATTTTAAGTAATGATAATAGCTATATATAGTTAAATCAAAATCAAATAAATATGTAAATCTACATCATATCTATACAAATTATAATGTTATAAAACAATTAAATATATTTTCATGTCACTTAATTGATTTTATACAATAGAACTTAATTTGCCATAAATATCTGATATTTAAAGTTGCTTTTGTATGATATAGTGTTATCAAACGTTGGTACTATCACGATATTTTGTATGATATCTAAAAAATATTTTATCTGATATTTAATTTATATAAAAAATAAAAAAAGACCTGGCTTTTACACCAGGTCTAAAATTAAACTAATATTAAATCATCAATGTGAACTGGAGTATTAATACCTTTAGTATCCAATACTGCTCTATTATTTTTAAGTTGGTCTACAGTGTATGTGTTTCTATATACAAAACTTGATAGTCCAGTTCCATTATATGATTTAGCACCTTGTTTTATCTTAACTCTACTACCTACTTTTATACCTTGCTTTGCCGGTATTGAGTCTACTTCAGTTCTGATATATGCATCATAGCCTTTGGACTTTAATTCCTTTAATAGTTTATCTGCATTACCTTTAACTTTAAATGCTCCAACTTGTACTCTATACATAACTTCTCCCCCTTGATTTGATTCTGGTTTACTAGTAGTTCCTTTTAGCTTTAGTCCATAGTGTTTAGCTATCACTTTGGCACTTGCAACTGCAACTGCTATATGATTATTTTTAAAGAATAAGCAATCCTTAGGATTAGTATGGAAACCATGCTCTACTATCATAGAGGACCCTGCTTTGTTAAATCTTAACACTCCATACCAATTATAGCCTGGCTGACCTTCCTTGTAGACTGCCCCTCTATTTCTATGGCCAAAGGTATCAGCAATAGCCTTGCTTAAATCTTTAGCTAATGCTGTATTTGGCCTTTCTAGTGAATCTATAATAGTAGTCCCATTTGCTGCTGGATCTGAAAAAGCATTTGAATGTAGAGATAAAAATAGATCGTAACCTGAACCCATGGCCGACCTTTGTGCTAGTGAAGGATTATCTGTAATCTTCTTTCTTACTAAATTCACTTTTACATTTTGATATTTTTCTAACTCTGATTTTAATACTAAGCTATAATAAAAGTTATTGTCACCTTCATTGTAATATAATCCACCCCTATTATGGGCTTTACCTGCTCCATGACCTGCATCTAAAAGTATTTTCATAGATTACTCATCTCCTTCTATAACTTCTTTCTTATTACCTTCCTTAAGTTGTTCTAGTGCAACTTTTAGTTTATCAGGCACAGGAACTCCCAATAAGGTTGCATTCTCTAAAATAGATATTCCTTCTAAACCTATATAAAAAAATATAACTAGGCCTCTTAAAAGTCCTTGTCCATTAATTACATTATCTAAGCTTACTGACACTGCTATAACTGCTAGTATTGCTACCTTTTTAAGTATTCCATTAAAGGCTACTGCAGAAGATAGTTTCTTTTTCTTACCACCACATAAGATACCTAAGATATAATCAAGTGTCATAAATGTTACTATAGTCTTAAGTGCCAAGTCCCATCCTCCTAATAAATAATTTGCTATGCTGCCTAATACCGCTACTATGCTTGATAGAATCTTATCCCATTTCATAATTTACCTCCTGAAAATTAATATAAAAAAAGAACCTACTCATGTAAGTTCTTTTCAAAAACATTCTATAAATACATATTTATACTTCCTCCGCCTTGTGGAACTATATTAACATCAAATCGGAGAAATCTATAAAAAGTTAAGAAGGGCATAAAAAATACACCCTTCTTATTAGGTGCTTAACTAGTCTAGCTTATTTAATTCTTCTTGAACTACTGCTCTTAGATTAAATAAATTCGGTACTTCTTCTATAGATGTGTAAATACCTACTGAAAATAATAATAAAGCCGATTTAACTGCCTGAGAATCTTTGTTAAAAAAATTCATCCTATTCACCTCCTTGTAGAGTCGCTATCATGTTCAGTAATTCCATCATCATTGTTGCTTGGTTTATTTCATTGTTGGTATTCACAGCACTTAAGGCATTGAATATTTCCATTGAGTTTTGGGCTGTTTCTAGAGTTAATTCTGCTATTGATTGTTCTAGTGACTCTATGTTATCAGGATATATTACATTTACAGTCCTACTTTGGGTTTCCACTAAATCGCTATATTTTGCTACAATCTGATATTCTTCACTTTCTTCAACTTCATCTTCTATAACTCTATTACCTTCAATTCTTACCCTGTTTGTCCCCTCAATGGTAAATTCAACATTGGTAGAATACACATCCCCATACTGGTCTAAAACTACTCCTGATAAGTTATCAAAATCAATTCGCAGAGTTGTAGGTTTTGGATGGTCTGGAATAAATGTCTCTCCTTCTTCTTTGCTGACAAGATGGTTAGGTAGTCCCTGATTAAATCTATCTGTTTCATAATCTATTGCAGCTTTACATTGTTCATATAATGCTTGTAAATATTGTTTTTTTGTAAAACCTTCGATATTGCCTATCTGCCCATATACAACAAAATTATGCTTTTTAAATCCTGCTGAAATAATATTGTCGACTTCTTTATAATCAATTACTTGTATCATACTACACCTCCTTTAAACTTCCGTTTATTTTAATATAGATACTTTCAATTTGTCTCAACTGTCCATTTACCTTAACCCAACCGTCTTCCGAAGTCCGAAGTACACCATTTACTTTCATCTTCAAATCAGGAAAAATTTTAAAAGTATATATACTATCTACATTATCATCAACTGAACCTTCATTGTCCCATAAGCCTAAGTGAATATAACTAATTCTCCCTCTATCTGTTTTGATATATTCGCTATTAAAACTAGCAGCATTAAACACGTCTGTTTCTACAGTAGTACCCACAGAATCCCGAATATAAAAAGTCTTTAAGGTTACGTTGTATGACAACCAAAGTCCTCCTATACTTATACGTAGTCTTTTGGATGTTGGCACACTAGCTAAAGATGGCCAGTCACCAGCGATGAAGGTAGGTTTGAATGATAGTTTGAAATCACCATTACCTAAATCATGTAGTCTAAAGGTATTTAATCGTATACGGTACAGTGTTCTAGTACCCGCTGATGGACTCCATGATGTATACCTATATGTCATGGTGCTTAATATTCTTGTCTTTTCTGACATGTTACCCCTCCCCTAACTATATTTAATCCATATGTCGCCATCACTCATGGAAGCACTACTTGCATTCGCTGTAGATAGGATGATGTTCCTTACTTGTTTAACGGTGTAGGATGTATTAGAATGGGCCGTCACTATACCTGTAAAATCTCCACCACTTATCGGCATTTGCTTTACATTGTCAACATTGGCTAACCCAACATTTTTGGGTAAATGTGCTTGTGTCGTACTTTCTGCCTTATGTTCATCAAAATTTTGCTGCAAAGCTAAAATATTATTAGTATTATCTTGATTTTTCTGTTTTTCTTCGTCTGTGTAATCATTAGTAGACAATCCCTTTCCTGCAACCTTATCAACTTTTATTTGTTCTAATTCTAGTACTTGATTAGATAATTTTGCTCCTAAATCTCCATCTAACTGTTCTTTTATTGCTTCAAACCATATATTAAATTCTTGTTCTTTTGCTCCTGTTGTAGTTACAAACCATTGTTGCCATTCTTCTAAAAATAAATTAATATCATCTTGAAATTGTTGCTTAATATTTTCTATATCGGTTTCGGCATTTGTTGTTATATCATCATACCAGTTTAAATACTGATTAAATAGTGTTGTAGTATCTACTTGCTCTACAGTTCCATGAACTATTCCGCAAAGATTATCATTAAGTCTTAAATCAGTTATATTAACCTGAGTTATACTAATAGCTCCTGCATTAACTTCTATATCTGCAAGTCCAAGTTCGTAGGCATCTGCATCACGCTGCAACTCTTGAGGGGTTGGACTACTTGAATACGCACCTTGCTTAACTTCAAGCCTTATTTCTCTGTCCACAGTGTCGTACCTAGCAACTATCCTATCTATACGACTCAAAACACCATCGGCTGGCTCTATATTTAGTATATAGTCATCATCATTAATTACTATATAACCGTTAATCCAAGCCTTGCCTGCTTTAACTGTTACTGTCATATCGTTATTAGCCATTACTTGCAGATTGTCACTTGGATTGGGAAATACGCC
Organism: Wansuia hejianensis; assembly: GCF_014385225.1. Taxonomy (GTDB): domain Bacteria; phylum Bacillota; class Clostridia; order Tissierellales; family Tissierellaceae; genus JACRTK01. The sequence continues at coordinate 186,697 of NZ_JACRTK010000002.1, forward strand.
ATTGCCAATGAATGTTGCAAAATACTCTGCGAACCTATTAGCATCATATTTCCTATCTCCATTAACTGAATTAAAAAATCCACTTCTTATTGCCATTATCTCACCACCTTAGCCCTTATAAACTTTTCAAAGGCTTGTAGCAATCTCACATCTTCTTGGTTGCTACCCTCTAATAGTTCATCATGCTCAATAAATTCATCCTCTACTTTTATTTTAAATTTAAGATAGGGCTTTTCATCCACCCCATACACCTCAAATTCATGTATTTCAAAGTCTTTCATTTTACCACCTGCCTTATTTTATCAATCAATGTAGGTATCTCATTTCCAAATGTTACATTTATCTGTTTACCTGATTCCTCGTAAACCTCTTCTATTTCTGTTATTCTTGTATCTATTGTGATTCCCCATCCCTTACTGGTACAAGTTACTATGTCACCTAAATCAAAGTCTACTTTATATTCTAAATTACTATTTATGTTTACTTTACTGTCAAATGTCTGTATTTCTTTATGTTCCGATAACTTACTAATCCCTCTATCTTCTAGTAATTTTCTATATTCAGCGATTGGAATAACATTGTCATTCTCGTCTTTACTTTGTAAATCCCTAGCATCTACATACATTTCATATCTATCTAGTCCTTGTCCATCTTCTATAGATACTAGTTCCCTTTCAGAACCTTCGCCTTCTCCAGCAACCAAGGCTGTATTTCTATAGTTATTAAGACTGTCTGTATATTCTTGCTCTAAAATATTTTCAAATTCTTGACTAAATATAGCTGGAGGATTTATTCCATTTCCAGCTGTTCTGTCTAGACCTTTATAGATTTCAAATATTAGACTTTTGCTTTCATAATCGAATACTGTTCTATAGCCTATTTCCGTTGCCAAGCTCACCTTTTCTATTTCTTCTAATACATTACCATAGCTGTTTTGATATGATATATCTTCGGTAAAAATAACAGTTCCATCAAGTACCATCCTAGGTATTTTTCTATTAGAGTTGGTAGGATTTATAGCATTTTCACTAACCAACTTCCTTACTAAGTCTAGGACTGTTCCATTGTGTAATAATTGCCCCCAGTTGATTCTCCTACCTAAATATCCAGTTAGGAATTTACCTTTGATAACCAATACTTCTTTCCCGGTTGTATCTTGCTTTAAATGTCTGTGTTCAATATAACCTGCTTCTTCATCATCCTTTTTCCAAATCACATTACCTTTTTTTAGTAGATTTAAAGTATCAGGGGTTAGACTACAATGCAATTCAAATTCCCCACATTTAGAGTATTTTCTAACCCATCTAAAACTAAAATAACTCTCAAGGATCCCCTGAAAGTTAAGTTCTCTGTCGAATATATACAGTTCCATACCCTACACCCCCAAATGTTGAGGATTGAAATATATACTAACCTCTAAATTGTCAATTCCTTCATCTGCATCGTAACGGAATAAATTATCGCCTGGATCTAATTGTAAGAAGGTACTTTGAAAGTCAATCCAGTTAAAAACATTGCTAATTACTCCATTTTTATTAAGTTCTACTCTCTTATTCTGAAAATGTGTAGCTACTGTTATAACCTCTCCAGCTTCCATGGTTCGATTAACCTTAAAATACTCTCTAGTATTTACATTAAACAGCGATGGATTAACTACAGTAGCCAAAGCTTTAAATTGAATTCTCATACCTGTAGCAACATCACCTTTGTTTAATACATTCACTATCAAGGATGGCTCTCTATAACCTAGTTCAATACCTTCTTCCACCAACTCCAAAGGAAACTCAAAAGAACCTCTCCATATAGCTACTTCTTCTTTGGCTGTATTTATATCCTTCCAAAATGGATTAGGGCAATATAGCTGTATTAATCCAGGTTGCATAGTATCCTTAAAACCTTCTGCATCTGGAAATACTGGTGCAAGTTCTGATATGGCTTTTATTTCTCTTCTAATGCTGCCTATTTCATAAATCAATATCCCTTCACCTAATTTAGGATTAAATATATTTAACATCTTTCTTCTATGAATCATCATTTCTTCAATGTTTTCTGCTAATACCATCACTTCAATAGATATAAGTCTAGGATCCAATGTATTTCCCAAGTAACTTTCTCCATCCTGGTATGGAGATTTTTGAGTTTGTATATCAACATTTACTGCTCCAGTTCCTTCAATTTTAGTCAATATATAAGGGCCATCATTTCCTAACTCTACTGATTGGCCCTTGCTGTTTATAAATGTTATCTTTTCCATTTATACACCCCACTCCATAGCTAACTGCCTTGATACCTGAAGGTTTTTTCTTGCTATTTCCGAAGGACTTAATGGTTCTGGGGAATGAATATGAATATTTTGAGTAATACCTTTATTTTGTCCTGCGATTTTCTCGCTTTTCTCATTACTAAATACTTTAGATCCTTTAGGTAATTCTATTAACTCAGGCCCTTGTTCTCCAACCCAAGTTAATCCACCTCTCCAATAGTTTGTGCCATGTGCATTTTTCCCAGCACCAGTTATTTTTTCTCCTATAGTTTGAAATACCTGTTTTATAGTTGTAGTAAAAGTAGCTTCTTTATTTTCTGCTTTCTGTTTATTCCAATCCTTAATCTTATTGATACCTTCCCCTATTTTTTCTTTAATCTTATTAAAAGCTTCAGAAGTATTCTTTTTCATATTGTTAAATTTTTCCACCGATTTACTCCTCATATTTTCCACATTTGTATTCCATTTTTCCTTAGCAGTGCTTACATTATCAACTATACTATTCTTAATGCTATGGAACTTCTCACTAGCGCCTTCTTTCATGTTATTCCACGCTTTAGATGCACCTTGTTTTATTTGATTATTAAGTTCAATTACTTGCCTTTTTTGTTCTTTAGCATGATCTATGAAGGCCTTTTTTATTTCTTTAGCTCTATTCTCAGCATTATCTCTCATTACCTCCCACTTAGACTTTACCTCTCCGGTAGTCCAATCTACTTCATTAATATGCTCTTTTGCCTGTGCTTTAGCTTCATCTACTACCTTTTTATGCATTTCCTCTGCTTCTTTGATAGAATTCTTCTTTTGCTTTTTGGCTTCAGAAACAACCTGATCTGCTAACATTTCAGCTTCTTTAGTACCTTGAGCTCTTAATTCTGCTGCTACTTTTAGCCTTTCATTATACTCTTCTTCTGCATTCTTTATAGCTTCATCTTTTTGTTTTTTAGAATTTCTTACAACCTCGGCAGCTTGTAAAGCAGATATTTTGCCACTTTCATTTTTTAGCCTTTCCAATATGGCTAAAGATTCTTTTTCAGTTTCAGATAAGGACCTTATACCATCTTCTTTCATACCTTCCTTAATAGAGTTAATAGTTTTTCTTTCAGCTTCTGTCAATTCCCTATTCTCGTTTGCTGCTTTTTGCAAAATATTATTAATCCTTCTATTCCTGCTTTCTGCAAGCTGTATTTGTTCGTCATACATATTCGTAGTTGTATTAATTAAATCTTTTTTTGATTCATCAGTCATGTATTTTGAGTTTGCAAACATTTCTTCTAACACTGACAGAGAATTATTTTTCTTTTCCTCTAGTTTAGCAACTACTTGCTCTTTCATTTGTCCAAAGTTTTCAGATATATTATCTGCCATTTCCTTTGTAACTTCTTGACCTTTCCAATTCATTTCATCCAATGATTGAGTTGCTTTCTCTTCTAGTTCTAAAAATCCTTCAACAGCTTTTTGGGTGCTTTCTGACACTTCATCTCCAAACAATTCTACCGCTGGGATACTATCCTTTTGCAAGTGTTTAGCAAGTGCAATTCCACCTGCTGTTGCGGCTGCTATACCAAGCACCCAAGGATTTAATAGCAATGCCCCTGCTTTTGATGCTACTCCTGCGAGAGTAAATCCTTTACCTGCTGCTGCTGTAGCTGTAGTTGCTGCTGTAGATGCTGCTGTATATTTTGTAAATAATCCAGCTATTGACCCTATACTTTGAGCAAATTTACCACCAATTAATAAAGCTGGCCCTATAGCTGCTGCAAACCCTGCTATGTTAATAATAGTTTTCTTTGTACCATCATCTAAAGTAGAAAACCACTCTAAAAAATCTTTACCTTTTGCTAACCATTTTTCTAGGGATGGTAATAATAAATCATATATTTGCAAAGCAGTTTCTTCCAACAAAGATTTAAACTCTTGCCATCTACCCTTGAGGTTGTCTTGCATCATATCAGACATTTCCTTAGCTGCTCCAGTGGAATTATTTATATTTCTTTGTAAACTGTTGAAGTCACCATCACTAGCATTTACTATAGCTAAGAATCCACTCATTGCTTCTTGACCTGCAATTTGGGCAGCATAAAAAGCTTGTTGCTCTGGATCCAAGTCTTTGAATTTATCTCTTAATAAAACCATAACTTCACTTAAAGACTTCATGGTACCGTCTGAATTAGTCATAGATATACCTAGTTGTTTCATAGCTGTACCAGATTCCTCTGTAGGTTTAATCAGTCTAGTTAACATACTTCTTAAAGCTGTACCTGCTTGGCTACCTTTTATTCCTGCATTAGCCATAAGACCAATAGCTAGTGTTGTATCTTCTACTGAATATCCCATAGCTCCAGCTAAAGGTGCTACATACTTGAAAGTTTCTCCCATCAAGCCCACGTTAGTATTGGAGCTTGAACTTGCCTTTGCCAACACATCTGCAAAATGTCCTGCTTGTTTGGCTTCTAATCCAAATGCAGTTAAAGCATCAGTTACTATATCAGATACCATTCCTAAATCTTCCCCAGATGCTGCAGCTAAAGCTAGCACTCCATCTAAACCTTCTAGCATGGCATTAGTGTCCCATCCAGCCATGGCCATATATTTAAGCCCATCTGCTGCATCACTAGCACTAAATTTAGTAGTAGCTCCCATATCTCTAGCTTTCTTCTCAAGTATTGCTAACTCACTTCCAGTAGATCCTGATATTGCTCCTACCTCACTCATAGAATGTCCAAAATCAATACCTAATTTAGTAGCAGCAGCTCCAGTTCCTATTATTGGAGTAGTAACTTTTAAAGTCCAATCTTTACCCCATTTCTCCATTTTCTTCCCTTGTTGATTCATCTTATTTTCAAAGGATTTAGTCTTACTATCTGCTTTTTCCAATGTCTTGAAATATTGTTCACCATTTAAGGTTAAACTTCCATGAATACTACCTGCATTTATACTCATATATTCACCCCCTATTTTTATTTTTAGGCATAAAAAGGACACCCTTTCGGATGTCCTTGAATTTGTAAATATTTTATTCTCCTGCTATGTCCATTACATAAAAGTTTCCATTTTTATATTCATAAGCATATTTCACGTTTCTTTTATTGTAATCATCTTCCCAAAATATAGCAATTTCTGCTACATCTTTTATTCCTTTATTAGCTAGTGTCGCTGCTAAATCATCAGAGTACATTCGCATTACTTTATTTCCAGTTTCCCTTGTATTCATTATATCAAATTTAAAGTATACTAAAGCAATATAAGTACCTTCTCCACCTTGGCCTAAATTTTCATTTATAATTATTTTATCTAGATTTGCTGTTCTATATTTACCATCATCAATTCTGGATTTTATCGCATTTTCTATTTCTGATTTTCTATCTTCCTCTATTGGCTGTGATTCAATTTTTTTGTTTTCTTCTTTCTTATCATTTGTTTTCTTATCTGATGGTAGATTAGCCAAGTACTCTTCTTTTTCCTTTAAAAGCTTATTGAGGTTTTCTCTTTGTTCTTTATTTAAAGTTGCCCCATTATCCATTTTGCTTTTAATAACTATAAGCTGATTTTTCTCCATATCTGTTAAATCATTGTAACTTTTATTCAGAATCTCCAATTCTTCTTCATTTAAGTTTTCTTCATTTGCTGTTTCAATTTCCTTTTTAGAATTTAAATCATCAAAATTTGATTCTGGCATAGATACACCAATAACAAATATAATAAAACATGCACATAGCCCTATTAGTAACTTCTTCTTAGGCTTTTTTCTTACTATACTGACAAGTAATAAAATTAAACAAACAACCATTCCTAAAATTCCTAGAATAAATAATAATAGATCCATAATATCCCTTCCTTTCAGGGATATTGTACCATATTTATCTTTTATTTTGTATAAATTCCAACAGTTCTTTATTGTTTCCTTTTTTATTATCTTTCCATTTTATTTTATTCCAATTAGTGTTTCCTTTTTCATCTGTTGCTTCTGATTCCAAATATAAGGCTGTCTTATCAAATATATAAGCTAAGTAATCATTATCTATGCTTAATATCTCACTCGGCCTTTTCTTGTAATGCTTTGCCATTATTATTACTTGGGCCATCTCCTTCGTCTGTACGAAAGGAGTCTAACTGCCCTACCTCTCCCATTGCCCACTCAAATATGGTACCTCTTTGATCATCTGTTAGAATATCTTTCATTTCCTCATATGAAGGTTCCACCATACAAGCCATACAGTATAAATCCATAGCTGCATCTATTTCTTTTAAATATTCTAGCTCCGTTAATCCATCTGAACCTGCCTGTCTTTTCCCACTAACCATTGTTATAGCTATTGTCATTAAATGATTTGGTATCTTCCCTTGTGCTGCCATCTTCATCAGCTGTGGTCTTTGCACTCTTACTTTTATATATCCTGTATTATCAAAGTTAGGTATCTTGATAATAGGATTAGCCATTTCTCTTAATTTTTCTATACTTAATATTTCACTCATACTATACCTCCTAAAAATATAAAACTACCTACATTAAGCAGCAGGTAGTTCATCTAATATTTCAACTTCGACTGGAGATTCTCCAAGTTTAGACCTTGATTTAATTGGAAATTCTGGTGCATAAAACTCTCCATCTTGTAGAGAATAATTTACGGGTTTTCCAGTACAGTTTTTATAACTAAATTTCACATAGGAGATTGTAGAACCATCTCCGTCTTTTTCTTCTGTATAGATATTAGTTCTAAATGGTATCCTTTTTACTGGAGTGCCTACTACTGGTGCAGTATATTTCTTTGCTTCTGAATCCCACTTACCCCCATCAACTACTGCTAGTATTTCAGGTATAAAAGTAGCTGCAGCAAGGTTTATATCATATCCCAATACAATATCTTCTGTTTTATTTTGAGCCTTAATAGTATTCTTAACCCTTAGTATCTTTTCCTCTCCTTCGGATAAATAAGCTGTTACATCTGCACTACTAGCTACATCATTCAGCACGAAAGTCCTAGGTACATCTTCTTCTGTTACAATCTCCACTCTAGCAATATTAGCTAAAGCAAACTCTTTTATTGTTTCATTCATTTTCTATCCCTCCAATTTCTTTTGAATTACATATTCTATACTACTCGTGTAAGCTTTTTTATCATCATCCGTTATTATAGGAGTCTCAAGTCCTGTTTTTCTTAAATAAGATAATTCTTTTAATGCTGACCTTACTTTTTTCATATAAGGATCTACTGCAATATAGCTAGATAAAGGTACAAAAACAATAATGTCTATAACCTTTTGCCCTAATACATTAGATTGAATAGAGGGAATTTGAGTACCTTCTTTTATAACTACATAAGGCTCTTCACATAGACCTTTATGCAGCCCTGGTGGGTATGGATTAAGATTCTTCTCTTTTAACTCAGTATATATATCCTGCCACATTTACCTCACCACCCTTTGATACCCTCTTAATATTTCTTCACTAAATTGATGTATAGTAGGGATTAAAATAGCATAATTTTTTCCATGAGCTAACTCTAAGAATACAAAGTAATCTACATTCCCACTCAAGGTTATCACGGCCTTGTCACCCTTCCAGCCAAAGTTACCCTGGATACTATTCCTAGAATTACTAGTTCTATCTGTCCACTTTGCATTTTTCTTAGCATATCCTTCCATCTTCTTAGCTGATGTATCTGCATATACACCTATAGCTGCTCTTATTTGCTTTTCTACTGAATGGAAGTTCATATTGTTAGTGAATTTCATTTAATCACTTCCAATTCTATTTGTTTACAAATATCCATGTAAGGTTTAACAAATAAAACTTTATACTCTGTATCATCTACAGTAAATTTATCATCTTTTAATATATTCGCGTCATCCCTAGCTAATATCTTAGTAACCTGGACCCCTACGTAGGTAGTACCATAATCGGTTACTACTTCTCGCCTAGCATTTCTATCATAAAAGGTTACAGTTTCATTTATAGTCACATCTTTTACTATCTCTCCACCAAATCCATCATCATCATTTTCTTTTCTTTTTATTACAATATCAGTAGGATTAGAATTGATAAGTTTTTGTATATATTTCTTATAATATTTATCTGCCATCAATTCTAGTCACCACCCCTGTTTGATTAGTTCTATAGCCACTAGCTAACAATAGAAAGTAATTTCTAGGACTAGGTATAGTTATATCACCTAGTTTAATCTCTTCTATTCCTGATTTAATTAAGCATAAATCTCTTGCAATAGATTCTAAGGTTATTCCATACTCTACTCCTATTTGGTTTATTCTAGACCAAAGGTATTCATCTGTAAAATATGGATAGTTTTCTTCATCTATCATCTGTTTTAGTTTTTCTAGATTAGTCATACTATTCATCCCTTAGGGCTTCTATTAATTCTTCTTTTTTCATTTTAGAGTAACCTTCAATACCTTTTTCTTTTGCTAAATCTTTCAGTTGTTCTACTCTTAACGTCTCTAGAGTTTTGATATTATCTTCCTTGATTGCTAGATCGTGAGCTTCTTCAATGTCCTCAATAAATTCTAATTTTCTAAAACCTTGCGATCTATAGATAACCTCAAATGCTCTTTCTGTAGCATTAATTATCTTTCTGCCATTTGTGTATTTGTTAAACATCTAATCCCTCCTTAATAAAAAAGGCTAGGTATTATACCCCAGCCTCTTCTTTAGGTGTTAATGCTGCAAATGCCTCGTCCTTAATTGGTAAAAATCCTAACCTCATAGTAGCTTTGATTGCTATCATGTCATTTTCTGCTAAAGATAATGGTTTTCCATCTCCCATAGTAACAGATTGGAGAGTAGCTTCTTTAAGTATTTCATACTCTATTCCTTCTCTAATTCCCACTAAAGAATAATTCCAGTTAGCAGCAATAGTCTCTGCCTTACTCTTATCCCATGCACCATTCCTAACAAATTCTATAGGATTGTTGTAGAATTCATTTTGATTAGTACCTGCAGCAAATAAAGGAGCTCCATTTCCATCTCTTAATTTTCTAAGAGAGTTCTTCATTCCATAGTGTGCAGCAAATCCATTTACATCTTGTCCTGCATCTTCTATTAATGCCATTACATCTGAAATATCTAGATCTAATTTGTTTTCTCCATTAGTGCCAAGTTTAACTACGTTACCTGCAGCTGTAGCTACATCTAGTATGTTTTTTGCAAATGGAGAGTTAGTTCCAAACAAACAAGCTGCATCAATAGCTTTATAAAAAGCTTCAGCTATAGCTGGTCTTATCTCTGCAAATACATTAATAGTAGTATCCTTTAATTTTTCTTTAGTAGTTGGCACTATAACTGCCAATTTTTTAGCATGCATTTCTGGGAATATCCAGGTTGCCACTGATGTTTGAATTCTTTCAGTCTCTCCCACCCAGTAAGCTCCTGGACCATCTGTCATAACTGGAAACTTCTTAGTATCAGATTGCATAGGCTCAACTTTAGATAATCTAAGGATAGAAGATCCTCTTGCTACATCTTTCATAATCTCTTTTGCTTGTTCCACTGGTACAAATCCAGTTAAATTATCTTTTAGATAATCTGTGTCTTTACTACCATGTAATTGTAAGTTTACCTTAAATTTTTTTCTCATATTTTTGTTAAATGTATTTTTCATTATAAATTCCTCCTTATTGTCTTATAGCTTGTACTTCCCGAATTGACTCAATAAAACTATTCGCTGAATTTTGCTCTGCAGGGCTGTTTTTATGCTTATTACCAGCTCCTAAACTGCCACCAGTTCCTTGGGGTTCTTCTGCCTTAAATAAATATGCCTTACTTTCTTTTAAGGCTTCTATTTGTTCATTTAACCCTGTAATTGTTCCATCTTCAGCTATGGTAATAATGTCATCTTTCAGGTGTGGTAATATATCTGCTACATCATTGGGATTAGCTTTAAGCACCTCCAGCTTAATAGCATTAGATTTTCTTGTCTTTTCTAATTCCTTTTCTTTATCTGCTATATCTTTTTGTAAATCTTTTATAGTTTTGCTTGCATCATCATTATCTTCTAATTGTTTTTGTAATTTGCCTAATTGAATATTAAGATTATCTACTTGTGTCTTGTAGTCATTTTTTTCTGTGTTTATATCATCAAATTTAGCCTTTGGGATCCAATTTCCATCACTAACTATAGCAATCTTGCTATCTCCTAACTTATCTGTAACTTTACTATATAATTCCTCACCCAATATTTGTTCTAATGTCTTTTCTCCAAACAATTGTAAATTAAACTTAAAGCCTTCTTTTTTTCTTAAACACATTCCATATTCCTCCTAAATTGTACTAGCCTTTTTAAAGGGTTGGCTCCCTCATGTACTCTTGTTTCTTTATGCCCTAACAATACTAAAAAAGGGCAAAATAAAAGCACCTAATTAGTAGATGCCTGAATTCGTTTTCTTAATTTTTCCATTTCTTCTCCTACTGTCTTTTTAGCTTTCTGGTATTGCTTAAATATTTTTTCAGCTTTTAGTGGATTTCTTTCTTTTTCAAATTTCTCTGCTAATTCTCTTACTTTTCTTTGTTTAATCTGTACCAAAACATTAGTATAATAACTAGTATAATCCTCTCCACAATGGGGACAAGTAAAATAAACCCTTTCTATATTACCTTCTAACTGTTCACTCTTAACTTCAACAATAAACCCTTTCTTGCATTTATCACAATAAGTATTTTTCATAATATCCCCCTTTATAGCTTCTTAAAAGCAAAGTAATCTCCATATTCATTATACCATTTATCAAGGATAGAGTTATTTTCTCCATCTAACCAATTTCTTAGTTCATCTGTCACAGTATCCAAAGGCTTAGGTATATAAGGTATCATAGTACATAGTCCATTAGGATGATCCAAAGGTACCTGGTCTATTGGAAATATACCTATACCTAGCCCAAATTGGTCAGTAATTGCTCTTTCAATACATAATTCGCATGTTCTCCCATGTATCATGGCACTATGCCACTTGATGCCTTCCGTGAACGGATTCATATTACTACTTTGAATACTGCTATTTTGATAAGCATGATTTATAGATGTTCTAGCTAATCTCATAGCATTATAGTCTACTTTTTTATTTCTTAAATGTGGATAACACTTACCCCAGTCCGAACCTCTTTTAGCAGGATCCTTTATATACTTCTCTAAATCCTTTGCTAGCTCAATAGCTGATTTCTTCTCTAATATAGCTCTGTTAATAACATATTGGATATCCTTCTCAAATTCTTGCCCATAGTTCCATATTCTAGATGATAATGTTTTGTTATCTTTATATAGATTACCATTAATTATGTCTTTTACTACTTTGTCCTGTACTTGACTAAACATTTCAGTAAAGTGTTCTCCTGGATCAATACCAGCATATTTGAACATTTTAAACATAATCTGTTGCTCTGTTTCTGTTCCGACTCTTGCAGCTTTAGTTATAAATCCTCTGGTGCTTTTATTAAGTTCTTTAGTAAGCTCCTTTTTAACCCTCTCTAATTCTTTTATATAATCTAGTGTCCACCTTTCATTTAAACTCTTGGATTTAGACTTTTCAGCTTTCTTAGCTAATTCCTTGATAACCTCACTAAATAAGTCTAATAAATCTTTCTGTTGCTCTAGTGTGAGCTTAGATACCTTCTTTCTAGTTTCTTTTGATATCTCTTCATATTCATTCATAGCTTATCCCTACTCTAAATCATCTAAAAGACTTTTAGTATAACTATCCTGCAGCATCTGCTTTTCTAATTGTATCTGTTCTAATTCTGAATCTATATCTTCATATTCTCCCCATTTATTCATATATGATTTTCTAGACCTTACCTCTGCTAGCACTTCTTCCATATCAATTCTCTTTTGTTCTATTTCATCTTCAGCTATAGGATATACTCTTTCTATTTCTAAAGTAGTTTCATATTTAGCTATAGTCCTAGCCCCATATAGATTATAAATATCTACCATCTTAAAGATATAGTCTACCATTTGTTGAAGGGCATCTCCCCACTCTATCCAATCTTCATCACAAGCAGCCATAAGACCCCAATATAAAGCCTTCATACTTTTTCCACTCTGCATTAGTCCTTTAAGTTGTTCTAGACTTACATTGGGGACATCTAAGGTATCATACATATCATTTTTAATTCTATTGACTGTATCTTCAAATTTATCTTTGTATGAAAACCCTGATTCAAGTCTTTCCATTTTAGCTTGTCTACCTTCATTGGATTGAGTTATATCAGTTTGAAGATCTATCATTGCCCCAGGAGCAACCTTTATATTTTTTAAGCTGTCTTCTGATGCATCTGTAACTACATCTTGCCCAAACATTTGGAATTTAAGAGCATCTATATCATCTGATGTAAGCTTATTATAAGCATCTTGGTTTTGCCATAATTGAGCTACATCTGATACACCTTCTATTTCTCCTGTAAGTCCACCGTTGGTTATTATGATAACTGGTATAAAGTCCAATCCTGTATCATAATCTTGATACTCAATTGATACTATATTTCCCCTGCCATCATGAGTAGACTCATTGAGAATACATTTATTCCCTTGCATTTCCCATACTTGCTTTTTAATTCTTTGTTTTTCAGGATCTGATTCATTATTTAAAGCATATAAAAAGACCACCTTTTCTAGTTGGTCTACATCATCAAGATTAAATTGTGGGAAAAACTCCATTGCTGGAGAAAATATTATTTTAAGTCCTACGTCTTTATGTCCCCATAGTTTTATTGCTACCTTACCACCTATAGAGCAATCCTTCTTAGCTTTTAATAACTTACTATGAAATTTATTATCCTTTAATATTTGATGTAATAAATCTTCTTTTTCTTGTGCTAAATCTTGATGTGTTGTACTTCCTTTGTCATCCATCTGCACTGGCCTAACATCAAAGAAAGGCTCCTTGCCAAACATAAATCTAGCTCTAGTATTTATTAGTTTTTTAATTAAATTTGTTATCTTCTTAGTAGGTATATAGTCTAGACCTGCATTAGTTCTCCACTCTTGGTCTCCATCATATATTTTATACCATTCTAGTATTTGATTTACTTTTGATAGTTGATCTCCATACAACCCTTGTAACTCTGCTTTTAATAATTCATTATAGTTTATCAAGCTATCACCTTCTTCCTTTCCCTGAGTAATTCTTCCTATCTTTCAAATCTGATACTTCATATCCATCTAGGCCGTACCATATAGCTTCAAATGTATGTGCATCTATATTAAATTCATCTTCTATAATGTTGCCTTGCTTATCTGTTGCATAAGTTAGATTCTTTAGTTCTCTTATAGTATTTTTACACTTATCTGAACAAATGATCCTTTTGAATCTCTTTACCTTTTTAGTGTTTTGTAATCTACTTCCTGGGCCTTTCTTTGCTCCTATCATTCTAAAGCCTTGCTGGTTATAATAAGCTATTGTCTTAGGCTCTGCTGAATCAGCTCTGATTAATTCATCTTTATCTATAAAATCTTCTAATTCCTTAGCAGTTTTATCATCTGTCATGCCATTCTTATAGTATTCTTTATAAATATAAAGCCATTTATTATCATCATCTATAGCCATCTTAAGAAGTGCATTATAGGAAACAACAAATCCAAAGTCCATACCAGCCCTGAAGTACCGTTTTGATATATTACCTATATTTGCTAATACCTTCTCATGCTCCATGGTTTCAAACTGAGGTAATACTTTAATACCATTAACCCCAAACCTACCACGTCTTGCTATTCTATACAAATCTGGATCATATAGTTTTAATTCATCAAGCTGTTCTATATAACTTTGTGGTAAAAATAAATTATCATCAGCTAATGAGTGGTGATAATAAGTATTATTTTTTATTATAGTTCTTTTCTCGTAAAGTTCCTCATCATCCAGGATAAATATATCTTTTAATTCATCCATGAAAAAGTGAGTATATACCCAGTTATCTTCTCCTACTGGATTAGTTGATAAAATAAAATGTATTGATAGGCTTGGATGTCTTGCCCTGCCTAGCAATTCTTTATAGCCTTCATATTTAAGTTCTGAACACTCTTCTATCCACACTATGGTTACTCCATGGATAGATTTTAATTTAGCTGGTTTATCCATTCCTTTAAATATTATCTGACTACCATTAGGAAATTTGACTTGCATTGGAGATGTAACGGTTTTTATTCTATCATCTAGCTCTAAATCAGATATTATTTCTTCAAAGAGTGCAAAGCAACTATCTCTTATAGTTTCAAATACTTCTCTTACTACTAATACTTTCCTTTTTTCCTCTAAACATTTGAGAATTATTTTTAAGGCCACATGATAGGATTTAGATGAGCCATAGCCACCTACTAAGAAATAAGTCTTATAGTCCCAATCAAATATAAAATCTTCAAAGTGAGGATTGACTTCCTTTACTACCATCAATCTTCACCCTTTCGCTTGATTAATATTTCTATTGGCTTGTCATTATCTTTGCCTTTAACTTTTTCTATATCTACCTTTAACTTCTCTATTCTAGCCTTCTGTTCTTCTGTAGCTAAATCTGATTTACATAGTTCATCATATTGTTTAATCATATTTCTTAGTTCTGCCATTGCTCTTGATTGGGCTTGTAGGTAAGTAGCTTGTCTATCCCATGCAAACTGAAATTCATATTCAACCTCTAATGATGAAATGCTTTCACTATCATATTCTTTTTTCTTCTTTAGTTCCTTAATCATTTCTTCTTTGTTTTCTACATACATTATCTTTTGTGACCTTATTATTGCTGCATATTGTATCTGAATATTATCCCATAAAATATCAATAGGATCCTTATCTTGTATCTCCTGGATAATGTTTAATGATTCCTCAGGAAGATATTTTGAAAAGAATCCATGTTTCTCTGCATTTTTATTTTCTTTTAATTTATTCTTGTCTTTTGGTCCTGTGGATTTACCACCATGCAATTTACATTTCCCTTCTCCTGGATGGTCTGTACCCCAACCTGCTGGTCTAAGACATGGAGTTCCTTTTCTAGTTTTAGCACCACATGTTTTATAGTTTTTATCATGGGGTTTGTTTTGCATCTATCACCACCTGCTTACTTGTATTTATTATGTATTAGTTTTTTGCATGAAAAAAGAGCCTTATTGGCTCCTTCATTTTTAAATATTTGTAAGTTTTATTTACTATATTTGAGACATATATCCATATATATACACTTCTTTAAATAAATTACTCCATAAATTATTATTTTTGCCTAAATCATTAGGTGTTTCAGACTTTTCATCAAGTATAATTGTCGATAATTTACCGCCAATTGCATTCCAAACCTCTAAAGGATCCTTTATCCAGGAATACTGTCCAGTAGATTCATCAACCTTTGCTAGTGCCCTGAAAGCTCCAACTATAGGATACATTATTCCCTTAGGAATTGAATATTTTAATGGCGATTCTGAAAACATGGAATAATCAACAATTTCATCATTATTATATTTCGAATATTTACGCGTTCCATATCTTTTGCCTGCTTTATTTGACTCAGCTGCAAAATTACACTCTATTGTATCCCATAATTTAAATATATCGGGTATTATAGGCATCATATCCTTAATCATTCTTTCTCTTTTGTTCTTCCCTAAGTTAAGAAACTTTTTTAAGCTAGCCTCTTTTCCAGTATAAGATTGAACTGGATGAGTTTCAGATAAAGTATTTCTTGAGGTTTTATAGGGATATAATGTTTGGCTAAACATATTTATTATAGCTATAACCTCACGAACATCTATCGGATCTATGTCTTTGTTCTCAGAATGTTCATTCATTTTATAAGAAATTCTTTCTTTGAAACCTACTTTACTAAAAGCTTCTTTGATTACTTCAAAACTATTTTCTAACTCTGCTATTGACTTTAAATCAACTTGAACAGATGTGTTTCGAGCTGCAGCTAATTCAACTGGTGAATCAATTCCAGTAAATACTTCAAAAAATACATATCTATCGCTTGATAATATATTTTTACTCTTAGCATTTAAAATTGCCCTTAGTGTATGCCCTCCATCAATATTTCCATGTATTTCAGGATTATCCATTCTTATAATTACTATGCCATCCGAATTATCATATTTAATATCGGATACTGACATTAAAATCCCCCTATTAAGTTCATGAAAATATTGGTTTTCATCCAAACTCTCAACAATCTTATTTGCTACATTAGTAGTCATTTTTTGTTCTCTTGGATTTGTTAACATCCAATCATCAAATTCCAAAGGAATGCTATCAGCTTTAATATAACATACATATTTAACTCGATTGCTGTTCCTGTTTATAGGGTCCTCCATCCTCTTAAATGATTTTGCTTTCATTCTAAATTCTTTCATAACCACATCTCCTTATAATTTAAATAAGATACTGGTAAGTTAATAGGCAAAATCACCTATAACTTATATTTCTATATATTAGTATATCACAGCAATTTTATGCATTACAAGTCCTTTATATATATTCTCTACTTTATTTGTCTTATTCTTCTTCCTTCTCTAACATAAGTTCTATGATCCATACATTCTTTTATAGAATCATAGGCTCCTACTACAGTAATATTTTTATGGCCCCTATATGGACAACTTATGTAATTACCTTTATCTTCATTTGCTTTAACGTATTGCTTTGGAAGTATGAACTCACATCCACATATTTTGCATTTATATATTATGTATTCTTTCATAGTATCAATTCCTTTAAAATTTATGTATCATTTATGATAATATCTTTTATAAGTATAAGAAAACTCACCTAAAGGGGCAAAGGTGAGTTTTTGTATCCTTGCTTTATATAGTGCCGTATGAGACACATTTTCATATTAATATAATAACATACTTATTTGGAATCATCTGGCAATAATGTGGCAATTTCTCCAAATATTCCTATTGCTAATTTCTCTATAGCGTTATTTCTAATGTTTCTGCATTGTCTTTCTGAATATTTTACATCATAGGCTACTACATACCACTGTTTACCCTCAATATATTTTTTAGTTAAAATATCTTTCTCCAATTCATTTAATCCTTCCATAGACTTATTGATGCTTTTCATTCTACTTTCCATTCTTCTAATACTATGTTCTAAATAACTTATTTTTTCACTTATGGACAATAGTGTATCTTCTACAATACTGTTTATTTTAAATGTTGGCCCTGTTTTAAATCCATCATAACTTATACCACTTATGGATCTTGCTTCGTCTTCCTTCTCTAGATACTCTATTTCTTTCTTCATATTTTCTACAGATATTTCAAGCATCTTGTAATTATATAATAAGTACTCAGTTTCTTTATAAAATTTCTCCTTTATCCTCATATTGTTTAATCCTCCTTATATATAATTCCATATACGTGATACTTAGCTCCAAAGGTATCTCTTCCTATGTTGTGTGCTTCTGAATGATGCTCTCTACATAGTTGTATCTTTCTTTGTAAGCTATCGTCTACAGTTCTTCTATCCCTTCCCATTCCATATGCATCCCAATGGTGGGTTTCTCCTTTTCTCCCACATATGCAGCATCTTTTATATTTGATACAGCCCCAAAGATACCTATCTATATCATCAGTCCTGGATAATGCTGCATCACTTAAAGGAATATCCTCTTTTAATATAAAATCTATTATAAATGTAATAAATTCTCTTGCCTGGCTTATGCTGCAGTTACTTAAAGAAAAAGGCATTTCTCCTGTTTCTGCACAATATTGATATAAAAGCCAGGCCCTTAATCCTTCTGGGTGATCTCCTGTGAATATTGCTATATCCTTTATAGTTGCGAATATCTTTTTCCTCTGCTCGGCTGTTATAGCCCTATTGTCATCTATCCTTATTTCAGCATCTATTTTATTATTGTTTCTATACTTTACTATTTTCCTTTGGACCATTTCCCCTGGAATATGTAATAGGAGATCTGTTCCTTTGTCTGTTTCTTTTATTCCTCTTATTTCTGAGAAGTATTTCATTTAATCCCTCCCAATAAAAAAGACACCAAATCAACCTATTAAAGTTAATCTGATGTCCGCTGGCTGTCCAGTAGGACTTATTTAGTTATTCATTTATATCCATTTAAAGTATTATTCTTTATAATTCAATATAACTTCTGCCACATCTCCATTTTCAGCTTTAAATAATATACCTATCTTATCTTTATATATCTTAGTTTCTAAGTTTAGACCATTTTTAAAAGCATCTACTATTAATCCGTTTATTTTAAGTTTGTAATATATAGGATCATCTTTTCTTAGTTTCATTTAATCCTCCTCCGCTACGCATTTTACTTGTAATGTTCAGCTAATCTAATTCATAAACTCTATGTCTCATCTCTGAAAATATAGTCCCTAGTTCTATTAATTTATTTATATCACTTATTTCTCTACCATTACTTATTTCCCATTGTTTTAAACATTTTTCCAGAAACTCTTTTTCATTTTCTTCTCCCGTAAAGTCTACAAAGCTATAAAAATCAACTTCAATGTGCTTATCTTCCATAATTATCCCCTTCCCAGTAAAGTTTTTGACCACACTCATGACAGTAACCCCATTTGGATCCACTCCATTGTCTTTTGCAATTAGGGCATTTATACTGATTTACAATAATTTGCCCTTTAGATTTTAATACCTTTTTAGATATCTCTTTTTCTACCAACTCAATAATTAATTCATCATAAGGTGAACCATAACCATTAAAATACTCTATAACTTCTCTTAGTTTTTCATTCTCCCAGATAGTTTCTCTCCATTTTTCAGCCATATATATCACCCCTTTTTAAATCAACTATGTTGCACGTAAATAACAAAATCTTCAACCGCATGTATTGCTTGCCATACAACAAGGTTTGTTTTAATGATTTGTCTTGCTATTTTTCTTAATTCTGTTTTAGACATATATAATCAACCTCCCTTTCTACGACACATTACTTATCTTCCATGTCAATCCTCCTCGTAAGTATCAATTACATTTAATATTCCTTCAACTAGCTTATCCTCAATTTCTTCTATCATAAAATCAACTTCTACATCATCCCAATTATTTTCTTTTCCATATTTATGTGCAATTGTATATAAGTCATCATGTATAGCTTTTTTTAAATAATATTCAGCCCAATTTCTTAAATCCTCAATCGGTGTTAGTTTGTATTCCATTTTTCCCCCTCCCAACTTCGCATAAATAACATTATGTTCAGCTAATTATTTCATATTCTCCATTATTGATTGTTATAAACATTCCTTCTCCTTCATCTATCCAAAAGACTTCGACATCTTCCGTATCATTAAATCCCATTTCTCCACCAGTGGCCTTGTCTAAGGCTAATATCCCTTTATAAAACTCTTCCTCATAACCTCTAATGCAACCATATATAATAAAATCATTGTTGTATTCTTCCCTTACTCTGCCTACTAATTTTATATCTTTAAAGTATGGATAGAGTTCTCCGTCTATCGTTTTTGCTATTTTTATTTGAGACATCTTTACCATTGCCTTGTTCTCCTTTCCGACACATTGATAGCATATTGAGTCTTAATATACCTTCTTTCTATCTCGCAATCTATAATCCATCTGCAAGTTCCCATTATGATTGCTTATCTCTATATTAAAATGATCTAGTTTATTATCCTCTGCCGCTTTATCTACTACAACATTTATAAATTCATTTATTTTATTCTTTAGCTTGTCCTTATTATCCATAAGTACCTCCTATATTACCTTTATATTACCTTGCCACCATGCTTATATGGCCTAGTCTTGTTGAATTTATGTTTTATATTCAATGCTTTACCTATGTCTATCTTTTCCTTACCACAATAGTCTAAGATCCTTATTATTACATCTGCCAATTCTATAGGTATACCTTCTGGCTTGTCCCCATTGTAATAAATCTCATTTGGTAGTCTTCCATCCCTATACTCTTCTAACGCTTCACTAAGTTCGCTATGGCAAAGTGCTATTATATCCCCAAAACTTCTTTCTTCATCCCACCAACCATTTTTCACCGCCAACTCATGTATAGTTTTTGTCCACTTGTTAAATTCCATTTGATTCTTTCCCAAAGAATTGTTCTGCATTTTTATACTTCCTTTCCATATAAATATTTGTATCTTTATACAACCATTCGCTAAGCCTTAATGCTTGTTTATCATGCCATTTAATTAAATAAGAATCTCCCCAATTCCCTTTTATCTTTTGAATTTTTTTCAGATTGCATCCTATATAGCGAGATATAATCTCATCACATAAATTCAGAAATTTTTCATCTCCGCCAGAAAGTGCAATACATAGTTTGTTTTTATTTTCTTTTCTATGATAAAAAATTATTACACTCCCATCCCCATCTATCAATCCTCTAAAATAATGTCTGAGATATTGCTCTGGTACATATAACTTTCTAGGC
The DNA here is from genome assembly GCF_014385225.1 of Wansuia hejianensis. Classification (GTDB taxonomy): domain Bacteria; phylum Bacillota; class Clostridia; order Tissierellales; family Tissierellaceae; genus JACRTK01. The sequence goes on from NZ_JACRTK010000002.1 coordinate 207,342, forward strand.
ATATCCCATGTCTTTCTTTTACTCAATCCATGTCGTTTTAGATCATTTACTATTTTAGTAGATGACATAGTTAATGTAGGATACTTAGTACCTCTGATTGGATAGTTACTATCCATTGATTCGTTTATTTTTTCTAGAATGTCTTTATCATCGCATTTAATTTTAAAATGCAATGATTTATCGGAAATATGTCCATCAGCAGATATAAATCCTAATATATATGCTTTTTCTTCTGAATCTATACTTTCAAAGAAATCATCATTTACTGTGTATCTTCGTTCGTTAGGACTCCTTACTTTCAAACCCCTGCGTTTAAATAGTTTGCAAATACTTCCTGCAGTTCTATTATATTTTTTAGCGACTGCCGACATAGACATCCCAGAGTTGTAATCTTCATACATTTGCTTGATTAAAGAATCCTCGACCATTGTGTTGGTTTTATTTACTGCCTTTGGAAAAGCCTTATTTTTGCTTTTATCTCCCCATGTATATTTCCGCATGACTAGCCCTCCTAGCTAAAGTTTTACCATGGTCTTTTGCATTTCTGTGTACTTCATCCCTTAATATATTCATTATTTCACCTTCCTAATCTTTTCTATTGTATAAATTAATGATAATAATGACATTAGTATACTTACTGCAACAATCCCTAATATTACAGTTATTAATGCCTTCATTACTCCACCTCCAATATTCCTAATCCTATAAGTTCCCTATTAATTATCATTATTGCAAAATCTAAAGCCATAACATTTCTAATCCAATCAATATCCTCTTTTTTTGTCCACTCTTCACAATGCATTCTCAAACTGTCTAATTGATTTATTATTTCATCTATAGTCATATTCCATCTCCTTTGCAGTTTGCATAATCCTATCATATAAGACGATTCCTATACCTTTTGTTTTATTTAAAATTTGTGATAACCTTATCTTAAAATCTGCCATATCTCCTGCTGCTGCCCCATCTTTGAATCCATTTCTATAAACTTTTGCTAAGAATAACTCCATATCTTTCCTATCCATTTTCTTAATTTCTTTATATGTTTTTCTATTAATTAAATTTTTATCCTGCAATTTTATACCCCCTTACCCCACATTTAGTACAAAGATTAATCCGCTCACCTTTGTATCTTGCTTTTACTGTCATTTCTCCACATATATTGCAATAGTTACTTTTTCTTATTAGTGCTATAAACCTTTGCTGTACCTCTGAAAGTCTGAATATGCAATACATTGCCTTAATATCGTCACATCTTTCTTTACATTCCAGATTATAGCATTTCATTTTATAAACCTCCTATATTAACCTACCGACTCCCATCTTTAGCTTTCTGTCAAAACTATAACTGATAAAGTTCATTTCTTCTCTTTTAATTTGATTGATTTTATCTAGCCTATTTCTATATTTTAAAAACTCTAAACATCTGCTATGACAATTTATTTCTCTTCTTTCACAGCTTTTACAAGGTCCTTTCATTTGATCACCTTCAAACTTAAGTCAGGATACATATATTCAAATAGTTTTTGCTTTATCTTAAATACTTGAGTCTCTACTCCTTTAATATCTACAACTTCAGTAGTTCCATCTAAATTTGTTATTATAAAGTCTGCTACATAAGTAATCGCCCTATAGGTAGTCCCATTCTTTCTAAAAGTAGGTTGTAATTCATACCTAGGCTGAAGTCCAAAGTCTTTTATTTCTCCTGCTTGTTTTAGTAGTTTTAATTTACAGTAGTATTCTGCTTCTTTTTTGCTATCAAATGTAATTCCATCTACTTGAGTTTTGATGTTTCTATATTTATTTTTCTTTTTAGATTTAGACTGTATATAGGTCCCTTTTCTTTCTAGGAATTCTTCGTATTCCTCTTCTGACCATCTCACCTTGTCCCCTCCCTAACATATTTTGAATCATATATTCTTTTAAAATCTCGCCTTTAATTAATTTTAAAATCTCTTTTCTTGTCATCTTCTATCATCTCCTTAGCTGCATCTATAGCTTCTTTATATGTCAATTCCGGATTTTCTCTTAGTAGTCTTGCAGCTTCTTCTACTGCAGTTGTTATTTGTGCCTTAGTCATAGTTACTTCCTCCTCAACCTATAATTTTTATTCCTATCTGGTTTAATCGATATCAAATATTCATAGTTACACATTTCATTTATCCTGCCAATTATAGCCTGATCTAGTTCTGCAAATCTTTCGTAATGTATTTCACTATTTAGCAAAATAGGTTTATTAGTATTGTATCTATAATTAATTATCTGGAATATAATCCTCAGATCTTCTTTATTGATACTCTCAGTTTTGTAATATTCTTGTATTGAGGATTTAAAGAGATCATCTATAAATAAAACACTAGCATTAGCTATTCTACTAAACTCTTTGTTATAGTTTTCCTCATCATACTTACAAGCATTAAGCCTTTGTATAATTTCATCTGCAATATAGTATTTAACTTCTATATTTTTATCTATTAGTTTTCCAGCTACTGCTGTCATAATATGTGTCTTACCTACTCCTGATTGCCCTAGTATGGCAAGAGAACTTCTATTGCCACCTAAAAACTCTTTAGTAAACTTTATAGCCTTGGACTTTATAACTCTTTGGTAATCTTCTTCTGTTCTATAGGTTTCAAATGTCCTGGTTTTAAATAAATCCCCTAGCCCACTGTTGTTGGACTTACTGAGTACCTCTTCTCTTAATTTACATTGGCACTTGGAAGCCACCTCATACCCATCTATATTTTTAAATATAAAGCCTTGATCCTTACAGATATTGCAATTATAGTGATGTGACTCCTGCCCTTTCGGCATCTTCCTCTGTAAATCCATAAGCTTTTGTTGCATCTGGTTTATACTCATAGTTACCTGTTCCATCTTCTCTACCTCCTAACTTCATTCCACCGCTCCTATTCCAATTTTCTAATATGCCCCTAACATACCTAAGAGATCTTTTATTAGATTCAACTGCTACTTTCATAGCACCTACAATCCATTCAACTGGATAAACTTCTAAAAGTTCCAATAGACTTTCTTTCACTGTAAAATTAATTGTTCCAAATCCATTTTGTTGAAATTGATTTACGATTAGAGAAACATCTTCTTGACTAACACTACTAGTTATTGTTTCTTTTAGTTTAGTTTCGTTTAGTTTATTTAATGTGGCACTATCTTGGGTAGTATCTTGAGTAGTACTATGGGTAGTACCTTGAGTAGTACCTTGGGTAATATCTTGCAATAGGTTTTTCCCTTGCGTACTATCTTGGGTACTATCATGGGTAATATGTTGCAATGATATCAATTTATATGAAGTTGCTTTTTTCCCGTTAGTTTTAAAATCTATGATCCCATGTTGCTTTAAAATATTTCTAGCATTATAAATCCCTTTCCTAGATAAACCTGAGGTTAATTCTAGCGTTAGATTCGGTACATTAAACCATTCTATCCAAGCACATTTATTGTTTATTTGCATTAAAGCATGCCATAAAGCAATTTGTCCTGTAGATAATTGTTTAAGTTGCACTAAATCATAAAACGCATTGATCTCCCTTATATAGTTCATCTTTTCACCTGCCTTCTATAGGGACCAGGGGAAAATCCCCTAGTCTAAATTTAAAATGGTATATCTTGTCCTTCCGAATCAAATGGATTGTTCATAAATTCTGGTGGTAGCTCTTCATGTATTTCTCCTGTTTCTTCATCTACTATTTCCTTTGCTGCATTGTTTGGAGTTCCATTTAATATCATTGCTGCAGCTTTCTTTACTGCTGCATCTCTAGCATTATCTCTTAGCCATTCTACATAATCAGGTGCTTCTTTATAAATTTGCCCTAATGTTTTCCCTTTGTGTTTACCAAAGTTAATTTTCATGTTTTCCGCATCACTATAGTTCATTGTTTCTATTCTTTCTGAATTATCGAATTGGACCATATCCTCTAGATCCTGAGTAAATATATCTGATAGGCTTCCTACCGTTAGGGATGCGTCTACTTGGGCTCTTTTCTTAGCCATCTTTAAACAAGTGTTTCCTAACATGAACTTGTCCTGTCTATCCGAATCATATTTCTTTTCTTTGCTGTTACAATGCCCTAGACCTTCTGTAATAACTTGATTTCCTCTTTTCAAAATACATCTAATTGTATAAGCAAAGAATCCATCTTCATAATCTTGAATCTTCTCAATAACCTCGTATTCACTACTTAATCCCAGTAACATTAATATTTTTTCTGCTCCAGGCTTTAATAAACTTGCCTTACTAGATCCAAAGAAAGCTGCACCATAGTCATGTCCCTCTACCAATGTATTTTGAATAACCTTTTGGAATTGCTGTATCTTATTCATAGAGTCTTGGACCCTATCTAATTTAAGTCCTTCTATTATCATCATTGAATTAGTCTCTTGCTGAACCATCATTTGATTATTATTATTCATTTTTCTTCCCCCTTATATTTTCTAGTCATATAAATCATTATCTAGGAATAAATCTCTTGGACTTCTATTGTCATATTTTATTCTTAATTGTTCTATTATTTTGTTATTCAATCTATGAAATTCTCTTTGTTCTTCTATCCATTCATTTTGTATCTTATTATCAATTATTTTCTGATTCATATTTACTCCCCCTTGCTTAAATTGAATATTTCTAATTTCTTGTTTATTTCAACTGCTAATAGCTTAGCTCCACACCTGCAATTGTATAGTTCATTCCGCTTTAACTTTTTCAGCAAATTACTCTTACATGTTGGACATATCATGAGATCTTCCTCATGCTTCTACGCTCTTCTAATTCATCTATAAATATTTGTCCTTCTATTTCAATCCTTTCTTCTTTATTTACATCTACCTGAGATTCTTTATCTTTCTTTTCTTCTCGATTAATTTTTTTATAACATCCAGGACCATATCCTCTTTTTATACTACTTTTATTTTTTAATGCTCTTCCACATCTTAAACAAAAATCTGCCATTGTTTTACCTCCTAAATGTGATATAATAACGTTAATAATATATTTTCTAAGGACCTATTTTTGCTGGGGAGCAGATAGGTCTTTTTCATTTTGTATTAATGTTAAGTCTTTGCCATCATTCCAAACGCAATCAAATCCTAACGCATGGTACATTTGGCATAACCTTATAGTCACTTTTCCAGCTACATTTTCAAATGGCTTAATAAGTTTATTTTCCATCCTTTACACCTCCTTCAAAAACTCCCATTCCTTTATAACTTGTCCAATTAAAACTTTTATTAATATCAATAACGGAATAATAAGTATCTTTCCATTAATTCCTGAAAAAACTATCTTTTCTACTAGATCACAAAGAAAATCTAACATCTTACATAACCCCTCTCTCGACATTTTTGATTATGCTCATATATCATTTCTTTCATGTCTATAAATTTATTTAATGCAATTTTAAATATTTCTATTGTATGCTCTGTATCTAGTAATTCATGGATATTAGACTTAAGTCTTTGAATTTCTGTTTCTGTAAAATCTTCTTTATTTCTTTTATTTGTAATTAACATTAATGTTTCTTCTAATACATCATGTGATTCCCTATGCTCTTCTAGTAGTTTTAAGGCTACATTACTAAGATTCATATCTACTCCTTTCAGTATTTCATAGCTATAAGCCTGTCCTATTGCACAGTTATATTTGCAATATCTTTGAGTAAGGAAAGGTTCTTTATATATATTTGATAGTTCTACTACCATTTCTGGTGAAGGTGCTCTTACCCCTCTCTCATAGCAGCCTAGGCTTTCAGTACTTATTTCTATACCTTTGTCTACTAATAGGTTAGCTACATCATTTCTAGTTAAACCTTTATTCTCACGTGGTGTTTGATAGTCAATTGCGTAACTTGTATTCATTCTCTTTCACTCCTTTACATAGTAAAATATAGTTAATATAAAGCTTTTCTAACTTCCTCTTCAGTAAGAAGTTAATCCTTATCTTCTTTTCCCTCTCCTTTCTTTTTATCTTCTCTACTTTTCTTTCTTATTGCTTGCCCTATGAGATTAAAAAAACTATTTTGTAATTCTTTGTATCCTTGTCCCCAGGTGGTTCGTATTTCTTCAACCTGGGGGTCTGGTAATCTTGCCATATTTCCACTCCTTTATAAAGCTTGTCTTAAATTTTCTATCAATGAATCAAACTCTTCTGGCTCTAAGCTCCTGTGTAAAGCTGTAGCTAGAGCCTTACAAACCTTTCTATCATATTCTTCTTGTTCTTCTTTGTTAAAAGGCCCATTTAAAATTTCACAATTAAATAGCTTTGGTTTCCTTCTCCTTGCCATGTCTTCACCTCCTACTTCCACCTATTCCAATATTTACATCTTTTTTTGAATTAGCTTTTATGAGATAATTATTGTGCTATGCTGTATGGTTCTTGGTTTTACTAACTGTAAAAGTCGCTGGCAAAAAAATATCTTTTACTTCTACATTTAGAATCTTTGCTATATTTCTTGCTATCTCCTCTGGCACTTTTCTATTTCCATTTTCATATACATTATAAGTAGAAACTGGTATGCTCAGCTTTTGGGCCATTTCTACCTGACTTATATTTTTAGACTTTCTTATTGTCTCTAAGTTTTTGATCATCTTTGCACCCCCCTATTGTTTTACTAACTGTAAATCTTAACTCTATTATATATTTACTAAATGTAAAAGTCAATACTTGTTTTGACATTTCGTAAAATTAAATTTTAATGTTGCTTTTTTTGTTATAATATAATTAATTTACATATTGTGAAAGGTGGTAACTATGGAAAATGAATTAGGTAAAAGAATAAAATATTTAAGAGAAGAAAAGGAACTTTCTCAATTAGAGTTTTCAAAAATATTAAATATAAGTAATTCAACTCTTTCTCAATATGAAGCTGGTAATAGAATGCCAGGTGATGAAATTAAAAAGAAAATAGCTGAATATTTTAATGTATCCCTAGACTATTTAATGGGTGCTTCTAATATAAAAAACCCTTATATAGTTGATGATAATATTGAAGAATTTACAATTGGAGATGTTGACGGATTTATCGTTAAAGATGGAAAATACCCTAAGGTCTATGACGTAGAAGAAGCTATGAAAATAATATTAGAGCAACCTGGACTAATGTTAAAAGGGGAAATACTTAGTGATGAATCTAAGATAATACTGGCAAACGCCATACAAATGGGTCTTAGAACTGCTGAAGAATTAGAGAAAAAGAAACACAAAGGTGATGGCAATGAGTAATGATATTAAAGACATTGTACTGGGGTTAAAGGATTTATATGATACCAGCAACCCCTTTGAACTATGTAAGTGTTTAGATATTACTGTCTTAATTCATGATCTAGGTGATGAACTTTTAGGATTTTTCCAAAGAACTAAGAACGATATAGAAATACTACATATAAATAGTCGATTAAATGATTATGAAAGAAAATATATTTGTTCTCATGAATTAGGACATGCTATACTACAACCTGATTTAGCAATTAGTTTTTTTATAGAAAATCCTTTGCTAATTAAAAATAGATTTGAAATAGAAGCCGATACATTTACTGCAGAGTTATTGCTTGAAGATGACATTATAGAACAATATGAAGGATATACAATTGAACAAATAGCATTATCAGAGAAAGTACCGACCCGAATAATTGAACTTAAGTTTAAATGTTTGGGTCTTTTTTGAAATGTTTAGGGAAATTTTTACCAATAACTTTATAAATAAGGAGGAGTAATATGGTTAAAAAGAATTTACAAGGTATTAAGACATCATTGTTTAACAAAATCATACTTAGTATCTTAGCTATTGCCCTTTTACTAAGTACAACTGGGTGTGAATCTGACACTTCTAATAAACTGGTCGAATCTGACAATAAAGATAAGATCATTGAATCAGTTGAAAATAATAATAACCAAGATACTAAAGAAGATGTTAAAGAAGATGAAGAACCTGAAAAGGAAGAACTTAACCTTGAATTAGTTGAAGCTGAGGTTACAAAACATATTGATGGAGATACAGTACATGTAACTCTTAAAGATGGAAAAGTATTAAAATTAAGGATGATAGGTGTAGATACACCTGAAACTGTTCATCCAAGCAAGCCTGTAGAGTTCTATGGTAAGGAAGCATCAAATTTCACAAAAGGTAAATTATTAGGTAAAACTGTATATCTAGAAAAAGACGTATCTGATACTGATAAATACGATAGGGCACTTAGGTATATATGGCTAGAAAAGCCAACTGAAATAAATAAAGAAGAAATTAAAAATAAAATGTTCAATGGTATGTTAGTAGCTGAAGGTTATGCTAATGTATCTACCTTCCCCCCTGACGTTAAATATCAAGAGTATTTTACTGAACTTGAAAGAGAAGCAAGAGAACAGAATTTAGGCTTATGGGATGAAAGTAAATTAAAGGAATTCGAAAGTGCTAATGCTAAGGAAGTAAAGAAAACTAGTACTAAATCAAATAATACTAGTAAGCCTAATTCGACTACTGACAAAGGATCTACAACAACAAATAAAAGTACAAGCAGTACATCTGCTAAAAATAAGGTCTCAAGTAATACGGGTAGTACCTCAACAGGTAGCACTAATAAGAAAACTACTACCTCTAGCAGTGGTAAAATTTCCAATAAGGCTTCCTCTTCTTCATCCACGCAAACTGGACAAGGTGAGGTATATGTAACCCCTACTGGTTCTAAATATCATAGACGAGCTTGTGGTAGAGGGAATTATTCTGCAACTACCTTGAAGAATGCCAAGTCAAGGGGATTAGAACCGTGTAAGAAATGTTATTAAACATTATTTTTTATTGCTAAATATAACCCTGCTGGTCCTAAAATTAGAGAGGCTATGGAGTTATAAGAAATAATTTTGTAAAATAATCGGTGTGAAAAATCACACCGATTTGGTTTAAATTATTTGTCTAGATAATGAGTTATACTTATTCTAAATTCAGAGATTTGTACATTTTTTAAATGTATCTAAAGAATCTACTAACAATTTTACTAAGTAAGGAATGATAAATATGAACAAGTATGTAGAATTTTTAAATATAGGATATGAAAATTTTAACATGTATCAAGGTGAAGAATATTTTGAAAGTCGACACAAGGCTTTTATTAATCTATTGAAAAATTCTTTTCAGACTAAAGAATATATGATTAATCAAAACAAAAAAGAAAAAGATCCTAGTGTAGTTATAGAAATTATAGAGACTAACGACAATTTTATATTTGGCATAATAGGAAAACTAAATGACTTAAGCAATAAAACTTTATTAAGGCTAAGGGGTAAAGGGATAGATGAAATTCATAAAACAAGTAGCCCTGAAGATTTGAATTATTACATCGAAAATTTCACATATTTTTATATAAGGTTATCAGATTTAACATGTGCGTTGCTGCAAAATCCCTCTGCCCCTTCCTTTAAAAAACATTTCCTATCGTTGCTAAAAAATGAAACAAATTATAAAGATCATTTCTTTGATGATATTTACATTATTGATCAAATTGATAGCAATATCCCAGAAAAGCTTACTCGCTTTAAGGATATTGTAAGCTTGAATATGGGATATATAAACCAAGCAACCATTGATGTTGGAGATAGTTTCTTATCTTTAGAAAATGAATTTGACATATCCCAATCTGATATTGAGTATGCAAATGTTAGTATATCTCTAAAAACTGGGGTAAATCAATCCAAGATGAAGAAAAAACTATCTTCCTATAAAAAGTATGATGATTTTAATAAATTTAAAGTTAATGGTATTGATGAGAATGATATTTCAAAGTGCATTGATTTGGTAAGAAATATTATAACTCAAAAAGTATCAATAGATATCGAGGAAAAATATTTAATGTCTACTGATGGTGAAGAAAAAATAAAAGAAGCACTAAAATTAGCACTCAACTCTATTTAGATTTGCTTGATAATTTTGTTACTTTATAAAGATAATAAGAACTTAAAATAGTTTCTGATAAACCAGAAACAAATAGTAATATCTTTAAATTATACCCTATATTAAACAAACCTAGTATTAAAGTAGAAATTAAAAATATTATTCCTAAAAACATGGCCCGATAGATAATTTCCATATATCCTATTAGCTTTAATCTTTCAATAAACCTATTTTGTGGTAAAGATATAATTATACCTAAAGAAGAGAAAAGGAATCCTGCTAATACTGCTGAAACATTAATTATATTCGAGTTAAATTCAGTATCAATGTTTAATTCTAAAAGTTTATTACAAATAAAATATATGGCTGTACCCAGCAAAGGAAACATTAAGTAAGCATGTTTGCGAATAAATTCCTCTATATCTTTATATTTATTATGGACTTTATGTGAGAAACGCATACTAACACTCCTTTGCTCTAATATATTATCTACACTTATTATTGTTTAGTATTTCTGAAATACCTTTAAATAATATATTAAAATTTAGTTTTTATATCCTAATATTAAATAAACAACCGATTCAGGGACTTTGGTCTTCCTTCTACTATAACTTTATAAACTTTCAGTCAATATAATCTTTGTTCAATACATGCAAACACTCGTTTGAACTATATTATATCAAATATTTATTTGACTAGCAATAATAGAATTCAATAGAAAGGAAAGTCTATTATATTTTTATTATAACCATTTAGATATCAATTAAATCTATTGACTGTGAGTACGTAATAGTATATAAAAAAGGAATATTGATAACTGATATATTTGCAGGCTACTAGAAAGTAGATTTCTTTCAGTCCATCCAAGATAAGTATTTGTTAATTATTATATATTTAATGGATAATTTTATTAAAGATACTTTCTTCTGCTGCCTTTCTAGCCCCATATGCATCTTCCCAATTTGTTCACTCTCCTCATATATATTTCTATATCTAATTTAAAAGTTCTTCTTCAGTGAATACATTTTTGTCTTTTACTTACAATTTAATTTATTTATGCTATAATTATATAAACATACGTTTTGAGGGGGATATTATGAAAATTGCAATCTATTCTCGTAAATCTAAATTTACTGGTAAAGGCGATTCTATAGAAAATCAGATAGAGATGTGTAAAGACTATGCCTTCAAGCACTTCGATTCTACTGATGAGGATATAATCATTTATGAGGATGAAGGTTTCTCAGGTGGAAATATTAACAGACCCAAATTTCTTAAGATGATGGAAGATGCTAAAAATAAAAAGTTTGATGTTCTTATATGCTATAGACTTGATAGAGTCTCTAGGGATGTAGCTGATTTTTCTACTACAATAGAAGAATTAAATAACTATAACATAGCCTTTGTATCAATTAAAGAACAGTTTGATACTTCTACTCCTATGGGTCGAGCTATGATGTATATAGCCTCTGTTTTCTCTCAACTTGAAAGAGAGACTATTGCTGAACGTATAAAAGATAATATGTTACAACTTGCTACTACTGGAAGATGGTTAGGTGGTATCCCTCCTATTGGCTTTGAATCTGAAAGAGTAACATATTTAGATGCTGAATATAAAGAAAGATCCTTAGTTGTGCTTAATCCAATCAAAGAAGAAATGAAGTTTATTGAATTTATTTATGATAAATATTTAGAACTTGGATCTATACATCAGGTAAGAAAATATCTTATGCAAAATGATTATAGAACTAAAAATGACAAATATTACTCTAGTAGAGTTGTCTCAGATATATTGAGGAATCCAGCCTATGTACAAGCTAATAAAAATGTTGTAGAATACTTAGAATCTAAAGGTATATCTGTAGCTGGAAAAGATAGGATTAATACCAAAAAAGCAATACTGATATATAACAAAACTAATAATAAAAGTATTAAAAATGATTATAATGAATGGATTGCGGCAATTGCAAAACATGATGGAGTAATATCTGCTGATAAATGGCTTACTGTACAAAATCAGTTAGATAAAAATAGTAAAGAGATTCCTAGAACTGGTACATCAGAAGTTGCTTTACTTAGCGGAATTATCAAGTGTGCAGAGTGTAAATCTGCTATGAATGTTATGTACGGTAGAAAACGAAAAGATGGTACTGCTCCTCACTATTATACCTGTAATCTTAAGACCATATCTACTAAAGATAAATGTAATAATAAAAATGTAAATGGTACTGATATTGAATATACTGTTATAAATAAAATATTGGAATTAGCCAAAAATAAAAATATGTTGTTAAAGGAACTAGAAGGCCAGAAAAAGAACGATAACACTGATAGTGATGTTAGTCTATTAATTGACCTTAAAAACAAGAAGTACAAACTGCTAGAAGAGATAAACAACCTAGTTAGTGAAGTATCAAAGAGTGCTATAGCTTCTAAATATATATTACCTCAGATTGAAGAAAAGGATAAGGAAGTAAGTGATCTAGAGAAAAAAATATCTGAACTTGAAAATAAAGCTGATAAAATAAATAAAAAGACTCAAAACTTTGATTTAGTAATAAACAATATAATTAATTTTGCAGAACTAGTTGACACATTAGACAATAAGCAAAAAAAATATTTTATACAAACTATTGTAGAAAATGTCTATTGGGATGGGAAAAAGGAATTAGTTGGGATAAAGATTTTTACTAGGGATACAGAAGTATCTAAGTTTCATTCCACTTCCAGTGGGTCCTGTAACTAGTACCATACCTCTTTTAAGTCTAATTATTTCTTCTGTTATTGAAGGTAATCCTAGAGACTTAGGTGATGGTATTTTAAAAGGTATAATTCTCAATGCCATGCTATAATTCCCTCGTTGTTTGTATGCATTTATCCTAAATCTTCCTGCCTGAATATTAGAATAAGATAAATCTATCTCTCCTTTATCCTCTAATTCTTTTATTTGAGACTTATCTAATATATCATAGACTAATAACCTAGTATCATCTTGTTTAAGTATATACTCACTATTTGAAGTTAACTCACCATTAATTCTATAGATAATAGGCTTCCCAACTGTTATATGAATGTCAGAGGCTCCTGTTTTGGCTCCATAACTTAATATATCTATTAAATTTAACATACGACTATCCCCTTTTATCACATATTGTCTAAAGTTAGTCCAATTTTTAAAAAATCAGGAAAAGATGTATTACCTGTTAAAACTAAATCTGATGCCTCCTTAAAAAGTGGTCTCATACCTTTCTTTACTGCATGACTTCTAATAACTTCTACACTATTATTTAAACTTATATATTTTCTTAACTCCCCATCTATGGGCATTATCTCATGAATTGCAACTCTACCTTTATATCCATGATTACATGTATTACAACCTGATGGTTTATAAAGTATTAAGTCTTTGTCTTCTCTAACATTTAATGCTTTCTTTTCATATGAGTTAGCTTTATAAGGTTTTTTACAATCATTGCATAAAAGTTTCACCAATCTCTGGGATATGACACCTATAATGGCAGAAGAAAGTAAATAAGGTTCAATTCCCATATCCACAAGTCTTGCCACGGTGGAAGGGCTATCATTAGTATGTAATGTGGATATTACAAGATGGCCAGTAATAGCAGCCCTAACTGCAATCTCTGCAGTTTTATTATCTCTAATTTCACCTACCATTATGATATCTGGATCTTGCCTTAATATTGACCTTAGTCCAGAGGCAAAGGTTAAACCTGATTTGGTATTTATTTGAATTTGATTTATTCCTTCTATTTTATATTCTACAGGATCTTCTATTGTTATAATATTTCTTTCTATACTGTATAATTCTCTTATGATGGTGTAAAGTGTAGTAGTTTTACCACTTCCAGATGGTCCTGTAACTAAAATTATTCCATAGGGTTGCGCTAATATTCTGTTAAATGTTTTTAAATTCTTTTTATTTAGAATTAAAGATTCCTTTGTAAGTTTTAGTGTTTCCTTATCTAATAATCTAATAACAGCCTTTTCTCCATATATAGTAGGTATAGTAGATATTCTCATATCGATTTCTCTACCATTAATAATGGTTTGTACATGACCATCTTGAGGGATTCTATATTCAGCTATGTTCATCTTGCCAATAATCTTTATTCTAGTAATTATAGATGACAGATTCCCTTTAGATATTGACATAATCTCTTGAAGATCACCATCTATCCTGATTCTTATTCTAATATTTTCGGAAAAAGGTTCAATATGAATATCGGAGGCCATACTTCTTACAGCTTGTTCAATTATTGAATTAAGCAGTCTAACAGTTGAGTCCGTACTCACCTCTATTAATTCTGGTCTATCGTATTCATTAGCTAGATTATCTTCACCTATCTCAGACAATATCTTCTTAGTTGGTTCTATACTATATAATCGATTAATCAATTGGATTATATCTTCTTTAGAAGCTAGTACAAGTTTTAAATTCATATTGGTAAAAAGCTTTATATCATCAATTGCAAAAAAGTCTATTGGTTCAGCCATTGCCACTACTAATGTATTATCTTCTTTATCAATTGGTATAATTTTATGTTTCCTTACTATTGATTCTGGGATTATATTTATCAAATTGTTATTTAGTTTATATAAACTAAGATCTATCTTTGGATAAGATTGCTGATATTCTGATTCAGCAATTATGTCATTATTAGTACCTGTATTAAGATTAGTTAGTTCATCTTTTGATTCTTCATTAGATAATTTTTCTATAAATTTATGATTTTTAAATTTATTTAAATTTATTTTTTTCATTTTATCATTCCTTATTAAATGTTAAAAATAATATATTTTATATAATATATACTACATATAAAGTCATAATCCTTTATTTATTTCCATTTTTTTAAATTATTTTATTCTTATTATATATTTATTATTTATTATTTGTTATCATTTATGATAAGATTATTTATGATACTATTATATGGATACTTTATACATATTAATTAAAATTTAGTCTAAATAAAAAAACTTTTATGTGTAAGACTATTTATAGGAGGTGGAAACTTTGAAAGCTAAAAAATTTAATTTAATAGTTTTAGGGTTAATTCTCGTACTTGTTTTAGGAGCATGTACTCCTAATGATACGAATGTAAATGATAGAAATAGAAATCTATCTAATCAGACCAGAGTTAGGGATAATAGAAACAATACAGGTACCAATACAAATAATAAAAATGATTTAATTGGTCAGAATAATACTGACAATAATGATTGGAATGGAAACAATATGCTAGATAATAATTTAAATGATAATTTAGATAATGATTTAAATAATGGGATGACAAGACCCAATAATCTATCTAATAATCTAGTAGGTAAAAATGTTAACGCTAATGATCTAGCTAGAAAGATTTCAGATTTACCTGAAGTAGATAAAGCTTCTGTTGTTGTAACTAATGATACTGTATTAGTTGGTGCTAATCTTAGAGGAAACACCCAGGGTACTATGACAACAGATCTTAGAAAGAAGATAGAAAATATAGTTAGAGATACAAATACTAATTTTTCTAACATTTCAATTACAACAGATCCAGATCTATATGATAGAATACAAACCATGTCTGATAATATAGGAAATGGTAATCCTATAGAAGGATTTGCAGAAGAAATAAGAGATATAATTAGAAACATAACACCTGGAACTCCTAATGTAAGATAATATTATAGTTTTAAAAATGACTCGGTTCAACTATAGAGAGCCGAGTCATTTACAATATTTTATCAATTTTTATTCATTGCTATGGAAAGCTTATCTATTGCTCTAGATTCTATTCTTGAGACATATGATCTAGATATTCCCAAAATCTTTGCTATTTCTCTTTGAGTTTTTCGTTCTCCATCTATTAGTCCATACCTAAATTGAATAATTATTTTTTCCCTATCCTTTAATGACTTATCTATGCATCTATATAATTTTCTAGTTTGCAGTTTTAAATCTACTTCATCTAAAACTTGATCCATATCGGTGCCAAGAATATCTAGGAGATTTATCTCATTTCCTTCTTTATCTACTCCAATTGGTTCATGTAAGGAATGTTCCAACTTAATCTTCTTTGTTGCCCTTATAGTCATTAAAATCTCATTTTCTATACATCTGGCAGCATATGTAGCAAGTTTGGTACCTTTATCAGGATTATATGTATCTATGGCTTTAATAAGCCCTATTGTTCCTATTGATATTAGATCATCCATATCCTTTCCCGTATTATGATATTTTTTGACTATATGTGCTACCAACCTTAAATTTCTTTCAATTAATATTTCTTTAGCACTTTCATCCCCTTCCCCAAATAGTTTCAAGTATTTTTTTTCTTCTTCCGGTGTCAATGGTTTTGGAAATGAATTGGAGTTTATCATATAACCACATAAAATAATAAAAGGTCTAAATAATATCCCCAAGGCTAAATATAAAATATTTTTCATATAAACACCCCCAATGATTATTATATGAATCATTGGGGGTTAATGTGCTAGTACAACTATCTTATACAAAGCCATTATAATCCTTTTATAATCACTTTATAGTAAATATCAAATTGCAATAGAGTAAATAAAACTAGCCTATGACTTTAACTTAAATATTTCTTTTCCTATTCTCTCGAATATTGGAAGAGTAGTTATAGATCCATTATCTGTATCTTCAATAAAAACTGTAATTATATATTGTGGATCATTGGAGGGAATAAATCCTGAAAACCATCCATGTACAGTTAGCTCATTATTTAACGATGCTTGGGCAGATCCTGTTTTCCCACCGCCCCCTCCTATTTCATCCAGATCCATAGATCGACCTGTTCCCACTTCTACTACTTTTCGTAACATATCAATAGTTTTATCAGCCGAATAATCAGAAATCACCTGTTTACCTTCCTCTCTGTAATATTCTTTTATCATATATCCATCTTCATTTGTTATACCTTTGACTAGTGCCAAACCCTTATCTATCCCCTTATTTGCAAGAGTCACCATTAAATTTGTAACCTGTAATGGTGTAACTTCTAAAGGTCCCTGGCCTATTGATATATTACCTATTGCTGCCCCTTGTACATCTTTTTCATCAGGTAGATTCCCATCTATTTCTTCTAACAAGCCTATATTTATCTTTGAACCGAAACCCAGTCTTTTTGCCATATTTATTATTTTTTTCGCACCTAACTCTTGACCGATTTGAATAAATGCAGAGTTACACGATTGAGCAAATGCTTCATCTATAGATAATCTGCCATGGGTATTACTACAATTAATCTTCAATCCGTTTATTTCTTGGTATCCATTACAATAATATTCTCTTTCTAGTATATTGGGTATATCCTCAAGGGCTGTAAGTAAAACTACTATTTTAAAAATAGAGCCAGGAGGATATCCTACTTGTACTCCTTTATTATAAAGGGCCATATCTTTACTATTAAAATAATCTTCAATTCTTTTTTGATTAAAATTAGGCCTTGATGCCAGTGCCAATATATCTCCTGATTCTATTTCCACCACAATAACTGCCCCTTTTATTTCCTCATCATCTAATATATTTTCTACTTTTTTCTGTATATCATAATCTATTGTAAGTTTTACTGCTGAAGGGTCCCCAGAATTAGAATCATGACTTGTAAAATGAGATCCACCTAAAATAAAAGACCTATCTCTATCATATTCTACGATAAAAGACCTACCATTGTGATTCCTAAGAAATTCATCATAACTTTTTTCTATTCCTGCTTCACCATTATTTTCGGATTTATTTGTATAACCAACCACATGTGATAATATACTTTCTTTATTATATCTATCTATAGTATCAATTAGAAATATATTAGAACTTGTAATTGGCACTATACTAGTATCTATTAATGGAATTTGGATTAAATCTTTAGATTTATTAATTATTCCATCAAGTTCCTTTTTGGATAGATCTGTACTATTAAGTATTTTATTATACATTAAGTTATCACTTAATAATAATCTTTTTTCTATTATAATTGTAGGAATTACTTCGTTATTTGTAAGGGGAGTCAGATTTCTATCAAATATAATTCCTCTATTAGGATATACTGAAAACTCTTTCCCCCGTTGTTTTAAAGCCTTTGATGAGTATTCATCGCCTTTATATATCTGAATGTAATAGAGTCTATAAGATAATATAGCAAATATAATCATACCTAATACACTTAACAATATTATCCTATTCTTTACTGTTTTATCTAAGTTTTTATCCATAAAAAAACCTCCCAACTTATATTATTATCATATAAATTGGGAAGTATTCTCTGTATAATTGTTAATTATTTTGTTTTTCACTAAGTATAGATTTTATCTTTGACACTATTAAATCTATGGCAACCTTGTTATATCCGCCTTCTGGAATGATCAAATCTGCATAACGTTTTGTCGGCTCAATAAATTGTAAATGTGCCGGTCTTACAGTATTCATATATTGGTTGATTACGGATTCCAGTGTCCTACCTCTTTCGTTAATATCTCTTTCAACCCTACGAATAACCCTTACATCAGAATCAGTATCAACAAATATCTTAATATCTAATAAGTCTCGTATCTCTTTTTCATATAAGATTAATATACCTTCTAAAATTATAATATCTTTAGGCTCAACAACAATTGTCTCTGATTTTCTATTATGAGTTTCAAAATCATATATGGGTTTTCTGATTTCTTTCCCCACTATTAAGTCCTTCAAATGTTGAACCAATAGTTTATTATCAAAGGCAAAAGGATGATCATAATTAGTTTTTATTCTTTCATCAAAGGGTATATTACTCTGATCTTTATAATAAGAGTCCTGTTCTATAACTGCTATATCACTTTCTAAAATATATTTAAATATTTCCTTAGCTACTGTTGATTTGCCAGAGCCTGTCCCACCAGTGATTCCTATTACAATCGGCTTTTTCAACACAATCAATCTCCTTTTCCTTTTCTTATAAGATAAAACTTTTCTACTGGTTTTTCCATGATCATTTTAATTATTTGTTGTGCATGAGGAGCTACTTCAATTTCATTTCCATTCTCATCCCACATTTTATCAATGGTTTGACTAAAATAATCAACAGAAGGTCCAAATATTTCAATTTTATCTCCTATTGACATCCTATTTCTTTGCTCTATAGTGGCTACCTTAGTTTCTTTATTATAATCAAGAACCATGCCTACAAAATCATAGCCTCTTATATAAGAACTAGTTGCATATACTTGAGCATCTGAAGTAGGTTTTTCATAATAAAATCCCGTAGTAAAATCTCTATGGCTTACTTTTTTTATTTCTTCAAGCCATTTACTATTATAAACATAGTTTTCAGGATCTTTATAATATTCATCTATAGCCATCCTATAGGATCTAATTACTGTAGCAACATAATATGAGCTTTTTACTCTACCTTCTATTTTAAAACTAGTTATGCCAGATTCTATTAGCTGTGGAATATGTTCAATCATACATAAATCCTTAGAGTTGAAAATAAACGTCCCTTCATCATCTTCAAATATTGGAAAATATTCTCCCGGTCTTTTTTCTTCTACTAAATGATATTTATATCGACATGGCTGAGCACAGTCACCCATATTAGCATCTCTTCCTGTCATATAGTTACTTAATAAACATCTTCCAGAATATGACATACACATAGCACCATGAACAAAAGCTTCTATTTCTAAATCGTCTGGTATCTTATCGGTTATACCTTTAATTTCTGCAAAAGATAATTCCCTAGCAAGTACTATTCTTCTAACACCCAGCGAATACCAAAACATGATAGTTTCATAATTGGTTACACTTGCCTGAGTGCTAATATGAATTTGTAGATCTGGTACAGTTCTTTTTATCACTGAATACATTCCTGGATCTGAAACTATGACAGCATCAACATTTAACTCATGCAATGAAATAACGTACTCTTCCAAACCATATAAATCTTTATCATGAGGAACGATGTTTAAGGTAACATATACTTTTTTATTTCTATCATGGGCAAATTTAATTCCTTCTTCTATATCCTCTAAGGAGAAGTTTTTAGATGCTTTTCTCAGTCCAAAAGATTCACCACCTAAATATACCGCATCAGCCCCATAATTAATTGCCATTTTTAATTTTTCTAAATCTCCTGCTGGAGCTAAAAGTTCAACTCTATTCAAAATTATACCTCCCTATATGTTAACGCAATCCCATCTCCTATAGGGATTACACAAGATGTATATCCATCTATTTCATTAATATATTTTAAAAATGTTCTAAGTCTTTTTACTATTGTTTTCTTTCTCCTTATGATTAAATCATCGGAGGCAACCATTCCCTTAAATAATACATTATCTGATATAATCATTCCTCCCGGCTTTAAACGTTTGATACTTTTATTGAAAAATTCAAGATATTGTCCTTTAGCTGCATCTATAAATATTAAATCAAAATCTTGTGTAAGATTAGATAGAATATCTTCAGCTTCTCCATGAAGAATTTTTATATTATCATTATAAGGGGATTGTTGGATATATTTACTAGCTAGTTCTACCATATCATGTCTTCTTTCAATAGTAGTGATATTACATTTTCCTTCTAATGCTCCTGCCATGATTAAAGCTGAATATCCTATAGCTGTACCAATTTCTAAAATATCCTTAGGTTTATGCAGTTTTAATTGTACTTTCAGAAATTGAGCAGATTCAGGCTCAATAACTGGTATATGATTTGCTATAGCATACTCTTCCATTGATTGTAGATAATTATTATTTTTAGGTAAAATACTTCGTATATATTCTTCTATATATTGTTCGTTTATATTACTCAATCTTATCCATCCTAGCTTCTAATTTTTAGGTTTTGCATTTTTATGTTCTTCATAAGTTCTTGTAAAAGTATGGCTTCCATCATCTCCAGTTAGAACAAAAAATAAATAGTCCACATCTGCAGGATTAACAGCTGAAACTAAAGATACTTCTCCTGGAGATGCTATTGGTGCTGGTGGCAGCCCTTCATTTATATAGGTATTAAATGGTGAGGGAGTAAGGGTATCCTTAGTAGATAAAACTTCTTTTCTTTCACCTAAAATATATTGAACAGTGGCACATGATTGTAAATTCATTCCCTCTTTTAATCTATTATGAAATACTGCTGATATGATAGGTCTTTCTTTATCTAACTTTCCTTCCCTCTCTATAATGGATGCTAATGTAACTATTTCATTTAATGTAAGATTGACATGATCTATCTTATCTTTTATATCCTTAATATATACCTTTTCAAATTCATCCAACATCTTTGATATTATTTCTACCTCGCTGGTGGATTTATATATTTCATAGGTTGAAGGAAATAAAAATCCTTCTAAGGATTGACCATCCTCTAATTCTTGTAAAAAGTCATATTCATCCTCAAAGTTTGCCTTGTCTTTTGTTAATTCTAAAAATCTGTCTAAGTCTACCAAATCTTTTTCTGCAAGCTTTTGTGCAATTTGTTCTAATTCATATCCTTCAGGTACGGTAAACTTAATTGTATTAGTTGATTTTCCACCTTTTGATAATTCAGTTATCAACTTTTCTAAATTCATGGATGTGTTGAGAGTGTACTCACCAGCCTTTAGCTTTCCATCTGATCCTAATTTTCTCACTTGATATTTGAAAATTAACTTATTATGAATTAATCCATTATCATAAAGTATTTCAGCTATCTTATTTGTTGAACTTCCTGTTGGAACTTCTACATTTATACTCTTAGGACTATCTTTTGAAACAGGATCTAGACTCTTATTATAATATCCATAAACAAAAACTATAGATAAAACAGCTAAAATTAGAATAAATAATAAAAATTTAAAAATCAATTTTTTCTTTCCTGAAGAACGGGACCTTTCCATTTTAACCCACCTTTGTTTAGAAAATTATTTAATAGATAATTTCTATCTTTGTTAATACTCTTTAAAATGTGTAGCCTTTTCATAAACATACAAAATTATATTTCCGAATAAAACTAATGAAACTAATTCTCCTCCTGCTATTCCTAATACTGTATAAAGATAAGGAACCTTAGTAAAATATGATACCCAAATTGATACAATTAATCCATTAAGTAGTATTGGAGGTAGCATTCCCATGGCCTTATTCTTCATTTTAGAGGTTAGATAGGCAGCAATTAACGTAACCAAACTCCCTCCTAAAACATCTATTAATCCAAAACCTGAGTATGGAACCATAATCAAATTAGCTAATAAACAGCCTACAAATAATCCAGGTACAGCAGCAGCCTCTACTAAAGGTAAAATTACTAGACCTTCAGCCAATCTTAATTGAACAGGACCAAATGTAAGATTTACAAGAGGAACAGGTATTATCTGAATCAATACAAGTATAATATAGATAGCAGCTA
This sequence comes from Wansuia hejianensis, assembly GCF_014385225.1. GTDB lineage: Bacteria > Bacillota > Clostridia > Tissierellales > Tissierellaceae > JACRTK01. Next base: position 229,632 of record NZ_JACRTK010000002.1, read on the forward strand.
TTAAGCTGGCCTTAGTTAAATATCTATTATTCAAATTATCCCTCCTTTTAATTGTGATTCAAAATACAAATAATCTTCATATATTATACCATGAATTATAAATATTAAAAAGTCAAATCCCTGGTATATATCTATACCAGGGTAGAATTAGACTTCCATTATGATTGGTAATATCATAGGATTTCTTTTGATTTTTCCATATAAAAATGTTCTTAATGCATCCCTAATATTAAACTTAAGGGTAGCCCAATCAGTTATATTATTTTTCTCGCATTCTATTAGTACATTTTTTACTATTTCCCTAGATTCTTCCATTAAATCTTCAGATTCTCTAACATATACAAATCCTCTAGATATAATATCTGGTCCTGCTACAACTTTTCTTTCTTGTTTACTTATAGTTACTACAACTACAATTAATCCATCTTCCGATAAGTGTTTTCTATCTCTTAAAACTATATTACCTACATCTCCAACTCCTAGTCCATCAACTAGGATATTGCCTGACGGAACAGTAGCTCCTATATTGGCTTTATTTTTAGAAAGTTCCAAAGTTTGACCATTTTCTAAGATAAAGATGTTTTCACTAGGCATTCCTAATGATTCTGCTAGATGGGCATGGCTTTTAAGATGTCTAAACTCTCCATGTACAGGCATAAAGAACTTGGGTTTCACAAGTGTATGAATTAATTTTAATTCCTCTTGCCTAGCATGACCGGAAACATGAACTTCTGCCAAGGCTTCATATATAACCTCTGTGCCATTCTCGATTAATTTATTTATTACTCTAGAGATTGTCTTTTCATTTCCAGGTATTGGTGATGCAGATATAATAACTAAATCCTCTTCTAATAATGAAATCTTTCTATGCTCTGAAAAAGCAATCCTAGTTAATGCAGACATAGGCTCGCCTTGGGAACCAGTTGTAATAATAACCAATTCATCAGTTCTATATTTGTCCATATCATTAATGTCTATTAATGTGCCTTCTTGAACTTTAAGATATCCTAACTCATATGCCACTGTAGTTGTATTTACCATTGATCTACCGGATAAAACTACCTTTCTATTATTTAGTTCTGCAGCATTGATTATTTGTTGAACCCTATCTACATTAGATGCAAAGGTAGCTATAATTATTCTACCTTTTGATCTGGAGAATATATCCATAAAGGTATCTCCTACAGTACTTTCACTCATTGTATACCCCGGTCTCTCCGCATTTGTACTATCTGCTAATAACGCTAAAACACCTTTCTGTCCTAACTCAGCTAGTCTGTGCAAGTCTGTCACATCACCAGATATTGGAGTATAATCTATTTTAAAGTCTCCCGAATGGACTATGGTTCCTACTGGTGTATGAATAGCTAGTGCAGAACTATCTGGTATACTATGTCCTGTTCTAATGAATTCAATATTTAATTTCCCCAGTTTTACGGTATCTCCATGCTTAACAACGTTTAACTTCACATTGTCTAATCTATGTTCTTTTAGCTTAGTTTCTAATAGTCCTAAGGTTAGTCTAGTACCATAGATAGGAATATTTAACCTCTTTAGGGTATATGGTATAGCACCTATATGGTCTTCATGTCCGTGTGTTAATACCATACCTCTAATCTTGTCTTTATTTTTAAATAGATATGTTATGTCTGGAATAACTATATCCACACCTAACATTTCATCTTCTGGAAAAGTCATACCACAATCTATAAGTACAATATCATCCTTATATTCTAAAACTGTGATATTTTTTCCGACTTCCCCCAATCCCCCTAAGGGAATTATTTTTAATTTATTAACTTTAGCCACCTCATCACTCCTTGCTTTCTCTTTGTATTATTATTATAAATTTCTAATATTTAATTCTATATAACAATTAATTTATTTGGATATTACTGGCATTCCTTACAATATCCGTAAAATTTCACATTATGATCCTCTATTTTAAAATTCCCATCCTTTTCTATTTCTTTCTCTAAAGATTCTAAAAGATCTAGCTTTACCTCAAGAACCTTTCCACATTTTAGACATATCAAATGATGATGGTGATGTTCCTCCGTTCCAAAGTTAAGCTCATATCGACTAAACCCATCATCAAAATTTAATTTATAAACAATATTTAACTTTTCAAATAATTGCAAACTTCTGTAAATAGTAGCAATACCTATATCTAAATTTTCTTTAGATACAAGGCTAAATATATCCTCACAGCTTAAATGTTCATTATGATGCTCAAACATAGTTTCTAAGATCGCTTTTCTTTGAGACGTTAATTTGTAGCCTTCAGATTTTAATATATTCTTATATTGTTCTAAATTTATATCCACAAAAATTCACCCGTTCATTTCTATTTATACATAATATAAAATAGCCTAATAAATGCTATTGTAAATTTTGTTTTAATAATTCTTCATAAGCTTCTTCTGCTTCTTTTAGCTCATCATCATCAATTCCTGCAAATACTTCATGTCCATTTTCATCAAAATCAATCCTTAATATATAAGTAGCTGACTCAATATCATCAGCAGGCAATAAGGCTACATAATCAGTATCATCTAAAGTAAATTTTGCCTTTACTATAAATTCTACTTCATTGCCTAACTCATCATAAAACAAATGCTTCTCATCCATCAAAAACGCTCCTTTCCCATTCCATCTAAATAAGATTGTAATATATATGTTGCTGCTACCTTATCTATAACCTTTTTCCGTTTTTCTCGCCTTATATCTCCCTCTATGAGAATACGCTCTGCTGCTACAGTAGTTAACCTTTCATCAATATATATAATATCTATGTTAAATTTATTTTTTGTTTTCTCTCCAAATTTTAAAACCTTTTCACCTTGAGGTCCAATGCTACCATTCATATTTTTTGGAAGCCCAATTACTATTTTTTTTACATTATATTCATTGATTATATTTTCCAAAGCGGCAAAATCCCTCTTTTTTCCCTCTCTTATTATAGTAGTGACACCCTGAGCCATAAATTGTAATGGATCACTAATCGCCACTCCTATAGTCTTATCTCCAACATCTAAACCTAAAATTCTTTCCATTCTATTTCTCCATTTTAAATTACTTTTATACAAAATTCTGGGCACACAGTTGCACAATAACCACATAAGATGCATTTTTCATTTGGGATAGCTTTCGAATCTATAACAGTTATACCATTTTGTTGACATCTCTTTTCACAGTTCCCACATCCCACACAATAATCTCCCACTATTAACTTTCTATTTTTCCTTTTTAATCTATCAGTAATATCCTTAGGAATGTACCCATGTTCTAATAAATGTATATTTGCATCTATCTCATCTGTAGATTGCATACCTATTGCTATTGAATCTATATATGGTATATTCTTTACGAAATTAAAAGATTCTTCAACATTTTTTATAAGATGGCCCCCGCCTAAAGGTTTCATACCATAGATTCCTTTACCAATTTCATGTAGATCTTTTAGAACGTCTAACATATCATAAATATTCCCATCATGAATTCCAATTCCCTGTTTATTTACTATAGGATGTATAATTTCAATTTCTTTAAATTCTTTAACTGCTAGAGCTCCTGAAACTCTATGAGTTGATATTCCAAAGCTTCTTATTTTACCAGCCTCTTTAGCTTTTAAAAAGTATTCGATAGCTTCATAATGTCCCTTAATTGTATGGATACTTTCTTGCTCATGTAATAAAAATATATCTATATAATCTGTACCAATCTCTTTTAAAGCTAGGTTTAAGCTGTCTTTAGCCATCTTTTCAGTATAGGCATAAGATTTTGATGTGATCACATAATCTTCCCTTTTTATTTCCTTCAATGCCTCTCTTATGTATCCATAGTTATCATATATTTCAGCAGTATCTAAAAAATTAATTCCTTTCTGAAAAGCATATTTGATTAAATCAGCGCCTTCTTTTATGGGTAAATTAGCCTGAAAAGGTGTCATGGTTAAAGACCCAAAACATAATCTAGATACTTCAATATTAGTATTTCCTAACACTACTTTTTCCATAAGTCCACTTCCTGAGTTTTAAAATTATTTATATGGATAGATTATAATCTATCCATATAAATCTACTTTTCTATATGTTCTAGATATTTTCTAAGAATTTCTTCTAGCAACTCATCTCTTTCTAACTTTCTTACTATAGATCTAGCATCTTTATAACTAGTTATATAAGTTGGATCCCCAGAAAGTATATATCCAATTATTTGATTAATTGGATCATAATCCCTTTCTTTTAAAGCTTCGTAAACATAAAGAATTATTTCTTTTGGCTCATTAAGGTTATCTTTAGGCATTTCAAACATCATAGTTTCCCCATTGTTTTTATCCATATTAACACCCCCATTAATTACCATTATAACATAAATATTAATAACTTATTTTAGAAATAATTGATACTTTTTAAATTTCTTATCTAATCTATTTAATTTGAGCTTTAATTAATTCCGGTACTAATGATAAGGCATAATCAACTTTAGAAATATCCTTTCCTCCAGCTTGGGCCATATCTGGTCTACCTCCACCATTTCCACCAGTTGCTTTAGCAACCTCTTTTATAATATTTCCTGCTAAAATACCTTTACTATTTAAATCCTTAGTTACCATACATAAAAATGTAATTTTTTCACTCAAAGTAGATGCTAAAACAACAACTCCAGAACTTAGTCTATTTCTAATTTCATCACCTAAATTTCTTAATTCATTCATACCTAAGTCTTCTACTTTTTGAATAATCACAGTGATTCCTTCAACGTCTTTAGCAGAGTCTATTATATCTTTAGCCACGTCTGTAGCCATTTTTCTCTTTAAATCTTCTATCTCTTTTTCTTTGGTTTTAAGATCTTCGACTAAGTTATGGGCCCTATCCAATAAATTAGTTTTATTGGTTTTTAAAATCTGACTTATCTTCTCAATATCATTTTCCACCTTATTTAATTGATTATAAACCTCTATACCTGTTATAGCTTCAATTCTCCTCACACCTGAAGCTACCCCATTTTCTGATATAATTTTAAATAATCCTATATTAGATGTATTCTTCACATGGGTTCCACCACATAGTTCTTTAGAATATTCACCTATTTTTATAATCCTTACTATGTCACCATATTTATCTTCAAATAATCCAACGGCTCCTAGATTTTGAGCCTCATCTAATGAAGTTTCAATTGTAGATATATCTAAGCCTTCTAATATTTTCTTGTTTACTATTTCCTCAATTTTAAATATTTCTTCTTTTGTAGGACTTTCAAAATGATTAAAATCAAATCTAAGTCTATTAGGCAATACTAAAGAACCAGCCTGGTTTACATGCTTACCTAGAACTTCTTTCAAAGCTTTATGGAGTAAGTGAGTAGCTGAGTGATTTCTTCTAATAGCATTCCTTGTATCTTTATCAACTATAGCTTCAACTCTATCCTCCTTTTGGGCTTCTCCACTAACAACTTTTACAATGTGGATTGTTAATCCTTCCTTAGTATGTTTTGTATCCATAACTTGTGCTCTAAACTTATGGTTCTCTATAATACCTATATCTCCAATTTGTCCACCAGATTCACCATAAAAAGGCGTTTCTGAAAGTACAATTATTCCTTCATCATTTAATTCTAATTTATCAACTTTCTTATCTTCTTTAAATAACCCTGTTATATTTGAAGTTAATTTAGTAGTTTCATATCCTTTAAAAATACAGTTTAATCCATTAAATAAGTCTTTATAATTATTTTCTCCCCATCCGCTATCTCCATCATCTCTAGCTTTTCTTGCCCTATTTCTTTGCTCTTCCATTTTAAGATTAAATTCTTTCTCATCTAATTTTAAAGATCTTTCCTCTAAAATTTCTTTTGTCAAATCTAAAGGGAATCCATATGTGTCATATAACTTAAAGGCTTTTTCACCGTTTAAAATGTCTTTTCCTTTATTTTTTAAATCCAATATATATGATTCTAATATTGTAATTCCTTGATCTATAGTCTCTTGAAACTTATCTTCTTCAGCCTTAATTATCTTTTTAATTTGTTCTCTTTTTGCATCTAAATCTTCGTATTCTACTTTCCAAGATTCAATAACTACATTAACTACTTTAGATAAGAATCCTTCCTGAATTCCTAATATCTTACCATGACGTGCAGCTCTTCTAACTAATCTACGAAGTACATATCCTCTACCTTCATTACTAGGCAGTATTCCATCAGAAACTAAAAATGTCATAGCTCTTACATGGTCCGTTATAACTCTAACAGATACATCCTTATTTTCATCTGTACCATATTTATATTCACTTAATTTTTCAACTTCTTTAATGATTCTTTGAAATTCTCTTGTTTCAAAAATATTATCGGCACCTTCTAAAACAGTAGCTATTCTTTCAAGGCCCATACCAGTATCTATATTAGGATGATCTAGTGGATGATAGATTCCTTTTTCATCTTTATCAAATTGAGTAAAAACCAAATTCCAAATTTCTAAATACCTATCGCAGTCACAGCCTGGCTTACAATTTTCTGATCCGCAGCCGTATTTTGGTCCCCTATCAATATGTATTTCTGAACAGGGACCAGAAGGACCTACTTCTAATTCCCAAAAATTATCTGCTTTACCTAATCGCACTATTCTATCTGCAGGAACTCCAATATCCTTATTCCAAATTTCATAGGCCTCGTCATCTTCTTTATATACCGATATCCATAAATCTTCTTTAGATAATTCCATTCTTTCTGTTAGGAACTCCCAAGCCCATTGGATAGCCTCTTTTTTAAAATAGTCTCCGAAGGAAAAATTTCCAAGCATCTCAAAGAAAGTTGCGTGTCTACTTGTTTTTCCTACATTTTCAATATCTCCAGTTCTAATACATTTTTGACAAGTTGCCATTCTCTTTTTAGGAGGTGTTAATTCTCCAGTAAAATATTTTTTCAAAGGAGCCATTCCTGCTCCAATAAGCAATAAAGATTTATCATTTTTTGGTATCAATGAAAAACTTGGTGCAATTAAATGTTCTTTTTCCTTAAAAAAATCTAAGAATTCTTTTCTAATTTCATGTAGTCCTATTTGTTTCATATTTACACCTCTCCATAATCGCTAATTCTATTAAAAAACCTCCTCCTATATTTTGGAGGAGATTTTATATTCCATATATTTGGATTATAATTTAATATAGGCCTTTTGTCAATTAATTCATATATTGCCTATCTTTCATCTTTAATTATATCTTTTCTCTTTTCTAGAATAAATAAAAATATTATTTTTACAATGGCAACAAAAGGAACTGAAATAATCATTCCGAAAACTCCAAATATTCCTCCTCCAATAATAATAGAAAGTAAAATTATCATAGGATGCATCCCCATATTTTCACCTATGATTTTTGGAGCTAATATATTATTTTCAACCCATTGTATTATAACAAAAAGAATAGATACCCAAACTGCCTTTATCGGTTTAGACACTGCTGCAAAAAATACGGCAGGTAAATACCCTACAAAAGGTCCAATATAAGGAACTATATCAAATAACCCAGTGATAAAACCTATTACAACGGGAAATTCTATACCTAATATGAATAACATAATGCTAGTAGCTATACCTACATAAAGAGACATCAATAATCTACCTTTTATAAATTTGGATAGCGAAAAATCAATAGTACTAGCTAAATATAATATATCTTTTCTATACTTTAAAGGTATTAATTTTTCTATCTTTTCTTTAAAGTAATCCTTATCAACTAAAAAATACAAGGTAAGAATAGGAGTTAATACTATACTGACTACTTTTGATGCTGCATTTATTATTCCACCTACAAAATTTTTCATTCCATCAGCAATTATATTTTCTAATTTCACAATGTTTTCCATAACAACAGCTTCAATTCCTTGAAACATAGGAGGTAAACCTCCAAGTGTAGAGTAATATCTTGTATATATATTGTCTATCATTTTAGACATTTGTTCAAAATAATCTGGCAAATTAGCCATGAGTCTTTTCAGCTCTTTGCCTGATTTCGGTATTACTAAAAAGGATAAAATAATTATTATTCCTAAAATAGACAGATATACTATTAATACACCATCTAATCTTTTTATCTTTTTTTTCTCTAAATAATTAATTACTGGATTTAATGCATAGGCGATTATAATGGACAAAATTATAGTAAAAAATATATCCGATAAGAAATCGTACTTTTTAAATAATATATACATTGTATATATTATTATTAAAATTATAAGCCCTATAATTATTGTCCTATTATTTATTTTTATTTTATTATCTTCAGGAACAAATCTATTTCCTATATTTATAAGATAATAAATAATTAAAAACATAAGGGTAGTCAATAAAATCCATATAGCCTTAGTAATTAAATCAGGTGCCCAATATAGCATTATAATCTCACTCCAAATATGTAAGAGGCAGCTTATGCTGCCTATTATATATAATATTAAATTCTATTCTTCTATATCATGATGGTGGTCATCATCAAAGTTTATATCTTCTAAACCTTCAATATGAATATTATGTTTTTTTGAATAATCTAATAAGGCAGATTTGATAGCTTGTTCTGCCAACACAGAACAGTGCATCTTTACTGGTGGTAGGCCATCAAGGGCATCTGCTACAGCTTTATTAGTAAGTCTCATAGCCTCATCAATAGTTTTACCTTTTATTAATTCTGTAGCCATGCTAGAAGAAGCAATTGCAGAACCACAACCAAAAGTTTTAAATTTAACGTCCTCAATAATACCATCTTCTATCTTTAAATACATCCTCATTATATCTCCGCATTTTGCATTTCCTACTTCTCCAATACCATCTGCATCTATTATTTCACCAACATTCCTTGGATTAGTAAAGTGATCCATTACTTTATCTGAATACATCATTTAGTTTTCCCCCTTAATTCTATCATATAATGGTGACATTTGTCTTAATCTATCTACTATTGTAACCAATTTGTCAACTACATAGTCTATTTCATCTTCAGTATTAAAATCTCCTAAAGACAATCTTAAAGATCCATGAGCAATTTCATGAGGTAATCCAATGGATAATAATACATGAGATGGATCTAAAGACCCAGAAGTACAAGCAGAGCCACTGGATGCAGCTATTCCTACCATATCTAAACTCAATAATAAAGATTCGCCTTCTATAAACTCAAAACTAAAGTTTACATTACCTGGTAGTCTTTCGGTTCTATGTCCATTTAATCTTATATAGTCAATATTATCTTCAATTTTTTTAATTAAACTATCTCGCAAGTTGATTAATTTTTTATTACTATCTTCCATATTTTCATAAGCGATTTCTACAGCCTTACCTAATCCAACTATTCCTGGTACATTTTCAGTTCCAGCTCTTTTATTTCTCTCTTGAGCTCCACCAGATATTAGGGGATCAATTTTCACACCCCTTCTAATATACAATGCACCAACACCTTTCGGTCCATATATTTTATGAGCAGACATGGAAAGTAAATCAATATTTAAATCATTTACATCTATTTTAACATGGCCCATAGCTTGAACAGCATCAGTATGGAATAATACATCATTTTCTTTTGCTATTTTGCCTATTTCTTTAATAGGTTGGATAGTTCCTATTTCATTATTTGCAAACATAATACTTATTAATATTGTAGTATCTTTTATAGAAGCTCTTAATTGTTCTAAATCAACTATTCCATCTTCATCTACATCTAAATAAGTGACTTCAAAACCCTGTTTTTCTAAATATTGACAGGTATGTAATATTCCATGATGTTCAATTTTTGTTGTTATTATATGATTACCCTTTTTCTTCTGAGAATATGCAATACCTTTTATAGCCCAATTATCGGATTCAGATCCTCCAGCTGTAAAAAATATTTCCTTTTTATCAGCCCCAATTGCTATAGCTACTCTCTCTCTGGCCTTTTCTACTGCCATTTTAGAAGCATTAGCAAGTGAATACACACTGGATGGATTACCATATTGTTCAGAGAAAAATGGTAACATCTCATCAAAAACTTCTTTTTTTACTGGAGTCGTTGCAGCATTATCCATATATATATACTTTGTCATTTATTCTCCTCCTATTTATTCATCTTTAGTCTTTCTAAATCTTTAATCATATCTTCTAAAGTAATAGAATCTATTACATCATCTATACTATCTTTTATTTTTATGAGTACAAGTTTTGTGGCACAGTTATCTTCCTTTATACAATCAACTGACTCATCTCCAGCACAATCAGCTGGTGATAAATCACCTTCTAGGGATCTCAATATTTGACCAACGGTTATACAGGAAGGTTTATCAGCTAAAAAATATCCACCTTGAGCTCCACGAACACTATTTATTAATCCATCTTTTCTAAGGTTAGAAAATAGTTGTTCTAAATAACTATCTGAAAGATCCTGTTTTTCTGCAATGTTCCTTAAAGGAATTGGTCCATTTCCGTATTCTAAAGCTAATTCAAACATAGCCATAAGTCCATATCTTCCTTTAGTAGATAATCTCATACTTTCACCCCTTTTAATTCCAACTACTTTTGTTGGTTTTCCAATAATTAGTATAGTATATCCAAGTAATTTTGTCAACATTCACTTTTTAAAAAAATAAGGAGCTTTAGCTCCTTATACTTCTCTATTAAATTAATCATTTATATTTCCTGCTTGAGGTAGTTGTGGTGGGAAAAAATCTGGGAAAGGTCCGTAATCAAATGTTTCACATATATCTGCTGGTGAAAATTCTGTACATTCAGGCGGCTCTGGACAATATCCATAAGCTGGAATTAATAATTGTACCGTTCCAACAACTTTAACTATGATAAATGTACCTACTGGAAAATTTAATACCTTTCCTGTGCATATTGGTTGAGCCAATGTTGAAGAGCTGGTTTCTACTACTATCTTAAAACTAAACTCATCTCTTGCATCTGGAATATAAAGTACAATATCTTTGTAAATATCAGGCAAATGATCCTCAACTATTACTTTTCCTTCTGGATTTAAGATAACAAAAGGTATTCTAACTCTAAATCTAACTCTTCTAAAATCAGGTTGACCCTCAATATCTGTTATTACCAAAGTATTAGGAATTATAATACCAGGTTTAAACTTAATATCACCAAATTCCTTTCCATCTAAATCTACTTCTATTTCTGGGAAACACTCTCTTTGTTGACAACTTGCAAATACTTTATCAACAATTATGCAATCTCGATCGAACATTTCATAAACTTCTAACATTCTTTCCTCTAAGTTTGAACTATCAGCCATAGTTTTCACTCCTTACTTTAATAATATATTATCTCAATACATATTATGTATAGATAGATTTATTTGTGATGAAACTTTAAGGAGTGATTTTTATGGATAAAAATATTTCTAAGCATTTTGTTATAAACTCAACAAAGGAATTTTTTTTGTTTCAATTGGATAGGTCTGGATGCTTAAGTTATAAAGTCCTTGATAAAAACCTTAATCAGATAGATAAACATATTATTAGAAAAAATGATGCCCTGAAATTTGACATTTCTCTAGATATTAACAACAATATAAATTTAATATACTTATTAAAAAATGGAGAACTTCATTTCAACATATACAAAGAAACTACTTGGATAAATTCTATAATTGGAAAATTTGATACTGCATCCAATAAATATAGTCTACTTGAAACCTTGAATATAGATGATAGTCTCAATATTATATATTCATATGCCAATTTAATTAACTCAAATATTTATACACTTCATCATATCAGATTTAAAAACAATAGTTCAGAAAAATATAGCATAACTAAATTTGTTTCTAATGAACCAATTAAACCCTTTAGCATCCACTATGATAGGTCTGGGACTATTCATCTACTATATAACACCATATCTAGAAATGGCTCCCATATATTTTATAGTTACTACAGTCCCTATATTAAAAAGTGGAATATTAACCCTAAAGATTTATCTCACAAAAACAATCATATAATGTCTCCATATATATTTATAGACTCAAAATCCAATATTCATGGTGTTTGGGTTGAAAAAGATAAATCAAATTACTATTTAAAATATATCAGGATGAGTACAATTGGAAAAGAAAAATACATATGGAATTCTATAGAAGTCCCATATGTATTATCACAAGAAAGCTATCCTATTATATATGAAGAAAACAACAAACTAAATATATCATATTATAATAATAAAGTAATCTATAATATTGTTTCCTATGATTATGGATTATCATGGTCTGAAGATAATAGAATAAATGTAAATGCAGATATCTTCTTAATACCCGTTACCCTTAATTCTAGTTTATATCCTAATATAAAACTTAATCACACATTTTTGTGTGAAGATCTTGATAGGGAAATATATTTGATTAAATCTCTAATAAATAATGATGCTATTAATCCAGTTTTTAATTCCAAAGAGCAAGCGACTACTTCTTCTGAAAATGATAGTGATTCTTTAAAGTATGTAAATAAGAATTTGTCCGTAAATCAAGAAACCATTAGTATAGATACAAATGAATTACTTGGAAAAATCCAAGAAATTCAAGCATCTCAAAGGGAATTAAAATCAGAGCTTAATAAAATTATAAAATCTGAGGAAATAATATTAAATATTATTAAAAATATCCAAACTTCCCTTGAAGACAATAAAAGCTCTTTCTTCGAAAAACTATTTAATAGAAATTAAAATTTAATTTCTTCGTATTTAAAATTTCGATTTATATTCTCCACATGAAAAACCCTATATTTGCCTAAATTTAATTCTTCTGACTTTCTTTTTATAGTTTGGAGATGACTAATATGCATAAATTTTATAGAATAATTACATCCAGCTTTAATTCTACATGGTGTAGATATAAGCTGGAAATTTTTATTTCCTGTTTTATCTAAAATCGAATGTAGATATATTGCTTTATTTTTCGAATCAAAAACACAAATATAATACTTATCTTTTACATCCATAGGCTCCCCTCCCTATTAACAAATTATTTATCCTCAATGAATATGTGACAAAAATTTTTTAATACCATATTATATACTAGAAACTTGGAAAGGAAGATCCAAATGAGTGGTTCAATATTTTCTGAAGTTTATAAAAATATTAACTTAAATAATAATATTAAAACTAATAATAGTTTCTATAACGACGTTGGCATTAGTGTTATATGTAGTACTAATAAAAAAAATATGATGCAAAATATTCTAAATAATTTTATCACCCAAAACTATCCAAATAAGGAATTAATCATAATATTAAATTATGATAACCCTTCCATGAAAACATGGCAAAAAAACATTGATTTATGGCCAAATATAAAGATATTTAATTTAAATAACAGTCATTCCTTAGGCAAATGTCTTAACTATGCTGTTAGTAATTCAAAATATCCTATTATTGCTAAATTTGATGATGATGACTATTATGCACCTGAATATTTATCTAATATGATAAAAGTTTTTTCTTTTACAGATGCCTATCTAATCGGAAAATCTTGTATTTATATATATTTTGTAGAGGAAGAAATCCTTTCAGTAAGTAATAGGAGTAAAGAAAATAAATATGTCAACAGAGTAAATGGCTCTACATTAATGTTTAAAAAAACTATATTTGATAGTGTAAAATTTAGAGATAAAAATCTAGGTGAAGATATTAGTTTTTGTAATGATTGTACAAAAAATGGTTTCAAGATTTATTCTACTGATCGTTTTGACTATGTGTATATCCGAAGAAGTAAAAACAATCACACATGGAAGATGGATAATTATTATATTTTAAATAAATCTCAATTTCTTTGTAAAACTAAGGACTTCAAAACTACTATATTATGGAGGTAAAAATTGTGTCTTCTGTTAATAAATCTTTACATGGTTTTTTAAAAAGAAAATTTAAAACAAATATAATTACTCCTGATAATGCTGTATCTGTAATAACATGTACTAATCAAACTAATAGTATTGATACTATTATCAATAACTTTAATAGACAAGACTATCCCAAAAAGGAACTTATTATCATAATAAATAATAATGATGAAATAGTCTTAAAAGATTGGAAAAATAGGGTTAAGAACCTTGATAATATCAATGTATACAAAATATCTGAAAAAATATCCCTAGGAAAGTGTTTAAACTTAGGAGTTAGCAAAGCTAAGTATGGAATAATTTCAAAATTTGACGATGATGATTACTATGGTCCTAACTATTTATCAGAAGTAGTTAGATGTTTTGATTTTACAAGGGCTAAATTAATTGGGAAAGGTTGTACATTTGTCTATTTAGCTAATACTAAACTCTTAACTATAAGAAATCCACATGAAGAAAATAAATATACAAACTTTGTCAATGGTTCAACATTAACATTTAAAAAAGAAATATTCAACAAAGTTAGTTTTAAAGATATTACAGTAGGAGAAGATATTGAATTTTGTAAAGAATGTGTCAAAAATAATATTCTTATCTATTCCTGTAGTAGGTATAATCATGCTTATATAAGATATCCATCTAAAAACAAGCATACCTGGATAATTGAAGATGATGATTTAATAAATCTATGCTGCAAGCCTCATGTCTATAAAAAGTTTATTAAAGACATAAATGAACTTAAATTTTATGTTGATATATAAATTTTAACCTTACAAACTTATATAAGGGGGGTGCTAAATTTGATAGAACCAATTAATAAGTCCCTTGATAATTTTTTTAAGAAAAAAAATATTAAATTTAAACCATCAACTGAAGATGGAGTATCCATTATTACTTGTACAAATAGACCTCATAGTCTTAATAATATACTAAATAATTTCAAACGTCAGGATTTTAAGGAAAAGGAGCTCATATTGATAATAAACAATAACAAAATCAGCTATACTGATTGGAAAAATGAGATCTCATCATATAAAAATATTCAAATCTACAAATTAGATGAAGGTACTTCCTTGGGACAATGCTTAAATTATGCAGTAAAGAAAAGTATTTACCCTACAATTGCAAGGTTTGACGATGATGATTACTATGGACCTAAATATTTATCTGACTCCATGAACAGCCTTATTACATCTAAATCTGGCCTAGTTGGAAAACATACAATATTTGTATATTTTATAGAGTATAAAAACTTGGCTATAAAGGATTCGGGATACGAAAATCAGTTTCTTCATTTTGTAAACGGAGCAACTATGATATTTAAAAAAGATATTTTTAAAAAAGTTCAATTTAAAAATATATCTATTAACGAAGATGTTGAATTCTGTAAAGATTGTATAAGAAAAGGAATCAAGATTTATTCAGGAAACAAATATCATTTTGTATATTTAAGAAGTATTAACCCTAATAAACACACTTGGAAAATTAATACTAGAAATTTAATGGATTCATTTTGCACATTAGTAGGAACATTTGATGATTTTAAACACTATGTAGATATATAGAAGGAAGTGATAAATATGATTATTGATATTCATGGACACTATTATAGTGAAGATCTATATCCGTCTTGGGTTCCTTTTGGAATTAATCCCCTATTAGAATGGTCTAATGATTATAATATAGACATAGTTGCAGTTTCCTCATTAGATGCATTTTCAAATGGAATAAAAGAAAATACAAAATTAACATCATTATGTACACGATATCCTAAGCTATGGCAATTTGTGTCCATAGATCCTAGAATACCATTTTGGTGGGATAACATACCAAAATCAAAAAAGATTCTTGGATTAAAAATTCATCCTACTTGGTCCAATTATAATTTAGTTGATGTATTTAACCAAGTATTGGAAGTTGCTAAAAATAAGAACTTGGCAGTCTTAACCCATCCTGGAATAAATGAACCATATATAGATATGGAAAAAAGCATATTGATAGCTGATAAGTATCCTGAAGTTCCTGTAATCTTTGCACATTTGGGCAATGGTTTTTCCAGTTACAATGATGTACTGCTTCAAATTGAATGTTTAAGAAAAACTAAAAATCAAAATACACTAATTGACACATCCTCTTTAGCTATTCATTTAAATGGTTTGTTGGAACAGTCTGTTAACATGATTGGTAGCCACAGAATATTATTTGGTACAGACCTGCCACTTCATTTCCCTAAGACAATGCTAGATAGAGTTGTTAAATCTAAACTATCTGCCAATATTAAAGATCTAATTTTATATAAAAATTCCATTTCTTATCTACCACAACTCAAGGAGGTATAATACTATGAAGAAAGATTGTCTTCATTGGTTAATCTTAACGGGAGTTCCTTTTGAAAACAGTGGTGGGGCACAAAGGGCAGCTCAAATGGCTAGAGAATTAGTTGCTCTTGGAGATAAAGTCACCTATGTATATGCCCTTAATTATAAAGAAAAAAATTCTGATAACATCCAAAAACCTAAAGCTAATTTTGATTCCTTTTATGTAAATCAATTTAACATATATAGTTTTATCAAAAATATGAAAAAGCATAGCAAATTAATAGTTTTAGTAGAAGTTCCCCACCATAAATTTTTGCCTATTATACAAGTTTTAAAGGATATAGCTTTCAAAACCATCTATGAATTAATTGATCCTTGGGATACAGAATTAGGTCAGAATTGGTATAAAAAAAATATTGAATATCGTATAATTAATCTTGCTAATATACTAACAGCTACGGCAGCAAGTTTGCAACAACAACTTTCCCAAAAAACCAATAGAAAAGTACATCTAATTCCAAATGCATATGACGATAATTTGTTTGATGGTTCAAAGTATGAAAGACCTAAGGATCTTCCTCATGGTACTACAATTGGATATATAGGTGCTCTATGGGGAAGTTGGTTTGACATAAATTTAGTTGTCCAAGTTGCCAAGAACTATCCCAATTATAATATAGTCTTGATTGGTGAGTATCTAAATCAATTTAACTACATTGTTCCATCTAATATATACTTTCTTAATCTTAAACCACAAAATGAATTACCCTCTTACTTGTGCCATTTCAATATAGGATTAATACCCTTTAAAACAAATAAACTTACAGATGGAGTTAATCCTTTAAAAGTATACGAATATTTAGCAATGGGTCTTCCTGTAGTATCTACTAATCTTCCTGAATTGTCCAATATACCTAATGTATTTATAGGATATGATAAACAGGATTTTATAGAAAAAATTGACTTAGCTATGAACAATCATACTATAACAGAGGAATCTAAAAACTGGCTAAATAAAAATACTTGGAAATCTAGAATAAGTGATTTATTAGAAATCATTTATTCTAAATAGTTTTATCACCCTCAAAAGCAGAGTTTTAACTATCTTTGCTTTTGATTTATTATAGATAAATTGTACAATCAGTTCCAGTTATTAGACTATTTGAATCTTTAATCCCCATTTTTTTCATAATAATTGTTCCTTCACCTAATATTGAATTATCTATCATTTTTCCTATGGAAATTATAGAACAGTTATCTAGTATTATGGAACATTCAATATTTGATTTTTCGATACTTACATATTTACCTATAGATGTGTATGGACCTATATAAGAATTCTTAATAGAAGAATTTTTTCCTACTCTTACCGGTCCCCTTACTATACTATTAGATATTGAAGCCCCCTTTTCTAAAAATATTTTCCCTGAGATATGTGAATTAATAATTTGTTCGTTTTTAAATCCCGAATTAATGGAGTTTAACTTATTTATATTTTCTTCAATTAAATCGAAATAACTACCAACATCTCTCCAATATTCATCTATAATTTCATAGCCAATATCATAGTTATTTTCAAGTAACCACTTTATTGCATCAGTAATTTCATATTCTCCTCTTTTTGATACTTTAATTTCTTTACAGGCTTTGAAAATATTTTTGTCAAATAAATATATTCCAGTAATTGCCAAGTTGCTAAAAGATTGCTTTGGCTTTTCAACTAAATTTATTATTTTATTATTTCCTACATATGCTACACCAAATTTTTCAGGATTTTTTACTTCTTTTAAAAAAAGTTTACCATTTATATTGCTTAAATTAAAATCATTTATAAGAACCCCTAAATCTAATTCAAAAGAATTGTCCCCAAGTATCATAATAAATCTTTCATCATTTATAAAAGATTCAGTCTCTAATAGTGCTTTTGCTATTCCATTGGATTCTTTTTGAATAATATATTCAAATTGTTTTTGAAACTTATGTTTTAAGTGCTTTTTAAATACATCTATATTTTCTTCATTTACTACTATTGCTATATCATCTACTCCAGCTTTTAATAGTGATTCTATAGTGTAAAATATAAACGGTTTATTAGCTATTGGTATCAATGGCTTAGGTATAAAGTTGGTAATTGGTTTTAGCCTCGTTCCTTTTCCAGCACAAAGAATTACTCCTTTCATTTCATTCCCCCAAATTTAATTTTTATAATATAAAACCTATTAAGTAGCATATTTTATAGAGATTCATAAAATAAGTTTTGCCTTATATTTCTATAGTTACTATATTGCAACTAAAATTATTACAAAAAAAGATTAGGATTTCTGATATTCTCCCTTAAAGTAAACAGATTAAAAATAAAAAATCCGACACTTTGGAAAATATATCACTTGTTCCTAATCTTTTTCCAATTTTATATTTATATTCTTATTTTAATTTTGCACTCAATTTTTCTAGCATATCTTTAGTCATGGAGTCTATATCATATTTTGGATTCCATCCCCATTCTTCTCTAGCTGCAGTATCATCTAATGAATTTGGCCATGATTCTGCTATGGCCTGTCTTACATGGTCCACATCATATTTTAGTTTGAATTCTGGAATTATCTTCCTAATGGAATCTGCTAATTCCTCGGGAGCAAAACTCATAGCAGTTACATTAAATGCATTTCTGTGGATTAGTTTAGATGGATCTGCCTCCATTAAATTTATTATGGCATCTAACGCATCAGGCATATACATCATATCCATCTTTGTTCCTTTGTCTATAAAGGAAGTATATTCTTTATTTTTTACTGCATCATAATAAATATGAACTGCATAATCTGTAGTTCCACCACCAGGTAAAGTTTCGTAGGAAATCAATCCAGGGAATCTTACACCTCTAGTATCTACGCCAAACTTCTTAAAATAATAATCACACAGTATCTCCCCAGCTACTTTTGTAACTCCATAGATTGTAGAAGGTCTTTGTATAGTATCTTGTGGTGTATTATCTGGTGGAGTATTAGGTCCAAAGGCTGCTATAGAGCTTGGAGTAAATACTTGACATTTCTCTTCCTTACCTACCTCTAAAATATTGATCAATCCATTCATATTTACATTCCAACATGCCAATGGATCCTTTTCTCCTACCGCTGATAAAATAGCCGCTAAATTAATAATAGTGTTTACATTATGCTTTCTTACCACGTTTGAAACTTCTTTACCATCATTGATGTTTAATACTTCAAAGGGTCCTGATTCAATTAATTTTTCATGCCCCTCCTTAATTCTTCTACTACTAGCAATAATATTGTCATTCCCATAGGTGTCTCTTAATTTCATAGTCAATTCTGAACCTATTTGTCCTAAGGCTCCTGTAACTAAAATTTTTCTCATAGTTCCACCTCCAGAATTATTAAGCTGCTATTTATATTAATTATAACACATAATAGGCCAAATTATCTTAAAATTTATACTTTTGTTAAAAAATACTCAAAAGTTCCACAATCCTTGTAATTTGAAAATTTGAAGAACTTAAGGAAAAATCTAATGTATTATACAAATTTAGAATTAGGATCAGACCTAAAAAAGATTGAGTCCTATTCAATATAGAACTCAATCTTTATCACTAGCTTAATTTTATATATCCAATTTTTTATGATCTAATTATTATGATTTACATATTTTTAATAAAAGCATATACCGATCGTTTTAGGTCCTAGATGAGCACCTACTACTGGTCCTAAATCATCAATAGTTATGATTGCCTTAGAAAATTTTTCTTCCAGTATAGATTTAAACTTAAGAGCTTCATCTAGATTCAATATTTGACATATGCTTATCTTTTCAACATCTTCAGGAATAAATGATATAATCTTAGAAATAGCTTTATTTTTACCTCTTAGTTTGTCTAAAAGTTGTAATTTCCCATTTTCTAGACCTATAATAGGTTTTATATTTAATAAATTGCCTAGCTTAGACTGTAAAGAGGATAATCTGCCACCTCTTCTCAAATATTCCAATGTTCCAGTAGTTAAATATACATGCATATTTTTCTTCTTATTGTTTAAGTAGTCAGTAATTTCTCTAGATGTTTTTCCTAACTTTGACATTTTAACTGCATCCTCAACTAAATATCTTAAATTTGATGCAGAAGTTTCGCTATCTATAATAGTAATCCTTTCATCCCCTAACATATCTTTAGCTAATGATGCACTGTTATAGGTTCCGCTTAGTTTAGAAGATAAAAGAATCACTATTATTTCATCATAGTACTTTAAAGACTCCTTAAAAATCTCATAAAAGTCTCCAGCTGCTGGTTGAGAAGTAGTTGGAAATAAATCTGTACTAGCTAAGTTCTCAAAAAATTCATCAAACTCTCCCTTAAAACCTTCTTGAAAAGTTTCACCACCAAATACATAATTTAATGGCACTACAGAAATACCCTCTTGCACTACATACTCTTTAGAAATGTAGCTAGTACTATCAGTTATAATTTTAATTTTCGTCATATATTGACCTCCTTAATATAAAATAATACTGCTATTTAAAATAGCAGTATTATCTATTATTACATATATATAACTATTTGACAACAATATTAAAAATCTTACCCTTTACAAATATTTCTTTTACTATATTTCTACCTTCAACAAATTTCTGTATATTTTCGTCATCTAATGCCTTTTTCCTTATAGTTTCTTGGGTATCATCTATATTTATCTTGATAGTACCCCTTACTTTTCCATTTACTTGTATGGGCATTTGTATTACTTCATCTTTAGTTTTATTCTCATCATACTCAGGCCAAGTAGCATCATGCAAATGTCCTTTTAATCCAGTAATTTCCCACAATTCTTCAGTGATATGTGGTGCAACTGGATTTAATAAAATTAAATATGTTTCAAAATCCTTTTTATTAATTTTCCCATGGTCATTGAAATCGTTTAATAAAGCCATCAGTGTTGCTATACCTGTATTGAATTTTAGAGATTCAAAGTCTTCAGATACCTTTTTAATGGACTTATGAATATTGGATTCCAGTTCCTTAGTATATTCATCTCCATCTTCTACAATATCCTGCAATCTCCACACTCTCTCTAAAAATCTTCTACATCCTCGAACACCATTTTCAGACCAAGGAGCTGATTTTTCAAAATCTCCTATAAACATTTCATAAGTCCTTAAAGTGTCTGCTCCAAATTCTTTAATAATTTCATCTGGATTTACTACATTACCTCTTGATTTAGACATCTTTTCATTATTATGTCCAAGGATCATTCCATGGGATGTTCTCTTTAAATATGGTTCTGGACATGATACAAGTCCTAAATCATATAAAAATTTATGCCAAAACCTAGAATAAAGCAAATGTAGTGTAGTATGCTCCATTCCACCATTATACCAATCTATAGGAAGCCAATAATCAAGCTCTTCTTTTGAAGCAAATTGTTTTTCATTATGTGGATCAATATATCTTAAGAAATACCAAGAAGAACCAGCCCAGTTTGGCATTGTGTCAGTTTCTCTTTCAGCCAATCCTCCACATTTTGGACAAGTTGTATTTACCCAATCTGTAATCTTTGCAAGTGGTGACTCTCCTGTATCTGTAGGTTCATAGTTTTCTACATCTGGTAACATTACTGGAAGTTCTGATTCTGGCACAGGAACCCAGCCACATTTTGGACAGTGAACTAAAGGTATTGGCTCTCCCCAGTATCTTTGTCTAGAAAATACCCAGTCACGAAGCTTAAAATTCGTTTTCTTAGTTCCTAAACCTTTTTCTTCCAACCATTTAATCATAGACTCTTTTGCTTTCTCAACTTCCATACCATCTAAAAAATCTGAGTTTATTAATATGCCTTGATCAGTATTTGTATAGGCTTCTTTTTCAATATTTCCACCTTTTATTACTTCAACAATTGGCAAATTAAACTTCTTTGCAAATTCCCAATCTCTTTGATCATGTCCTGGAACAGCCATTATTGCGCCAGTACCATAAGTCATTAGAACATAATCTGATATCCAAATAGGAATTTCTTTTCCTGTAGCGGGATTTATTGCTTTTAATCCCTTTAACTCTACACCTGTCTTTTCTTTTGACAGCTCAGTTCTCTCAAAATCTGATTTTTTGCTTACAATATTTCTATACTCTAATATTTCATCATAGTTTGATATTTCATCTTTATATTTATCAATTAATGGATGTTCAACTGCTATTACCATATAAGTAGAGCCAAATATGGTATCAGGTCTTGTAGTAAATACTCTTAACTTATCTTCTTTATCTGAAATGTTAAAATCTAATTCAGCACCTTCAGACCGTCCTATCCAGTTAGTTTGTTGTATCTTTACCCTATCAATAAAATTAACTAGCTCTAAATCATCTATTAACCTATCTGCATATTCTGTAATCTTTAGCATCCATTGATTTTTAACTTTTCTAACTACTTCACCACCACAACGTTCACATGCTCCCCCTACCACTTCTTCATTGGCAAGGCCTATCTTACAAGATGTACACCAATTTATTGGCATTTCTTGTTTATATGCTAGACCCTTCTCAAATAACTTTAAAAATATCCATTGAGTCCATTTATAATAATGAGGATCAGTAGTATCTATCTCTTTTGACCAATCAAAAGAAAATCCTATGGATTTTAATTGAGATTTAAATCTTTTAATATTGTTTTCTGTAACCTTTGCTGGATGTATCTTATGTTTTATTGCATAATTTTCAGTTGGAAGTCCAAAAGCATCCCATCCCATTGGATATAGTACATTATATCCTTGATACCTTCTTTTTCTTGCAACTACATCTAAAGCTGTATATGGTCTTGGATGACCTACATGTAATCCTTCACCTGACGGGTATGGAAATTCAACTAATGCATAAAATTTTGGCTTATCTTTGTCAATAGATGTCTTATATACTTCTTTTTCATCCCAAATATCTTGCCATTTTTTTTCAATTTTATTTGGATTATATTCTCTCATACTCTCACTCCTTTTAAATAATAAAAAAACCTCTCATCTCTGCATAAGAGACGAAAGGTTAATCCGCGGTACCACTCTTTTTGATATAATTATCCACTCAAAATATAACGGCATTTAACCGATTAAGGTAAATATTTTACCCTAATAACTCTGGGACAAGTTCAGTCTTAATCAATACTATCTTCCACCATACGACAGCTCTCTGAAAATGATATGGGACCTACTACTCCCCTTCATAGTATTTAAATATTAGTTAAGTCATATTATATCCAAAAGTTCTATATTAATCAAGTTATTTTAAAATTCTGCTGATTTAACTGTTCTTGGGAATGGTATAACATCTCTTATATTAGTCATTCCAGTCAAATACATAACTGCTCTTTCAAATCCAAGGCCAAATCCTGCATGTTTAGTTCCACCATATTTTCTTAATTCTAAATACCACCAGTAATCCTTTGGATCCATTCCATTATCAAGGATCTTTTGCTCTAGTATCTCTAATCTTTCTTCCCTTTGACTTCCACCTATTATTTCTCCTATACCTGGCACTAGTAAATCCATAGCAGCAACAGTCTTATCGTCTTCATTTATTCTCATATAAAAAGCTTTTATTTCCTTAGGGTAGTCTGTTACAAATACCGGTTTTTTATATACTTCTTCTGTTATATATCTCTCATGTTCTGTTTGTAAATCTACACCCCACTCAACAGGATATTGGAATTCTTTCTTTGCATTTTTTAATAGTTCAATAGCCTGTGTATAAGTGATCTTCTCAAAATCTGAATTTACTATACCTTCTAATCTTGCAATTAATCCTTGATCTATAAAAGAATTAAAAAATTCCATTTCTTCCTTTGCATTTTCTAAAACATATGAAATTATATATTTCATCATGTCCTCAGCCAATTTCATATTATCTTCTAAATCTGCAAATGCTATTTCAGGCTCCACCATCCAAAATTCAGCTGCATGGCGGGCAGTATTAGAATTTTCAGCTCTAAAGGTAGGCCCAAAAGTATATACATCTTTAAATGCTAGAGCATAAGCTTCAGCTTCAAGTTGTCCACTAACAGTAAGATTAGTAGATTTTCCAAAGAAATCCTTAGAAAAATCTATTTCATTATCTTCCGTCATAGGTAAATTTTGTAAATCCAATGTGGTCAATCTAAACATCTCTCCAGCTCCCTCGGCATCGCTAGATGTTATAATTGGCGTATGAACATATACAAATCCTCTTTCTTGAAAAAATTTATGAATTGCATATGAAAGTATGGATCTAACTCTAAATACTGCACTAAAAGTATTACTTCTTGGTCTTAAATGTGCAATACTCCTTAAATATTCAAAGGTATGTCTCTTTTTTTGTAAGGGGTAATCTGATGTTGAAATCCCTTCTATCTCTATCTCTGTAGCTTGTATTTCAAATGGTTGCTTAGCTTGAGGTGTAGCTACTAATTTACCCTTTACCATTATAGATGTACTAAGGTGAAGCTTTCCTATCTCTCTAAAATTTTGTAACTGTTCTCCAAACACTATTTGAATACTTTTAAAGAAAGTTCCATCGTTTAATTCAATAAATCCAAATGATTTAGATGATCTTATATTTCGAATCCAACCTTCTAATTTTACTTCTTTATCCAAGTATTTGTCACTATTTTGATAAATAGCTTTAACTGTAGTCTTCATATTAATCCTCCATTTCCTCAGTTTTTACTAAAAATAAATAAAAAACTTCCATCCTAATAAAAGGACGAAAGTTTAAATTCCGCGGTACCACCTTAATTGCCAATAGCCACTTTAAGTATCACTGTAACGGCGTGAAACCGTCTAAGCCTACTACCTAAAGGTTTCGGTTAGAAACTCAGGGCCGTTCTTCAATATAAGTTTCATACTGGTGTCCCACTATTACCAGCTCCCTGTAATTACCTCTTATATCTACTCTTCCCATCATAGTTGAATATACTTTTACCTAATTATAATTAGTTTATACATTTTTGTCAAATAATCTAGACATTCTTTTCTTTATTTCTTTTTCATAGCCATTTTCAGTGGGAGTGTAATAAGTATTTAGCTCCATATTTGCAGGCATATATTGCTGTATTATAAAATTTTCTTTATAATCATGAGGATATTTATATCCTTTCCCATGGCCTAATTTTTCTGCTCCATGATAATGGGCATCTTTTAGATGTGTTGGTACTTCACCTATCTTTTCATTTCTTATATGGTTAAGTGCTTTATCAATTCCTAAATAAGAAGCATTGCTTTTAGGAGCAGTAGCTATATAAACTGCTGCCTGTGCTAATATAATCCTCCCTTCAGGCATTCCTATATTATCCACTGAATTAAATGCGGCATTTGCTATCAATAGAGCATTTGGATCAGCATTTCCTACATCTTCTGATGCTGCAATAATTATTCTTCTAGCAATAAATTTAGGATCCTCACCTGCATTTATCATTTTAGCAAGCCAATATAGTGTGGCATCTGGATCTGAACCTCTCATACTTTTAATAAAAGCTGAAATAGTATTATAATGTTCATCTCCACCCTTATCATATTTTGCTGTCTTTATAAGTATTGAATCTTTTATAGTCTCTAAATCAATTAATCTAATGCCATCTTTATCCTCTTCTGTAGATAAAACACCTATCTCTAGAGAGTTTAAAAGATTCCTACCATCCCCTTCTGCTACAGTTATTAAATAATCTATAGCCTCATCAGTTATATCTATCTTATAATTTCCCAATCCCTTTTCTTTATTTGATAAAGCCCTCTTTACTAAATTTTTAAGGTCATTTTTTCCTAAAGGTTCTAAAACTAAAACCATAACCCTTGACAAAAGAGCTTTATTTACTTCAAAATAAGGATTTTCTGTAGTAGCTCCTATTAATATAATTATGCCTCTCTCCACAAAAGGTAATAATGCATCCTGTTGGGCCTTATTGAATCTGTGAATCTCATCAATAAATAATATTGTTCTTTTTCCATACAACTTAAGATTTTCCTCTGCCCCATTTACCACTTCTCTAATATCCTTTACACCAGATGTAACAGCTGATAGCTTTTTAAACCTCATATTAGTACTATTAGCAATTATCATAGCTAATGTTGTTTTTCCTGTTCCTGGTGGCCCATAAAAAATCATCGATGTAATCCTATCTGCCTTAATAGCTCTGTTTAAAAATTTGTTTTCTCCTAATAAATGATTCTGTCCTACAAATTCTTTTAATGTTTCAGGTCTCATTCTATCGGCTAAGGGAGCATTTTTCTTCAGTTCTTCTTCCATTGATATCGTAAAAAAGTCCATTTTATCACCTACATATTTTGTATTGGCTACATTATATCATATTATATCTATTCTATAATTAGCTTTTTTACATAATTAGATGTCATAGCACTTAAAACTCCCCCATAACCTAATTTGAATTCTAGTATATCCCCAACTTTATAATCCTTGGTACTGTCATCACCGTCTATAATTAAATGATCAGAGCTACCACCTAATATATTTAAATCTGAATCTATAGGAGTTAACGAATCTATTTTTACATCCTGCTTTCCTATTGCACATAATATTTTCTTTCTAATTCCCTTATCTTCAAAACAAGGTTTCTTCCCAAATGCATCAACACCTATATTCCCAATGGGAACTGTAGGTTTTTTCTTAATTTCAATTATTTCTGTTTGAAGTAAAAACCCATCATCTCTTGTACCTTTTATTTGAGTTCCATAGGATGTTTCTTTTCCTAATAACAGAGATTCTCCTAAACGCAAATTATTTATCTGCAAATGGTTTCCATTACTTAATAAATAAATAGTGCTTGAGTTCCCCCCAGATATAATATCTATATTTAGGTTATACTTATTTTCTATTGATGTAGATATAACTCCTAATTGATCTAGTATTTTTGTATCTGGAATAAGTCCTCCAAAGCAAGTTAGATTGGTACCTATTCCTATTAACTCTATACATGGCAGTTCTAAAACTTCCTCTATAAACTTATATATATCCTTTTTATCAAAAATCCCTTCTCTTAAATCTCCTAAATCTAACATTAGAATTATTTTATGTGCTATATTTTTGTTTAAGGCTGCCTTAGATAATGCTTTTACAGTATCAAGTTCAGAATTAAGGGATATATTAGCATATTGAACTATTAAATCAACCTCCGAAATCATAGGTAATCTTAACATCATCTTTGGAATATCATATTCTTTAAGATTTATTAAATTTTCAATTCTTGAATCTGCTAAGTATTCAACTCCTCCACTTATATAAGCTTTAACTATTTCTTTATTTGCACATACTCCCTTTGTAACTCCAGCTACTTTTATATTATTTTTAGAGCAAAGACTTACTATACTCTTTACATTTTCCTCTATAATGTTAGGCTTTATTATTAGTTTTGGATAGTTCATTACTATTCCTCCTAAAAGTTGAGACTTTTTTTCATCAAAACTAGAGCTTCTATTGGATATTTTATAGACATTACGCCAAGTGATGCCATAATATAATCATTATCTATTAAGATGTTTACCTCCTTATTAGGTAGTAAATATTTATCTTTAGGACTGCTAATTATATCTCTTAATATTAACTTACTATTTGGTAGCCTAGTTAATGCACCTCCTGTACCTATTACATACTGGACTTGAGTCAAATCTTTACCTTCAGCTATAGTTCTTTTTCCTGTAGGTCCATATATTTTTTTCAAGGTACCTACATGACGGTATAAGGCTATTTGCCCAGCATAAAAAGCTAATAATTTTATTAATTCTATTTCCTCCTTAGTATTAGGAATTGGACTACAATTGTCTATTAGCTTATTTAACTCATCTAGGTTTATATTTAATCTTTTTAAAATCATATCTTTATCTACCATTTCAATTATATTTTCAATATTAATATAAAGTCCTAAATCTCCTTCCACACTACGTTTTGCAATAGGTTCTGGGTGTAATAGCATTCTAGATACTTCATCACTATCTTCAGATACAGAATGTATGTCTGTTGTAGCTCCTCCTATATCAATAGTCAATAAATTCCCCATGTTTTTATATAAAATTTTACTTGCTTTCATAACTGCACCAGGGGTAGGAATTATATGACCGTCTATCAACTCTTTTACTTTTTCCATTCCTTCAGCATTGATTATATGTTTTTCAAAAACATCTTGTATAATTTCTCTAGTGGGCTCTATATTTAACTGGTCTATCTTAGGATAAACATTATCAGCAATATATAGTTCATTATTTGTATATTTAAATATATCCTTTATCTCATCCTGACTTTCTATATTGCCTGCATAAATCACTGGAATATTTAAGCCTAAATTTGCTATTAACTTACTATTATATAGAGCTGTTTTTCTTTCTCCATAATCTACTCCTCCAGCAATTAAAATTATATTAGGCTCCATATCTTTTATTTTCTGAAGATCACACTCTCGAAGCCTTCCTGCTGTTATAAGCTTTATATTAGCTCCTGCTCCTAAAGCTGCCTCTTTTGCAGCTTTAACCGTCATATCATATACTAGTCCATGAACTGTCATTTTTAAACCTCCAGCAGCAGAACTAGTAGCCATTAGTTCATGATAATTTATGTTTTCTACACCTAAATTTTTAGATAGATTTTTAATTGCATTTTTTAGTCCTGTATTAACATTGCCTTCTTCTACAGTTGTTGCACTTTGTCCCTGCCCAACAAACCGTGGGCAGGGTTTTATATTAAATGCATTGACTACTGTTGTAGTACTACCGATTTCTGCGATTAAAAGATCAATTTTCATCTTTGATTTCCTCTCTTTTTTTCACTAAGAATGTAGCCACATGAGCTCCTTTAGTTCCTCTTCCAAATCCTGCATCCATCCCATTTTTAACCGCTAAATCATTTGATACTTGAGTTCCTCCAGCAATTAAAATAATCTTATCTCTAATTCCCTTTTCTATTGCTAAATCACTTATCTTTTTCATATTTTTATAATGAATATCATCATGGGATATAATTGTAGAAGAAAGTATGGCATCTGCATCTAATTCTATAGCCGCATCTATTAATTTTTCCACAGATATTGAAGTACCTAATATATGACATTCTATTCCATATTGTTCAATGCCTCCGTGTTTTATATCAATTATTTCTCTTAAACCTACAGAATGTTCATCTTCGCCAATGGTAGCAGCTACTATTTTCATTGGTTTTTCTTCTATAGATTTTCTCAATTCACTATCTGACATAACTTCTGGAGCAGATGGAATTACTAACTTATCTATATCTATGGAAAAATCTACTCTACCTTTCAATTCGATACGAGTTCCTTCTGCCTGTTGCATTATCTCTTTATGAATGACTTCCACATCTTTTAATCCCATTTTTTTTCCTATCTCTATAGCTGCAAATTCAGCCCTCCGCTCATCAATAGGAATGAATAATGTAATTAAGATAATTCCATCACCTAACCATTCCATCTCAGGCTTTATTTTGCTTGACCTTCTCAACTCTTCTACTTCCTTAAGCCTAATATTTACATTGTCTGTTTCATCTAGTTCATCAATAAATATTATTTTTTCTGGTTTTTCAAAGGTACATCCATCTATTAATTGTGAAGGGTTATCAAATGCTGATTTATTATATTGAGCTATATTATTGTATCCAAAGTGGGCTGTAACTGGAGCCATATAATCCTCATCTCTTTCATATATGGTATCTGCACCTACTCCTCCATCTATCTTTCTTATAATTCCATCTCCGTTTCTTTCAGGATAATATCCTGAGTCAACAAAGAAACCTTTTTCCACAGCATTAAAATACCCTCCTACTTCTAGAATTTCCTCCATAAATAATATTGCTCTTTCCTTTAATTCCCTTACCTTATGCTCCAATTCACTATTATATCTTTTTATCTCTATCATTTCCTTTAATCCATCCATACCTGCAAAAGCTTGTTTAGCAGTATCTACTGCTTCTATATTATATATATGCCAAGGTACATTACGTCCTTCATCTGGAGTTATTGTAGATTGAATATCAGCTCCAGTTAATTGAGAAATTAATAGATTTAATACATGGGTTACAGTAGCCTCCCTAGTGGATGACTCCATATATTTAGTATTCATTTGGGCTCTCATCTTATAGTCACTAAATAATTCTCTTAAAGCTACGGCATAGGGTAAATCTAATCTCATACAAGGTGCCGGTGGTGCAGTTGGTGGTACTGTAGATAAACAAATATTTTTCTTTTTCATTCCTATTTTTACAGAAAACATGGAATTTATAGCATGTTGAACCATTAATTCAGGCATTACTTTCCAAGCTTCCCTTGCAGTGGCGTTAGCATTATGGGCACCATCTATTTGAGCTATATCTGCCCATGCCATTATACCTTTAGCTTCTGATGCATCTACAAAGGATCTTACCATATTAATATTTCTATATAAAATATTATATTGGGGATCTTGATGTGCTCCATTAACTCCTTCCTCTGCAAACATAACAGCTATTTCAGGACCTGCTACCCCTGATATATACGAATGATAATTAATTGGTCTACCTACTTCATCTTCTATAAAATCTAAAGCTTTTCTTTGAGCTCTTACCTGCTTTCTAGTAATCGGTATACCTCCTACACCTTGAGGTGTACCTTCTATTAAACTCTCAAAATGAGATTGACCTGCTGTTCTAATAACCATAAGATGATCTGCTCCATGCCAAGCTGCCATTCTCATACGCCTAATATCATCTTCAAATCTTCCTGATGCTATTTCCGTAGTAATAACTGCTTTAGGCTGTGGATCTATGCTATCAAAATATTTTGCAGCTGGTAGAGGTTGACTTTTACCTAAGCAAAATGATGTATCATAATATTGAAATTTACCGATCTGTCTTTTCTCCCCTACACCTTCTCTCCAATGCCATCCTCGTCTTCTTGGCCTATAATTTTCTAAATCTTTAAGTATATATTCTATATCTAACTTTTCATTATGCTTCAATTCCATCGTTATTCACCACCTTTAAATATTTGTAAAACCTCATCCCACATATTGCCTTGTACTAATTCTAATCCAGCTTCTCTTATCCCAATATTCTTTGACTTTGATAGACTATATACTATATTGCCTGCTCCTTTTCCCATTAGCCCTCTATCCATTGTATTTTCTACTATTGCCTTTGCCTCTATACTGGAGAATCCCATTCTAAGTAGCACAGATCTTTCTATAGATGGAGAAGTATACTTTTCACCTAATTCCACTAAAGGATTAGTAATTTTTTCTGCTAAATCCCAAAATCTTTTATTTAATTCTTCATCAGATAATTTAGCTAAGTGTTTTCGTCTTTGAAGAAAATCATCTTCTCTTTTCATAATATATCATTCCTTTCCTAATTATCTAATAATTCATGTATCACTTTTTTTATAAATTTAATACTAGATTTTGTATCTTGGGCTAAAAAGTCTAAATCCTCTCTCCTTGGCTTATTAATTTTATGATATTTAAGGCTGTTTTTTATATATGACTTTCTTATTCTATTTAAGTCAATTTCATCTATATCTATATAACTAGGATCTGCTGGTAATACTATATTTACCCCTGGTATCTCTTCCTTTGGATCTCCTATTAGAATATTGATGCCATTTTCCTTAGCAAATGTTAATTGAGGCAATATATGTTTCCCAGCACCTGTATATTCAGTTTCTTGTACTACAATAATTTGATCTTCATTCATACTTTGAGATAACTTAAATGCTGCTACTAGGGATGTATTACCTGCTGGACCTCTTTCAAGTCCTTCTATTTGGGCCAATAATTCTGTCATATAAAATACAGAACCTTGATTTACAGTTATATATCTGTCCATATATCTTAATGGTCTAGCTGCTGATCTAGGAACGTCAGATCTATCTGGCCATGTTGCAAATGGAATACCAAATCCTGTATGACCTGTAGTGAAAGATTTTTTATTAAAATCTTTATCACTTGCCATATGTAAACCTTCTAAGTTTACACTAACTCCTACGATTTCCGTATCCATAGCTCCAGCTTTTAGTAATCCTCTAGCAGTTCCCGTAAGATTGCCACCTCCCGCATTTGTAACTACTACTACATCTGGATCTTTTCCTTCCCTTTCCCTAAATTCCATAGATAGTTCATATCCTAGAGTTTCTACTCCTCCTATACCAAAAGGCGTGTATAAAGATGCATTAAAATAACCTGTTTCTTCTAATAAAATTAAAAATGTATAAAATAATTCTGGTCCTACTGTAAGTTGAACTACTTCAGCTCCATATGCTTCACAAGCTCTAGCCTTTTCTATAATTTCTGGTTGACCTACTCCTTTAGAATCATAACATTCTTGAACTATAATACATTTTAAACCTTGCATAGCTGCTTGGGATGCAACTGCTGCACCATAATTGCCTGAAGTAGCTGCTATAACGCCTTTGTATCCTAATCTTTTAGCATGATAGCATGAAGTGGCTGCCCTTCTAGCCTTAAAGCTTCCTGATGGATTTGAAGCTTCATCTTTTAAAAATATTCTAGCTCCCTTTCCCTTAGGTGAATATAATCTAGCTAGCTTTGTCATATTTTTTAATTCATATAGTGGAGTATTTCCAACACCGTTCTTTTCTTGTATTTTCTTTATCTGTTTAAGACTATAACCAGTTTCTCTCATCATTCTTTCATAATCAAAGGCAATACTGCCAGATTCAAATTCTTCATAATCAATTCCTATAGATTTTTTCATTATTTCAGACTTTCTAGATATTACATCATCGTAACTATTTTTATTCATTTTTTTCACCTTCCTTTCCGAGAAGTCTTCTAGCCTGCCTACCTATATATAAAATTTCTGGTATTGATTTTCCATAATCATGATTATAATATGGATTAACTTCTACTAGTTTTCCTTTAACCTTTCTACCAATATAAGTTTCTATTTCTACTATATCTCCTATATTTGCACCACCATCTAATAAAAAACCTTTATCCCACATTTCTAAAGGAACCTTCTTTGTATCATTTGGAAGGTTCGAGGCCCTTTCATTGGAATCTAATACAATATTATATATCCTTATCCAATCACCTTGTTTAGCATCCATTTATATCCTCCTTTTAAAATATATACTATTAAAAATTATAATTTTCCTATTTACTCCTGATTAAATAATCTATGTTTAAACTAGTCTTCCAATAAATCTCTCATATCTCCCATGATAGCCCTTGGTACTGGTAAGTCTATCATTGTCTTTAGGCCTGGTCTTGAATTGATTACATGAGGTATCATATTTACAGTCATAGCTATAGTACCGATACCTCCTGGAATCTCAGGAGTTATACTCATATTAATATTTGGTGTCCCTTCAATAGTGATATAATCTCCAGTGGTTCCTCCCTCTAAATGAGGTTCAATCTGTTGAGGATGTAGCATCTCTATTTTTAATTCCCCATCAACATAGCCATAACCTTTCATATTACAACCAGCTACATAACCTGGCTGCACTTCCGCATAAGGAGTTTTTCTATATACTGATGAAATAATTGGGGCCCTTTCTAATTTAATTGGGTCACTTAAATTCCATCCTATGGCATCAGCAATCATAGTAATAGATTCTGGAAATCCAACATGTCCTGCTAAAGTACCTTCCTTAACCCTGTTATTAAATTCATCTACTGATATACCTACTCCTTGACCTTTCATAACAGCTGGACCAAAGGGAGCTAAATTATTAACTCTTTCAGCCCTTATTTTTTCCACATCCATACAGGCACCTGTCAATGTAGTAACTAAAAGATCCATTATTAGTCCAGGGTTTATTCCAGTACCTAAAACAGTTACATTATTTTCCTTAGCTATTTTATCTATTTTATCTGATAATTCCTTTTCCTGAGCTTTAGGATATGCCATCTCTTCTGCCGTTGATATTACATTTATTTTTTTCTCTAAAACATATTTTATTTTTTCAAAGGAGTCCTTAACAAATGAATCTGTACATAATATAACTACATCAGCAACCTTTTCCTTGATTACATCATTAAAAGAGCCTGCTATTATATCTTTTTTATGTCCCCTATCTATTCCAATTAACTCGTACATACTCTTACCAATCTTAGGTCCCCTAACAACAGCCCCTACTATTTCAACCCCTTCTTTGGCATTTAACATCTCTACTATGCCTTTTCCCATAGCTCCTAATCCCCATACTATTACCTTAATTTTTGCTTTTCTCACAAACAACACCTCCAAAATTATTAATAATCACATAACTATATTGCAATTTTAATGCCAAGTTTTAAATTTGATTTATTTTGAATCGATAGAATATTTGCATATTTATCCTTTGTTTTGTCCTATAATAATTCTATTTTTAAATATAAAAAAAATAAGGCAAAAATATTTGCCCTAGATGCAAATTTTTTTGCCTTATTTAAACTTTTTTAATTTGTATTGTAATGTTTGTCTTTTTATTCCTAATGCCTTTGCAGTATTAGTTATATTGTTATTATTTAACTCTAAGATATTGGAAATAATATCCTTTTCCATTTCTTCCAATAAAGAAGGTAGTGATTGTGTTTTTAATTGCCTTATATACTTTTGCTCCTTTGGTTCTTTAAATGATGTAAAATTTGCAGATAAAAAATCTTCTTTCTTTAATATCTGTTCATCTTTTGAAACCATATTCATAGCACTTTCAATAAAGTTTTCTAATTCTCGGATATTACCAGGCCATGAATATTGCCTAAATTCCTTTAAAACATCACTTTGAATATCAACTATATTTTTATTAAGTAAATAATTATACTTATCTATAAAATGTTTAGACAATAGTTCTAAATCTTCTAGCCTTTCTCTTAAAGAAGGTATTCTAATATTAATCACACATAATCTATAGTAAAGATCCTTTCGTAGAGTTCCATTTTCCATAGCTTTAATAGGATCCTCATTAGTAGTAGCTATGATTCTAACATTTACTGGAATATCTTTAGTTCCACCTATTCTCCTAATATATCCTTCCTGTAATACCCTAAGTAGCTTTGCTTGTAAAGATAAAGACATGGAATTTATCTCATCTAAAAGCAACGTGCCATCCCTAGCTTGTTCAAAAATGCCTTTCCTTTGTACTGCACCTGTAAAACCTCCTTTTTCTGTTCCAAACAATATGCCTTCTAGAAGAGATTCTGGTATGGCAGCACAATTTTGGGCTATGAAAGGTTTATTTCTTCTAATACCATCATTATGTATACTTTGAGCAAACATCTCTTTACCTGTACCAGTTTCTCCATATATCAAAACACTTGAGGAGGTCTTGCTGGCTTTTTTAGCTATTTTTTTAGCCATAGATAAATCTTTGTTTCTTCCTATTATATTAGAAAAATAGTATTTTTTTATTTTAAACTCCTTGGAAATTTGACCCGTCTTTGATGAATTTAATTCACTTTGTAGTTCCAGTATTTGTTCAGATAATAGTTTTAAATTAGTCATATTATTTGCTATCTCTATAGCACCAATGATTCTCCCATCATCTATTAAAGGAATAGTTGAACTAATAGTAGTAATACTAAAACCTTTAAAATTTACATATGTTTGGACCTTATTAAGTATTGCTTGTCCACTTTTTACTACTTTCATTAATGTAGATGTATTAGGATTTAAGCTTGGAAATATATCTAAGACATTTTTTCCTATAACATATTCTGCTTCAAGACCTTCCAATTTAGCCATAATTTGATTATATACTAATGTATATCCCTCTTCATCTATTGCATGTATCCCTACATTTGAATGCTGCAAGATTTTTTGCAGTAGTATTCCATCTATTTGTTTATCTAACATAATATCTATCTCCAAGTTGTAAAGTATTAGTTTGTTCCTTCATCTAATATCTTTTTTAATTCATCCATAAATGAATTGACATCCTTAAATTGTCTATAAACAGAAGCAAATCGAACATATGCAACCTCATCTATAGTTTTAAGTCTATTCATAACCATTTCACCAATTTCCACTGAAGTTATTTCCTTTTCCAATGAATTTGCAAGTACTTTTTCAATTTCATCTACTATTCTTTCAATTGTGTTTACAGATACTGGTCTCTTTTCACAAGCCTTAATAATTCCATTAAGTACTTTATTTCTATCATAGGTTTGCCTATTTCCATCTTTTTTTACTACTATAATAGGTACCTCTTCAATTTTTTCGTAAGTAGTAAATCTTTTATTGCACCTAATACATTCTCTTCTTCTTCTGATTGCTTGTCCTTCGTCAGTTGGTCTTGAATCTATAACCTTTGATTCCATATAGTCACAATAGGGGCATTTCATACTATCACCTCTCTTACCATTTGTAGTTTTATTATAATATATTGTATGCCTATTGTCTAATAGGGAATTAGACATCAAAATCTATTAATATAGTATCCGTTCCTATCATCACTATATCCTTCCAATTTATTACTATATCATTAGGCTTTGAAAATAGACCTAAACTTTTTCCGTTATCAGACATTATCATAGCAACTATTTTCCCATTATCTAGGTCTATTTCAAAGTCTTCTATATATCCCATCCTTTGACCATTTGCAATGTTTATTACTTCCTTCATCCTTACATCTGAAACTTTTAACATTATCCCACCTCTTTATAAGTATTCTCTATACTATTTATATTTAATTAGACTTGAAATATTACTAAAAATTGGTGGGATAAAAAAGCTATACATATTTTCTCATTTGTTTTAAAGCATTCTTTTCTAATCTAGATACCTGTGCTTGAGAAATTCCTATTTCCTCTGCCACTTCCATTTGGGTTTTTCCATCAAAAAATCTAAGATTTAATATATCTCTTTCTCTTTTATTTAACTTTTTCAAGGCTTCTTTTAGTGATATTTCCTTTATCCAAATGCCATCATCTTCTTTATCGTCCTTTACTTGATCCATAACAAAGATAGCATCTCCACTATCATGGAAAATAGGTTCAAATAAAGAAATAGGTTCCTGTATTGCTTCAAGTGCAAATACCACTTCTTCCTTAGGCAGCTCTAGAACTTCTGCAATTTCAGTGACAGTAGGTTCCTTAGAGTTCCTATGAATAAGTTGGTCTCTTGCTTGTAATGCTTTATAGGCAATGTCTCTTAGGGATCTACTTACACGTATTGGGTTATTATCCCTTAAATATCTTCGTATTTCACCAATTATCATTGGGACAGCATAGGTTGAAAATCTTACATTATGACTTAAATCAAAATTATCTATGGCTTTAATTAATCCAATACAACCAACTTGGAATAAATCATCAACTGGCTCTCCTCTTCTATTAAATCTCTGTATTATACTAAGTACAAGTCTTAAATTACCTTGTATAAACTCTTCCCTAGCATTCATATCTCCAGCTTTAATCTTTATAAAAAGCTTCTGCATCTCTTCATTGGTCAGAACTGGTAGCTTTGCAGTATTTACTCCACAAATCTCAACCTTCGATGTATGCATTTATTTTCATCCTTTCATGGTGATTTGCCCCTTTCAAGATAAATTATTGCCCTTACATATTTTTTTATTCAATACAACTAATATCAAATATTTCCAAAAAAAATATTATTGATAAAAATCAATAATATTTAAACTAATCTTTTCATTTCTTTTTTCAATCTTTTAATTATTCTTTTTTCCAATCTTGATATATAGGATTGGGATATGCCTAGTAGATCTGCTACTTCTTTTTGAGTTTTTTCTACGCCATTAGATAATCCATATCTTAGCTCAACTATAGTCTTTTCCCTAAGGGATAACTTTTGAATTGCTTCCCATAAAAGTTCTCTATCAACTTCATCCTCTATATACTTAGATATTATATCTCCATCAGTACCTAATATATCTGATAACAATAATTCATTGCCGTCCCAATCTATATTTAATGGTTCATCTAACGAAATTTCATTTCTAATTTTATTTGTTTTTCTTAAATACATTAATATTTCATTTTCAATACATTTGGAAGCATAAGTTGCTAGTTTAATATTTTTATCTGGATCAAATGTATTTACTGCTTTTATAAGTCCAATTGTGCCTATAGAAATTAAATCCTCTATCGCAATTTTTGTATTTTCAAATTTTCTAGCAATATATACTACTAATCGTAAATTTCTTTCAATTAATATACCTTTAATAGATTCATCCTGTTTTAGGTTTTTCAAATAATAACTTTCTTCTTCTGGGTCTAAAGGTGGAGGAAGAGTTTCTCCAGTCCCAATATAGTCTATACGCTTTATTAGACCTAATCTATTTAATAATCTATACCACTTCATTCTTAACTTATATTTTAATAATTTCATCCATATCCCCCTATACCATTGTCTCATAATGTAACAGTCCACTATATTCCATTTCACTTGATAACTGTCCATTGTAGATTCCAATAACAATATCCTTTTTAACTATGCCTTCTTCAGAAGATTTTATTATTAAATAATCGGGCTTAAATCCTAATATAATACCACTATCATTGCCAATAGATTTAAAAGGTATTACCACTAGTGGTATATCACTATTAAGTTTAGTTAATAAGCTTTCCCATGAACCAAATCCCTTAGATATATCTTCTAGGTATAGTTCATCAATGTCCTTTGGTAATAAATCCTTTATTTTATGAAATTCTACTACAAATACTGGCCTATTAGTTAATGGATCAACTAAAGAATTTCCCGTATCTATTAAGGCAGTTATTGTACTTGATTTCCCATTTAAAAAAACTTCTACATCAATTATATAATCTCTTTGAGTATTCTTTTTATTTGTATAGTTAAATATTTTTTTGCTTACAAATGCTGCAATTATTAAGCCTAAAATTATGTATTTAACTTTAAATAGTTCCAGCAGTTTTACCCTATTAAGAATTAGATTAGCTGGATTGTTACGACCCCAAGATATTCCTACAATCACTCCTGCAAATATAAAAGATATAGTATAAAACCCTAATAGCTGATAAAAAAACAATCTAAAGCTTTTGCTTTTAAATGTCAACTTAACAATTATAATAGATATTAATATTTTCATATAAAAATTTCCTAAAAATAATAATGGTGGATAGAAAAATATTAATGAATATACTGCACTAAATCCAGCACCTAAAATTATCTCTTTTATATTTGATTTTGTTTTTGTAATAAGCATTGTAATGTATAATATTAAAAAGTTTATGATGAAATTCTCCAATATATAATACTCTAATATTATATACAAAATTTCCTCCTTAAATCCTTATCTTTAAATCCTATTCATATTTCTTCTGAATTATGTATATTATAGAATAAAATACATAAAAAATATGTCATTATTTATCTAAATAAAAAAAACGTATCTTGCTATTTAGATACGTTTTTCTACAAAATATTTACTTTTTATCTCTTCTTCTTAAAAATATTGGTATATCCAAGTCTTCTAAATCATCTTCTAGTTGCAGTTCTTTATTTTTTTCTTCTTTTTCATTTAACTTACTATTATTTGTAGAGGATTGTCCAGGTTCAGCATCAAAACCAGTAGCTATTACTGTTATTTTTATTTCATCGTCTAGTCCCTCTTCTATTCCAGCACCGAAAATTATATTTGCATCTTGATCTACAGATTGTCTTATAAGATCGGCAGCTTCATTTACTTCAAATATTCCAAGATCTGCTCCACCTGTAATATTTAATAATACAGACTTTGCACCCTCTATAGAAGTTTCTAAAAGTGGACTTTGGATAGCCATTTTAGCAGCCTCTGTAGCTCTATTATCTCCATTGGCTTGTCCTATTCCCATATGTGCAATTCCTTTATTGTACATAATAGTTTTAACATCCGCAAAGTCAAGATTAATTAAATTAGGTACTGATATTAAATCTGAAATTCCTTGAATACCTTGTTTAAGAACTTCATCTGCCATTAAAAATGCTTCAGACATAGGTGTGTTTTTATCTGCTATTTGTAGCAATCTATCATTTGGAATAGTGACTAATGTATCTACTCTTGTTTTTA
The DNA here is from genome assembly GCF_014385225.1 of Wansuia hejianensis. GTDB lineage: Bacteria > Bacillota > Clostridia > Tissierellales > Tissierellaceae > JACRTK01. The sequence goes on from NZ_JACRTK010000002.1 coordinate 269,803, forward strand.
AATTTTCTACACCTTGTTCAGCCTGTAATAATCGTTTTCTACCTTCAAATGTAAAAGGTTTTGTAACTACTCCTACTGTAAGTATACCCATTTCTTTAGCAATTTCAGCAACAATGGGGGCAGCCCCTGTTCCAGTGCCTCCTCCCATACCTGCAGTTATAAATAACATATCTGTGCCTTGTATAAGCTCTGAAATTTCACTTCTATTTTCTTCTGCTGCCTTAGATCCAATCTCTGGGTTAGCACCTGCTCCTAAACCACGAGTAATCTTTTCACCAATTTGCAGTTTTATTTCAGCTCTTGATGACTGCAAAGATTGTTTATCTGTATTTAGTGCGATGAAATCAACACCTCTAACTCCATGCTCTATCATTCTATTTACTGCATTATTTCCTCCTCCACCTACTCCAATTACTTTAATTTTTGCAAATTCTTCAAAATCAACATCAAAATCAAACATTATTCACTTCCCCCTTGTCTATTAGTTGCTGAAACTTTAATTTATATTCTTATTATATTAGATTCTTATACTGATTTCTTTCTGAATAACAATATCCTTCTAATAGAAGCAAAGTTATCGAATATCCTATTTCCAAAGGTGAATATTGCGGCATAGTATAAGGGTACTCCCAATCTATCGCCTACATATGCCAAGAAAGCAGCTAATATAGAGTTACCAAAGAATCCTGATATAAAAACTTTAATATTAAATTGTTCTTCTAAGTTTGCTCTTATGCCACCAAATACAGAATCTAGACAAGCTAATATTGCTACTGTTATATATAGAGTATAAGCAGTATTATATGTATATGGCAACAATAAGCCTATGATTCCACCTACTAAAACACCTATAAGTGCAAAGAACATTATATTTCACCTTCTCCCTTTGGTTTTGCATACTTAAAGCTAAATCTACCTGAATAACTAGGTATAATAATTTTATCTTCTATTGAAGGCTCAAATCCAATGGCATATACTTCTCTTAAAGTTTCACCATAAGTTCCCGGTGCATTTACAGCAGCCATCAATTGCTTTGGATCTCCAATTGCCTTTATTACAAAAGGTGTTGCTACACTGGTTCCATTAATCCTTATTGTAGGACCTGCACACTTTATCTCAGAACTAGATATTACTCGTTCTCCATTTATGCTTATAGCTTCTGCTCCCGCTACTCTTAAATCATTTAAGATATTTAGTATATCTACATCATGAATGATATCATCATTCACATCAAAACCTATTATTTCACTACTTTGATTATCATACATCTTAATAGATATACCTGGACCTACAAGCCTTGAATATCCAGAATTAAACTTATTATTGACTAAATCTATTGAAAGGATATCTACAATATCTTCCTCATTTTTATAAATATTTTTAAGGATTTCTAATTCTTCTTCCTTTTCTTTAATGATTTGATTCATCTCTATAATCTCATTATTTATCATACTAATTTCACTTTTTAAAGATTGAATAGATTCTACAGTTACTGGTGCATAGTGCTCAATCCCCGATTTCATCATAGATGCTATTATTATTCCAATTGCTATACTAAATAGAGTTAAAATAAGCTTAGGACCATTTGTTTTTTTCATATTATCACTCACATATTATTGATTATTTTCTTCCATAGGTGTACTATATTTAAAATCCTTAACCTTCCTATATTTAGGAATTACAACATTCTTATCCTGTGTTAAATGTACCAAGTAATCATGTTTTCTTAATTCCCAAATTATACCTCTTTTTATTGCCAAAGCTGACTCTAGTGTATCTGGATTTCCTATTGCTTTTATAACTATTGGTGAGTTATTAGAAACACCATTTATCTCAATATGGTTTCCTGCCCTAACTATTTCTGTAAATGACGTATATCTTTGATCGTTTATAGAGATAGCCTCTGCGTCGGCCGCATTTAAGATACTAATTATTTGTAATATCATATCTAGTTCATCCACTATTGTATATTCATCACCGTACTGTACATCACCTGGTGGATCATTAATTTCTAATATAATTCCAGGGCCTTCTAAATCTGTATAACCAGCTAACATTCTATATTTCATAGTATCTTTATAAAGACTTTCGGCATACTCATTTTTATCTACTTCATTTTTTTCATACTTGTGGATTTTACTTTCTAACTCTGCAATTCTATTAGCCTGGGCATCTCTCTCTGCTTGTGCTTTTTTCAACTCTGCAGCCAGTTGTTGAGCTCTTTGAGTAGGCAGTACACCCTCTCCTATTGACCTTTTTACAGTTTTAAGCTGGATGGATAAAATTAATCCTAAAAATACAGATACCATTACTAATGCTAATATTTCCTTTCCTTTTTTCATTTTATCCCTCTCTCTTGATCATCCAAAACTAAAACTGGATGCTTTCCTTTATTCATTATTATTTTACTACATTTAAGGTCTTTTTTCTCTATATCTTTTAAAATTTCATTTAGTAACCTTAATCTATATTCTACATCATCTAGGGTACCAAAGGCAATATGTATACCATTATTTAGTAGTATATTAATATCCTTAGCTATACTTAAGTCTATTTCCTTTATTTGATCTAAGAGCCCAATATTATTTCCTTCATCTATAAAATCTATAAGATTCTTATATTCTATTCCAGCAAATACATTATCTCCTGGAACAACTTTATCCACATCTAAACCAATTATTATTGGCAGGTTTTCAACTTCTGATTCAACTTGATTTAATATATACCCATCCTGGTCAACAGTCAAAAACATTGATATGTTTTTGATTAACATTTTTTCTTGCCTTTCTATTATATCAATTAATATGGTATTAGGGATTTTTCTTTTTATATATGCTTCTTTAATATAAGGAAGAGAATTTATCCTCTCTATGGTTGTAGATCTTTTCATCTTAAAAATATTTTCTCCCTTGCTTATACCAGATATATTGATTATTTCATCTTTGCTTAGTATATTGTTTCCCTTAACTTCTATATTTTTAATATTAAATAACTGGGAATTAAACATAAATAAGGTGGACAATGTAAATAAGGTGATAAATAAAGCCATATTAAAAATAATCTTTCGTCTTTTATTCTTTTTTTCAACTTTAGTATTCTTTCCCAATATCTCACCCCTAAGTTGTCCTACTATTCTATACTACATAAGCTGTATTAAATACAGCTTATGTCTGCGCCTAAACTTTGTAAATTTATATGGAAATTTTCATATCCTCGTTTAATATGATAGATATTTTCTACTTCTGTAGTCCCATCAGCAACAAGACCTCCTAAAACTAAGGCAGCTCCACCTCTTAAGTCTTTAGCATACACTTTGGCCCCAGTAAGCTCCTTAATCCCTCTAACTACTGCAACTTTACCAAAGGTTTTTATATTAGCTCCCATTCTAGTAAGTTCCTCTGCGTGTTTAAATCTATTTTCAAATACAGTCTCATTAATTATACTAGTTCCTTCAGATATGGATAACAATGACATAAATTGTGCCTGCATATCTGTAGGAAACCCTGGAAATGGTAAGGTTTGGAGAACTTCGATAGAATTTATAGTTTTGGGCCCAATAACTCTTATTTTATCTTTGTTAGTAGAAACAACTGAACCTGTTTCTCTTAACTTTGCCACTATACTTTGTAAATGTTCTACTACAACGTCTTTTAATATTATTTCTCCCCTTGTCATAGCTGCCGCAACCATATAAGTACCAGCTACAATCCTATCTGGAATTATTCTATGAGCACATCCATCAAGAGACTCAACACCTTCTATAACTATAATATTAGAACCACAGCCCTTTATTTTTGCTCCAGCCTTATTTAAGTAGTTTTGTAAATCTATAATTTCAGGCTCTCTAGCAGCGTTTCGAATTATAGTTGTTCCTTTTGCTGTTACTGCACCTAATATAATATTTTCTGTAGCCCCTACAGATGGGTAATCTAATTGTATATCACAACCTTTTAGTCCTGTAGTCTTACAATGGAGAAAACCATGAGATTCTTCAATGATAGCTCCCATTTGTCTTAAGGATTTTAAATGTAAATCTATAGGTCTGGGTCCAATCTCACAACCACCAGGGTAGCTAACCTTTACTTCTCCAAATCTAGCCAATAAAGCTCCCATAAGAATTATTGATGATCTCATTTCTCTAACTAATTCTTCCGGTAAATGGATTTTATCTATTGGACCTGTGTCAATAATAAAACTTCCATTTTCCTCATTTATTTTTGCACCTATATGAGTCAATATGGCCGTCATAATCTCTACATCTTTTAGCTTTGGTATATTAAATATATGGCTAGTCTTTCCACTTACTACAGTAGCTGCCAATATAGGGAGTACAGAATTTTTTGCACCAGTGATTTTTATTTCTCCTGTTAATCTATTTCCTCCATGAATAATATACTTTTCCACTATTACACCTCCAATATGCATTTAGATTCTGTATATTTTATCTTATGCATAAATTGGAAGGGAGTGACTATTTAGAAATTAATTCGTGTATAATCTTATATATTTCTCCAGCAGCATCTATCTTTCCTATTGATTTGCTATTTATAGACATATCGTTTAATCTTTCTTTATTACTTAAAAGGTCATAAATTGTCTCTTTAAGTATTTGACCATTAATATCCTTTTCTAAAATTACAATGGCAGCTTTTTTTTCTTCAAAAGCTCTTGCATTATATTCTTGATGATTTTCTGCAGTGTATGCCTTTGGTATTAGTATGCTTGGAACCCCTATTGCTGAAATTTCAGCTAAGGTTATAGCTCCTGAACTAGCAATTACAATATCTGCAATATTTAATGCTTCTGGCATTTCATAAAGATATGGCAATATTCTAATGTTCTCATTTAACTTTATATTGTTTTTTTCTATTTCCTTCATATATTCATTGTAAAGCCTATCTCCAGTAATATGAATAAGTTGGAAATTGTTATCTTTATTATCCATCAATATTTCTAAAATTGCATTGTTTAATTTTTTTTGGCCCCCACTTCCTCCAAAGGATAATACAAAAGGAATATCTGATTTAATATCTAGCCTTTCATAGGCTTTATTTTTATTAACTTCTAGTATTTTTCTACGAATAGGATTGCCTGTAATCGTTACTCTATCTGGATACTTAAAGTATTTAATAGCTTCCTCAAATGTAACTGCAACTCTATCTACATATCGAGATAATATCTTATTTGTAATTCCCGGAAATGCATTTTGTTCATGTATCATAGCGGGAACTTTATTTTTTTTAGCCTTATAAACTACTGGACCACATACATATCCTCCAGTACCAATAACTATATCCGGTTTAAATTCTTTTATAATCCTATTGGATTCTATAAGCCCGTGAAACAGTTCTTTTATTGCTATAAAAGATTCCTTATTTAAGCTTCTTGGCATGCCAGTAACTCTTATGGTTCTAAAATTTATTCCTGCTTCTGGAACCAATCTAGCCTCTAAACCTTCTTCTGTACCAACATATAGAATGTCGGCATTTGTATCATTTTTTTTAATTTCTTCTACAATGGCTAAGGCTGGATATATATGCCCTCCAGTTCCACCTCCTGATATTAAATATTTCATTTTTAACTCCTCCCAAAATTCACATGTCTAGAAATATTTAACAATATTCCTATGGCTGCCATATTTATAATTAATGATGTACCACCAAAACTAATAAAAGGTAGTGTTATTCCAGTTGTAGGAATAGATGATGTAACTACTGCTATATGAATAAAAGATTGGACTGCAACTAAAGCAGTTATTCCAGTTGCTAGAAAACATCCATAAATATCCTCTATTTTCAGTGATATAACTATCCCTCTCCAAATCACTATCATAAATAGAATAAGAACAAATAAAGCACCTAATAATCCAAGTTCTTCTCCTATTATAGCAAATATAAAGTCATTATAGGATTCAGATATATAGAAAAATTTCTGCCTACTCTTTCCAAGTCCTAAACCAAATAATCCTCCTGAGCCCAAAGCATATAAGGATTGAACTACTTGCCAGCCACTGCCTAGTTTATCTGCAAATGGATCCCTAAAAGCTGTTATTCTCTTGATTCTATGGGGATGATCTGGATCATTTACTGCATACCAAAGTGCCCCCATAGCTCCAACGGTTAATGGAATAAGATGAAACAATTTCATTCCAGCAACAAAAAACATAGCCATCATAGTTCCTGCAAGAGTAATTGCTGTACCTAAGTCTTCAGCAACTATAATTCCACAAGATATTCCTATATAGACAAGAGCAGGAATTGTTCCATGAGCTAAACTATCTATCTTATCTCTTTTATTAGTCAAAAATGCAGCAAAAAATATCACTGAACCGATTTTTATTATATCTGATGGCATTATAGTTGTAAATCCTAAATTTAACCATCTAGTTGCACCCTTAATTTCTACACCTAGTGGTGTAAATAGTAGAAGCCCAGATATTATTGACAATATATAAATAGGAAAAGAAAACTTTTTATATATTTTATAGTCTAAATTCATACAGAGTAAAAGTACAAAAAATCCTAGTATACCAGATACTAATTGTTTTTTTAGAAAATAGTATCCGTTTCCAAATTTCATCATAGACTCTGGCCAACTTGCACTAAATACCATGATTATACCTATAAATACCAACATCATTACAGATAAAAACAAGGTGAAATCAACGGCTCCCTTTCCCTTTTTTTTATTATTTATAGCCATTTTATTCCTCCCTTAGATCGTAAACGGCCTCTTTAAAAGCTCTACCTCTCACTTCAAAATTTTTGTACATTCCCCAGCTAGCACAAGCTGGTGATAATAATATATTATCCCCTTTTTCTGACAAATCATATGCTACTTTTACTGCTTCTTTCATGTCTTTTACAAAATAATTTTTCATAAAACCATATTTAACAGCAGATTCTTTTATTTTTTCCTTTGTTTGCCCTAGTAAAATTAAATATTTTACTTTGTTGTTAAAATTTTTTATTAATTCATCGAATTCTACGTCCTTGTCGTATCCACCGGCTATTAAAATTATAGGACCTTCAATAGCTTCTATAGCTTTTATACTGGCCTCCACATTTGTTCCTTTAGAATCATTGTAAAATCGTCTTTGATTTTTATCTAAAACATATTCTAATCGATGCTCTACCCCTTTGAAATTACATATTGTCTTTTTTATAATCTCAGTATCAATTCCTATAGCATATCCTATCCCAATACTAGCCAGTATATTTTCCAAATTATGTTTCCCTAATAGCTTTAATTTTTTACGTGATAGCAATTTGTGTTTTGTGCCTCTACAACTGATACAAATATTATCTCCATCCAAGTAAATTCCGTTATCTAATGGTTGGTTTACACTAAACCAAATAATGTTTGCTTGTATCTCTTTTTGGAAAGTTCTTATTAAACTGTCATCATAGTTTAGTACTACATAATCATCTTTATCCTGGTTTCTAAATACTTTCTTTTTTGATTCTATATAATTATCATAACTTCCATGCCAATCTAAATGATCTGGAGACAAGTTTAATATAACACTTACTTTAGGTTTGAATTTAATAGTATTCTCTAGTTGAAAACTGCTGGCTTCTATTACAAAAACATCTTCTCTTTTACAGTCTATTATCTTATCTAATATGCCTACACCTATATTTCCTACTACAAATGTATTATGATTTGCTTTCTTTAAAATCTCTCCCGTTAATGTAGTTGTAGTAGTTTTGCCATTTGTTCCAGTGATTGCAATAAGGTTTTTAGTTGGAGACAATAGGTACCCTAATTCCATATCTGTTATTATCTTTATATCTTTTTTTGTTGCCTCCTTAATTAATTTGGATGTAGGAGGTATACCAGGACTTTTTATTATTAAATCAAATTTATCTAAATTTACATTTTCTGTTCCTAAATATTTCTCTAAAGGTATATCCTTTATAGAATCTAAAACTTCTCTTAACTCGCTTTCCTGCTTTGTATCAGATATACTTATATTGGCTCCTAATTTATGAATTGCCTTAATAGTCGTTATACCTGATATTCCTAAACCAATAACTAATACTTCTTTATTATTTAGATTCATAAAATCACCTTACCCTAGTTAATTTAATGCAAATACTCCTATTAGACATAGTAATACTGTTATACTCCAAAATATAGCAACTACTTTAGTTTCTTTCCATCCTTTATGTTCAAAATGGTGGTGCAAAGGACTCATTAAAAATACTCGTTTACCTGTAAATTTAAATGATAGAACTTGGATTATAACTGATAGTGCCTCTATAAAGTATATGCCACCTACAATAGGTATTATTAAAGGTAAATTCAATAATATTGCAATTGCAGATACTGCACCACCTAAAGCCATAGATCCTGTATCCCCCATAAATACTTTGGCTGGATATGCATTATGCATTAAAAACCCTAAACACCCACCTGATAAAGCTGCTGAAAATATGGATATATTATCCATTCCCCAGTTCAATGATATTAATCCAAAGAATGATAATACAATTAAGGTAACACCAGATGCTAAACCATCTAAACCATCTGTTAAATTGACACTATTAACTGTTCCTACTACTACAAAAGCTATAAAAGGAACATAAAATATCCCTAAATCTAAATATTGTTCTTTCATAAATGGAACTATTAACTTTGTTCCCAAAGCTGATGTATTAGATTGATATAAAGCCAGTATTACCGCTAAAACAACTTGACCTATTAGTTTTTGATATGCCTTTAGTCCTAAATTTCTTCTTTTAACAACTTTTATATAATCATCTATAAATCCTATTAACCCAAATCCTAATGTTGATAGTAATAGTACATACATATCCTTGTTTAAAAGTCCAGAAGAAAATACAGTTATAAGTAATGCTATAATTATAATAAGCCCTCCCATAGTAGGAGTGCCAGACTTTATCATATGTGATTTTGGACCTTCTTCCCTAATACTTTGACCAATATTTAATCTTCTTAACATTGGAATTACAATTGGTCCTAACATTAAAGTTATTAAAAATGAAATAATAATTGTGCGAATTATATCTATGTATTCTATCATTTATTTTCTCCTCTCAAGTGATTACTTCTTCCTATTATTAATAATATTTAGTATAATTTCTCGTTCATTAAAGGGATACTTTTTATTTCCAATTATCATATGTTCTTCGTGTCCCTTGCCTGTTAAAAGTATAATATCTTTTGGATTTGCATTTTTAATTGCATACTCTATAGCTTCTACTCTATCTACTATTTGTACATAATCTATGCATGTTTTATTTATTCCTTCCACTATATCATGAATTATTTTTTCTGGTTCTTCAAATCTTGGATTATCAGAAGTTATAATGGCAAAGTCTGCATAATTTCCTACTATTTCCCCCATCACTGCTCTTTTAGATTGATCCCTATTACCTCCTGCTCCAAAAACTACAATTACTCTGCCTTCAGCAAATTTATCTATAGATATTAAAACTTCTTTTAAACTTTCTGGAGTATGGGCAAAATCTATTATAACATTAAAATCCGTATCTAAAGGTAACAACTCAAATCTACCTTTTATGGATTTTACATTTTCTAGTCCTTCCTTAATTGTGCTTATCTTTATCCCATAAATACTAGTACATGCAGCTGCAGCAAGAGCATTATATACATTGAATTCACCAGATTGATTTAAAGTAATATATTCCTTATTATTACCTATATGTAAAATAAAGCTAGTTTTATTTAAACCATATTTAATATTACTTGCAGTAACATCAGCCTTTTCTTTTATTCCATAGGTTATATATGGAATTCTATTACCTACCATATCTATAATTGTTTTACTATAATAGTCATCAACATTTATTATATTATATTTAGAAGTTTTATAAAATAGCTTTAGCTTACTATTAAAATAATTTTCCATGTTTTTATGATAATCTAGATGTTCTCTAGATAAATTTGTAAATATACCAACATGAAAATCCATATACTTTACTCTTTTTAAATCTAAAGCATGAGATGATACCTCCATAATGCAATATTCTATTTTCTTTTGTATCATCTTTTTCATAATCCTTTGTATCTCTAAAGAGTCAGGAGTTGTATTATCTAAATCTATATGCATATGGTCTATTATAGCACCTATTGTGCCTAATAGACCAACTTTGTTCTCATTAACGTCAAAAATTTCTTTTATATAATATGACGTACTTGTCTTTCCATTTGTGCCTGTTATACCAATTGTTTCCATATTCCTCCAAGGTAATCTATAAAATTTACTAGAAAAGTATCCTAATGCATCTGTAGTATCCCTTACTTTGACTATTGTTAGGTCTTCTATAGGCTGGATATCTTCCTGTATAACAATTGTATTTGCTCCCTTGGAAACAGCATCTCCTATGAAAATGTGACCATTATGAGTAAAGCCTTTTTGAGCAATAAACATATTATCTTTAGTAATTTTATTCGAATTATGTTCAATTCCACTTATGTTTTTATCTATTGATCCTTGACAGCTAATTATTGGATATTTCCCAATAATATCTAATAGTTTCAATAATTTCACCCCTCAATAGAGAAAATTATTATAAGGCAACCTAAAAAGTCGCCTTATTTATCTATTAGTTACTCAAACTTAACCACTATTTTAATATTTTTATCTATTTCTTCTCCTGGTTGAGGATCCTGCATTACGGCATTACCTTTACCCTTTAAGTCATATTTGAGATTCATATCGTTCAAAATTTTTATTACTTCATCTTTACTTTTACCCACTAAATAAGGCATAGTTAATTTATTTGTGGCCTTAGCATCCATATATAAATCTACAATAGATCCAACTTGGACTTCAACTCCAGGTAATGGAAATTGATCTATAATCTTTGACTCGTTTGTAAGCTCTGCATATTCAGTAGTATATTTTAAATCCAGTTCAGTTAAAATCCTACCGGCATTGCCTATGGTTTTATTTCTTACATCTGGCACTTTAACCATTTCTATAACCTCATCATCTTCACTATACTTTGGTGGAATTTCTAAATAATTAAAGGTCTCCTCTAAAACAGTTTTGGCAACTGGTGCGGCAACTGAACCACCATAATAAGTACCAGCACTAGGTTCATCTACAATTACTAGAATTGCTATCTGTGGATTATCGATAGGAGCAACTCCTACAAAGGAACCAATATACTTACCAGGAGCATATCTTCCATCTATGATCTTTTGAGCTGTTCCTGTTTTTCCACCAACTTTATATCCTGGTATATACGCTCTAGAACCTGACCCTTCGCTAACTACTGACTCCAGCAAACTAAGCACAGTCTTAGAAGTTTGTTTAGAGACAACTTTTCTAATCACTTCTGGCTCAAAACTATTAACAATCTTACCCTCATCATCAACCATTTCCTTTACTAATCTAGGTTTCATTAGATCCCCACCATTAGAAATTGCTGATACTGCATTTATCAATTGAATAGGTGTAACAGCTATACCATGACCATAAGACATAGTAGCTAAGTTTACTTCTTTTATTACATCTGTACTACTAGGTATAATTCCTGGTTGTTCTCCTAATAAATCTATTTTAGTTTTTTCTCCAAACCCAAAGGCTTTTATATATTTATAAAAATTTTCCTTGCCTAGCTGTCTTCCCATATTTACAAATGCAACGTTACATGAGTTATTCATAGCCTCTTTAAGACTTTGGCTACCATGGGGATTATACCATCTAACACATTTTAATACTGCGCCCTTAATATCTCTTATAAAACCATTACAATAATAATGAGTATCTAAGGTAGCTGTATTTTCCTCAAGAGCTGCAGCTGCTGTTATAACCTTAAAGGTAGACCCTGGCTCATAAATATCACTAACTGCAAAATTCCTCCATAATTCATACCATTTTTCGTTTAACTCCTCTACCGGAAGATCCTTCCACTGTTTTTTTAATTTATCATCTAAAGGTTCTCTTGGATTATTAGGATCGAAATCAGGTTTTGTTGTCATTGCCAAAATATCACCTGTATTAGGTTCCATAACGATTACAGATACATTTTTAGCTTTTTGTTCTATTAGTGCTTGTTGTGCAGCCTTTTCCGCAAAATATTGAATGGTTTCATCTACTGTTAGAACAATTGAAGTACCATTTTGCGGTTCATATATCTTTTCCCCATCATAAGGTAGTTGTCTATTGGCTGCGTCAGTCATCTTCATCCATTTGCCAGGTGTTCCTGTTAAATAATCATCATAGATTTTCTCTATTCCATCCAAGCCATTATTGTCTATATCTGTAAACCCCAGTATATAAGAAGCAAAATTTTCATTTGGATAATATCGTTTATTATCCTCTACTACACTAACTCCACTTAGGTTTAACTTTCTAAGTTCATTAGCTTCTTCTCCAGTAATCCACTGTTTTATCTTTACAACACTTTGTCTTTGGGTAATTTTTTCATTTATTGTTTTTTCATCTATATCAAGTACTTCTGCTATAGCCTTCGAAGTCTTCTCAGGATCTTTTATATCAGCTGGTGTTGCCCATACAGTAAAGGCATTTACACTTACTGCTAGTTTTTTACCATTTCTATCGTATATTATTCCTCTCTTAGGCTTTATCTCTATAGATTTAGTCCACTGTTCTAAGGCCCCTTTTCTTAACTCATCACTTTCAAATACTTGTAATTTTCCTAGTCTATATATTAAAAAACACACTATGAAAAAAGAAATAAACAAAGTGAACTTTAATCTCTTTTTTGATGATTTACTTGGTGCACTCAAGATCAAACCCCCTTAAAACAAACTAGAAAACAAGCCAAACACCTTATTAAATTGACTAAAGATACCATTAGTTTTAGTTGATTCTGTTTTCACATCATCAACAGATACATAAACTATCTGACTCTCTTGAGGATAAGACATTCCTAACTTGTATTTAGCATCTTCAGTAATCTTTAAAGAGCTCTTTAACTCTTCTAATTCTGTTACTAAGACTGATTTAGTTCGTTCTAATTCTAACTTATCTTTTTCTAGCTTATTTACTTCCATCCTCATTTTACTTATATTTTCATATCTATATAATATGAATAAACTTACAAGTAAAATAACTACAGTTACTGAAATACATGCAAGCTTAAAAATTACTTTGGCTTTATTATCTTTTTTATTAGATTTTTTCTTAATATTCTTTTTATTATTTTCGATAATCTTCTTTTCTGAAACTTCTTCAGGATAATAATTTAATTCAGCCTTAGCTACTATCAATTTTATTCTCCCCCTTATTCTTTTAGAACCTTAAAGTTTCTTAGCTATTCTCAGTTTAGCAGACCTTGATCTTGGGTTTTCTATAGTCTCCTGCTTAGTAGGTACTATTGGCTTTCTAGTAATTATTTCTATCTCTCTTGTTTTATCACATATACATTGAGGTAGCTCTGGAGGACATATACATTCTTTAAATAATTCTTTGAAAGATTCCTTTACTATCCTGTCTTCCAAGGAATGAAAAGTTATAATTGCCAATCTACCACCTGGATTAAGTAGGTCTACCATTTCTTTAATGGAATTTTCTAATACCTCTAGCTCTCTATTTACTTCTATTCTAATTGCCTGAAAAGTTTTTTTCGCTGGGTGGTGACCTTCCATCCTAACCTTTTTGGGTATTGCCTTTTTTATAACATCTACTAATTCCAATGTTGTGTTTATAGGGCTTGTCCTTCTTTCATATACTATAAACTCAGCAATTCTTTTTGCCCAACGCTCTTCCCCATATCTCCAGATGATATTCTCTAAATCCTTTTCTGAATATTTATTTATCACATCCCAAGCAGATATATCCCTTGTCCTATCCATCCTCATATCTAATCTAGCATCTTTATTATGAGAAAAACCTCTAAGACCTTCATCTAATTGATATGATGAAACACCTAAATCTAGCAAAATTCCATCAATTTTATCTATTCCTAACTCTTTAACTACAGAAACTATGTTTTCATAATTGTTATGAACTAATACTACCTTATCATGATAAGGTAGTAGGACTTCTTTGGCTTTTTTTAATGCATCCTTGTCCTGGTCAATCCCAATAAGTTTTCCAGTTTCCAGTCTTTTGACTATTTCTAAAGAATGTCCTGCACCTCCCAAAGTCCCATCTATATAAATACCATCCTTCTTTATATCTAATCCTTTTATTACCTCATTAAGCATTATAGATATATGGTGAAAATTCAATTTTATCCCCCCAATTTATATTCCTAATTCAGCCATTTTTTCCGCAATACTATCATAGCTTAAATTATCATCATCAGTATAATTATTCCATTGCTCCTCACTCCATATTTCTAGCCTAGTAGCAACACCTATAATTACGGCATTTTTTTCTAGTTTAGAATGTTCTCTTAAGTTGGCGGGGATTAATACTCTTCCCTGTTTATCTAATGTACATTCACTAGCACCTGAAAAGAAAAATCTAACAAATGCCCTAGCATCTCTATTGGTAAGTGGTAAAGTCTTTAATTTATCTTCTAATATTTTCCATTCGTTTTTAGGATAGACAAAAAGACAACCATCAAGGCCTTTGGTAATGACAAATTCATCTCCCAAATCCTCTCTAAATTTTGATGGCATGATTATTCTCCCTTTGTTATCTAATGTATGTTGATATTCTCCTATTAACATACTTTCATCCACCTTTATCAATATATTACCACTTCTCTCCACTTTACCCCACATTAATTATATTCTACCCCATTTCAATTAAATCCTCCACACTTTATGGATAAATTTGAATATTTTTAGGACTTTAGTCCTATATTTTTTCTTTGTTTATGGGTTCAATGATAAAAAAACAGAGTATTAAAGATTTTAATCTTTAATACTCTGTTTAAAATTATTTTATACATTATTTTATATCTATTTTAGACTTCTTCTTTTTATAAAGAATTAATAGACATATGCCAATAGATAATATACTAATCAATTGAGCTACTCTGATAGAACCCCACATTAAACTATCTGTTCTTAAACCTTCTATAAAAAGTCTGCCTAAAGAATACAAACTTAAATATAATAAAAATACTTCTCCTTTGATTTCTGATTTTTTTCTACTATACCAAAATAGAAATATAAATATTAAAAAATTCCATATGGACTCATATAAAAATGTAGGATGAACTTTTACACCATTTACCATGATACCCCAAGGTAGGTCTGTAGGACCTCCATGGGCTTCTTGATTAATATAATTGCCCCATCTACCTATGGCCTGACCTAAAATTAAACTAGGTGCTGCAATATCAGCTAATACCCAAAAATTTTCCTTTCTTATTTTACAAAATATAACCGTTACTATAATCGCTCCTATTATAGCCCCATGTATGGCTAAACCGCCACCTCTTAAATTAAAAGCTTCAATAGGATTATCTTTATAGAGATCCCAGCTAAAAATTACATAATATAGCCTAGCTCCTACTATAGATATGGGAATAGCAAATATCAGTAGATCTAATAAGACTTCTTCATCTATACCTCTTCTACGAGTTTCTTGTAATGCTATTAGCGTTCCTATTAGCACTCCAGATCCTATTAATATACCATACCATGTAATTGCTACTCCAAACAATCTAAAAGCAATTGGGTCCATAAATAAACCACCTTTCTACTGAAGTAATCAATAGAGTATATCATAAATTTAAATATTTTTCTATACTTCTAAAGGTCTTATTATGGATAGAGCTACATTTTCTTGTGTAAAATGTTCATTAAATCTATTTACTATATCTTCATATTGTACTTTTGATAATAAATCTAGGTAATCTATTATTAAAAAATCATCAAAGTATAAATCTGTAAAATTATTTGCTATAAATTCAATAGAATTTAAGCCTAATAAAAAACTTCCCAAGTCTTTACTTTTTATTCTATTAAAATCTTTTTCCTTCAATATCTCATTTACAGGTTTACTAATTAATTCCATTAATCTTTCATATACTTCTTCAGGATTATTTGACTGTCCCCCAATTATAGAGTGTCCGTATAATTTTTTACCTGTATAATAGCCACCAAAGCTTGTGTCTATTAAACCTTCATCATATAATTCATTATAGAAAGATGAGCTTGCTCCTATAAGTATATCTAGTATAATATTGGTTACAATATCTTTCTTAACTTTTTTCTCTCCGTTATAACCTAAATCAGTATCCTTAAAACCAATATGAAATATTGGAGATGCAGTAAACATTCTTTCTTCTATTATCTTTTTATTAATCCCATTAGGTTCAATATCAAATATTCTTTCTATGCTTTTATTTAGATTCCCATACTCTTTTTCTGCTTTATTGATTACTTCCATAATTCTGTCAAAGGATAAGTCTCCAACTATAAATAAAACCATATTGGATGGATTATAGAATGTATTATAGGACTTGTATAATAATTCTTTATTAATTGTATTTATGCTTTCTACTGTCCCTGCAATATCTATCTTTACCGGATGATCTACATACATAGCCTCTAGTAAGTTAAAATATACCCTCCAGCCTGGGCTATCTTCATACATCTTTATTTCTTGTGCTATTATTCCCTTTTCCTTTTCTACATTTTCATCAGTTAAATATGGATTTTGAACAAAGTTAACAAGCAATTCTAGATTCTCATAAAAATAATCAGTCGATGTAAATAAATAGGATGTCTGGGTAAAGTTGGTAAAGGCATTTACATCAGCTCCCATTTTAGAAAATTTATCAAAGATATTTACTTTAGGCTCTTCAAATAATTTATGCTCTAGAAAATGAGCAATACCTTCAGGAACCTTCAATATGTCTTTTTCACCTATTGGAATGAACTTATTATCTATAGATCCATAATTTGTGGAAAATATGGCATATTTTTTTGTATAACCTTTTTTCGGCATAAAATATATATTTAGCCCATTTTTAGTCTTACTAAATAGTATTTTTTCTTTTATTTGGTGATTGTTAAATTCTTTAATATCCACTTTCTCACTCCTCAATTATTTGACCTTATTCTTCATAAAGTAAATAGTATCAATCTCTATTTTATTGGCTACTTTAATAATTTCATCTTTCGTTACCTCTTGAAAACCTTTCAATATTTCTTCCAGACTTCTATTATCTTGTGATAACACTTTACTAAAAAAGAATTCAGATATTAAAAATATACTATCCCTTATGGCTTCTGTAGATGACTGTAAAGATTTAATGGAAATATCTATATCTTCTTGTGTAAAAATACCATTTTTTAAATCTTCCACTTGTTTTCTAATAATATCTACTGCTTTATCAAAGTCATCAAAATTAATTCCTGCATCTATTAATAATATACACTTGTATTTATAAGTAGATGAAGTAATATAATATGCTAGACTCTCTTCTTCCCTTACATGTCTAAATAGTTTAGAATTAGGTCCACCACCTAATATATCACTAGCTACAACAGATGCATTATATAATTTATCTTTATAGTTTATTCCAGTTCTATAACCTAGTACAAGTTTTCCTTGGTTGACATCTAATTCTTCTTTTACAATACTCTTAGTCATAGGTGATTTTATATTATCCTCTTCTAGAATTTCAATAATCTCTTTTCTATCCATTTTGTTACTATCTTCTAAATATTTTACTAAATTTTCATCATAATTTCCTACATAAAATATTTCTATAGGACTTGTCTCTAAAACTTTGCTGTAATGTCTATAAAGATTAGACTCATCTATTTTTTCTAAATCTTCCACATAACCTAATTGATATAGACTATATCTTTCATTTTTACACATCTCTTCAATACATCTATTGATTGCATAGGATCGTTTATCATTTATTTTAGATTCTATTCTTCTTTTCAAAATCTCCTTTTCTTGAGAAACATATTTTGAGTTAAATACTCCCTTTTCTAAAGTTGGGCTAAAAACAATTTCTCTTAAGATATCAATCACCTTGTAATCATATCCTTTATCCCCTAAATAATCTCCATTGGCCCATTCCATTGTAAAACGTATTACTTGCTTTTCTCCTCTTTTATTTATAGCTACACTTAAGTTTGAGCCATATAATTCTTCCATCTTTTTTTCTAATTGTAATGACGTTGGAAGATTTTTGGTTCCTCTTCTCAGTACTAAGGGTAATAATGCATTTTTAGTTACTTCCTCTCTTTCTAGGGGTCTTATAAAATAATAGCTAAGTAAATTTGATTTAAACTTATCGGTTTTTATAAGATTTAAATATATTCCATTTCCTAATTTTATTCTTTGAGATTCTAATGCCATAATAATTCCCTCCTCTTACACATATAATCTTACTATACCCAGAAATATTTGTCTTATCATATAATTTATGCCATATTATTCTATATTATAATTAATAAAACCCATTTTATATGGGTTTTATGTCTACTTGTTTATTTTTTCTATTATTTTATTTATTTCCAATATATAGTCATCATAAGAATTTCCCTGTAATAATCCACTAACTATATTATCTATTTGTTTGAATATCTTCGGATTCTCTGTTAAATTAATTTCTTTTATTTGAGAATCCTTTTCTTTAACAATAGATATTATAGTTTCCTTCATGTCCTTCGTTAACTCTCCATCATGGGATAGAGTTATACCTATAAGTGCCGTATCATTAAATATGATAGTTGTAGCATCGTCTATACCAAAAATTTCTACAACAATATCAGATAATTCTTCAGACCTGTTTAATATTTCTTTATCTTCTCCAGTTACTTTGGCTATATTTTCCTTGTTTTCCTTCACTTCTATATTTTTATTATTAGTATCTGTACATCCTACATGAAAAATCATACAAATAGCCAAAAGTGCTAATATGCTCTTTTTCATAAAATCCCTCCCATTTATAGTGTTTCAATTTTTAGGGATTTTATAACAAAAATAATATAATTATTTAAATAAAGTACCCTAATCATTAGGGTACTTTAAAACTAATTTCCTTTAATTATTTTTACTCCAGAACTAGTACCTAGTCTAGTAGCTCCAGCTTCTATCATGGCCTTTGCAGATTCCACATCTCTAACGCCTCCTGAAGCTTTTACTTCTAGTTTATCACCAACAATGGATTTCATTAGCCTTACATCTTCTACAGTAGCACCACCAGTACTAAAGCCAGTTGAAGTCTTAACAAAATCTGCTTTAGACTCCATAGATAGCTTACATGCTATTATTTTTTCTTCTTCTGTTAAAAGACATGTTTCAATAATTACCTTTACTAAGGCACGATTATTTACTGCAGTAACTACAGATTGGATATCTTTCTTAACTGTTTCATAGTCCTGATCTTTCAATGCTCCTATATTGATTACCATATCAATTTCATCAGCACCCTTGTTAATTGCATCTAAAGCTTCAAATGTCTTTACCTCTGTAGTATTGGCACCTAGTGGAAAGCCTATTACAGTTGCTATCTTAACATCTGAATCCTTTAGTAACTCTTTGCAAAATTCAATATGATAAGGATTAACACAAATGGCCATAAACTTATTATCTACAGCTTCTTTACATAAACTCTCTATTGAATCCTTACTTGCATCAGGTTTTAATAGGGTATGATCTATCATTGATGCTATATTGTTCATATTAACCTCCTATTTAACTAGTTCTACCATATCTCCATTTTTAATTCCAGAGGCATTTCCTTCTTCAATATCTACATGCATCTCTAAAGCAAACTTATCACTTACTCTAACTAATACATTATCAAAAGTTAATCCTCTAGGTCCATCTACTTTAATGCTTACAATATCTTTATCTTTAACATCAAATTCTTCAGCATCAGATGTATGCATATGGATATGTCTAGCTGCTACAATAACACCCTTATCTAATTCCACTTCTCCTTTAGGACCAACTAATTTAACTCCTGGTGTATCTTCAATATCTCCAGAATTTCTGATAACAGGTTTTACTCCCAACGCAAAGGCGTCTGAAACAGAAACTTCATATTGAGACTCTCCTCTAACAGGTCCTAATATTCTAACCCCTTTAATAGTTCCTTTAGGTCCTACAGTATCTACTTTTTCTTCACATGCATATTGACCAGGTTGGGATAAATCCTTAAATTTAGTTAGTTCATAGCCTTCTCCAAATAATATATCTAAATCTTTTTGGCTTAGATGAATATGTCTATTGGACATAGCAATTGGTAAAGTTTTTTTCATTTAAATCTCCTCCTAATAATCCTTAAAATATTTCTCCCATACTAATTATATACCTTAATTCTATAAAATCAAATAATTAATAGTTAATTCCTATAAGCTTACTATAATTTTTCATAAATATCTATTTATGAATATGAAATTCATCCATATTTAATATATTCCTTCCTATATAAAGTAGGTCTTTTATTATATCTACTTTATCTTTAACAGCTACTTTATCTGTATCTGAAATCAGATAATTACCTTTATACTCAACATTTATTGCTTTAAAGAAAAAATCTATTACGGGAAAGGCTCCATTAAATTGATCATAGGTATATGGTGCACCTCCTACAGATACAAATATTCCCACTCTATCCTCTCCCCTTTTATAATTGCCTCCTAGGGAATATTTTAGTGACCAATACTTTTGACATCTATCTATCATGTTTTTTGTTAATCCATTAATAGAATTGAAATATAATGGAGCAGCAAGTATAATAATATGACTATTATCAAAATCTTTATATAGCTCTATCATATCATCTTTTTGGCTACAACCTTCCTTGTGGCCGCAATAGTCACAACCAGTACAGGGATTAATATTTAACTTATTTAAATACACTTTCTTAATTTGAAAAATTTCCTTATCTATTTCTTGTAACAAAAAGTCTAAGGCCTGATTTGTATTTCTATTATTTCTAGGACTGCCCATTATGGCTAGTATTTTTTTCTTAGCCATATTTTATTCTCCAAAAACTGTTGCCACATTTTTTAAATATTTCATTAAACTAATAATAATGATGCTTTGTAAAGGTATACTTATTATAGCAGACATAAGTCTTTCAGGCAGCATTACTAAAAATCCTTTCCCGTATAAATTGGAAAGCCAATATGTGTTTAATCCCAATGATATAATTATTATACATATACTTACTGTAACTGTAATATTTAGTTTTGTATAAGGGTCTCCTTTTCTTCTTTTACTGTGTAAAGCAACAAATAATCCAGGTATTATTCCCCACAACATTGAACTAAGGGTAAAACCAAAATGAGGAGGCCCTTGGGGATTTATCACAATACCTGTTAGATCTGCTGCAGCCCCTACAATTCCTCCAACTATAGGTCCAAATAAAAAACCTGAAATCATTAACGGAACCTCTCCTAAGCCTATTCTCAGGGTATTAGTAGGCATAATAACTAAAAATCTTGTTAAGACTATAGAAACTGCAACTAAAAACCCTGCTTGTACCATAACTTTTGTGCTAATTCCTTTTTTTCTCATAAAAAAACTCCTTTCTTATGTTAGTGACATGCTTCTGCCACAAAAGAAAAGAGAATCTTTGATGGTCAGCGGATGCGGTAAAAAATCGCAGATCATATCTTTCGTTTAAAGGCAACTTCCCATCCTTTAACACTTTACGCTTTTTACCTACTCTGTCTCCTAACATTATTATATTATTTATATTTTGACTATTACGGATATTTATCCTTTAGTCTAATATATTCACTAAATTTATACCCAACAATTCCTGTAGCAATCAAAAAACTAATTATGGCTATTACTTTATAATATAATGAATATCTAACCATATAGGATAATAAATAAAAAACTATAAATATACTATAAAGTTGTACTATTTTCCTTTTATTTATTGTTGTAAATTGCTTTTTAATATCATTTCTTCTATTTATAAATCTATGGATAATATATTCCTCTATTTCTTTATTGGAAACATATTTATCTAATTTTTTTAAAATATCTATAATATTATCCAAATCAAATAATATAATATTTTCTTGTTCAGATATATCTTCCATAAAATATGAGTTAGTAACTAATATTCCATTGTTATATTTTAGTTCCTTTAGTTCCTTAATAAAGTTTTCTACTTGTCTTAAACTTACTTTTTCCTCAGTACTACCTTTGATACATTTGATTCCATACCTTTCATCTTCAATAATACATTCTAAATCCACAGGAACTTCACCATCTATTATATCAGTATCATAGTATTCTGCAAATATTGTTTTTATATATTCTATAAATTCCGTATTGTTTTTTCCATTCAAATCTCTAATTGTTTTTCTTTTTTTTAAATCTTCATTGATTTCTTCTATCCCATTTCTTCTTTTTTTATCTGAAAGCTTCTTAAGAATATTTATTGAAAAAAACGATATAATTCCAGCCATATAGCAAGATAATATAATATCGGAAGATTTAATACTTAAAACAATACTTAAACTAACAAAAACCAGTATAAAAAAAAGTAAACGATCTATTATAGAAGCTCTGTAAGTTTTACCACTTTTCATTTCCTTTGAATAATAATTTTTTAAAATCCTTTTATTATTATTTTTAATGGAATATTTTTTAACTCTTTCTATTACCTCTTTCATATATCTTTCTACCTCTCCTTATATAAAAACAACCTATTATCTGTATTATTGCCAAATATATAAGAAAAGATAACATAATATTTTTTGCCATTCCAAAGAAAAAGTCTTCCGGCAACATTTGTATCATCAAATCTGTAGAGGGATCTAATATCCAAAGGTCATTAGTAAAGAAAATTAAGTGGAAATAGTTAAAATATTTGTTAAAATCAACCCTTACTAAGATTCCTAATATAATCAGAAGAATATGATTTATAAAAAGGCCAAAACATAATGTCTTTCCAAGGGCTAAATATTCTTTCTTAAATATAAAACATATTATTATGCTTAGAGATAATATAATCCCAATATATTTTATATATCTAGTAAGATTAAAAAGTTTTTGGACATCTTCCATATGTAAAACTTCTCTTTCATTAAAATAAGGTTTAAGTAATTCATTGTTACCTTTATTTTTTAAATATAAAATTATATGATCTGTTATCTCTTCCAATTCCGACATAGATTTTCCAGTTTGATTTTCAATATCATATTTATAATAAGATTTAATATAGTAGGTTTTATTATAAGAGTTTTGTTCTATACTTACTGCTAGAAATAAAAAAGATAAAGCTATAACTAATATTATCATAATTAATCTTTTCATTTTACCACCTCTAATCCTTATAAAAATAGGATGAAGTTTCCTTCATCCTATCCCATTGCCTTTTCTAACTCTCCTAAATGCTTTATTGGAAAATATCTTAAAAGTTCCTTAAACTGTTCAACTGACAAGCCTTGAACAGTTGTATATATTTCGATTTTTTGCTGTAAGTCTGCCTGCTGAAACCTTTCGAGAATATGTTGAAAATTTTGATTTCCTTCCATGATAACCCTCCTAATAATAGATGATCATCTATTATTATGTTGATTATTATTTATACTTATACTATATTATTATTCTTCCATCTCCCAATTATGGTAAACTTCTTGGACATCATCATTATCTTCAAGCATATCTATTAATTTCTCCATATTTTTAACATCTTTTTCATCATTTAAACTTAATGTAGTTTGAGGTATATAAGTAATCTCTGCTGCTGCAAATTCATATCCAGCTTTTTTAATCTCATCTCTTATGTTGTTAAAATTTTCAGGACTTGTAATTATTTCAAATCCATCATCAGATGATTCGAAATCTTCAGCACCTAAATCTATTGCTAACATAGTCAATTCATCTTCATCGATATTATCAGATCTTTCGATGGCTATTAAACCCTTTCTATCAAACATAAATGTAACCGAACCAGATTGTCCTAAATTTCCAGAACATTTATCAAAAGCATGTCTAATATCTGAAGCTGTTCTATTTCTATTGTCTGTTAAACAAGTAGCAAATACAGCTATCCCTGATGGACCATAGCCTTCATAAATTATTTCTTCAAAATTATCAGCACCTAATTCTCCTGACCCTCTTTTTATTGCTCTTTCTATATTATCATTAGGCATGTTTTCTGCTTTGGCTTTATCTATTGCAGCTTTCAAAGCTGGATTATATTCTGGATCTGGCCCACCTTCTTTTGCTGCAACCATTATATATCTACCTAATTTTGTAAATATTTTCGCTCTTTTGGCATCTTCTTTACCCTTTTTATTTTTGATATTATTCCACTTGGAATGTCCTGCCATCTTTTTTCACTCTCCTTAGAATATTACATTCTATATTTTAACATATGATTTTAATAATTTCATCTATTATTTATTTCTTAGAAATACAGGAGGAAATTCCCTTTTATGTTGGCTAATACTATGTAGTCTTTTTATTTTATCTATAGACTCTTTGGGACCTTTGCCTGTCTCTATAAAGTTATCTAGTATTTCATAACTAAAGCCCATTTCATCTTCATCAGTTTGATTTTCCCATAATCCTGCTGTAGGAGGTTTATTAATAATAATATCTGGCAAGTTTAAATATCTTCCTATTTCCCATATTTCTTTTTTTACAAAGTTAGCTAATGGTAGTAAATCTACGCCACTATCTCCATGTTTAGTAAAATAGCCCACTGTAAATTCCGATCTATTGCTTCCTCCTAATACTAAATAATTTAAGCTTTGTCCATAATAATAAAGGGTTGTCATCCTTAATCTAGGCTTTATGTTTGCAATGGCCATCTTATGTTCTTTATTTAATTCAGTAGCATCTAATAAGGTATCAAAAGTATTAGTTAGATCTACCTTTTTAGTATCTAAATTAAGTCTATCTGCTATTAATAAAGCATGCTCTTCGTCCATAGGATTGCTATGGCAAGGCATTATTAGACCAAGAGATGTTTCTGGAAATGCAATTTTAGAGATTCCTGCTACTACCGCTGAATCTATGCCACCACTTAAACCAAATACTACTCCATTAGCTCCAGCATCTTTTACCTTGTTTTGTATCCATATTACTAAATTCCCAACAATTTCTTCAATATTTTCCATTATATATAACCTCCAAATTCTTATATATGTATATCTTATATTAATATGGTGAAATTAATACTATAGATATTTAAATTTAAGATTTGATAAAAATCCTTCAAAATTATATGTCTATATTTGTTTTTATTATATCATAAAGGAGTTTAAAATGAATGAAGTTAATCTAAATTTAATAATTATTGGTGCTATAGCTGGATTTGTTAATGGCCTTTTCGGTTCTGGTGGAGGAACTATTATAGTTCCTGCTTTGATTTTTTTAATGGATTTAGAAGATCATAAAGCTCATGCTACTGCTATTTCTATTATACTACCCCTTTCCATAATAAGTACCATAGTATATTTTCTTAATAATAAAGTTTCCTTAAAACTAAGTTCTACAGTAATGATAGGAGGAGTAGTAGGAAGCTACATCGGAGCAAAACTATTAAATAAAATTCCTACTCAGGTTTTAAGAAAAATATTTGGAAGTGTTATTATCTATACTGCCATAAGGATGATTTTGAAATGAAATTAATATTTATAGGTTTTATATCAGGTATTATAAGTGGAATGGGAATAGGTGGAGGTACTGTATTGATTCCTTCCCTAGTACTTTTTAATGATATATCTCAGCTTGAAGCTCAGGGAATAAATTTAGTAGTTTTTATACCTATAGCAATAACTGCCATAATTACTCATATAAAGGAAAAGAATATAGAGTTTAAATATACAAAACAAATAATTTTAAGCGGTATAATTAGCGCTGGAATAGGTTCTTTTATAGCAACAAGAATAGATGATAATAATTTACGCAGGTATTTTGGAATATTTTTATTATTTATTGGACTATATGAATTTTTTAAAAAGAAAGGATAGGTTTTAAATCCTATCCCTTCTTTTTAAAGTTGCATATATACAGTCGTTTATTAGATATTTAAATCCTAAGTCTTGGGCTTTTCTTACCACATCATCATCATATGAGCCTGGTTGAAAGAATATATATTCTATCCCAGCTTCTTTTGCCTCATCTAAAGTAACCATAGCATGTTTTGGAGAAACAACCATATCTAAAACATCAACTTTAATAGGTAAATCCATTATACTATGATATATCTTTTCTCCTTCAATTTCATCATAATTTGGGTTAACTCCATAAGTCTCATAATTATTTTCCTTTAATATTTTCCATATTTTATAACCATATCTATCTTTTTTTGCAGTTACACCTGCTACAACCCACTTCTTCTTTTCTAACATTTCTTCTTTAATCACATGAAAATCCATAATTAATTCACCTCTCTAAATTTATACCTCTTTTGCCATATTTAAACCAGATGTGGATAAGATTTTTCCATTTAAAACTGGTAAATGGACATCATCTAACTCATCTATTTTAATATTTCCATTTGCAATATCTATTATATTCTTCTTAAATTCACTTAACTCTGAAACCTTAATATGAATCTCAATATTCACTTTTTCATCAAAAATTACATTGTCTATTAAATATCCATTACTAACTAAATAATTTTCCATTTTCCCATATATATGATAATCCATTGTAATATTTAACTGTCTATGAACTATCATATGAACAATTTTCCCAGACTCTAAACCTATCTTAGCTCCCCTAGTATATGCCCTGATTAATCCACCACCTCCAAGCTTTATACCTCCAAAGTATCTTGTCACTACTACAACTACATTTTTAAGTTCTTCTTTTTTTATTACTTCTAAGGCAGGAATTCCAGCAGTACCTGATGGTTCACCATCATCACTAAATCTTTGTATATTAGAATTTTCACCAACTACATAGGCATATACATTATGAGTAGCATCCCTATGTTTTGTTTTTATTTGTTCAATAAATTCTAAAGCTTCTTCTTCAGTGTTAATAGGCATAGCATAACCAATAAATTTAGATTTATTGATTATAATTTCATCACACCCGTAGGAAAAGATAGTGCGATAATTTTCCTTCATCTGTTACACCTTCCTCCTAAAACAAATATTATAATCAATGCCATATTTATATATGTTAATACCTTAAATTAAATTTATATATCTTAATTTTAAATTTTAAGTATATTTTTATATAAACTATTTGATTATTTTATCTTTATATTTTTCCAAGTCTATAGGATTTATATATAAATTAATATAAGTTCCATCTTCTTCATATCTAAGGTTTTCAATTTCATAATTATCCATAAAATAGCTTAAAGTAGATTGTTGATCATAAGGTATCTTTAATAAAACATACTTATATTCATAAGGAATTCCTTCTTCTATCATTTTCATTAATTTAGACAAATTTGTACCTTCTTTAGCAGAAATAAATACTTTATCTCCAATTAGATTATTGCTATAGAATATATTTGAATTTCCTACTTTATCTATTTTATTAAACACTGTAATTATAGGCTTATCTAATACTTCTAAGTCCTTTAATATATCTAAGGTAGTCTCTATTTGAATATCTAGATCCTTATTTGAGGCATCTACAACATGAAGTAGCAAATCTGCATATTTAACCTCTTCTAAAGTCCCCTTAAAAGCCTCAATTAAATGAGTAGGTAGTTTTGATACAAATCCTACTGTATCAGTTATAAGAAAATTTTGGCCATTAGGCAAACTCCCTCTTCTTAGAGATGTATCTAACGTTGCAAAAAGCATATCCTTTACAAATACTTCTCTATTATCTCCTTTTTCACTATCTGATTTGACTATGGTATTTAATAAGGTAGACTTGCCTGAATTTGTATATCCTACTAAAGCAATTATAGGTAAGTTTGAGTTTAGTCTTTTTTGTCTTTTTATATTTCTATTTTCTTCTATTTCTTTAAGTTGTCTTTCAATATTATTAATCTCTCGTAAAATATGTCTTCTATCAATTTCTAGTTTCTGTTCTCCAGGGCCGCGTGTTCCTATGCCTCCACCCTCTCTTGATAAATAATCTCTAAATCCTACCAATCTAGGTAATCGATATTTTAGCTGGGCCAATTTAACTTGCAGTTTACCTTCCTTTGATGTGGCACGATTGGCAAATATATCCAATATTAGATTTGTTCGATCTATTATTTTTTTGTCTATTAACTTTTCCAAATTTCTAAGCTGAGCTCCAGATAATTCATCATTAAAGACTATAGTTGTTATATCTAACTCTTCACAGGCCAATTTTATTTCTTCCGCTTTACCTTTTCCTATAAAATAAGTTGGATTGATATTTTCTTTTTTCTGAACTATTTTAGATATTACTAATCCACCAGCCGCTATTACTAGTTCTTCTAATTCCTCTAAAGAATTATCTATATCAGTAAAATCATTTTCAAGATCAACTCCAACTAATAAGGCCCTATCCATATACCCTTGTCTTTTTTCCAATATATCACCATCCAATTTAAAATAATGATCCTTATTATAAGTATAGCATTTTTTACATTTATTATCTATTATATCCATGGTATTGTAAACTAATATTCAAAATATAAGATAAGCTTTTAATATTATTGTAAATATTAATAAATACATAGATTATTAACATTCTTTTAAGTCTATGCTATAATTAATATATTCTAGACCTTTTAAAATTTAAGGAGGATACAATGTCTAAAGATAATAATAATAAAAAAAGAAACAACAAGAAAAAAAGTAAAAATTCTTTTACTAAGTATTTGAAAATATTTGTTCTCGTTATATTAATACTTGGAGTATTATCAGGAGGAGTCATAGCTGGTATTTCTCTATCTATTATTAAAGATGCTCCTGAGATTGATCCAACTAAGATTAATGCGTCCTTGAGTCAAACATCGTCTATCTATGATAATGATGGAAAACTAATAGAAAAAATAGAAACTGCTGAATACAGAACCTTTGTTAGTCTAGATAAAATTCCTAAAGATTTACAAAATGCATTTATTGCTATTGAAGATGAAAGATTTTATGATCATCCTGGAATTGACCCTAAAGGTATTGTGGGTTCAGCAATGGAAAACTTAAAATCTGATGGTATCGTACGGGGAGCTAGTACTATTACTCAACAGTTAGTTAAAAATGTATATTTAAACTCTGATAAAAAATGGTCTAGAAAAATCAAAGAAGCTTATTTAGCTCTACAGGTTGAAAGAGTCCTAGAAAAGGATCAAATCCTTGAGTCCTATCTAAATAGAAACTTTTTTGGACAAAATGCGTATGGAGTGCAAGAAGCAGCACAAACTTATTTTTCAAAGGATGTGGAAGATTTAACATTAGCTGAATCTGCTTTGTTTGCTGGTGTAGTTAAAAGTACACAACAATTTCAACCATATATAAGGGTCAAACCTGAAAATTTTGATAGTAATAAGGACTATCAAGTTGGAGAAGCAGATGTATTAGGTGAAAAATACATCCTTGTATTTAATGAAAAATCTGTAGAAAGACAAAAAATAGTTTTAGCTAAGATGCTAGATTTGGGAATGATTTCTAAAGAAGAATACGATTCAGCCTTAAAGGAAGATATTAAGGCAAATCTTAAACCTGGACAAAAGAAAATTACAGATATTACATCCTACTTTACCGACTATGTAAAAACACAGGTAATAGATGCCTTAGTAAGCCAACTTGGTTATTCAAAAGAGCAAGCAAAGGAAGAATTGTTTGCAGGCGGACTACAAATTTACTCTACTATAGATGTAAACTTACAACAAGAATTAGAAGATGTATATGAAAACTTTACTAATATACTTGTAGGCAATACAAATGGAGCAAGGGCTCCTATATTAATTGACTGGAGATTAAATAGAGATGGAAATATAATAGATGAATCTGGAAGAACTATATATTATCGAAAAAACAATCTTCTAAATGATGATTCTGATCTAGTAATTGAAAAGGGAACATATGAAATCAAGGATAATGGTGATCTATCTATTAAAAACAATAAATTAACCATATATCCAAAGCATATTGATATCGCTGACTATTATAGGATTGATGATAAAAAAAATCTAGTTACTCATACTGTTGGTTCCATAGTTATTCCTGAAGGAGAATTTACCACAAGTAATAATAAAGAGTTGATTATTACTAAAGGCTTTTTAGATAAAACAGAAAACTTCTATAATATTGACCAAAATAAGAACCTAATTATTAATGGAAAATACTTCTATCAGGATAAAGAAGGAATAGTGCAACCTCAATCTGCTACTGTAATATCCGATTATAGAACTGGCCATATAAAAGCGATAGTCGGTGGTAGGGATATTGATGGTAATAGAATCCTTAATAGAGCTACTGATTCACAAAGACAGCCTGGATCAACTATTAAACCTATATCAGTATATCTTCCTGCTTTAGATAATGGATATACAGCTGCTACTGCTATTGATGATATACCTTATACCAAAGGAAATTGGACACCACGAAACTGGTATAGAGGTTATAGAGGTATTCACACCTTAAGACAATCTGTAGAACAATCTGTCAATGTGAACTCAGTTAAAACTGTGGAAGATTTAGGGTCAAAGACTATAATGAATTATCTTGAAAAAATGGGTATAATCAATAAAGCAAATCCAGCTAAAGATAACTTTATTACTAGTGAAGAAAATTCAAAGGAAAATGATGAGAATTTGTCTTCTTTAGCACTTGGTGGAATGACAAAGGGTCTAACTCCCTTAGAAGTAACTGCTGCTTTTGGTGCAATAGCAAATGATGGTGTTTATATAGAACCTATTTCATTTACTAAGGTCTTAGATAGAGACGGAAATATACTAATAGATAATATTCCTAAGGAAACTGTAGTTACTTCACCACAAATTGCATATATAATGAAAGATATATTAAGGACAACTGTCACAAATGGGCTTGCTGGAAGTGCCAGACTATCTAATATGGTTGTTGCTGGTAAAACTGGAACTACACAAAACGCTGCTGATATTTGGTTTGTTGGATTTACACCTTATTATGTATCTGGAGTCTGGATTGGTAATGATTCTCCTAAAATTACTATTAATCAAACAAGTGGTACTGCAGCTAGACTATGGCAGAATATAATGACCCGTGCGCATACAGATTTAGCTAGGAAAGCTAGTTTTGATAGGCCTGAAGGTATAGTAAGTGCTAATATATGTACTCAATCTGGATTATTAGCAACACCTACATGTTCTTTAGATCCACGGCATGTAATTAAAACAGAAATCTTTGCCAAAGGCACTGTTCCAAGAAAACACTGTGATATTCATGTTGAAGCTGAAGTATGTAAGATAACTGGAAAGTTAGCAAATAAATACTGTCCAACAGAAGATGTCATTAAACAGGCATTTATACAACGTATACCACCATATATACCATCAGAACATAACAATATAGTACCAGCTGACTTTAAGTTTACTTTACCGACTCAAGTTTGTGATAAGCATAATATATTAAGTATAATATTGCCCGATCCTGACAAAGATGACGATGACAAAAATATAGATGACCCAAATGAAAACAATAATAATGAAGATAATAATGAAAATAATAGTGGTAATGAAAACAATGACAATGAAGGCAATAACAACGATAACGATAACAATAACGACAGTAATAATAGAGGTAATAGAAGAAACAATTAATTAAAAAGACTGAGGAAAAAATAAAATTCCTCAGTCTTTTGTTTTAGGATTGAATATAATAGCCATAGTATATCCAAAGAGAATAGCTGCTGCTATACCCCCTGCAGTGGCCTGTAAACCTCCAGTAAAGGCTCCTATTATACCTTTTTCTTGTGCCCCTTTTATAGCCCCTTGAGAAAGTGAATATCCAAATCCAGATATTGGTATCTTGGCACCTGCTCCTCCAAATTTAGCTATAGGTTCATACAAACCAAGACCTCCTAAAATTACCCCTGCCGTAAGGAAAGATACAAGTATATGGGCAGGAGTTAATTTGGTTCTATCTAAAATAATCTGTCCTAATACGCATATTGCTCCACCTATAATAAAGGTTTTTATATATTCCACACTTCCCATCCCCTCTATTCACTATTTATATCTATTGTAATTGCATGGCAAATTGAAGGTATTGATTCTCCTTGCTGTGTTATAAGTGTTGAGTGTAATGCTCCTGTAGCTCCAAATAAAACTCTTTTATATCTTCCTTTTGCCATTTCTTTTAGCACAAAACCATTAAATACTACAGCTGAACATCCACATCCACTACCTCCAGCATGGGTATCCTGTTTTTGAGGATCAAAAACTTCAACACCACAATCTGTAAATATTCCTGTTAAATCGTATCCTTCTTTTTTCATCATATCTAAAACTATAGACTTTCCCACTAAACCTAAATCTCCAGTGATGATTAAATCATAATCACTGGGACTAAATCCGGTGTCTCTAAAATGATGAATCAATGTATCCATTGCAGCTGGCGCCATAGCCGCACCCATATTTGATGCATCTTTGATTCCTGGATCTATTATTTTTCCTGGAGTAACATGAGTAATATAAGGTCCTGAACCATAAGAAGATAATATTGTAGCTCCAGAACCAGTTACTGTCCATTGTGCAGAAAATACTCTTTGGGCTGCATATTCCAAAGGAAATCTAAACTGCCTTTCTGCAGAACTAAAATGGCTTGAAGTTGCACAGATAATATTATCTGCAAACCCTCCATCTATTAACATAGATCCCAAAGCTAAAGACTCAGTCATAGTAGAACAGGCTCCATATAGTCCAAAATATGGAATTCCTAATTGCCTTGCAGAATATCCAGAAGCTACTATTTGATTTAATAAATCTCCTGATATTAAATAGTCTATATCCTGTATACTTAATCCTGCATTATCTACGGCAGCTCTAATAGCTTCTTCCTGAATCTTGCTCTCGGCTTTTTCCCAAGATTCCTGTCCCCACAAATCATCATCTAAGATTTGGTCATAGTAATTTTTAAGAGGCCCATCTCCTTCTTTTGGACCAACTATAGTATAATTACCAATTATTGAAGGAGGATTTAGTAATTTCACTGTTCTATTTCCTAATTTTTTTAAACTCATTTAAACACCTACCCTTTAAATAGTATACTTAACAACCCTACAATAATAGAGCTTCCTACCCCATATACCAAAACTGGACCTGCGATTATAAACATCTTTGAGGCTACTCCAAAGATAAACCCTTCACTTTTATATTCCATTGCTGGAGCTACAATAGAATTTGCAAATCCTGTAATAGGAACTGCTGCCCCAGCCCCACCAATTTTCCCAATTTTATCATATATTCCTAGTCCAGTTAATAAAGAACCAAGGAAAACCATGATTATAGAAACTCCAGTGGAGACTTGTTCCTCGTTAAACCCTACACTCTGTAAATAGTTGGTAAATCCCTGACCTATAGTACATATGATTCCACCTACAATAAAAGCCATGATCATATTTTTTCCATAGGTTGGCTTAGGTACCTTTTTATTTACTAGATTCTCGTAATCTTTTTTGTTCAATTTATCCATATTATCACCCTTAATTTAAATTAATAATATAAGAAAAAGTATAGTGACCCTAATACTTTTCCTAAAGCTAAAACATAAATTATATATTTAATTTCATTTTTAATCTTAAATTTTTTTGCTAAAACAGGTATTACATTTAATACCTCTGCTAGCGCTGATGAAAATGAACCAATAAATATTCCTATGAATATACCCACGATTATTACAACACTACGCTTTAAATTGAAATGATAACTACTAAAATACATAATAGTGGAAGCTAAAGAACCAATTGTAAATATATATTGATATAATCGTACATATTTTCTTGTATTAGTTACTTGAGTCAATCTTGGTAATAGTTGTAGTAAAGTTATGAATGCAGCCAATGCACCTCCAGCAACCACTCCTCCAGATAAAGACAATAATATAATTAGTACTTTATTTAACACAAATTCACCTCTTAATCTCCACTAGTATGCTTTTTATTATCTTTGTTTTGAATCTTAATATCATTTAGGATAAAATCCTCCATGTCTTTATCATAAAGATAAAGTTCTATTTCCATAGGCCCTGGCTCCTTTTTCCTTCTCTTGCTGGAACTTATTATTCTACTGAAGAATGTCATTACTCCTATGCCAAGTCCCAAAGAATAGGGGATTATCATAATCAATGGTTTAGTAGTCTTTATGCCGGTGAAGCTATAGTATATTTTATCTAAAGATTCAACCATATTTACATCTTCATAGAATGTTATGATTGCAATTCCTGCACCAAAAAACATAATTACAGATACAAATATTACCTTTAACAATTGTAGAATTGGATAGTCTTTTGCTTTTGATTTTATTTCTAGTAATACTTCTGTAGCTCCTAAAACATTTATATCTAATTGAGGATCTAGCTCAAGTATTTTTTCAA
This sequence comes from Wansuia hejianensis, assembly GCF_014385225.1. Lineage (GTDB taxonomy): Bacteria > Bacillota > Clostridia > Tissierellales > Tissierellaceae > JACRTK01. The sequence continues at coordinate 304,144 of NZ_JACRTK010000002.1, forward strand.
TAATTGTATTGGAATCTATATAGTCCCAGTCTTCTTCATCACTACTTCTATATATTTTTAATTTTTCTACTTTGTTTTTAATCTTTCCATTATCACAATAGACTTTAGCTACATCCCTTATAGACAGATTTTGATTTATATCAATAGCTACCTTATTATCTAAAACTATATATACAGCATCTTTATTCATAGTTTAAACTCCCTTCTGATAAAGATTTTACAAATGTTGCTCTTCTAGGAACCTTTTCATTAGTGGAGTAATTATAGTAGTAAAGACATAAATATAGGGAAATTACTAAAATAAATCCTAAAAGCACTATTTTCCTCTTAGAAAAAACTTTTCTCATTTTATCACTCCATTCTAATGTTATTATTTACAGTAAAGGTTTTTTAATACATAAAAAAAAGGCATAAATTATGCCTTTACCATTGAAGATCTTATATCTTCAATAATACGTTTTTCAATTCTAGATACTTGAACTTGAGATATACCAAGTACTTTAGCTACTTCTGTTTGAGTCTTATCTTTAAAATATCTAAGTATAATAACTTGTCTATCCCTTGGTTTTAGTTGATTTAAGATATCTTTTAATACTATATTATCAATCATATTTTCATCTTCATTTGAATCTAAACTAATTTTATCAATTAAATATAAAGGTGATCCATCATCTTGATGTATTACACTATATAAATATTCAGGATGATAAGAAGATTCTAATGCCATAATCACATCTTCTCTGTCAACACCAATTTCTTCTGATATTTCTAGTATTGTTGCTTCCCTGCCTAGTTCTTTAGATAGTCTTTCTCCAGCCTTTTTAGCCTGTCCTGCTATCTGCTTTAATGATCTACTAACTTTAATTATTCCGTCATCTCTTAAAAATCTTTTAATTTCTCCAACTATCATGGGAACAGCATAGGTTGAAAATTTTACATTGAAAGAACTGTCAAACTTATCTATGGCTTTTAATAGACCTATACTCCCAATCTGAAAGAGATCATCAGTTTCATATCCCCTGTTAGTAAATCCTTTTAATACAGACCTAACTAAACCCATATTATATTCCACTAGATTTTCTCTTGCATCTTGATCTCCTTTTTGAGCTTTTTCAATAAGCTCCATAGTCTCTTCATGAGATAATAATTCCCTTTTGTTTTCCCCTTTTCTCATTCTTATCTCTCCTCATCTGGGAGACTTTTTATTTTTTTAGTCATTTTAACTACAGTTCCTTTGCTTTCACGACTTTCTACAGTTAAAGTATCCATGAAAGTTTCCATAACAGTAAATCCCATACCTGACCGCTCTAGATTAGGTTTGGAAGTATAAAAAGGCTCCATGGCTTCGTCTAAATCGCCTATTCCCTTTCCTTCATCACTTATTATGATTTCTATTTCATTACCTTTTATGGTTGATTCAATAGTAATCATACCTTCTCCATATTCATAACCATGAATTATAGAATTTGTTACCGCTTCAGAAATAGCTGTCTTTATATCAGATATTTCTTCTAAAGTTGGATCTAATTGAGCTGCAAAAGCTGCTACAACTACCCTAGAAAATGATTCGTTATTTGATTTACTTAAAAATTCCAATTTCATATAATTATTTTCCACATGTATCACCTCACTATAATTTAGTTATTGCATCATCTAGTGTGGGATATAATTCTATTATTTTCAATATCCCAGACATTTTTAAAATTCTGTCGATATAACTATTATTATTTACGACTATTAATTTTCCTTTTTTACTTACTGTGTTTTTATACCTTCCCATTATAAGCCCAATTCCCGAACTATCCATGAAGGTGATTTCTGTTAGATCTAATATTATATTATCTAATCCTTTTTCTACAAAGTACCTATCTATTTTATTTCGTGTAGTTTCAGAATTATGGTGATCTAGCTCCCCCTTTAGTTTTACAATTAGAGTTTTTTTATTGATTTCCATTACTATATTCAAAATACCCCTCCTCTATATAAAATGCTATTGTACCCTATTCTATATATGAGGTGATTTCTCCTTCAAAGAATTATAACTATTTTTGACTTAAAATGTCAAAAAGGGTCTTAAAAGACCCTTTTTGTAGATATTATTTACATGCATTTACTGTTTGTTTTAATAATATACTTGTAGTAATGCTTCCAACTCCATTTGGTACAGGTGTAATCATTTTCACATAATCCTTTACATCTTCAAAATCTATATCTCCACTGATTTTACCATTTTCATCTTCACTAATTCCAATATCTATTACAATAGATTCTTCCTTGAAATACTTTTTATCGAAATATTTAGGCCTGCCTAATGCTGTCATTACAATGTCTGCATTACTAGTTACCTTGTGTAAATCTTTAGTTCTAGAGTGACAAATAGTCACAGTAGCATTTTCCTCCAGTAACATCATTGCTAGAGGCTTTCCTACTACCATAGATCTATTAATTATTACTACATTTTTGCCTTCTAGTGAAACATTATTATGTAATAGTATCTCTACAGCTGCCTTTGGAGTGCAAGGAGCAAACCCCGTCATATCTCCTTCAAATATTTTTTCTAAATTTATAGGATTCATACAGTCTATATCCTTTTTAGGACTTATGACATTCCTAATTACTTCCTCATCAATATGCTTAGGCAATGGTCTAAATACTAAGATACCTGATATAAAATCATCTTTATTTAAACGTTCAATAATCTCTACCAATTTTTCAGTGGTAATTGACTCATCTTCCTCTACAATACTAGTAGAAATTCCTACACTGTTGCAATTTTTGATAATACTTCTTTCATAGAAAATATCATCTGGATTTTTTCCTAATCTCACTATTCCCAAAGTAGGATTTATACCATTTTTCTTTAGATCTTCTACATCCCTTGTAATTTCTTCCTTTATTTTGTCAGCTACTACTTTACCTTTTAATATTTCCGCCATTAAACACCCTCCCCTTTCATATAATTAATTAGATTATAACATAAAGTAATAGTAATATTCAAAAAAATATGAATTAGAAGAAAATATTTCTACTTTATAAATGGCTCTATATGAACCATGCAATGCTTAATATCTTCTATTGTACCTTCTAAAACATCATGAACTTCTTCAGCAATATCGTGACCTTCTTTTACAGTAATATCTGAATCAACAAATATCTCCAAATCTACATATATTCTGTTCCCAAATGTTCTAGTTTTTAAGTTCTTTATACCCTTTACCCCATCAGTATTATATATTAATTCTTTTATTTCTTTTATAATTCTATTATCAGCAGACTCATCTACTAATTCCCTTATGGATTTTAAATATAGATCAGCCCCTACCTTTATGACAAATATTGAAACTATTACACCTGCAATTGGATCTAAAGCACTTAATCCCAGTCTAGCCCCTAAAATACCTACGAATGTTCCAATAGATGATAAAGCATCAGACCTATGGTGCCATGCATCTGCCTCCATGGAAATAGACTTTATTTTCTTAGCCACTCTAATTGTATATATATACATAAGTTCTTTAGAAATTATGGAGATTATAGCACTTATTAAAGCAATAGAACTTGGTTTTTCTAGATTTCCATATAAGAGACTCTTAAAAGACTCATATCCAATATAAATACCTGTAAGTAGGAGTAATAAACTTAGAAGTTTAGCAAATATGGACTCATATTTCTCATGACCATAAGGATGCTGTTCATCTGCTTCCTTTGATGAAACTTTTAGTCCTATTAGAACTACAAATGTAGTCAATACATCTGATAAAGTGTGGACACCGTCTGCTAACATTGCTTTACTATTTCCTATAATTCCTGCTGCTATTTTTATAATAGATAATATTATATTAACTACAACAGTAACTATGGAAGCTTTTACACCTAATTTATAGTTTTCCATATGTACCTCCAAATTTTCATACTAATATAGTATATATTCTAATACGATTGATTTAATTCAAGTAAAAAACATCCTAAATGTAAACGGATAGCATTTAAGATGTTTTTATATCAAAGCCCACATACTACTTATTTTTCTTAAACCATTGAATAATATCTTCCGACTCATAAAGTGGATCTTTATCAATTAAAAGCATAGGAACTTGAATTTTACCACCGATGGTTTCAAGATCCTCTTTATTTTTCGGATCAGCATGAATATCTACCATCTCAACATTAATATCATTGTCCTTCATAAACAATCTTACTTTGTCACAATATGGGCATCCTTCCATATAAAATAGTTTTAGTTTCTCCATATATTATCACCTCAATTCTCTATTACCCATGAAGTATATTATTTACACATAATATATAAATATAAAAAAGAAATCTTAAGGGTGTTCCCCTTAAGATTTCATAGACTAAGAGTAAATCTATAAGCCGTGTTCTGTTTATTTGATCATCTATCTAGATCTACTGTTGCCAGTAGATTCATGCGACCTACCATTGGAACGGTAGCGAGCAACCACCTTTTCTGTTCCCTTTTGGTCTTGCTCCAGATGGGGTTTACATAGCCATTTAGTCACCTAAATGCTGGTAAGCTCTTACCTCACCTTTCCACCCTTACCTATTAAAAATAGGTGGTATCTCTCTGTTGCACTATCCTTAGGGTCACCCCCACTGGACGTTATCCAGCATCTTGCTCTATGGAGCACGGACTTTCCTCATGCATATAGCACGCGATCAAACAACTTACTCTTATTTAATATATATAATATATCATATTTTTGTAATAGATGCAAAACCAAAATTTAGAATTAGATTTATACTGAAAGTATTTATTTTCTTATATTATCAATATATATGTACAGGTAAACTAGATTCCATAATTACTCTAATATATATATCTTCATTAACTTCTTTTCTTATATAATCTTTTATGGCAGGTAAAATAATTTTTTCTGTATCATAATGTCCAGCATCTATAATCGTTAAACCTAATTCATGTCCATATTGAGCATCATGATATTTTATATCTCCTGTAATATAAACATCCGCCCCTGAATTATAAGCATCCCAAATAAACTCAGCTCCACTTCCTCCACATACTGCAATCTTTGATACTTTCTTATCTATTTCACCATAAACTCTCAAATTTGCTATATTTAAGCTTTCTTTGATTTTTCCTATAAATTCATAAAGATTAATTTCATTTATTCTACCTATTCTACCATATCCATATAAACTATTTAATTCATCTTCTTTATTTGAACATATATTTAGAGGAGCAGTATCTATTAATCCTAAAATCTCACTTAACTTATCATTTACTCCACCTTCTGCTAAGTCTAAATTGCTATGGGCATTGTAAATTATTATATCATTTCTTATAATATCTAGTATCATCTTTTCTTTATAACTAAGTGAGGTAATACTTTTTAAAGGCTTAAAAATCAAAGGATGGTGAGTAATTATCATATCATAATTATCTCTGATGCCAATATCCAAGATTTTTTTATCTAAATCTAAAGATATTAAGATCTTTTTTATTTCTTTATTTGGATCTCCAATTTGAAATCCTGTATTATCCCAAGTATCAATTAATTCAGGTTTTGCCCAATTATTCATTATTTCAACAACTTGTCTAGCCTTCAATTTTTTCTAATACCTCCCTATATATGGCTACAGATCTTTTTAGATTCTCATATTTCTCTATACTTTTACTACTTTCTTTACTTTTTAATTCTTTCATTATATTTTCAGATATATTTATTTTATTTTGGATAAATTCTCTTAATAAAGGATTATTTTTATCTATTAATTTTTGACTTATTTCATAGTAAATATGATTTTCTATATAATCTAACCCCTTCATTGCAAATATAATCTCATAAAATTTATTATCTTCTTTAACTAGACCCTCATCTATTATTATAAATTTATTATCTATTAAATATTGTCTTAGTTCTTTACTTGCTACCATAGGTTGTAAAATAAAGTAGGTTATAGAATCAGTGACATTTTTATTTTTTTCTAATATATCACCTATAAGTAAACCACCCATTCCAGCTATTATAACTGTATCTACTTCAAAGGGTTTTATTACTTCCAAACCATCGCCTAATCTTGTTAAAATTTTTCTCTCCAATTGTTTATCTTTAACATAATTTATGGTTTTCTCCAAGGATCCTTCGCTTATATCTGTTGCTATTACAAGTTTGCTAATATTATTTTGAATTAAGTATGCTGGCACGTATCCGTGGTCTGTGCCTATATCAGCTACTATTGAACCCTTTGGAACCAAATCAGCTATTTCCTGTAGCCGTTTTGATAATTTCATATTTAATGTCCTCCCCTTAAAAGATATGATTAAAGATTCGCCAAATCTGACGAATCTTTACTATTCTAAGAAATCTTTTAATTTTTTGCTTCTACTTGGATGTCTAAGTTTTCTTAAAGCTTTTGCTTCTATTTGTCTAATTCTCTCCCTTGTAACATCAAATTCTTTACCAACTTCTTCAAGGGTTCTAGCTCTGCCATCATCTAAACCAAATCTTAATCTTAACACTTTTTGTTCTCGTGGAGTTAGTGTATCCAATACATCTACTAATTGTTCTCGTAACATTGTAAAGGTAGCAGCATCAGCTGGAGCCAACACATCTTCATCTGGAATAAAATCTCCAAGATGACTATCTTCTTCCTCTCCAATTGGAGTTTCTAAAGACACAGGTTCTTGAGCAATCTTCATTATTTCTCTTACTCTCTCGACTTCTAAATCCATTTCCTTTGCAATTTCCTCAGGGCTAGGATCCCTACCTAGTTCTTGAACCAATTGTCTTTGTACCCTTACTAATTTATTTATAGTTTCCACCATATGAACTGGAATTCTAATAGTTCTAGCTTGATCAGCTATGGCTCTAGTAATAGCTTGCCTAATCCACCAAGTGGCATATGTGCTAAATTTAAATCCTTTTCTATATTCAAATTTTTCTACAGCCTTCATAAGTCCTAAGTTTCCTTCTTGAATTAAGTCTAAAAATAACATTCCTCTACCAACATATCTTTTAGCAATACTTACTACTAGTCGAAGATTAGCCTCAGCTAACTGCTTCTTGGCCTCTTCATCTCCTATTTCCATTCTTTTAGCTAACTCTATTTCTTCTTCTCCTGTAAGTAAAGGAATTTTTCCTATTTCCTTTAGATACATTCTTACTGGATCATCTACACCAATACCTTTAGGTACAGATAAATCATCCTCTTTTATATCTTCCGTTTCATCATCTTTGTCGTCGGAATCAATATCTAATAAATTCTTATCAGCATCTTCGGTATCAAGTATTATATCGTCATCTCTATCACCAGTGATTTCTATGCCCATATCTTCTAATCTTTGATATATATCATCCATTTCATCGCTTTCTAGTTGGATCTCACCTAGTATATCTGTGATTTCTTTATATGTTAAGGTCCCTGTCTTTTTACCCTTGGATATTAATTTTTTTACTGACTCACGCTTTTCCTTTAAGCTCTTTTCATTGTCATTGGTATTTTGGCTCAATTAAGCTACCTCCCTTACTCTTGCTTAATAGTTTTAATTTGATTGTTTAAATCTGTTAATTCTAAGAATAGTTTTCTAAAAGAATTGTTTTGTTCCTTAGTTCTTTCTTCTAATTTTTCCAAGTCTTCTATATTTTTAATAATCTCCCTTCTTAACCTTTCTAATTTGTTAATAATAACAGTATTTATTAAATCAGTTAAAATTTGGTCGATATTTGTTGGCTTATATTTTAATTTGGTATCAACTAAAGATTTTATAAAATCTTCTTTAAATCCTTTTTCTTTGGTAGCTTCTATGACTTTTTTAATTTCTAATACACTATTATTTTCATATTGTTCACTTATTAAATCATATAGTATTCTATACTCTTTAGATGAAAAATCTTCTCTTGATAATCTTTTACTTATAAATTCATAGTAGTCTCTATCATCTATCATTAATTTTATTAAATCTGTCTCAGCTCTAATATATCCAGATGTGATTTCCGATTTTATAGGGCTAATAATCTGTTTATTATCCCTAAATTTTCTACTGTTTCCAACAGAAGTATTATATATTTTATTACCCTTGATTTCTTTTTCAATTGCTTCCTTTGATACACCTGTATCCTCTGATATTTTATTAATATAAACATCTTGTTCTACAGGACTTTTTAAGTCTTTTATTATCTTAGAAACTTCAGTAGTAAATTTAATCTTATCTTCTATATCATTTAAATCATATTTCTTTTTATTAATTAATATCTTATAATCTATATGATTATAAGAATTTAAAAATAATTTTTCAAATTCTATCTTGCCCATTTTATTAATATAATCATCAGGATCCATGCCATCTGGTAATAATATGATTTTGGGTTTTACATCTTCCTTTAATAATATATCTATGGCTTTTAAAGTTGCCTTTACACCTGCTGTATCGGAATCATAAGCTATGTAAACTTCATCTCCATACCTCTTTAAAAGCCTTCCTTGACGTTCAGTTAAGGCAGTGCCTAAGCTTGCAACGGCATAGTTTATCCCCTTTGAATATAAGGATATTACATCTATATATCCTTCAACTAATAGGATCCTCTTTCTATTTGAATGCTTGTTTACCAGATTTAGACCATATAGATGATTGCCCTTATTAAATATAATGCTTTCCTTAGAGTTTAAGTATTTTGGCATTTTATCATCTAATACTCTGCCTCCAAAGCCTATGATTCTAGATTTTGTATCTATAATAGGAAACATTATCCTATTTCTAAACTTGTCATAATATCCATTATTACCACTTTTCTTGCCAATTAGTCCTATTTTCTCTATTTGTTCAGAGCCATATCCTTTACTTAGTAAAAATCTATATAATCCTTCCCAACTTTCAGGTGCAAATCCTAATCCAAATCCCCTAATTGTATTAGCACTTATTTGCCTTTTATTCAAATATTCTAAAGCCTTAGGATTAGTAACTAGGGACCTATAGAAGTATCGAGCCGCATCTTTATTTATATTATAGGCTTCTTGTCTTTCTTGGGTATATTTATCATTTACCCTTACTTCTACAGTATCTATTCCTAATTTATCTGCTAATAATTTTACTGCTTGTGGAAAATCTAAATTTTCTTTTTTCATAATAAATGCTATACTATCCCCGCTTTCACCACATCCAAAACAATGGAAGAATTGTTTTGACTGATTAACAGTAAAGGATGGAGTTTTCTCATTATGAAATGGACAAAGGCCTACATGGTTTGTACCAGTTCTTTTAAGCTGAATATAGTCAGAAATTACATCTACTATATCACAGCTATCCTTGACTCTTTCAATTGTCTCATCATTTATATAGATTGTCATATGATCACCTAAATATTCACCTGCCATCATTTTTTTTATACTTAATGGTAGTATTCGACATAAATATACAAAATCCTTCTTTTTTAATATTTTTCCCAAGGTTTCGGAATAAAAAGATTGGAATAAAGATTAACTACATATCTATCAGTCATACCTGATATATAATCACAAATTCTATCTTCAATTGGGTACTCTGTGGGATAAGTTACTTTAATTTCTGATGGAAGTTTATTGACATTATCTAAATAATAATTATAAAGTCCTCTAATAATATATTCAACCTTCTCTTCTTCTGGCTTAGCTTTTATATTATAATAAACATTTTCAAACATAAACATTCTCAACTTTTCAGTCTTTTCCCCAATTTCTTTACTCATAGAAATTTTATTTTTATTAAGGCTATTTTTAATTACATCTACTATCATAGTATTTATTCTTATGCCATGGGATTTCCCTAATATGTTTACACAATCTTTTGGTAAATCATCTTCTTTAATTATATTGGCTCTTATGGCATCATCAATATCGTGATTAATATATGCAATTCTATCAGCTATACTTACAATTTGACCTTCTAAAGTTTTGCTTGTACTATGGCCAGAATGATTAATTATACCTTCTCTTACTTCTTCTGTCAAATTAAGCCCAATTCTGTGCTCATTGTGCTCTAAAATATCTACTATTCTAAGACTTTGTTGATTATGTTTAAATCCATTGGGATGTAATTCATTTAGTATTCTTTCTCCAGTATGCCCAAAGGGAGTATGTCCTAAATCATGTCCCAATGATATAGCTTCCACTAAATCTTCATTAAGTCTTAAAGCTCTAGCTAATGTTCTACCTATTTGAGCAACTTCAAGGGTATGGGTAAGTCTAGTTCTATAGTGATCTCCTTCTGGTGCAACAAAAACTTGAGTTTTGTGCTTTAACCTTCTAAAGGCTTTTGAATGAAGAATTCTATCTCTATCCCTTTGAAACTCTGTTCTTATATCACATTTTTCTTCATAATATATCCGTCCCATTGAATTAGAACTTAAAGTAGCTAAAGATGACAAACTGTCTTTTTCAATTTTTTCTATTTGCTTGCGAATTATCATATTTATTTACCCCATTAGAAAATTCTTATTTATTTACAATAGTCATAGCTACTGTATTGTATATATACAACATAAAAATAAAAATTCCTTCTTTTATAAGCAAAATAGATAAAATATATTTTATATTTTAAAAAAATATAGTATTTGTGGCTCTATAGTAAAATTCTTTCTCCAAAATTTTTCGTCATGTGATCTATGATAATTCCTGCTGTTTCTTCTATAGCACTATTTGATACATCTATAACTATACATCCAAGTTTTTTCATTATATCTCTTGAGTATTCAAGTTCCGCATTTATTCTGTCCACATTTGCATAGTTAGCAGTAAAATTAAGTCCTAATGTTTTTAATCTTTCTTGCCTTATTTCATTAAGCTTATAGGGGTCAGCAACTAATCCAATAACTCTTCTCTTATCTTTCTGAAATAATTCATCGGGAGGTAATACTTCAGGAACTAAAGGCACATTTGCTACTTTAAAGTTTTTATGTGCCAAATACATGCTTAATGGTGTTTTGGATGTTCTTGATACTCCTACTAAACATATATCTGCCTTTTTTATTCCTCTTGTATCTTTTCCATCATCATATTTTACTGCAAACTCTACTGCTTCTACCTTTCTAAAGTAGTTTTCATCTAATCTTCTTATAATCCCAGACTCCCTTTTAGGTGGATATCCTAAAATCTTTTCTAAAGCTTTCAATGGTGGTGTCATTATATCTATAGTTGGGATATTTGATTCTATTCCTTGCATATGGATATAATCTCTAGTTTTTTCTGATACTGTAGTATATAGTACTAAACTATTTCCATTTTTTGCATCACTAAATATTTCTTTTATTTGCTCTTCATTTTGAATATAGGGGTATCTTCTAATCTCATATTTATTGGAAACAAACTGTCTTATGGCTGCTCTTGCAATTAGCTCACCTGTTTCCCCTATTGAATCTGATATCACATATATTGTAATTTGTTTATCCACCATATCTCCCCCTAAATATTGTTACCTAGCTCAACAAATATTCTTGTTATATTGGTTTTTGTAATTCTACCTACTACACGGTAGTCCTTGTTACTATTATCTATACCCTCAACTACTGGTAAACTATCTATTTCATGTTCTATTAATTTCATAGCAGCAGTCAATACACTATCCTTTGGTTTTACATAAATAATATTTGGCATCCTAGTCATTATGACACCTATAGGAACTTTATACAGGTCTGTTCCACCCATTACAGTTCTAATGATATCTTTTCTAGATATAACTCCTGAGAGTATTCCATTATTAGTAATGTAGATGGAGCCAACATCTTCTAAAAACATAAACACTATGGCATCATAAATAGAAGTGGACTCCTCTAATATTACTGGTATAGATTTTATATCTTCAACTAATATACTTTTTATCTCATCTGAAATATAATTCAAGCTTGGTTTTCCTATAAAGAAATATCCTACCCTTGGTCTTGCATCCAATATCCCAGACATAGTTAAAATGGATAAATCTGGCCTAAGGGTTGATCTGGTTAAATTTAACTGATTTGCAATTTCTTCTCCCGTAATAGGTTGATTTCCTTTTACTATTTCTATAATCTTTTCTTGTCTTTCACTAAGTTGAATAACCATCACCACCCTATATTACATATTAGTCAAAAATCTATTACTTATTTAAAATCTTGGACAAATCACATACCAATATCATAGTGTTATAGATTTTCTTTAGTAGACCTAATCTATTTTCTTTTAACTCTTCATCATCAACCATAACCATTACATTGTCAAAGAAATTATCAATAGGCTCTTTTAAAGTAGTCAATAAATCTAAAGCCTTGTCATAATCTTTTTTCTCAATTAGACTTAATGCTTTTTCTTCTATATTGTTATAGCTATCATATAATTCTATCTCATCATTCGTTAATAAATCTCTTTTTACTTCATCGGAAGTGGCATTTTTAGCCAATGTTGCTACCCTATTAAATGCAGTTAATATTTCAGATAAACCTTCTTGTTCTAACCAAGTATTTATTTTATTGGCTCTAATTTTCATATCATATATATCATCAGTATCAGCACTAATTACAGCTTCAATAATATCATATCTTATACCCATATCTAAGAACATATTTTTAATTCTTCCAAAAAAGAAATTTTTTATTTCATCTTTGGTTTTATTATAATCAAAGGCTAATCCATTCTCATCAACATAAATATATAGAGCAAAATCTATTAGCTCCATTAGAGATAGATTTAATTTCTTATCTAAGATTATATTTATAATGCCTAGGGCACTTCTTCTTAGACCAAATGGATCCTGTGACCCTGTTGGATGAATACCAATAGCAAATAATCCGGCTATTGAGTCTAATTTATCAGCAATACTTAGAATTGAACCTGCTGTAGTAGAAGGTAAGCTATCGCCTGCAAATCTTGGCAAATACTGCTCATATATAGCCAAACTAACAATCTCATTTTCTCCAGAAATTTTAGCATATTCCATACCCATTCTACCTTGTAACTCAGTAAATTCCGTAACCATTTTTGTTACTAAATCTGCCTTAGATAAAGTCGCTGCTCTACTTATATTCTTCCTTGTTTCTTCTCCTACTTCTAAATAGTTTGCAATCTTATCTGCTAATTTCCCTATTCTAATTGACTTGTCATATAGAGTTCCAAGTTTTTCTTGGAAGATTATGTCTTTTAATAAATCTATATTATCTTTAAGAGGTTTACTAATATCATCTTCGAAAAAGAATTTTGCATCTTCTAATCTAGCTCCTAATACTTTCTCATTACCTTTAACTACAATATCTACATATTCATCATTCCCATTTCGTACAGTAATAAAATAAGGTAATAATCTATTTTTATCATCAACTACTGGAAAGTATCTTAAGTGTTCCTTCATAGGAGTAATTACTACATCTTTAGGTAAAGATAGATACTCTTCTTTAATCCTACCTATTATTGGGGTAGGATATTCTACAATATTAGTAATTTCATCTAATAAATCTTCATTATAAAATAATCTGCCGCCCTTTTCTTTTGCCAGTCTCTCCGACCCGTATTTAATTATTTCTTTTCTTTCATTTTGATCTACTAGTACATAATTCTTTTTTAGTAAATCAAAATATGTATCTACACTATCTATTTGGATATGATCACTACCTAAAAATCTATGTCCTTTAGTAATATTGGACACTCTAATCCCTTCAAATTCAAAGGGAACTATCTCATTGTCCGATATAGACACAATCCACCTAATAGGTCTTGCAAATCTCAGGTTTTTTCCACCCCAACGCATAGACTTAGGGAAATTTATACCTTTTATTAATTCTGGAACCTTTTGTGCTAAAATCTCCTTTACATCTTTACCTTTTTTTACTATCTTGGCATATACATATTCTTCCCCATTATGTTCTAAAAAGAATATACCATTAAGCTCAACATTTTGTCCTCTCATAAATCCTTGTAACGCCTTTGTAGGATTTCCATCTTCATCAAAGGATATCTTTTTAGATGGACCTTTGACATTTTCTTCAATATCTTCTTGTCTTTCATCTAAACCACATATTATAGATGTTAATCTTCTTGGTGTTGAATATACTTCAATTCTCTCGTATTTAATTCTTTCTTTTTCTAATATTGTTTTAAATTTATTTTGGATTTGCATTAGCGCATCTTTCACATATCTTGCTGGAAGTTCTTCTACTCCAATTTCAAGTAAATATTTTTTACTCATTTGATTCACCTTCCTTCTTTAATAGAGGAAATTCCATTTCTTTTCTTTGTTCTAAGTATTTTGAAGCTACGATCCTTGCTAAGTTCCTCACTCTGCTTATATAGTTAGTTCTTTGGGATACAGATATTGCTCCCCTTGCATCTAATACATTAAAAGTATGAGAACATTTAAGAACATAATCGTAACTAGGCAATACTAAATTTTTTTCTAATGTTTTTTGTGCTTCTTCTTCATAAGTATTAAATAATTCTCTTAACACTTCAATATCTGCCTCTTCAAAGCTAAATACTGAATGTTCATATTCTGCTTTATTAAAAATATCCCCATAGGTAATATCTTTATTCCATTTAATATCAAATACATTATCTACATCTTGTAGGTACATTGCTATTCTTTCTAATCCATAGGTTAGTTCAGCAGATTCTAAATCACAATTTATACCTCCAACTTGTTGAAAATAGGTAAATTGTGTTATTTCCATACCATCTAACCATACTTCCCAACCAAGTCCCCAAGCTCCAAGGGTAGGTGCCTCCCAATTATCTTCTACAAATCTAATATCATGTTTTACTGGGTCAATTCCTATGGCTCTTAAACTATCTAAATATAAGTCTTGTACATTTTCTGCTGATGGTTTCAATATAACTTGTAACTGATGATGTTGGTATACTCTGTTGGGATTTTGACCATATCTAGCATCAGCAGGTCTTCTAGATGGTTCCACATATACAACTTTCCATGGTTCCGGTCCTAGTGCTCTCAGAAATGTATGAGGACTCATTGTTCCTGCTCCTTTTTCCACATCATATGGCTCTAATATTATACATCCTTTTTCACCCCAAAAATTAAGTAGTTTCAGCATCAAATCCTGAAAAAACATAAAATAACCTCCTTAATCATAATAAAGACAAAAAAACCTTTAGGCCCACATAGGGGCGAAAGGTTAGTTCCGCGGTTCCACCCTATTTAATACCTAAAAGGCACTCAATTAATCTAATATACTCGGAAGGGCCTCAATCTAATAAGTCTATACTTAATCCCACCCTACTTAAGCTCTCTTTAATAGACAAAATAAGTTGTTTTCTTCCTCATCGTATATATACATAAAATTATATCTTTTAATAATTTAGCAAATAATTCATTTTATGTCAACATACCTTCACCTATTATATATCATCTGTAATAGACTTTAACAAATTTAAGGAATTAAATTCCTTTCTATCTATATTATATAATATATATTCCTCTAAAATATTGTGTAATTTCATAAGAATGTTTACAGGTGTTTCTAAACTATTTAAACTATCCAGTGGAGTAAATAATAGTTTTTTCATCACTTTAATGGTTAACATATCTATGGATTTTCCCCCAGGATCTATTGAAAAACAATTGCTACATATTATTCCACCTTCACTATTACTAAATTTCATATTAAGGTTGTGATTGTTATTACAAATAACACAGCTATCAATATAAGGTCTATATCCTAAAAATGATATATATTTTAATTCAAAGGCAACAATGAATTTTAAAAATTCTTCATCAATATTAGATAAAATCCTTAGACTCTTTTCTAACAATAAAAACAATCTTTCATTTTCTTCTTCTTCTGGAATTGATTTTTCAATTAATTCTAAAATATAAAACCCATAAGCAAATCTTTTTATATTTTCACGTATATTATAAAATGGATCTATAACTACTCCTTGATTTAAGTAGTAAAAATTCCTACCTTTATGCAGTATATACTCATTATATGAAAAAGGTTGAGTTGTAGCAATTAGCTTAGATTTTGGTTTATAAGCCCCCCTTGCCATTACAGGAATTTTTCCATATTTTTTTGTATATATATTTAATATCTTGCTTGTTTCTTTAAATCTGATTTCACTTAAAACAATACCTTCAGTTTTTAGCATATATACTCCAGTCTATTTATATCCAAAATACTTAACTTTATTGTCTTTTTCTCGCCAGTTCTTTTCTACTTTTACCCAGAGTTGAAGGTTTACCTTACTACCTAATAAATTTTCTATATCTTCTCTAGCACTCTGGCCAATACTTTTAAGCATCTTGCCATTTTTGCCGATCACTATACCTTTATGGGAATCCTTCTCGCAATAGATATTTGCAAAAATATCTATTAACTCTTTATCATTTCTTTCTTTTATACCATCTATATCTACGTAAATTCCATGGGGAACCTCTTCTTCCAGATTCATTAATGCCTTTTCTCTTATTATTTCAGCAATTATAAATTTTTCAGGCTGATCAGTAATCATATCTTCTGGAAAATACTGGGGCCCTTCAGGTAAAAGCTCCTTAAGAACTTCTATATATCTATCTAAGTTTTTATTATTTAATGCAGATATTGGAATAATCTCCTTAAATAGATTCATATCTTCATACTTCTTAATTAACAAAGATATTTCCTCATCATCAAGTATATCTATTTTATTTATAAGCAATATAATAGGGGTCTTTATTTCTTTTAGCTGGTTTATTATATAATTATCCAATTTACCCACTTCTATACTTTCATCTACTAGAAAAGTTATCACATCTACTTCCTCTAAGGTACTTTTTGATACTTTAAGCATATATTCACCTAATATATTCTTTGGCATTTGTATACCTGGTGTATCTAAAAATACAGTCTGAAAGTTTTCTTCAGTATATACTAACAATATTTTATTCCTCGTAGTTTGAGGTTTATCTGAAATTATAGAAATCTTTTCTCCTATTATTTGATTAAGCAATGTAGATTTACCTACATTTGGCCTTCCTATAACACTTACAAATCCAGATTTATACATTTTTTTCTTCCTTTCTTGTGTATTCTAAATCTTCAGGGCCAAAGCTATATGGTAAAAGATCATCAATTGTATATACATTATAATCCTCTTCTGAGTTAGCTATGATTATTTCTGCATCCTTTCCAAATTCTCTAATAACCTGTCTACATACACCACAAGGGAATGTAGGATTTGCATCTCCTACTATTGCTATTGCCTTAATTTTCATACTTCCTTCAGATATTGCTTTAAATATTGCCGTTCTTTCAGCACAAATTGTAGGTGAATATGAAGATATTTCTATATTACATCCAGTATATATCTTTCCATCTTCTGATAAAAGCGCTGCTCCTACGTGAAATCCAGAGTATGGTACATATGCTTTTTCTTGTGCCTCTAGGGCCTTTTTTATAAGTTCTTTTCTATTCATTTTAGTCCTCCAGTTTTAATTCTATTTACTAGCTCATAATTTGAAAAAATAATATTCCTATTATTATACCCAAAAGGGATCCTAAAATCACTTCTAAGGGAGTATGTATTTTTCCCTCAATTCTACTTTCTCCTACTAAAATAGCAAGGCCAAATGTTAAAGTAATAACCAAAGTATTTTCAGATAAAAATCCTACTATAGTAGAAATACAAAAGGCCAATGCTGCATGTCCACTAACAGCACCGCCTTGAAAATGTGTACCCTTTCCTCTATATAATATGGCCTTAAGTCCTATTGTTAATAAGGTCACAAGTATCAATGCTACAAAAGTAAGATGTATAGGAGAAGCTTTGATTTTGAATAAAACTAAACCAGTAAAATCATTTAATCTATCAAAAAATAATAAATATCCAACCATTACTGCATTAATAGCTGAAATAAGTACTGCTCCTGCTGCTATATCTTTGACTATTTTAGCAGTTGGATGATACTGTTTTGTGATCATATCTATTGTATTTTCAATAGCAGTATTTATCAGTTCCATAACTATAACTAAGGTAACAGCAAATAAAAGAATTAAAAATTCCGTTCTAGTAAAATCGAAAAATAAACTTAAGCCTATTACAATAATAGCTGCAATATAATGAATTAGCATATTTCGCTCTGTCTTTATAGACGTAATTATTCCTGAGACTGCATAATTAAAACTTTCAATTATGCTTCGTTTCATAGTATTACTCTCCTTTGATATCTTTGAATAAACCTAAATTTTTCATGACAATTTTTTCTTTTCCTCTCATAATTTCCTTTTCCTCTTTGTTCATATGATCATAGCCCATTAAATGAAACATACTATGAGCTGTTAAATAAGCCAATTCCCTTTCTAGGCTATGGCCATATTCTTCAGCTTGCTCTATGGCCTTTTCTACTGAAATAATAATATCACCTAATAAGGGGACAGGTATTATTAAATCTTCATCTATGGGAAAGGATAACACATCAGTTTCTTTATCAATACCCCTATACTCCTTGTTTAATTCTCTTATTTCATGATTATCCACAAAAGAAATTGATATTTCGTAGTTTTTATCTTTCCTTTCCACATCTAAGGATTCTTTTATTACATTCTCTAATAAATCAATAATATCATCTGTAATAAGAGCCTTTGATTGTCTGTTGTCTATATAAATTTCCACAAATTGGCCTCCTTGTATTATAAAATACATTCCTAAAATTTTATAATTTATATTCCTTATTTATTATAGTATAAATCTAATTGTTTTCGAAATTTTCATAGGCTTCAATAATTCTCTGCACTAATGGATGTCTTACTATGTCTGATTTTGATAAATATACTATGTCAATACCTTCAACATCCTTTAGGACTTTAGTTACTTTTTGAAGACCTGATTCCTTACCTTTAGGCAAGTCTATCTGTGTTATATCTCCAGTTATTATGGCTTTAGAACCAAAACCTAATCTAGTTAAAAACATTTTCATTTGTTCATTAGTTGTATTTTGTGCTTCGTCTAGAATTACATATGCAGAGTCTAGTGTTCTACCTCTCATATAAGCTAAAGGTGCTACTTCTATTAATCCTTTTTCTAGATATCTTTCAAAATTTTCAAATCCTAAAATTTCAAACAGGGCATCATAAATAGGTCTTAAATATGGATCTACCTTTTCTTGTAAATCTCCTGGTAAAAAACCTAAACTTTCTCCAGCTTCAACTGCAGGTCTTGTTAAAATTATTCTACTTACCTCCCTATTTTTGAAGGCTTGAACTGCCATAGCCATAGCTAAGTAAGTCTTACCTGTACCTGCTGGACCTATACCAAATACTATGTCGTTTTTCTTAATACCATCTATATATCTTTTCTGTCCTAAAGTCTTTGGTTTTATACTTTTACCAGTAGAGGTAATACAGATTACTTCTTTTAATAAGTCTTTAATCTTATCTTGGTCACCATTACGAATTAATTGTATTGCATATTTTATATCTTGTTTTTCAAGTTTTCTTTGTACATTTATAATATTAATTAATTCATATATTAATTTTTCCCCTAAATTTATATTATCTTCTTTTCCAACTAATCTTATTGAACCATCCCCCATTAATACCTTAATATCTAATTCATTATTTATAATATTTATATTTTCATCAAGTTCTCCAAATATTTCAGAAATTATTTGATTGTTTTCAATGGATAAGCTTTTTTCTATAATGTTGTTTACCAAATTCTAGCCTCCTAATCAGAAATTGTTTGTATTTTCCCTATATCTTCTATTACTTCCATAGTAATTTTGGCTTTTAAAATATTATCTTCTACAGAATATATTGCATCCTTAGAAATTATTTCACTATCATTAGGTAATTCTTTATTTATTTCTTCTATAGCCTTTAACTGGGCAGATTTCTTTAAGAAGTCAATATCTTGCTTTATCTCTTTTAATTCTACTTCCCGGTAGATATGAGTAATCA
This sequence comes from Wansuia hejianensis, assembly GCF_014385225.1. Taxonomy (GTDB): domain Bacteria; phylum Bacillota; class Clostridia; order Tissierellales; family Tissierellaceae; genus JACRTK01. The sequence continues at coordinate 324,012 of NZ_JACRTK010000002.1, forward strand.
TCTTAAGTGGTATGTTGATCTTAGGCCATCTTAACTTTATTATATCCTTTTCATCAATTTCTTCTATATAGTTTTCAAATGGTATATCTCCAGCAAAAAACTTAATGCCTTTTTCCTTCACCTTTAAACCCTTTTGTTTATATACTTTTCCCGTTTCCTTTTTTTCATGCTTAATTATAGGCATTTCTATTGTTTTAGAGTATCTTACTTGTGCTAATACCTCTCCTTCTGCATGAACAAGGTAGGATTCATCAGAGTTCTCACTATCCATAACCCCAGATATTAATATATCGCCTTCTTCAACGATTTTACCTTTTTCAACCAGGGCTTTACCATTTTTAGCAACTGTTTTTAGTATTACACCTTTTTTTCCAGCTACTATATTACAGGGTTGTGTTCTATCAATCTTTTCCAATGTTATATCCTGTTCCTTTATTTCTAATATAAGTTTGACACCTGTTGTTCTAATATCTAAAAATGAAATATTATCATATTTATCGAATATAGCCCTTTGAATTTGGTTTTTATCAATATGTTTTTTGAATTTACCTATCTTTACATCATTATTCTTCAATATACCTATAATCTCATTTTCTGATATTTGCTCTGTTCCAATTATTTCTACTTCCCATATCATAGAGGATAAAAAAATAGTAAATATAATAAAAAATAAAACTCCAAATCCTAGCATTTTTCTTTTCTTTAGTCTTTCTAAAAGAAATGGAAAGCCCATTCTTTCCTTTATTTCTATTTTACATCCTGTTTTATTCACTAATTCTTCTAAATTATTATATCCGATTATAGATACGGATGCTTCAATTTCCATATTGCTTAATCTTTTCACATTCCATAAATAAATATCTTCTACTAAAGCTAAATTAAGCAATCTCTCTAGGCTTAAGCCTTTAATTCTAATAATAACATATCCCTTAAAATAATTCCATATCTTTATGACTAGCATATTTGCACCCCTAGCTAATTATTTCAACACTTTCTATGCTTCCATCTATACTTATTTCCTCTATAAGAATATTTTTAATTTCCATTGAATTGCCAGTTATTTTCACCACTCCTATATTAGTGTTTATCCTAATAAGCTCATTGGTATATTGAATTATCCCTTTATGGTTTATAATTTCTACTCTCATATCACCTATTATAGTTATCTTAGGTAGATCTAAAGCCACATCTAGAGGTAATTCTAATACATCAGTAAGAGTCTTTTTAGCACGATCCATATTTTTCTTCATATAAATCCCTCCTACTAATAATATGCTAAATATAAAGATACTATTACATATGAAAAGAAGCATGTAATTACATGCTTCTTTTCATATGTTGAAGACTCTTAGGTTCCGATAAGATTTCTGAAAATATTATTCCCTTTAAGACATCTTCTTTTAAATTTTCAGATCTTAAGTCTACTTCCTCGGAAACCCTCGACTTGGCTATTTCATTTGAAGAGATATATTCAGTATTTTCTCTTATATATTGGTTTTCTTGTTTAGCTAAATCTATACTTTCTACAATACCTTTTGAATCAATTTCTTTTTTACGCTTTTCTTTATTTAACTGTCTTTGAATAGGTCTTTCCATATTCTTTTCAATTTCTTCCTTAAAAACAGTGAAAATATCCTTTCCTTTTTGAGTGGTATTATTGAACTGTTTCCCTAATTGACTTCCTCTTATTCTTTTTGCTTCTTCTATTCTTTTCTTATCTCTAATACTTTTCAACACTATGTCCAATACAATGATTATAACGAAAAAAAACAGTGGACTCATCTAATCACATCCTATTTATGCTTCTTATCATCATCTGTTATCTTGGAAATTGAAGATCTCATTTCAGTATCTGCCAATATGTTTTTCATATTATAATAGTCCATAACTCCCATTTTACCATCCTTTAAAGCTGCTGCTAAAGCCAATGGTACTTCTGCTTCAGCTTCTACAACCTTTGCCTTCTTAGATTGTACCTCAGCCCTCATCTCTTGCTCTTTTGCAACTGCCATGGCTCTTCTTTCTTCTGCTTTAGCTTCTGCTATACGCTTATCGGCTTCTGCTTGATCCATTTGAAGTCTAGCACCTATATTTCTGCCAATATCAACATCTGCTATATCTATGGATAAAATTTCAAACGCCGTACCTGAGTCTAGACCTTTATCTAATACAGTTTTAGATATACTATCAGGATTTTCTAATACATTTTTATGTGAATCAGCACTACCTACAGTAGTAACAATCCCTTCCCCTACTCTTGCGATTATTGTTTCTTCTCCAGCTCCTCCTACTAATCTTTCAATATTAGCTCTAACTGTAACCCTAGCTTTGGCAACTACTTCAATACCATCTTTTGACACAGCAGCTATTTGTGGGGTTTCAATTACTTTTGGATTAACACTAACTTGAACAGCCTCCAATACATTTCTACCTGCTAAGTCTATGGCAGCAGCTCTTTCAAATTCTAGTGGAATATTAGCTCTTTGGGCAGCAATTAAAGCATCTACTACTGAGTTTACATTACCACCTGCTAAGTAATGAGCTTCTAATTCATCAATGTGTAAATTTAATCCTGCTTTTGTTGCCTTAATCATAGGATTAACTATTCTACTTGGAGCAACTCTTCTAAGCCTCATTCCAATTAAAGTTGAGATTTTAATCTTTACTCCTGCAAAGAAAGCTGTAATCCATAACCCTACTGGAATAAAGGTAAAGAAAAGTATTACCAAAACAATGATTACTAATGCTATACCTCCAGTAGCAAAAATTGATAAGTTTGAATCCATATTTTATACCCTCCTAACAATTATTTTTGATCCTTCTATTTTTACCACTTCAACTAAAGTATCTTTTGGTATAAATCCACCATCAGATAAAACATCCAGTCTTTCTCCATTTATTTCTATAAAGCCTGATGGCCTAAGTTCAGATACTGTAATTCCTTTTTTATTTAGATATGCATCTTTAGATATAGGTCCTAAATATCCTTTATCACTATCATATTGTGTATTTAACACTATAGAATTAAATAGGGTGCTTCTAAATCCCAATTTTAACAATATAATTGTTATAATTGTTGTTATAATCACAGCAATACTAAGGGATAATAAAGCAACTCCAAAGGAATCCATTGCTAATACTATACCTACTAATACAAGAATTATACCACTTATTCCTGGTAATCCAAATCCTGGGACAATTCCTTCTATTACTAAAAGTATAAGTCCTGTAACAAACAAAGCCAAAGATGTCCAATGAGAATGACCTGCTAAAATATTTCCTCCAAAATATAAACCGAAACCTATTATACTTATGGTTCCTCCTAGCCCAAATCCAGGAGTCAAAAGTTCTATGACCATCCCTACAAAGGCTATAGTTAACAATATACTACTTAAATAAGGACTAGCAATATATTTTGCTAATTTAACTTGTAAACTTTCCTGTTTTTCAATGATTTTTACATTGTTAAAACCAAACTCTTTTAAAATATCAGAATAATCACTAGATATATAATCAGAAATACCATTTTCTAAGGCTTCACTAGATGTTAAATTTACTAATTTCCCTTTTCGGTTTAGACCTTCAATAACTATATCCTTGTCTGCCATTGCCTCAATTATCTCAGGATTTCTATTTCTATACTGGGCAGTATCCCTTAGAACTGATCTCCAATAAGATAATATTTTCTCCGTATTTGGAATAGTTTCTGCTGATCCAATGGTAGCATTTGGTGCCATAACAACCTTCTCACTGGCTATGGTAATGAGAACTCCTGCAGACACAGCCTTATTATTTACAAATGATATGGTGGGTATATTAGTGGAAATAATCAAATCCTTAATATCTATGGCCTCATCTATTAGACCACCATAGGTATCAATTTCAAAGATTACAGCTTCTACATCTTGATTGTTTAAATCATTTATTACATCTTTCACGTAATTTTTTGTAGCTCTATTAATTTCCCCTTTAATTGGTACTATATAAACGATATCTTCTTGCTTATCATTGTTTTTTCCTAAGGCTGAAGGACTAAAAGCAACTAAGAAAACTAATAAAAATAATAATATTCTATTACTCTTCAATTTATCACCTCCCACTATTAATATATATAGATTAAAAGTAAATTATGTAAATATAAACTGATTATAGTATTATATACCCACTCACATTTATAATAACTATTAAGATTATAATTATAAGAAAACTTTTTATTAAATTATTAAAATCTTCTAAGGTTTTCTTGAAGCTTATTTAGTTTTTTATTGTTTACTTAATCTATATTTATCTAGGAAGTGTGCAATTGCAAATTAATTGATAAAAAAACCTGGGTGACCCCAGGTTAACTTAATATTTTCTTAACTATATCACTTACTATATTTCCATCTGTTTTGCCTTTTACTTTAGGCATTACAGCTTTCATGACTAGTCCAATATCTTTAATAGTTGTCGCATTAACTTCCTTAATAGTGTCAACAACTATTTTTTCTACTTCCTCCTCTGTTAGTTGCTTAGGAAGGTATTCTAAAAGGATTTTCATTTCTTCATTGGTAAGTTGAACTAAATCTTCCCTACCACCTTTTTTAAAGTCATTTATTACTAATCTTTTTTCTTTTAATTGTTTAGAAATTATTTCAATTATTTCTTCTTCAGTTACTTCTTTTCTTTCGTCAACTTCTTTCTGCTTAATTGCGGCTCTTACCATAGTTATAGCATTTTTTCTAATAGTATCTTTGTTTTTCATGGAAGTCTTTAAATCATCCATAAGTTGATCTTTAAGGGACATTATTTCACCTTCTTATTAATATCTTGAGTATTTTTTCTTTCTTGCCGCTTCAGATTTCTTTTTTCTTCTAACGCTAGGTTTTTCATAATGTTCTCTTTTTCTTACTTCTCCTAAAACGCCAGAACGAGCACATTGTCTTTTAAATCTTTTTAATGCACTATCCAGAGATTCATTTTCGCCTATTTTGATTTCTGACATGTATTTCTCCCTCCCCTCACTACTACCAGAGTACTTCTTATACTATTTTTAGTTACAAGCCACATACTAGATTATTATACATTATTATAATTGTTATTTCAACTGATTTTTAACCTGCTGGCCATAACATCTGCCTACCACTTAATAAATGAAAATGTATATGATCTACACTTTGTCCACCTAGTTCTTTACAATTATTAACTATTCTATAGCCTTTTTTTAGTCCTATATCTTTTGCTAGTTTCTTTGCCACCAAAAATATATGTCCTATTATTTGAGCATTTTCTTCATCTATATCATCAGCAGAAGCTATATGAATCTTAGGAACTATAAGTAGATGTACAGGAGCTTGAGGGTGAATATCCTCAAAAACAACCACCTTCTCATCTTCATATACAAATTTACTTGGTATTTCTCCACTTACAATTTTACAAAATAGACAGTTATTCATTTTATTCACCTCCTAGTTTCTCCAATTAAGTATCCCTCTTCATTGTCTGTAATCCTTGTTTGTATGATACTTCCTGCCAATTCATGATTTATATTAGATTTAACTCTAATATAGTTTGTAGTATAGCCTTCATAAATTCCATTCGTGGATTTGTCTTCTTCAAATAAAACTGCCATAGTCTCTCCTATAAATCTACTATTAAATTCATCTGTTAATTTATCTCCTAACTCAATCAATTCTTTACTTCTTTGATTTTTTATTTTCCCATTTATTTGATTATTAAATCTTGCAGCCGGAGTACCTTTTCTAGGAGAATATTTAAATACATGAATTCTAGAAAAACCTATCTCATTAGCAAATTCATAAGTTTCTTTAAATTCTTTATCTGTTTCTCCTGGAAATCCTACTATTATGTCTGTAGTTATTCCTGCATCTGGCATATATTTTCTTATTAAATCCACCTTTTCCCTAAATTCTTCCTTTGTATATTTTCTATTCATCTTTTCTAAGATTGTATTGGAACCACTTTGTAGGGAAAGATGAAAATGATCACATACCTTATTAGTCTTAACTAATGTGTTCATGAAGTCATCATTTATTAAATTTGGTTCCACCGAACTAAGGCGTATCCTTTTAATCCCATCTATTAATGCAATTCTTTTTATAACTTCTCCTAAATCTATACCTGTAAGATCTTTTCCATAAGATGCTACATGAATTCCCGTAAGTACAATTTCCTTAAATCCCACTCTAGCTAATTTTTTAGCTTCAAATAAAATTTCCTCAACATCTCTACTTCTTATGGGTCCCCTTGCATATGGAATTATACAATATGAACAGTATTGATTACATCCATCTTGTATCTTTATATAAGCTCTAGATTTTGACTTTATATTATCTATATTAATAGGTTCAAACTCCTTATATGTTTTAATATTTCTCACTATATTAATTCTTCTATTTTCCTCTTTTGCTATTTCACAAAGTTCAACTATTTTATTTCTTTCGCTTGTACCTATTATAACATCTACGCCTTCTAATTCCTCTACTTCTTTGGGAGATACTTGAGAATAACATCCTACAACCGCTATAATGGCATCTTCATTTATGCCCTTTGACTTTCTAATAAATTGTCTAGATTTTCTATCTGATAGATTTGTAACTGTACATGTATTTATAACATAAACATCAGCAAACTCTTCATCATTTACCACTAAATATCCCCTATCTTCAAAGAGTTTTTCCATTGCCTCTGTTTCATATTGATTTACCTTACATCCCAATGTATGAAAAGCTACTCTTTTCATTAAATCACTCCTAATTTTCCTAACTCATAAAGTATAATAGTAGCTGACACAAAACCTGCTGTTTCCGTCCTTAAGATTCTAGGGCCTAAAGAAACTATTTTTCCACCTATATCCTCTATCTTTTGAATTTCGTCTGGCTCAAAGCCTCCCTCTGGTCCAATAATCAAATTTATTTTCTTGCTTTTTATATTCCTTAATCCATTACCTATACTAAGATTTTCTTCATCTTCATAAGGAACTATAATACTTTCTTCATCTTTTATCAGTTCTATCATTTCATCAAAAGAAATAATTCCCTTTATCTTTGGTATATAGTCCCTCTTTGATTGTTTTGCTGCTTCCTCTGCAATTAAGTCCCATCTACTTATTTTATTTTTTTCTTTTTTTATATCTTTTATCTTTACTATTGTTCGATCCGTTATTACTCCATAAAAATCTTTAATACCTATTTCAGTACCTTTTTGTATTATAAAATCCATCTTATTACTTTTAGCTAAACCTTGAAATAATACAATTTCAATTTCAGGTTCATTTTCTCCCTTAGAATTAGATAGTATATCTAGTATTACTTTATCCCTTAATATATCATCTATCTGACACAAATATATTACTCCATCACAAGATATTTCAATTCTATCTCCAGTTCTTAATCGTAATACATCTCTAATATGTTTTACATCCTTATCTAAGATAAATATTTTATCTTCTATTATTTGATCTGATTCTACAAAAAACTTACGCATCTAATCACCTAATTTCTAGAAGCTACTATACATGCCCATTCATTCATTATTTTTGTTTCTATAATTTTAAAATCATGGGATAATAAAGCATTCTTAACTAAATCTATTTTATCCAAAATTATTCCTGATGCAATAAATATACCATTATCTGTTAATTTCTCCTTAATATCTAATGACATTCCTACTATTATTTCTGCTATTATATTAGATACTATTACATTTGCCTTTTCGCTAATTAAATCCAATAGATTTCCTTCTAATATATCTATTGTGTCATCTACACCATTTCTTATTATGTTTTCCTTTGAAATCCTAACACTATTTGGATCCATATCTATTCCTAATACCTTAGAAGCACCTAATTTAGCTGCTACTATACTAAGTATCCCACTTCCACATCCTACATCATAAACCTTGTCTCCTGGCTTCATATAAGATTCTATGGCTTCTGTACACATTATTGTAGTTTCATGAGTGCCTGTTCCAAATGCCATTCCTGGATCTAACTCAACTATTAAATCATTGGCATTACACTTAAAATCCTCCCAACTTGGCTTTATAATTATCCTTTTACCTATTCGCTTAGGTTTATAATATTTCTTCCAGGATTCTGACCAATCTTTTTCATCTACTTTATTTAATACTATCTTGCCGTAGGATTTTCCTTCTCCTTTTTGAGAATTGTTTTCTATTTTTTCTCTAATAAAATCAATTATACTTTTTATATCACTAGACTCAGAATAATATGCTTTTATAATTATATTTCCTAAATCTTCTTCTGATATATTTATATCAAAAAAATCCCATTCTTCCTGATTTTGTGATAGTTCCAATATATCATTTGGATCTTCAATTGCTAATCCTTGAGCTCCAGCCTGATATAAAACATCTGAAACAATGTCTTCATTTTCCTGAGAAGTTTTTACAACAACCTCTATCCATTTCATGAACTTAACACTCCTTGTATAATATAATTATAATAAATTACAGATTTTGCCATAATAATCATACTTTGCTATATCACTAGCTAATTTCTATCCTTAATACAATATACCCTGATTATATTTTTATAAAATAAATCTTAAATTATTATAACTCAATATATTATTAAATGCCAGTGTAATCAAAAAACAATCACTATTAGTGATTGTTTTAGTTAAAGGCATCTTTTACTTTTTCAAAAAAGCCCTTTTTATGTTCCTTGTAATCCTCGCCAGATTCCTTAGCAAAGTCTACTAATATTTGCTTTTGCTTTTCTGTTAAATCGGTAGGTACTTTAATGTTTACTTTGAAAAATAAGTCTCCACGTCCTACCCCTCTTACATTGGGGACCCCTTTATTTTTTAGTCTAAATTCAGTTCCTGTTTGAGTTCCGGCAGGAATGTTGAATATTTCTACTTCTTCAAGGGTTGGAACTTCTATTTCTGCACCTAAAGCCGCCTCTGTAAATGTTAATGGTATATCTAAATATAGATTATTACCTTGTCGCCTAAATATAGAGCTTTTCTTTACACTAATATATATGAATAAGTCTCCAGCTGGTCCGCCTCTCTGACCACTTTCTCCTTCTCCCCTAATAGAGATAATAGAACCATTATCTACTCCTGCAGGTATTTTTACCTTTATCCTTTTTGTCTTTATTTCTCTACCTTCTCCATTACAAGTAGAGCATTTTTCCTTTATTATTTCACCTGTACCATTACATTCATCACATGTACCTACCCTTACAAATTGGCCAAATGCAGTTTGTTGTGCATATCTTACTTCACCTGTACCTTTACATTTTGAACAAGTTTCCTTATTTGTACCTTCTTTAGCACCTGTACCATGACATGTAGAACATTCTTCCGTTCTTTGAATCTGGATTTCTTTTTCTGTTCCAAAAACAGCTTCTTTAAATTCTATATTTAAATCATATCTTAAATCAGCACCTCTAACAGGTCCATTTCTTCTATTTCTTTGAGAATATCCTCCTCCGAACCCTCCACCAAATATATCAAATATATCTTCAAATATATCTCCAAACCCTCCAAAATCCTGAGCCTGTGGATCCACCCCTGCATGACCAAATCTATCATATCTAGACCTTTTTTCAGAATTGCTTAGGATTTCGTAGGCAGCAGTTGCTTCTTTGAATTTTTGTTCTGCTTCCTTGTTGTCTGGATTTAAATCTGGATGATATTTTTTGGCAAGGGTTCTATAGGCCTTCTTTATTTCAGCTTCTGTAGCATCTTTATTAATGCCTAATATTTCATAATAATCCCTCAACAAATTTCACCAACCTTCTAAAAGTAAAATACAAAATTCAAAGCTAAATCTGCAGATTTAGCTTTGAATTAAATAACTAATCTTCATCTACTACTTCGTAATCTCCATCTACTACATCATCATCAACATTTGCATTTGATCCGCTATCTGAACCCTCTTGGTTCATGTTTTGATATAACTTTTCAGAAATTTTATGGAACTCTTGATTTAAAGCCTCTGTTTTTTCTTTAATATCTTCTATATTGTCTCCTTCTAAAGCTTTCTTTAGATCTTCTAATTTATTTTCAATTTGTGATTTTTCATCATCTGATATATTGCCTTCTAAATCTTTTAATGTTTTTTCTGTTTGATATACAGTAGAATCAGCTATATTTCTTACTTCAATAGCCTCTTTTTTCTTTTTATCTTCTTCAGCAAATCTTTCTGCTTCCTTTACTTTCTTTTCTATTTCATCATCTGATAAATTACTTGATGCAGTTATAGTTATTCTTTGTTCTTTTCCAGTCCCTAGATCCTTAGCACTAACATTTACAATACCATTAGCGTCGATATCAAATGTTACTTCTATTTGAGGTATTCCTCTTGGTGCTGGTGGTATACCAGTTAATTGGAATCTTCCAAGGGTAATATTATCACTGGCCATTTCCCTTTCACCTTGTAGAACATGTATATCTACAGATGTTTGATTGTCACTAGCAGTTGAGAATATTTGTGATTTTTTAGTTGGTATAGTTGTGTTTCTTTCAATTAATCTAGTAGTTACTCCTCCTAAAGTTTCTATACCTAAAGATAGAGGTGTAACATCTAGTAATAGAAGGTCCTTAACTTCACCACTTAATACTCCACCTTGTATAGCGGCACCTAATGCTACACATTCATCAGGATTTATATCCTTTTGTGGTTCTTTGCCTGTTAATTTCTTTACAGCCTCTTGTACAGCTGGGATCCTTGTAGATCCACCTACAAGTAAAACTTTTTCTATTTCTGATGGTTGTAAACCTGCATCCTTTAGAGCCGCTTTAACTGGTTCCATAGTTTGATCTACTAAGTGTGATGTTAGTTCCTCAAATTTAGCCCTTGTAATATCTATATTTAAATGTAATGGACCTGATTGAGTAGCTGTGATAAATGGTAAGTTTATATTAGTTGACATAGTTGATGATAATTCTTTTTTAGCTTTTTCAGCCGCTTCCTTTAATCTTTGTAAACTCATCTTATCTTTTGTAAGATCTATGCCATTTTCTTTTTGAAATTCATCATTTATATATTTAATTAGAGCATTATCAAAATCATCTCCACCTAGATGGTTATTTCCTCTAGTGGCTAGTACTTCAAATACTCCGTCACCTAATTCAAGAATTGATACGTCAAAGGTTCCTCCTCCCAAGTCAAATACCATTATCTTGCTTTGCCCTTCTTCTTTATCCATACCATATGCTAATGCTGCTGCTGTAGGCTCGTTGATAATTCTCTTTACTTCTAAACCAGCAATTTTTCCTGCATCCTTAGTTGCTTGTCTTTGACTATCAGTAAAGTAAGCAGGCACAGTAATAACTGCCTCTGTAACAGTTTCACCTAAATAACTCTCTGCGTCCATCTTGATTTTTTGCAATGTCATAGCTGATATTTCTTGAGGTGAATAATCTTTTCCATCTATATTTTCCTTATGATCGCTACCCATTTTTCTTTTAATAGATTGGATAGTTCTCTCTGGATTTGTTATCGCTTGTCTTTTAGCAGTTTCTCCTACTAATCTTTCGCCATCTTTGGTAAAAGCAACTACTGAAGGAGTAGTTCTATTTCCTTCCACATTTGGTATAATTATTGGTTCTCCACCTTCCATTACTGCAACAGCAGAGTTAGTAGTTCCTAAGTCAATTCCTATTATTTTTCCCATTTCAAATTCCTCCTTAAAAGTTATTTACACACGATAACCATCGCAGGTCTAATAACCTTGTCTTTTATCATATATCCTTTTTGAAGCACGCCAATTATTGTTCCTTCTTCATGTTCTTGTGACTCTTCCATAACTACAGCATGATGATAATTAGGATCAAAAGGTTTATTTAAAGCATCAATTTCCTCTAATCCATTATTTTTTAAAGTATCAAATAATTGTTGTTTTATCATATCTATGCCCTTATAAAATCCATCTTCCTTATCATCTTGACTTTCTAGGGCTCTTTCAAAATTATCTAATATAGGTAGAAGTTCACAAGCAATAGTTTCAACTCCATAAGATATTAGTCCTTCCTTCTCTTTTTCTGTTCTTTTTTTGTAATTTACAAAATCAGCCTGGAGCCTTAACAATTGACTATCTACTTCCTTAAGTTCAGCTTCTTTTTTCTTTAATAATTCCTCAGTTTGTGAATCCTTAGTATTATAGTCATGATTTTCTTTTTCTAATTCCTCATTACTCTCTGGACTTTTTAAATTTTTATCTACTTCCATCACCTTCACCCCTAGTAAATTATTTGATATAGTTATTGATTTCCCATTAACATATTTAACATATCTGTTATGTTTGCAGAAAATATTTTCAAGGTATCTATAAGATTTAAATAATCCATTCTAGTAGGACCAACCAACCCAACCTTGCTTATTGTTTTATTTCCAATTTTATAGGTAGCAGTAATCATACTGATATCTTTAATGGGTGCATATTTGTTTTCACTTCCAATTAATATATCAATGTCTTCTGAAGAAGAATTATTGAGTAATATATCTAAGATTAGATCTTTATCTTCAACAAATGATATGAATTCCTTTACTTTTTCTACATCCCTATACTCAGGAAAGTTTAAAATTTTTGTTAATCCATAAGAATATAAATCTATAGATGTTAAATCTTCAATAGAATCGTTGATTATAGGTATTAACTCATCAATAACTCCCTTATACTTATACATTTCTTCAAATACATTGTTTTCAAATTGAATCAATAACTCATCCATAGACAGCCCTTGCAACTTAATGTTTAAGAATTTAGATATTGTACTTAATTGATCTGAAGAAATTGGATTTTTAGGCTTATATATTGCCTTTTTGACAATTCCCGTATCACATACAATAATCATTAGTACCCTTAAATCATCTAAGGACAACAATTGAATAGTTTTAACCTTACTAGTCTTAAGTTTCGGAGAAGCTACAATGGCAGTATAGCTAGTTAAAGCGGATAACATTTCTGCTGAGTTTCGAATCAACTCCTCCATTTCCCAGGATTTATTTGCTAAGATCTCCTTTATTTCTATGTCTTTTTCTGTTCCTATAGATTGTTTATTTTGTTTTAATAATTGATTTACATAAAATCTGTAAGCTTTGTCTGAAGGAACTCTACCTGCTGATGAATGAGGTTTGCTTAAAAACCCTAAATCCTCTAAATCAGACATTTCATTCCTTATGGTTGCAGAACTAACCCCCAAATCATAATTCTTTGAAATAGTTCTTGACCCAATTGGCTCTGCACTGCTTATATAGCTATTTATAATGGCATATAAAACTTTTAACTTTCTCTCATCCAACATGGCTTTCACCTCTAATATTATGTTGTGGATGTTTGTTAGCACTCTTTAGGCTCGAGTGCTAATTCGTACAATAATAAGTTACCACTTGTTTCAATTTTTGTCAATACTTATATAGATTTTTATTATAATAAAAAGTCTACTTCTACTAAATTAGCAAGATCTAGTCCTTTAGGACTTAAATGTAGACTATCCTGATCTTCTATTAATAAACTATTGTTTATATGTTTTGCTATTTGATCTTTAAAAATATCTTCTATATTTATATGAAATCTATTTCTAAATTCCTTTTTATTTATTCCTTCTATAAGTCTTAAACCTAGTATACAAAACTCTGAAATCTCCGTTTCTTTGTCTATGATTTCTTCTCCTGCTATTGGAAATATATCCTTAGATATTAAACTAAAATACTCATGGAATCTATCTACATTCCAAAATCTTTTTCCCATAATATTGGAATGGCTACCTAATCCTATTCCTAGATAGGGTTTTACCTTCCAGTATATATTATTATGAATGCACTGATAATTATCCCTAGCAAAATTGGAAATTTCATAATGGGTAAATCCATTTTTTATTAAGGTATCTACTATATAGTAATACATCTGACGCTCTTCATCTTCATTAGGTAAGTCTAATTTTCCTTCTTCATACCACTTATTCATTAATGTTCCTGCTTCTATTATTAAACTATAATAAGATATATGATTTATATTTAATTTAGTTACCTGTTTTAAGTCATAGATAATATCCTTTAGCGCTTGGTTTGGTAAACCAAATATTAAATCCACATTTATATTCTTAAATCCTAATCTATTAAGTATATCATAGGAGTCATAAAACTCCTCTGGCGTATGAGATCTTCCAATAGATTTTAAAATATGTCTATTAAATGTTTGTAAGCCCATACTTATCCTATTTATACCAGATTTTTTATAAATATTTGCTTTATCTTTTGTTAATGTTCCTGGATTAATTTCTATAGTTATTTCTGGAGTCTTATCTACTGTATAATTAGAGTATATATAGTCTAGTACTTTATAAATATATTTACCATCTATTGAAGAAGGTGTTCCTCCACCAATGAAAATAGTTTTTATATTGTGATTTTTTAATTTGCCCTTATAAAAAGATAACTCCTGTATTAAACAATCTATATATTTTTCTATAATATCCATTCTATCAGGAAAGGAAGTAAAATCACAATAAAAGCACTTTTTAGTACAAAAAGGTATATGAATATATAATCCGAAATCCTCCATGATTACCTCCTAATATGCGAAATAAATGCACAACTATGTGTGCATTTATTATCCCATCTATTCATCATATTTCAGCACAGTTAAAAATGCCTCTTGTGGTACTTCTACTGCACCTATTTGCCTCATTCTTTTCTTACCTTCTTTTTGTTTTTCTAATAACTTTTTCTTCCTGGAGATGTCTCCTCCATAACATTTAGCCAATACATCCTTTCTTAAGGCTCTTATGGTCTCCCTAGCTATTATCTTAGATCCAACAGCTGCCTGTATAGGGATTGCAAACTGATGTCTTGGTATAACATCTACTAGTCTTTCTGCAATGGTTCTTCCTCTCTCATAAGCCTTCTCTTCATGAACTATTAATGAAAATGCATCTACTGATTCTCCATTAATTAAAATATCTAGCTTGACTAAGTTTGAGGGTTCATACCCCTTTAATTCATAATCCAAGGAAGCATATCCCCTAGTCCTAGACTTTAACGCATCAAAAAAGTCGTATATAACCTCATTTAACGGAAGTTCATAATGCATAACTACCCTTTTTTCTTCAAGGTATTCCATATTTAAAAAAGTTCCTCTTTTATTTTGACATAATTCCATTATAGCACCTACATAGTCTGTTGGTGTCATAATAGAAGCTTTTACAATAGGTTCTTCCATATAATTTATCTCTGTCAAAGGAGGCATATCAGTTGGATTTTGAATTTCTAAAACTTTTCCATCATTTTTTATGATTTTATAAATAACACTTGGAGCCGTTGCAATAATATTTAAATCAAATTCTCTATCTAATCTTTCCTGAATAATTTCCATATGAAGTAAACCTAAAAAGCCACATCTAAATCCAAAGCCTAAGGCTGCAGATGTTTCTGGTTCAAACACTAGGGCTGCATCATTTACCTGTAGCTTTTCTAAAGCATCCCTTACAGAGTTAAAATCTTCACCTTCTGCAGGGTAGATTCCACAATAAACCATGGGAACAACTTCCTTATAACCTGATAATGGTTCCTTTGTAGGATTGTTTTTATCTGTGATTGTATCTCCAACAGTAGCCTCTTTTACATCCTTTATACTAGCTGTAACAAATCCTACATCTCCTGCACACAACTCATCTAACACTACATGTTTTGAAGTATTTACACCTACTTCAGTTACTTCGAAGGTTTTACCTGTGGACATCATCTTGATTTCCATGCCTGCTTTTATGGTACCTTCTACTACTCTTATATAACAGATTACTCCTTTATATGTGTCATAATAAGAATCGAAAATCAGGGCTTTTAATGGGGCTTTAGGGTCTCCTGTTGGAGCAGGAACCTTGTTCACTATAGCCTCTAAAACATCTTCTATGTTTAATCCTTCTTTAGCTGATATTAATGGTGCATCTTCGCAATCTATACCTATGACATCTTCAATTTCTCTTTTTACTTCATCTGTTCTAGCACTAGGTAAGTCAATCTTATTTATTACAGGTATAATTTCTAAATCTTCCTCTAAGGCTAAATATACATTAGCCAAAGTTTGAGCTTCTACTCCTTGGGTGGAATCTACAATTAACAAAGCTCCTTCGCAAGCAGCTAAGGATCTAGAAACTTCATAATTGAAGTCTACATGTCCAGGTGTATCTATTAAGTTTAGTATGTATTTTTCTCCATCCTTTGACTCATAAACTAATCTTACAGCCTTTAGCTTAATTGTAATACCTCTTTCTCTTTCTAAATCCATATTATCTAATACTTGAGCTTGCATTTCTCTTGAAGTCAACATTCCCGTTTTCTCAATTAATCTATCTGCAAGTGTGGATTTTCCATGATCTATATGAGCAATTATTGAAAAATTCCTTATATTATCTTGACTTATTTTTTCCATGTATCAATTATTCGCCTCCTCTGATAATTCGCATAACTCTAGCTAATTATAACAAACAATTTAATTAATGTAAAATAAAAGGCCAACTATTGTGGCCTTTTAAAAATCTTTTTTAAGTATTCTAAAATCTATATAGTATGTCTCTCCAAAGAAGACAAGAGTATTGTTTTTATAATCATAATTAAGTAAAGTAGTATTTTCTAAGTAATTTAATTCTTTTATAATTTGATTCACTCTAAAGATGCCGAACGCAACTAGTATCGTCATTAGTAAAATAAGAAATGCTTTAAATTTCCTTTTCCTTTTTTCTCTTGCTAAACGCTTGTTTTTTTCCATTCTGGATTCCATATTTATCACCATCATTAGGATATCCAGTTTAAGGAAAAGTATTCTATTTTATCTTACCAAATTTACTTCCTAATGGAAAATATCTAAATCCGGTAACTCCCTTTAATGAACTTTTAGGAATACATCCAAAATATCTACTATCCTTACTAGCACCTACATCTCTATTATCCCCTAATACAAAGACTTCATCCGGTGGAACAATCCAAGTATCTGTATCATATACTGTTGTATAGGCACCCTTTGCAATATAATCTTCCTGTAATACTTCTCCATTAAGATATACTTTCCCATCCTTTATTTCTATTTTATCTCCTTCTAAGCCTATAACCCTTTTAATATAATCTTTACTTGGGTTATCTGGGGCTTCTAGGACCACAATATCCCCCCTAGATGGTCCATTAAAATATAAAGGTACCTTAATGGCAAACAACCTATCTTTTTCATGTAAGGTAGGAGCCATGGAATTTCCTTTTACATAAGTTGAATTAAAGATGAATGTTTTAATAAATATTGCTATTATAACTGCTATTACAATACTTTTTGCCCACTCTATTATTTCATTAGAAGAATTATCCTTATTATTTTTTTCCATCTAAAAACCTCCTAATTATCTTCCGTTAAGTTATTATAACACTATTTCAATTTATTTTGAAGATTATTCTTGAATGCTTCTAATGACTATATCCATTATTTCTCCTATTAACTTTGCGGATTCATTTACTTCTTCAAATGTATTTACATTTCTGCCGATTTCTATTAAAGCTGAGTAATCGGATATATATTGATTAAACCTTCCATATGGCTTAATTATTATACCTACACATAGTCCAGGATATAGAGTATCTGATACAGCTTTAATATATTTGGCAAAATTAAGAACTTCAGTATAATTTGCAGAGTCTGGGCCAACAACAAGTGAGAAGGTAGCTGTATCTATATTGTTTATTTTTACTTTAGATTTTTTTACAAAAGCATCATACCCCGATGATTTTCTATCAATAGCATCTCTATGAACATCAAATAAAAATTTTAGGTTTTTTTCTTTGGCTACTGCCTTATTAATTGAATTTAATGATCTTGTATATGAGTCATTATATGAAGGTCTATCATGATGAGTTAGTTCATGGGTTACTTTGTGCCCTCCCCCTTCTAAAACTTTAGTAAGTGTATTTCCTATAGCTACTATATTCTTATCATTGTCAGTAGTTCTATATCCTTCCTTTTCGAAAGAAACAAAAGACTCTGTAGCATGGGTATGGTATATATAAATATATGGTTTTTCTTTATTAACCTTTACTTTTTTAATACCTAGTGGCTCAGGAATGTTTTCAATTGAATCTCTGCCTTCATTATCCTTTACTATTATTAAATCTTCATACTCTTTCTCAGTATTAATAATTATAAAATCTTCCAATTCTTCTGCATCATTTTCGTTTTTAAATATAGACCCTTTCTTATTTGATTGATTCCCATTGTTTTTATATTTTACCTTAAAATTTTTTAATATTTTCCTTATATTTTCCTTAATATCTAGTTTAGATTTTATTTTTTCAAGAAACTCCATATCCTGTCCTTTATTAAAAACTTCCACATTCTTTGAAAAAATTATAGTCATAGAACCTAAATTTAGTAATATTAAACAAATTAAGGCTATAATTAAGTATGTGCTTTTTGTATTTCTTCTCATATTGTTAACCCTCCTAATTATAACTTCCCATAAAAAATATATATTCAGTAGGGTTACAATATATGATGTATTAAATTTTTACCTTATATATCTATTAACATCAGCAATGTCTATGCCAGGGTGAATAGCTATATTTAACCCATTGGCCACTATTATAGAAAGATCATCAATTAGTACATCTATATCTTTGGGCGTAACTATTACATTTCCCATAAATGGTGATAGTACCTCTTCTATTAATTTATATTTATCTTCCTTAGATAATCCTTCAAGTAAAGAATAAAACTCTGATCCTATTTCTGCTTGTTCCTTCATAGAATGAATTATCAAGTCCATAGTATCATTTACCATAGTGGCTGCATTTACAACGGTAGGTATTCCTATAGCTATTACAGGAAGACCTAAAGTTTCCTTAGTAAGTCCTGCTCTTGTATTTCCAACACCACTTCCTGGACTAATACCTACATCTGATATTTGAATAGTTGTACTAATCCTATCCATCTTTCTAGAGGAAAGAGCATCTACAGCTATTAAAATATCTGGTTGTATCTTATCTACTATTCCCTTAACTATATCAAAGGTTTCTATTCCAGTTAACCCCATAACTCCCGGTGAAATTGCTGCTACATTTGCCATGGTTTCATCAAATTCTTTATTATAGTTTATAAAATATTGTCTTGTAACCAATACCTTATCAATCACTTTAGGTCCCAAAGAGTCGGAGCTTATATTCCAATTTCCTAAACCTATAATAAGAATTTTATTCTTTTTATATTCTTTAATTAAAGCCTTTAATTCTTTAGCAAAGGCTATACTTA
Organism: Wansuia hejianensis; assembly: GCF_014385225.1. Lineage (GTDB taxonomy): Bacteria > Bacillota > Clostridia > Tissierellales > Tissierellaceae > JACRTK01. The sequence continues at coordinate 343,270 of NZ_JACRTK010000002.1, forward strand.
TTTCATCCTTCAAATCTTCATCTGTTTTGTCAAGATTTGGAACATCTATAGTAACATAAGTCCCAAGGGGTTTCCTAATTTTCTGACTACCCTTTTGATTTAAAACTTTTACTGTGGTTACCGAATAATTTTTTTCATCTGCTACTTCGACTGATACACCTTCTATTTCTTTCTTTTTTTCCGGATTATATATTTCCTTACTTTCTACAGCTAAATCTGTATAAATATGTTTCATATCTATCCCTCCAAATTCTATAACAGCTCTACTTTAATAATTTTGTCCATATACCATATTATTTATCCTTGCAATTTGGCCTTCATCGTGGTAAAATATCTTTTGTTAGATACGAGGAGGTGAAACCATTGGCTAATATAAAATCAGCTAAGAAAAGAATCGAGATCACTAAATATAGAACTGCTCTAAATAAAGGTAAAAAAACTGAAATTAAAACATATATAAGAAAATTTGATAATGCTATAAATGAAGGAAACATCGAAGAAGCAAGGGAACTTCTAAAGGCTATCGATAAGAAACTAAAAAGAGCTGCTCATCTAAACATAGTTCATAAAAACGCTGTATCTAGAAACATAAGTAATTTAACTAAAAAATTAAACAATGCAATCTAAATAAAACTTCGGGCGCCCGAAGTTTTATTTTGTTTATAATTTTATTTATAACTACAAAGCCGTACCACTAACATTTCCATTTCTAGTTTATCATTTTGTGATGCAGTTTTCATCCTTATATCTATTTCTAATAGTTCTTTCATTATGTCTTCCAATTGTTTGGCTGTAAATTTCCCTGACTGTCCTCTAACTTTGCTAAATTCATAGCTTTTGATTCCTATCTTTTCTTGTATCTTACTTTCACCATATCCCATTTTTTTATAAAGTTTATAGCCTAACATAAGCCTTATTTGCCTAGTAATCATATAAAATATCCTTGGTATTGGCTCATTGGATATATACATATCATTAAAGATACTTAAGGCCTTTTCTCCATTGGAAGAGTTGATAGCATTTAATAGCTCAAATATATTCGTATCTATAGATTTAGCAAGAACCAGGTCAATATCTTCTTTGGTTATCTCCTTATTTGTAGTATAGTTTATTGCTTTCACTAGTTCATTTTCTAAATCATATAAGCTTAAATCAATATTTTTACTTCTATAGGAACTGTGTTCTACAAAATAGTTAATATTTGATATAGACATATGTCTATCATACTTTTTTAATATACTTAAAATCCATTGATTTAAATCATTTCCTGATAGTTTTGGAAACTCTACGACTTGATCTTTTTTGTTAAAGTATTTATAAAATTTACTATTTTTCTTTATTGATGAAGCATTGTCCATAAAAACAAGGACAAGATAGTCCCCTAAATCATCTAGGTATTTATACAGTTCCTTTTCCATAGTCTTATCTAGGCCTTCTAAAAATATATGTATATCTCTAAATAAAACAATCTTCTTGCTAGACATAAAAGGAAGGGTTTCACAAGCATTAATCAATGTATCTAATGTGGCATCCTTCCCCTCAATCTTAATGAAATTTATAGTTTCAAAAGATTTATCTATATATTTATCCTTTAATTTATCTAATATAATATTCATCATATACTCTTCTTTATCTATAAATAGATAGGAAGATTGTATATTGTCCTTGATAATACATTTCGAGAATTCACTATATATCATATAAACTGTACTCCTTTTTTGGTAAAATATTTTAATTCCATCTCTAATTATAACTTTTATATTTAATTCTATATTTAATAAATGCAAATAATTATAAACCATATAATAAATGCTCCATTATATTCTAAAATTGGAATCTATAGATTTAAATTCAAAATGATGATCTCTGGCACCATAGTCATAAATATAATTTTCTTCAGTATATCTATTAAACAACCAAGTTATATATCTACATAATACCACAAAATATACTATATAAAAAAGTAATAAGATTAAATGCTCATATATAAAATTGGGTATATTAAATTTAGGCCTAACCCCATTTTGCAGGAAATGTTTAATAAAGTAGCCCCCATTCTTATGTTTAATCTCTATTAATCCCATACTATCAGTTCTATAGATTTGAGTTCTTAGCTCCTTATATCGTTCTAATACTTCTATATTTGGATGTCCATAAAAATTGTTTCTACCTACAGAAATAATGCCTACTTCTGGCTTTAATTCTTCTATGAATTCCCATGTAGAGGATGTATTACTACCATGATGAGGTATTTTTATAATATCTACCTTTTCATTAAAATCTTTAGCTATGAGGATTTCTCCTTCCTTTTCTATATCTCCAGTAAGTAATATCTTAGTATCTTCTATAGTTAATAATGAAACCAATGATCTATTATTAGGCTTATAACTATTATCTAGTTCATCACAAGGCCATAATATATCCAAATTTACTTCTTTATCTAAAAATAATCTATGACCCTTTTTTAAAATCATAAATGGTATTTTATTTGTTTTAATTTTCTCAGTTAATTGACTTTCTTCTGGATAATAGCTAGAGATTATATAATCTATTTTTAAATTTTCCATTAATGCATTGAGTCCCTGACTATGATCTTCATCAAAATGAGTAATAAATATTCCGTCTAATCTTTTGACCCCTAATTTTTCCAAATATGGCAGGGTAATACTGTTTCCTATATCCATAGAATCAAAAAAGCTTCCACCTGTATCCATTAAATAATTAGCCTTCCTAGTTCTAATAAAGATAGCATCTCCTTGACCTACGTCTATAAAATGTAACTCTACAGACTTGTCATTTATTATAAAAACCATATTAAATACTATGATTAAAAATAGGCACACAAGCATGATCTTATGAATGTCTTTGTTTAGTCTTTTTATATCTATAAATCCAAACAAGAATAATATAATTATATAAAATAATAATATACTAATTATCTCTGGTGAAAAAATCTTATAAATATTGTATGGAATATGATTTAACATATCTAATATTTTAAATTGTAGGCTAAGTATAAAATCTAAAACAATCCCAATTCCTACATTTAAAAAAGGTATAACATAGGAAAATATAATCATAAGCAATCCCAATATTAAAGATAAAGATAATAATGGTACTACAACTATATTAGCGGGAATACTAAGTAAACTAATTTTATTAAAATAATAAATCTGAATTGGAAATAACCCTATCTGAACTCCTATCAAGGAAGACAAAGTATTAGTTAATCTATTGTTATTTGGATAAAAAATACTATTTAGCTTAGGAGCAAATAATATTATAGAAATAGTTGCCATAAATGATAATTGAAATCCTAGATTAAATAAGTAATATGGATTTATAAGTAATAATACTAATGCAGCTAAGCTTAATGTATTTATAGAGTCATAGGGTTCATGAATTAATTGAGAACAAAATAGGACTGTAAACATTATACTTGATCTTAGTATAGATGGTGGAAAATCTATCAAATATCCGTAAATCCATATTAATCCTAAGGTTAAACTTAAATTTAAACTTCTTTTTATACCTAGCCTTGAAAATAGGAATATTAAAAATCCAGATATTATTCCAATATGTAAACCTGATACTGCAAGTATATGGGCTAGTCCCATGTCTCTATATAAAAAAAGATTTTCTTCATTTAAATAATTTGATTTTCCTAAGATTATACTTGTTATAAGCGAGCTATTATCCTCTTTAAGCTTAGAGGAAAATAGGTCCTCAATATGACTTGTAATTTTACTCTTAATGGTATATCTAATATTAGGATTGTTTTTATTTATTTCTCTAATAGAATAATCCTTAATAGTCATAGTAGTATATATTTTATCTGACATCAAAGCCAATCTATAATTAAAAAGTTTTGGATTAGAGTTTTGTGGAGGGATTTTTAATACACCATTAAAACATATGGTATCTCCCCTTTCTAAATCCATATTTCCTATTACATTTAAAATAATTTTTTCCTTAGTAATATTTTTGTTGTCTAGCTGTCCTACTTTGACTACATATTTTCCTCTAGTATCATCGATATGGACGACTTGTTCTACAGTTCCATAGAGATTACTTCTTTTATCTACCTGATGTATCAGTGCACTACCATTATTCATAGTGACAGTAGTAAAGATACCTAAAAAGAAAAATAATACTATTAAAAACTTTTGATTTAAACTATTATTTATTATATTATAAAATAAAGTAATAATAGATATTAGAAGAAGAATTATCATTGTTAAAGGATTGATCTCACAATAATATACAAATAATACACCTAATATATAAGGGGTTAATAATACAGTTATTGGTCTATTCATGATCTCCACCTATAATCATCATATTTATTATCTTGGTAGACTGGTAAATATTGTATTGATTATAACACAAAAACTCAACTTTAATCTATAAATACAAATATATAAATACAAATTAACTTATCATTGGAAAGGTCTGGTGATTTTATTGACTAATAAAATTTACATGGAAAATCCTTATTTGAAAGAGATAGACGCTAAAATAATAGAAAAGATACATAAAAATAACAGCTATCATATTAAATTAGACAGAACTATATTTTATCCCCATTTATCTGGAGGACAACCCAGGGACATGGGAACCATAAATAATACTACTGTTTTAGATGTTTATGAAGATGGAAGGGATATAGTGCATGTAATAAATAAAGACATCTCAACTAATTCTGTTAAATTAGCTATTAATTGGGATAATAGATTTGACTTAATGCAGCAACATTCAGGACAACATTTACTTTCCTCTTCCTTTTATAGACTCTTAAATGCTTATACTGATGGGTTTCATATTGGAAAGGAATCTGTATACATTGATATAACTAAACCTGAGCTTACTGAAGAGGAAATCCAACAAGTGGAGTTTTTATCTAATAAGATAATTCAATCTAACTTTAAAATTAAATCCTATATAGCTGATGAAAATGAACTATCTCTATTACCTATTAGAAAAGAACCAAATACTAAGGATGATATTCGTATAGTAGAAATCGATAGTATTGATTATTCCCCTTGCTGCGGTACTCATGTATATAATACAGGTGAAATTGGTCTTATTAAGATTACAAGATGGAATAAATATAAAAATTATACAAGGGTAGAATTTATTTGTGGCTCCAGGGCCATTAAAGATTATACATGGAAAAACCAATATATTAAAGAAATTGGACTATTGTTTACATCAAAGGATAAAGATGTCTTAAAAAACACGAAAAAACTTATTAATGATGTAGATAATCTAAAAAAAGAAAATAAAAAATTAAAAGAAGAACTACTAAAGTATAGGGCTAATTCTCTTTTGAATGATTCAAAACCTATCAATGGTATAAAATATATAGTAAAGGAATTTAAAGATATTAGCATAAATGAATTAAGACCTATATCTTCATACCTGAATTCCAAAGATAAAATAATCCAAATATATAGTATTTCCGATGAAAATGTAGGCCAATTTTTCATAAGTAGAAGCCAAGACTTAAAGATAGATTTGAAAAAAGTATTTAATAAAATAGCTGAAAGCATCATAATTAAAGGTGGAGGAAGCAATCAGACAGTTCAAGGGGTTACTGCTCCAGTTCTTTTAAATAGTGTAATTAAAAAATTTTATGATGAGATATTAATTAATTGTAAAGGCTAGGAATTTAATCCCTAGCCTTTATTTAAACTCTATATATAAACCTTTGTATTTCTCCCCATATTCTTTCTCTTTCCTCATCTATTCCCTCATAATCTACAAATTCTTTATAGGAACTTTCAAGTATAAAATGGTTTTTCTTAGCATCCTTTAGCCCTTCTATACCTTTTTTAATTAGAAAATCATAAATACTATAATCATCTTCATTTATTTTGAAATTATTAAAGTATTGATTAAAGTCAATTAAGGTATGGGAATATTTTTTTGCTAGATCATTTGAAGAAATAATAGTATTTAACTCATGTATTAAAACAGATTCTATCTTATCTACTAAAATAGAATCATAGTATATTTCCACATGGAAATTTCTAATTCTAGATTCTTCTACTATTCTGTTTAAAAATGTAGATTTACCTGTACCTATTTCTCCTTGTAAATAATATATATTGTCCATTCCATCTAATATGGTTTCTGTATAATCATAGTATCCTTCAGGGGTATAGGCACTTGAGAACAAGTATCTTACTTCAAATTCGTGATTATAATTCAAAGATACTGTTTTTTTAAATATTTCATCTATATACTTTTTACTTAAGTCATTTACCTTTTTAAAATCAACATTGATTTTGTTTGTATTTTCTATTTCATCATAAACACATTTAGCTGCCTTAAAGTAATTAAAAGCTTTGCCATAGGCTTTTTTATTGTCTTCTCTAGCCTTGATTAGTTTATCTTTGTATGCTTTTATTTCTTCTTTATTAATATATCTAGTTAAATCTACTATATCCTCTGTTAAGCCTGGATACAATGGATCTACTGGATGGGGTGGTGTTCCATCAATTAGGCCTATCTTCAATTCCTTGATTACTATAGCGTCTATAGAATTTGGATCAGATGGGCAATGATGATATTCAAGGGTAAATCCTTCTTCACTTGCCCTTCTACCTATTTCTTTCATAAGAGAAGATTTTCCGCCTCCTGGCATGCCTTTTAATATATATAATTTATTTCTATTTGTTCCTATAATATTATCATGAAAAGAAACAAAACCCTTTGATGTATTTCCACCTGGAAACATTCTTCGAAACTTTGACATATCAACCCCTCCTAATTAGCATATACTATTAATTTATTCTGTTAAATTTATTATGTGAATATGCATTAAAAGAACTCTTGAATCATTTTTGGAGTTAAAATGATGTCTATTTTTGTATTTTGAATATAGTAACTATCTCCAAAATTTAGTCATATCTTTTTTATCCTCAATGTTATAAGCTACTATTTTATTTAGTAAATGAAAATCCACTTTATCAGTCCATTTAATTCTAAATAATCCATCTGTATGAGAATATCCTGCTTCCTTAATCTCTTTTTCAAAATAACTAATAGTAACTGGCTCCGGGGCAACAGCTATATGTTTTTTAGCAATGCTAAAGCCAATTATAAAAGTTCCATGATCAGTAAACATTGGCTGATTCCACTTAATCTCTTCTTTTAATCTAGGAAACTTTTCTTTAATATGATTTAAAATCTCTCCTATTTTTCCCTTTGATCTAATACATCAATACTATCTAAAAACACTTGAAAATCTTTCATTTTGCCTACCCCTCTTCATCATGGTTTATTCATTTAAGTTTAAATGTGTAACTAGTTTCAATTATTTAAATCATTTTATATTTACCCTTAAATTTTCCAAGAATAAACTCCTTAAACTCAGCAAGGTTATTAATATCTTTTTTCCTTATTAACGAAGCCTGATTTCCTGTTAAGTAAAAAATAAAATACTCTTTACTTTCCATTAAAAAATAAAATTGATTATACATTATCTGGCCTTTTGATTTAAGAAAATCATTTTCCATAAGAATTTTATCATCATAAAATTCCAAAATATAAATACTATCAAAAGTCCCCGTTTTATCTGTTTTTATCCTTTGTGTATTTTTCCTTTCAATTTTAAACATAATAACCATGATTGTTAGCCCAAAAAGTAAGGGCCAACCTACTATAAATCCTATGAAACTAAAGTTTCCACTGTTAAAAGCTATTATAACACTTCCAACAAAACTGATAAGACCTAAAATTGGAATTGTATATTTATTCTTTCTAAAAGTTGCAATATATAAAAACCTTTTATAATCTTCTTTAGTCATACTAGTATTAATTACAAATTTGGGTTCTTCCATTCTTTTTCCTCCATAAAGTACAATTTGAAAATTATAGTATTTATAATTGTGTTATTCTAGTCCCTTTTTAAATATTTCTATAAATGCTTTAGTTATATTTTCTTTGTTTTTACCCACAAAAGATTCAATATCATGAAATGAGATATTACCTTTAAATCCTGTACACCAATTAGTTATAATTCCTATACAGGAATAATTTATATCTAACTCATTAGCTAGAACTACTTCAGGTACATTTGTCATTCCTACTACATCTCCGCCAATATATTTATACATTTTAATTTCACTGGCAGTTTCAAACCTAGGTCCTTCTGTACAAATATAAACTGCATCACCCTTTATATCTAAATTAAAGTTCTTAGCAGCACTGTAAAATTTATCTCTCATTTCTTTACAATATGGATCACTCATATCTACATGTTTTACCCCCTCTTCTCCCCCTTCGTAAAAGGTCATGGGTCTAGACTTTGTAAAATCTATAAAGTCTCTAATCACTACTATATCCCCAGGGGCATAATTTTCATTGCAAGATCCAACTGCTGCTGTTGAATATATATGAGTAACACCTAATTCTTTCAATGCCATTATATTAGCTCTATAATTTATTAAATGAGGTGGTATAGAGTGTTCCTTACCATGTCTAGCTACAAATACAATATCTTCTCCATCTATATTAATAATATCTAATTCTACTTCCCCATATTTTGTGTTTACTTTTTTTATAATATTGTTATGTCCAGCTTCATATACACCAGTACCTCCAATTATGGCCTTCATGTCTTCTTCCTCCTTATCTTAATTGTAATATATTTTCTCTATATGGTGGTCTAACAATTCCCTTTTCAGTAATAATTCCCGTTATATTTTCCCAAGGCGTTACATCAAAGGCTGGATTATACACTTCTATGTTTTCAGGAGCTATCCTTACTCCATTAATATGAGTTACTTCCATAATATCTCTTTCTTCTATTTCTATCTCATCTCCCTTTTCTATATCAAAATCTATAGTTGTAGTAGGTGCTACTATGTAAAAAGGAATATTATAAACCTTAGCTGCTACAGATAACATAAAGGTTCCTATTTTATTTGCAGTATCTCCATTTAAAGCAATCCTATCTGCCCCTACCAATATTAAATCAATCTTTCCATCTCTTATTAATGTAGGAGCTACACTATCTGGAATTAATTTACATGGAATATTCTCCTGGATTAATTCCCAAGCCGTTAACTTTCCTCCTTGAAGTCTAGGTCTAGTCTCATCTGCATATACAAAGATCTCTTTTCCACCATAATAAGCTTCTCTAATTACTCCTAAGGCTGTACCATAGGCAACTGTTGCCAATGCTCCAGCATTACAATGAGTAAGGATTCTAGCATTTTGAGGTACTATTTCATTGCCATACTTTGCCATAGCTTTATTTGTAGCTACATCCTCCTTATATATAATATCTGCTTCTTCTTTTAGTTTCCTATAAATCTCAGCTACTGATGATTCCCTGTTTTTATAGACTAAATTCTTCATCCGTCTTATTGCCCACATTAAATTAACTGCTGTAGGCCTGGAATTATTTAAGATTTCTAATGCACAATCTAGTTTTTTAAGGAAATTTTCCTTATCTAGTTCTATAAATTCTTTAGCTGCTAAAACTGCTCCATAGGCTGCTGTTGCACCAATGGCAGGAGCTCCCCTTACCACCATATCCTTTATTGCAAATTCTACATCTTTATAATTATTACACTGAAAATATTGAGTTTCACATGGTAATTTCCTCTGGTCAATTAAATATAGTTTAGAATCTTTAAATTCGATAGTTTTAAACATTTTATCCCTCCTAATTTGACTACGATTTTAAATCCCTTTCAGCTATTCTTTCATTTGTTTCTACCTTAAAGTATATATAAAATTCAGCTATTATGCCACTCATTTCCATGTTTTACAGATTTTCTACTTGCTTTTACTCTTTTCTTACCTTGTTCCTTCTTTATTTCAGAAAAAATACTAATCCTCTGACTACATTATTAATAACTACATTAGTGTTTATCTTACTTGCTAATTACTTTATGATTGCCTATCTCTAATTCGACAAATATTGGTACCATTTGACATTAATTTTATCATATGTTACCTTATCTAATAATAAATATATAAATATGAAGATTAAATTTGAAAGGATTTTTACATGATTAATTATCTTAAAAATTGGATTATATCTTTAACTCCTCCTAATTTAATAAAAATATTTGTAATTATCTATATTGCATATGTATTAATTACAGGAGTATTTATATTTCTCATCCCAAATCCTGTATCAAAGGATTATATAAAGAATTCTTCGGTTGCTAACTATTATTCAGATGAAGTAGGTCCTGATAGATGTATTGTTTTAGACAAGCCTCTTGATTCTGGCTTAGCTAGGGCTTAGCTAGATTGAAGATTATCTACTCCGCCAAAAAATCTTTAGATATTTCCTATTTTTCTATTGAGTCAGGAGAATCACCAAATATATTTCTTGGTTCTCTTTTGGAGGTAGCAGACAGGGGAGTTGAAGTAAATCTAATATTAGATGGTATGTTTCATGGTTTAAGAGGTAATTCTAGAGCTGTTATTTATACTTTAGGTAGCCATCCAAATATTAATTTAAAATTTTATGAGCCTATAAACCTGCTTAAACCTTGGACATTAAATAATAGGATGCATGATAAGTATATAATTGCCGACAATAAAATTGCTATCATTGGAGGAAGAAATATAGGTGATAAATATTTTGCACCTGAATGGTATAGTGGTAGAGTTACTAATGATAGAGATATTATAGTAATAAATACAGAACCTAAAAATCCAAGTAGCGTATTAAATCAACTATCTGATTACTTCCACTTTATATGGAATCACAAGTATTCCATATCTAAAGGAGAAAAGATATCAAAATTTCAATATAATTTAGGCCTTCGTAAAGGAAATTATTTAAGAGAAAGTACTAAAATTGCAAGGCAGGAAAATAAAAACTTGGCAGAACAAGAAATAGATTTAATGAGTCTTTCACTTCCAACTAATAAAATCTCATTTATACATAATCCTATAGAAAGGTTCTGTAAGGAGCCTTGGGTCTGGTATGAAATTACTCAATTAATGAAATCTGCTAAAGATTCAATATTTGCCCAAAGTCCATATGTGGTCCCAAATTCTCAAATGATTAGGGGATTTCTATCCAAGGATGATTTTGAACATATAGATATTTCTATACTTACTAATTCATTAGCGAGTACCCCAAACTTCCCAGCTTATGCTGGATACTTGAACCATAGAAAAAGAATAATTGATATAGGAGTAAAGATTTATGAGTATCAATCTTTAGATTCTATACATGCTAAGGCATTTACCATAGATGATAATATTTTAATTGTAGGCTCCTATAATATTGATCCTAGAAGTACTTACTTAAGCACTGAATCCATGATAGTTATCCATGGAAATAATGCAGTAAGTAAATTTAAAGAAGGAGTATCACACTATATGGATGAAAGTTTACTTGTATCTGAAGATTATGATTATGTAGATAATGGAGAAGTTAGAGAAGGAAATGTAAGTGTTGTTAAAAGATCTATCATCATACTTTTATCATATTTAGTGAAAATCTTTGAGCACCTTCTATAGATATACTATCCTCCTATCAAAGATATAAAACTATAATAAATATCAGCCAAGATTTAATTCCTAGCTGATATTTATTATAAAGGCCAAAAATATAAAATCAAAGGTGCACCAAGAGTTAGTACTATTATGGATAAGGGTAATCCTAGTTTCCAATAGTCAGTAAACTTATACCCTCCTGGTCCCATTACAAGCATATTAGACTGATGCCCAATAGGTGTCATAAATGCTGAGGAAGATGCTACTGCCACACTCATAAGAAATGGATCCGAAGAAACTCCCATAAAATTAGCTAAACTAAAAGAAATCGGAGCCATTAGTACAGCTGCAGCCGAATTACTAATTAAATTAGTCAAGATCATAGTCAAAAGCATAACAACAACAATCATTAGTGAAGGTGAAAATATTGTTGATAACTTTACAAGTAATTTGGCTATTGTATCAGAGCCTCCACTGCTTTGTAAGGCAGCTCCCATTGGTAATAAGGAACCTAACATTATAATAGTAGGCCATTCTATTGCATCATAAAATACTCTGGGGCTTATTATATTAAAAATCACTAAAGATACTGCTGCAATAGAAAAGGATACTTGAACTGGAAGAAGACCAAGGCCTGTTATAATTATTGAAATCAAAAATATAATCAAAGGCAAATAACGTTTATTTTCTCTACCACCTAGATCTATTCCTACTCCTCTTTCTGCAAGAGGTAAACAACCTAATTTAGAATAAATATCCTCTAAAATACTTACTGGTGCTTGCATCAATAATATATCTCCTGATTTAAATCGGAAGGATTTTAAACGTTCCACAGAAGATGTTCCTTTTCTTGAAACTGCTATTAGATTTACATTAAAACGATTACGTAGTCTTACTTCTAAAACTGTCCGTCCTATTAATAAGGAATCTTCTCTTAGGACTACTTCTACTAATGCCACTTCATCATATTTTAAATATGGCTCAGACTCAAGCACTTCTGGCTTACTTCCTTTTAAAGTCATTCCAGTTCTTTTTACTAAATCTGTCAATTCTGTTGGTACAGATTTAATAATTAATATGTCGCCAGCTAATAATCTATCTTTTCCCCTCGGGGCCAATATTTTTCGACCATCACGTATAATACTAAGCACATTTACCTCTAGTTTATATACTCCATAAAAATCTTTTAAAGGTCTTCCTACCATCTTAGAAGAATCAGTAACTACTACTTCAGATAAATAACCTTCAATATTGAACTTATCTTTTTCCTCCTGGAATTTTCTTTTGGGAATCACTCTCCATCCTAATAAAGATGTAAATCCAATCCCAATAGGGACTAGTATCATAGCTACTGGAGCAAAGTCAAAGAAATCAAATGGCTCTCCACCTCCCTGGACTCTAAAGGCAGACACTATTAAATTTGGAGGGGTACCAATCGATGTAATCATACCTCCAAATAATGATGCAAAGGATACTGGCATCAATAATGATGATGGAGATATTTTGCTATCCTTTGCTACACGTAGGCCAATCGGTAGAATTAATGCCAGCGCACCAACATTGTTCATAAAGGCAGATAGAGATGCCGTAACTATCATTAGGCCTAAAACCTTTAATGATACTCTATGACTCCCTTTGTTTAAAAATATAACTAAATGTTCTACAACTCCTGATTTAATCAAAGCACTGCTAATAACTAATACTGAAGCAACTGTTATAACTGCTGGATGGCTAAAACCTGTAAAAGCCTCCTCTGGGGTAATAACTCCTGCTATAGTCAATATGAGCAATCCTGAAAGTCCTACAAATTCGTATCTTATTCTTCCATCTATAAAAAAGAAAAATGTTGCTCCTAGCACTATAAATACTATTATTTGATGATACAAATCTTCACCTCCATAAAACTATCATAAAACTAAAAATTTCTTTAATATCATGATTATATGTATTATGATACTTTAATAGTATAGATATAAAGTATGATTTTTAATAGATACCCCTGTATTTTTCCTTTAAACTTTAATGTATAATCTTTCTCTATCTCTTTTTAAATTAAACATAAGGAATATAAATAATAATATTTAAATAAATATTACAAGCTACTACAGTAATAATTACTTCTTTTTATAATATTATATATTAAGCCTATTATGGAAGGAGGTAGTGTTTTGTTATCAAGAGAAAAATTTATCAGAATATCTTTAGAAGTAAATCTATTTTTCCAAAGAATTATGAAAGAGCATCTATTCTTCATTGAAGCTAGTCTACCACCAGTTGAGGCAGATAATATTGTTGAAGCCGATATATTAAAAAGAAGCTTCGAAGAATTGCTTATGGAAACAGTTTCCTTGGCTAATGGTGCCATAAGTAAGAGTATCCTAGAATCAAATGAATTAGTAACACCATACACATTTAAGGCTGAGAAAATTAATTCTATATTAACTGGCTCAAGTCTTAATACAGACATCACTAAAGCTGAACTTGCATTAACTAGTGATCCCCACTTCGAATATAATGAACTGCTAGAATCTCGTGTATCTAATATGAACCATAGGTCTTTAAATCTCCTTGGAGAAGTTATAAAGTTTCAGAAGAAACTTATGAATCTAGTCCTGGAATGTAAGGCATTTAGTCACCTTTATCCTAAAATGATGGAACACGATACTAGAGAGGCTGAGCTTTATTATGAGATATTAAAATGTTTAGAAAAGAAAACTCTTCCCAAAAAGAACTTATGTGAAGAACTTAATTTCTGGAACAATATAATGGGAGAACATGCACAGTTTATTGATGGCATGTTGGATCCTTCAGAAAAAAAGCTTAAGATGACTGGAGAAAAATTTGCTAAAGTCTTTGAAAAATTAGTTGAAGAATGTATAAGATCTTCAGAAAAACATATTTTAGAAAAAAGCTTAAAGACCACTGAAAGCATTAGAGATTTTAAAAAAACAAGCACACAAGGTATCTTAGAATGTGAAATTAAATCTATTATACCTCCTCTTCTTGCTGACCACGTACTTAGAGAAGCTAATCATTATCTAAGACTTTTAAAGACTATTTATAATTAAAAAGGTCTGATAGTCTAAATCCTAGACTATCAGACCTTTTGCTATACTAAATTTTTTGAATTTAATTTATATTTATTGGAAAGTTTACATCTCATAGGTTCTTATAACCATATCTTAGATTATGTTCCTTGATTTATTGATCTTTTTCCATTAATTCTCCAGTTTTTATATTGTATCTATACTCCATATCTTTATTATTTGTTCTATCAACTACTTCTATATCAAGTATTGTGTTTCCGTTTTCAACTTCTAGTGTCCACTCATCTACGATATAGTCCTTTCCCACTTCTTTTTTTGCTTTCCCTATTAAGTCATGTACTTTTTTTACATCTTCTGAAGTAATTTCACCTTCTACATCCCCTCTATCATTCTGTTCTTCATTTACTATATTACCGTTTTCAGGCTCAAGTTTTAAATCATATTCTTTTGTATCATCATATCCTTCCACTTTATAAAAATAAGATCCATCATCTAAACTAAGTTCTATTTTTTCTACTTTTGCCCCAGGGTACTTTTTAATAAAAATATCAAATGCTTCTTCTGCATTTAATTTAATATCTTCATAGGAGGCAATAGTATTGCCTGTATTACTATTTTGATTATTATTTTCTTCATCAATATTTTCTTGATCAGCATTATTATTGTTACCATTGTTATCATTTGTATTTGTGGTATCACCTGTAGTTCCTTGGTCTGTTGAATTATTATCATTTGGGGCATTCTTCGGAGTACAAGCAGATAATGCTAACACCAAAACTAAAATTAATGATATTACCCATTTCTTCTTAAACATATTTACACTTTCCTTTCTTTATAAAATATTATCTCCTATGAAATAATCTTCCTATATTATAGAAAATTATACATAAATAGATATTTAATGTCATTAATAATTTTAAAAAATCATCTATTAAAAACAATATTAAAAAAAGGTATAGATTTGCAGCAATAATAAATCTATATCCTTTACCTACCCAATCATATTTAATTGTCTTTATCTTTTAAATTTTTATATATACTTCTTATCCTTTTGAATTTATATTTTATTCCACTAACTTCTTTTTTTCCTACAATAAATGAAACTATGTTAAATATAGCTGAAATAACTACTACTATTATAAGTAACTTCAACAACATCACTCTCTTTCCTTTCCCTATATAGATAGTATGTTTATGATGTTGAGTTATATTCAATTAATTTACTATTTGTTACATAATCCTCATAATATTCAATTGCATTCTCTAATATATTATGAAGCGGTACCCAAAGTAAGAAATGAGATTGTGAGGTGAAAAAACACAATTAAAAAGACTACAGAAAACTCTGTAGTCCTTGATTTCACTATGGCGGGAGTATGTGAGAATCGAACTCACCCAAGAGGCTCTGAACCCCTCGCGCTGGTTTTGAAGACCAGAGGGCACACCAGCACCCATCTACCCCCCTAAACTAAGACTCAGTTCAGAAGAAGTAAAAACTTCCCCTGAACGCGAAGTCGTGTTATCCAGAGACTATACAATTACCAACCTTAATTCCCTTGACAAAAACATACTATGGAGTATCTGGAGTACAAATCCCCTAAAAATTAGGATTATTGGAATCGTAAGCTATGGGATAAAATTACCACAGACTCTATTATAAGACATTTATGTAGTAATTTCAACATTATTTTACTAAATCTATAAATACATCCCTTTAAATATTATTAAAATAATAGCCTACTCCCCACTTAGTCATTATATATTGGGTATCTTTTGCATTCTTTTCAATTTTTTCTCTAATTCTTCTTACATGAACATCTACAGTTCTTACATCACCATGATGCGCATATCCCCAAACCTTATCTAATAACTCTTCACGAGTAAATACCTTCCCAGGATTAGAAGATAAAACATAAAATAGATCAAATTCTTTGCTAGTTAATCTAATATCTTTATTATCTATGGTGATTTTCCTTCTCAAGGAATTGATTATAAAATTCTTGATTTTAAATATATGATTCGTATTTTTTTTATTATCATGATTCACTCTTCTAAGTATTGTCCTAATTCGTCCTTTTAATTCTAAAATATTAAAAGGTTTTACTAAATAATCATCAGCCCCATATTCAAAAGCTAATATTTTATTTATATCTTCATTATTAGTGCTAACAATAAAAATCGGCACTAAAGAATAAGCTCTAACTCTTCTACAAATTTCTAATCCATTTATATCTGGCATCTCTAATTCTAAAATAACTAAATCATAATTTTTCTTATTTAACCTTTCAAATATAGATCTTCCGCTATATACTTTATCTATAGAATAGTCCTCCTGCTCAAGACTATATTCCAATTCCTTGGCAAGGGACTTATCTACATCTGCAATAAGTATATTTTCCTTCATCTAATCACCTCAAAATCAACTGTTAATTCTTTATTAATATTCTTTTATCATCATATCTTTTAGTTATCTTTTGTTGATCAAAATACTCTAATAGTGCTACAGATATCTTTCTATTTGTATTTAATATATCCCTGTATTGAGCTACAGTAATTGCTCCATTTTTTTCAATAAAATTTCTTAATCTATTTAATCCGTCCATATATGTTTCCTTTAATAGAAATATTTCTTCATTTAAGCGAATTATATCCCCCTTATTTATTAGAGAATTTAAAACTTCAACAAATTCTTCACTGTTTCCTCCAACCTCAATACTTAATTCATCTTTTTTAGGTGGAGTAAAAGAGTATCTTTTAAGCTTATTTATAATCCTATCTTTTATCTTATTTTGTTCCCTGTTATATTGGATTTGGAATCCTTTAATCTTTATATACTCCATTTCCTGCTCTAAGTAACCCTTCTTTACAAAGGTATCCATAATTAATTCTGCTAATCTTGGCTTTGCTTTTTTAAAAACCTTGTTTCTGATTTCTTCTTTTCCCATACCAATTCTTAAAGGAAACCTTTCATGATACACTTTTAGTTCGTTTAAAACCTTATCTTTTAGAGCTTCAAAATAATTAATGTGAATAACAAATACATCCTTTGTTAAAGAAAATGTTAGTATCTTCTTATCTTCAGACAATGTTTGAATATCCTTCATTAAATTTTCTTCCAGCATAGATGTAGATAAGGATAGATCCTTAATAGATGGAAAATCCTTGCTTTTATCTTCTATTATCTTCTCGATTATTTCTATTGAACTACCCTGAGATTTGATTTCTAATTCTTTAAGTGAGTCCTTATCAAACCTTTTTCTTTTCCTTGCATTTGGCTCTAATATTTCTCCACCTCCAATTGTAAACATTGGAGAATAAAACCTAATTACAAATTTATCTTGCCTTTTGGCTACAATCTCCTCTTCTAATCTTAGCTGAGCATAAGCTTCCTCTCCAGGCTCTAGCTCTTCCCTATCTAATAATATAATTCTACATAATACTTCTTTTGTACCTAAATAGAGTTTTAGCCTTGTTCTGTTTTTAATTGGCCTATCTATAGATCCTAGTAATCTTACCTTTACATCTAGCAATATACTTTCTTTCATTGAGCCAACAGGAGCTATAACACTTCCTCGATCTACCTCATCTTTTTTTATTCCTGCTAAATTCATGGCTACTCTTTGACCTGCATAAGCTACTTCTGCCTCTTGATCATGTACCTGTAGAGTTCTAATTCTTCCTATTTTATTTCCTGGGAATATTTGAACTTCTTGTCCAATTTTTAAGGCTCCTGATAACAATGTACCTGTAACTATGGTTCCAAAGCCTGACATAATAAATGCCCTATCTACTGGCAGTCGGGGCATTTCATCACTTCTTTTTTCTTTTACTTCTTCTGAATAGGATTCTATTAGTTTTTTAACTTCATCAACTCCTTCTTTTTTAGTGGATGAAACTCTAATCAAAGGACTATTTTCTAAAAATGTACCTTTAACTTCTTCTTTAACCTCTTCTTCAACCAATTCAATCCACTCTTCATCTACAAGATCTGTTTTTGTCAATACTACAAACCCTTTTTCTATTCCTACTAAGTCCAATATAGCTAAATGCTCCGCTGTTTGTGGCATAATTCCTTCATCTGCAGCTACTACTAGTAATACTATATCTATACCAATAACTCCAGCTAACATATTTTTAATAAATTTTTCATGGCCTGGTACATCTATTATTCCAGCCCTCTGGCCATTTGGCAAATCAAAGTATGTGAATCCTAATTCTATGGAGATACCTCTTTTTTGCTCTTCCTTTAGTCTGTCAGTATTTTTGCCAGTAAGGGCTCTTATTAAAGTAGTTTTACCATGATCTATATGACCTGCAGTCCCTACGATTATATGCTTCATATACTTACACTCCTTCAAGGTTTCTGTACGTTGATTCTATTCCTGCTAGGATAATAGGAAACTCTTCCCTTCTTACAGTTCTTAAATCTATATAAATCCTATTTCTATATAATCTAGTAATTATAGGTGTTGAGTGATTTCTCAAACCTCTTTCAAAGGCATCTGTACTTAATTCATCAAAACTTAATACTGTGCATTTAGTTGGTAACTTTTCTAAGGGTAGAGATCCACCACCTACTTCTGCATAACTTTCTTCTATGGTTATATTTACTTTTGATCCTAGGTTTAATTCTTTTATTTTATTGCATAAATCTATTGCATTATTATTAATCTCTTCCATAGTCATAGTTAGCATCTTCAAAGTAGGAATCTCCTTAATTGCCCTATTTTCATCTAAATAGTATTTCAATGTTGCTTCTAAGGCTGCTATAGTAAATTTATCTACCCTAAAAGCTCTAGTTAAGGGGTTTCTTTTCATGGCATCTATATATTCCTTTTTTCCAACTATAATTCCCGCTTGTGGACCACCTAGTAGTTTATCTCCGCTAAATGTAACTATATCTACACCATTTTTTAACGAATCTTGTACTGTAGGCTCATATTCTAATCCATATTTTGATAAATCAATTAAAACTCCACTTCCCAAATCTTCAACCAATGGAATATTATATTTGTCTTTTAAGCTGTTTAATTCTTTAGACTCAACTGTGGAAGTAAATCCTAATATACAATAATTAGAAGTATGGACCTTTAATAAGGCTCCTGTTTCTTCTCCTATTGCATTTTCATAGTCGTATAAATGAGTTTTATTTGTAGTTCCTACTGAAACCAAATGTGCTCCACTTTGCTCCATTACATCTGGTATTCTAAAGGAACCTCCTATTTCTATTAACTCTCCTCTAGATACTATGACCTCTTTATCCTTTGCCAATGTACTTAAAACTAATATAACTGCTGCAGCATTATTATTTACTACCATTGCTGATTCTCCACCAGTTATTTCCTGTAGTATATATTCTAAATGATCATATCTAGAACCTCTCTCACCTTTATCTAGATTGTACTCTAAATTCGAATAGTTTGTAGCTACTTCTTTTATGTTATTTATAATATCTTCATTTAGTAGGGACCTTCCTAAATTTGTATGAATTATTACGCCTGATCCGTTAACTACTCTTTTCAATTTCAATGAATCTTTATTTAAGGCATTAAGATAAACTTTATTAGGTAAAGCCTTTATCTCTTCCTCTAAGAAATTTTTATCTATTGATTGGATCTTGATTTTATTTCTTAATCCATCTAATTCTTCCCTAATAGAGTCTATGACAAGTTTCCTTGGTATAAGTTCAAGCAGTTCTTTTATTTTGTTATCTTCTAATAATTCGTCCACTTTAGGTATGAAAGCAAATAAGTTTTGTTTGTTCACAAGATCCCTCCTATAATATTATTCAACTGTTATATAATAATCTGCTTTTTCTTTTATCTCTCCGATTATAGCATATTTTGTGGGAGATTTTTCCAATTCCTTCAATAAATCATCTGCTCTATCTCTTTTTATAGAAATCAATAACCCACCTGATGTTTGAGGGTCATAAAGTATGTCTTTTATAGCTTCTGGTACTTCTTCATTAAAATGAACTTTGTCTCCTATAAATTTTTGATTTGAGTAGGCTCCTGCTGGTATCAGTCCCATTTGTGCATATTCAATAGCCTTTTTTATAAAGGGTATATTCTTGTGGAATATTCGTATACTTACAGAACTTCCTTCAGCCATTTCTAAAGCATGACCTAAAAGGCCAAATCCGGTAATGTCTGTTACACTATTGGCACCGCCAACTTTATCTATAGCATCTTTCCCAAATTTATTTAATGTAGTCATAACTTTTACTGCTTCGTCATAGCTCTCTTTATCTACTAATTCTCCTTTAATAGCTGTATTTATGATTCCCAATCCTAAAGGTTTGGTTAAAACTAATATATCCCCTGGCATTGCATTATTGTTGGTCAAAACCCTATCTGGATGAACAAAACCTGTTACAGATAGGCCGTATTTAGGCTCATCATCAGATACACTATGTCCCCCAACTAAAATAGCACCTGCCTCTGTGACTTTACTCTGGCCCCCCTTTAGTATTTCAGCTAAAACCTTTGGATCTAAACAATCAGGAAAACATACAATATTCATGGCTAATTTTGGATCTCCTCCCATAGCATAGATATCACTAAGGGAGTTTGTAGCTGCTATTTGTCCAAATGTATAAGGATCATCTACTACGGGAGTAAAAAAGTCTAAAGTTTGTATAATTGCCATGCTTTCATTTATTTTGTATACTGCTGCATCATCTGAAGTTTCTAGTCCTACTATTAATCTATCATCTTGATTTTTAGGTAAATGGCACAAAACTTGTGCCAATATATCGGGTCCGATTTTGGCTGCTCAGCCAGAAGTTTTTGTTAATTGAGTCAATTTTTTTACCAATTTAAACACCTCACTCTACTGTCACTAAGTCTTTTAAGTCTTCAAATTTTTTGTTTCCTATACCTGATACATTCATCAAGTCTTCTATGTTTTTGAATCCATTTGACTGTCTATACTCTATTATTCTACCTGCAATTACATCTCCTATACCAGGCAAAGTTTTTAATTCATCTATGGTACAGGTATTGATATTTACTTTGTTTGATTTATTATTTTCATCCATTAGATCAATATTTAAGCTTAGGTCGGATTCTTCACCTATTTTAGGAATATATATCTTTTCCTCGTCTGATAATTTCTTTGCTAAATTAATACTATCTATATTAGCATCCTCTGTCAAACCACCAGCCAATTCTATTGCGTCTATTAATCTTTTCCCATATTCTAACTCTACTATACCAGGGCGATATACTTGTCCACTGATATGTATCATTATTATATCACTTTCATCATCTTCTATTTTATCTTTATTTTTATTTTCATCAACTTCCCTATGTTTTACTATGAGTTCTTCATCATCATGTGTCTTTAAACTTAGTACCTGTTTTTTTGAAGATCCAATATTTGGATATACCATTTTAAATCCAATTGTTAAAATAATAATAAAAGCAATTATAAGTATAACTATTTGTTCCTTTTTTGTAAAGTAATCCCCCATCATTTACTACCTCCACCTTAAAATAATATGAATATCTGCATAAAATATATTGGGTTTAAGCCTATATGCTATTATTCTACATAATGATTCATATTCCTTCTGAAATTTAAAAGTTTTCCTTAAAAAAATGTATATAATTTGATATAATCATAATATTAGAAAGAAATGGGGGACACTGTAAAATGGGAGACACTATGAAAAAAATTGTGATTTATCTTATTATTTTTACTACAGTACTAAATACATATTCATTTGCTGCAAACAATGAACCAAGTTTAACTGGAGAAGGTGCAATTCTTGTTGACTATGATTCAAATAGAATTCTCTTTGACAAAGGTTCCCAGCAAAAGCTATATCCTGCTAGCACTACTAAAATGATGACTGCTATTTTAGTATTAGAAAAGGGAAATATGGAAGATATAATTACTATAGATTCTGAAGTTATAGACTTAACTGATGGAAGCCATATTGCTTTAGATTATGATGAAAAAATGTCTGTAGAACAACTTCTTAATGCTATGATGGTTGCATCTGCCAATGATGCCGCTTTAGCCCTTGCGAAACATATAGGTGGAGGCTCTATCGATAATTTTGTAAAGATGATGAATGAAAAAGCCAAGGATATAGGTGCAATAAATACTCATTATGAAAATCCTAATGGACTTCATGATGATAATCATTATACTACTGCCTATGACTTATATCTAATAGCAAAGTATGCAATGAAAAATGATACTTTTAGACAACTAGTAAATAAAGATAGCTATACTATCGAACCTACAAATAAAAAAACTGAAACTAGAAATTTATATTCAACTAATAAATTTCTATATGGAAATAGAAAAATAAATTTAAATGGTAAAATTATTCCTATTAAATATAGTGGAGTCTCTGGGATCAAAACTGGATATACTCCTGAAGCTGGAAGCTGTCTAGTTACCTTTGCTGAAAGAAATGATAGAAAATTAATTTCAGTAGTTTTAAAATCATCTACTGATGGAGTTTATGCTGATACCCATAAATTACTTAATTATGGATTTAATAATTTTATCAATAGTCAAATTGCCTATCCAAATGAATATATTGATAATATAAATATTAAAAATGGTAACCTTCCTTTTGCTACAGCTATTTTGGATAAGAGTATATATTATACCTTAAAAAAAGATGATATAAATAAAATAAAAAGAAAAATTAAAATAAACAAGGATATAAGTGCTCCTATTTCTAAGGGAGATATTCTAGGCGTAGCTGAATTTTATCTTGATGGAGATTTAATAGCCAAAGGTGATATTGTTTCTACATTAGATGTTGCCTTAGTTTCTAAATCAAAACTTTCATTTAAAACTATTATGAACAAGTGGTATTTATTAGTTTTAGCATTGTTAATATTTTTTAGATCAATTAATCTTTATAATAGAAGTAGACGAAGAAAAAGAAGAAGTAAATATTATACCTATGTGGAATAAAAGAAAATCTGGTAGAAATTAATTTCTACCAGATTTTCTTTTATTCATAACTATTTCATAGCTATTGCTTCTATTTCTATTTCGCCACCTAATGGAAGTCTTGATACTTCTACTAAACTTCTCGCTGGCTTATGATTAGCAAAGTATTCTCCATATATTTCATTTACTAAAGAGAATTTTTCAATATCAGTAACAAATACTGTTACTTTTACTACATCTTCTAAGCTAGCTCCTGCTTCTTTTAAAATTGCTTTCACATTTTCAAGACTTTGTCTAGTTTGAGCTTGGATATCTCCTTTAAGAAGTTCTCCTGTTTCTGGATTAATATGTAATTGTCCAGACGTAAATATCATATTACCAGATTTAATTCCTTGTGAATATGGTCCTACTGCTACAGGTGCCTTTTCTGTTGCTACAAATTCTATTGCCATTATTTTCACCTCCTTTCAATAGTAATTAATTATCTTTAATATCTCCAGTCCATAATCTTTCTAAATTATAGTATTCCCTTTCTTCTTTGTGGAAAATATGAATAATAATATCTCCAAAGTCTAATAATATCCATCTTCCACTTTGATATCCATCTTTAGATATTATGTCATATCCTTCTTCTACTAATTTACCTTCGATTTCGTCAGCTATTGATTGAGCTTGAGTAGATGAATTTCCACTTACTATGACAAAATAATCGGCTATAGTGGTTAACTTAGATATATCTAATGTTTTTATATCTATCCCTTTTTTATCTTCACATGCTTTAGTAATAATAGATAATTTATCTTCTACATTTTTCATTGCAATTCCCATGCCCCTTTCATTTCTTGTATTTTCATGAAGTTTCTTGCCTTTACAGTTTCAATGGATATTAGTTTATTTGTATCTATAAGAAATTTAAGAGTATTGTCCATTGCAGTTAATACACTTTTATTAATATCTATATAAGCAAGTTTTCGGACTTCTTCAACCCCAGGAAATGATCTACCTGGTTCAATATAATCAGATATAAATATGATTTTTTCTAAAAGACTCATATTTTCTCTACCTGTAGTATGATATTTAATTGCATTTAAAACATCCACATCTGTAACACCATACTTTGTTTTTGCAATTTTTGACCCTAATGGAGCGTGAATTAATTCCAAGTTTTTCATCATTATTTCATCTAAAATTATACCAAACTCATTTGCTATTTTCAACAAATTATATTTATCAAGATACTTACCACAATCATGGAGTAAAGCAGCTATATTTATTTTCTCTAAGTTTGCTCCATATATACTTCCTAGTTCCTTAGCTATATCTGCTACTCTTAAGGAATGGTCTAATCTTTTTTGTCCTATATCTCTTAGTAATAACTCTTCTACATTGCCCATAGAATTTATTCACCCTATTTATATAGTTTATTTTTGGATATATATTCTTCTACAGATTCTGATACTAAATATTTAATAGACAAATTTTTTTTAACTCTTTGCCTAATATTTGTAGAAGATATATCTATTATGGGAGTTTCAATCCCAATTATATTCCCTCCATACCTATGATTTAGGTCATTAATTCTTCGAATAACTTCTTGATTTTCTGAACCATATCTATTACATACTATAAAGCTGGTTATGGATATAAGTCTTTCAAAATCCTTCCATGTGTGCAGCTCTAATAAAGAATCAGCCCCTATTATCATATAGAGCTGATCTTTGGGATATATAGATTTAAGCTCTCTTAAAGTATCTATTGTATAACTTATACCATTTCTATCTATTTCAATAGTAGATAAGAAAAATTTTTTATTTGACTCTATGGCTAAATCTATCATCTCTTTTCTGATTTGACCATCTAATACCTGTCTTCTATCTTTATGAGGGGGATTCCCTGTAGGAATAAATATAATCCTATCTAGGCTTAGTTCTTCTCTAATGAACTCGCTTAAAATCATATGTCCATGATGAATTGGATTAAATGTCCCCCCCATTATTCCTATATTCATATCAATATCCCTCTTTTGGTATTAAATTAATTTAAAAAGTATTTTATTAAAAACTTTACCCTTTATTTAGGTAATTCTATCTTTTTATTGTCTTTTGATTCTCTATATAAAACAAATTTATTTCCTATACTTTGTACAAACTCAGCTTCTACCTCTTGAGCTAAATCTCCTGCTATTTCCTTAGCATCTAGAAAACTATTTTTTAAAACTTTAACTTTAATTAATTCATTGGCTTCTAAATCATCTTCTACTTGTTTTATAAAGCTTTCAGTTAAACCATTTTTACCTACTTGAAGTACTGGCTCTAAATTATTTGCTAAAGCTTTGAGATAGCTCCTTTGTTTTCCTGTTATCAATCTATTCACTCCTTTGCATGTATTTGTTTTAAAATTATATATGTTTTATTAATGGAAGAATTCAAATTCATATCCACAAATAAATACAGATTCTCCTTCTTGTATACCTAGTTGTTCTAGTTCCTCTACTATTCCTTTTCTTCTCAATGTATCTTGAAAATATCTTACAGAGTCAACATCATCAAAATATATGGATTCCAGTAAGTTTTCAACGAAGGTACCTTCTACTAAATATTGTCCATTTTCTTTTTTAACAATAATGGTTTGTTCTTCTATATATTCATCTTCATAAACTTCTTCATCAAAAGTATCGTATTCAACTTCTGTGTTTGATAATAGATTCCATATAGCATATTTAAGTTCATTAATTCCCTGGCCTGTTGCAGCAGATACAGGATATATCTCTATACCCTTAGATTCAAACTCTTTCTTTATCTCATCTAAACCTATTTCTGATTCAGGTATATCCATTTTATTTGCTACTATTAATTGAGGTTTATCTCCTAGTTTAGGATTATACTTAAGTAATTCATCCATTATGGTATGAAAATCTCTTACAGGGTCCCTGCCTTCTATTCCTGAAGCATCTAATACATGAACCAATACTCTTGTCCTCTCTACATGTCTTAAGAAGCTGTGGCCTAAACCTATGCCTTCTGAAGCCCCTTCAATAAGTCCAGGAATGTCTGCTAAAACAAAACTTTTTTCTTCTCCTATCCTTACTACTCCTAAATTAGGTTTTAATGTAGTAAAATGATAATTTGCAATCTTAGGTTTTGCTGCAGATACCATTGATAAAATCGTAGACTTCCCTACATTCGGAAAACCTACAAGGCCTACATCAGCTAGTAGCTTTAATTCAAGAACTATATGTCTTTCTTGACCTTTTGTTCCTGCTTCAGCAAATCCAGGTGCCTGTCTAGTTGGAGTAGCAAATTTAGCATTCCCTCTTCCACCTTTGCCTCCTTTAGCGATTACATAAGTTTGATCTTTTTCTTTTAAATCTACAATTACCTTTCCTGTCTTTTCATCCTTTACTAAAGTTCCTACAGGTACTTTAACAATTATATCAGATCCATCTTTTCCAAATTGTTTTTTGCTTCTTCCATCTTCTCCATTTTGGCCAGAATAGGATCTTTTATATCTAAAATCCATTAATGTTCTTATTCCATCATCTGCCTTTAAAATAACAGATCCACCATTGCCCCCATCTCCACCAAAAGGGCCACCTGATGGTTCGAATTTTTCTCTTCGCCAAGCTACGGCACCATTACCACCTTTGCCACCTTTAGTAAATATCTTTGCCTTATCTATAAACATATTCTCACCATCCTTATATACATACTAAATACAGTCTCACTACTATTTACCCAACTATATATAATAGTATCTCATTATTTTACTTCTTTATCATAATTAAAAATTATTTTGTAAAAAAATAAGCTTACCTAAAGGTAAGCTTAAACATTTATGCAAGTTCTTCAGCAGGATATACACTTACTTTCTTTCTATCCTTGCCCATTCTTTCAAATTTAACAACGCCATCAATTGTAGCGAATAGAGTATCGTCACTTCCCTTACCTACATTGGTACCAGGGTGAATTTTAGTTCCTCTTTGTCTAACAAGGATATTTCCCGCTAATACATATTGGCCGTCTCCCTTTTTAACGCCTAATCTCTTAGCTTCACTATCTCTACCGTTTCTGGAACTACCTACTCCCTTCTTTGAAGCGAATAATTGTAAATTCAATTTTATCATCTACTACACCTCCCTATATTCGAGAGTTACATATTTTGGGTAACCTTCAATGATGGATTTAACTCCCAATTCGAATGTCTTTAAAACAATTTGCGTATTATTTAAAGTAGTATTAGCTAACTTTACAGGTATATTTACATCTAAGTAGCCTTTATCATCATCTACTTTATATAGAATTTCTTCCTCTTTTATTCCACATATCTCAACTAGTGATAGTAAAGTAACCTGTCCTAAAGTTGCAACAGAAGCACACACAATATCTTCTCCATAAGGAGCATAATTTGCATGCCCATTTATAGTATATCTTTGAATGTTTTCTAAACTATCTTTAAATATTATAATCTTTATCATAATTAACCTACAATTTTTTCAATCTTAACTTTTGTATATGGTTGACGATGACCTTGCTTCTTTCTATAGTTTTTCTTTGCCTTGTATTTGAAAACTACTACCTTTTTAGATTTACCTTGTTCTAATACATTGCCTTCTACTTTTGCACCTTCTACATAAGGTTTACCAGCAACTAATTCACCGTCTTTGGATACAATAAGAACTTTATCAAAGTTAACTACATCTCCTTCTTGAGCATCTAACTTCTCTACAAAAAGGACATCTCCTTCTTCAACTCTATATTGTTTTCCACCAGTTTCTATAACAGCGTACATATATTATTGCACCTCCTCTAACCAAGTCTCGCCAATGTTAGGTGACTATGCTTTAAACCCACATTGAGCGGCTCCACAACAAAAATATTTTAACAGAGAATTGCCTAATTGTCAATACTTTTATTTTATTACTCTTCCACTTCCATGACATACAGGACAATTATTGGTAGTTTGTGATTTCAATGTAGGACTTAGTTTCTTTCTTGATACTTCTACTAATCCTAGTTTTGTAATATCTATAATTCTTGGTTTATTTTTATCTGATTCAAAGCAACTTGATAGCTTATACAAAACCTTTTGTATATGCTCATCATTTTTCATATCTATAAAATCAATAATAATTATCCCACCAATGTTTCTTAATCTTATTTGCCTGGCTATTTCCTCTGAAGCCTCCATATTTATATTGTATATGGTTTCAGATAAGGATAGGGAGCCTGTGTATTTACCTGTGTTTACATCTATTGCTGTTAAAGCTTCTGTTTCGTCAATGACTATATATCCTCCACTGTTTAAATCCACTTTTCTTTGTAGACCAACTTTAATTCCATCTTGTATTGTTTTATTGTACTCTGTAGATATATCTTTATTGAATTTTATCCTATGTTTGATATTTTGATTTAAATTATCTTCTAACTCTAATAATTGATCATATATATCTTTATTATTTGTAAAAATTTTGTAATCAGCTTTATCTAAATAATCTCTAGCTATCTTGTATGCTAGACTTGGTTCTTTGTATATAAGTTTTGGAGTAGGTAAAAAATTTCTTTGACTTTCTATCTTATTGAATATATTTAATAAGTATTTATATTCTTCACGAAGTAAGCTTTCATCAATCCCATTGGATGCTGTTCGAAATATTATACCTATATTATCTTGTGAAAAACTATTACCTATGGTTTTTAGTCTTTTAATTTCATTGTTATCTTTTATTTTTCGTGAAATATTAATTCCTAAATAATATGGTGTCAATACTAAGTATCTTCCAGGTATGGATATATGGGCACTTAATTTTGGACCTTTTGTGCCTATGGCCTCTTTTATTACCTGAACTATGACCTCTTCCCCAGATTTTATTATTTTGTCTATTTTATATTTTTCTTTTGAAATAATTTGTTCTTTATCTAAAACATCCCTAAGATGGAGATATCCATTTTTTCCTTCGCCTATATTTACAAAGGCCGCATCCATTCCCTTTAAAACATTTTCAACTCGTCCTCTATATATATTACCTAGCAATTTTTCATTTTCTCTTTTTTCAATATAATATTCCACCAATCGATTATCTTCTATTATACATATTGTATCTATATCTTCATTAGTGTAAATTATTATATAATTCATATAAAAACTCCCTTATATTAAAATGGCCTATGAAGTGTGTCACCTTCTTCTACAAAAAGACCTATTCTTTTAATTCTTATAGAATCTTTTATTATTGTTAAATCATTGTCTCTATAAAATGCTTCTACAAAATCAAGAGGTCTTAAATTTCCATTTTCCCCTACTTTTAAAATAGCCTGAAGCTTTACTTGTTTCTTATCTAAATCTATTATATTTAACTCCTTGATTAATGACTTAATATCTTCATCTTTCAAAATCTTTTTTCTACCTTTTTTTCTAAACCTTGATATGATTATAGTATCTTGATTTATCCATCTATTTAAACTTGTATTTATCTCTGATTTATTTTTTAGGGATTCAATCTCAAATATAACCTCATATAATCCCCAAGATATCATAGATGCAATGGATATATTGTTTTCTGGGTATATGCAACTAATAATTTGGACATCCTTAGGTAATATATTATTCATATCTTCTTTAAAGTTTTC
Organism: Wansuia hejianensis; assembly: GCF_014385225.1. Lineage (GTDB taxonomy): Bacteria > Bacillota > Clostridia > Tissierellales > Tissierellaceae > JACRTK01. The sequence goes on from NZ_JACRTK010000002.1 coordinate 373,346, forward strand.
TAAATCTATTTTTTCTATTAGTTCTAAATCCATATATTCTTCTTCACTTGCAATTCCCAATGATAAAGGACTAGCAATAGAAAGTTTAGGCTGAGGGTTAAACCCCTTAGAGTATTCTACAGGTATCTTTGCCATATTTAGACTTCGTTGAAAAAGCCTCATTAAGTCTAAATGTGATATATATTTTAAATAATTTCTTTTATTAAATTTTACCCTTAATTTCAATTAAATACACCTCTCATTGAACAGTCTTTAATGCCACATCCAAGACATCCTAATCTACAATCATCTGTAATTTGGGCAGCAATGGATTTTTTATATTCTTTGATTAGATATTTTTTACTAATACCTGGATCAATAAAGTCCCAAGGTAATACTTCATCTAATTCTCTTACTCTCAATGCATAAAAATCTCCATCGATGTTTTCCTCTTGAAAAGTTTCCATCCAAAGATCAAATTTGAAGTGTTCAGACCAACCATCGTATTTACAACCTTTTTCCCAAGCCTTAACAATTGCTTTTGATAGTCTTCTATCTCCCCTTGCAAATATGGCTTCAGTATAACTTAGTTCTGGATCATGATAATTAAATACAACTCTATTGTCTTTTATACTATCCTTCACTAAATATGCCTTTCTTTTAAATTCATCAATAGAGTCTTGTCCTACCCATTGAAAAGGCGTAAATGGCTTGGGAACAAAACAAGAAGCACTAGCTGTTACTTTGAAATTACCTTTTATCTCTTCTTTTGGCCTGTTAAAAAACAATCCCTTAACCTTGTAGGATAAATCCTTGATTCCTAATACATCTTCATCAGTCTCTGTAGGAAGTCCTATCATAAAATATAACTTTATTCGAGACCAACCTTCTTTAAATGCATAAGAAACTGCAGTTATCAAATCCTCTTCTGTAACTCCCTTATTTATTACATCCCTTAACCTTTGACTTCCAGCTTCTGGAGCAAAGGTTAGTCCTGTCTTCCTTACTTTTTCTATTTCCTTCAAAATATCTATACTAAAGGAATCTAATCTCAAGGAAGGTAAGGATACACCAACCTTTTTTTCTTCAAACTCTTCCATTAAACTAGAAACTAAAAGCTGTAGTTGAGAATAATCACAAGAACTTAGGGATGATAGAGATACATTTTCATATCCTGTATTTTCAATTAATTTATTAGCCAGCTCCCTTAGCCTATCTGCAGACTTTTCTCTTATGGGTCTATATATCATACCAGCCTGACAAAATCTACAACCTCTAGTACACCCTCTAAATAGTTCCAATACCACTCTATCATGGATTGTTTCTATATAAGGAACTATCATCTTTTCTGGGGCAAACATACTATCTAAATCTCCTATCATACATTTTTTAATCTTGTTGGGAGCTTCCTTTACTATTGGAACCATATCCCTTATAGTTCCATCTACATTGTAATCAATTTTATAAAAACTAGGCACATATATTCCCTGAAGTTTAGCTATGTCCTTTAAAAATGCTTGCCTATCCCATTTTCCTTCCTTATGCTCCTTATATCTTCTAAGAATTTCTAAAGTTATCTCTTCTCCTTCACCTATAACAAAAAAATCCACAAAATCTGCTATAGGCTCTGGATTGTATGCACAAGGGCCACCGGCTATTACAAAGGGGTCTTCATCAGATCTATCTTTAGAATAAAAAGGGATGCCAGATAAATCCAATATATTAAGTATGTTGGTATAGCTCATTTCATATTGAAGGGTAAATCCTAAAAAATCAAAATTTCTAACCTCTTCCTTATTCTCTAAAGTAAATAGGGGTAAATTTTCTTTTCTCATTTCTTCTTCCATATCTATCCATGGTGAAAAAACTCTTTCACAAACGAAGTCTTTTTCTGCATTAATTAAATTATATAATATATGAAGTCCTAAATGAGACATCCCTACTTCATATACATCTGGAAATGAAAAAGCAAATTTTACTTTTATATTATTTAAATCTTTAATGATTGAATTTTGTTCCATCCCTATATATCGTGCAGGCTTTTCAACCTTATTTAATATCCTATCTAATTTATCTTTATTAATCATTGATGTTCACCTCTAATTTTTTAGATTTAATATATCTTATCACTTTTTTAATTAATAGTACACAAAATAATAACCCCAGTATCAGATACTGAGGTATATTTATATATTATTCTATATCAATATATTTAGCTGGATCTACCTTTGAACCATCTACTGTCATTTCAATTCTTAAATACTTTTGTCCATCTTGATTGGTACCTAAGATACCAATTGCATCTCCTACTTCTAGTTCATCACCCTTTGAGAAGTACACCTGTGATAAATATCCATAGGTAATCTCCATATTATCCTTTTCTATAGTAATAAAATATCCTTTATTGCTAGGATTTTCAATTTGCTTAACTATACCAGGCATAATAGCTTTTGGATCTTTTCCATCAATAGATTTAATATCTATTCCTTCGTTAGTATTCTTCTCATATTCCCTATATAGGACCCCATTTATTGGTGAAGAATATTTATTAAAACTAATAGGATTGAAAACATTTATCACATTTCCTGATCTCTTAGCCAATTTTTTAGACCAATTAAATATTCTCTTACTATCATCTACAAGTCTAAACTCATATTGAATACTTGTCTTCATAAAATCTAATACTTTATTTGTAGGCTTTAAGTCTATTTTTTTTAGTATTAGTGTTAATAAAGCAATAATTACAACAGCAATGGTTTTATTAATAAAACTTTTTAACTGCTTTAGCCTCTCCAAATCTAATCTTTTTAGTTTGTTCATTATTTTATTTTTCATAATTTCACCTGCCTTAATACTATATAAATATTTATTAAGTACAGGTTTTATTACAATATTTAGATTAAATATTTATGCTATATAGCAGATTTTTTATTATCCTTAATTTTAATTATTGGAATGTTAGCAACTAAGGCTGATACTGGTGCAATATCTTTTTCACTTTTCATCTTTGTTACTTTAATAGCCATGTTTTCCTTATCGATGTCAGCATACTCTGATATGACTCTTATGATATCCCCTTTCATCATATCTAAAAGTTTAGGTGATAAATCAGATCTATCATGTACCAATACGAGTTTAAGTCTTTCTTTAGCAACCTCTTTGCTATTTTCTTGCTTCCTACTAAAAAATTTTAGAAATTCCAAGACTATCCCCCCCTTTATTTACCAAATAGTAATTTAATTATTTTGTTAAATGTACTTTCGTTATTACTATCTAAATTTAACAACTCAATCTCTTCTCCCATAATTCTTTTAGTTATATTCATATAGGCTTTTCCAGCTAATGACTTTCCTTCAATTACAGCAGGCTCTCCTTTATTAGTAGATATGACAATTTCTTCATCATCTGGCACTACCCCCAGTAGATCTATGGCAAGAATATCTGATATATCTTCCATATTCATCATATCACCTTTTTTAACCATCTCAGGTCTAATTCTATTAATGATCAATTTAGGATTATATACTCCCTTTGCTTCTAATAGGCCAATTACTCTATCTGCATCTCTAACTGCAGAGATCTCTGGAGTAGTAACTATCAATGCTTGATCAGCTCCGGCTATTGAATATTGAAATCCCTGTTCTATGCCTGCAGGAGAATCTATAATAATATAATCAAATTCCTTTTTCAACTCTCCTACTAATTCTAGCATTTGCTCAGGTTTTACTGCAGACTTGTCCTTAGTTTGAGCAGCAGGTAATAAGTACAATTTTTCAAATCTTTTATCCCTTATTAAACCTTGTTTTAACCTACAGTTTTTTTCCACTACATCTACTAAATCATATACAATTCTGTTCTCTAAACCCATAACTACATCTAAGTTTCTCAATCCTATATCAGCGTCAAGAACTACTACAGATTTACCCATCATAGCTAATCCAGTTCCAATATTAGCACTAGTAGTTGTTTTTCCAACTCCTCCTTTACCTGAGGTAATAACTATAGCTGTTCCTAATTTTTCATTGTCCATTTAATTTCCCCCTCGTTATTTATTTGGCAAATATGGTTCGATAATTACCTCACCATTATGTATTTTAGCTACTTCAGGTACCTTATATCTTGCTACATCTTCATCTGGTGCTCTTACTATAATATCACCAATTCTTAATTGAGTAGGTAATAAATTATAAGCAGCAACTATGGACTTCGTATTCCCATTTAATCCTGCATGGGCAACTCCCCTTAAGGTGCCTAAAACAATAATATTTCCCTTTGCTTTAAGAAAAGCACCTGGATTAACATCACCAACAACTACAATATTTCCATCATATTTTATCATTTGCCCCGATCTAAGAGTCCCATGTATAAATTTTGTCAATCCTTCTTCTCCTTGAGAAGAATCTTCTTCTTTTTCTATTGGATCAACTTTATATTTCGAAAATACATTTTTAAATTCCTGATGCAACTCCTCTAAAGATATATCAAAACCATGCTTATATTTTAACATAAGATTAATTTCTAGAATTTGTTCTTCTGTTAAATCTTGAGCCTTTACTCCTAAAAATTTTGCTCCCTGATAAAATTGCAAGTATTGATTAATTCTTTTATCTAGCTCTTTATTTATAAATTGAAAATCAGAACCTTTTATATTTAGGTATACACCATCCTTTGTACCCTTAAAGTTTAAGATATTATTCTTCACCTTTGAGTTACCCTCCATTATATAGTACCATATATTATTATTCTGTATAATTCTTTAAAATCCTTTATTTATTTATAATTTTATTTAAACCAATACCACTGCCATCTCAAGTATGATTGTCTTAAAATGGCAATAGTCTTGGTTTTAATCTTTCTTTCTATTTAATTAATGTAATTTATCTAGATAAAGAATTTTCAAGTGGCATATTCTCAGTAGTTTCTGTTTTATTAAGCCCAAGATATTCAGCTATTACATCCCTTACCATTGGACCAGCATATCCACCACTACCACCTTGGAATATTACAGCTGCAACTGCTATTTGTGGATCATCATATGGAGCAAATCCTACAAACCAAGCAAAATCATCATAGGTATCTCCTGTAGATGGATTAATACCACTTCTTTCAGCAGTACCAGTCTTAGATCCTACCTTGACAGGAAGATTTTGAAAAATTCTTTTATATGCACCATCTTCCGATACCATAGCCATACCTTCCATAATATGATCTAAATTAGTATAATTATTTAACTTAATCTTTTCAGGCTTAGGCTCATGGGTATAATTTGTTTTAGAGTTATTATAATTTTTAATATTGTCTATTACAGTTAGTTTATGTCTATATCCTCCATTGGCAATTGCTGCTACATAGTTAGCCATTTGGATAGGTGTATATGCATTTAGACCTTGACCAATAGTTATATTTAGTGTATCAGATATATTCCATCCAGCATAGTTTAAATAGGTAAATTTAATCTTATCTGCTATACTCTCTTTTTCCATATTGCCTTTTTCGTCTAATAATCTTTTTTCAGGGTCTACGTGAAGTTCCCTTAGTCTTTTCATAACCTCACCATAGCTTAATGGTGTATCATAATCACTCCAGCTTACTATTTCTTCTATGATTTCAGCCTTATCTTCCTCTTCATATTCAAAACCTTCCTCAAAGTATTTATCTATTTCTCTGTTTAAGTAAGATCTTAACATATTTTTGGATCCCGATATTTTCTTTTGAGGATCTGGTACACCTCCAGCAACTTCTGCTGGTACGTTTATTTCAATTCCTGTTTTATCATCTAGTCCAAATTTCTTGGACATATCTACTAAATCTTCAACTTCAACTTTTACTCCTAAATGCTCTCCTGTCTTTTGATTTTTACCAAAAGCTAATGAGTAGAAGTAATAGTTACATGAATCTCTAAGTGCTTCATGGACATCTACATATCCGTGGGTACGTCTGCTTGTTGACCAAATCAAACAATCCATATGACTATTTCCCACGTCTACAGATCCCATATCTCTTATTTTTTGATATGGGCTTAAACCTTTTTCTAAAGCCGTTAGTGCTGTAAGCATTTTGAAAATAGAACCTGGCTGTATGGCTGTTTGAGTTACAATATTATATAAAGGTCTTGGGGCTAGCATATCATTTTCATCTTCTGGAAATAGACTTATCCAATCAGAGTTTGATATTCCAGTAGAAAATAGATTAGGATCATAGGCTGGATAGCTAGCACTAGCTATTACTTGTCCTGTTTTAACATCTACTGCCACTAAGGCACCAGATGTTGCATTTTTATAAGGACGTCCTTTTTTTCTATTTGTTCCAAATTGGAAATCTCCCCATTGACTTTTATAGGTTCCCCCACGTCTTAATTCCTTTAGTGTCTGTTCTAAGGCCTTTTCTGCAGTCTTTTGCACATTTAAATCTATACTTAAATATATGTTATCACCTGGAATAGGTTTTTCTTCATCGATTGTCTTAGTGGTATTACCTACTGAATCCACTTCTACTTTCTTGATACCATTTTTCCCGCTTAATTTTTCTTCAAAGCTTTCTTCTATTCCTGTTTTACCAATTATAGCACTAGGTGAATATTTTTTTTCTTCAACATATTTTTTAATTTCATTAGGTTGGCTTATTTTGCCTAAATATCCTAGTATATGGGCTGCTGTAGTTCCTTCAGGATAATATCTTATAGGTTCTATGGAGACATCTATTCCAGATACATCCATAAGTCCTTCTTCTATCTTTGCAACTGTTGACTCCTTTATTCCATATGCAAAGTTAATTGGTTGATAAGCTAAATAACCTTGTTTTTTAAGCTGATCATGCAATATAAACATAGTTCTGGATTCATATTTACTTAATTCTTCATCTATTTTATATTTTTCCTTCAATTTATTAAAAGCCTCTTCTACAGAGCTTCCTTCTTCTATTTTATGTCCAGTATAAAAATTCTTTAGATTATTAATTGCTACATATTCTATATCCTTTGAAACAGATATTTTAGGATTGACTCCATCCTTTAATAATTGTTCTTGGGCCTTTGATTTAATATCATCTCTAGTAATAAACTTTTTCAAAATAGAGGCTTCTTTAGCTTGTTCAATAAGTAAATCTATAATATCATCTTCAATCATTTCAGCATTATCAGTATATTTATATTGTATTCCATTTTCTTCATCTAAGTGAATTTCAATAGGTAGATTTATACCTTTTTCTTCAATCATAGATATAAGGATCTCTCCTGGTACAAAGATCTTTTCCCTTTTATCCTGAACTTTAAAACTTTCCTTAAGAAAGTTCTTTAATGAAGTGTCTATAAATATATTTACAAAATCATCTATAGCCTTAGACTCCATGGTTACCTTTGGATAGATTTGACTTAGATTTCTTTTTTGATCTAAGTATTCATCCATATAAGTTATTGAATACTCTTCCAAGACTATATTATCTAGTAGATTCATACTTTTTAAGATGTCATATACTATTTTTTTTGATAATGAGTGATCTATAATATTCCTTATAATTGTCTTATCTTCATTTATTAATCCATTTAAAACTTGTAAAGGAGAATCTTCTTTTGCTATATTATTGTCTTTTTTCCAAGTCTCTATATCTACATTTTCTTTAAAAAAGAAGTTTATCTGACCACTGTCAAGACTTACATCTATTGGAATATCAATTCCTTTGTTTTTTAACAGTTGTATTGCTCTATTTGCAACAATAAATTGATAATGATCATCATATCCCTCATATATATAGTAAGAGGTTAAGATTTTATTTTGAATATTGTTATCCATAATAATTTGTACAACTTTATCCATAGGACTTAGACTCTCTGTGTTATAATCTTTTTCATTTCTATATTTAAACGAATTTAATTCAATTGGAAATTCATCAAGATAGTCTGTCCCATCTTCCTCCAATATTCTAATTAGTTTTAGAAATATATCATTTTTTTCTTCTAAGTTATATAGGTTTAATTCATCTTTAAGTAGCTGAACAGTAAAGCTAGGTTTATTTCCAGCTAATAATCTTCCATTTCTATCTCTAATCTCGCCTCTAGGAGCAGTAACATATACTTCTTTTAGTCTTTTATTATCAGATAGATCCCTATAATAGTCCCCCTGGGCTATTGTTAAACTTGCCAATCTTAGGGACAATGCAAACATCATAATTATTAGAACGAATGTTATAAAATTGTATCTATTCTTTAATTTATCTAGAAAATTCAACTAGATCACCTCTATCTCTTCCCAAATCTTAGTGATGGAACTACAAATATCTTTGAAAGCAATTTATATATTAATACTGATAAAATACAATTATATAAAATTTCTATTGAAAATATATGTTTTAATGCAATTGAAAAGTCTATTCTCCTTGATAAAAAGTACATAAAAAAGTAATATAATAGATTAAAGAAAATAGTTGACACAAAAGTGAATATGGCTGGAATAAATAAATTTTCATTGTTAATGGTATTTTGAATATATCCTATTATAAATCCTAATATAAAATATATAAAACCATTTATGCCTATAACTGTGGAAAATAAAATGTCTTGAATTAATCCAATACATAATCCAAAAAAGCCACCATAATATCTTCCTTTTAGTAAAGCAATAGAAACAACTACTACTAATGTGATATTAGGTAAATATCCCAAAAAACTAAAATATGGCAATATAGTGCTTTGTATAATTAAACTTATTATTATAATTATAATCAATGTGATTATCGTCACTTATATCCCTCAAATCAATCCATAATAACAAATACATTGTATAACTTCTTAAAATCGATGGCTGGTTTAACAACAATTCTTTTCATTAATTCTTCTTCTACATTTATTACTTCTTGAACTTCCCCTATATATATGTCTTTCACAAAAGCCTTACCTAGCCCAGATGTAAATAGTTTATCTCCTACAATTATATCAGCCTTACTATCAAATAAATATCCTCCTAATTCACTTTCAATACTTCCAGATAAAATACCACCATCTTGAGTTCTAATATTCTTAAATGAAATACGATTTTCTTCATCAATAATTGAAACAACTTTTGCCCAATTATCTCCTACATCTACTACTCTACCTATTATGCCCTCTTGAATAATATCTTTTTCTAATTCTATACCCTGTATTACTGTTGCACCTTTTTTGATTCCATCCTTTTGTCCCTTATCTATAAGGAAACGATCATACCAATTTCCAGATTCTTTACTTGTAATTTGAGCTGATACTAAATTAAACTTAGTATTATTTTGTAATTCAGATTCTCTTTTAAGATAATCTGATTTTCCTATGATATTTTTTAGGTTTCTATTTTCTTCTTCTAATTCTGCTATTTTATCTTTTAATTCTTTATTTTCTTTTGGATATCTTCTAATATTGCCTATATTTGAAAAAACATCAGAAAGTTTTTTCCCAATATTTGTACTTATTTTATTAATAGGTGACAAAAAATTTCCTAGTTTATTTTCAATCTTAGTCAAATTTAATCTATCATTACTAGTAACTCCAATTATAATAATTAGAATGATAGCAACAGATGCTACTATCATTCTATCCTTGTATTTTCTAAAGAAATACATAATATCACCACTTAGCCTAATTTTTTACTGTTGTAAAGAGTTCTTTTTAGCACCTCTATACTATCTAAAGCTTTACCCGTTCCTATGGCAACACAGTCTAGAGGTTCTTCTGCAATTTTAACCGGCATAGCTGTTTCCTTAATTATTAACCTGTCTATACCATCTAATAATGCTCCTCCACCAGTTAACATAATTCCTTGTTCCATAATATCTGCTGCTAGCTCAGGCGGTGTCTTTTCTAGAGTAGATTTTATAGCCTCAATAATATTATATATCGGCTCTCTCATAGCTTCATAAATCTCTGAAGATGAAATTTCTATCGTCTTAGGAAGCCCACTAATAAGATCCCTACCTCTAATATCCATTACTTTATTTTCAGAATCTATATCTGCTGAACCAATATTAATCTTTATTTGCTCTGCAGTTCTCTCTCCAATTGCTAAACTATATTCTTTTTTGATATAGCTTACAATAGATTCATCTAGTTCATCTCCACCTACTCTAATAGATCTACTAGTTACTATACCACCTAGAGAAATAACAGCTACTTCTGTTGTTCCACCGCCAATATCTACAATTAAGCTTCCTGTTGGCTCATGTACTGGTAGTCCTGCTCCTATGGCTGCTGCCATTGGCTCTTCAATTAAATAAGCATCTCTAGCACCAGCTTGAACAGCTGCTTCTTCCACTGCCCTTTTTTCCACTTCAGTTACACCACTTGGTACACATACCACAACCCTTGGTTGAAATATTGATCTTCTCTTATATGCTTGTTTTATAAAATGTTTAAGCATGCTTTGAGTCACATCAAAGTCAGCAATAACACCATCTTTTAATGGTCTAATAGCAACAATGTTTCCTGGTGTTCTACCAATCATTCTCTTGGCCTCTTCCCCTACTGCTAAAACTTGTTTTGTGTTAGTTTGTATAGCTACTACGGAAGGTTCCCTAGTCACAATCTTTCTTCCTTTTACATATACTAAGGTGTTTGCTGTACCTAAGTCTATGCCCATATCTTTATTTAAAAAATCAAATAATCCCATCTATTATTCTCCTTCCAAATTTCTAAATTAAATTTTTCTCTTTAAAGCTTATATATCTATTATCTCCAATAATGATATGATCCAATACCTTTATGCCAATTAAATTACCTACTTCTATAAGCCTATTGGTAATATTTATATCTTCATTACTAGGATAAGGATCTCCACTTGGGTGATTATGTATCAATATTATAGAGTTTGCACTTTTCTTTATAGCTGCATTAAATACATCTCTAGGGTGTACTATTGAAGCATTTAATGTTCCTATGGAGATATTTTCTATTGCAAGTATTTGATTTTTTGTATCTAAAATTGCAATATCAAAATGTTCCTTTTTTAAATATCTCATATCATCCATTACTAATTCTGCTAATACAATTGGTGAATTTACTTTTATTTTACTATCTGCACTCCATCTGTTTAATCTTTTTCCTATCTCTATGGCAGCTAATATTTGAGCTGCTTTACATTTACCAATACCTTTAATCTTAGTCAATTCTTCTAAAGAAACTTCCGATAGATGGGCTAAACCTCTATTGTCCATCCTGAGGATTCTTTCAGCCACAGCAACTGCTGTATCTTCTTTATGACCTGTTCTAATAATTATAGCTAACAATTCAGCATTAGATAAATATTCTGCTCCATAGCTATATAGTTTCTCCCTAGGTCTCTCGCTTATAGGAAGATCTTTAATTGTATAGCTTTTTTCATAATTTAGCTCTTTGTTCATAAATTCACCTACTTGTTTATAATATACTTATATTGAAGTATTCATTTAATAATTTGTCTAGTTTAACTAAAGGCAAACCAACTACATTAAGATAACACCCTTCAATTTTTTCTACAAGTAGTGCTCCATATCCTTGTATCCCATATGCTCCTGCTTTATCTAATGACTCTCCAGTAGCTACATATTTTTGGATTATTATTGGATCTAATTGCCTAAATTTTACCTCAGTCCTTTCAAAATCTACTATCTTTATATTTGAATCTAAGTTTATCAAACTAATAGCTGTAATTACTTCATGCTTTTTTCCACTTAATAAATTCAATGTCCTGATTATATCATTTTCATCCCTTGGCTTCCCTAATGTTTGATTTTTATATGCTACTATAGTATCAGCCCCTATGACTATACTATCCCTATATTTTTGACTAACATTATAAGCCTTTTCAAAAGCAAGAGACATAGCAATTTGTTCCGGACTTTCTCTTGAATTTATTTTTTCTGTAATATTACTTTCTACTACCTTATATTTAAAATCATATTTTTCTAAAATTTCTCTCCTTCTAGGTGATGAGGAGGCTAAAATAACTTTGTTCATATGACACATCCTTACTACTGAATTAAAATTTTAAAACTTTTCTTTAGATTTTTAATTATGTAAATAGAGGAAAGGCCAACAAAGTATCCAGTAAATAAGCTTGTTAACATTAAAAATGGTAAATAGGTAAAGATTCTTAAGTTTTTTATCATTAGACTTGCAACAGATACCTGTGCAAAATTGTGTGCTAATGCTCCTAAAATACTTATACCTATTAAACTAAATATCTTAGAAAGAAATTTATAGCTTAGTGCCATGACTATACAACTTAATAGTGCTCCTGAGAAGCTATATATAAAACTTGATAAACTTCCTGTAATTAACATAAGTACTATACTCTTGAGTCCTGAAACAATTAATCCTTCTTTAAATCCAAACAATACAAGTGTAACAAGTACTACCATGTTGGATAATCCTAGTTTAGCCCCTGGTATAGTCACTGGTAGTGGTATTGAGGACTCTATAACACTTAGACCTAACCCCACTGAAACTAATACAGATAAAAATATAATCTTATTTAATCTTTTCATATATGTCCTTTCTAATGGTTCATTATATCTATCTCCTGATCTATATCCATCCCTTTTATTTCAACAACCAATCTATTAGGCAAACAAACTATAGTCTCACCTATTTTAGATATATATCCTTGTTTTACATCTATCTGATCAGGACAACTGGCCTCTATAACCCTAACTTTTTCATTGCCAATCTCAACTAGATTATAGCCATATTCTGTTTCTATAGGAAAAGTCTTACCTTCAATATTCTTATCAAATATAATTTTCTTGATTTCCTTACCATCAACTTGTATGCTAATATATTTGCCATCATTTGATAAGGCTTGTCTTTTGATAAATCCCAATGAAATCACTGTGAAAAATATGACTACTATTATTAATATTTTGTCCCCTTTTGTCATTTCCTATCATCCTTTAAATAATGGGTTTGCTTAATTCCACTCATTATAGTTTACCATTTATGAATTTTATTTACAAGTTACAAATTAAAAAATAATAGAGCCTTTATAAAGGCTCTATTATTAATTAACTACAACTTTTTCATTTGATGTGTATATGCATTTTGTAGGGCATTTTTCTTGACAAATTCCACAATTTGTACATTTGTCATAATTTATTTTAGCTAAATTGTTTTCAAAAGTAAAGGCGTCTACCGGACAATTTTTAACACAAATCTTACATCCTATACAACCAATGGAACAATTTCCTCTAACTTCCTTTCCTTTATCTTCACTTTTACATTTAACTATATATTCATTGTCATAAGGTACTAACTCTATAATATGTTTTGGACATACTTTTATACATTTCATACATGCAGTACATTTTTCCTTATCTATTACTGCTACTCCATCTACCATTCTAATGGCATCAAAGTCACAAACATCAAAGCATGTACCGCATCCTGAACAGCCATAGTTACAGTATTTACATCCATCTGCTAGCTGTCCTTGAATTCTACAATCTTGTATACCTTCATATTTATATTTATCTTTTGCTTTTTCTTTGCTTCCTTGGCAAAGAACTACAGCTACTTTTCTTTCCATATTGCCAGCATTAAGCCCCATAATATCTGCAACATTATCTGCAACTTTTTGTCCACCTATTGGACATGAGTTAACTGGTGCTTTTCCTTCTGCAATTGCAGTTGCAAGACCTTCACATCCTGGGAAACCACATGCACCACAGTTTGCTCCTGGTAGAGCATCTAATACTGCACTTATTTTAGGATCAACTTCTACTGCAAAGACTTTAGAAGCTACAGATAGTAGTACTCCAAATAGCAGTCCTAATCCTCCTAATACTGACACTGGTAAAATCATATTTTCCATTTCTTTACCTCCTAAACAAGTCCTGCAAAGCCTAAAAAGGCTATGGACATTAATCCTGCAGATATCAATGCTATTGGAAATCCTTGTAAAGCTTCTGGTACATCAGATAGTTCTAATTTTTCCCTAACTCCTGCCAATAGGATTAAGGCTAAAAAGAATCCTATTGATGCACCTATTGCATTTGTTAAAGTTTCTATTAAATTATATTTCTCTTGTACATTTAATATAGCAACTCCTAAAACTACACAGTTTGTTGTAATTAATGGTAAGAATACACCCATAGCACTATATAAAGCGGGACTTATTTTTCTTATAACTAATTCAACAAATTGAACCAAGGATGCTATAACTAATATAAATACTATTGTTTGTAAGTACTCTATTCCAAAATATGCTAATATATATTTTTGTATTGCCCAGGTAATAGCAGATGATAATGTGATAACAAATGTTACCGCAACACCCATTCCTGTTGCTGTTTCCATTTTATTCGTTACTCCTAAGAAAGGACATATACCTAAGAATCTAGCAAATACATAGTTGTTAACGAATATAGTGGAAATTATTATTGAAAATAAATTCATTTAGTTTCCCTCCTTATATATTTAGTTAGTAGCTTTTTTCTTAGTCATAGTGTTAAAAACACCTATTAGCAAGCCTAATACTATAAAAGCTCCTGCTGGGGCTACAAATACTGCAGCTGGTTGGAATTTATCACCAAATACATTGATTTCTAATCCAGTTCCAGCAAACAAAGTTCCTGCACCTACAAGTTCTCTTATAGTAGCTAAAGCAACTACTGCTAAAGTATATCCTAATCCATTTCCAAGTCCATCAACTACTGATGGTAATACTTTATTCTTATAGGCAAAGGATTCTGCCCTTGCAAGTATAATACAGTTAACAACTATCAATGGAAGGAATATTCCTAGTGCTTCATAGATAGGTGGTAAAAAAGCCTGCATGAACATTTGAATAATAGTTACAAAAGTTGCTATTACAACTATAAATGCTGGTATACGTATCTTTGAAGGAATTACATTTCTAAGTAAAGATATTACAACATTGGCTCCTATAAGAACTGCCGTTACTGCCATACCCATGGAAAAAGCATTTACCATTGTAGTGGTAACTGCCAGTACTGAACATAATCCAACTAGTTGTACTAGTACTGGATTATCTTTTATAATACCATTTTTTAATATATTAGATAATTTCAACGTCTACACCTCCATTTAACTAATTAGCAAAATAATTCATAAAAGCTTCTCTGGCACCATTTACTCCAACTAAAACTGCCTTTGTAGATACAGTAGCACCAGATAATAGCAATACTTCGTTTTCTGCAGAAGGTGAAGCTACTGGCATTAATTCGCTTTCTGTGGCCTTACCTACAAAAGAACTAGTAAAGTCTTCTCCTTCGATTCTAGTACCTATACCTTTTGTTTCTGTATGGCTTACAACTTTGACCCCAGAAATAGTTCCATCTGTATTGACTCCCACAACTGTGGTTATATCTCCATCAAAACCTGTAGACACTACTTTAAATGCGTGGCCTATAGTTTCATCACCTTTTTTAGCTTCATATGCTTCTCTAATAGTTTGATTGTTTGCTTTTATCTCTTCTAATAAAGATTCATCAACATCTATAAAATCATCTGCTTCTTTAAACATATCGTAAAATGCCGCAAGACTCTCTTGTCTTTCTCTCTCAGCAATAATTGGAGCGGTAAAATTATTAGATACTGCTAAAACACCACCTGCAATTGCTGTAAATAATAATAATACAATTCCTAGTTTTATGGTCTCTTTCATCTATTTACCCTCCCCAAATACTTTTGGTTTTGTAAACTTTTCAATTATTGGGGTTGCAATATTCATAAGTAATATTGAGTATGATACCCCTTCTGGCATGCCACCTTTTACCCTAATTATGGCAGTTAACAATCCAGCACCTATTGCAAAGATAATTTTCCCTTTTGGGGTTGTAGGTGAAGATGCATAATCAGTAGCCATAAAAAAGGCCCCTAATATAAGTCCACCACCTAAAATATGGTAGATGATTAGGCTTGAATCTACACCAAGAATTAAAAGCATAACTACTGTAGTTAATATATAGAATGTAGGAATTCTCCATTCTATAACACCTCTAACCAGCAGATAAATTCCACCTATTAATAAAAGAATTGCAGAAACTTCTCCCAAAGATCCTCCAATATCTCCCATGAACATTCTATTTAGGGAAGGTAAGGATGATACTCCACCGCCACTTTTAAGTATGGCTAAAGGCGTAGCGCTAGCAATTCCATCTGGATTTACATAGGAAGACATTATTTCTGGCCATGAAGCAACTAAAGCTGCTCTAGCTGCAAGTGCTGGGTTCATAAAGTTTGAACCTATACCACCAAAACATTCCTTAACTATAACAATTGCAAATCCTGCTCCAAATACTGCTACCCACCAAGGCGCATTAGCTGGTAGATTAAAAGCTAATAATATTCCTGTTACCACTGCACTTAAGTCTCCAATTAAAACATCTTTTTTAAATAACTTTTGAGTAGCCGCTTCGAAAAATACTGCTGAAGCCACAGATGCTAAAATCAATGTTAAGGCAGATAACCCAAAGAAATATATGCTACCAATCATGGCAGGAACCATGGCAATAATCACATCTAACATTATCCTTCTAACGGATCCATTTGATCTAATATGAGGAGCCCATGAAACAGTTAGAGCATCATCTAGAACTACTGAATCCTTGTTTGGATCTAAAACTTTACTTTCCACTGTATTTCCTCCTATCGTTATGAACTTTTTCTATTTGCATTTATTTCTCTTTTTGCATGAGCTATTGACTCAGTCAATGGTCTCTTAGACGGGCATATATATGTACAAGCTCCACATCCTATACATGCCTCAGCATTTAACTTCTCTGTATTTTCAAATTTACCTTTTAATGAAAATCCACTAATTAAATTAGGTTGTAAATTTACTGGACATACTTCTATGCATTTACCACACTTAATACAAGGATATACCTTTTCTGGTTTTGTTTCTGCTTCAGTAAACACAATTATTCCAGTAGTACCCTTTGTAATTGGTGTATCAAGTGTAAATTGTGTATGACCAGTCATAGGTCCTCCAGCTATAATTTTGCCTGGTTTTCCATTAAATCCACCACAGTAAGCTATTATATCTTCAATGGTTGTCCCTATTTTAACTAGTAAATTTTTAGGTTCTTTTATTCCATTACCAGACACTGTAATAATTCTTTCATATAATGGCTTTCCTTCATAAACTGCCTCTGTTATTGCTACTGCTGTTCCTACATTGGATACCATAGTATTTACGTCTTTACAGCGTCCACCCTTTGGTACAATTCTACCTGTAACAGAATTTACGATTCTATATGAATCCCCCTGTGGGAATTTAGACTTTAATGCTACAACATTTATTTCTTTACCAGTAGACTTTGAAACTGATTCTAATTTTTCAATCGCCTCTAGTTTGTCATCTTCTATACCTATGTATCCACTGTTTAATCCAAAGTACTTCATCAGTAACTCTAATCCTGATATTACCTGCTCTGATCTTTCCAGCATAACTCTAAAATCACATGTTAAAAACGGTTCACATTCTGCACCGTTTAATATAATAGTATCAATATTTCCATCCTTTGAAGTTGTCATTTTGGAATGTGTTGGAAATGCTGCTCCTCCCATTCCTACTATTCCCGCTTCCCTAATGATGTTCACAATTTCTTCACCGGATAAATTTTCTACGTCTTTTCTTGGTTTAACTGATTCATGTGTTTCGTTTAAGCCATCTGATTCAATAACAACACATTCTACATTATAGCCATCTGGAGTATATCTCTTTTCTATACCTTTTACAACTCCTGATACACTGGCATGAACTGGTGCCGTTAAAGATGCTTCAGAATCTCCTATTTTCTGTCCTACCTTTACATTATCTCCTACCTTTACTAAAGCTTTGCATGGAGCGCCCACATGTTGGTGTAAAGGAATATATACAAACTTAGGATCTTGTACTACTTCAATAGACTTGTCCCTTGATAATTCTCTATTACCATTTAAACGGACTCCACCTTTAAAAGTGAGATTATTACGTCTCATCATCATTCCACCTCTTTATTATATTATAGTACTATAGCTAGTGATTAAGCTCAATAAGATGAGCATAACTCTTAATATTATATCATTATTTGTTAAAAAAGTACATAAGTTAGCTAGAAAAGTCACAATTTATGCAAAAAAATCAGGTGGCAATAAATATTGGTGCAGAGGAAGGGACTCGAACCCTCATACTCTTGCGAGCAATAGTCCCTCAAACTATCGTGTCTGCCAATTCCACCACCTCTGCACATTGCCCTACTTATTATTATAAACAATTATAGGCATTTTTCAAGTTTAGTTATTGCATGGATTTAGGTATAAAACACTTTTCTATTTGGTTATATATGTTGAAAAATGTAGGGTTTAGATTACCTTCTACTCTTCTATCTACTAATAATCCCCTATTTCTAAAAAACAGGCTAATATATGGCAGTTCTTCAATTATTTGGTCTTGTATTTTTTCGTAATTACCTTTTTTATTTTCTCTTTCACCATCATAAAAGGCTTTATTTAGAATTTCATCCATGGACTCATTGCTGTATCTAATAAAATTGGTGCCATCTTTTATCTTTGAACTATGAAACATATGGGATAAATCAGGAGTTACTGATAGTTCCCAGCCTAATAATACTATGTCAAAATTTCCATTTTTAATATTTGTATCTATTTCAGAATACTGAATATCCTTTAACCGAGTTTCATAATTATCCTCTGACTCTATAGTAATATGGATTCCTATGTCTTTTAAATTTTGAATTATCAACTCTGATGTTTTAAGTCTGTATGCATTATTAGAGCCAATAAAAAGCTTAAAAGAGAGTTCTCTACCATTTTGATCTTCCAAAATTCCATCATTATCTATATCTACAAATCCTGTTTCTTCTAATATATATTTAGCTTTCTCTTTATTATATCCATAGATATTGGCTTCATTTGAATAAAGATAAGAATTTGGATGTATAGGTACATCTACTTGAGTTCCATGACCCAAATATACTTTTTCTATAATAGCTTGTCTATCTATACCATAGTTAATCGCTTTTCTAATGACCTTTCCATTATCTCCTTTTAGTAGATCATTTTGAAAGTTAAATCCTAGAAATTCATAATTAGGAGATATATATTCATATATTTTAATCCTAGAATTTTGCTTATATTTATCCCAATCCACACCTATAGTTGTAGCAACATTCAATTGTCCTGATTCAAATGCACTTAATATTGCTTCCTCATCTTCTAAAACCTTTCCTATTATTTTATCTATATAAGGTTTTCCATTCCAGTAATCCACATTCTTACTTAGTATTATATTTTTAAATCTTTCATATTCTACAAATCTATAAGGTCCAGTTCCTATAGGTTTGTAATTTTCTCTTTCTAAAGCCATTGCAATATTACCATTAAATATATGTTGAGGTATTATAGGAAAGGTCAACACCTCAAGATTATTGGAATATTCTCTATTAAAGTTGATATTTATATTTCTATTATCTATAATATCAACATCTATGATTCTGTAAATATCTGTAGCTTCAAATGTTCCCAGTCCTGACTTAATTGCCCTTTTATATATACTATTACTATCTGATTGTTTGATTGCATCTATTGTAAATTTCACATCAGAAGAACTGAATTCTTGTCCATCGTGCCATTTTATATTATCCTTTAATTCTATTGATACTGTCCTTCCATTATTAGATATTTCATATCTATGAACTAATCGTGGAACTACATCTAAGTTCTCATCAAAATCGAATAGCCCTTCAAAAATCAATTTACTGAAGTGATAGTAACTTGAACTATTTGCATATAATGGATTTAATGTATTTAAATTTGTTAAAGGTATAGTTATTGTTCCTCCTTCAACTGGTGTATAATCTATATCTTCTACAGTATTTAAGTCTTGGGACTTGTCAATGGTATTGACCTTTTGTTTACATCCTATCGATATAAATATTAATATACAAATTAAAAAAAGTATGGTCTGTTTCTTTCTGTTCAATACCTTTCCTCCTAATCCTTTATACTATATGTTTTTTATATAATCTCTTAAAATATTGATAAAGTCAATATATACTGAATTCATATTATCTGGTTTAGACATATGATGTTTATACAATATTTTATATATTTTATAGTTGGTTTTTACTCTTTTTAAGTAATTTTCAGTTTCTTTAAATGGGATTTTGTGCAAGTTTATATTGTCTTTAGAATAATTCTTGTTTTCAAGCCATTTGCTTACATTTCCGCTTCCTGCATTGTATGCAGCTAAAACTAAGTCTAAATTTCCATTAAACTCCTTGTTTAATCTATTTATATACCAGGTACCAATTTTAATATTAGTTTCTGGATCAAATAACATATCCTCTCTATAGGACTCAATCTCCAGTTCTTCACTAGCCCATTTGCCTGTTTGCGTGCCTATTTGCATAAGCCCTTTAGCTTCCTTTGGAGAGACTGCGTTTTTGTTATATTTACTCTCTACATTGATTATTGCTGCTACTAAAAAAGGATCTATACCATATTCTTTAGAATATTTATTTATATAATCTTTATATCCTATGGGATATAAAGTAGAAAATATTAATATAGCAGTAGTCAGCAATGCTAAAAGAAATATTAGAGATATTAGAAGCTTAAATATAATTTTTTTTGTACCGTGTAACAAGATGATCCCTCCATTATAGCAAATAATCTAGTGTCTTATTTAAGTTTTTAATTAAAGACTCAATATCTCCCATATTATCAATTATTCTAGTTGCCCTTTTCTTTTTTTCTTCTATGGGAAATTGGGCCTCTATTCTCAATTTAGCTTCTTGTAAATTTAAATTATTTCTCTTCATAAGTCTTTCTAATTGAGTTTTTTCGTCGACATATACTAACCATACTTCATCAAATATAATCTTATGTCTTTCCAGCTCATTATATACTTCAAATAATAGGGGTATATCTACAAAGATGATATTTTGCCTACTACAATTTTTAGCTATACGACTTCTAATCTCGTGAAATACATATGGATGGGTAATTTGATTTAATTTTTGAAGCAGATTTACATCAGAAAAGACAAGTTCACCTAGCTTTTTTCTGTTTATAGTTTTATCTTCATTGAGTATTGAAGTGCCAAAAAATTTTATTATAGAATGGTATGCAGGTTCATAAGGCTTTACTATATCCTTTGCCACTTCATCTGAATCAATTATATAATAGCCCTTGCTACCTAAAATCGATGATACAGTGGATTTACCAGAGGCTATGCCTCCAGTTAACCCAATGATTTTACAATTAGTGTGTTTCATACCAACTATCTCCTACTTGAATATCCACTTTCAAAGGTACTTCTAAGTTTATTGCATTTTCCATAATATCCTTAAGCATCTCTTCTACTTCTTCCCTCTCATCCCTGTGGGTTTCTATAATAAGTTCGTCATGAACTTGAAGTATTAGTCTTGATTTTAATTTTCTATTTTTTAATTCGTTATATACTCTAACCATAGCCACTTTGATAATATCGGCAGCACTCCCTTGAATAGGTGTATTCATGGCTATTCGTTCACCAAAGGATTTTATATTAAAATTCTTTGCCTTTAATTCAGGAATGTATCGTCTTCTGTGGAGAAGTGTTTCTACGTATCCTTTTTCTTTTCCAGTTTCCACTATATCTATCATAAATTGTTTTATACTTTTATAATTATCTAGATAATTATCTATATATTCCTTTGCTTCTTTCCTAGTAATATTTAAATCTCTAGATAATCCATAGTCTGATATTCCATAGACTATACCAAAATTTACTGCTTTTGCATTGCTTCTAAGGCTAGAAGTTACTTTTTCCATTGGAACATCGAAAACTTCGGAAGCAGTTTTAGTATGGATATCTTCTCCATTTTTAAAGGCTTCTATCATTTTTTGATCCTCTGTTATATGGGCTAATACTCTTAATTCAATTTGAGAATAATCTGCATCTACCAAAATATAATCTGGAGCCTCTGCAATAAATGCTTTTCTGATTTTTCTACCATCCTCAGTCCTAGTTGGTATGTTTTGCAGATTAGGTTCTGTACTAGATATTCTACCAGTAGTTGTGATTGTTTGATTGAAGCTTGAATGGATCCTATTTGTTTTTGTATTTATAAGATCCATGAAACCATCAATATATGTTGATTTCAACTTTACAATCTGCCTATAACGTAATATTTTTTCTATAATAGGATGTTGATCTAGTAGCTTTTCCAATACTTCCACATTTGTTGAATATCCTGTTTTCGTTCTTTTAATAACTGGAAGCCCTAGCTTTTCAAAAAGCACTTCACCTATTTGTTTTGGAGAATTAATATTAAATTCCATTTCTGCTAGTTCATATATCTCTTTGGTCAGGGTATCTATTTCCTGATTATATTTTTCTCCTAAAAGTTCTAATTCTTCTTTATCTATATGAAATCCTGTAAACTCCATATTTGCTAAAACTTCAACCAAAGGTAATTCTACTTCATAATAAAGTCTCTTCATATTTTGTTTTTGAATTTGTTCAATCATCATAGGTTCTATTTTATATATAGTTTCAAGAATAAAAGAAATATAGTTAGCCCTTTCTTCTTCACTTATTTCCCTAAATTTCTTTTGTTTTTTACCTTTCCCAAGTAAACTTTCTTCATCTATTCCATAATAGTTTAAGTATTCTTCACTTAACTTATTAATTGAATAATTATTTTGACTTGGGTTGATTAAATATTGTCCTATTTCTGCATCATAGGTAAAGTTTGATAGTTTAATTTTTAATCTTAACAACACAACTATATCTGTTTTTAGATTATATCCTATTTTTTCTATGTTAGGGTCTTCAAAAATACATCTAAATTTATCTACAAATATATCTATATCTTTTGTTAAATCAATATAGTAAGTTGATTTATCTTCTAACTTTATCCCTAACCCTATTATGGGGCTTTCTATATAATTAAAATCTTCTGTTAAAAATTTAAAAGCAAATTTTTTAGATTTCTTTATAGCAGATATAATTTCATCTATATCCTCTATATTTAGAATTTCATATTTATAACCTTGATTTATTTCTTCATTCTTTGTAAGGTTTTTTCCAGGAATTTTATCTATTAAAGTGGTAAATTCGAATTCTTCATATATAGATAATAGCTCATCCCAATTAGGTTCTTCAACCTTTAGTTGTTCTATGGTTACTTCCAATGGAACATTGGTTATAATCTTACCTAAAGTCCTACTTAAGTAAGCAGTGTTTTCGTATTCAATTAAGTTTTCCTTAAGTTTTTTACCTTTTACCTTATCTAAATTTTCATATATATTTTCCATGCTTCCAAATTCTTTAATTAGTTTTAATCCTGTTTTTTCACCAATTCCTGGAACCCCTGGAATATTATCCGATTTATCCCCCATGAGCCCCTTTAAATCTACAAATTCATGAGGTTCTATCCCATATTCATCTTTTATTTTTGAACGATCAAAAATTTCTAATTCAGTTATTCCTCTTCTAGTAAGCAGTATCTTTGAATCATCAGTAGCTAACTGAAGATAATCCTTATCTCCTGTTACTAGTATCACATCTAAGGAGTTTTCTTCTCCTATCTTAGCTAAAGTACCGGCTATATCATCTGCTTCGTATTCATCCATTTCTATGGTTTTTATGTTCATAATTTCAAGAATCTCTCTAATAATAGGAAACTGTTGGGCTAATTCAGATGGGGCTGATTCCCTTGTTCCTTTATAATCCTTATATTCTTTATGTCTAAATGTAGGTCCTTTTTTATCAAATGCAATACATAGATAATCTGGGTTGTATTCATCTTTAATTCTATATAACATTGTTAAAAATCCATATACTCCATTAGTGTATACTCCTTCCTTAGTAGTTAAAAAAGGTAATGCATAAAAGGCCCTATACAAAAGGGAACTACCATCTATTACCATTAGTTTTTCTTTATCCATCGAATCACTCCTAGTCTCTAACTTCATACATTTAAGTATACCTTAAAATTAAATTTGAGTAAACAAAATCAAAATTAAATTCTTGATTATTTTTTATAATTGTGGTAATATATCTATTATTGGCTTATGCCGGTGTGTCGGAACTGGCAGACGAGACAGACTCAAAATCTGTTATCCGCAAGGGTGTGTGGGTTCGAGTCCCACCACCGGCACCATTACTATTTTGATAAATTCATAAATAAAAAAAGATAGGAATAATATTCCTATCTTTTTTTATTTTTTTGTTTTATTATTTATCTAAAAGATGTTTTGCTGCAATACCTGGTTCTGTCATTGCAAAAGGATCTAGGATTTCATTTAATTTTTCTTCTGTTAGAAGACCTTCTTTTATTACTAGTTCCCTTACTGGCTCCCCTGTTTCAATAGCAATCTTTGCCACCTTTGCAGCATTTTTATAACCAACATGGGGAACTATGGCTGTTATAGGTCCAACACTGCCATCTACTAATTGTTTACATCTTTCAACATTAGCTTTAACTCCAACCACTAGGTTTTCTCTAAATGTAGCTACACCATTTCCTAAAGTTTCTATTGATTCATATAGATTGTAAAGTAATACTGGTTCAAATACATTTAATTCCAACTGTCCAGCTTCTGCAGCCATTGTCACAGTCATATCATTTCCTATGATATTAAATGCAACTTGACTCATAACTTCAGCAATTACTGGATTAACTTTTCCTGGCATAATTGAAGATCCTGCTTGTTTTGGTGGTAAATTTAATTCTCCAAATCCACATCTTGGCCCTGAAGCCATTAGTCTCATATCGTTGCTCATCTTTGAAAGATTTATTGCAGCTGTTTTAAGAGTTGCTGATAAGAATGCAAATCCGTCTAAATTGTTTGTACCATCTACTAAATCATCTGTTTGTACTAATCCTAAATTATTTACTTTATTTAAATTAGGTACTATTACCTTTAAGTATTCTGTATCTACATTTATACCTGTTCCTACTGCTGATGCTCCCATGTTTACTACTCTAAGTCCATCTAGAGCTTTTTCAATTCTATCTATATCTCTTTTGATTACTGAACTATATCCGTGGAACTCTTGTCCCAATCTAATAGGTACAGCATCTTGAAGATGAGTTCTACCCATTTTTATAATAGGATCAAATTCTTTGGCTTTTTCAAGTAAGGCTTCATGTAATTTTTTTAGTTCTTCAAGGGTTCTAGCACCAAGTTTTAGAGCTGCTATTTTCCCTGCTGTAGGAAATGAATCATTTGTGGATTGTCCCATGTTTACATGGTCATTTGGATGTACCTTGTCATACTTTCCTAATTTCCCACCTAGGATTTCATTAGCTCTATTGGCAATAACTTCGTTGGCATTCATATTGGCTGATGTTCCTGCTCCACCTTGGATTGGATCTACTATGAATTGATCGTGAAGTTTACCTTCTATGATTTCATCACTAGCTTGTACAATAGCATTTTTGACTTCTTCTGTCATTATTCCAGCTTCAAAGTTTGATATGGCACATGCTTTTTTTACCTCAGCAAGACCTATAATTAGTTCTTTATGAATTACTCTGCCCGTAATAGTAAAGTTTGCAGCTCCCCTTACTGAGTTAGCTCCATAGTATGCGTCTACTGGAACTTTTATCTCACCTATAGAGTCACTTTCAATTCTAAATTGATTTTTATCCATTATCTTTCCTCCTTTATAGTGTATCATACTTAATAAATCATGATTTTCAGATGATTATATCATCTACATAGTACAACTGAAAGCCATAGATGTCAACCTAATAGGCTTAATTTTCTATCATTTATAACCTTGTATAACACCGATTATTTCTTTTCCTTTATCTGATTTTAGGTATTCTATTGTGCTTAAGGGTAGATATTTGTAGGCTTCTTTGACTTTATCTTCTTTAAGTAAACTTCTTACATAGGATGCACTTATAATATTTCCCTCTAGCTCTCTTCTCGGAATAATATCTACTTTAATCCCTTTAAGCTCTAAAATATTTTTTAAAGTATTATTATAGTATAGTGTAACTTCATCCTTTGGTTCTGAACCTAAAAATCTTATGTCAATATCTAAATCCTTGCCAATTTTATTAGCAAAAATAGAACCATCCAATTCTGTATATATATCTAACATTTCATCCTTCTTTTTAATAAAATAGGTTGGAAATGTTCCTTGAGAGATTATATAAGGACCACCTTTTATAATATTAATTCTAGGATTATTATGGAATTCCTTTTTTAATATATTAAATCTATCTTCAAAGGGAAATATAGATTTATCTTCTTCCACTACAAATATCAATAAATCATCTACGTTCTCTAGGGCCTTTTCTATTAAATATTTATGTCCTAAGGTCATAGGGTTGCAGTTCATAACTATTGCCCCTCTAAGGTCCTTTTTAGGCTTTATACTTGATTTAATCTTTTTCACCCATTTTTCATAATTATAAAAGCCCCCTTCAAATAGGGAAACTCTTTCTGTAGACTCAACTTCTTTAAGTCCTAAGGATTCAAAAATCATCTTATTGTTAGGTGTTGTAAATACAAAAAATGAATCATGTCCCTGTTCCAATAAATAACTTAATAATGAATTATATATAACACCTATTAGACCTTGGCCTTTATATTTTTCACAGGCAAAAAAATACTTCAATATATTTCCATCTGCAGAACCTGTGGCTATAATCTTTCCTTTATCTCTTATAACAAAAGTCTTATCTGGAAAATCATAGTTTACTTGAAATATATCTAAAAATTCCTTTATTTGTCGTATATCATTTTCATTGTTTATATTAATCGCATCGCTAAAAAACATTATATCCCTCATTTAAAGTATAATTTTATAATATTATACCATATACAGTGCTAAAGAGTTGCAAATAGCAACTCTTTAGCCTATTTATAGTTATTCTTTTACTTCATATATATAATCTATTATACTTCCATCCCTATATTCAGATAATCCTATGATTCTTTCTCCTTTTTCGATTGTCTTTGGTTCTCCCATTATCTTTTCAGCATACTCTTTCAATTCTTTAATATCCACTATCTTTAAGTTAGCCTCATTAAATTTCTCAATTAAGTCTTGTCTTAATGGGTTTACACATATACCTCTTTCTGTTACTAGTATATCAATTGTAGATCCAGGAGTAGTAATTACATCAACTCTGTCCTTGATAAAGGGAATTCTTGATGAAAATAGTTTTGAAACTATAATAGAGACTTTACTACCTGCAGCAGTGTCTTGGTGCCCACCAGATCCACCCATTAGAACTCCGTCTGATCCAGTAGTCACATTGACATTAAAATCTGTATCTATTTCTGTAGCTCCTAATATTACTATATCAAGATTGTCTACTACTGAAGATACTTCTGGGTTTCCATATAATGATCCACTCATCCTTAAATGATTTGGATTTTTCTTTAGAGATTCAATTGCTTTTAAATCAAAACACTGAACATCAAATAAAGAAGTAAATAGCCCTTCTTCTAACATATCTGTAAGATATCCTGTAATTCCTCCGGAAGCAAAACTACCTTTTATATTGTTTTCTATCATATAATCTCTTAAGTAAGATGTTACAGCCAATGAGATACCACCGGCTCCACTTTGGAAACTTATGCCATCTTTTAAAAGACCAGTAGCTTCCATAACTTTAAGTGTATCCTTCGCAATTTTAAGTCCTATAGGATCCTTAGTAACCTTAGTTGTACCTGAAACGATACCTTCTTTAAGTCCTATAGATTCTACCATAAGAACATGGTCTACATAATCTTCAGTTATATCAGCTGGATAATTTGGATACTCTAACAGTGAATCTGTTACTGCTATTACTTTTTTAGCCTTTAGTCCATCAGCTATGGCATAACCTAATGTACCACAAGAGTTGATTCCATTAACTCCTGATATATTTCCCATTTTGTCTGCACTTGGTGATGCTATGAAGGCTGCATCTATTTTAATTTCTTCATTTAAAATAGATCTTGCTCTCCCACCATGGGATTGCATAATAATATGTCCCTTTAGCTTACCATGACTTATTGCTTTACCTAATCCACCTGATATATAAGATGTAACTATATTCTCTATTGTACCATCTTCAAGTAAAGGTATAAGTTCTTCATGGGCTGGAAATAATGAACTGGCCACTAGCGTGATTCCTTTTATTCCTGCTTTTTGGACTTCCTTCATCACAAGGTTTAACACTTTATCACCATTTCTCAGATGGTGATGGAAGGAAAGTACTGCTCCATCATTAAGACCTAGTTCCTTAATTAATGATGATAAATCCTTAGTTATTTTGGCCTTTGGCACACTTTTAGAAGGATATTCTGATTTTGATATAACTTTTACGTCTTTTAATTCTTTATTATTTAAGTAATTCATCATATTCCTCCTTATACTGGCCACTTAGCTTTAATGTATTAAGAGCCCTTAAAATAATTGGCTTATCTATCATCTTACCTTCTATAGAGAAGGCTCCTAGTCCTTTTTCATTTGCTACTTTAACTCCTTCTACTACCCTAAGAGCATATTCTATATCAGCTTTAGAAGGTGAGAATAGGGTATTTACCTCATCTACATGTCTTGGACTAATAACTGTTTTACCTGTCATTCCTAAGTTTTTAGCATTTTGAGTATCTATTTTTAATCCTTCTATATCATCTGTATCAGTAAATGGAGTATCTATAGCTTGGATTCCTAAGGCTTTAGATGCTGCTATTATTCTTGATCTTGCATATTGAATTTCCTTGGATTCTTTAGTTCTTTTTGCTCCAAGGTCAAGTGTTAAATCTTCGGCACCTAAAAATATTCCTATTACTCTTTTTGATCTTTGAACTATATCTAGGGCCAATTCTAAACCTAGAGCAGTTTCAACCAATGCTATAATATCAAATTCTAAATTATTTTCATTTAAATATTCATCTAGCTTTTCCATTGGCTCAATACCAGCCTTTGGAAGCACTATTCCCTTTATATCGAGATCCTTAATAGCCTCTAAATCTTCATAAAAGTATGGACTATCTAATGGATTTATTCTAATAAATACATCTGTAGTGGTGTCAAATGTAGTTAAATATTCTCTTACTAAAGTCCTGGCTGCATCTTTTTCTGTTAATGCTACAGCATCCTCTAAGTCTATGATTAAACCATCTGCACCTAGTATATCAGAGTTTTGTAGCATGCCAGGATTGTTTCCTGGTATGAAAAGCAATGTTCTATAGTTCATTTGTATCACCACTTCCTCTTTTAATACATGTTCTAACTCTTGCCTTTATAGTAAAGTCTAAAGCTCCTTTATCCTTCGCTATTACTTTAGCACTACTTACTCCCTCTTCTACAAGAGTATCATGTATTACTTTTTTAATTTCTTCACCATATTGTTGTTCTACAACACTTTCCAGTTCTATTTCTATATTTCCTTCGCCCTTTGATATCATTATTAAAATATCATTAGACTCCACTGTTCCTGCTGTAGCCATTTTTTTTATTTCTACTTTTCCGCCCATTCTAAATATTCCTTTCTTCCTGACATATATAAATCATTTCCATATGAATCGTTTATAACGGTTACAGGAAAATCTTCTACATATATTTTTCTTATGGCTTCTGCACCTAAATCTTCATAAGCTATTACTTCTGCAGATTTTACAGATTTAGCAATAAGAGCTGCTGCTCCTCCAATAGCTGCAAAATAAACTGCCCCATTCTTAACAATACTATCTTTTACACCTTGATCTCTTTTACCTTTTCCTATCATTCCCTTTAATCCTGCATCCATTAATCTAGGAGCATAAGAATCCATTCTATAACTAGTAGTTGGTCCTGCAGAGCCTATTGCCTGTCCTGGTTTCGCTGGAGTTGGTCCAACATAATAAATTACTGCTCCTTCTGGATCAAATGGTAGCTCTTTTCCCTCATCTAATAATTCTACTAATCTTGCATGGGCTGCATCCCTTGCAGTATATATATATCCAGTGATATATACATCATCTCCGGCCTTTAAATCTTTTAAGTCTTCCACAGTTAAAGGTGTAGTTAATGTTTTTTTCATATTTACCCTCCTAAAGAATAACTTGTTTATGTCTTGCTGCATGACAATTTATATTTACGGCAACAGGTAATCCTGCAATATGTGTAGGATAATGTTCTATGTTCACCTTAAATGAAGTAGTATTTCCACCAAAACCTTGAGGCCCGATGCCTAATTTATTTATATCTTCAAGTAATTCCTTCTCTAACTTTTCATAAAAAGGATCCTCTGAATACTCATCCATATCTCTCATTAATGACTTTTTAGCTAAATATGCAGCCTTTTCGAATGTTCCACCTATACCTACTCCAACAATTGTTGGTGGGCAAGGGTTTGGACCTGCAAGTTCTACTGATTCTAATATAAAGTCCTTAACTCCTTGAAGTCCTTCAGCTGGTTTAAGCATCTTAATCCTTGACATATTCTCTGAACCAAATCCCTTTGGTGCAACAGTTATGGAAAGTTTATCTCCTGGCACTATACTATAATGAATTACACCTGGAGTATTGTCTTTAGTATTTACTCTATCTAAAGGATCTTTTACTACTGATTTTCTTAAGAAACCTTCCTCATATCCTTCTCTTATTCCTTGATTAATTGCATCTTCTAAATAACCATTAACTATATGAACATCCTGTCCTATTTCTACAAATACTACAACCATACCTGTGTCTTGACACATTGGCACTTGATTTTCTTTTGCAATTTCAGCATTTTGTATTATCTTATCTATTGTAGCGGATGCTAACTCCCACTTTTCTCCATCCCGTGATTCTTTTAATGATTCTAAAACATCTTCAGGTAAAAAATAATTAGCTTCTATAGCCAATCTTTTAACTTCTTTAGTTATTAGACCTGCATCTATTTCTCGCATTATATGGCCACCTTTCATATATTAATCATATCGATGAACTATTTCTTGCAAATTAATTTAAAAACTATTAGAATAAACCGCCTCCTAGGAGGCGGCATATTTAGTTTTTAGGCTCTAATGTATAAGATTATTATCTTCTATTAGCTAAAGCTAAAACTCTATTCATTTCATTGTTAACTATCATTATACCTTCATCTACACCCATACCTGGTTTAGCTAATACTTGTGTAGCACCGCAAGCCATAGCTATATTTGCGCAGATTTCAGCACTTCTACTTGTTTCGTTACAAGTTCCACCTAGGTATGCTCCTATGCCTATTTCATTGCAGAATAATATAGCTTCTATGGAATTATTTATTCCTCCTAAGTCTGGAGTCTTAACTTGAATCATATGACCAGCTTTGTTTTCTGCAAAGTATTTTACATCTTCTAAAGTATTACACCATTCATCTGCTACCAATTCTACAGTAATTCCTTTTTGTTCTAGACTTAATCTTAAGTCTCTTAAAGCTTCCATTTGAGCTTCCCTACTACCTACATCCATAGGTCCTTCAATTCTAAGTTTAAATGGTTTTGCAGCTTCTTCTAATTCTCCAAGGTATTCTGTCATTTTTTCTATATCATTATTTAATAACTCACCTATTGTTCCATAAACATCTATATGGAATACTGGATTGTAGTCTTCATTAACTCTAAAGTTAAGGATTCTATCTCTTAACCATTCAACATATTCTTTAAGTTTTTCACCTTTAAGACCTAGTTTTTCTTCTACATTGTTGAATAGACCATGTGGTAATACATCTGCTTCCTTAATAATCATCTTGTCTGCATTTGTATATCTGTCATCACCTGATTGAGTAAATATAGGTACTCTGTTTAAATCAATTTCTGTATTGTATTCTTCTTTGATTACTTCAGCCATAGTAATCTTTCTAGCTTTAGCAGCTGCATCTAATAAAGCTTGAGTTAAACCGTATCTTATTGCAGTATGAAGTCTTTTTCCATCAATTTCCATATGATCAACTTCTTCAGCTAATTCTTTAAAATTAACTGTCTCTTTTCCTAATAGTCTTTCTTTAATATCCCCTTCAATTAGAGGTATGAAGTCTTCAGCTAAAAATAGAGGATCTCTTCCGCCCGCTCCTGAATATTGTACTGCTGCACAATCTCCAAAAGCAACTTGACCGTCATCTAAAACTATCATTACTGATATACTTTCTCCCGCTTGTCTAACGGCTGTAAAGCCTTCTGTTTTTGGTTCTCCTAAATAAAACATACCATCATGCTTTGCACCTTGTTTTATTGCTTTTTGATCGTCAAAATAGAAACCTGTTTTACCTGCTGAGCAAATTATATCAACTATTTTCATTTATTTTACCTCCGGTCTTCCTATTAATTTTCCTTTACCTACTGCAAATATATCATCAACTGTCATTTGGAAGTCTACTTCTCTTCCTTCATATTTGCCTCTTTCTTCTAATCTTTCTCTATTAAAATCAAGAAGTTCTTTACTAAATGGTATATTACCAGTCATAAGATATCTAACTGCACCATTGTTGTCTCTAGCTGGCATCATTTTTCCAAGATTGTATTTAGATGGACCAAATGGAATATCTACTACACCTTGTTCAAATGCCTTAACTGTTCCTATAGCTAAGTCACCGCCACCGATTTCAAATATTTTATCTAACATGCACTTAGTTTCTGCTTTAATTACATTGATCTCTAGTTCTAACTCTTTACTCATTGCTAATCTTTGGCCTTCTAATAGATTTATAGCCATTTTTGTTGCTTTGATTCCTGATGCATTAGCTTCTTTTGTTGGAATACCAATAGCTTCGTGTGGAGTTTTAACTATTACTTTTGTAGCTCCTGCTAAAGCCGCTGTAGATGCTCCTAATGATATAACTCCAAATGCCTTGGATTCGTCTTCTGGGAATCCTCCCATCCATTGATGGAATACAGTAGTTACTACTACATCATTGTAACCATATTTCTTTAAATATTGTTCTGTTTGTTCCTCTAGAGCTCTTATGGCAGCCACGTCTTGAATTAAGTTACCACATTGTCCATATCCTACAGTTATGCTTTTAACACCTTGTTCTGCTGCAAGTAATGCTTCAATTATCGCAACTACATTTGATGTAGATGGTGGTACTAGAGTACCAGTTAAAGGACCAAATGGCTCTCTATTTATCTTAATTCCCTGTTCTTCATAAAAACCAACTAGTCTATCACAGTATTGCCAATCTCTAAGGGTTTTTTCTACAGAAACTGCCTTAGCATATGGAATATTGTAGCTGATTCCTCCACCTTCATTTGATGTCCATCCTGATGCATGGATTATTTCTGCTAATAATCTAGAATCTGGAGTACCATGCCTAGCTTGTAGTGGTAAGTTTACACTTTCAAATACTTTTCTACATCCCTTAACACCATGGTTAACTCCTGGAAATCCATTAAGTAATGATCTTCCAGCCTTTATTGATTCATCTATACCTACTTGACATTCGTTGTATCTATTTTGTCTAGTATATGAGTCAATAGTTGAAGGTAAAAGATCAGCTCCACCTTCTTTATCAAGATAATTCAATAGTTCTATATGTTCATCTATTAGTGCAACTCCAGCTCTAGGTTGAGCTAAAGTAACCCCTTCTTTTTTTGCTTTTTCAAGCTTTATTGCAAAGTTCTTTTCTTCTGGCACCTGTTTTAAGTAATCTACAGCTTCTTGTAAATCAACTTCCTTACCTGTAGGCCATTGACTAAGAACTTCTTCTCTAAGACTGAAAAACTGCTCATCAGTAAGCTTTTTGTTCTTTAGATTCATCAATATTACCTCCACACTCTACTATATATTTTTTTAACATTCTGACTGCCATATTTTCATCTACCATTGCTAGAAGTCCCATGGCAGATAATATATAATCCTTATCTATTAAGAACTTCGGATTTCTCGGTTTTAATGAATCAGGATCATCCATGGTAAAGGTTGATGCTTTTAAAATATCTGCCGGGTTTTTACTATTGACTAGTATTCCACCAGTACCAATAACATATGATAATTCCATTAAATCCTTACCTGTTTGTGAATACATAGAACCTAATGGCGAATAAATTGGTTCTACTCTACCTGCATGTCTCTTCATGGAAATATCTGCACAAACCTTAGCCATCCCTTCATCAAAAGCAATATCCTTTTCACTTTCAGATATAAAGGATGTATTATTATATCTTTTATTAAATTCTTCTTCTAAATCATAATTTTTAATATCTAAATATTTTTTCATCATTCGATTTCCAGCTGCTTCATATACGGAAGTGGCTGAATATCTCATTCCTAAATCTCCCTCTACAGTCCTCTTAGCTATTGGCTCTTCTAAACCTCTAAGTACAACCGATGGTTTACTAGGGGCACCTTCCCCAATAGAGTGAATATCTGTAGTGGCTCCACCTATATCTACCACAACTAAATCTCCAATTCCATCTTCATCTTTTGTACCACGTGACAATACATCAGCGGCCTTTAAAACAGATGCTGGAGTTGGCATAAGTATTTCTGATATAGATTCCTCTACATGCTCCATTCCTTTTGCATTTACAATTTGCTTCATAAAAATGCTTCTAATGGTTTCTCTTGCTGGTATTACATTTATATTATTTAAATTGGGCATAACATTTTCAGTTATATAGTACTCAATTTTACTATTAAATATTTCTTCTATTTCATCATTACAACTTTTATTTCCTGCTACTACTACGGGTATTTGTATATTATGCTTTGCTAACATTCCCGCATTGTATGTTATACACTCTGTATTACCACCATCAGTTCCCCCAGCTAAAAGGATCATATCAGCATTTGAGTTTTTAATTTCTAAAACTTCGCTATTGTTTAAATTATGGCTATAAGTCTTAATTACTCTAGCTCCAGCTCCTAATGCCGCCCTTTTTGCTGCTTCAGCTGTTAGCTCAGGAACAAGTCCAATTGCTACTATCTTCAGCCCTCCAGCTGCAGATGAACAAGCTAACTTCTTCACTATATTAACTTCTTTGTTAACCTTAGTATATAGTTTTTCTAAAGCATTATTATATCCTATAGTTACATCTGTCTCTACAGTAGTATAAGCCTTTGATGTTGCAACGATTTCTTCTTTTTCTATATCTATAAGGGTAACCTTCGTATAAGTGCTGCCAAAATCAATAAAAAGATAGCAATCCATTTTTTTCATCCCTTTATTTATATAAGTCTTCTTTTAAGTCATGAATAGAAGTTTCCACTGAAGTTCCTGGTGGATATACTCTATCAAATCCCATTTCCTTAAATCTTTGGTGTACATCTGCCCATTCTTGTTTTCCAACTACAATATTACCACCTACATATAGTAATATGTCTTTTAATCCTGCTTCTTCACATTTTTCTCTCATACCTCTACAGTCAATTTCCCCATGACCATATAGTGATGAAACTAGTATTGCATCAGCATTTGTTTCAACTGCTGCATTAATAAAATCCTCTTGTGGTGAAAGAACACCAATATTTACAACATTAAATCCTGCATCTGATAAAGAGTAATCTAATATCTTATTACCAACAGCATGACAATCAGATCCAATTACTCCAAGTACAATGGTCTTTTTTTCCATTTTCTTGCCTCCTATTACTTTTGGTTGTATCTATAAAATATCTATCTTCAATTAAATAATAACACAAGTTTTTATTTAAACAAGTACTTTTTTTTCATTTTATTTTTCTAGACTATGCTATTTTAAGCCGTTTTGAAGGTGCGCTATCTTTAACCTTCATATCCCACATAATTTGTTTGAAAATTAATATTATGAAAGGAAGAAAATGAATTTTAGGCATTCATTTCTTGCAATAAAACTTTTTTTGATACAATTATTTTTTCTGAAAACATTTTCATAAAAATCTACATTTTTTAAAAAATAGCCTATTAATGTATTCAATACATTAATAGGCTATTATGATTATTCAAATAATAGTTCAATAAATTCTGAGCTTTCTATATCGCCAAAATATTGCTTTATATTTTTTTCCATAAGGTATTTTGATACTATGTCTTTATCGTATTTTAAACCTACCAAACTATTTTCCAATTCTTCTATATTTTCAGCTCCAAAAAAATCCCCAAATATTTTACTCTCCTTAATTATTCCATTATTGATTTCCACTCTAACTTCTATTGATCCAAAGGGAAATCTCTTGTAGTTTTTATAGTTAAAATCTGGAGATTCACCAAAATTCCATTCCCAAGTTGAATATTTTTCTCTAAATAATTTATCTATTTCACCTTTTTGTTCTTCTGTTAATTCGTATTTTATTGGCTTTATATTCTCCAATTCAAATATATATTTTAATAATATGTTCCTAAACTGTTCTATATCTATATCATCTTTAATATAAGGCTTGATATTAGTTACTCTGCTTTTAACGGATTTAATACCTTTTGATTGAATTTTATCTTGCTTTACATTTAATGCCTTGGATAATACATCTAATTTTGTATCAAATAACAAAGTCCCATGATTTAAAACCCTATCTTTCCAAATGGATTGTGCTATACCAGAAAACTTTTTGCCTTCTATGGTTATATCATTTCTGCCTGATAGTTCACATTGAATTCCAAGTTTCTCTAAAGACTTGACTATAGGAATATTGTATTTTTTAAAATCAATAACTTTGGTACCATCTGCATTTGTTATAATAGAAAAATTAAGATTACCTAAATCATGATATACGGCTCCACCACCTGTTATTCTTCTAACTACATTGATATTATTTTCTTTAATATAATCCATATTTACTTCTTCAATAGTATTTTGATTTTTTCCTACAATAATTGCTGGGCCATTTATCCATAATATTACATAGTCTTCATCCCTGGGTAAATATTTAAAGCAATATTCTTCAAAAGCTAAATTGTATCTTGGATCATTTGAATAGTTTTCGATATATTTCATTTCTTTCCTCCATCTCATTTAAATTATTTGCTAAATAATATATTTAAATCCATTAGACTGTGTTGTAGTTCTATAATTTTGTTTTTTAATTGATCATAATTTTTATCATCTATTTTGTCTTTATATGTTATTTCTGTTTTTTCTATTAATGCTGCCATTTGATTATATGCATTTTCCAATTCATTTTCTATATCTTGTTGCAATAAAGCTGGTTCAACTACCATTCCCTTCTTTAGTTCTATGCTATCTCCCTTTATGTTAAATTTGTCCATTATATTAGGAATAATTGTCTCTATGCCGAATTTTTCCTTAATGATATCTCCTAAGGCATTAGCTGGCCCTTCTTCTCCATGAACTAAAAATATCTTTTTAGGTTTTACTTTAAAATTATCAATCCAATCTATAAGAGTCTTTTGATCAGCATGACCAGAAAATCCTTCTAAATTATAGATCTCTAATTGAACATCTATTTCTTCTCCTAAAAGTTTTACCTTTTCTGCTCCATCTAATAATATTCTTCCTAAGGTCCCTTCAGCCTGATAGCCAACAAAAACTAAACTATTATCTTGATTCCAAAGATTATGTTTTAAATGATGTCGTACTCTACCTGCAGTAGCCATGCCACTAGATGAAATAATCACTTTAGGATAATTTGACTTATTAAGAAGCATTGATTCTTCCTGAGTTTTAATATACCTAAGATTGCTAAAAATAAAAGGATTATCTCCTTTCAAAACTAGGTCCTTGGCTTCTTCATCAAAGCTACTGGAGTTTCTCTGAAAAACTTCTGTAGCATTCACTGCCATAGGACTATCTATATAAATTGGCACTTTCATATATTCTTCAATATCAGTGTTATACTCATAATAATTATTTAATTCATATATAAGTTCTTGAGTTCTACCTACTGCAAAAGAAGGAATAATAACTGTGCCTCCTCTTAAGGCAGTTCTGTTGATAATATCAATAAGTTCTTCCGTACTATCTTTAAAGGCTACATGATTAGTATCTCCATAGGTGGATTCCAAAATCAAATAATCAGCTTCTTCTATATATTCAGGATTTCTAATAATAGGTCTTCCCGATATACCTAAATCTCCTGAGAAGACAATTTTGGTTTTATGTCCATTATTTTCTCCTTCAATCCATATCTCTACAATGGAAGACCCTAATATATGTCCTGCATCTTTAAACCTAATTGTAATCTCATCATTTAATATAATTCGTTGATCATAAAAATAAGGTTGGAAATATCTTAAACTATCTTCTGCATCTTTTATAGTATATAGGGGTTCTATCAACTTTCTTCCCGCTCTAACTCTTTTTTTGTTTTCCCATTGAGCATCCTGCTCTTGAATCTTTGCACTATCTAAAAGCATAATTTCACATAATTCAAAAGTAGGCTTAGTACATAGAATTTTACCTTTGAATCCATCTTTAACTAGTTTAGGAATTCTTCCGCTATGATCTATGTGAGCATGAGTCAATATCAAATAATCTATATCCTCAATATCATAGGCAAAATCTAAATAATTCATCCTATCCTTTTCATCATTACCTTGAAACATCCCGCAATCTATAAGGATTTTATTTTTCTTAGTGGTAATCAAATAATTAGAACCAGTCACCATTTTAGCCGCACCAAAAAATTGGATATCCATATACATCACCTACCCTGTTTTATTTCACTAATTGAAAGTTAGTACCTTCCTTTAAATATACTTCTATATCTACCTTTGAAAACACCATACTTTTAATTTTTCCCATTTCTTTTATATCTCCAAATAAGATAGCACCATGGATACTTCCATCTTTAACAAATATCTTATGATGGATGTCTTTCCCATCTTTGTACTCATATATTTGATCATAGTCTAAAATATCACCTGCAGAAAACAGTTTAATATCTCCAATCCTCAAGGAAGAAAAAGGTTTTGGCTCTATATATTCCATCTTCTTTCCAGACATATTTGCACCTGCTATTTTTCCTTGCTCCATACTTGTGGTCCAAAGTCCCACAATTTTATTATTATACTCTACTACGTCTCCTGCTGCATATATATTATCTATATTGGTTTTTAAAGTTTCATCAACTAATATTCCTTTATTCATACTAATATTAGTTTGTCTAACTAAATCTATATTAGGTCTTATACCTGTAGAAACCAATATAGTATTTGACTTTATTTCCTCACCACTATCTATGACAATACCAGTGGCTTCATCATTGCCCTCTATCTTCTCTACAGTTGAATCTAGATAAATATTTATCCCATTTTCTTTAAGTTTTTTAGCCAGCTTTTCTCCTAATTCCTTGTCTAATTGTCTAGGTAATAAATATGGTGAAAATTCTATAACACTTACAGTTTTCCCTATGGATTTTAAAGCCCAAGCTGCTTCAAGGCCTAGCAATCCTCCTCCTATTATTGTTACTTTATCTCCCTTTTTTAGATTATTTCGAATAAGCTCTAAATCCTTTAAACCTCTTAATGCAAATACCCCTTGCTTATACTTGCCATTAATAGGTGGGATAAAAGGACTACTACCTGATGCAATTAATAGTTTATCATATTTAATCTTTGTACCATCATCTAAGGTAACACTACTTTCATCTATATGAATTTTCTCTACTATCTTTCGTAGTATAAGATTTATATTTCTTTCATTGTACCAGGACATATCATTTATTATAAAATCCTTTTCTTCCATGTCCTTTCCCAAGGCTTCAGTCAACTTTATTCTATAATAAGTTGGGTACTCCTCATTAGAAATCATGGTAATATTAGAATCTATATCATTTTGTTTTATCTCTTTAGCTGCAGATAAGGCAGATATTCCATTTCCTATAATTAAATATTTGACTTTTTCCATATAATACAATCCCTCCCAATGAGTTTTCAATTGATATATACCCTGTGTTTTTCCAATTACACAATATTATCCTCTATATTTTTTCTATAAAAAAGAAACATTGGAGTATAATTTCCAATGTTTCTTTATATTTATTCTTCAGATTTTATTTCAGTCCAAATTCTATCATACACCTGTATAATATCCATAGGATCTTTAAATATTTCTACATCTCCCATTTCTTCATCAGTAGGATATGCTACTGGATTATCTTTTAATTCATTTGAAAGCATATTTACTCCTTCTGGTATAGGTATTGAATATCCTATATACTCAGCATTTTTTGCTGCAATATCTGGTCTTGATAAAAAATTTATAAATGCTTCTGCTCCTTCCTTATTCTTTGCACTTTTAGGAATTACCATGGCATCAAACCATAAATTAGTTCCTTCTTTAGGGATTACATACTCTAAATCTGAATTTTGTCTCATCATTTCTACAGCATCACCTGACCATACTACTGCTATGGCTCCATCTCCACTTACCATAGCATCTTTAATCTCATCTCCTAAATAAGCATCTACTAAAGGTTTTTGTTTTATTAGCTCAACTTTAGCCGCTTCTAACTCATCAGTATTTCTAGTATTCATAGAATATCCTAGTTTTTTCAAAGCCACTGCTAAAGTATCTCTTTGACTATCAAGCATAAATATTTGTCCCTTATACTTTTCATTCCATAAATCTTCCCATCCATCTATTTTTTCAGATATCATACTTTTATTATATAATATACCTACTGTACCCCACATATATGGGACTGAGTATTCATTGTTTGGATCATAAGCCAAGTTCAAAAATCTATCCTCAACTTTAGTTAAATTTGGAATATTAGCCTTATCTATCTTAGTCAATAAATCTTCTCTAATCATTCTTTCTATCATGTAATCCGAAGGAAATATTACATCAAAACTACTTCCACCTTGCTTAATCTTTACATATAAGTCTTCATTGGTTGCAAAAGTATCATATTTTACCTTGATTCCATATTCCTTTTCAAAATCTTCTAGGATTTCCCTATCAATATAATCTCCCCAGTTATATACGTTTATACTAGGTTTCTTTTCTCCACAACCTGTAACTACAGTGGTTAATATAATCAATAATACTAATAATATACTGATTCTTTGTTTTTTCATGATTTAAAACCCTCCATCCTGTAAATTATTATCAGTTCTTTTATTTATAATTAGTAATAATATTAATAAGCTTAAAAACATTAAAGTAGACAAAGCGTTGATTACTGGATTTATTCCCCTTCTAGCCATGGAGAAAATCGTAATACTTAAGTTTGAAATTCCATGACCTGTATTAAAGAAGCTAATAACAAAATCATCTATAGATAGTGTAAAGGCCAATAGCCCACCAGTAATGATTCCAGGCATAATCTCTGGTATTATGACTTTTCTTAAGGCATAAAAAGGCGTTGCACCTAAATCCATTGCTGCTTCCGCAAGGTGTTTATTCATCTGTTTTAGCTTAGGTAATATAGATAATATGACATATGGAATACTAAAAGTAATATGGGATAATAGCATAGTAGTTAGTCCTAATTCCAATCTTAAAAATCTATATAATGCCATTAAGGATACTGCTGTTACAATATCAGGGTTCAAAACTGGTAAATAGTTTAAATTAAGAACTATTGATTTTCGAATACCATGCATATTATATATTCCTAATGCTGCAAAGGTTCCTATAATAGTAGATATTATAGAAGATAATACAGCAATTAAGATTGTATTGTATAGTGCCCTTAAAATTTCAGCATCCTTAAATAATTCTATATACCATTTTAATGTAAAACCGCCCCATACTCCTCTAGATTTAGAGTTATTAAATGAAAAAGCTACAAGAACTATTATAGGCGCATATAAAAACAAAAATATTAAAAATGTATAAGCTTTTTTCATAAATTT
This sequence comes from Wansuia hejianensis, assembly GCF_014385225.1. Classification (GTDB taxonomy): domain Bacteria; phylum Bacillota; class Clostridia; order Tissierellales; family Tissierellaceae; genus JACRTK01. Next base: position 414,974 of record NZ_JACRTK010000002.1, read on the forward strand.
CTTTACCATAGTCCTCTACCTCCCCCGTCCTTTTCTTTGTCAAACTTAGATGTCAGTCCCATAGTTATTAAAATCAATACCATTAGAATAATAGACATGGAAGATCCAAAATGCCAGTCTCCTGTATATCTAAACTGCTGCTCTACTAAGTTTCCTATTAAGTTTGTTTTATTTCCTCCCAATAGATTTGATATTACAAATGTACTGACTGCTGGAATAAACACCATGGTAATTCCAGTAATTACTCCTGGTAGACTTAGGGGAAAGACAACTTTCATAAAAGTCGTCAACTTATTTGCACCTAAATCCTCTGAAGCCTCAATAAGTCCCTTATCCATCTTAGTTAAAGTTGAAAATATAGGCAATACCATAAATGGTAAAAAGTTATATACCATTCCTAATAATACTGCAGTATCATTATATATTATGTTTAAAGGCTGAAATCCTAACTTAGTTACGATATAATTTATAAGTCCATTCTTGCCTAGTAGAGTTAACCATGCATATGTCCTCAACAAAAAATTCATCCACATAGGAATTACAAACATTAATATCATTGTATTCCTTTTTCTAGGTTTTTCTTTAGAGATTATATATGCTATTGGATAACCTAACACTAAGCAGGCTATAGTAGATATAAAAGCCAATTGAATAGATCTTAACAACACCTTCATATAAATTGGTGTAAAAAATCTTTTAAAACTGTCTAAGCTAAATTCAAAACTACTAAGTTCCAAACCATCTCCAGTAGTAAATGCATAATACATTACTAGTAAAAGTGGAACCACAGTAAATATAATCATCCAAATTACATATGGATATGCTGTTTTTTTCATATTCATTACTCTTTCACCTTCTTCATTATATGAATGTTTTCAGGTGCAATATTGATGCCAATCTCAGTACCTACTTCCTTCATAATAGTAGAGTGTATTATCCAATGAAATCCATTTACCTCTGCAATCATCTCATAATGCACTCCTTTAAATATTACTGATTCCACTATTCCATTTAATTTGCCATCATCAGTAGATACAATTTCCACATCCTCTGGTCTTATAACTACATCTACTTTTTCTTCTTTATCAAATCCTGAATCTACACAGTCAAATATAGTATTAGAAAACTCAACTACTAAGTCATTGTGCATAACACCATCTATTATATTACTTTCTCCTATAAATTTAGCTACAAATGCATTTTTAGGTTCATTATATATATCTACAGGAGTGCCTATTTGCTGTATTACACCTTCGTTCATAACTGCAATAGTATCAGACATAGTTAGGGCCTCCTCCTGATCATGAGTCACATATATAAATGTAATTCCTATCCTTTGTTGCATTGCTTTTAATTCTAATTGCATCTCTTTCCTAAGTTTTAAATCTAGGGCACCTAGAGGCTCATCTAATAATAATACCTCTGGTTCGTTTACTAAGGCCCTAGCTATGGCTATTCTTTGTTGTTGCCCCCCACTTAATGACTCAATTGACCTATGTTCAAAGCCTTGTAAATTTACTAATCTCAACATTTCTTTTACCTTTGACCGGATTTCTTTTTTAGGCATTTTTTTTATTTTCAATCCAAAGGAAATATTATCAAAAACATCCATATGTGGAAATAAGGCGTATTTTTGAAATACCGTATTTATTTGTCTTTCATAAGGGGGGATTTTAGTTATATCTTTGTCTTCGAATATAACTTTTCCTTTACTAGGTTCTTCAAACCCACCTATGATTCTCAATGTAGTAGTCTTGCCACATCCACTTGGCCCAAGTAAAGTTAAAAATTCATTTTTCTTAATATATAGATTAATATTATCTAAAACTTTAACCCCGTTATACTCCTTAGTAATGTTTTTTAATTCAATTATGTTCATACTATATTTCCCCCCTCTATATTTTTAAAAGCTAGGTGGCGTGCTAACCCATATTACTCTAGCTTTTGTCTTCCCTGCATTTGATATATAATGATTTGAATTAGCTTTAAAATAAAAGCACTCATCTTTTTTAACTTTATGTTTTTCCTTACCTAAATGTAAATAAATACTCCCATTAATAACATACCCAAACTCCTCGCCTTCATGTGGGAAGTCTTCCTTAGTATTTCCACCTGATTCTAATTCTATTAGAATTGGCTCCATTTGATTCTTTTGTGCGTTAGGGATTATCCATTTTAAAATATACTTTAATTCTTCATTATCTGTTTCAAAAGCATCTTCTTTTGTAAATACAATCTTTTCTTCAGTTGTTTCATTGAAAAAATCCTTTAAATTGGTTCCCAACCCTTCCAAAATATCTACTAAGGTTGCAATAGAAGGAGAAGTTAGATCTCTTTCTACTTGAGAGATAAAGCCCTTGGTTAGTTCACATCTATCTGCTAACTCCTCTTGGGTTAAAGAATTTTTAATCCTTAGTCTTCTGATTTTATCTCCTATATTCACTATATTTACTCCTCCCTATAGGTGACCATATATTAAGTAATTTATTTAGAATTACTAAACTTTTATAAGAACTACACCATTATAATTTAAATCCAAGTAATATGTCAATAGATTTTAGTAAATTTTTTATTACTATTTTATCTGTATATTACACAATTGTCTAAGTTTTTAAAAACTTAAAGTTTAGTATAAATAAGAATCCTAATAATAAAAAGGGAACTCTCCAAAATATATTAAAGAGTCCCCTTTTTATTATTCATATCCTAATCTCTGTATTTACATCCTTACTTTTTCTCTACTATTCTCCCACAATTCATCAGCAGTAGGAGCCCAATGGTCGGCAGCTTTTCGAGTTTTATTTATTAAATCATCAACATCTTCTTTATCTATAGGTTGAGTTGAGCATGCATTAGAATTATAAACCATTTTTTGTAATGCTTCTGGATTATCGAGCAATGGACAAGGCCTTAGATGATTTTTATTAAATGGCATATTATTTTTATATTCCATAAATATTGGTGATTGCAATCCTTCTATTAAGCTAACATCATTAATATTTACATTTGAATAATGTATAAAAGCACATGGTTCTATATCTCCATTGGCATTAATATGCAAATATCTTCTACCTCCTGCAATACATCCATCTACAAATTCACCATCATTCCAAAAATCCATTGTAAATATAGGTTTTTTTTCTCTCATTTCTCTAATCTTGTGATACATATACTCTCTTTGTTCAGGTGTTACTAATAAATCTGTAACTGCATCTTTACCTATAGGAATATAAGTAAAGTACCATCCAAACATACAGCCTTTATCTATAAGAAAATCTAAATACTCTTCAGATCCTACAGATTCAGTATTATATCTATGGTAACAAGTTGAAAAACCAAAGATAACCCCTTCCTTTTTTAATAAATCCATAGCTCTTATTACCTGCTGATATGTACCTGTACCTCTTCTCATATCTGTTTCTTCTTCAAATCCTTCAACACTAATTGCTAATCCAAAATTACCTAAATTCCCTAATTCCTCGGCAAACTTTTCATCTACTAAAGTTCCATTTGTAAAGGCCATAAAGGAGCAGTCAGGATATGATTTTGCTAATTTTATTAATTCATCCTTTCTTACTAAAGGTTCTCCTCCAGAATAGATATACATATAAATACCTAAATCTTTGCCTTCATTTATAACTCTATCTAATGTTTCATAACTTAATGAATCAGTCTTATCATATTCAGAAGCCCAACAACCAGTACATTTAAGATTACATGCACTTGTAGGGTCAATTAATATAGCCCAAGGCACATTACAATCATATTTCTCCTGCATTTCATATTGAATAGGTATACCTACCATACCTGAGTTTACCATAAAATTAATTATAAACTTTTGCCTAGTTGCAGGAGATAATTCATCAAAGTATCTTTCTATTAATTTGTACCAATTATTACCAGGATCTTCTATAATCCTTGCAAACTTTTGATGGATTTCTTTATGATTTTCCCTTTTAACTAGTTTTTCAGACCAACTTAAAAGCTTATCTAAATTATCCATAGGATTCTTCTCAATGTATTTTAATCCTTCATTTAATATTTTGGTACTTATAATTTGCTTGACCTTTGCCATATTAATTCCCCCTTAATATTTAAATCCCTAAAGAATCAATTAATAAATGGATAGATTCAATCTTCTTTTTTGTATCTAGTTCATAGGAGGTTCTTTCCAAAGCAAATGTTTCAATTAGAGTATATATATTTACAGCCAAGATTTTGCTATCTATTACTTTGATTTCTTTTGCCTCAATTGCATCGTCGATTATATCAGTTAAAGTATCTTTTATATTCCTTATATAATATTTAATTTTATCTAAGGTTTTATTGTTTTCCCTTTTTAAAACTATCCAAACTTCTAATAATAGTACAAAAGTATTAGTATTTTTTTCATTAGTCGTTAGCCGATATATTATTTCCTTGATTTTTTCTTTAAACTTTAGCTTATTATCTTGTCTAATAGATTCTATTTGGCTATTTATTTCCTTTAATGAATTGGAGAGAATCTCATAAAAAATTTCATCCTTATTTTTAAAGTATTGATATATAGTAGTTCTTCCTATATTGCAATTTTTGGCTATTTCTAGAAGATTAGTATTTCTATATCCATGTTTTTCAAAAACATCTCTTGATTTTTCAAGAATCTCTTGTTTTCTAAATTCATGATCGATTATCCTAGGTATCTTTTATTCACCCCTTATAATTATTTTATTACTTTAGTTAATATTATATCACTTTCGACACTAGTGTCAATAAAAACACAGATTAAGTCTACTGTTGTGGCAATAAAAAAACTTACATAAGCTAAAGTAATATACTAAAGCTATTGTAAGTTTTTGAGATATAATTTTTTACATATTCCTCTGAAGTTTAAATATGGTATTATTTAATATTATTTAGTATTATTTAATACTATATATTTTCATGTTTTCAATCGCTTCTTTAACTAATTTATCTACATCTAAAGTTTCTTCAGATTTTCTAATATCTTCTACCCTAGGTCTTGTTACTGGATGTTTAGGTAAAAACACAGTACAACAATCCTCAAAGGGCAATATTGAAGTCTCATAAGTTTCTATATCTCTAGATATATCTATTATATCTACTTTATCCATACCTATAAGTGGTCTAAATACTGGCATATTTACGGCATCATTTGTTACTCCTATTCCATGGATAGTTTGGCTAGCAACTTGGCCAAGACTTTCACCAGTAATTAATCCATTGTAATTATTGTATTTAGCTATCTCTTCAGCAATTCTCATCATAAACCTTCTAGAGATAATTGTCATTTCTTTTTCTGGACATTTTGCATTAATTTCTTTTTGTATTTCTAAGATATTTACACTAAAAAGTTTTATTTTTCCAGTGTATCTAGATAGAATTGTAGCTAAATCTTTAACCTTTTCTTCAGATCTTTCAGATGTGAAAGGATAAGAATGATAATGAACACAATTTATATCTACGCCTCTTTTTGCCATCATAAAACCAGCTACAGGACTATCTATACCACCTGACAAAAGTAATAAACCCTTTCCGTTGGTTCCTACAGGTAAACCTCCATAGGCCTTAATCTTTTCTGTATATATATATGTATTTTGTTTTATATCTACATAAATATATATATCTGGATTATGAACATCTACAGATATATCTCCAAACTCTTTTAAAATTAACCCACCTATTTCTCTTGAAACTTCAGGTGATTTTATAGGAAAGGATTTATCTGCCCTATTGGTATCTACTTTAAATGTTTTAATATCTGTCTTTGTCTTTCCTTCCTTCATAGCCAATATTGCTGCTTTGCTTATTTGATCCATATCTTTATTTACTCTAATACACGGACTTATATGGACTAAACCAAATACCTTCTTTAATCTTTTGATCATTATGGGAAATTTGGACTCTTCCCCTTCTATATATATTTTTCCCTGTTCTTTATATATTTTTTCATATCCAATATCCTTTATAGCCCTTCTTATTTGACTAGTTAATTGATCTTCAAAATATCCTCTATTTAAACCTTTTAATGCTATTTCTCCCATGCTAACACTTATTACCTTTTCCAATATATTCACCTCATCATAATCTTTCTAATTTCTTCTACTGAATCCTTAAGTATGGCTACAGTATAGTCAATATCTTCCCTAGAATTTTCATAGGAAAAGCATATTCTAATAGCTCCTTCTATATCTTTATTATGGAGACCTATGGATTTTAGTACATGACTTTTTTCAGTCCCTCTGGAAGAACAAGCTGAAGATGTAGAAACGTATATATCTTTATCTTCTAAATAATGTAATAAAACTTCTCCCCTTGTATTTCTAAAGGATATATTTAATATATAGGGTGAAGTATTTCCATCTATATCTGTATTTATCTTTATATCCTCAATACTATCTTTTATCTTGTTTAACATATATTTTCTTAATTGCCCTACATATTCAGCCTCTTTCGTATGTCTAGTATTAAGTATCTTGACAGCTTCGCCAAAGCCAATAATTCCATGAAGATTTTCTGTACCAGATCTAAGGCCCTTTTCTTGGTTACCTCCAAAAATAATAGGATTTAAGTTTAATCCCTTTCTTATATATAATCCTCCAACTCCCTTTGGTCCATAAACTTTATGGCTACTAAATGAAAATGTATCTACACCTAAAGTTTTTAATGAAAATTCTATTTTCCCAAAGGATTGTACACCATCTACATGAAGTAAAGTTTGTGAATTTTTATCTTTAATTATTTTATTGATTCTACCAATATCTTGAATTGTACCTATTTCATTATTTACATGCATTATAGAAACTAGTATAGTGTCTTCACATATGCTTTCTTTTAACTCTTCTATATCAATACTACCAAATCTGTCAACATTAAGATAAGTAACCTTGAATCCTTTCTTTTCATAATTTTTCATAATGTTTAAAACAGATGGGTGTTCTATACTTGTGGTAATAATATGCTTGTTTTTTTTATTTGAATTATTAATTATACTTTGTATGGCAATATTATTACTTTCAGTACCTCCTGATGTAAAGAAGATTTCTCCAGAATCCACTCTTAAATATTTGGCAATTAATTCTCTAGATTGTTTTATCTGCTTTTCTGATCTTAAACCTAATCTGTGTAAAGAAGATGGATTTCCATAGTCTTCTTTCATACATTCATACATCTTGTCTAATACTTCCTGTCTAATTTTAGTTGTTGCACAATTATCTAAGTAAATCAATATTTTCACCTCAGTTTATATAAAAGACTTCTAATAATATATTATAATGGATATAAAATCTATTATAAAGCTTATTATCTAAATAAATTGTTATATTATACATTTTAAAAAATCCTTGCAAAATTTGTCGAGATTTGCTATAATCTTTATAAGGTTATCCCCCTGGTAACCTTATAAGAAAGATCTCTATTCCCAATACCCCTTTTGAACGATTTTGTTCCATCCGAAACCGGATGCAAGACTCCAAATTTGGAGTCTTTTTTTTTATATTCTTTTATGTTAAACTTAATGTAAAGAAAGTTTGTATTATATGGAGTTTAGAACCCCATATAATATATCATTCCACTTATTTAAAATCTATACCATTATAGATTCTAATTTACTTTTCAAATCTATAATGAAAAACTGTAATCATACTCCCAATATGGAGGATTACAATTATAGGCTATAGGATAAATTTTATATTAAGGAGGTTTACAGTGAAAAAGAAAATCGTAATCATATTTACTGGTGGAACCATATCTATGAAAATAGATCCAGAGCTCCATGCCGCCATCCCTGCATTAAATGCTAATGAATTAATATCTACTGTAACTAATATTGAAGAAATAGCAGATATAGAAGTAATTAACTTTGCAAATATCCCCAGCCCTCACATTACACCAGATCAAATGATGGAAATAGCAAAGATTGCTAAAGAAAATATTGTAAGAGAGGATGTAACAGGTTTAATTGTAACCCATGGCACTGATACTTTAGAGGAGACTGCTTATTTATTAGATTTACTTATCCGTAGTGAGAAACCTATTATAGTAGTAGGAGCCATGAGAAATAATTCCGAACTAGGATATGATGGTTCTAGTAATCTATCAGCTGCTCTTTGTACTGCTATTTCACCTAGAGCAAAAAATAAGGGAGTACTAGTAGTAATGAACAATGAAGTCAACGCTGCTGGAGAAGTAACAAAGACAAACACATTATCTCTAGATACCTTTAAATCCCCTGAATTTGGTCCATTGGGAATTGTAGATAATGATGAGGTGTTATTCCATAGAGATATACCTACTGGTTCAATAATTGATACAAATAAAATCGAATCAAAAATTGCTCTAATCAAAACAGCCTCAGGAATGAACTCAGATATTTTAGATTTTTACATAGATAATGGATATAAGGGTATAGTTATTGAAGCTTTAGGTAGAGGAAATGTACCTCCTGAAATGGTCACTGGAATAATAAGAGCTATTGAAAACAATATTCCTGTGGTTATGGTATCTCGATGTCATACTGGAAGGGTTTTAGACTCTTATGGATATGAAGGTGGCGGAAAGCATTTACACGATTTAGGGGTAATCTTTGGTGGAAATCTTCCAGGACAAAAAGCAAGAATAAAATTGATGCTAGTCCTAGGAAAGACTAAGGAAATGTCTAAAGTAAAGGAATTATTTGAAGAAAATTTACTATATTAGTTTTTCGAAAGTGATTAGTTTAAACTAATCACTTTCTCTTTGTAAAGCCCTTAAATAATATCCCCTTGTGTTATTAATCAAAAATTTTTCTATTAGTTTTATTTTCTTTTGAATCTCTTTTATATCCTCTTCGTATATTTTCTCAAGTTTTTCTAATTTATCTAAACAAAGCTTATAATCATTCTTTAATTTTTCAATTTCTTCCTCATTCTTTATAATCTTGGAAACTTGTATATCTGGTTTTTTTTTACGACTTCTTCTACATTATCTAAGGCTCCAAAACCTAAAAATTTGATATCTGGATATAGAGTTCCAAAAGAATAATCTAATTTATTATTGACTTGGGGTTTACCTTCAATATATTTATATCTTACATAATCTATTGTTTTGGACTCTTTCCAAAGATATATGGGACTCCATGTAGCTCCTATGTCTAAGCTGTATGTGCTATATAATCCTAAGGACTCTTTCCATACAACCCAAAGTATATTATCATGAATTAATAGCGTGGGATGTGATGGGCTTCCCTCATTTGATAAAACTTCTTCTAAATCTTTATTTAAATAGTATCCATCATATAAAAATCTTTCATATTTTATGACTAGATTCCCTCCAATATATTCAGAGTATACTAAATGTATATATTCTTTTTCTTTGATTAAGTCCATATATAGCTTGTTTTTGTTATCGGTTAATATTATACTTTCTTCCCATTCCATGCTATCTAGATTAAATTCTTTAATACATATTTGATTCTCATTGTAATAGGACAATATTATTTTATTATCTTCCCCCCACACTTTTATTGGATTTAATACCTTGTTTATTTTTATTTTTTCTACATTGTAGTTTATCCATTCTTCTTCTCTTAATAGATGATGGTGGATTTCAAATATATGGTTTTCCATTGGATTTCTGACTAAATACATTATATTCATATAGTCTCCTGCTTTTATTAGGTTTAATTCATATACTTCAGATAGTCCTTCTTTAGCTAAATTAGACCCTTGAATCACTTTTTTATCTATTGTTAGCATAATTAACTCATTGTCAATGTTTTGATATATCAAATATAATTCATCTTCACCATTGATTAAAACATCAAATTCTCCTAAGGCATCTTTAACTATAATATCTTCATTTCCTATACCTTCTATATTGTAGTAATTCATTATTATCTTTTCCTTAATATTTCTAAATAAATATAATTCATCTTTACTCATATTTACTATAGATACTCTATTGTTATAAAAAGTCAATTATCTCACCTTCCTTTTTTATATAATTATTACTAATAATATTGATTTATGCATTTGAATAGTAACACAATAGACAAAGTTTGAATATATTAAGATTGAGTAATATTTTAAAGGAGGTAAGTATATGACTTTAGATAGAAGACCAGGATGTAGACCAGATCATAGACCTGATTGTGACCTAGACCCAATTGAAGAACAATGTTGTACAGGAACTACAGGGTGTGAATGGGATGGAACTCTAAGAAATGTAGTCACTGAACCAGTATTTGTTCAAAAAGTATATGATGCAGCATTGTTTAATTTACAAGCTTTAAGTACTGTAAATAATGTTAGATTTAGTCCTCAATTACCTCGTGGTAGTACAATTATAAGAGTATTGGATATAAGATGTAAAAAATTCTTTAATCCATCTAATATTAATGATCCACGGAATTTCGTAATAGACCCTGAGACCATACTTTCAGGTGGAGAATTCCTTAAAGACGATAAAGGAAAATATGTAGAAGTAGTAGGTCCAGATGGATTATCTACTGAAAAATTAATCTATGCTGATACTTCCGACTGTGATGAGATAAACCGTGGTACACCTGTATTTGGAACTCAAAGACTTAGAGTTAAAGGAAATGTAGTAATAGAAATCGATTTGCAAATTCGAGATAATAGAGACAGGCGATCTAGACTTACTGTATCTGCCAATGTCCCAATAGCCCCACCTAATGCACCTATAATTCTAACTAACTTCTTTGAACTATGTATACCTTCAGTCCATGACTCTGCATTTTTCCCAAGATTTACAGAGTTCTGTAATGTACTTTGTGAAACAAGATTAGCAACTAATAGTACTTCTAGAGATATTGATATTTGTCCAGAAACTGGTCGCTTAACTGTAGATTTAATTATTGCATTATGTGCTACTTGTGAGAAGAAAATTATAGTTCCAGTTCAACTTTGTGTACTATCGACTGGCTTCCCTGAGCTTTCTCCAAATACTTCCCCAGTTTGTACTACATTCCCAAGTCTATTCCCTAGACAAATAGACGAAAACAGTCAAGCTGGTTCTAGTGATCATCATAATAGAGAAAGAGAAGCTTTTAGATTCTCTCTTCATGAAGAAGATGATGATTTAATAGAGGAATAAAGTCAATATAAAAGCAGGTATTTTATATACCTGCTTTACATATTATAAGGACCATTTTCCACATTTATCTCCATATCTGGCTAAAACCTTATTATCCTCTTTTATTTCCAGTATTTCACAAATATTAGAACATCCACTACATTCTATAGAACCGACTCCATAATTATTCTTGTATAAATCTACTCCTTTAAAATTAGTATATCCCTGAGACTTTGCCTTTTTCTTTCCTAATATTGCTGCTCCTATTGCTCCCATTACATCAAAATTTTTAGGAACTATTACATTGTTGTTTAATTCTTCTTCAAAGGATGCCTTTATTCCTTTATTGGCAGCTACACCACCTTGAAATAATATAGGACTAGTGATTTCTTTTCCCTTGCCTACATTGCTTAGATAATTTCTTACTAATGCACTACAAAGCCCTTTTATTATATCTTCTTGATTGTGACCTAACTGCTGTTTATGGATCATATCTGACTCTGCAAATACTGCACATCTTCCTGCTATCCTAACATCATTATTTGAATCTAGTGCCTTATTTCCAAATTCACTAATATCTATTCCTAGTCTAAGGGCTTGCCTATCTAAAAATGAACCTGTTCCTGCAGCACATACTGTATTCATCGCAAAATCAACTACTATTCCATCTCTTACAATTATTATTTTAGAATCCTGTCCACCAATTTCTATTATGGTTTTTACCTCAGAATTATAATCTAAGGCAGCAACAGCATGAGATGTAATTTCATTTTTTACTATATCTGCACCAACTATAATAGATGCTAGATATCTACCACTGCCAGTAGCACCTACACCTAAAATATTTTTTGCACCAAATTCATCCGATAATTCCTTAATTCCTTCCTTTATTATATCAATAGGTTTACCCTGTGTCCTTAGGTACCTTTTAAATACTAGTTCATTGTCTTCATCTATAAGGATTAAATTAGTACTTACTGATCCTACATCTATTCCTAAATAATAATTATCCAATTAACATCTCTTCCCTTCTTTTGTTAATAAGATCTACAAAGGCTTCTAACCTAGTCATGTAACCTGCTTCCCCAGTCATTTCATCAACCACTAGAGTCATTATAGGAAAATTTAAATCCTTACTTACTGTCTTCAATATACTTTTTGCAACTATTTCTGGCATACAATTTAACGGTAAAATCTGTATAGTACCATCATATCCCATATTATTATAATATATGGCACTTCCAATAGTTTCCCTACCATGCCCTCCTACCATTGTCTTCAAATAAGGCTTAGCAAGTTTAAATTTTAAGTTTTCTTCCTTTGATCCAAAGGGATAGGAGTATACATGGTGATCAAACCACTTAGTAGGTGTTAAGGACTTTTCCACTAATACGCCCATATCTCCCAACTTTCTTTCTACTTCCAAATTAACAAAGGGCTCAATTATAGTATATATTTCGCCAATAATTCCTATTTTTATAGGACTATGACTTTGATCAACTTTTACTTCTTTTAACTTATTTTCTGTAGCCCTTGTCAACTTAGTAATCTCTTTAGTACCACAAACCCTAACAGCCTCCTCATAGTAATCATCCATAATTTTATTGACTTCCTTTTTATCTAGAGCAAAGGCTCTTACTTTATTTGATAATTGGGTTAGTTCATCTATGATTTTTATAAGATTTAAAGCTGGTTTAATATTTTTTCCTATACTCCATAAAGAATTAGATCCTATTAATTTACCTATATTATTTTTAAAATCTTTTAAGCCTTCCTTAGGAGATTCTAAAACTATTACTTCCACATCATATCCTAAATCCCTTAATAAATCTTTTTGCATATCTCCATAAAATCCAAACCTACAAGGCCCGCAACTTCCCGTTATGACGATAGTATCTGCTCCCTTTTGGATACTTTCTATATAATTTCCTATAAAAATTTTAAAGGGCATACACATCATTTCTGGAGAAAATTTTGTTCCTATTTCTAAGGTTTTCCTACTACATACAGGTGGAGGGATTACCTCATGACCCATATCTTCTAAAAATGCTTTTGCAGCTATATATACATTACCTAAGTGAGGAAAGGTAATTTTCATTTTTATTCCTCCATTTCATCATATCTAAATAAGCTTCAAGTCTTGTATTAAAACCTGCTTCTCCGGTTTGTTCATCTAATGTTAACTCCATAATAGGAATATTTCTTTCTTTAGCCTTTCTAGATATTATGTAAGTAAAGACAGAATCAAGGCCACAACCAAAGGAACTAAGATATATAATCCCATCTATTTTTTGTTTGTCAATAAGGCTAAACGCTGAGCCTACTATCCTTCTTCCCTCTGTCCAAAACATTCTCTTTGGAAGTAAATTAGAATAGTATAATACATCTTTTTCTTCAACATCTTCTGGAAATACAATATTAACTTTATTATCAATTAGTTTATTCAATATTCCCATGTTTAAAAATTCATCAAATATCACATAGGGATGACCTAATATTAAAAGATTCAATTTAGTAGATTCAATATCCTTTCTGTTAGACAATATTTCTGCTTCTAACCTATCTATATACTTATCTTTTGTATCAAGAGCTTTCCTATATGCTTTTGATATGCTAGAACTATTACACTCTAAGCTTTTTCCTATTTCATTATAAGCTCTTTTAATGGAGCTTCTTTTGTAAGACTGGAACTCAGTGTCAATAACTGGTGGAAGATTACCAATACTATGCTTTATCATATCAGGCAATCCTAATATTTTAGGACAGTTGTACTCCCCTTTGCACAGACTAGTTATTTTAGGTATAAAAATATAATCAACTTTATCCTTTAAATAGTCTACATGTCCATGAAATATTTTAACTGGCAAACATGCTTCGTCTACACAAGTAAATATCCCAATATCTAATATCTCCTTATTAGTTCTAGGAGAAGTAATCAAATCAAAATTAAGACTACGAAAATATCCTTCCCATTCAGGATATAATTCGTAGTACATCATTCCCCTTGGAATTCCAATTTTCCCCTTCAACTACTATCCCTCCTTTTCACCTACATTATTGACAAAAAACTTCTCTAATATAACTGTACAAAGGATAAAAAGTAGGATAATATTTATTTGAGGTGACAAATATGGAAATCATAAAATATGAACTTAATAAAAATGTTATTGGTAATCATACTATATTCAATGACAATATTTGTTTTTTTGATATAGAAACTACAGGCCTTAGCAGAAATAATGATATTATATATCTAATAGGTATACTCTATCCTGCTAGAAAAGATAATAAATGGCATTTGGCTCAATTTTTTGCTAAGGACTTAAAAGATGAAGTAAACATACTTATGGAAGCTAGTGACACTCTTTCTTCCTTTGATACTATTATTAACTATAATGGCAATTCCTTTGATATCCCTTTTTTCAATCATAGATTAAAACTTTATGATATCCACTGTGATATATCCTTGGATAAATCCCTAGACCTATATAAGATCATTAGGAAGAATAAAGATATATTAGACTTGAAAAATTATAAATTAAGAACTATAGAAGAATATCTAGGAATAAGAAGGGAAGATCTATACACTGGTAAAGATTGTATAGGATTTTATAAAGACTATATTCTTACTCAAAACCCATCATTAAAGAAAAAAATCCTTCAACATAATTATGATGATCTTTATTATCTGCCTAAAGTAATCAATATATTAGATATAATAGAAGAAAAAAAGACATTTATGATTTCTAGTGAAAATCATAATATATCTTTTATAATAGATAATATAAAAATTGTTAATGATTATTTAACCATAAGGGGAACAGCAAAAGGAAAAATAATAAATAAGGTTTTATACTATGACCAAAATTATAAAGTATCTATTGATAATACTGGGAGATTTGAGATATCCATAGAAATAAGAAAAGGTTTAATTAGTCCTCAAGAAAAATGTATATTTATAAATAAAAATCATTTCCATATAGAAGAAGATAGAAAATGGATACACTATAACAATATTCCTGAAGATTTGATACTGTTAAAAATAGAAAACAAATATATTATAGAAAATCTTAAAAAACTATCAATAGTTTTAGTAAATAAAGTTTTATAAAGCCCTTATATTAAGTGAAACATTGTATTTCATCTAATATAATACTACTGTAGAAAAGTAAATACAAAATTATAAATTCTATTGTCATATATACTCTATATCCATCTAAGAGTAAAAAATACAAAAGAACATAAAAAAACAGACCCAAGGGTCTGTTTTTAATTGGTGGGCCTTCAGGGACTCGAACCCCGGACCTACCGGTTATGAGCCGGGCGCTCTAACCGACTGAGCTAAAGGCCCCAACTTTATTAAGTCAGGATTTATTAATACTTTTATGTTTAACTTACTATAACTTCCTCTATAGTTTAGTTAAATCATAATGGTGGGCCTGGGTGGACTCGAACCACCGACCTCACGCTTATCAGGCGTGCGCTCTAACCACCTGAGCTACAGGCCCCAAATTTATTATGTTGGGTTTTATTAATGCTTTTATATTTAACTTACTATAACTTCCTCTATAATTTAGTTAAATCATAATGGTGGGCCTGGGTGGACTCGAACCACCGACCTCACGCTTATCAGGCGTGCGCTCTAACCACCTGAGCTACAGGCCCCAACCTGTTTTTGCCTATATCATCTACAGATTATGAATCCATCATATAATAAATTAAATTGGTGGGCACAACAGGGCTCGAACCTGTGACCCCCTGCTTGTAAGGCAGGTGCTCTCCCAACTGAGCTATGCGCCCTTGTGGCAGGGGTGGCAGGATTTGAACCCACGACATTCGGTTTTGGAGACCGACGTTCTGCCACTGAACTACACCCCTAAACCATTTGGTGCCCAGAGCCGGAATCGAACCAGCGACACGTAGATTTTCAGTCTACTGCTCTACCGACTGAGCTATCTGGGCAAAAAAAATCCCTATGTAAAATTGGTGGGCCTTCAGGGACTCGAACCCCGGACCTACCGGTTATGAGCCGGGCGCTCTAACCGACTGAGCTAAAGGCCCCCAGATTTATCAAAAGGAATATATTGAGGCTGATGGCGGAGAAGGAGGGATTTGAACCCTCGCGCCCCGTTAAGGACCTACTCCCTTAGCAGGGGAGCCTCTTCAGCCACTTGAGTACTTCTCCATTTGGCGGAGAGGGTGGGATTCGAACCCACGTGGGCTTGCACCCTAACGGTTTTCAAGACCGCCCCGTTATGACCACTTCGGTACCTCTCCATATTTAATTGATATTTATATAAAGATAAAAATATGTGCTTATGCACATTTTAACCAATTAGCTTGGCCTAGTAAATATAAAATGGTGATCCATCCGCGACTCGAACGCGGGACACCCTGATTAAAAGTCAGGTGCTCTACCGACTGAGCTAATGGATCAACATAATTGGCTGGGGTGACAGGACTCGAACCTGTGGAATGCTAGAGTCAAAGTCTAGTGCCTTACCGACTTGGCTACACCCCAACTAGTGGCGCGCCTAGGAGGATTCGAACCCCCGGCACACGGATTAGAAGTCCGTTGCTCTATCCTGCTGAGCTATAGGCGCATAGTGTTTAGTGGAGCGGGTGAAGGGAATCGAACCCTCGCAACCAGCTTGGAAGGCTGGGGCTCTACCACTGAGCTACACCCGCATATTTATATGTATTAAAGAACTAATTGGTGGAGGAGACTGGATTTGAACCAGTGAAAGCAATGCTAACGGATTTACAGTCCGTCCCCTTTAGCCACTTGGGTACTCCTCCTTATAATTTTCATGGAGCTGGCGAGAGGAATTGAACCCCCAACCTACTGATTACAAGTCAGTTGCTCTGCCGATTGAGCTACGCCAGCTTATGTAATTGAGAAAAACCACTTTTATATTTTATCATCTTTTTTTTAGTTTGTCAAGATAAAATTAAAATTTTGGCGACCTGGAAGGGACTCGAACCCTCGACCTCCAGCGTGACAGGCTGGCATTCTAACCAACTGAACTACCAGGCCGCAATGCATTTTCGCAAGCTAATAACTAGATCTAGATACTACTTGCAAAACCTTCTTAAAGCTTGCCATATGCTTTAAATTAGGTCAACTTGGTGGGCACAACAGGGCTCGAACCTGTGACCCCCTGCTTGTAAGGCAGGTGCTCTCCCAACTGAGCTATGCGCCCATTAAAGTATAAATGGTGACCCCACGGGGATTCGAACCCCGGATACCGCCGTGAAAGGGCGATGTCTTAACCGCTTGACCATGGGGCCATATGTAAATAATGGTTGCCCTAAAGGACTCCAAATCATACAAATATTAAATAATGGTTGCGGGAATAGGATTTGAACCTATGACCTCCGGGTTATGAGCCCGACGAGCTACCAAACTGCTCCATCCCGCGCTAAGTGGTGCCGGAGACCGGAATCGAACCGGTACGATCTTTGAAGGATCGCAGGATTTTAAGTCCTGTGCGTCTGCCTGTTCCGCCACTCCGGCGTTTCTTGGCTCTTGGGGTGGGACTCGAACCCACAACCTACCGGTTAACAGCCGGTTGCTCCACCATTGAGCTACCCAAGACTAGTCTGGCAACTTCCTACTCTCCCAGGACGTCTCCATCCAAGTACCATTGGCGTTAAGAGGCTTAACTTCTGTGTTCGGTATGGGTACAGGTGTGTCCCTCTTGCTATCGTCACCAGACGAA
>NZ_JACRTK010000003.1 GCF_014385225.1 Wansuia hejianensis
AAGCACTTCGCTCGACTTGCATGTGTTAGGCACGCCGCCAGCGTTCGTCCTGAGCCAGGATCAAACTCTCATTTAAAAGTTTGATTAGCTCTATTATTTGCTGACTTGTTTCATGTGTTACTTTTATAATTCAAAGTTTCTCACACTGTTTAATTATCTAAGTTCATCGTCTCCCCTTGCGAGGCGACTTTATTAGTATAACACTTTTGGTGTTTCTTTGTCAACTACTTTTTTTAGATTTTTTAAATCTTTTTCGCTGACCTTTTTCGTCTGCTCTTGGAGCCGACTTTTACTATATTACACTTTTTTGTTTTAAATGTCAACTAGTTTTTAAAAGTTTTTTGTTTAATATTTTTCTTTATATAAAATCATCTATATTATATAAGAAGTTTTTCTAACTTTCATATAGTATAGATGATTCAAGTCTTTTTTATATTCTTTATTTTGCTTCCTCTTTTGTTTCTTCTTTCTTTTCAAAATTATATACTGTTAATCTTAAAGTTCCAAACATTATTGCCAATGCTAAGGCACCTAATAGCATGTCCAACATATTATTACCATATATGAGCATCTTTCTTGCAATTACAAATATTGCTAATTCCCCTATAACCTTTATGGAATGAGTTAGTAACATTAATATAAATTCAACAGCTATTACTAATAATAAAGCATAGGATAAAAGATGTTTAAATACATCATAGGAAATAATACTATCTACTGTATAAAAATCCATTAGGTTCTTTACTAAGTCTATAAGTCCTATTATAACACCTATAGCTATAAATACTGCTAAAACTAATTCTAATAAATGTGCGAATTTATATAGTTTTTGTGACAATTTTTCTTTCATTTTCATGCCTTCCTATTTATTTTATTAAATAATCATATTATTTTGTGCTTCTCTTCTTAACTTTTCTAATACTTTCTTTTCTACTCTAGATACTGTCATCTGAGATATATCAAGTTTTTTTGCAATAGAAACTTGAGTTTTCTTATTAAAGTATCTTTCTATTAATATTTGTTTTTCAACATCATTTAATGTTTCCATAGTTTTCATTAGAAAATCACTATTTTCTACCTTGCTGAAATAGTAGTCTTCTTCTCCTATTAAATCTGCTAAATTTATGTCTTTATCATCATTGTTGGAATCAAAAGTAACATCTAAAGATTGAGGGGTATATACCTTGCTAGCTTCCATAGCTTCTAACACTTCTTCCTCTGTACACTTAAGATATTCAGCTATATCCTCTACTGTTGGAGATCTTTGTAGTGTTTGACTAAGGTATACTTTTGAATTATTGATTTTTTTAGATAGTTCTTGTATTCTTCTTGGAACTCTAATGGTCCAACCTTTATCTCTAAAATATTTCTTTATCTCTCCAATGATTGTAGGAGTAGCAAAACTAGAAAATTCATATCCTTTATCTATATCATATCTATCTATGGCATAGATAAGTCCTATACATGCTACTTGATATATATCATCATAGTCTATACCCCTATTAGAGTATTTTTTTGAAAGAATTTCTGCTATATAAAGATGTTCTTCTATGAGAATATCTCTAATTTCTTTATTATTGCTTTCTTTATATTGTCTAAATAGGGTTTTTATATCATCCTTTGTTAATTCCTTTTTTTTACCTTTATCATAGTAGTTCTCATTCTTCATTGACTACCATCCTTTATTCAATATATTTTATCATCTCTATTCCAGTATCAGAAAACTCTACTTCATCCATTAGAGATTTTATAATAAGCAATCCTAATTCTCCCTCTTTTGCTTTATTAGTACCTTCTGGTATATTTTCTATTACATCTGCTACTTTTATAGTTACTTTATCTTCTGATACATCAAATGTAATTGTTATTTGTTCTACATCACTTAGATTTAGCACATTGACACAAGATTCTGCAACACATACCTTTATATCTTCAATATCATCTATACTGAATCTTAAGTTATGTGCTATTGCCGAAGTTGTAAGTCTTACAAGGCTTATATAATCTGCTTTTCTTGGTATATTTAAATATATACTATCATTTTGCATCATCTTCACCTCTAATAATAAACAACTTATCTAATTCGGTAATATCAAATAGTTTTCTTATATTAGGTTTGATATTCATTATTTGAATTTGTTTATTCTTTTCTTTTACTTTCTTTAAAATACTAATAAAAACTCCTAGGCCTGTACTATCTACATACTCTAGTTTTTCTCCATCTATTAGTAAGTCTACTTCCTTTTTTTCAAATGCCTTATTTACTTCTTCTTTAAATTTATGAGAAGTATATATGTCTAAATCCCCTTCTGGCCTGAAAATCCAAATATTTTCTTCAGTATTATAATCTACTGTAATATTAAAAGACATAGTAAGCCCCCTTATCACATAGTATCTTAACTCAATTCTATAATAAATGATTTATAATGTAAAGTAAAAAACTATGGAACCCCTATATTTGGATTCCATAGTCTGATTATTCATCTATATGCTTTGCTACTGCTACAACTTTATCATCATTCATCTTCATCAATGTAACCCCTTGGGTATTTCTTCCCATTGTGGAAACATCTTTGGCATTTAATCTTATTATTGTTCCATTTAGAGATATCATCATTATATCGTCATTATCATCTATTACTTTTGCAGAAACTATGTCTCCAGTTTTATCTTTAATATTATAGGTTTTAATTCCTTTTCCTCCTCTTAATTGAGGCCTATATTCATTTAAATGTGTCTTTTTGCCAAAGCCTAGTTCAGATATAACCAATAGATACTTATAATCCTCTGCTAGATCCATTGCAACAACTTCATCATCTTTATCTAGAGTAATGGCTTTAACACCCATGGCTGAACGTCCCATAGGTCTTACATCTGTTTCATCAAATCTAATGGACATTCCTTTTTTAGTTACCACTATTATTTGATTATTACCTTCTGTTTTCTTAACGGATATTAGCTCATCTTCTTCTCTTAAGCTTATTCCTATTATTCCATTTTTTCTTATGTTTTTAAATTCCTCTAGTTTAGTTTTCTTAGTAATACCTTCTTTGGTAACTAATATTAGATTACTTTCTGGCTCATAGGATGAAATCGGTATAACTGCTGATATTCTTTCGTCACCTGTTAGATTTAAGATGTTTATAACAGCTGTTCCTCTTGCCTGCCTACCGCCTTCTGGAATTTCATAGCCTTTCAATGAAAATACTTTTCCTTTATTTGTAAAGAAGAGAACTGTATCATGGGTTGATGTAATAAATAAATCTTCTACAAAATCTTCATCTCTTGTAGTTAGACCTATAATACCTTTACCTCCTCTTCTCTGAGTTTTGTAAGTATCTTCTGGCATTCTCTTAATATATCCATAGTGAGTCAAAGTGATAACTATATCTTCTTCTGCTATCATATCTTCTATGTTTATTTCTCCAGATGAAGGTACTATTCTTGTTCTTCTTCTATCTCCATACTTTTCCTTAATCTCCAATATTTCTTCTTTTATAATATTATATATTAATCTTTCGTTAGCTAATATTTCTTTAAATTTATTTATTTGTTGAATAAGATCTTTATATTCTTCATCTAATTTATCTCTTTCTAAACCAGTAAGACGCTTCAATCTCATATCTAGTATGGCTTGTGCTTGGATATCTGATAGTCCAAACTTAGACATTAGATTTTCCTTTGCAGCTGCATCATTTTTTGATCCCCTAATAATCTTAATAACTTCATCTATATGATCTAGGGCAATTCTTAAACCTTCTACAATATGTGCCCTAGCTTCAGCTTTTTTAAGATCAAACTCAGTTCTTCTTGTGATTATGTCTTTTTGATGAGCTATATAATATTCCAGCATTTGCTTTAAATTTAATATCTTAGGCTCTCCATCTACTAGTGCCAACATTATGGCTCCAAAGGTTACTTGCATTTGAGTATATTTATATAAATTATTTAAAACTATATTTGGATTTGCATCTCTTTTTAGCTCTATAACAATTCTCATACCATCTCTATCGGACTCGTCCCTTAGATCTGATATTCCTTCTATCTTTTTATCTCTTACATAATCTGCAATTTTTTCTATTAAATTTGCTTTATTTACTTGATAAGGTATTTCTGTAACTATAATCCTGTTTCTACCTTTGTTATTTTCTTCTATTTCAGCTACTGCTCTTAGCTTTAATTTTCCCCTACCAGTTTTATATGCAGATTTTATACCTGAAGTCCCTAGTATAAATGCACCTGTTGGAAAATCTGGTCCCTTTATAACTTCCATCAATTCTTCAATACTAGCTTCAGGATTATCTATTAAGGTAACTATTCCATCTATTGTTTCATTTAGATTATGTGGCGGTATATTGGTAGCCATTCCTACTGCTATACCTGATGAACCATTTACTAATAGATTTGGGAATCTACTTGGCAATACTAATGGCTCTTTTAGGGTTTCATCAAAGTTAAGTCCATAATCTACTGTTTCTTTATTTATATCCCTTAACATTTCCATGGCCATTTTAGCCATTCTTACTTCTGTATAACGCATTGCAGCTGCACTATCCCCATCAACAGAACCAAAGTTACCATGGCCATCTGCCAATAAATATCTTGTATTGAAATCTTGAGCTAATCTAACCATTGCATCATAAACTGAAATATCACCGTGGGGATGATACTTACCTAATACGTCCCCTACAAGTCTTGCTGATTTTCTATAGGGCTTATCAGGAGTCATCCCCAAATCATTCATAGCATAAAGTATTCTTCTATGAACTGGTTTTAAACCATCCCTTACATCTGGTAATGCTCTACTTACTATAACACTCATAGCATAGTCTAAATATGACTTTTTCATTTCTTTTTCTATATTAATATCTATGACTTTACCATTTGTTTCTTTATCCATACCTTATCTCACCTCCTATATATCTAGATTTTTAACAAATTTAGAATTTTCTTGTATGAATTTTCTTCTTGGTTCTACTTTATCTCCCATTAGAGTAGTAAATATTTCATCTGCTGCTATGGCATCTTCTGTACTAACTCTTAATAGTATTCTGGAGTCCGGATCCATAGTTGTATCCCATAATTGCTCTGGATTCATCTCTCCAAGACCCTTATATCTTTGGATTCCATAATTACTTCTACCAATTTCATTTAGTAAATCTTCTAATTCTTCATCACTATATACATAGTGTTCTGCTCTTCCTTTAGAAACCTTATATAGAGGAGGTTGAGCTATATATATATGACCATTATCTAATAGTGGCCTCATATATCTATAGAAGAATGTTAAAAGTAATGTTCTAATATGGGCACCGTCAACGTCAGCATCTGTCATTATTATTATTTTTCCATATCTTAACTTTTCTATATCGAATTCATTTCCTATACCAGTTCCAAAGGCTGTTATCATTGTTTTTATCTCATCTGAGCTCAGAATCCTATCTAATCTAGCCTTTTCTACATTCAATATTTTACCCCTTAAAGGTAATATTGCTTGAAACTCCCTAGCCCTACCTTGCTTAGCACTACCACCAGCTGAATCCCCTTCCACTAGATAGATTTCTGTTATATCTAAATTATTTGACTGGCAATCTGCTAATTTTCCTGGTAATGGTGTGTTATCAAATATACTTCTTTTTCTTGTTAATTCTCTAGCTTTTCTAGCTGCATGTCTTGCTCTTTGAGAACTAATGGCTTTGCCTAAAATTATTTTAGCTTCCTTTGGATTTTCTTCTAAAAATATATTTAAAAACTCATAAGCTTGACTCTCTACTATTCCTCTAGTCTCACTATTACCTAATTTACTTTTTGTCTGTCCCTCAAATTGTGGCTCTGGTAATTTTACAGAAAGTACAGCTGTTAGTCCTTCCCTTACATCTTCTCCAGATAAATTTTCATCCTTTTCTTTAATGATGTTATATTTTCTACCGTAATCATTCATTACCCTTGTTAATGCAGTACGTAGTCCTGATAAATGGGTTCCACCTTCTGTAGTATTTATATTATTAGCAAATGTAAGTACATTTTCTGAGTACCCATCTGTATATTGCATAGCTAATTCTACTGTTGTATCGTCTTTTTCAGACTCAAAATATATTACTTCCTTCTGTATTGAAGTCTTGTTTCTATTTATATATTCAACGAAGGACTTGATTCCACCCTCATAGTGGAATTCTTCTGATTTATCAACCCTTTTGTCTTGTAGTATTATCTTTACTCCTTTGTTTAAAAAGGCCATTTCTCTAAATCTATACTCTAATGTTTCTAGATTAAAGATTATGGTTTCAAAGATTTCAGCATCAGGTTTAAAATGTATTGTAGTGCCTGTTGTGTTACTTTTTCCTATTATTTCTAGAGAGGATTTAGTTTCTCCCCTTTCGAATTTCTGCATATATTCGTTGTTATTTCTTCTTACTTTTACAGTTAACCATTCCGATAGGGCGTTTACTACAGAAATACCTACACCATGGAGTCCACCTGATACTTTATATGCAGAATTATTAAACTTACCTCCAGCATGTAGTATTGTTAGTACAGTCTCTACAGTTGACTTTCCAGTTTGTGGATGGGTTTCTACTGGTATACCACTACCATTATCTTCTACAGAAACTGAATTATCCTCAAATATTGTAACTTTAATAGTATCGCAAATTCCAGCTAAGGCCTCATCAATACTATTATCTACTACTTCATATACTAAATGATGTAGTCCTTTTGGTCCTGTACTACCTATATACATTCCTGGCCTTTTTCTTACAGGTTCTAGGCCCGTTAATACTTGTATTTCACTAGCGGTATAATGTCTAGAATCATTATTATTTACCTCATTAGCCATTTACTTTCCCCCAATCTTGTCCATTTGTATTTATCCTTTTAAGTATAGAACTTGATGATATCTTGGATCCATATAGTTTATATCTTTTATATTCTGCCATTTGTGATTTTTTTGAATTATCCAAGGCTATAATATAAGTTTTTGTATTATGATCTAATTTATTTACTAGGGATTTATTTTTTATTAAATTTTCTATGAATTTTTTATTATCTTGTGACTTAGATACAGTATTTGCATCTAACATTAATAGTATATCTTTTTTTAATAAAGATATATTATCACCGATATGAACTATCATAACTATTCTCCAATTTTAAATTTCCGTTTTCTATATAGTATATAGTCTTATTAAGATTTTCCATAGATTTTAAATCTTCCCCATCAGTTACTGTAATAAATACTTGCATATGGTTAAAAAAATCAGTCAAATACTTTCTTCTACTTCCATCTAATTCTGAAAAAACATCATCAAGAAGTAATACTGGATACATACCTCTTTCTCTTTTTATTAATTCTAATTCAGAAAGTATAATAGATAGTACTGTTGTCCTTTGCTGACCTTGAGAGCCATATATTCTAGCATCTTTATTGTTAATCATCATAATAATATCATCTCTATGGGGACCTATTTCAGTGGTGCCAAATTCTAAGTCTTTTTTAAGATTTTTTTTCATAAGTTCTAAATAAGCTTTTTCCATATCCCCTTTATTTTCTAAAATAGGAACATTTGTCATATATTTTAAGTTTAGATTTTCTAATTGGTCTGTAATTTTAGTATGATTAAAAGAAGCTAAATCAGATAGTTTTTGTAAGTATTTATCTCTTTCTAAGATAATAGAAGTCCCTATTTTAGCAATTTGTAAATCAAATACTTCTAATAAATTATTTATATCTTTTCTAAATCTACTAGACTTTAAAAGATTGTTTCTTTGATACAAAAGTTTTTTATATTTATTTATATTATAACTATATACAGGTTTAATTTGAGAAACTCCTGAATCTATAAAGTTTCGTCTTTCTTGAGGGCCACCTTTAACTATTTTTAGATCCTCAGGAGTAAAAATAACTACATTTAAACCAGTATTTAGTTCTTTATAGCTAGCAAGCTCTGTCTTATTTACTCTGATTCGTTTTGGCTTATTTCTTTCCATTTTAATCTCAAAGAATTTTTTGTAATCCCCCAAACTTACATTAGCACCTATATAAGCCTCATTTTTTTCAAAATTTATTATTTCCTTATCTTTATTGGTTCTAAAGGATCTTCCAATGGCACACATATAAATTGCTTCCATAAGATTTGTCTTTCCTTGTGCATTTTTCCCTATAAAAATATTAATATTCTTATGAAACTTTAAACTAATATTTTTATAATTCCTAAAATTTATAAGCCTCATACTTTCTACATTCAAAAAATACACCCCTTAAGGCATTTAAGTATATACTACAAATATACAATATAAACCATGGATATCGAAACTATCCATGGAATTCATTATAGTTTAGTATAAATTTTGTCAAATAAGGAACTGAATATCTTAATCTAAAATATAAATCCTTAATATGACTATATCATAAAATCAATTTTTAAACAAGTGTTCTTTTTTCCCTACTTTACAATAAACTTATCCCCATCAACTATATCTACTATATCACCTTTTCTAATCTTCTTTCCTCTTTGTGTAGATACTTCACCGTTGACTTTGACTATTCCTTCACTGATAAGTAGTTTTGCATGGCCTCCAGTTTGAGCTGCCTGACTTAATTTTAAAAACTGATCCAACTTTATATACTCAGTGGTTATTTTAATTTCTATCATTTTTTCACCCCTTAAAAATCATCTTGGGCTAATCTTACAGGTAATACTAAATAGGTATAATCATCTTCTTCTATGCCATTTATAATACATGGATTTAAACTTCCCATAAAATTCAGCTTTATATTTTCCAAATCCATAACCTTTATACCTTCTAATATATATCTAGAATTAAAGGCAATATTTAAGTTTTCTCCATCTTGTTGTGTATCTATAACTTCATGGACATTACCTATTTCGGTATTTGATTTTATACTTATTTGATTATCTAATATACTTAATTTAACTAAATTAGCCTTTTCTTCTTTAGCTAATAATGAAGCCCTTTCTAAGCTATTTTGAAAATCTTTTTTATTTACTATTACACTAGTTTTGTGATCTGTTCTTATTATGTCTTTATAATTAAAAAATTGTCCCTCAAGAAGTCTTGAATATACTGTAGTATCCCCAATAGTAAATACTACATTTCCAGATGATATACTTATATTCACATCTTCTTCTCTGTCATCTAATATTTTGTTTAATTCAGTTAAGGATCTTCCAGGAATTATCATCTTTGCCTCTATAGATGTTTTCATTGGAATTTTTTTCATAGCCAATCTATATCCATCTAATGCTACAAAAGAAATAGTATTATTATCTAATTCTACTAATACTCCTGTTAAAGATGGTCTAGTTTCATCCTGTGTTGTTGCAAATACAGTTTGCCTAATAACACCTTTAAATATATCCATAGGAATAGTAAATGAATCCTTTTCTAATACTAAAGGTAAATCTGGATACTCTTCTCCTGGATTACCAGCAATATTAAACTCTGAATTTTGGCATCTAATATTGATATTGTTATTTTTTGATGTTATTTCTACAGGAGAGTCCGGTAATTTTTTGATTATATCCCCAAATATTCTTGAACCTACAACAATGGATCCTTCTTCTATTATTTGACAATCTAAATATGTTTCTATACTTAATTCTAAATCTGTTCCTGTTAATTTTAATTTGTTATTTTTAGCTTCTAACAGAATACCGTCTAATATTTGTAAAGTAGTTCTTGCTGAAATACTTTTTTGAGCTATATTTATATGTTTTGTCAATTGTCTTTGATCAACTATAATTTTCATTTTTTATCCTCCCTCTTTAGCTTTAGATAGATATAAAGATATAAAGAATTAGTAGTAATAGTAGTAGGTCTTGTTATTATGTGGATAAGTCAATTTTAATCTTAAATAACAAGTTTAAGGAATTTAATAACATGTTGATAACTATTTAGTAACATAAAAAACTATCCACATTTAGGTTTATATTATTCACCTTTTAATCTATCTATTATATAATCTATTTTTTCTTTTAAATCTTTATCTTCCTTTATGTCTGTATTTATTTTGTCACAGGCATGTATTACTGTGGTGTGATCTCTTCCTCCAAATTCATCTCCTATTTTAGGAAGTGATAAATCAGTTAATTCCCTAACTAGATACATAGCTATCTGTCTAGGATATGCAATGGCTCTAGTTCTTTTCTTAGAATTGAAGTCTTCTATTTTGATTCCAAAGCTTTTAGAGATTTCTTCTTTAATAAGATCAACTGTAATCTCTCTAGGTTTGTTATCAGATATTATATCTTTTAAGGCTTCTTCTGCTAGTTCTACAGTGATGTCTCTATTGGTTAAGGAGGAGTAAGCTACAACCCTAATAAGGGCCCCTTCTAATTCTCTAATATTTGATTGGATTTTATTAGCTATATAATGCATAATCTCATCAGGTACTTTTATATTTTCTATATTTGCCTTTTTTCTTAAAATGGCGATTCTTGTTTCATAATCTGGGGCTTGGATATCGGCTATAAGTCCCCATTCAAACCTTGATCTTAATCTATCTTCTAAAGTAGGAATTTCCTTTGGTGGTCTATCTGATGAAATTATAATCTGCTTATTTGCTTCATGGAGAGCATTAAAGGTATGGAAAAACTCTTCTTGAGTTCCTTCTTTTCCAGCAATAAATTGAATATCGTCTACTAATAATACATCTACATTCCTATATTTGTTTCTAAACTCTTCGTTCCTATATTCTCTAATGGAGTTGATTAGTTCATTGGTAAATTTTTCTGAAGATACATATACTACTTTTGTATTAGGATTTTGACCTAATATATAATGTCCTATTGCATGCATTAAGTGGGTTTTTCCCAATCCTACACCACCATATATAAATAATGGATTATATGCTTGGGCAGGTGCTTCAGCTACAGCTAGACTTGCAGCATGGGCAAATCTATTGCTATTACCAATTACAAAAGTATCAAAAGAATATTTTGGATTTAATTGGGCTCTATTATTATCAGATTTTTCCTGTACTATAGTTTGTCCCTTTCCTTGGGAATACTCTTCTCCAGGAATTACGAATTGTACTATGTAGTCCTTTTTAGATACTTCCCTTATGGCATTTTTAATTAGATTTAGATATCGTCCTTCTAAAATGCCCTTAGTAAAATCATTTGGAGCAGCTAGTATCATAGTATCATCAGTCATATTCATAGGCACAATGGTCTTTAACCATGTATTATAGCTAACTTCTGTTAATTCTACTTTGATGATATTTAATACATCATTCCAAATGCTATCTAAATTTGAAGACATATTTAACCTCCTTAAATATATTATCTTTAGTTTTTTTAATAAAATTTCATATTTATCAACATAATTATCAACAAGAATAGTTAAAATAATATTGTTAAATCTAACATTAAAAAAATAAAAAAGACGTGGACAAAAAAATCAACAGCATGTTGATATATGTTTTTTATTAAAATTATACAAATTATCCACAATACTAATTATAGTATATATGTGCATAAAAAATGGCTTATTATCAAATGTTAACCTAATAGATAAAAATTATTCAATACTTATTCACAACTTATCCACAAAATGTGCATAAGTATTAAAGTTTATAAAGTTTAAAGATAATATCCACATGTAGTTTTATAATATCAAATAAGTCATAGAGATTCAATAAAATTATCCACAACACTCACAAGTTGTTAACAGTTTTTTTAAATAGGCTAAACACTTAAATTTCTTGACATATAAGGGACAAATAAATATAATCAATAGTAGTGTTTATTTTTATATTTGCAAACTCTATATTTACTATATATAGGTACTATTTAGGTATTTTAAGGAGGTGTACTCAATGAAAAGAACTTATCAACCGAAAAAAAGACAAAGAAGTAGAGAACATGGTTTTAGAAAAAGAATGAAAACAAGAGCAGGTAGAGAAATTATAAAAAATAGAAGAAGAAAAGGCAGAAAGAAATTAACTGCTTAAGGCCGCTAACTATGGTGGCCTTTTATTAAAAGCCTAAAAGTTAGGGGAACAATAATGGAAAAACAGTATAGATTAAGAAAAAATATGGAGTTTAAAAAAGTATATGATTGTGGGAAAAACTACTGGAATAGAAATTTAATTATGTATGTAAAAACAAATAATTTGGACAAAACTAGGGTTGGTTATACTATTACGAAGAAGATTGGTAATTCAGTTGTTCGAAATAAAATAAGACGAAGAATGAAGGAAATATATAGGCTAAACTTTCATAATATTAAAGAAGGATATGATATAGTTTTTATACCTAAGAAGAATGTAGTCAATATGTCCTATGACCAATTGGAGAACTCTTTTTTACATATTATGAATATGGCTAGAGTTTTAAAAAAGTAGGAGAATTATTATGACTAAAATTGCTATTTTATTAATTAAATTTTACCAAAAGGTTATTTCCAAATATATAATACCAGGAAAACACTGCAGGTTTTATCCAACTTGTTCGGAATATTCTTTATTGGCCTATGAAAAATATGGTTTTATTAAAGGAACATATTTAACTGTGCAAAGAATATTAAAATGTAATCCGTTCCATAAAGGAGGATATGATCCGCTTATATGAATAGGGGGTTAGTATATGAAAGCATTTCTAGGTAATATACTAGGAGCGCTACTGAGAAATGTCTATAGTATAATATCCAGTATGGGCACAGAGCCAGAACAATTTTCTTACTATGCGATGTCAATAATAGTTACAACTATAATTTTTAAATTGTTGCTCTTACCTATGAACTTACAACAAGTTAAATCAACTAAAAAAATGGGTGAGATACAACCACAATTAAAGGAAATACAGAAAAAGTATAAAAACGATCCACAGACTCAGTCCATAAAAATGCAAGAATTGTATAAAGAACATAATTACAATCCCGCATCTGGTTGCTTATTACTATTAATTCAATTTCCAATTATAATAGCATTTTATTCAGTTTTTAGAGAACCAGCAAAATATGCTTTTACACAACCAGGTTTTTACGAAGCTATGAATAAAACTTTCTTTTGGATAAAGAATTTAGATAATCCAGATCCATATCTTTGGGGCTTGCCTTTAATAGCTGCTTTAACAACTTATATTCAAAGTGCAATTATGGTTCAGCCAGGTGCAGACCCTCAGGCACAAGCTACACAAAGGACAATGAATTATTTTTTACCGGTTATGATCTTTATGGCCGCAAAGGGATTTGCTGCAGGTTTAGCATTGTATTGGATAGCAAGTAATACTTTCACTATTATACAACAATTAATATCTAATAGATCTTTGGGTAAAATCAAGGAGGAAAAATAATAAATGAAATCTATTATTAAACAATCTAAGTCCGTTGAAGATGCTATAAAAGATGCTTTATTAGAATTAAAGGCAAAAGAAGAAGATGTGGAAATTGAAGTTATTGAAGAAGCAAGCAAAGGATTATTTGGTTTAATAGGAGCAAAAGAGGCTAAGGTCAGAGTTACTTTAGTAAATGATATAGTTCAAAAATCTGATGATTTTTTAAGTAAATTATTTTCATCTATGGATATAGAAGCTACTAACAATATAAGAAGAGAAGACGATATTTTATTTATAGATATAGAAGATGTAAATCCAAGAGATAAGGGT
The DNA here is from genome assembly GCF_014385225.1 of Wansuia hejianensis. Lineage (GTDB taxonomy): Bacteria > Bacillota > Clostridia > Tissierellales > Tissierellaceae > JACRTK01. The sequence continues at coordinate 13,629 of NZ_JACRTK010000003.1, forward strand.
ATAGTAATTGGTAAGAGAGGTAATACTCTAGATGCTATACAATATTTACTTAGCCTTCATATAAATAAGGGAAATTCTGATTATATAAAAATTTTATTGGATATAGAAGGATATAGGGAAAAAAGAAAGCAAACTTTAATATCCCTAGCCAATAGAATGGCAGATAAGGCTAAAGAAAGTAGCAGACCTATAAAATTGGAACCAATGAATCCTTATGAAAGAAGGATTATTCACGCATCATTACAAAATTATGAAGGAATAACTACTTATAGTGAAGGAAAAGAGCCTTATAGAAGAATAGTTATTCAATCAAAAAATAGATAAATTTTTAAAAGCCCTGATTTTTTATAAATCAAAGGGCTTTTATTTTGTGTAAATAAATATTTCAATTTGACAGTGGATAATATAATAAATACAATGAAAGTAAATCGATAATAGAGGTGAAAAAATGTTGGATACAATTGCAGCTATATCTACAGCTGTAGGAGAAGCAGGTATCGGTATTGTAAGGCTTAGTGGAAAAAATGCTATAGATATTGGAAATAGTGTTTTTAAGGGGATTAAAGACAAGGAGTTAATAGAAACTAGCAATAGAAGATTGACATATGGACATATAATAGATCATGATAACAATCAAATAATAGATGAAGTATTAATTGCATATATGAAGGAACCATATACCTATACTAAAGAAAATATGGTGGAAATATATTGTCATGGTGGGATAATACCAGTTAAGAAAACTCTTGAATTATTACTAAAAAAGGGAGCAAGATTAGCAGAACCAGGTGAATTTACAAAAAGAGCATTTTTAAATGGTAGACTGGATTTATCCCAAGCTGAAGCCGTAATAGATATAATAAAATCAAAAACAGATAAAAGTTTTCAGGTATCTTTAAATCAGTTGGAGGGAAGTTTATCAAGTCAGATAAAGGGAATTAGAAATATATTATTATCTATGATAGCCCATATTGAAGTATCTATTGATTTTCCTGATGAAGATGTAGAAGACATAACTTATGAGGAACTAGAAAGGGATGCTTATAAAGTAAAATCTAATATTGAAAAATTATTATCTACAGCAGATAGGGGTAAAATTTTAAGGGATGGAATAAATACTGTTATACTAGGCAAACCAAATGTAGGGAAGTCCTCTTTATTAAATGCAATTTTAAGAGAAAATCGTGCCATAGTAACAGATATTCCAGGTACTACAAGAGATATTATTGAAGAATTTATAAATATAGATGGCATACCTTTAAAAATAATAGATACAGCTGGTATTAGAGAAACTGATGATATAGTGGAGAAAATTGGAGTTGATAGGGCTAAGGAATCTTTAGAAAATGCAGACCTACTAATTGCAGTATTTGATGCATCTAGAGATCTTACAAAGGAAGATATGGATATAATAGAGTTAAGCAATAGTAAGAAATCCATAATAATACTAAACAAGACAGATTTGCCTTCTAAATTTACTAAGGACTCTATTGAAGAATTAGTAGGAGATAGGGAAGTTATTACGGCATCTATTGCCAAGGGAATAGGCATAGATGTATTGGAAAAAAATATTAAAGATATGTTTTATTCAGGAAAAATAGATATAGAATCAGATACCGTAGTTACTAATATTAGGCACAAAAATCAATTGGAAAAGAGTTTGAAAAATATAGATAGTGCCATAGAAGATATTAAATCTATGGTTCCTCTAGACTGTGTAGAAGTAGATTTGAGGAATTGTTGGGAAAATCTAGGTGAAATTTCTGGAGATACCATAGGAGAAGATATACTTGACAAAATCTTCTCAGAGTTTTGTATAGGAAAATAAAGAAGTTGACTTAATACCCTATTGGGTATTAAAATATATAAGGATAAGTAATTATTATATAGACTTTAGACTTTAATGCAGAAGAATGATATAAGGACCTTGACTATATTTCAAGGTCTAAATATTTATTTTTCTATTAGAAAGAGGTAAAACAAATGAAGGAAGTAAAGCGATTTGATGCTGGAAATTTTGATATTGTCGTTATAGGTGCTGGACATGCTGGTGTTGAAGCTGCTTTAGCAAGTAGTAGAATGGGGATGAATACTCTAATGCTTACTATGAGTTTAGATTCCATAGTAGCCTTGTCTTGTAATCCTAATATTGGAGGAACAGGAAAGGGGCATCTTGTTAGGGAAATAGATGCATTAGGTGGAGAGATGGCCCTTAATATAGACAAAACATTTATCCAAAGCAGAATGTTGAATACTTCAAAGGGACCAGCAGTACATTCCTTAAGAGTTCAAGCTGATAAAAAGGCTTATCATATAGAAATGAAGAAAGTATTAGAAGATGAACCTAATCTTCGATTAATTCAAGGTGAAGCCATAGATATATTGATTGAAGATAATAAGGTAAAAGGGGTATTAACTAGAACAGGAGCAGTATATAGTTGTAATGCTGTGGTTATTGCTTCAGGAACATATTTAAGGGGAAGAGTTTATATAGGAGAAATAAACTATTCTTCTGGACCAGATGGAATGTTTCCGTCCAACTTGTTATCTGAGTCTTTATTAAACAAAGGATTTAGACTAAGAAGAATGAAAACAGGAACCCCTGCTAGAGTTCATAGAGATAGTATAAATTATTCAAAGATGGAAATTCAACCAGGTGATAAAGAAGTAATTCCATTTTCTTTTTTAAATATGGATAAGGATTTTGGCAAAGAACAGGTTCCGTGTTATTTAACGTATACAACAAAAGAAACCCATGAAATTATTAGGGAAAATCTTCATAGATCTCCAATGTATGCAGGGGAAATAGAAGGAGTTGGACCAAGATATTGTCCGTCAATTGAAGATAAGGTAGTAAGATTTGCAGATAAGGATAAACATCAAATTTTTATAGAACCAGAGGGACTTACTACTAAAGAAATGTATGTACAAGGTGCAAGTAGTACATTACCAGAAGAAGTACAGCTTCAAATGTATAAGACTATAATTGGTTTAGAAAATGTTAAGTTTATGAGACCTGCTTATGCCATTGAATATGATGCTATAGATCCAACCACACTAAAGAGAACACTAGAACATAAGGAAATAAATAACTTGTTTTTTGCTGGACAAATAAATGGATCTTCGGGATATGAAGAGGCTGCAGCCCAAGGGTTAATTGCAGGAATCAATGCTGTACAGAATATAAAAGGTAAAGAACCTTTTATATTAGATAGATCTGAAGCTTATATAGGTGTTTTAATAGATGATTTAGTAAACAAGGAAACAGATGAACCTTATAGAATGATGACATCAAGGGCAGAATATAGATTGACTTTAAGACAGGATAATGCTGATTTAAGATTAACTAAAAAGGGTTATGAACTAGGATTAGTAAATGAAGAAAGATATAATAAGACATTGATGAAAGAAGAGGCAGTAAACAAAGAAATAGAAAGACTAAAAAATGTGAGAGTAAATCCTACTGCTGAAAACAACTCTATATTGGAAAAGTTAGACACTGCTACTATAAAAACCCCTATAAGTCTTTATGAATTAATAAAAAGGCCAGAATTAAACTATGACAATATAGTAGATTTAGATCCAAATAGAGAGGAATTATTAAGAGAAATTAGACTCCAAGTTGAGATACAGATAAAATATGAAGGATATATAAAAAAGCAAATGATACAAATAGAGCAGTTTAAAAAGTTAGAAAATAAAAAAATACCTTTAGATCAAAATTATGGAGAAATCAAAGGTTTAAGCAATGAAGCTGTACAAAAATTAAATAGAATAAAACCAGATTCTGTAGGTCAAGCTTCAAGAATATCAGGGGTATCTCCTGCTGATATAAATGTATTGTTAATATATTTAGAACAAAAGAGGAGAAAGGAATTGAATAAATGACTAATATAGATACCTTGTTAAAGGGAACAGTAGATTTGGGAATAGATTTAGGGGAAAATGATATAGAGAGATTTGTAAAGTATAAGGAACTACTTAAAGAGTGGAATGAAAAAATAAATATTACTGCAATAACTGATGATGAAGAAATAGATATAAAACACTTTTTAGACAGTTTAACTCCTTATACTACAGATTTGTTAAATGGAGAAAAGAAAATAATAGATATAGGAACAGGTGGCGGATTTCCTGGATTACCTTTAAAGATTATCAATGATAATTTAGATGTGACTCTTTTAGATGGACTAAATAAAAGAATAAAATTTTTAAATGAAGTAATTTCATCTCTTAATTTAGATAAAATCCAAGCTATACATGGAAGAGCAGAAGAACTAAGTAGAAAACCCAAATATAGGGAGCAATTTGACATAGCAATATCTAGAGCAGTAGCATCTTTAGATACCCTTAGTGAATATTGTATTCCTTTTGTAAAGGTAGGAGGATATTTTATATCTATGAAGGGTTCAGATATTGAAGATGAATTGAAAAATAGTTTAAATAGTATTAAAATACTAGGTGCTAAAGTAGTAGATAAAAAAATAGTGAAATTGCCTGGAAGTGATATAAAACATTCTCTCATAATCATTGAGAAGATTCGTCAAACTCCGACAAAATATCCTAGAGGTGGAGGGAAACCAAGAAAAAATCCTTTGTAATTTAGGGAAATTTGTATGAAAATACTTGGGAAATAAAGAAGGAAATAAACAAAATATATAGAATTAATAAAGTAAAGTTAATGGGAAGAGGTGTAATAAAGATGAGATTACATCAAGAGGTAAAATATATTCCAATTGAATCAATAAGACCAAATCCTTATCAACCAAGGAAAAACTTTAGTAGAAGATCACTGGAAGAGTTGTCTCAATCAATCAAGTCCTATGGAATTATCCAGCCATTAAGTGTTAGGCAGATTACAAATGAATCCTATGAATTGATTGCAGGGGAGAGAAGACTTAGAGCATCTGAATTAGCAGAATTAAAAGAGGTACCAGTGCTAATAGCAGATTATAGAGATAGAGAATCTGCAATGATTGCACTAATAGAAAACCTTCAAAGAGAAGACTTAAACTTTATTGAAGAAGCAGAGGGTTATCAAAATCTTATAGAAGACCATAGTTTTACTCAGCAAGAATTGGCTGAAAAAATTGGGAAGTCCCAATCTACTATAGCAAATAAGATTAGATTATTGAAGTTACCAGAAGATATTCGAAAGGTATTAGTTGAAGAAGAACTAACAGAAAGACATGGAAGAGTATTATTAAAGTTGCCAGATGATGATCTAAGATGGGTGGTTTTAGATAAAGTTATAAAAAACAAATTAAATGTAAGTAGTACAGAGGCCTTAGTAGAAGATATATTGAATAGTTTAACAGAGGAAAAGGAAGATGAGGAAGAAAAGCCTAAACAAAATATTAAATCTTTAATTAATGTTAGAATATATTTGAATACTATTAAAAAGGCTTATTCAGCCATTAAAGAATTTGGCGTAGGTGCTGAATATAAAGAAGTTGATAAGGATGATCATGTAGAAGTAGTTATTAAGATACCAAAATCATAATAAAGATTTAATAGAAATCTAAATTAGATAGGATTTTATGTCCTGTCTGATATATAAATACTGAATAATTATTAAAAAATGTTCCATGTGGAACATTTTTTTGTTTTGTTTTTACATATATATGATATTATAGATATAAGACTATAATTAGAGGGTGAATAATATGGGAAAAATAATCTCTATTTTTAATCAAAAAGGCGGTGTTGGAAAAAGTACCACTAGTATCAATCTTTCTGCAGGTCTAGGAAGATTAGGGAAGAATATCTTATTATTAGACTTAGATCCTCAAGGCAATTCTACCAGTGGACTTGGGATAGAAAAAAATCAAGTGGAAAACCAAATATATGATGTTTTAGCATTAGATATTCCCATAGAAGATGCTATCTATGATACATCTGCTGAAAAGGTTAACATACTGCCCTCCAACAATGAATTGGCAGGTCTCGAGGTAGAGTTAGCAAGGACAGGAAATTGGGAAAAGTTATTAAAGGATAAATTAAACCCGATAAAGGATAAATATGATTATATATTTATTGATTGTCCCCCTTCCTTAGGTATATTAAGTGTAATTGGACTAATAGCATCAGATAGTGTTATAATTCCAATACAATGTGAATACTATGCATTAGAGGGTGTAAGTCAATTATTTACTACTATAGAGTTAGTACGGGGTAGCTATAACCCAAACCTGGAAATAGAAGGAGTAGTATTAAGTATGTTTGATGGAAGGACAAACTTATCTATACAAGTAGTAGAGGAAGTAAAAGCATTTTTCAAAGGAAAGGTATATACTAGTATAATTCCGAGAAATGTTCGACTTGCAGAAGCCCCATCCCACGGACTATCGGTTATGGATTACGATGATAAATCTAGAGGTGCAGAAGCATATATGGAGTTGGCGGAAGAATTTTTAGAATTATCCAAAGAGGGATAAAAGCTAATATGGGAAAAGTATTAATTTAATAATACATGGCTTTAAGGAGTGATATTAATGACTAATAAAAAAAGGGGATTAGGAAAGGGTCTTTCTGCATTAATTGGAGACAAGCCTGCAGTAGATAATATACTAAAGGAAGAATCTAAGTCTAAAATTAATTCTGTTGATTATATTAGCATAGAAAAGATAATTACTAAGGAAGACCAGCCTAGAAAGGACTTTGATAAAGAAGCTTTAAAGGATTTGTCTGAATCGATTAAAGTCCATGGAGTAATTCAACCCATATTATTGAGAAAAAAGCAAGATAAACAAGATAAATATGAAATAATTGCAGGTGAACGTAGATATAGGGCTTCAAAGATTGCAGGGTTAAAAGAAATACCATCTATAATAACAGATGTAGATAACGAAGATGCTGCAAAACTTGCAATTATAGAAAATATACAAAGGGAAGATTTAAACCCTATTGAAGAAGCTATGGCCTATAAACAGCTTATGGAAAACTTCAATCTAAAACAAGAAGAATTAGCCAATGCAATTGGAAAAAGTAGATCCTATATAACTAATACCATAAGATTATTAAATTTGGATGAAAAAGTTATTGAATATCTATACAATGGTGATTTAACCACAGGCCATGGAAAGGTTTTGTTGGGAGTAAAGGATAGGGAAAAACAAGTAGATATTGCAAACAAAATAATAGATGTCGGATTAAATGTAAGGGAAACTGAAACAGAAGTCAAAAAATCTAAAAATATTAAAACTAAGACAAAGATAGAAAAGCCAAAGGATCCCTATATGATAGATTTGGAAGAGCAATTAATGAGGGCTTTAGGAACTAAAGTAAATCTAGTATTAGGAGATAAGGTAGGCAAGATAGAGATAGAGTATTATGGTGCTGATGATTTAGAACGAATTCTTGAAATACTAACAAATTAAATGTTCCACGTGGAACATTAATAAAAGAAGGAAGGATTGTTAGCTATGGAGATTATTATTTATCAAGTAGATGTTTTTACATCTGAGGCTTTTTGTGGAAATCCTGCAGGGGTAATAACTGATGCAAGAGATTTATCAACTATTGAAATGCAAAAGATTGCTAAAGAGATAAATGCTACAGAAACTGCATTTGTACTTCCTTTAGATGATGATCTATATAATATTAGATATTTTACACCTGATTGTGAAATTGATTTATGTGGTCATGGCACTATTGCTACTTTTTATACGCTGGCCTTAAAAGGATATATTAAGCCATTAGCTAATGGAATAAAAAAAGTTTATCAAAAGACAAATTTGGGTAAATTTCCCGTGGAGATATATTTCTTTAATGAAAAGGTTGAGCAGGTAATTATAGAATTAGCTGAACCAAAATATATAAGAAGGGTTGAGGATTTAGGACCTGTATTAGAGGCTATGGATTTAAAAGAATCAGATGTTGGATTAAAAGAAGGGTATATAAGTCCTGAGATAATTTCTATTGGTATAGATTTTTTAATTTTGCCTGTAAAATCAAAAGAAATATTAGATAGTATACAAATAGATATTCGCAAGATGAAAAAGATAAGCAAAGATTTAAATGTTACAGGTATTCATGCCTTTTATTTACCTGAAAAGGACTCTGAAACTGTTTATTCTAGAAATTTTTCACCTGTAGTGGGAATAAATGAAGAATCTGCTACAGGAACAGCAAATGGAGGGCTTTTATATTATTTATATAAAAACAATCTTACAAATAAAAACTATATTACTTCTCTACAAGGGGAATCCTTAGATAGACCTAGTGAAATATATTGTTATATCAATAAAGATGGGGAAGAGTATAGCCTTAAGATTGGAGGAAAGGCCAAAATAGTAATTGATGGCATAATTAACTTTTAATATGTGGAGGTGCTTTTATGTTAATTGAAAAAAGTTTAAAGGATTATGTATTGGAAGCCGCTAGTGGGAATCCAACTCCAGGAGGAGGAAGTGTTTCAGCGTTAGCAGGTAGTTTAGGTACTGCACTTACTAATATGGTTGGTAATCTAACCTTTGGTAAAAAAGGTTATGATGAGTTATCAGATGAGGTAAAGGAGAAGATGGAAGGCAACTTCAAACTTCTTAAAGAAAAAATTGATAATCTAAACCATATAGTAGATGAGGATTCAAAGGCCTTTGATCAAGTTATGTTAGCATTTAAATTACCTAAAGACACAGAGGAAGACAAAAAACTTAGAACTGAAGCTATACAAGAGGGATACAAGAAGGCATTGGAAGTACCACTAAAATGTGCAAGGGAATGTTATGAAGTATTGAAACTTCAGGATGTATTTTCTCAATATGGAAACAAAAATGCAATTACTGATGTTGGTGTAGGAGCTTTATTAGTATATTCTGGCATGGAGGGTGCTTTACTAAATGTTAGAATTAATCTTTTAAGTATTAAAGATAATGATTACAAAGAACAAATACAAAAAGAAGTAGATAGTATTTTAGAAGAAGGAAACAATCTAAAAAATGCTATTATGAAAACTGTATATGAAAGATTAAAATAGAGAGGGATATCCTTCTCTATTTTTCTTTATTTAATAAAAATCATAGAAGAATTTAGATAAAACTATGATATAATAATCAGATGGGGGTGTCTAGATATGATATATTTTGATAATGGGGCTACTTCTTTTCCTAAGCCCAACTCTGTTTACGATGAAACCATGAGAGCAATGAAGGAATATGGTGCTAATCCAGGTAGATCTGGACATAAACTTGCATTAAAACTTAGTAGAGGTATCTTTGAAACTAGAACTTTGTTATCTAAACTTTTCAATACAAAAAACCCAATGAATATAATATTTACCTTCAATGCTACAGAAAGTTTAAATTTAGGTATAAAGGGGATTTTAAAACCAGGAGACCATGTAATAACTACTTCCATGGAACATAATTCTGTATTAAGACCTATTAAACATCTTGAAGGCTTTGGAGTAGAATCAACTATAGTATATGGTGACTCTAAAGGAATAGTAGATGTAAGTCAAATAGAAGAGGCCATCAAACCTAATACAAAATTAATAGTTACAACTCATGTATCTAATCTAACTGGAACCATTATGCCTATTAAAGAAATTGGTCAGGTAGCAAAGAAAAATCAGATATATTACTTAGTTGATGGAGCTCAATCAGCAGGGATATACAATATAGACGTAGAAGAAATGAATATAGATTTACTAGCTTTTCCAGGGCATAAGGGATTATTAGGACCTCAGGGAACAGGAGGATTATATATAAAAGATAATCTATCTATAGAGAGTATTTTTCAAGGTGGAACAGGCAGTGCCTCAAGCTCTCTTATACAACCAGATATATGTCCAGATAAATATGAAAGTGGTACATCTAATGGACCTGGAATCATAGGACTTGGAGCAGGAATAAAATATATTATGGAAAAAGGTATAGAAAATATTAGATCTCATGAAGAAGAACTTACTAAACACTTCATAGAAGAAGCTATCCAAATAGAAGGTGTTAAGCTTTATGGACCCTTAGATATAAAAAAACAAGGAGCAGTTGTTTCTTTAAATATTAGGGACATAGACTCTTCGGAAATATCATACATATTAGATGAAGAATATGATATAGCAGTTAGACCTGGATTACATTGTGCACCTTTAGCTCATGAAACTATTGGTACATTGGATCAGGGAGTTATAAGATTTAGTTTTGGAATATTTAATACCCATGAAGAAATAGAATATGCTATAAAAGCCTTAAGGGAAATAGTAAAGGAGATTTAGAAAGGAGACAAGATGGAAGATATCAAATTACTGATTAACTATTACAACACAGAAATAATCATTGGATTATTTCTAGGATTTATATTCTTATTTTTATTACTTTTGATATCAAGTCACAAGACTAGAAAATCAGTGCAAAGATATAAACAATTAGTTCAGGGTTCCAGTGGTGCCAGTATGGAGGAACTATTATTTAACATTCAACAAAATATAAAAAAGACAAACCAAGATATGGAAAAAATAAACAAAGATATTGAAGAAACAAAAACCAGGCTTTCTTTTGCTATTCAAAAAGTTGGATTTATTAGATACAATGCTTTTGATGATATGGGAAGTGATTTAAGCTTTTCTGTAGCTTTATTGGATGATTTTAAAAATGGATTTGTTATAACAAGTATATATGGTAGGGAAAATACAGTAAATTATGGAAAGCCTATTAAAGATGGGACAAGCAGGATTCCTTTATCTGCAGAAGAGATGATTGCAATAGACAGAGCCCTTAGAGGAGAAGTTGAAATAAAGGATATTTCCTAGAATTTAAGGAGGATATATGGACAGACTATTATTCATAATTAATCCTGTAGCTGGAGGAGGTAGAGCTGGCGCCTTACAATCCCAAATAGAAAGAACAATGGAAAAGAATAAAATAAATTATGACATTGTTTTAACTACAAGACCTAAGGAAGCAATAACAATTGCAGAGGAGACTCCTCATAATAAAGTCATAGCAGTAGGTGGAGATGGTACAGTAAATGAAGTTGCAAAGGGCCTAATAAATAGGGGACATGGAATACTTGGTATAATTCCAGGAGGTACTGGTAATGATCTAAGTAGAAGCTTAGGGATTTCTATGGATCCTATAGAGTCTATTAATGCTATAATTCAAGGAAAAATCATAGAAATGGATATTGGATGTGCTAATGGTCATAAGTTTTTAAATATTGCCAGCGTTGGATTTGATGCAGAAGTAGTTAAAAATACAGAAAGCATAAAAAAGAAAATAAAAGGTAAAGTGGCCTATATACTTGGAGTAATATTAACTATAATAAGCTTTAGAAAGAAAAAAGTAACCTTAGAAATAGACAATAAAATTTGTACTAAGAGTTTACTTTTATTAGCAGTAGGAAATGGTAATTATTATGGGGGAGGTATGAAAATTCTTCCCCAAGCAAATATAAATGATGGATATTTACATATATGTTTAATAAAAGATGTAAATAATCTTATATTGCTAACCTTATTCCCTACAATCTTCAAAGGTAATCATATTAAATATAAGAAATATGTAGAAATTATTAAATCTAAAAAGATTAGTATAAAATCAAAGGAAAAGATGTATTTCAACCTAGATGGAGAACTTATTGATGGAGGAAAAGAGATTAACTTTAATTTAAGTGATCATAAATTATATGTAATACATGCATAATATGTGAATAAAATTAATATAATAACAAATGTAGACTAGCCTATAAGGAACTTATTTTCTTGTTGATATTTATTCTTTGTATGATATAATAAAAACGTTACAAAATAGTTACAAAACTATAAAACTTAGGTTTAGTTTTGGGAGGTTAATACAATGGAAGAGAGAAATCCACTTCTTGAAGGATTTGCTAGATGTAAAAACATAGCAAATAATATTTCAAGATGTATTAAGAGTATGGGTGGAAAAGTATTTAAAAACAAGGACATAAATTTTGATAACATAAATAATACATATATAAAGAATAAATATTTTAAAAAGGCTTTAGCAGGGTTTATGATTGCTAGTATACTGGGAATAGGATATACAGGCTATAAGGTTAATGAGATAAGAACAAGATCAGTAGATGTGTATATAGATCAAGTTAAAATAGGAACAGTTAGGAATGAAGAAGATGTATTAGAAGTAGTCCATGAAATAAGGGAAGATATATCTGAAAAACATAATATAAATGTAAAAATTAATGATAATATTAAGTTAGAACCTAGTCATTCTAAGGATAGTGGATTAATATCTAAGAATGATTTAAAAAGTGGTTTAAAGTCCAAAATAGGCTTTTTAGTAACAGGATGTGCAATAGTAATAGATGGTGAAGAAATTGGTGTCTTAAATAGTAAGGAAGAAGCAGAGAATGTAATAAAAACCTTTAAAAAGTCTTACATAGAAGAACTTAGCCATAAAAATCTTAAGAAAGCAAAAATTTTAGAAGAAATAGAGTTTGTAAAAAAAGATATTCCGTTAAATAAAATGAATAATGAAGAAGAATTATTGGAGATTATAAAGACTGGCTCTGAAAAAATAAAAACTCACACCATAGAAGTAGGAGAAAATTTTTGGACTATTGCAAAGATTTATGGCACTACAATGGAAGAGCTAGAAAAGGCTAATCCAGATAAGGATGGTCAATATCTTCAAATAGGAGACGAAATAAGGTTAGTAATGCCTGCACCTAAATTAACTGTTGAAACCATAGAGGAAATTCAATATGAAGAAGCTGTTGATTATGATGTTAAAGTAGAGCTAAATAATAGTATGTACAAAAATCAAAAAAAGGTAAAGGTGGAAGGTGTAAGAGGAGAAACAAAAATTACTGCCAATATAGTAAGACATAATGGGATAGAAATAGAAAAAAATATTGTTAGTGAAGAAGTGGTCAAAAAACCAACAGATCAAATAGTAGTAAAAGGTACTAAAGATGTTCCTAGAACTGTAGCTACTGGTACGTTTTTAATGCCAACTAGAGGTAGATTTACATCTGGATTTGGTAGAAGGTGGGGACGTATGCATAGGGGAATTGATATAGCAGCTCCTACTGGTACCCCTATAAAAGCAGCAGATGGTGGAACAGTAACCTTTGCAGGATCCAATGGTTCTTTAGGGAAGATGGTAAAGATTAACCATGGAAATGGTCTAGAAACTATATATGGACATTGTAGTAAGATTCATGTAAGAGTGGGACAAAAAGTTTACAAAGGACAGCATATTGCAAATGTTGGAAATACAGGTAGATCAACAGGTCCTCATTTACATTTGGAAGTAATCAAAAATGGTGTACACCAAAATCCAAGTAGATATGTAAGATAATGAAAATGTGGAGATATCTCCACATTTTTTATTTTATCAAGCTATATTAAGGATATAGAAATGATGAAAATTAACTTGAATTAAAAAATCAAAACCATAAAAAGGGCGTTTTTTCGCCCTTTTTATATTCTAGAATCTAGAATCAAGTAAAAATAATATAATTAGAACCATAAGTAGATTCTCAAATAAATCTCCTTCAGAATCCTTTATTGTAGGGAGTTTATCTGATTTTATATTATTTTTATTCTTAAATAGTTTTTCAAGATTCAATAAACCAGCTCCTTGATTTTCCCTAGATTCCTTTAGATCTATACAAGAATCCAATAACTTTGCTTTAATTTCATGGGGGTTAATATTTTCATATGCACTAAACAATAGAGCAATAGACCCCGATACTAAAGGCGTAGCCATAGAAGTCCCACTTAGAGAAGAATAACTATCAAACCTTGTATTGGATAAAGAATTGATATTTACTCCTGGAGCAAGTAAATCAGGCTTTGTTAATCCTTCTGGAGTAGGTCCTCGACTAGAAAATGGTGCTATTGTATCATCAGAAGGATCTATAGTTCTTTTATCATCAGCAGCTCCAACAGTTATTACATCTTTACTTATACCTGGAGACATAATAGTGCCACTTTCAGGACCACTATTACCAGCTGCAGCTACTACTACAATGCCAGCTTTTACAGCCTTCTCAACAGCTTTACATAAAGGATCCTTTCTTGCAGGATTATTAGATGGAGTACCAACAGATAAATTTATAATTTTAGTATTATACTTATCTTTTGTTTCAATAATATAGGAAATAGCTTCAATAATATTAGAAGTAGATCCACCACCATTTTTATCTAAGGCCTTAATAGCTAATATATTGGACTTAGGGGCAACACCTACATATTTTCCTCTAGAAGAATAACCATTTCCTCCAATTATGCCAGCCACATGGGTTCCGTGACCATTATCATCATATGGAATATCCTTATTTTCTATAAAATCCTTAAAGCCTACTATTCTGTTTTTAGGTTTAACCAAGTCCTTATGGGGAGATACACCAGTGTCCACAATGGCTATGGTCACATCTTCACCCTCATATCCTTTATCATGGGGAAAGTATGCTTCAATAGTAGGGGTTGCAATATCTAATAAGGTATATACTCTAGAATCAAAGCTAATATAATCTATGGCATCATTATTTATTATTTTATATATTGTATCAGTAGACATATAGCTGGCAAAACCATCTATTATAGGCAGTTTCAACATAGATTTGTCTGATAGTGTATTGAATCTATTTTTTACATAATTGCTATTTTCCTTAAATTGAATTATGACTGGAACGTCTTCTATAGATTGGGCCATTATTTTAGCATTTAATATGGGGCAAAGTTTTCTATTTTGTATCCTTCTCAATATTACCACCTTCCTTGCTTTATAATATGCTTATTTTAAATAATATGTGTCACAGACAGGAATTATTAATTATGGCAAGAAAGGATAAAAAAATACCTCCAAGGAGATAGTCGAATTTTAATCAATTAGACTACTTACTTTGGAGGTATTATATGAAGAAGACTTTTTATTTAACAGATATAAACTTGAATATTTCTCCTACAATCATAGGAATAAATGCAAATGTAAGAACAATTCTCCATTCAACAAATCCTAGGGGAACAGTATCAAATATTGGTTGTAAAAATGGTACATATAATACTGCCATAGTTAAAATAAATGAAAATAGTGTCCCATATACCATGGTTTTGTTGCTAAAAATTCCGATTTCAAACAAAGTATGTTTTTGAGATCGTGAAGAATAAGCTCTCAAAAGTTCTGCTAAAATTAAGGTAGCAAAACATATAGTTCTTGCCACATTTATATTATCAGGATAGAAGTTTAGTCCTATTAAATAAGCAGAAATAGTGGCTACTCCTATGGCTATACTTTGACCTAATATATGGATCCTTAATTTTCTATTAAGCAATGGCTCATTAGGATCTCTAGGTTTATTTTCCATTATATCAGGGTCTCCAGATTCTACTCCTAGGGCTAAAGCAGGAAAACTATCTGTTACTAAGTTTAACCACAATAATTGAATAGGTAGTAAAGGTACAGGTAGTTTAGCTAAGATACTAGTAAACACTAAAAATATTTCACCTATATTACAAGATAATAAGAAATAGACAAACTTTTGAATATTATCATAGATTACTCTACCTTCCTCAACTGCTGAAACGATACTAGCAAAGTTATCGTCAGTAAGTATTAGATCAGCAGTATTTTTAGCTACATCAGTACCAGTAATACCCATAGCTACACCTATATCAGATTTTTTAAGTGCTAAGGCATCATTTACTCCGTCACCAGTCATTGCCGCCACTTCTCCATTATCTCTTAGGGCAGATATAATCCTTACTTTATGTTCTGGAGATACACGAGCATATACCTTAGTTCTTTTAACTACCTTTCTTAATTCTTCATCAGAAAGTTTGTCTAGCTCTGCACCCATCATAGCTTGACTTTCTTCCTCGGCCATACCCAATTCCTTTGCAATAGCAAAGGCAGTTTCCTTATAGTCACCAGTAATCATAACAGTGTTGATTCCAGCTTGTTTACACTTTGCGATAGCGGCCTTGGCTTCAGGTCTAGCAGGATCTATCATACCTACAAGACCAACAAAAGTCATTTGATTTTCAACATTATCAGAAGATATCTCATTTGGTAAAGATCCAAACTCCCTATATGCAAAAGCTAAAACCCTTAAGGCTCTTTTAGAAAAGCTACTATTTACACCTAATACCTCATTCTTTAATTCTTCAGTAAAGGGTACTACTTTTCCATTTATACTTATTTGACTACATCTATCAATAATAATGTCTGGAGCTCCTTTAGTAAATGAAATTATATTATCTGGAATGTAGTTTTCATGGAAAGTAGTCATCATCTTTCTTCCAGAATCAAAGGGGATTTCTGCAATTCTAGGATATTTTTGATTTATATCCTTCTTTGTAATATTAGCCTTTCCAGCCAATGTAACTAAGGCACCTTCAGTAGGATCACCTATTATTTTATATCCTTCAGAAGTCTCTTCTAATTCTGAATCGTTTGTTAGGGCTGATATAGCTAATAAACTATCTAGATCACCAATTGAATTGGGACCTATTACTTTGTCATCTACTTTAAATTCACCAACGGGTTCATATCCTGTACCAGTAACATCTATTATAGTTCCATTTGCATATGCCTTAATAACTGTCATTTCATTTTGTGTTAGAGTACCAGTTTTGTCGGAACAAATTACTGTAGTACTTCCTAATGTTTCAACAGCAAGAAGTTTTTTAACTATAGCATGACGTTTTACCATTCTGTTCATACCTAGGGCCAATACTATAGTAACAATAGCTGGTAAACCTTCAGGAATAGCAGCAACAGCTAAGCTAATTGAAACCATAAGCATATCTAAGACTTCTTGACCTTGTAACAGCCCTACTATAAATACAATAATACATATTATTATAGTAACAATCCCTAGGATTTTACCTAGTCCATTTAATTGTTTTTGCAAAGGTGTAGTTTCATCTTCAAAAGATTGAATAGCTGTTGCAATCTTACCTATTTCAGTATCATGACCAGTGCCAACTACAATTCCTTTTCCTCTACCATAGGTAACGATAGTACTCATATATGCCATATTTGTCCTGTCACCTAGGGCTGTTTCTTCTGAAAATTCTACATCACTACTTTTTTCAACAGGAACAGATTCCCCTGTAAGAGAGGCTTCCTCAATCTTTAAATTAGAACTTTCTAAAAGTCTTAAATCAGCAGGGATAATATCTCCTGCTTCAAGAATCACTATATCACCAGGAACCAAGGTTCTAGATGGAACCTCTTCAATATGATCATTTCTTAAGACTTTTGCTGTTGGTGATGCCATTTTTTTCAATGCTTCTAAAGATTTTTCTGCTTTTCCCTCTTGGTATATACCAAGAAATGCATTGACAACAACAATAGCTAAAATTACTATGGCATCAGTTTTTTCCCCTACAAAAACAGATACTATTGCGGCAACAATAAGTATTAAGACTAAAAAGTCGGAAAACTGGGCCAATAATTTAGCAAAAAAACTTTTCCTAGATTCTTCTCTTAATTCATTGTAACCATATTTGCTTATTCGTTGTTCAACTTCTGAGTTACTTATACCGGTGTTTAGATCAGAATCAAGTTTAGACAATATGTCATTTTTACTTTGCCTATACCATTCCATTATTTAACTCCTCCTTTGTGTTACTAATTATTATACCTATTTATGGCTAAAAAATAAATAAAAAAAGACTTTTGCTTAGATAGACAAATCTAAACAAAAGTCTTGCTTCCTAAAACTAGGTAGTTAGCCGGGAAAAACCGTAATGACGACTAACTAATTTATAAGCTACTCCCTTTCGTAGATACATTATATACTAATTTTAAAATCTATTCAACATAAATCATAATAATATTTTTATGTAGGCTAAATACAAGGAAAACAAAACAAAGCCTGTAAAACGTCCTATTTTATCTCGAATTATGCCAGGAACAATAAATATAATCATCAATAGTATAGCAACAGGAACATCTAGAAATAAGGTTTGCATAGGTACTATTAGGCCATTTTGATTTACTAATGCACAAGTACCTAATATAATAGATATATTTAGAATATTAGCACCTAAAATATTTCCTATGGTTATATCTTCTTTATTTTTAAATATGGCTGTCAAGGATGTTACAAGTTCAGGTAGAGATGTACCAATGGCTAATAATGTAAGACTAATTATTTGTTTTGGTATTCTCAAAAACTTGGCTATTTCTACTCCAGTTTCAACTAATATGTCTGCTCCTAAGATAATAAATAGGCCACCAACTATAAATTTAAATAAACATATAACAAGTTCACCTTTTTTTCTTTTCCTTTTAGTTGGTTTATTTGATAGACTACTATTCTTATTATGCTCCAATAGATTTAATAAAATAAAGAATACTACTAAAGATATTAAAAATAGACCTTCAGATTTTGTGACTATTCCATCAGAAGCCAGATAAAGAAATATACACATATATGACACCATCATTAACCCTTTTATTCCAAAAAAGGAACTATTGATTTTAATAGGTTTGATTAAGGCACATAGAGATATTATTAGGGCAATATTACAAATAACAGAACCAATGGCATTCCCAAGGGCCATATCAGAAAAACCTTCACTACTTGCAATGGTAGAAACAAAAAATTCTGGTGCAGTAGTTGCCAAACTAATAATAGTAGCACCAATAAGGCCAAATGAGATTCCTGTAACTTCTGCAATCCATATTGCAGAATCAACAAACCAATTTCCACCTTTTACAATTATAAAAATTCCAATAAAAAATAATAAAAAAGTAAATATAATGGCCATCATATCCCCCCTAACTATGCTCTAGCCCCATAATATATTTATATATTTTAGGCATGGCCATTATTACATTAATCCTAATTAAGCTTTATAAATATTAATATTAATATAATCTATAGTAAGTTAAGTATTTATATTATCAACTTTATAATTAGTTTATTATAGAATTGTAAACTAAAAATATAAATAGAATATCCTTAGAATTTAGAGTGTAAAATTGACAATATACAACTAATATTAGATAATCTAATAATGTAGATATAATTGATTAAAATGGGGGAATTTTAATGGGAATCAAATTTTGTTCCCTATCTAGTGGTAGCAGCGGGAATTGTCAATATATAGAGACAGAAAATACTAGAATACTAGTAGATGCAGGATTTAGTGGAAAAAAAATTGAAGAATTATTATCTTCTATAGGAGTATGTCCAACAAGTTTAGATGGAATATTCGTAACCCATGAACATTTAGATCATATTAAAGGAGTAGGAGTATTGTCAAGAAGGTATGATCTTCCTATATATGCAAATAGCAATACCTGGATAGGAATGGAAAAAACTATTGGAAAAATAAAGGATAAAAATATAAAAGTATTTACTACAGATGATTATATAGAGATGAAGGATATAACTATCCATCCATTTAATATATTTCATGATGCTATGGAGCCAGTAGGGTATTTGGCACTACAGGATAATATAAAAATAAGTATGGTAACAGATACAGGATGGGTAAATGATACTATAATTGACAAAATAAAAAATTCAGATTTGTATCTAATGGAATCAAATCACGATATTCAGATGCTAAAAGAAGGGAGTTATCCTTGGGTTTTAAAACAAAGAATACTTAGTACCAGAGGACATCTATCTAATGATGATGCAGGCAGAATATTAAAGAATATATTAAGGGGAAATAGGGAAACTGTAATATTGGGACATTTAAGCAAAGATAATAATCTACCAGAAATAGCAATGGAAACTGTAAAAAAGAATCTTTTAGATGAAGGCATAAATGTAGATAAAGATATTAGATTGGAATTATCTTTTAGAGATAAAGCTACAAAAGTATTTAGTTTATAGTTTATGTAAAATAGATCTGTTAAATATAAGGGAGGATTATTATGAGGATATTGTTAACTAATGATGATGGAATAATGGCAGAAGGTATATACACTATGGCAAAGGAGCTAGAAAAAGACCATGAAGTAATTATAATAGCACCAGAGACTCAAAAAAGTGCACAAAGTCATGCTATTACCATAAACAAAGCCCTAATAGTCAAGGAAATAAAGTTAGATGGATTAAAATCTAAAGCCTACAGCGTGTCAGGTACTCCAGCAGATTGTGTTAGAGCAGGATTAGATCAAATAGTAGAGGGAGATATAGATATTATAATTTCTGGAATAAATAGAGGGCTAAATGCAGGTATGGATGTTCTTTATTCTGGCACTGTTTCTGCTGCTGTAGAAGCAAATATTTACAATAAACCATCGATAGCAGTATCTGCAGAATTGATAGGTGAAAACTGTGATTTTAAGACAGCAGCAGAGTATGCTCTTAATATACTGGAAAAAACAAAGGATAATATTTTATCTTCTAATATATTGTTAAGTATAAATATACCATATTTAGAAGATAAAGAACCAAAGGGTATAAGAATATGCAAAATAGGCGATGTGGTCTACGATTACTATATTATGGAACTAGATGAAAATAATCAGCGAACCCTAAAGATTAAAGGTAGACAAGAAGTAGAATTTCAAGAAAATACAGATAGGTATTTTCTTTCTAAGGGCTATGCAACCCTAACTCCTTTAAACTATGATCTAACTAATTATAAACTATTAGAAGAGGTAGAGGATTGGATGGGTCAATAAGTTTAAATTATAAAGTTAATAAACTTATATAATATGGTGTGGCTAGTAAAGTTACACCATATTATATTTTATGATATAGTTGCTAGAAATAAAATAAGGTAGGTAATATATGAACATAAATATTATTGTAGTAGGCAAAATAAAAGAAAAATATATGAGAGAAGGTATACAAGAATTTCAAAAAAGATTATCTAGATATTGTAATCTAAAGATAATAGAAATAGATGATGAAAAGGCTCCAGAGAATCTTTCCAATAAAGATATGGAAAGAGTAAAGGAAAAGGAAGGTAAGAAGATATTGTCTAAAATTCCCCAAAATACCTTTATTATTTCCCTGGAAATAGAAGGAAAACAATTTTCTTCAGAGGAATTGTCGAAAAGGGTAGAAAATTTAATGGTAAGTGGAGTTAATGATATGACATTTATAATAGGAGGTTCTTTAGGATTATCAGAAGAAGTAAAAACTAGGAGTAATTTAAAACTCTCTTTTTCTAAGATGACATTTCCCCACCAATTAATGAGACTAATATTGTTAGAGCAAGTATATAGAAGTTTTAGAATAATGAAAGGTGAACCCTATCATAAGTAGTGGGCAAGCTATGGGTTGTAGGATAATGTTTAAGGGGTTACTATTAATTAGGATTAAATGATATAATGTATATAAGTAGTATTATATGTAATAAATAAAAATAAGGATATAGTTGGAGGGAGAAGATTTATGGAGAACTTCTTAATTAAAGAATGTGGTTTAAAAGATATAGAAAAGATTAAGTATATAAGTGAAAAGACATTTTTTGAAACATTTTCTAATGAAAATACAGAAGAAGATATGGAAAACTATCTAAAAGAAAACTTTTCTTATGATAAGTTAGAAAAGGAAATTACAAATGAAGGTTCAAAATTTTATATAGTTGAAGATGGTGAAGAAGTAGTCGCATATATGAAACTTAACTTTGAAAAGGCTCAAACAGAGCCAGGGCATGACAACACCTTAGAGGTTCAAAGGATTTATGTGTTGGGAAAATATAAAGGTAAACATATTGGCAAATCCTTAATGGAGAAGACTATAGAAATCGGTAAAGATAATGATCTCAATTATATTTGGTTAGGGGTATGGGAACACAATGTAGATGCTATAAGATTTTATGAGATGCTGGGATTTGAGAAATTTGATAGTCATATATTTGTATTAGGAGAAGACGAGCAGACAGATAATTTAATGAAACTTATACTGTAAAGTTTATTTGTAATAGATTAGATAAGACACAAAATTTATAAAATGTTCATTAATAGATTTAGGTGTAATAAAATATAATTTGGGAGGACTTACCAGAGGAATGGAGCTGGTAATTCAAGCCCTTTACTTCTGTTGGTCTTTTAGTACTAATAACAATTGTTTCTTTCATAATACAAATTGCATCTATAATTATAATAAAGGCAAGAAAACTAGTACAAATTGAGACAATGTGTAAAAAATAATGATATAATATATGTAAGT
Organism: Wansuia hejianensis; assembly: GCF_014385225.1. Classification (GTDB taxonomy): domain Bacteria; phylum Bacillota; class Clostridia; order Tissierellales; family Tissierellaceae; genus JACRTK01. The sequence continues at coordinate 35,712 of NZ_JACRTK010000003.1, forward strand.
TAATATATCCTAAGATATCTATGAAAGGAAGGAAGTGTTAATAATGAGTCTTATTTCTAAGCTGAATGAGGACCGAAGTCTAAAGATACCAGAAGAAATATTAAAAAAAGCAGGATTGAGACCAGGTGCTGAAATTATATGGCTATATGACGAAGAAACTAGGCAAATCTTATTAATGGAAAAGCCAGATAGTTTTGCAAAAGTTATGAGAGGATTAGGAAAGGAATTATGGAACAATATTGACACTAATGAATATATAAAAGAGGAAAGAGAATCATGGGAATAAACAATAGAGAAATTATATTACTCGACACTAATTGTTTTATATATTATTTTGAAGATAATCATAATTATGCAGATAAATTAGAGAAAATTTTTATAGATATACAAGATGGTAGAAATGAAGCTTTTATGTCAATAGTATCTTTTATGGAGATATTAGTAAAACCTAAAAAAGATAATAATGTCTTTTTAGAAAATAGATACAAATTAATATTGTCCAATTACCCAAATCTCTCAATTATTGATGTGGATTATAAAATTGCAGATATAGCATCAAGGCTTAGAGCTAATTATAATATTAAAACTCCAGATGCGATAATTTTAGCTACAGGCATATCTATGAATGTTGATTGCTTTATTACAAATGATATTAAATTAAAAAGTGTATGTAGTCAAGAGAATATAGAAACAATAGCTATAGAAAATATAGGGGATTAACCAGCAGGTTTATTATGTTAGAAAACCTACTGGTTTTTATTTTTATTATATATTTATTACCAAGTAAATTTTGCGAGTAGAGTCGATACGGTGAACCCTATCATAAGTAGTGGGCAAGCTATGCGTTGTAGGATAATGTTTAAGGGGTTATCATAAACTGGAGCTAAGTGGTATAATGTATATAAGTAGATTTATGTGTAATAGAAAAATTAAGAAGGTGAAATATATTGAAAAATCAAAAGAGAATTTGGAAAATTTTATTTTGGGTATATATTGTAGTTTTATTTATAGTAGTAGTAATAAAATTTGAAGGTTCCTTTTTAAGATTAATAAATAAAATTGATTCTGTTAAAGGAAATCGTGCAATGGGATTATGGAATATAAATTTGACACCCTTTCGGTCAATAGGTCCACAACTAGCCCGTATTAATCAAGATTGGGCCTTAATTAATATTGCAGGAAACATTCTTGCTTTTGTGCCTTTTGGTTTCTTGCTCCCACTCGCATATCCAAAAAGTAGGGGAGTGATCCGTATGTTTATTATTGCTTTTTTAAGTGTACTCTTAATTGAAAGTTTCCAACTTATCACAATGCTTGGTACTTTTGATGTTGATGATATAATACTTAATGTACCTAGTATTTTGCTAGGATATGGGATTTTTATTCTCTTGCAGCAATTTTATTTTGTATATACTAATAAAAAAGTCTAATGAACATATTTTATATTATGTTTAACATATAGCAACCTTTTATTAATAGGGTATAATAAATATATAACATACCATTTAAGGGATAGTGATAAGATGGATATTATTAAAAAATGTAAAGATATTTTGATGGAATATAAAGATATAATTTTTGCTTATATCTTTGGTTCATATGTTCCAGGAAAGATGAGAATAGATAGTGATATAGATATTGCAATATATTTCTAAATAGAATATATTTAGGCAAAAAAAAGGACTTTCTAGAAACTTGTAGAAGTATTTAGGATAGGTAATGATAATGTATAATAAGAATCGTTTATAAGTAAGTTGTCAATATATTATATATAATTTAGGTTATAAGTAATAAGGATATTATTAATAATAGGGGGGATAATTATGAAGAAATTCATACAAGATCTTAAGGAGGACAAATTTTTAAAATTGTATTTATTTTTGTTTTTTCTACTTGATTTAATATATCTATATTTTGAAATATCTAAATCTCAATATATTGAAAGAAACTCATTAGAAGGTCTAATAGATGCTTCTCAATACCAATATCTTGCCAATATTTCTAAAACTACTATTTTTATAGAAGGGTTAATTGTATTATTGTGTTTAATTTATTTGACTAAAGTAATTATGAAAAAAGATAAAGAAAATATAAAGAAGTTTTTAATAACTCACTTTATAATTTTGCCGGTTTTTATTTTTATAAGTTTTTTACTTTCCAATGCTTTTTCAGCACCTATTGGAAATCTAATTCAGCAACTATATATACCTTATAAGATGACATTTATAGCTTTAATATATTTTGGTGTTAAAATGTTACAGAAAAGAGTACTACACTACGATATATAATCTAATAGCCTTTTAGTATTTGTAATCACTTAAATATATAAAATAACATGTAACAAAATTTTAATTGTAAAGGATGCATCCCAAGTGTTTTTATCTAGCTTTTGGGGTGTATTTTATAAACTAAATTTTTGAACACTATATTATTTATGAGTTAAAGTAACTATTCTTTCATAGCAAAATAAGTTATAATGACTTAAAAGGTGGGAGACAAATGAAGCTTAAAAAATCAAGGGTTATATTCTTATTGATTTTAATTTTTATTGCTGTGAAAGTATTTCAAATAAGACTTCTAAGTTCAGAAAATATCATAGTAATAGATCCAGGCCATGGTGGAATGGATCCAGGTACAGTTGGTATTAATCAAAGTTTAGAAAAGGATATAAATTTAGATATATCAAAGAAACTATATAAAAAACTACGGCTTAAGGGGTATAAAGTAGTATTAACCAGAAATAATGATGAATACATAGAAAATATAGAAAGGGCAAATCTAGCTAATAAAAAAAGAGCTAGAGTATTTGTTAGCATTCATTGCAATTCTATAGAATCAGACAACCATACCAATGGGGTACAAGTATTATATCATCCTAATAGAAATGATAAAGTCAATAATTTACATAACAGTGTATTAGCTCAAGAAGTCTTGGACTCTATACTATTAAACACTGGAGCAGTTAACAAATCCATAGTAGAAAGAACGGATTTAATAGTACTAAATCAGACTAAAATGCCAGCCGTAATAGTAGAATGTGGATTTTTATCAAATAAACAGGAGGCAGATCTATTGCTGACCAAAGAGTATCAAAATAAGATAGTCAATGGTATAATAGGTGGGTTAGAAAGATACGTGAACTAAGGGATTATATATTATATTCTTGATTTAATATAGGACTAAGATATATATATACTGAAGGGATTTTTTAAGAAAGTAGAATTATCACATAAATATACCACAATTAGTCCTATATTTTATGATATATTAGTATAGTGGATATACAATTTTATACTATATAGGTGTATTCCTAAAAAATATGGAGGTGTACTATGAATTTTAATTCAATTGGGAAAAGAGCTACTAAGCTTACTATATTAGCTATTTGTGTATTGTTAGTGGTTAGTTTAACAGCTTGTGGTGACAAGGAAATTGTAGCTAAAGGGGAAAATATCAATATAACTAAGGATGATCTTTATGATCTATTAGTAGAACAGTATGGTGAAGAAGCCTTAAATTCTTTAATTGGTGAAAAAATCGTTGAGGCTGAAATAGAAAAGCAAAAAATAAAAGTAACTGATGAAGAAATTGAAAAACAATTAAATGATATGAAAGAACATTATGGTGGAGAGGAAGCACTAAATGAGGCTATGGCATACTATGGTTATACGATGGATGATTTAAAGAAAAACATAACTATAAATATTCAAATGAAAAAAGTTTTAGAGCCTTATATAAAGATAACTGATGAAGAAGTTCAAGCATATTTTAATGAAAACAAGGATGCTTTAGGACAAAAAGAGCAAGTTAAGGCTAGTCATATACTTGTAGAATCAAAGGAATTAGCAGATGAAATTAAAGAAAAAATTGTGGCAGGAGAAGATTTTGCTACTCTTGCAAAGGAACATTCAACAGATGGAGGATCTAAAGAATCAGGTGGAGAATTAGGCTATTTCCCTAGGGGTAAGATGGTGAAAGAATTTGAAGAAGCTGCCTTTAGTTTAGAGAAAGGTGCAATTAGTGAGCCTATAAAGACTACCCGTGGTTATCATATAATTAAAGTAGAGGATAAAAAACAAGCAAAGGAAGCTACTTTAAAAGATAGTGAAGATATAATAAGGGAAGCACTTATAGAGAAAAAAATCCCAGCAGCTTATGAAGAGTGGTATCAGAAAAAATATGAAGAATATAAAATAGAAAATCTTCTTCAAAAAGAAAATGCTAAAAAAGAAGCTTAATATAAAATAAGAAAACTCCTTTTTACCTTGACCTAGGTACAAAGGAGTTTTTATATTATTTATTTAAGTAATTGGCATTGTAAAAATATTATATACCTAAAGGATAATAGGTTCTATAAACATAGCAAATATTGAGACTTAATTTGTCAATGGAAGTATAATATGGTAGCATGTAATATACTGGAATTATCTACATATTTTAGATAATCTTTAGGCTTTTAAAGGAAATACCTAAGAACTATAAATCGCTATTAATCATAAGCCAGTAGATAAAATAGAATTAAAAATAACCAATATATTACAATTAATAATACATTAAGGGGGGAAAGATATGTTTAGTATACCAAATTGTCCAAAATGTAATTCAGAATATACTTATGAAGATGGGATTCTTCTAATTTGTCCTGAATGTTCATATGAATGGACCCTAGAATCACAATCTCAAGACAAGGAAGACAAAAATATCATAAGGGATGCAAATGGAAATCAATTAAATGAAGGTGATGATGTAATAGTAATTAAAGATCTTAAAGTAAAGGGGAGTTCATCATCTATTAAAATAGGTACAAAAGTCAAAGGAATACGACTTATACATGGTTCTAGTGATGGTCATGATATTGATTGCAAAATCGATGGATTTGGACCAATGAAATTAAAGTCTAAGTTTGTTAAAAAGGCTTAAAAGACTTAAATAAAAAGATGGCAGAACTATTTACCAAAATCAATCATATAAATAGAATAAAGAGATTAAGGATTAACATGTATCTGAATTCGGATACATGTTAAAATTTTGTTTTAATTGAGTTTAGTTTATATAGTAAAGATAAGACTGATGAGGAAATCAAAAAGATTGGTGATAATCTATATAATCTAATCTTAGAAACTAATGATTATTATAATGATATCAAAGATAAAAATATAGATTCAATTAAGATTATATTCAATAAAGAATATGAGTCTAATGAAGCTTTTGTCTTTGAGTATAAATTAGATTAGTTATAGATTAAGTTATAAGAGCGTTTTGGTAACTTTGTTTACTATAAATAAAAGAATATAATTAAGATGGTAAATAACACTATTGGTTTTCTAAATAATACCAATGGTGTTATTTTATTATGAGAAAAAGGATGATATTATTATGCATAACATTAATAGGTATAATCTTAAAATAATTTTTTAAAACTTGTAACATTTCTCTAATAAATGTTACTAATTATATGAAAGGAGGATTAAAGTGAATCAAATTGAAAAGCTCTATAAACTATATAAAGATGATATCTATAGGTTTTTACTTTCATTGACTCACGATCCTAGCCTTTCAGAAGATTTGCTATCGGAGACCTTTGTAAATGCAATTACATCTATTGGAAACTTTAAAGGACAATCATCAATAAAAACTTGGCTATTTTCTATAGCAAGAAATCTATGGCTGCAAAAACTTAGAAAAGCAAGGAAAACTATAGAATATAATGATCTTTTAGAACTATATGTATCAGAAACCATGGACGATAGATTAATCACTAAAGAAAAGGCAGAAAGGATAAAAATCTTATTAAGTCAGAAGGATAAACGAACACAGAAGATAATAAATATGAGAATAGAAGGTTATAGTTTTTCCGAAATTTCTAAAGAAGTAAATATAACAGAAAGCTCTGCTAGAGTAATAGACTTTCGTATAAAAAAATGGATTAAATCTGTATTAGAAAAGGAGGAGCTATGATGAAAGATATTTCCTGTAATATAATTGAAGACTTGATACCCCTTGTAAAAGATGGTATTGCAAGTGATGAAAGCATGGAAATAGTAAAAGAGCATATTAGAAGTTGTGACTTATGTAAGATGTGTTTAGAGGAATCTCATATAGAAAATTATACAATACCTAAAGTAGAAGATAAGGAGATATTAGCTTTAATAAAACGAAGGGTTTTTATGGTTCAAATTGTAATTCTTATGATGGGGGCAATCATAGGAGTAGCTCTTACTAATTCAATGGGAATGTTTTATAATTTTATGATAATGCCTATTATGGGAGCTTTATCTTTTATAGCATTAAAACAAAGATGGTATATAGGAACTTTAGCAGTTATGATTTTAGCTTATCTATGGCAAATTGTGGATTTTATAATATCAGAAGAATTCATCTGGGAAATGCTATATGGTGCTTTGTTTATTAGTATAATCTATGGAGGGCTAGTGGTTCTAGGAGTTATAATAGCTTTACTTTTGAGATTTGCATTTGGGAAGGATAGGTGATCAATATGAAAAATAAAGATAATAAGGGATTAAGAATTTTAGCTGGAGTATTGGCTATAGTACTAATTCTAGGAATACTTCTTATAACAAATGCCTTTGTAGGTAATCCAATCTCAAGTAGAATTGCTAGAAATAATACTAAAGAATATATAAGTAACAATTATAATTTTCTTAATTTAGAAATGGAAGATACATTATATAATTTTAAAGATGGGAGCTATGTAACAGGTGTATATTCAAACACTAATATAGATACAAGGTTTAATATATATTATAGAAGGGGAAAGATATCTGATGATTATAATTCAAGGGTCCTAGGAATGTTTAATACCATACAAAGATTTAGTCAAGAATATAGTAGACTTATATCTAATATTATATCTAATAGATTAGGATATAAAGATGAAGGCTCCTGGGTATCATATAGTGATAATATATATGAAAATTCTAAGGATATTATAGAATTAGATATGAAGTTTCATAAGGATTTGCCCTTATACACTGAAGTAACCATAAATATAAGTTCAAAAGATAACACTTTAGAGATGGCAGCTGGACTTTTGGAAACAGCTCACAAAACATTTATAGAAGAAGGATATATATTTAATCAGTATGGACTGTTAAGTCAAGGAGAAAAGAAAAGTATAAATATATATCAAGTAAAACCTACTGACATAGAAGGGGGAAATTTACTAAATTTATTAAAAGAGGCTTTAGAAACAGAAGAATCTAAAATTGATGACGAAGTAGATAAAGAAGATAGTTATCCAGGAATAATAGTCTATGAAATAGAAAAGTAATAAGGGTTAAATACCCTTATTACTTTTTTATATAAAAAATAAAGGTTTATTATATGGTTTATACAGGATAATACAGTCATTATAGAATGAAATTAAATGGATAAATAATAGAATTTAGAAAACTTGTAATAAATATTTAACTATTGACAATTAAAGTTGCGTTATAATGTGGTAGTAAGGATTGTTAAAATAAACCCATAAATTGGAGATAGATAGTATTTTTATTTTATAGGCTGATAATGTGGAGGTAAAAATGAAAAAAGGCAAAATAGGAATTATACATAAAAGGAAAAATAGAATAAAGATAAACTATAAAAGATTAAGTCTATCCTTTATGATAGCATTTATTATAATTTTAGCTATTGTTAAGGTATCGGAGGAAATACTTGCTAAAAGTCATAGGGATATAAGCAAAAAACCTGGACAGGAAACATCAATACATGATGATACAGATAAAGATACTGAGGGAGATTTACCAATAAAGAAAAAAATACCGTTAAATGTAGAAAAAAACATATCAAATAAAAAAACCAATGAAATTAATATAGAAAAAGTGGACAAGACGGAGAAAAAAGCTGAAAAAAGAAAAGAAGGCAAGGTAGAAAAAATAGACAAAGTTGAAAAAGAGAAGGTGGATATAAATGAAGAAATAAATAAAGAAATAAATAAAGAAGAAAAGGCCAAGAATTATAAAGAAATATTTAAAAATGATTTATTTTTAGGTGACTCTATAACTGATAGTTTATCCTTTTATGGGCTTTTAGACAAGCCCAATGTAGTAGCTAAACTTGGACTCACAGCGAGGAAAGCAATAAATATAGTAGATGATGTGGTACAAAATAAGCCTAATAATGTTTTTATATTGTTAGGAAGCAATGACGTATCTACTGGAGAAAGTAGTAGACAATTTTCTAATGAATATAATGAGCTGGTACAAGCTATTAAATCTAGGTTACCAGGTGTAAATATCTATATTAACTCCATACTTCCAGTGGAAGCTAAGGTAAAAAGAAAGGACCCTTTATTAACAAATAAAAACATAAATGATTTCAATAGGGCTTTGATAGATATGGTAGGGTTGGAAGATATAAGGTATTTAAACATAGCTCCAATAGTAGAAAAGGACCCAAACTTGTTTGAACCAGATGGAATTCATATGAAATATAAGTTTTATAAAATATATTTAGATTACTTAATAGAAAATGTAAAAAAGACTAAGGAGTAGATGATGATGGGAAAATTATTTAAAAGTATGTTCCGTGGGATTATTATGCTTGTCATAATTATATTTATAATAACAGGCTGTTCATCAAAGAATACAATAGATTCCAATATTTCATTTAAGGATTTGGAGACAAAGATAAAAGGTATAGCAAATATGTCAAATATGAATGTGGGAGATATGGAAAGCTTAGAAAGTTTATATGGCATAAATAAAGATGAAATAGAGGATTTTATATTTTATACTTCAACAACCAACATTAAGGCTGATGAGATAGTTGTTTTAAAGGTTAAAGACTCTAGTAAAATAGATGAGATAAAGGCTAAGATATCCAAAAGAATAGATGAGCAAACTATGAAATTTCAGGACTATCTTCCAGAGGAATATTATTTAATTGAAAAACATATATTAAAATCTAAGAATGATTGTATATTATTTGTAATATTAGAAGAAGCAGAAAATGTAGAAAAGGTATTTGATAAAGAGATTCAGTGATATTTTATTAGGATTTCAAGGGGGCTTAGGCGTGGTTTTTAGTAGTTTGACATTTATATTTGTCTTTTTACCTGTAGTTATTTTGATATATTATATAGCACCTAAAGGTATGAGAAATTTAATCTTTCTTATGGCAAGCCTAATTTTTTATGCTTGGGGAGAGCCTGTATATATACTAATTATGCTGTTTTCAACAGTATTTGATTATGTCAATGGATTAGCTATTAATAGATTTAGAGAAGATAAAAGGATAACTAGGGCAGTTTTAATTAACTCCCTAGTTATTAATTTGGGGATTTTAGGGTTTTTTAAGTATTTTGGATTTATAGTCAGCAATATTAATGGGTTTTTAGGTTTAAATATTCCAATTATAGAGTTTCCTCTTCCCTTGGGAATATCATTTTATACATTCCAAACTCTATCATATACAATAGATGTATACCTAAATAAAGTACCAGTTCAAAGAAATATTATATCCTTTGGAACTTATGTAACTATGTTTCCACAACTTGTGGCAGGACCTATTGTAAGATATAGTGAAGTCTGTAAAGAGTTGGATAAAAGACAAGAAAAGTTAAAACTCTTTGGAGAAGGAGCGGAGTTGTTTATCATTGGGTTATCTAAAAAGGTTCTTCTAGCCAATAATATAGGATTATTATGGGATACAGTAAAATCAACCTCTATAGATGAACTTACAGTGCTATTATCATGGTTAGGTATAATGGCCTTTACGCTACAAATATATTTTGATTTTAGTGGATATTCAGATATGGCCTTAGGACTTGGTAAAATGTTTGGGTTTAACTTCCCAAGAAATTTTAATTATCCCTATATATCTAAAAGTGTTACAGAATTTTGGAGAAGATGGCATATATCATTGGGAAATTGGTTTAAGGAATACGTATATATACCCCTTGGTGGAAATAGAGTAGGTAAAATAAAACAGTATAGAAATTTGATTGTTGTTTGGTTGTTGACAGGATTTTGGCATGGAGCCAATTGGAATTTTATTGTCTGGGGACTATATTATGGTGGAATTTTAATTATAGAAAAGAAGTTTTTGCTACAATGGCTTGAAAATAGATCTAATTTCATTAGACATATATATACATTGTTGGCAGTTATAATAGGATGGATTTTATTTGAGTTTGAAAATATGTCTATAGGATTAAGTTATATTAAAACTATGTTTGGATTTGGTAATAGGCCGTTAATAAACGAAGATGCTATTTATTATTTATATACTAATGGATTGTTGCTTATAGCCCTTATAATTTTCTCTACACCTATTCCAAGTAGACTATTTATAGGTTTTAAAAGAAAGTTATCAAATGGAGAGTTTATAATACCAATAACATATATTTTTTTAATATTTTTATGTACTGCCTATTTAGTAAATGAAACTTATAATCCATTTTTATATTTTAGATTTTGATAGATAAGAAGAAATGAGGGATATAATTGAAGAAGCAAGATTCATATAAATCAATACTAGGTATATTATTAGTAGTTTATATAGCCACTATCGTTGCTTTTAATATAATGACTTCAGATAAGGTTTTTTCAGAATCGGAAAACAGAGTATTGGAGCAGGTCCCAAGATTTTCCATTTCCCAATTAATGGATGGAAGATTTACCACAAATTATGAAAAATATATATCTGATCAATTTCCATTGAGAGACTTTTGGATAGGAGTTAAATCAACGATAGAGAAGGTATTAGGTAAAAAAGAAAATAACCAAGTTTACTTGGCTAGAGATGGATATCTTATGGAAAAGTTTGAGGACCCTGATAAAGGGATATTTAAATCTAAGGTGGATAGGATAAATTCTCTTATATCAGATTCATTAGATATAGATAAATACTTTATGTTGATTCCTAATTCGGTAAAAGTTTTAGAAAATAAATTACCTCCTTATGCTCCAAATGGAGATCAATTAGTATATATAAACAAGATGAAAAAATCTGTAAATAAAGATATAAAATTTATAAATGTTTATGATACTCTATATTCTCATAAAGATGAATATATATTTTATAGAACAGATCATCATTGGACAACTAAAGGAGCATACTTAGCTTATAAGCAGCTTATAACTAACATGGGGATCAAACCACATAAAGAAGATTATTTTAATATAGATAAGATTACAGATGATTTTTATGGGTCTTTGTATTCCAAAAGTGGATTTAGAAATATAGAACCTGATACCATTCAATTATATCGACCTAAAAAAGATGAAGGGATTAGGGTAGAATATGTAAATGAAAAGAAGGTTATAGATTCCATTTATAATTTAGACAATCTTAGGAAAAAGGATAAATACACCATATTTTTAGATGGAAACTATCCATTAATAAAAATAAATTCAAATATTGATAATAAGGAAAAACTACTAATAATAAAGGATTCATATGCTAATAGTATGATACCATTTTTAACAGGACACTTTAATGAAATATATGTAGTGGATTTAAGATATTACGATGACAATATAGAACCATTGATAAAAAATAATAAGATAGATAGTGTACTTATCTTGTACAATGTAAAAACATTCTTTATGAATTAGATAAAAATCTCAACTTTAGTATTAAGGTTGAGATTTTTAGCTTGTAAAGAAGATATGATTACATAAAGAGACAGCAATGTAATGTTTAATTAAAGTGATAAAGGGTAATCCTAAAATAAGAGAAAAAAGAAGGGGAGGTAATGTAAATGACACAATATCATGAACCTGTAGAGAAATTGGATGAAAAAGCATTAGATGTATCGAGAGCATTAAATAGTTTAAAGGAAGAGATTGAAGCAGTAGATTGGTACAATCAAAGAGTAGTAGCATCTAATTGTCCAGAATTAAAGGCTATTATGGCCCACAATAGAGATGAGGAAATTGAACATGCAGCTATGACAATAGAATGGCTTAGAAGAAATATGGATAAATGGGATGAAGAGCTAAGAACTTACTTATTTACTGAAGGACCTATTACAGAGTTAGAAGAACAAGCTATGGCAGAAAATGAAGGTGGAAAAAAGTCAGGTTTAAATATTGGAGATTTAAAATAGGAGAGTGGTAATTTATGTTATACAGGGAATTAGCACCTATAACAAATGAAGTGTGGAATGAAATAGATGAAAGAGCAGAACAAGTATTAAAAACTTTTCTGTCAGCTAGAAAAGTTGTAAAAGTAAATGGCCCAAAGGGGCTTGATTATAATGTAATTACAGAAGGTAGACTATCTAATATCCAAGAACAAGGAGACTTATGTTATGGGAATTATGAGGTTTTACCTTTAACAGAAGTCAGAGTTGAATTTGAAATGGACAGATGGGAATTGGATAATATATCCAGAGGGGCTAAGGATATTGATTATGAGCCTTTGGAAAAGGCCATTGAGGAAATAGCTAAATTTGAAGAAAATGCAATTTATAATGGTCTAGAGAAGGCTTATATTAAGGGATTAAGCCCTTCAATGGAATCATCAGCCATATCCTTTGGCAATGATCCAGTAGCTATGATGGAAGCCATAGCCAAGGGTATAGTTAAGTTGAAAAAATCATATGCCCAAGGACCTTATACTTTAATAGTAAATGAAGAAATTTTTCAAAGAATTTTATCTAAAGAAACATCCTATGCATTGGATAAAAGAATTGAAAAATTAATTGCTGGAAAAATTCTATTTAGTCATGTAATAGATGGAGCATACTTATTACCATATAATCATGATGATTTAGAACTTACTATAGGTCAAGATTTTTCTATAGGATATCAATCCCATACTAATGATAAAGTAAGATTTTTCGTTATAGAATCCTTTACATTTAGGGTACTAGATCCATCTATAATAGTGAAATATTCTCTAAAGTAAAGATAAGCAGGCATTAGATCAGTTCCCGCTAAAATTTTCCATAAAAATCCTTATATTGATTATACTGTAATAAGGATTTAAATTACAAAAAGTTTATGCTTTAAATCTATTTAGTTCCTTCAATTATATATTTTACTAGGATAATAAAATTAGATAAAGGTAAAATAAAAGTAGGTTAATTAATATTAAATAAGTAAGGAGCTAAAGACATGAAAAATAAACCAAAACCTGATGACAGAAGAGATAATGTAGAAAGAATACAGTTTAATATTGATAACACCATTGAAAATTATAGAGAAACTGAAAGAATGATTGCTATAACTGATGATGAAAAGACCCGTAAAGACTTAATAGAAAAAAACAAAAGAAGAGAAGAATCCCTTAAAGGAATGAGAGAAGAAATAAGGGATGAAGCAATAGCTAGGGAACAAGGATATAAATAGGGTTAAATTCTAAGAGCTTCCACATATGTGGGAGCTCTTTTAGATTATAATTATTTTAAAATAATTTATTTATTTTAAAAAGTTTACTAGATATATAAATTTAATATTTGCAACATAATAAAAATAAGGTTATAATCATAGGGTATGGGGGTATATATAGAAAATATAATCATATAAATTTATAATACTTAAAAAATACATAAATGAAATTTAGAAATAAGAGAAAAGTGAGGTAATCATATGTTTGGATCAGATGTATCTTGGACCATGGCATTTATTGCAGGATTCTTATCCTTTTTTTCACCCTGTATACTTCCTTTAATACCAGCATATATAATGTATTTGACAGGAAGTACAGTAGAAGATGAAGTAAGGGATAAGAGGTTTATTGCCCTTACTAGAACTTTAGGATTTGTAATTGGTTTTACAATTATATTTATGGTAATGGGAGTTTCAGCTAGTTTCATAGGAAAGATATTTGTAAGGAACAAAGATTTATTTTCAAAAATAAGTGGAATACTTATAATAATATTTGGGTTAAACATGATGGGAATACTGAAATTTAGTTTTTTAAATAGATCTAGAACTGTATCAGGACCAAAGAAGATAGTGAACTGGTTTAGTTCTACACTTATGGGAATGGCTTTTGCAGCAGGTTGGTCTCCTTGCTTTGGGCCAGTTTTAGCATCAATCTTAATATATGCAGGTGGAGCAGATACAGTATCTAAGGGTACTATCCTTTTGTTAATATATTCCATAGGAATGGCTATACCTTTTATACTTACTGCTTTATTTATAAATGTATTTGTTGATTTAATGAATAAGGCTGAAAAGTTCATAGTCTATATTCCTAAAATAGGTGGGTTTATCATGGTTATATTTGGACTTTTAGTATTCTTTGATAAGGTTATAAATATTAGTAATTGGTTCCTATAGGAGGGATGGTTAACATGAAGAAAAGTATTATATTTGTCTTAGTTGCAGTAATCTTAGTGGGAGGATTTTTGTATGTTGTTTTGGAGAAGGGTGATAAGAATATTTCAGATAATAACAATGAAAAACCTGTAGAAAATATAAAACCTAACAAGCCAAATGATGAAGACAATGAGGAAAAAGATAATAATGACATTGTAGACAATATTAAGGATGAGTATATACTGCAAATAGGTAGAAAAATGCCTAACTTTACCTTAGAAAATTTACAAGGCAAAGAAGTTTCCTTATCTGATTATGAAGGTAAAATAGTCTTGGTAAATTTTTGGGCTACTTGGTGTAAGTTTTGTGATGCAGAGATGCCAGACTTACAAAGACTAAGTGAAGAAAATGAAGATTTAGTAGTCTTAGGGGTAAATGTGGGGGAAAACCATGGAAAAGTGGAAAAATATATTAATAAAGGCGGCTATAATTTTGAAGTCCTATTAGATGAAGATAAAGAAATTGCTCAAGACTATTTAGTAAGCGGACTTCCAGCTTCATATTTTGCTGATGAAAAAGGAGTATTTTTAGGCAGGGTTCCTGGAATGCTAACTTATGAACAAATGAATCAAATATTAAATGATATTAGGGAAAATTAATAAAAAAGCTCTGAAAACAGAGCTTTTTTATTCTAGTTCTATAGTTCCTGTATTTAATGCATAGTATCGACCTTTTTGAGACATTAAATCATCATGATTCCCTCGTTCCATAATCTGTCCTTGCTCTAATACCATTATTGCATCAGAATTACGAACAGTAGACAATCTATGTGCGATTACAAAGGTTGTTCTTCCTTCCATCAATTTATCCATACCTTCCTCAATAAGCTTTTCTGTTCTAGTATCTACAGAAGATGTTGCTTCATCAAGTATAAGTATTGTTGGATCAGCTACTGCTGCCCTTGCAATAGAAAGAAGCTGACGTTCACCTTGAGATAGATTTTCTCCATCAGTTGTAAGGAGTGTATCATATCCTTGGGGTAAATTGGTAATAAAGTAATGGGCGTTGGCAAGCTTAGCAGCCTCTATTACTTCTTCATCTGTAGCATCTAGTCTACCATATCTAATATTTTCAGATATTGTACCTTCAAATAGGTGTACATCCTGTAGTACTATACTCATGGTGCTTCTTAAATCATATTTTTTAATACGTCTAATATCTAATCCATCATAAAGTATGGCTCCACTATTTATCTCATAAAATCTATTTATTAGATTAGTAATAGTAGTTTTACCAGCACCAGTAGATCCTACAAAGGCAATCTTTTGACCAGGTTTAGCATAAAGATTAATATTTTTTAGAACTTTTTGTTCTGGTATATAGCCAAAGTCTACATTATCAAAGGTGATAAAACCTTTAAGAGGTACTTTTTTATATTCACCATTTTCTTGGGGAACTTTCCAATAGAAACTATTTTCTTTTGGATCTTTTATAAGTTCTATATCCCCTTGGTCTTTTTCTACTTCTTCATCTAATACCTTAAATATTCTTTCTGCACCAGCTAAGGCTGCAAACAGAGTATTAAGTTGATTAGAAACTTGAGTAATAGGTCTAGAAATTGTCCTAGTATACTGTAAAAATGAAGCAATATTACCTACGCTTAAATTACCCATCATTACAAGGAATGCACCTATCATAGACACAAGGGCATAAAGTACATATGATAGATTTCCCATAACAGGCATAAGCATAACACCATAGGTAGAAGCTAGAGTACTAGCTTCTCTAAGTTCTTCATTTCTTCCATTGAAATTTTCAATAGCCCTATTTTCATAATTAAATACTTTAACTACTTTTTGACCTGACATCATTTCTTCTATATATCCATTCATATCTGCTAAGGCCCTTTGTTGAATACGGAAATTTCTTGCAGATTTTTTTCCTATATATCTTATGGTGCCTAACATTATAATTAGCATAAATACCACAACAAGTGTAAGTATTGGACTTAAATATATCATCATAATAAAGGTACCCACTACTGTTATGATAGAGATTGTAATTTGTGATACACTTTGTTCTAAAGATTGATTAAGCATATCTACATCATTGGTGAAGGTGGACATTAGCTCTCCATGGGAGTGGCTATCGAAATAAGAGATAGGTAGTTTTTCCATATGAGAGAACATATCTTCACGAATTTTATGAACAGTCTTTTGAGCAAGTTTTGCCATACATAGATTTCCTACATATTCTCCTAAGGAAACGAAGATTACAAGGAGTACCATAATAAGGATATATTTTATAAAGATTCCCATATTATGATCTCCTACCAATGTATCAATAATAGGACTTAACATGGCATTAGTAGCTATTTGGGCAATAGAGCCAAGTATTATAAAAAATATTCCTGCAAAAAATAGAGCTTTATTAAATTTAAAGTAACTAAAGAGTCTAACTAAGGTTTCTTTTGGATTACTTGGGCGTAGCTGTTTGTATTGTTGTTTATTTTTCATTCTCCAACCACCCCTTTCTGTTGTGATTCATAGATTTCTTTGTAGATTGAAGATGTATTCATTAAGGTTTTATGATCTCCAAAGGATTCTATTTCACCTTCATGCATAACGATAATTCTATCGGCATGTTGTATAGATGAAATTCTTTGAGCAATAATAATTGTAGTTATATCCCTTAATTCTTCTCTGAAAACATGCTGAATCTTTGCGTCAGTAGTCATATCTATGGCAGATGTTGAATCATCAAGAATTATAACTTTAGGATCCTTCATTAGAGCTCTTGCAATGGTAAGTCTTTGTCTTTGGCCACCGGAGAAGTTGCTACCGCCTTGTTCTACTTTATGATCTAATCCATCATCATATTTTGAGACAAATTCCCAGGCTTGGGCTTGTTTTAGTGCGTTTATGATTTTTTCATCAGAGGCATTTTCATTACCCCACTTCATATTTTCACGTATTGTACCTGAGAACAATGTGTTCCTTTGTAGTACAAAGGATACTTGATTTCTTAATGATTTTATATCATAATCTTTAACATCTATACCACCAACAGTTACAGAACCTTCAGTAACATCGTAAAGCCTTGGGATCAACTGTACCAATGTAGATTTAGAGGAGCCTGTAGAACCAATGATACCAAGGATTTCACCAGATTGTATATGGAAATTAATATTCTTTAATGTTTTTTCAGTACTTCCAGGATAGCAGAAACTTACATTATTAAAACCAATGGAACCGTCCTTTAGTTTGCTAACAGAATCTTTAGCTACTTTAATTTCTGATTCAGTATTCCATATTTCTAAGATTCTACCTACAGAAGCTGAGCCACGTAGAAATTGCATAAAAAACATAGATATCATTATAAGAGACATTAGAATTTGTGTAATATAGGTGATAAATGAAATCAATTCACCACGGCCCATAGAGCCTGCCATAACCTGTTGTCCACCAAACCATAAAACTGCTATAATAGTGGAATATATTACAAGATTTAAAATAGGCATAAGAAATATAACAAGGGAAATAGCCTTAAGAGCAGTGTCCCTTAGGGAGTCATTTCTTTCCTTAAACCTTTTTTCTTCATGCTTTTGTCTATTGAAAGATTTTACAACTCCTATGGCTGTCAAATTCTCCTGAATAATTGCATTAACCCTATCTACACGAGTTTGTAATTTCAAAAATAATGGTCTTGCCTTCACTAAAACTATAGCCACAACAATAGCAGTAAAGGGTATGGAAACCATAAAGACTCTGGCTAAGGATGAGTTGATTTTAAATGCCATAATAAGGGCAAATATCATCATAAAAGGTGCTCTTATAGCCATGCGTAGACTCATCATAGTAACTTGACCAATAGTATTACAGTCATTTGTAAGCCTTGTTATAAGAGATGAAACAGTAAATTGATCAAGGTTTGCAAAGGAAAATCCTTGAACTTTTTTAAAGGTTTCCTGTCTAATTTCCGCGGCAAATCCATATCCAGCCCTTGCACCACAATGGGCACTTATAACACCAAAGAGCATACCAAGTAATGCAATCCCAATCATCATTAATCCTACTTTTAAGATATATTGAGTATCTTGATTTTCAATTCCTATATCTACTATCCAAGACATTAGATAAGGTATAGTAATATCTGCTAAGACTTCTAAGATCATAAGTATAGGACTAAGAATAGCAAAGATTCTATATTTTTTCATATATGGTAATAGTTTTTTCAAGATATCCCTCCTATTCTTCTAAATTTGATAAACTATTTGTACTATTTATATTATCTAGATTTTGATTAATCCTCAATAGGAAGTCATGTAGTTCTATTAACTCACTGTTATTAAATCCTTTAAACATATTTTCATATTTTTTTAGGATATGCTCCCTATAATCATCTATCATAGATTTCCCCTTTTCAGTAAGGACTAATCTATTAAATCTCATATCTGATTCCAATGGTATCTGTTTAATCATATCTAACTTCAATAATCTTTTAACTACAACACTCATAGCTCCTTGTGTAAATCTCATATCTTTAGCCAGATCCTTTTGATTTGCATTTGGCTTTTTTTCTATTAGAATCATAAGATGTAAAAGACCAAAGGTAAGTCCATATTCATCAATCTTTGACTGCATTATTTGCACAACCTTTTGATGGGTTTCTTTTAATTGTAAAGCTACATCTGTTTCAATCATACTTCCACCTCCAATACTTTAATGCTAAACTAATTAAGGAATAGTTTAATGTTAAACTAATTTTCTTCTATTGTCAATATGAGCTAAATAAAATTAATATATAAAAAACCAAGTGGTTTAAACCACTTGGTTCTCTATATTATACATTAAATCTAAATAACACTACATCTCCATCTTTCATGATATAGTCTTTACCTTCAATTCGCACAAGTCCTTTTTCTTTAGCTATTACCATATTACCACAAGCCATCAAATCTTCAAAAGATATTACTTCAGCTCTTATAAACCCTCTTTCTATATCCGTGTGAATCTTACCAGCAGCTTGAGGTGCAGGGGTTCCTTCTTTAATGGTCCAAGCACGAGCTTCCATAGGACCAGCAGTAAGGAAACTTATAAGTCCTAATAGTTTATAACTAGCTTGAACTAGTTTATCAAGACCAGATCTTTCAAGGCCTAGATCATTTAAAAATTCTATCTTTTCTTCATCATCAAGTTGTGATATTTCTTCTTCTATTTCTGCACTAACAGTGATGACTTCAGCATCTTCTGTAGAGGCATATTCTCTAACTTTTTCCACATAAGTATTAGAATCTTCATTTACTAGATCTTCTTCTGAAATATTGGCCACATAAATTATAGGTTTTGAACTTAGAAGATCAAAGGATTTTACTAATTGCTTGTCTTCATCAGATAAATCCATGGTTCTTATGGATCTACCGTCTTCCAGTATTTGAAGAATTTCTTCAATAAGCTTTACTTCATGAACTAGACTCTTATCACCCTTTGCAGCTTTTTGAGTTCTTTCTAGCCTTCTTTGAAGTAGTTCCATATCTGAAAGCATCAATTCTATATTTATAATTTCAATATCTCTAATAGGATCTATACTTCCATCTACATGGACTATATCATCATTTTCAAAACATCTAACTACATGGACTATAGCATCTACTTCTCTAATATGGGATAGGAATTTATTTCCAAGTCCCTCACCTTTACTAGCTCCCTTTACAAGTCCAGCAATATCGCAGAACTCTATTGCTGTTGGTACCACCTTTTTAGATGGATAGATTTTAGCTAGTTCTTCTAACCTATCATCTGGCACTGCTACTACTCCTACATTTGGCTCTATGGTACAAAATGGATAGTTAGCAGACTCTGCACCAGCCTGAGTTATTGCATTAAATAGTGTACTTTTTCCTACGTTAGGTAGGCCTACGATTCCAAGTTTCATTAAGCATATCCTTTCTATGTTAATTTTTCAATTATATCTAAAATTACGACTTCACAAGACTATATTATACTATATATAAGGCATAGGCGCAAAGCCATATCTAAGATTATTTAAATAAAATTCTAGACAAGTCAAATATATTTAACACCACTTCTAAAAAACTATCTCTAAATAAGGGCTTAAATTTCCTAAGTTAAATTTCCTAAGATGGAAGATTAGAGGGAGTATATAAAATAGACTTTTAAGTATTATACATATATTTGCAAATAGTAAGGTATTAGTAAGTTGATTTTATAAAAGATATCACTACTGTATCCCTAATTTTTCTGATATACTATATATAGAACTTAACTTTAAATGGAGTGATATAGTTGGATGAAAAAGAGAAGGCATTGGCAGGAGAGGGATGTGAAATATTAGTTCCTTTTAATGAAAGAAAGCCTTTAAAAGATATAGAAAGAAGTATAATAAAGACTTATAGAAAGCATATATGGAGTAAGTTTGTAAAAGCCATAAAAGAATATGAATTGGTAAAGGATGGAGATAAAATAGCAGTTGCTATATCTGGAGGCAAGGATAGCTTACTTATGGCCAAATTATTTCAGGAACTTCATAAACATGGAAACCAAAATTTTGAAGTAGAATTTATAGCTATGGATCCTGGATATCATCCTGAAATTAGACAATTATTAGAAGAAAATTGTAAGTATTTAAATATACCTGTTCATATATATAAAACTGATGTATTCAAAGTAGCAGATAGAATAGCAGGAGATTATCCCTGTTATATGTGTGCCAGAATGAGAAGGGGAGCCCTATATGGAAAGGCACAAGAACTAGGTTGCAATAAGTTAGCCTTGGGACATCACTTTAATGATGTTATAGAAACTACTATGTTGAATCTTCTATGTGCAGGAAATTTTAAAACTATGATGCCTAAACTTAAGGCACAAAACTTTGAAAATATGGAATTAATCAGACCCCTTTATTTAATAGAAGAAGAATATATTAAAAGATTTATCCAAAACAGTGGTATATGGCCACTAAACTGCGCATGTATGGTGGCAGCAAAAAAAATTGGAAATAAGAGGTTTGAAATAAAAGATTTAATTGAATCATTAAAGGAAAATTTTCAAAATGTGGATATGTCAATTTTTAGGGCAGCTGAAAATGTAAATATGGAAGCTATTTTAGGTTGGGAAAAGGAAGGTAAGAAGTATTCCTTTTTAGATGAATACGATGAAATTTAAGAAATTAAGCTGACTTTACATCTATATAAAGTCAGCTTTTATTTTAAGATTCTCTATTATTTATCTGAGAGACAACCTCGGTGTAATCAATTTTTGCATCATCCACAGCTTATCTGTGACTAAGATTTGAATCATCTAGGATTCCGCCCATATTTTTTATAATTTTTTTAGCTTTATTGAAATCTTTATCATTTACATCTACAGTTACAGTAAAATTCATATCTGTTATTTCTTCAAAGTTTCCAAATCCACTGGCCATAGGGCTAGTAGCATCCAGTGGAGAACTTACTTCATTAGCTCCACCTCTAGCAGAGCGTAAAACCAAATCAGAAAGGCTTGTAGCGCCAGATGTACTAGTTAAATTAGTTTGAACATTGGTGTTTATAAGATGGTGATCATTTGCATCAAAGAAAGAATTATTAAATCCTGAGTTTTGTAACTTATTAATCACTTCATTAGCTTTATCCATATCTCCAAAATAAGCTCTTATTTTCATTTTAGGCCTCCAAAGTTATTATTATAATACAATATATATTATTTGATAAACTGATACTTTTAATACAGTTTAATACAGTTATAATTTGTGTATTTTGAAATTTGGATGATTACATCTAAATATATAATACATAAGATATTGACTATGAGAAAATTATAATATATACTTTATAAGTAATTATAACTAAGTGAACAATTAACTATGTAAAAACTAAGAGCAGATGGGCGGCTTACCTACCCATTTGCTTTTTTGCGTTCAGATTAGAAAGGAAGAAGTAGATGAAAAAGATATTTAAAGATAAGGAATTTTTTCTTGCAATTATTGCCTTAGTCATTCCAATAACATTACAAAATTTAATTAGCTCTTCATTAAATATGGTGGATAATTTAATGATAGGAAAATTAGGAGAAAGTGCAATTGCAGCTGTTGGATTGGTAAATCAATACTTTTTTATATTTATGTTATGTTTATCTGGTATAAATGCAGGTGCAGGTATATTTATGTCCCAATTTTGGGGTAAAAAAGATATTAAAAACATACGTAAAATGTTAGGGCTAGACCTAGTACTTAGTATAGTGATTTCTATAATTTTTTCAGCCTTTGCTTTTTTAGCTCCTGAAGGTATAATGAAGATATTTACAAAGGATACTATGGTTGTAGCCTTAGGAAAAGAATATATTACTATAATAGCAATTACCTTTTTAATTACATCTATAACACAAGCCTATTCAACTGCCTTAAGATGTATAGGTATAGCTAAACCACCTATGTTTGGCAGTCTTATAGGGGTATTGACAAATGCATTTTTAAACTGGATATTTATATTTGGAAATCTTGGATTTCCAGCTATGGGAGTAGCAGGAGCAGCCATAGCTACCAGTATAGCTAGAGTTGTAGAAATGATATATATAGTAGTGGCTGCCTATAGGTCCAATGATGTTATTCCTTGTAAGTTAAATGAGATTATAGGATTTAATACAGATTTTATAAGGATATTTTTTAGAACATCTTCTTCTGTAATAATAAATGAAATAATATGGGCCCTAGGATTAAGTACATTTTCTATTATATATGCCAAGATAGGTATTCGAGAAGTAGCTAGTATGCAAATAGCAAATACTATAAACAATATGTTTATGGTTTTATGTATAGGTTTAGCAAGTGCAGCTGCCATTATAGTTGGAAATAAGATTGGAGAAGGTAGAGAAGATTTAGCTGATGAATATGCAATAAAACTAGGTATCTTAGCTCCTATGGTAGGCCTCGCTTCAGGTATTGCTTTATGGTTAGCAGCCCCTTATATTGTAGGAATATTTAATATTGAGAAAGATACCATAAGTATGACCATAGATGTACTTAAGATTATGGCTGTGTTTTCTCCCCTTAGATTTTTTAATGTTCTTATGATAGTTGGTGTATTTAGAGGTGGAGGGGATACTACTTACTCTATGCTAGTTCAATTAGGTACCATATGGCTATTTGCTATTCCAGCAGGATTTGCAGCTGCAGTTTATTTTAAGATGTCTTTACAACAAGTATTCTTTATACTTGCTTTAGAAGAAGTAATAAAAATAGGATTTGAAATAAAAAGACTTCGTTCCAAGAAATGGATAAGAAATGTATCTAACAATATAGAATCTTTATAAAGAATCTATTGAGAACTCCTTAAAGCTAAAGAAGTCTTTTAATAAGAAAGTAAAATAATATTAGAATATATTAGTTTAAGTAAAACTTCCAAGATATATAAAAAATATCTTGGAAGTTTTTAGATTATAACCTGCACTATTTTCAAATCTTAAATAGATAGAATACTATTTATATGATATTATATATTAAAGATTTTCATATATTTTACTTTAATATTATAAAGTTGCTAGATTAAGGAGTGAGGAACAAATGAAATTGATTTCTTGGAATGTTAACGGAATTCGTGCCTGTGTAAAAAAGGGATTTTTAGATTATTTTAAGGAAGTAGATGCAGATATATTTTGCTTACAGGAGACTAAGTTACAAGAGGGGCAAATAGATTTAGAGTTAGAAGGATATTATCAATACTGGAACTATGCAGAGAAAAAAGGATATTCAGGAACTGCCATATTTACAAAAGTTGAGCCTATTAGTGTTTACTATGGAATGGGAATAGATTATCATGACAATGAAGGTAGGATGATTACTGCAGAGTATGATGATTTCTATTTAGTAAATGTATATACACCAAATTCCCAAAGGGAATTGGCAAGACTTGAATATAGGATGAAGTGGGAAGATGATTTTAGATCTTATATAAAGGATTTAGAC
Source organism: Wansuia hejianensis (assembly GCF_014385225.1). Lineage (GTDB taxonomy): Bacteria > Bacillota > Clostridia > Tissierellales > Tissierellaceae > JACRTK01. The sequence continues at coordinate 59,927 of NZ_JACRTK010000003.1, forward strand.
AATAAAAAGCCTGTGATTATCTGTGGAGATTTAAACGTAGCTCATAAAGAAATAGACTTAAAAAATCCAAGCAGTAATAGAAAAAATGCTGGATTTACAGATGAAGAAAGAGGCAAACTAACAGAACTATTAGATGAAGGATTTATAGATACATTTAGATACTTTTATCCAGATAAGGAAGATGCATATTCTTGGTGGTCTTATATCACTAGGGCTAGAGAAAGAAATGCAGGATGGAGGATAGACTATTTTGTAGCATCAGAGAAACTAAAGGACAGGCTTAAGTCAGCAGATATTCACAATCATATACTGGGGTCAGATCATTGTCCTGTAGAGTTAATAATCTAGGAGAGAAGACAAAATAATGAAAAAGAAAACAATTATAATTACTAGACTAATATTTGGATTATTTCTATTTGCACTAGGGTCAGTATTTGCCATAAATGCAAAAATAGGAGTAGCACCTTGGGACGTATTTCATCAAGGAGTTGCAAAACTCACAGGTATTACCGTAGGTAGAGCAAATATATATTCAGGGATAATAATCTTTATTATAGATATCATTTTAGGTCAAGACCTAGGTTGGGGAAGTATAATGAATATGATTCTTATTGGAACTTTTATGGATATTTTAATGTTAAATGACTTAGTTCCAGTATTTACAGGCTTTACACCAAAATTGATTATGCTGATTTTAGGAATTATAATCCAAGGTTTAGGATGTTATTTTTATATATCCGTTGGCTTAGGTACTGGACCAAGGGACGGCCTAATGGTAGCCTTGACTAAAAAGACTAAAAGGCCTGTAGGAATAATTAAAAGTTCCATAGATATATCTGTAGTAACTATAGGCTTTATACTTGGTGGAAATCTAGGGATAGGAACAGTTATCATGGCTTTTTTTGCAGGTCATATTTGGCAATTTATATTTAAGAGGCTTAATTTTACCATAAGTGAAATAGACCATAGATTTATACAAGATGATGTTAGAGTGTTAAAGGAGAAGTTTAACAAACATCAACAAGGAAAAGAAAAGACCCCTCAGTGAGGGGTTTTATAATTGAAATATTTGATTTTCCCTATTTATTTCCACAATATTAGTTGATGAATTACCTATTTTGTGGATAAATTTTGTTGAAGTATTGTACTTATCCCCAAAGTGCATTGGGAAAAAGTATTTAGGCTTTATTTCTTTAATAAAATAATCTCCAGCTAAATGAAAAAAACCTTCTAATCGAGGATCCACAGGTAAAAATCCAATATGAACATCCTTTCCTTTTAATCTTTGGATTTCTTCTTTAAAGGCTTTTTCCATAGATAGTTTTTCTTTTTTACTATCATTTTTCCAGTGCCACCAATTTAGGTCACCGGCAAAGAATATATTTATATCATCAATTTCAACTAAAAAAGATAAACCTATATCTGTAGATCCAAAGGATGTAATTTTTATATTGTCTAATACTATATCTTCATAAGCTTTTAAAAAAATAATATCTTCATCTTTATTATTAATAGGCACATCATCACTAAATATATACTTTATATTGTTTTTTTTCTTTTTCCAATCTAAAATTTTAGGATTAAAATGATCACCATGTCCATGGCTTACAAAGACATAGGTCTTCTTAGGACTTAAGTCTATATTTCCTTTATAATAATCAAATACAAGATATTTATCCTTAGTTTCTATGGTAAAGCCACTATGATAAATATGTTCTACTAATATATTTAGTTTTTCCAATATATCAACCTCCATATTATCCATTAGGTATTTCTATTATAAACCTTACCCCTATATCTTCATTTTTAGCAGTAATAGTAGAATTATGAATTTTAATAATCCTATTGACTATGGCTAGGCCTAGGCCAAATTCTCCTTTGTTTCCCTTATTATATTCTACGAAGAGATTTTTTAAGATTTTAGCTTCTATGGGAGGACCATCGTTCCATATTTCCAACACTGTACTATTATTTATATAATATAAATCAATAGATATTTGACTTTCTGCATATCTTATTTGATTATCTATTAAGTTTTCAAGGACTATTCTCCATTGCTCCTTATCTCCTTTTATATTTAAAGGAGATAAATCCATATGCCAATCTAGCTCTACCTTATTCCATGCCAATCTATCTACTACATCTTTAATTATTGAATCAAGGGAAAAGCTTTCTTCTTGGAATTGGTGATTAGTCATATAATCCAATTTTGAAAAATATAAGAGATTTCTAATCTTTTTATCTAATCTTTCTGCTTCCACATCTATTACTTCTATAGAATGATCTAAATCTCCCTTAGGAAATATACCATCTTTTATAGCTTGAGAATAGCTTCTTATAACCATAACAGGAGTCTTTAGTTCGTGGGAAACATGTTGTAGAAAAGTTCGCTCCGCCTCGTCTTGGCGAATAAGTTGATTTCTTAACATTTCCATAGAATCTCCAAGTTTGCCTATTTCATCATTTCTACCTAGGGATATGGGTTCTTCCCAATCTTGCTTAGCTAATCTATCTACTCTAGATTCTAGATTAACTAGAGGTTTAGATAAGTATCTAGATAGAATAAGTGCAGGAATCCAACTTAGTAAGAATATAATTCCCATAAGAGATATTAACTTATAAAATAAAGTGCTAACTAAATCCTTTCTATATGAATCACCCATATAGGATACTAGATAGGAATTAGTCTGAAAGTCCTGAATTTTAGTGATTACATAAAATACCTTTTCATCACCTAGTACACCCTTATATTTTTCTCTGGGATTTTTTTGTGTAGAGATATCCCTCTTTATTTGTTGTAAAAATTCAACAGTAAGAGGTGAATCAAGTATTATTTGATTGTTATCGTATATTACAAAATGTTTTACTGCCCTTATATCTTCTAAGCTTGAGTTATTATCTATGCCAGATGTATCCCAATACTCTCTCATGGAGGATTGGGTAAGTAATAAGTCTTGTGCTGATTCGATATTAGAATAAATTTCTTTAGTAAAGAAGCTTCTAAGGGTCATAGGTATTATACCAGATAAAACAAGACTAATAGCCAAAGTTATAATGGCAAATATAATCCAGATTTGAATGGCTAGGGGATAGTTTTTCATGACTTATTCACCCTATATCCAAATCCATATATTGTTTCTATGTCCAAGTCTGGCATTTTCTTTCTTAATCTTCTTACTAGATCATCTACTACTCTATCTGATCCAAAATAGTTATCACCCCATATATGCTCTAATATTTGTTCCCTAGACAATGCTAAGCCCATATTGTTAGAAAAATATATTAATAAATCATATTCCTTAGAGCTAAGGTCTATATACTCATTATCCTTTGATACAGTTCTACTACCTATATTTATATTATAGGGACCATTTTGCATAACACTAATATTAGGTTTATAATATCTTTCTAGTAAATTTTTTGAGCGAATTACTAATTCTCTAGGCAAAAAAGGTTTAGGTAAATAGTCATCACTACCTAGCTCTAGACCTACCACTCTATCTATATCTGCATCTCGAGCAGATATAAAGATTACAGGTATATTAGGATCCTTTTCTTTTATTTCTTTAATCAATTGATAACCATCTATATCCGGAAGCATAATATCTAAAATCCATAAATCTGGTGGATTTTTAATAGATTTTTGAGCATCCCTTCCCTTTAGAAAAGATACAACTTCCCAACCTTCCCTTTCCAAATAGGAAGTAAGGATTAGGTTTAAATTTTTATCATCTTCTACCAAATAGATTTTATAATTCATAGATATCACCCTATTGTTCTTTTATATACTAATATTATACCAAAACAAGGAGTCTAAAACTAAATCCCACAACAAAAACATAATTTACACACAATCTTTTTATATTTCTTGGGTATCATTAGATTAAGAAGAATAGGATATATTTATAATAGAACATATATCTAATTGGGAAATAAGTAAAGGGAGGTATAATTATGGATGATAAAAGAGATTTATTTACAGATGAAGATAAGGAACATGAATACGGTCAAAGTATAGATAAGGAAGATATAGTTACAAAAAGTATATATTCCTATGAGAAGGTACCTACAAAAAATAAAAGGTCAGGTTTTAGAGGTAGTTTATTTTCTTATATTGCCTTAGCCTTAGTAGCAGCAATTATAGGAGGGGTTGCTTCAATATATATAGCACCAAATCTATATGGTAACATATTACCAAATCCAAACAGTGTTGAAAATAAATACATGCCACAGCAAGTTAGTATTACTCCTTCTGATGATATAAATACAGTATCTGCCGTAGTTAAGAAATCTATGAGTTCTGTAGTAGGAATCACAACCTTAGAGACTGTAAATTATTTCTTTGAACAAAGAGATGTGGAAGGATTAGGCTCAGGTGTAATAGTAGATAGTAATGGATATATATTGACCAATTCTCATGTGGTTGCAGATGGAAATGCAAAGGAAATAAAGGTATTATTTGATAATGGAGATAAGGTTCCTGGTAAAGTTTTATGGAATGATTCATCACTAGATTTAGCCATAGTAAAAGTGGACATAACCAACTTACCAGTAGCAGAGTTAGGAGATTCAGATAAATTAGAGGTTGGTGAAATTGCCATAGCCATAGGAAATCCTTTAGGATTAGAATTTCAAAGAACAGTTACATCAGGAGTTATCTCTGGACTTAATAGATCTATACAGATAAATCAGGCTAATATAATTGAAGGTTTAATTCAAACAGATGCTTCTATAAACCCTGGAAATAGTGGTGGACCACTATTGAATAAGAGTGGAGAAGTTATTGGAATCAATACAGTAAAAATAAAGACAGGTGAAGGTTTAGGATTTTCAATACCTATTAATACAGCTAAAAGCATAATAAAGGAAGTAATAAGTAAAGGAACCTATGAAACAGTAGTCATGGGAGTAAGGGGTATGGATGTTAAGGATTATCAGGCTAGATTGGGAATTGATTTAGGACTTGAAAAAGGAGTAGTAATCCTTAGTGTAGAATCAAATAGTCCAGCAGAAAAGGCAGGTATATTACAGGGAGATATATTAATTAAAATGGATGATACAGAGATTAATTCTATGCAAGGACTTAAAAAACATCTATATAACTATAAATCAGGAGATAAGTCTAATCTAACAGTCATAAGAAATGGTGAAAAACAACAAATAGAAATAGGATTTTAAAATAAATCGGCAGTATTTAAAAAATAAGATGGGAATTCCCATCTTGTTTTTTTATGTTTATACCCATACACTACAATACACTTTTAAGGATTTACAGAAAGTGTATTGTAATTCTTTACAAATTATAGTAATCTGTATGTAAGAAGATATATTGGGAGGTTTTAATATGAAAAAAGTAATTGCATTATTATTAATAGGGGTATTAACAATTTCAATTGTAGGATGTACAAAGGATAAAGACGAAGTAATTACTATGGGTTTTGTACCTATGAAAGATGGAGATAAGTTAGTGGAGTCAGTAGAACCTTTGGCAGAAATGTTGACTAAGGAATTAGGCGTGAAAGTAGAAGGATTTACTGCAGCAAACTATGTAGGTGTAGTAGAAGGCTTAGGATCTGGGAAGGTAGATTTTGGACTTATACCACCTTTTGCCTATGTACTGGCAAATCAAGAAAGTGATGCTGAAGTTATCCTAACGGCTATAAACAATAAAGGAGAAGCAAAGTATAGATCACAATTTATTGTAAGAAAAGACAGTGGTATCAAATCTTTTGAAGAGATTAAAGGAAAGAAACTTGCCTTCGTAGATCCATCTTCCACATCAGGATATCTATTTCCAGGAGCGCATCTAATAAACGAAGGAATAGATATAGAAAAGGATATAGAATATATGTATAGTGGTGGACATGATAAATCTTTGCAACTTCTTTTAAATGGAGATGTGGATGTGGTAAGTACTTTTGTAGATGTAAGGGATAGGTACAAAGAGGAGTTTCCTACTGCTATGGAAGAAACGGAAATTTTAGGATATACAGAATACATCCCAAATATAAGCGTTACTACAAGGGGAGACATGGATAAGGAACTTCAGGAAAAAATCCAAGCTGCTTTACTAAAAGTATCTAAGTCAGAAGAAGGAGGCAAACTATTACAGGAATTATTCAATATGTATGGTTTTGAAAAGGCAACTGATGCAGATTATGAAATCATAAGGGCTACAGCAAAGACCATGAATGTAGATTTAAAAGAAGCTGAGTAGGAGTTGATTTTATGCTAAAGTTTGAAAATACAAGGGTATCCTACGATGGGAAAGCACTAGCCCTTGATGATATAAATTTAGTAGTAGAACAGGGAGAGTTTGTAGGTATAATAGGTTCCAGTGGTAGCGGCAAATCTACATTGTTGAAGACAATAAACTTACTAGTAAGACCTAGTAGTGGAAAAATATACTTTGATGGTAAAGATATTACAAAATTAAATAATAAAGAATTAAGAAGCCTAAGACGAAATATAGGATTTGTATTTCAAGACTATAATCTTGTAGATAGATCCTTAGTTTTAGACAATGTATTAATTGGAAGACTTGGATATAAGTCTTCCTTTAAATCATTTTTTGGAATATTTACTGATGAAGAATATGAAAGTGCAACTACAGCTTTGAAGCAGGTGGGATTAGGTGAAAAGATATTTGAAAGGGCAGATCAATTAAGTGGTGGACAAAAACAAAGGGTAGCAATTGCAAAGACCCTTTGTCAGCGACCAAAAATAATCTTAGCCGATGAGCCGGTTGCTAGTCTTGACATATCTACTTCTCAAACTGTAATGGACTACTTTAAAAAGGTAAATGAAAAGAAGAATATGACTATACTTATAAATCTCCACGATGTAAATTTAGCTAAGAAATATTGCCATAGAATAGTAGCCCTAAGGAAAGGAAAGATAATCTTTGATGGTAAAGCAGGTGATTTAAGTGATGAAATCCTTAAGACAATATATGATTAATAAAAAAAGATATACCTTAGGATATTTATTGGGATTTATTTTAATTTTAATATTTTTAGGTTTTAAGGTAAATTTTAGCTTTATTAATTTATATGAAGGTTTTCCAGATATGTTAAATCTATTTAGAAGAATGTTTGATCCCAATCTATCATATGGAAAAGAAGTATTTGAAAAACTTATGGATACTATTGAAATAGCCTTAGTTTCATCGTCTTTGGGAACTATATTAGCAATTCCATTTTCCTTATTGATTTCCATAAATATTGCTCCAAGTAAATCTATATCCAAAATACTTACTGCCATATTTTCATTTTTTAGAACTATACCAAGTCTAATATGGGCAGCGATTTTAGTAAGTGTATTTGGTATAGGAAAATTCTCTGGAATAGTGGCCCTTACTATTATTGCATTTTTAATGTCTTTGAAATTATTTAGGGAATATATAGAATCTATTAGGGAAAATCAGTTAAATTCTGTACGTTCAGTAGGAAGTAATTCTGTTCAGGTTTTAAGATATTGTGTATTACCCCATATGATGGAATTATCTATTTCAGTATTTTTCATAGTGCTTGAAACAGGTATAAGAAGTGCCACCATATTAGGATTAGTAGGAGCAGGCGGAATAGGACAGATTATGTGGAGGGATTTAAACCATTTAAGATATGATAATCTTTCTACTTTAATATTAATTTTATTTATCACTATTTTGATTATAGACTTAGTTAGTCTATTTCTCAGAAGTATTTTGCAGAGATCTTCCATAAAGTTTAAATCTATTAAATCCTATAGAAGATTTCAGACATTGAAAATAATATGTACACCAATAGCCTTGCTAGGATTGTTAATTTTATTATTTAATTCTCTAAGTATAAGTTATGATAGGTTTCAAAGGGGAATCAAACAGGGAGAAGTAATAGTAAAAAGAATGGCAAATATAGACATATCCTATTATCCAAAGCTTATAGAAGGTATAGGAGAGAGCTTTTATATAGCCATATTTGCTACTATTATAGGATCCATATTTGCTTTAGTCCTATCATATCTCTCTGCATATAATACAGCACCTAATAAGCCCATATCAATAATATCAAAGGTAATAACAAATACATTTAGAACCTTTCCACCTATTATTACAGCTATAATATTTTTTAGAGGTATAGGGCCAGGTCCATTGGCTGGAGCTATGGCACTAAGTATATATACGACAGGTGTATTAACAAAGATGTATAGTGAAGTACTAGAAAGTGCCAAGGGAAATATACAAAACAGTATAATAGTTACAGGTGCTACAAACTTTCAAAGTTATAGCCATGGACTATTACCTTATACATTTCCCACATTTATTAGTCTTGCCCTATATAGATTAGAATCAAATATTAGGAATTCTACTATCTTAGGAATCATCGGAGCTGGAGGTATAGGGACTATTTTATCTATGAATATTACATGGAGAAACTGGGAACAGGTAGGACTTTTACTCCTTGGAACATCTTTGATGATTATTATAATTGATAAAATCAGTGATTACTTAAGGAAATTATTTTCTTAAAAATTTAGCATAATGTCTAATACAAATTTTAAAAATAGGTAAAATAGATAAAGTTTATGGCTCACTATGAAGGATTTCTTGATTTTTAGAGAAAGGAGTCCTTTATTTATTTTATCTTACTCAAACAGGCTAAGATATTCTCCATATCCTTCTTTCTCTAAATCCTCTTTTCTAATAAATCTAAGAGATGCACCATTTATACAATATCTAAGACCGCCCTTATCCTTTGGACCATCAGGAAATACATGACCTAGATGGGAATCTCCATATTTACTTCGGACTTCAGTTCTTATCATACCATGGGATATGTCCCTTTTATCTACTACATGATCTTTTTCTATAGGCTTAGTAAAACTAGGCCATCCACATCCAGCATCATATTTATCCTTTGAGCTAAATAGAGGTTCACCAGATACAATATCTACATATATACCATCCTCAAACTTTTCATCATACTCATGGGAAAATGGTCTTTCGGTAGCATTTTCTTGAGTTACTCTATATTCCAAATCACTTAACTTCTTTCTTATTTCTTCATCAATAGGTTTAATATACTTTTTATTCACATACATCCCTCCTAAAAGTATAATACCCAATATTAGCCTTTAAATTCTTGAGAATAAATATAAGAAAATGTAAAAAAATAAAGCTTGGAACATGTTTAAAGTAATAATAAATGTATATATATATAATAAGAATGATAACGATTATCAATTAGTGCTCATATATATTATTAAAGGAGGTAAAATATATGAATTTTAAAGACCATAACCCTTTAAACAATAAACAATATCGTATATTAGACTTTAATGGAGAAGTAGTCAATAAGGAAGATTTACCTTCCTTAACAGAGGAAGAGTTAAAGTATCTATATAAAACTATGTTGTACACAAGAATGATTGACGATAAAGCACTATCTTATCAAAGGCAGGGACGTATGTTGACCTATGCACCAAATACTGGTCAAGAGGCTGCCCAAGTAGGTAGTGCCTATGCAATGGAGAAGGAAGATTGGTTAGTACCAGCATTTAGGGAATTAGGTGCTTTGTTAGTTAGAGGAGTCCCTCTTAGAAATATATATCTATATTGGTATGGTAATGAATGGGGAAGTCATATGCCAGAGGGAGTAAAGGTATTACCTATATCAGTTCCCATAGCTTCCCAATATCAACATGCAGTAGGGATTGGCATGGCTAATAACATTAAAGAAGAAAACAATGTAGCAGTAACCTATGTAGGTGATGGTGGTACTTCTCATGGTGATTTCCATGAAGCTCTAAACTTCGCTTCTGTATTTAAGGCTCCAGTAGTATTTATAATTCAAAACAATCAATATGCAATATCAGTTCCTAGGAGCAAGCAGACAGCAAGTAAAACCTTAGCTCAAAAAGCAATAGCCTACGATATGCCAGGCATATTAGTAGATGGAAATGATATATTTGCTATGTATGTTGCTACTAAAGAAGCTGTAGATAGGGCAAGAAGAGGGGAAGGTCCTACTCTTATAGAAGCTTATACCTATAGATTAGGAGCCCATACCACTTCAGATGATCCTACTAAGTATAGAGAAGATAAGGAAGTAGAACAATGGAAGCCTAAGGATCCACTTATAAGATTTAAAAAATATTTATTAAATAAGGGTGTAATAAGTGAAGAATGGGAAAAAGAAACTTTAGAAGAATTAGAAAAAGATGTAGTATCCACATTTGAATCTATTGAAGATAAATCAGATACAGAAATAGAAGATATATTTAAGTATCATTATGAGACCATGCCTCCACAATTAGAGGAACAGTTGGAAGAGTACAAATTGTTTTTAGAAGGAGGTAAATAAAAATGACTAATAAATTAAATTTAATCGGAGCTGTAAATCAGGCCTTAATGAATGAGATGGAATTAGATGAAACAGTAGTAGTATATGGAGAAGACGTAGGGGTAGAAGGAGGAGTTTTTAGGGCCACAGTAGATTTGCAGAAAAAATTTGGAGAAAAAAGAGCCTTTGATAGTCCATTGGCAGAATCTGCCATAGTAGGTAGTGCCATAGGAATGGCTATTAATGGGTTAAAGCCGGTAGTAGAGATGCAGTTTATGGGATTTTCTTATCCTGCATTTAATCAAATCATAAGTCATGTTGCTAGAATGAGAAATAGATCTAGAGGACTCTATAATTTACCAATGGTCATCCGGGCTCCTTATGGTGGAGGAATTAGAGCCTTAGAGCACCATTCAGAAAGTACAGAAGCCATATATTCTCAAATTCCAGGTCTAAAAGTAGTTATACCATCTACACCATATGATGCTAAAGGGCTTCTCATAGCAGCCATTAGAGATCCAGACCCTGTACTATTCTTGGAGCCTAAAAGAATATATAGAGCTTTTAGGCAAGATGTACCAGAAGAACCCTATGTACTTCCTATTGGAAAGGCCAAAGTCTTACAAGAAGGGGAGGATGTAACTATAGTTGCTTGGGGTGCCATGGTAAGAGATACTCAAAAAGCCATTAAGATGGTAGAATCTAAAGGAATAAAACCTGAGTTAATAGATTTGAGAACTATTGCACCTATAGATAGGGAAACAATAATAGAATCTGTTAAAAAAACTGGAAGATTAATAGTAGTTCATGAGGCGCCAAAAACACTGGGAGTAGGTGCAGAACTTATGGCAATTGCCAATGAAAAGGCCTTCTTATATTTAGAGGCTCCTCCAACTAGGGTAACAGGATTTGATACTACTTTCCCATTACCAAAGGGAGAAAAACACTATATACCAAGTCCTGAACGAATTGCTAAGACTATTGAAGATGTAGTGAGATTTTAATAAGGAGGAGAAAAAATGAGATTTGAATTTAAATTTCCTGATGTAGGAGAAGGTATTCATGAAGGAACTATTGTGAAATGGTTAGTAGATATAGGAGACAATATAAAGGAAGGAGATTCCCTAGTTGAAGTAGAGACAGATAAGGTAACTACAGAAATTCCATCTCCGCGTACGGGAAAGGTACTTGAGTTAAAAGGAGATGCGGGAGATATAATCCATGTAGGTAATGTATTTGTAGTTATTGAAATAGAAGGTGAAGACAGTGAAAAATCTTCAGATTCTCAAGGAATTTCAGACTCTATTGATGAAGAAGACAAAAAGAAAGAATTAGATGAAAAAGAAGAAGTAGTAGAAGAAGAAACTGCAGGAGTAGTAGGAGAAGTAGTAGCTTCTTCTGAGGAAATACCTCCTAGTACAGAAGGTATAGAAAGTCCAAAGGAAGATATACAGACAAAGAAGGTATTGGCAACACCAGTAGCTCGTGCCATGGCTAAGGATTTAGGAATAGATATAAATACAGTGGAGGGTACTGGTCCCAATGGTAGAGTAATGAAGGAGGATATTAGGAGAGCTAAAGAAGAACATCTTAAACCAAAAGTTAAAGAAGGTTTAGAGAATAGAGAAAGACCTAAGACAAAAGCTTTGGTTCTAGAAGGAAGTCCTGAATCAGAAGATTTATATGAAAGAATTCCACTTACTAGAATTAGAAAGACCATAGCTGAAAAGATGAGTGAATCAAGATTTACCATACCTCATACTACAGCTATGGATGAAATAGATATTAGTAAATTAGATAAATTTAGAAAGACTTATAAGGAAATATTAAAAGAAGAAGATATTCACCTAACTTATTTACCATTTATTATTAAAGCGGTAATAAGGGGATTGAAACAGTTACCAGAATTTAATTCATCCTTAGATGAACTAAATGAAGAATTAGTGCTAAAACATTTCTATAATATAGGTATAGCAACAGACACAGAAAGAGGGCTAATGGTACCAGTAATAAGAAATGCAGATAAAAAGAGCATTGTAGAGTTGGCCAAGGAGATTTCAGATATAAGCACTAGGGCTAAAAATAATGAAATAGATCTTGAAGAATTGAGAGGTGGAACCTTTACAATCACAAACTATGGCTCCATAGGTGGATACTTTGGTATACCAATAATAAATCATCCAGAAGCAGCCATATTGGGATTAGGTAGAGTAGTAGAAAAACCTATTGTAAAAGATGGAGAAATTATCATAGGAAAAGTACTTCCTGTATCTTTATCCTATGATCATAGGACTATAGATGGAGCCAGTGGTGCAAGGTTTATCAATATATTGAAGGATTTACTAATGAACCCTGATATGTTATTTTTAAAATCCTAGAGGGGGCTAGATGTATGGAAAAGTATGATGTAATTGTAATAGGAGGAGGTCCTGGAGGATATGTGGCTGCCATAAAGGCAGCCCAACTAGGATCAAAGGTAGCAGTTATAGAAAAGGAAAACCTTGGGGGAGTATGTTTAAACTGGGGATGTATACCTACAAAGACTCTCCTTACAACAACAAAATTATATAAGGATATAATAGGATCTAAGGAGTTTGGAATAGAAGGCATAGATACTTTTGATTTAAAGGTTAATTGGAGTCAGTTACTAAAGAGAAAAGATGGCGTCGTAGATAGATTAGTGTCAGGAATAGGTATGCTTTTTAAAAAAAATAAAATTGACACCATTCATGGTATGGCTAGGGTTATTAACAAAAATGAAGTAGAAGTAGAAGATAAGATCTATAGGACTGAAAAACTAATAATAGCTACAGGAGCAAGGGATCTATATCCTGAAATCCCGGGATTAAATGAAATGGAGAAATCAGGAAATATAATATATAGTAAAACAGCCTTAGAATTGGAAGATATACCTGAGGAATTGGTGATAATTGGTGGAAATATTTATGCAGTAGAATTTGCTAGCATCTTTAATGCATTAGGATCAAATGTAGTATTTGTTCAAGAGGAATCTCAAATCTTAGAAAATATGGAAAGTGAAATGGCAAAAACATTAGAGAGACAACTTCGCAAAGATGGAGTAAAGTTTGTATCCAATGCAAAATTAAAATCTATTAGTGAAGAAGGTCTAGTAGTTGAGCATAAAGAAAAAGAGAAGATATTTAAAGCTGATAAATATTTAATCTCATGGAAAATACAGCCTAATATAAAGGGATTAGAGAGTTTAAATCTAAATAAGGATTCAAAGGGCTTTATAATTACAGATGAGAATATGGAAACTAGTATAAAGGGAGTATATGGGGTTGGAGATATAAATGGAAAATACCCATTAGCCCATGTTGCATCTAGTGAAGGTATAGTAGCTGCAGAAAATATATCAGGTAAGGATAGTAAGATGGATTATCATCTAATTCCTTTAATAATATATACAAATCCAGAATTAGCCAGTGTAGGTATGACAGTAGAGGAAGCAAAGGAAAAGGGCCATGATGCCACAGTAAGTAAATTCCCGCTATCGGCCAATGGAAAGGCTTTATCAGAAGGAGATACTGTAGGGTTTATAAAGATAGTATCTGACAATAAATATGGAGAAATAATAGGAGTCCATATAATGTCTAATCATAGTTCAGACATTATATCTAGTGCAGTAGCTGTAATGAAACTTGAAGGCACAGTATATGATATAGCAAAGACTATAATTCCCCATCCAACAACTTCTGAAATATTTATGGAAGCAGCCTTTGGTGCCATAGATAAACCTATTCATATGTAAAAATAAATATTAGTAAAAAGGGAAACCCTTGGATAAAATAAGTTATAAATATTCAAGGGTTTCCTTGATACTCCCTTCTAAGGTAGATTTTATAATTTTAATTAAATCGCTTTGTCTACTTTAGGAGTATCATATTATACTGTTTAACTTTATTTTTAATAAAACTTGTCTATATATTCTTCATAAGTCATTTCCCTATCTCTGAATCCATCTTCATTTATTTCAATGATCCTATTGGCAATAGTTTGGATAAATTGATGGTCGTGGGAAGTAAATAAAATATTGGATTTAAAGTTAGTTAATCCATTGTTTACTGCTGTAATAGACTCTAGGTCAAGGTGATTAGTAGGTTGATCTAAAATTAGTACATTGGCATTATTAAGCATCATCTTTGCCAGCATACATCTTACCTTTTCTCCTCCAGATAGTACCTTGGCTTCCTTAAGGGCTTCTTCTCCAGAGAACAACATTCTACCTAAGAATCCTCGTATATAAATCTCAGATTGTTCAGTGGAGAATTGTCTTAACCAATCAATTAAATTTAAATCCACATCATTGAAAAATTCTGAGTTATCCTTAGGAAAATATGATGTAGTAATAGTTTGACCCCATTTATAGCTGCCACTATCAGGAGATATCTTTCCAGTTAAGATTTCAAATAAAGTAGTTATACCTATTTCATCTCCTATAAAAGCAATCTTATCACCCTTATTTACTCTAAAGCTAATATTATTTAATACATTGACTCCATCTACAGTCTTGGATAAATTTTCAACTGTTAGTATTTCATTTCCTACTTCTCTTTCCATATCAAACCCAACAAAGGGATACCTTCTAGTAGAAGGCTGTATATCATCTAGAGTTATTTTTTCTAATAGTTTTTTACGGGAAGTTGCCTGTTTTGATTTAGATGCATTGGCAGAGAATCTAGCAATAAAGGATTGTAATTCCTTAATTTTTTCCTCTTTCTTTTTATTTTGGTCCTTAGCCATCTGAAGGGCCAATTGGCTTGATTCATACCAAAAATCATAGTTTCCTGCAAACATTTTAATTTTACCAAAATCTATATCCACCATATGGGTACATACTTCATTTAGAAAATATCTATCATGGGATACAACTATAACAGTACCTTCAAAATCACCTAAAAATTCTTGTAACCATCTTATACTTTTTACATCTAAGTGGTTAGTAGGCTCATCTAATATCAGTATTCCAGGTTTGCCAAATAAGGCTTGAGCCAATAAGACCTTTACCTTTTCATTACCTGTTAATTCAGATACATTTTTATAATGTAATTCTGTTGGTATTCCTAAACCTTGAAGTAAAGAAGATGCTTCAGACTCAGCATTCCATCCATCCATATCTGCAAATTCTGCTTCTAATTCTGATGCTTTAATACCATCTTCATCAGTAAAATCTTCCTTAGCATAGATTGCATCCTTTTCTATCATTATCTCATATAGTCTTTTATTACCCATAACAACAGTTTGAAGGACTTCACAATCATCATATTCAAAATGGTCCTGTTTTAATACAGACATACGAATATCCTTATCTATGGAAATATCACCAGTATTAGGTTCTACTTCTCCAGATAATATTTTTAAAAAAGTACTTTTTCCTGCTCCATTGGCACCTATTACGCCATAGCAATTGCCAGGAGTAAATACTAGATTTACATCTTCAAATAATTTTTGAGATCCGAATCTTAAGCTTATATTATTTACACTAATCAATTTATAGTCTCCTTATCTAAATTAATATTTAAATATTATATCATATAAGTATTTAGAATAGTATAGTTAAATATCTGATTTGTAAAAGATTGACAATATATTATTTATTATTAAACAGGATATACTAAAATTAATTGGGTATATAATTTATAAGTTACGACTTAGCACTGTATCAGTGTAATGTATAAGAATGAATCTTCAGTTATACGAATTTAAAAAGGAGTGATTATATGAATACAACATTATTGGTGCTTATTAATATCGTAATAATGTTAGGGATTGTCTTTGGACTTATATTCTTAAAGAAGAGAAATGTTTCATTTACAGTTAGAGTACTGCTGGCAATGGGACTAGGTATAGTATTTGGTGCTATACTTCAATTAACCTATGGTGCTACATCGGATGTAGTACAAAGATCTAATAGTTGGTTTGCAATTATTGGTACTGGTTATGTTAGATTATTAAGAATGGTAGTTATACCACTTATATTTGTTTCCATTATCAGTGCTATTATAAATCAAGATTCCAAGAATCTAGGAAAAATGGCAACACAAATCATAGCAATACTAATGATTACCACAGCTATTTCAGCATTGATTGCTGCTGGTACTGCAAGTATATTCAATCTTTCAGCAGAAGGATTACAATCAGGGGAAGCCGAGCAACAAGCAGGTGAAAATTTGGAAACACGTTTGGAAGATTACCAATCTAAGCCTATACAAGAACAAATAGTAGAGATTATACCGATTAATCCATTTTATGCCATGACAGGACAAGAAAGCTCTTCAACACTATCGGTGGTTTTATTTGCAGCATTGCTTTCTATTGCAACAATTGGGATTAAAACAAGTAAGCCGGAATCAGCAGAAACTTTTAAAAAGCTTATTCAATCCCTTCATGATGTTGTGATGCGTTTAGTGACTATGATTCTAAGGCTTACACCTTTTGGAGTGCTTGCCTTGATGACTAGGATGGTATCTACAAGTAATTTCTCAGAAATATTAAGATTAATAAACTTTGTAATCGCCTCCTATGTAGCTCTTATAGTAGTTATGGTAGTACATTTGATTATATTGGGCATATTTGGTCTAAATCCTATGACATATCTTAAAAAGGCAGCAACTCCTTTAATGTTTGGATTTAGTTCTAGATCTTCAGCAGGAACATTGCCTATAAATATAGAAACACAAATAGATAAATTAGGTGTTCCAAAAGGCCATGCAAATTTATCGGCATCACTAGGTACTAGTATTGGACAAAATGGGTGTGCAGGAGTATATCCAGCTATGCTTGCAGTTATGATAGCACCTACTGTAGGAATCAATCCTCTAGCACCAGCCTTTCTTATTAAATTAATAATTGTAACAGCATTGGCATCCTTTGGTATTGCAGGAGTTGGAGGAGGAGCTACCTTTGCTGCTTTAACAGTTCTTTCAGCCATGGGATTACCAGTAGGCCTAGTAGGATTATTGATAGCTATAGAACCATTGATAGATATGGGAAGAACCTTGGTAAATGTAAGTGGATCTATGGTAGCAGGTTTGGTTTCTAGTAAAATGATGGGTGAATTGGATATGGAAGTATATAATAGTACAACAACAGGGAAATAGAAGGAGGTAATTATATGAGGGTAATATTAGATCCAAAGGCAGTAAAATTTATAAAGTCTAAAGGAGAAGATTCAATAAGTCTTTGGCTAGAAGGATGTTCATCTTGAGGTGTGGGAGAGCCTCAACCATCAGTTAAGATGGGAAAACCAGAAGATATACAAGAGTATGATGAATACGATATAAATGGGATCAAGGTATTTGTAAAGTCTGATGTACAGGCTAAAAATAATGAACTAAAGGTTAGACATTCAAAGGTTTTATGGTCAGAAAAACTTATTGTAGAAGGAATGGCCTTCTAAGACATAATAGAGCTATCCTAAAAGTAATAGACTATGTGCTTTTAGGATAGTTTTTTTGTTTTAAATTTTTGTTATAGAGGACTAAGATTATAATTAAAAATTTAAAATTATTGAAATATTCCAATAGCTATATTATAATTTACTTAGGGATACGAAATATGTTCAAAGGAGGAATCTGTATGATAAAGGCAATACCTAATAGAAAAGATGTAGATACAAAATTTACTTGGGATTTATCTACAATATTTAAGACGGAAGAAGAGTTTCAACAAAGTGTAAAAGAATTAGAAATCCTTGGAAAGGAAATTGAAAGGGAATATAAGGGGAAACTAAATAATTCGAATGCTATTAACTCTTGCTTAGATAAATTAAAGATAGTAGACAAACTTGGTAACCTACTAGGCTCTTATTCCTATTTAGCTGTAGCTGTAGATCAAACAAATGGGAAAAATTTGGGGAGACAAGCAAGATTATCAAATATTATGTCTGACTTGTCCAGTAGATTAAGTTTTATAGATTCAGAGATTATAGAAGTAGATGAAAAGGTAATAAAAGAGGCCATATCTAAATCAGAAGAAAATAGGGGATATTTGGAAGACATTGCTAGAAGAAAAAAACATGCACTTCATCCAGAGGTAGAAAAAGTACTATCATCCTTATCGAATACATTAGATGCACCTTATAAAATATATAACACTGCTAAATTAGCAGATATGGATTTTGGTACCTTTACTGTAGATGGAAAGGAATATCCTTTAAGTTTTGTTTCCTTTGAAGGACAATGGGAATATGAAAGAGATACTAGCCTAAGACGTGGAGCTTTCGAAGCCTTTTCAAAGAAACTAAGGGAATATGAGCATACAATGGCAGGAACTTATCAGACTCAGGTTCAAAAAGAAAAGACTATGGCAAATCTTAGAGGATTTGATTCTGTAATTGATAGTCTTCTATTTTCTCAAAAAGTAGATAGAGATTTATATAATAGACAAATAGACTTGATTATGGAGCATTTAGCTCCACATATGAGAAAATATGCCAAATTACTTCAAAGGATTCACGGATTAGAAGAAATGACTTTTGCAGACTTAAAAATTGATGTTGACCCAGATTTTGAGCCTGGTATAAGTGTAGAAGAATCTAAAAATTATATTCGAGGAGCCTTATCAGTTTTAGGAGAAGATTATTTAGAAGTTGTAGATAGGGCCTATGATGAAAGATGGATAGATTTTGTTCAAAATAAGGGAAAGTCTACAGGAGCTTTCTGTGCTAGTCCTTATGGAGCCCATCCATTTATATTGATATCATGGACTGAAAAGATGAGAGAAGTATTTGTCCTTGCCCATGAGCTTGGCCATGCTGGACATTTTTATTTGGCGCAACAAAATCAAAATATATTTAATACTAGACCATCTACTTATTTTGTGGAAGCCCCATCTACTATGAATGAAATGTTAATGGCCAACTATTTAATGAAAAACACTGATGATAAGAGGATGAAAAGATGGGTATTGTCATCCATTATATCTCGCACTTACTATCATAATTTCGTAACCCATTTACTTGAGGCACATTATCAAAGGGAAGTATATAAGATAATTGATGAAGGTGGATCTGTTCAGGCAGATAAATTAAACGAACTAAAGAAAGCAACCCTAGAGAAATTCTGGGGAGATGCAGTAAAAATCAATAATGGAGCAGAACTTACATGGATGAGGCAGCCACACTATTATATGGGATTATATCCATATACCTATAGTGCAGGACTTACTATAGCCACAGAAGTAAGTAAGAGGATTTTAAATGAGGGTCAATCTGCCTTAAATGATTGGAAAGAAGTACTGAAAGCTGGAGGTACTAAGACTCCAGTAGAATTGGCTAAGATGGCAGGAGTAGATATTAGTACTGATAAGCCACTATTAAATACAATAGAGCATATTGGAAATATTATAGATGAAATAATTAAACTAACAGATGAATTAGAATAATTAGGTTTAGATTTATTGTATTAATAAAGCCTTTAGATAATGGAACTTTGCCTTCATAGGAAATTCACACCTCCTTTGAAGGCAATTCTTACTTTATATTAAGAAATGCACAAAAGATTGCCTATTTTGTAACAGATTTGTAACTCTAAAACTCCTTCCACTTGGGTATATCTATATATAGGTATAAAAATATTGGAAGGGATTGAAGTCAATGGAGAAAAAATTGAAGAAAAAAGCATATGGAATACTTATTATTATAATGATTCTTTTATTGCCTGCTTGTAATCCGAGTAGGATTGTAGGGAAACAAACAGAACCACCTATGACTACTACCCCCAAGAGTAATGATTCAGATATTGAAGATATAGTATCAGAAAAACAACAGGAATCTATTATGATAGAATATTACTCATTACTTAACAAACCAAATAATAAAAACCAAATAATAGATTTTATAGATAAAAATATTGAAATACTAGATAAGGAAAATGCTAATAATATGATAATTAATCTAGAAGAATACTTAAGCTCCAATAATTATTCTTTTCAAGAAAGTTATATATTACTTAATAGATATAAGAGATATGTATCTTTAGAGACCAAGTCTTACATAAATATATTATATACAGAAAGTAGCGATAGTTTTATAAAAGAAGATAATATTATCATTGACTTAGAGGACATATTAAATAGAGGTCTAGTGGCAGAAAATCATATGAAGGTATTTTCAAATGGGGAGACTAAAGAAAAAGTAAGTAAAATGTATAAGGAATATATAAAGGCATCTATTATAGGAGTTGGAAATCCTTATATCTATGGTGAAGAAGGTACTTCTATTTTAAAACAAGAAGTATTTGATATATATAATCTAATTATAGAGGAAAACCAAAGTACTAAAACTAGAAATATACTATTCAAATATACTAAAATCTTACAAGATAATAATAGGGATATGAATAGTGAAGAAGTCAATAAATTTTATGATGAAATAGATTCAATAATTGAAGAAGAACTTAAAAAATAATCTTCAGCCCTTGGTAGAATTGTACAGCCAAAGAAAAAATAAAATCAATAACTTATAGAAAGTGATATATAAGGAGGATTTCTTAGATGGTATGTCCATATTGTGGCAAAGAGATGGAAAAAGGTATAATTCACGGAGATAGATATAAATTGAAATGGATTTCAGATAAAAAGGACAAGGGGCCTTTGTTACAAATGTTTACAAAAGGTATTGATTTAGACAAAGATGGAAGTGGAATAGAAGCATATTATTGTGAGATAGATGAAATAGTTTTAATAAAAACATAAATATAGAATTTAAGAGGTATTTTCAAGAACCTGAGCTTTTCAGGTTCTATTAGCTTAAATATTCTTTAAGTTACTATTACCTAACCTTCCACTTCCATAAATTATTCACTGCTCCTTATTATACCTACCCTAGTCTTCATAAATTTTGGCCTTATCCTTTGGAGTACTGCTTTTTTTCTTGTTTTTTTCATAGAACTGCTTGAAAAGACTGTAGATTTTCTATTAAGAGTATAAACTTTTTAGAGGTTCTTTTAAGGATTATTTTTGTTATGCCTATATATATTTCCTACCTCTAGTACTTGACCCTGTATCCCATATAGTTCACTAATTGTAACTAGCTGGAATCCTCTATTTATAAGTTCTGGAACTATGACTTCTACAGCCTCAGCAGTGGTGACAAATATATCGTGCATTAGTACTATATCACCGTCCTTTACATTATCAAGTACGTGTTTAGCGATTTTTTGGGGATCTCTACTTTTCCAATCTTCTGTATCTATGGACCATAATATCATAGGCATAGTAGCTTGTGATCTAAGTTTATCATCATAAGACCCATAGGTAGGTCTCATTATGGTAGGTGTAGACCCTATAACTTCCATAACAGCATTCTGTGTTTTATCTATTTGAGTTTTAAACTCTTTTGATGAAATAGTAGTAAGTTGTTTGTGGTTATAACTATGATTACCTATTTCACTACCTTCCATTACAATTCGCTTAATTATATCTTTATGATTTGCCACCCTATTACCTAATACAAAAAATGTAGCAACAGAATTATGTTCTTTTAAGGTGTCTAATATTGGTATAGTTGCTTTAGAGTAAGGACCATCATCAAAGGTTAAAGCAACCATTGGTTTAGAAGGATCTACATTTCGCACTTTGGTAGTTTCCAAGTCTATTGTATAGTCTCTATTATCAGAAATAAAAACTTCTGTAGATTGGGGATTGTTTGTACTAGACTTTAAAAATTCATCTAATGCCTCATTGGGAATTTCTACAGAAACAACTCCAAGCATACCAGGAAATACTTCATATTTTTGAAATACAAAAATTATCTTATCATCTGTTAATAAAAAATTATTATAATTCTCTTTTAAAGGTTCAGTACCTTTGAGAAATAACTCACTGTTTATATAGGGTGCATAAGTATCATTGATTGAAAAATATTCTCTAGTTATTTTGGAAATCCTTTCTAAATATTTTCCTTTCATCACATCCCCTAATACCAATTCTTTTTCCGATTTAAGATTGTATACTATAGTTTCCACTGTTATGTTTGGATGAGCATAATAAGGTAGGTTTTCTTCAATTAAAAACTTAATACTGACTATATCTTTTCCCTTAGGATATACTTCATAATCAATATTTAATTCAGCCTTATAATTTTTATCTTCAAGAGAAATATCTCCTACTAATGTATCAAATTTATCAATATGTTCGAATATCATTAATCGAGTATTATCATCAATAGTGGAATTACCAAATATGGGATAATGAGCTGCAATTACTGACTTTTCTCCATACTCAATAATAGAAACTATTTGGCCTAAATCTTTATGAGCTAGGTTAATAGATAGAACTTCCCTAGATTTATCTTTTGAGTGTTTTATACCAATTCCAATAGAAATCAAAATACAAAGAATCAATATTAAAATTATAATTTTTCCTTTTTTATCCACCAATATCACTCCTGTTTTAATATATTTGTCAATTATAATATATTAATCCTACTCTTGATTAAGACTATAATATAAGAATTAACTTTATATGTTACATTGAATATATTTAAAATCTTCAGTATAATTAAATAATAAGTATATATTATGGGAGGGGTTCAGGATGATATATGTAATCAATAATAGCAATGATCCTTTTTTTAACCATGCAGCAGAAGAATACTTAATGAATAATTTTGATGAAGAAGTGTTTATGTTATGGATAAATAAACCATCCATATTAATTGGAAGAAATCAAAATACAATATCTGAAATAAATTTAGACTATGTTAAAGAAAATAATATCCTAGTAGTTAGGAGACTTTCAGGTGGTGGTACAGTATTTAATGATTTAGGAAATATGAACTTTTCCTTTATTACTTATAGAGATACTTCGAATACCCAAATAAAAAACGGATTTGAAAAGTTTGCAATTCCAGTAATACAAGCCCTTAAATCATTGGGAGTAAATGCAGAATTTACAGGTAGAAATGATATAACAATAGAGGGAAAAAAGTTTTCTGGAAATGCTCAATACTATCAAAAGGACAAGCTTTTACATCATGGAACCATATTATATGATTGTGATATGTCAAAATTGTCCTTAGCATTAAAAAGTAAGCCTATAAAATTCATTGATAAATCAGTGAAATCAGTTGCTTCAAGGGTTACAAATATAGTGGATCATATAAAAGAGGATATGGACTTGTTGTCATTTAGAGAGTATCTTAAAAACTATGTAATACAAACCCATAATATTAAAACTCTTTATGAGTTTAATAAAGATGATTTAAGAGAAATTGATAAAATAGCAAAAACAAGATTTGAAACATGGGAATGGAACTATGGAAAGAGCCCAAATTATAGATATAACAATTCAATTAAATATCCAAGTGGAGTTATAGAATATTATTTAGATGTTGAAGGTGGATATATAAGTAATATTGCTATTTATGGTGATTTTTTCGGAGAAAAGGATATCTCAGAATTAGAAAGAAATCTAATAGGGGTAAAACATGATATAAAGGAACTAAAAAATGTTTTAGATAAATTGAATATAAATGATTACATAAGTGGATTATCAAGTAAAGAGTTTATAGGAGATTTACTAGATATAAAAATCATATAATGGGGGGATTTAAATGCATTTAAAAAAGCCAGAATGGATTAGGGTAAAGATGCAAGGTGGAACTGTATCAAATAAAGTAAATTCTTTAGTATCGGATCTTTCCCTAAATACAGTGTGTAATGAAGCCAACTGTCCCAATAGAATGGAGTGTTATAATAGGGGAACTGCTACTTTTATGATATTAGGAAGGAATTGTACTAGAAATTGTACTTTTTGTAATGTAACTAGAAAAACTCCAGATGAAGTAGATCTAAAGGAACCAGAAAATGTTGCAAAAGCTGTGGAAAAGCTTGGTTTAAAACATGCAGTTATTACATCAGTTACTAGAGATGATTTAGAAGACCAAGGAGCTGGACAATTTGCAAAAGTTGTAAGGGAAATTAGAAAAAACACTCCCAAAGTGAGTGTAGAGCTACTTATTCCTGATATGCAGGGTAATGAAGAACTAATAGATATTATATTAGACTCAGAACCAGATATATTGAATCATAATGTGGAGACAGTACCAGAACTATATAATAAAGTTAGACCTATGGCAATATTTCATAGATCTATAAAAGTATTAGACTATTCAAAGAAGTCTAAACCAAATATTAAAACTAAATCGGGAATTATGCTAGGATTGGGAGAAACTAAAGAGCAAGTTATAGACGTACTTAAAAGATTAAGGGAAGTAGACTGTGATATGCTAACCTTAGGCCAATACTTACAACCTAGTAGAGAACATATTCCGGTGGTAGAATACATAAATCCAGAGCAGTTTTATGAATATAAGGAGATAGCCCTATCTATGGGATTCAAAAGGGTAGCATCAGCTCCATTAGTTAGAAGTTCTTATTATGCAGAAGATTTTCAGGTATAGAGTGAAACCTAAATCAGTTAGGGGTTTTATACCCTAACTGATTTAGGTTTTTATATATGCATCCTTTTATTTATTTCCTTTTTTATATTTTCTCCATGAAATATAAATATGGCTGATAATGATATAATACTTAGTGATACAGATATTATAGATGGATATTTAACTTTGACCCAATCAAATAAAATAAATAATATAGGAATTATGCCAAAGAGACCATCTATTAATGTATAGGTAATATAATTACTTATACTTAACTTCATAATCCTGGCCGTAACATACATAATAATCATAGCAGCAATACAAGATATAGGAATAATATAATCTAACGACCAACCTCTCCATCCAGTTTTCCAATCCCAAAATATAGACAGGCCCGATATAATTAATACTTGCCATATTATTTTTTTAGGAATATGATATCTTTTTTGAACTATAAAGATTAAGCCAAGCCATGCACTAATTATTCCAAATAAGAATAATACAGGCCAATTAATCTCTGAAGGAAATATCATGTTAATGGCAAAGCTTATAACAACAGCTACTATAGATATAAAAAGCATAATTCTAATGGCTAAGTGTTTTTTGTAGAAAGGTCTTATATTGGGGAAATACTCATTATCTATATGAACTTTATCATAATTTGGCAACAGATTATCACACAAAGTGCATTTTTGTTTATTTTCCCTAATATAAACCTTACAATGATTACAATATTGCATATCTAAATTCCTCTTTTCTATAAATTGGATAGTATTTCCATCTCAATTCCCCTATGTGAAAGGAACTGGAAAAAGCTTCTTTGAATATCTGTCTCCCTAAAAGGTGATGAGAAACTTATTACCAGCCTATCTTCATAGGAACATAAAGTAATTAAGGGTCTTCTGGCACTAACACAGATACTAAATTGTCTAATATATTTTTTAAATTCCTTAGGAATATTAAATTTACCAACATTGGAAATTGAAGATGTAGTCTTTATGTCATTTAGTTTATCTGCAACACGAATAAAAAAGTCCTTAATAGGTAAGGGTATTATTCTAGTAAAGGGATTTTGTTCCCATAACATAAATTTATTAAGATGACTGTATAATTCTTTTTCATTTAGATTATCTTTAAAATCCTTATTTATACTTTGGATAATATTTTCAAGCTCAGGAGTATTATTTTTAAAATCATAAGTAATACTCATTGCACTAAAAAAGTTCCTTGCAGTAGTTGAGTTAAAAAATGGTCTCAAGTTAATAGGAACGGCTAAAGTTATAGGTTTATTTTTCATCCTAGCTGGTCTTTCCTTATGTATAGAGTATATAAGCAATGATGCAAGAAATACAGTTAAAGTAGTATCATATTCATGGGCCAAATTTAAAAGATCGTTAGTAGACATAGAGGCCTCTACTACTTTTGTTTTGTATTCATCATTTTTTGTTCCTCTTATTTGATAGGATTTAGAAGGTCTTTTTTCTTTAGATTTTATCTTTTTAGCTTGTTTTTTATTATAGTTTCTTCCAAAGCTATCATCCATTTTTTCACTAATAGATGCTTTGTATTTTAGATCAGGTATATTATCCCCTAAATCATCTCTATGTTTTATGCTTATATAGTGATGAATCAAAGTTTCCATAAACCAAATAGCCCCAGCTCCATCACAAAGGGCGTGGAAAGTCTCTACATTGATCCTTTTTTTATAATATACAACACGAAATAGTAGATTTCGTCTATCTTTTATATATATAGGAGCACATATAGGCTGTGATTCTAACTCAACCTTAGGCAAAATATCACTTGATTCAAAATAGTACCAGAAAACTCCCTTTCTTAAAATAGATCTATAGAAAGGGAAACTTTCGATAGACAGATCTAGAGCTTGCTGTAGGATTATAGGATCTACATCTTCATAAAGCTCACAACTAATCCTAAAAACCTTAGTGTCTCTATGGTCACTAGTAGATGGAAATATTTTGGAAGCATTATCAAGTCTAGTCCATCCTTTTTTATTTACTTCATTCATTATAATTCCTCTTTTCACTTATCTTCATTTAAAAAATCGTTTATATATTTATAAAGTTGATTTATATGTTCATTGGCCAGTGGATTTGCAATAAATCCATGAATAGCATTGGAAATTCGATGTACTTTTACAGAGTTTCCAAAGTCTTTAAGTTTCTGACCATAGGCTTCACCTTCATCCCTTAAGGGGTCAAATTCGCAAGTTACAATCAAAGTTTTAGGTTGATTTGAAAGATCCTTAGCTAATATAGGTGCAACATATGGACTAAGTCTATCTTTTTCATCGGCTATATATAAGTCCATATAATCTTGAATTCTCTTAGAAGTTAAAAAATAGTCCTTTCCATTTTCTACAATAGATGAATAAGGAGAGTTTTCACTATGATCACTATTAGTAGCTGGATATATAAGTATTTGTTTTTTTGGAAAAAATTCTCCCCGATCCCTAGCCATAAGAGATACTACTGCAGCTAGGTTTCCACCAGCACTATCTCCAATAAGTATAATATCATTACTTTTCAAATTAAATAAATCTAAATAGGAGAATATTTCTTTAGTTGCATAATAGCAATCTTCAACTCCTGCGGGAAAGGGGTTCTCAGGTGCTAATCTATAATCTATGGAAATTACTAAACTATTGGTTTCATTGGCCATGTTGGCACATATGCCAGTGTATGTGTCTATGTTGCCAGTGACCCATCCACCACCGTGAAAGAATACCAATATTTGAGAATAACTTTCTTTTTTAGGGAAAAATGCCCTTACTGGAATCTCCCTTTGTCCTACCATGATTTTATGATCAAAGGTCTTGTACAATGGTTTTAAAGGAGGATTAATTATTTCAAGTAGCTTTCTATAGGCCTTATAATTTTTCTTTAAGTTAATATGGGGTTTAGATATAATCTTTAGTAATTTTTTCCTTATATTGTTCATAGGATATTCTCCTTATATAGTATCTGTAATATATAGATCACTTATTATACAATTATACCCAATAGGGTATATCTACAACATAGCTATTTAATATAAAATAATAAAGTTTTAATCATAAAGTTGGTAACCAAAGTTACCGACTTTTGTACTATCATCTATTATAATACATTCAGATAGAATCGGAGGGGAAATTTATGAATAAATATTTTGATATAAAAGATAAAGTCTACAATATAACGGAAAATTATCCAGAAACTATTGATATATTTGCACAAAATGGATTTGAACAACTTAAAAATGAGAAAATGAGAAAGATAATGGGAAAGACTATTTCTTTAGAAATGGCTTGTATAACAAAGAAGGTAAATCTTGAATTATTTGAACAAAAGTTAGTAGAAACCATAGAACAAAGCAGAAAATCTGAGGATGATACTTTAGTAACCAAGACCAATAAAAAAGATGTAGATATAAAAATAGAAGGGGTACTTCCTTGTCCAGTGAGGATTCCTTTATTAGAGAATTTTAATAATTGGATAGAAGAAAATCCTAATATAGTGCCTTATAAAGTAGATTATGAATTAAAATCAGCTAATATGGGAGTAGAATGGATTAGACATAAGATAGAAAAAGGTAATTTAGATGATATTGCAGATATCTATTTATCAGCAGGATTTGATTTATTCTTTGATAGGAATTTAATAGGTAAATATAAATCTCAAGGAGTATTTGAAGATATTTCAGGATTAGATAGATTAAATAAAGATTTCCAAAATGATCAAATAAATCTAAAGGATCCTGAAGGCCAATACACCATAATGGGAGTTGTGCCAGCAGTATTCCTAGTAAATACAAAGGAATTAAGTGGAAGAGAAATGCCAAAGACATGGGATGATTTATTGAAACCAGAGTTTGAAAACTCCATTTCATTACCTTTACACGATTTTGACTTGTTTAATGCTTTGCTTTTAACTATATATAGATATTATGGGAAGGAAGGAATTAGAAAACTTGGTAAATCTTTATTAAAGAGTATGGCCCCAGCAGAAATGGTTAAATCCCATATAAAAAGGAATAATTCTGGTATCCCTACAGTGACTGTTATGCCATATTTATTTACCCAGATGGTAAAGGAAGATAGTCCATTGAAACTTGTATGGCCGGAAGATGGAGCTATTGTAAGCCCTATAATTCTATTAACGAGAAAAGATTCAAAGGAAAAGACACAACCATTGGTAGACTTCTTTTTATCTAAAGAAGTAGGAGAATTAATGTCAACAAATGGAAAATTTCCTTCAACTCATCCTGAAATAGTAAATGAATTTAGTAAGGATAAAAAGTTTATGTGGATAGGCTGGGATTTTATAAACAATCATGATGATATAGGAAGTTTAATAGAAGAATGTATGAAAATATTTGAAACTGCAAAGGAGGAAAAATAGGATGAATCTAGTAGTGTTTTCTGGACCCCCTTCTTCAGGAAAGACAAGTATTATATTAAAGACAATAGAAGCATTAAAACAAAGAAATATTTCCGTAGGAGTAGTGAAGTTTGATTGTCTATATACAGATGATGATATTCTTTATGAAAAGTCAGGTGTTCCAGTGAAAAAAGGATTATCTGGTGCTCTATGTCCAGACCATTTTTTTGCCTCAAATATTGAAGACGTAGTTCAATGGGGAATAAATATGGAACTAGATTTATTAATTACAGAATCAGCAGGACTTTGTAATAGATGTTCTCCATATATAAAGGAAATCAAGGGAATATGTGTCATCGATAATCTTTCAGGAATCAATACTCCTAAAAAGATTGGACCTATGCTTAAATCAGCAGATATAGTTGTAATCACAAAGGGTGATATAGTGTCTCAAGCAGAAAGGGAAGTATTTGCATCAAAGGTAAGCTCAGTTAATCCTAGAGCTATGACTATGCATATAAATGGATTAACAGGTCAAGGAGCCTATGAGTTAAGTACTTTATTATATGATGAAGAAAACAATATAGACTCAGTAAAAGGTATGGAATTAAGGTTTCCAATGCCAGCAGCTATGTGCTCCTATTGCTTAGGTGAAACTAGAATAGGAGAAAAATATCAAATGGGAAATATTAGAAAGATAGATTTAGGTGATAAAGATGAATAATTTGACCATAGGAGAACTTATAGAAAAATATCCCTTTGTAACAGGATTTTTTGAAGCAAACAAATTAGATACAGGAAGTTTTGAGAATAAAACATTTCAAGAATATCTAGATAATTTTTCTCAAGGGGAAATTGAGGATTTTGCCATAGATAAGGAAAGTCTTATAGAAGGCCTTGAAGAATATATAAAACAAATGAAGGACTTCCTAGGTATAAAGGATGATGAAGGAATAGAGTCTTTAACAATACTTCCAGGTCATGACAAATCTGGAGATCCTGAAGGATTTAAGGAACTAACTATTCATAGATCAGAGATTATTTCTATAGTAGGGCCTACAGGCTCAGGAAAGTCAAGATTACTAGCAGATATAGAGTGGACGGCCCAAAATGATACGCCTACTGGAAGAACTATATTAATAGATGGAAAAGTTCCTGATAAGAAATGGAGATTTTCATCTAATAATAGATTAGTAGCCCAATTATCACAAAATATGAACTTTGTAATGGACTTAAGTGTTAGAGAGTTTTTAGAATTACATGCAGCAAGTAGATTGGTTATGGATGTGGAAGATACTATATATAAAATAGTAGAAGAGGCAAATAATTTAGCAGGTGAAAAATTTGATCTAGATACACCAGTCACATCATTAAGTGGAGGTCAATCTAGAGCACTGATGATTGCAGATACAGCTATACTTAGCTCATCACCTATAGTACTTATAGATGAAATAGAAAATGCAGGTATAGATAGGAGAAAGGCCTTAAGTCTGTTAGTAAATGAAGATAAGATAGTTCTTATGGCTACTCATGATCCTACACTAGCTTTAATAGCAGATAGAAGGATTGTTATAAAAAATGGTGGTATCCATAGGATTATACAAACAAATAAGGAAGAAAAAGAAGTACTTGTAAAACTTGAAGAGATAGATAGTTTTATTCAAGATATGAGAAGTGATTTAAGAGAAGGTAAGGAACTTTCAATTTAGATTTGACAATTTTTAATGTAAATAAAGGAGAGATGAAAAATGCATGAAGGATGTACAGGAAGTTTTGGAGATGGAAAGGCGGTAGTAGATAAAATAAGGATGATGGGTTTTAACACTAGACCTATGCCACAGCCTATAACTATAGAATGTATTGAGTGTAAAGAGGATTTTGAAATGACTCATTTAGAAACCAAATGTCCTCATTGTGGCATGGTATATGGAGTAACACCTTGCTCCACAGCATATCCAGATAGAATTCAAGCTGCAGGGATAGATTATTAATTATTTTTATTTTGGTAACCAGGGTTACCGAGTTAAAAATAAAAATTGTATATAGTATAAATATAAGTTAAGGAAATAAATCTTTTAAAGATATAAAAGTGTAAGAGGAGGAATAAATAATGAGTATGTTTTGTTATCAATGTCAAGAAGCAGCTGGTGGTAAAGGCTGTACAAAAGTTGGAGTATGTGGTAAAACAGCAGATTTAGCAGCACTTCAAGACT
This sequence comes from Wansuia hejianensis, assembly GCF_014385225.1. Taxonomy (GTDB): domain Bacteria; phylum Bacillota; class Clostridia; order Tissierellales; family Tissierellaceae; genus JACRTK01. The sequence goes on from NZ_JACRTK010000003.1 coordinate 91,245, forward strand.
TAATGATTTATTCACTAAAAGGGATTTCTGTATTAGGTGTAAAAGCAGATGAGGCAGGAGTACAAGTAGAAGGATTAGATAGATTTATTATGGAAGGTCTATTTATGACTATTACAAATGCAAACTTTGACAAGGATAGATTCTTTGTAAAAATAAAGGAAGCTTTAAAACTAAGAGATGAAATAAAAGCTACTTTAATAGAAAAAGGAGTAGAATTAGGAGAATTAGCAGATGCAGCAACATTTACTGTTAATTCAAATGATGAAATAGTATTTAAATCTACTAGCGAAAAAGTAGGGGTACTAGCAACTGAAAATGAAGACATTCGTTCTTTAAGAGAATTAATCATATATGGATTAAAAGGTATGGCAGCTTATGCAGAACATGCAAGCAATCTAGGGTTTGAAGATCCTGAAATAGGTAAATTTATTAGAGAAGCATTGGCAGCTACATTAGATGATAGTTTAACAGCTGATGATTTAGTAGCATTAACTCTTAAAACAGGAGAATATGGTGTTACAACAATGGCTTTATTAGATAAAGCAAATACTTCTACTTATGGAAATCCAGAGATTACAGAAGTAAATATAGGAGTTAGAAACAATCCAGCTATTTTAGTATCAGGTCATGATTTAAAAGACTTTGAAGAACTATTAGAGCAAACACAGGGTACAGGAGTAGATATCTATACTCATGGTGAAATGTTACCAGCTAACTACTATCCAGCATTTAAAAAATATGACCACTTTGTAGGTAACTATGGAAATGCATGGTGGAAACAAAAAGAAGAATTTGAAAAATTCAATGGAGTTATCCTATTTACAACTAACTGTATAGTACCACCTGCTGCATCTTATGCAGATAGAGTATACACAACAGGTAGCTCAGGATATCCAGGATTTAAACATATAGCTGACAGAGTAGATGGACAAGCCAAAGATTTCTCAGAGCTAATCGAACATGCAAAGAGATTACCAGCACCAACTGAAATTGAAAAAGGTACAATCGTAGGTGGATTTGCTCACGCTCAAGTATTTGCATTAGCTGATAAAGTTGTAGATGCAGTTAAATCAGGAGCCATTAAGAAATTCTTTGTAATGGCAGGTTGTGACGGAAGAATGAAGAGCAGAAACTACTATACAGACTTTGCAGCAGCCCTTCCAAAGGATACAATAATCTTAACAGCAGGTTGTGCAAAATATAAATATAATAAGTTAAACTTAGGAGATATTGGAGGAATTCCAAGAGTACTAGATGCAGGCCAATGTAATGACTCCTACTCCTTAGCAGTAATTGCATTAAAACTAAAAGAAATCTTTGAATTAAATGATATAAACGACCTACCAATAGCATACAATATAGCTTGGTATGAACAAAAAGCTGTAATAGTATTATTAGCATTACTATCCCTAGGAGTGAAAAACATCCATCTAGGACCAACATTACCAGCATTCCTTTCACCAAATGTAGCTAAAGTATTAGTAGATACGTTTGGAATCGGAACTATTTCAAATGTTGAAGATGATATAGCAATGTTCATGGAAGAAACAGTAGAAGCTTAATATAAATATATAAAAACCCTTTATTCATTTTATAATAGAGTAAAGGGTTTTTATATGGGAAATTTTATTTTATGGTAGACATATTTATTTTTTTGGATAGAATTTTTTATTGTAATATCCTTCAGATAAGTAAAGGGCAGCTCCAGGATTATGGCATAGGACTCTATCCTTTGCTACTAAAACAGTTGTAGGAGCCTTAGAATATTTAAAGAATAAGGAGTCATGTCCTACACATAAACCTATGACAATATTAAAGTCTGTATTAGCCTTATTTAAAAACTTTGCTTGTCCAATAGGATTGCACATGGGTTCGTATGTATTAGGCCTTACTTTTTGATTTTCTTCAATCTTCATAAACTCTTTAGTGATACTTCCATTTTTACACATTACAGAGTTTACTCGAAAGCCATTATGTTTTAATATATCATAAAAAACTTTGGCTTCCTTGGCCAATCCACTACAAAAAGCTATACCTAAGTTTTTATATCCACATTTATTAGCAAAATCCATAACTTCTTCTATTCTAGTTTTTTCACAATAACCTTCACTTTCCACTAATGCAGAATTATAGGATATCTTATAATTTTCTTCTTGTGTGTATATTTTTTTGATTTCTTCTAATTCATCAGTTTCTCTAGTAGGACAATTTTTTGGATATTTATCTATATCCCCGTTTCTGCAAGGTTTATCTTTACATATTGCACAGGTATACATCTTCAATTCCTCCTTAGATATATAATTTTTAAATCTCTATACCTATAATATCATATATTTTAATTAATAATTATTATTAAGGGTTACAATATCTTAATTTTATTCTAAATCTTGGTGTGATATTATATTATTAAATAATGCAATTGGAGGTGTAGAGTGTGAAGTTAGAAGTAAAGGATTTGTATAAAAGTTTTTCAGGAAAAGAAGTTCTCCATGGAATATCCTTTAATGTGGAAAGTGGAAAGGCCCTAGGTCTTCTAGGAAGAAATGGAGCAGGAAAGACTACTACAATAAGAATAATCATGAATTTATTTGAAGCAAATAAGGGTGAAATACTCTTAGATGGAAAGAAATTCAACCCTAGGGAGCATCAAATAGGATATTTACCTGAAGAAAGAGGTTTATATCCAAAGAAAAAGGTTATAGATCAGCTAGTATATCTAGGACAATTAAGGGGACTTACTAGTAAACAGGCAAAGGAAAATACTTTATATTGGTTAAAAAGATTAGGAGTAGAAGAGTATAAGGATAAAAAGCTTGAGACCTTATCTAAGGGAAATCAGCAGAAGGTACAATTAGCTGAAACTTTCTTATGTAATCCAGAGATAATCATTTTAGATGAGCCTTTCAGTGGACTAGATCCAGTAAACTCTCAAATATTAAAGGATATAATAAATGAGCTAATAGACAATGAAAAGCTTCTTATATTTTCTAGTCATCAAATGAACTATATAGAAGAATTTTGCGAAGAAATTGCTTTAATAGATAAGGGTGATGTTGTATTAACTGGGAATCTAGGAGATATAAAAAGGCAATATGGTATGAATCGATTAGCTATAAGTGCAGTAGATCTTTCTATAAATCAATTGGAAAACATATTTAATAGTGAATTAAATAATATAGTTAAGATAATTGAAATAAGAAAGAATGATTTGATCGTTGAATTGTTACAAGGCAATTCAAAGAATGATTTGTTAAAGGCCATAATAGACTTAGACTTAGATATTGAAGAGTTTTCCATCTATAAGCCTAGTTTGGCAGATATTTTTGTTCAAAAGGTAGGTGAAGATCAATGAAAGACTTTTTTATAGTATTAAAATTTGAACTTATGGGATTTTTAAAGAATAAGAGCTTTATAATATCAACGCTAATTATCTGCTTATTATTGGCAGTAGGGTTGTCTATACCTACTATTAAAGATACTTTCTTTAGTTCTTCTAGTGAAGATAAGTCCATATTAGAAGATCCAGCTGATGAGGCTTACGGAGATGGCAAATATGGATATATAGTAGAAGATAAAGACGCTGTAAACATAGAAGACATAAAGACAAACTTCTTTGGAGGTCAATTAGTTGAAGCAGATACAATTGAAGAACTGGAGAAAAAAGTAAAATCTGGAGATTTCAAGGCAGGCTTTAGAATCCAATCCCCTGTAAAATATGAATATATAGTAGAAAACAATGAGATGATGGACTTTAACGAAGGTGCTTTTCAAGATGCCTTAGTCAAAGCTTACAGAATAAAAGAATTTGGAAATAGGGGAATAGGATATGATGAGGTGGAGAAACTTATCAATCCTTCTATAGAATCACAAACAAAGATCCTTGGAAAAGATAGTGCAAAGAATTATTTATATACCTATGTTTTAGTATTTGGACTATACTTTGTTATAATATTATACGGACAATTAATCGCCACTTCTGTTGCCAGTGAAAAGAGCAATAGGGCCATGGAAGTCTTAGTTACAAGTACAAAGACTACTAATCTAATATTTGGAAAGGTATTGGGTGGGGCTTTGGCAGGAATTATACAGTTTGGCTTAGTTATGCTAACAGGAGGAATTGCATATAAACTTAATGCAGCAGCTTGGAATAATAAACTAGACTTTATATTTAAAATACCAGGTTCTGTACTTCTTACCTTTTCCATATTTGGGATATTAGGATATTTATTCTACTCCTTTATATTTGGAGCATTGGGAGCCTTAGTATCAAGAACAGAAGATATAAGTGCCAGTGCTACACCTGTGACTATTGTATTTGTTATAGTATTTATGATTTCAATGATGGGGATGCAAAATACAGAAAGTGTTGTTTTAAAAGTTGCTTCCTTTATTCCTTTGAGTTCATTTATGGCTATGTTTGTTAGAGTTTCCATGGGAAGTGTTTCAACCTTTGAGATTTTGGTTTCCTTGGGAATATTGGCTTTATCCACTGGTTTAATAGGACTATTGGCATCAAAGATATATCGTATGGGAACTTTAATGTATGGTAATCCTATAAAATTAAAGAATGCAATTAAGATAATGAGAAGTAAGTAATATGAAAGCTATCTAAAATAGTCTAGACTATTTTAGATAGCTTTTTATAATCAATAGAAAATCTTACTTTTGATAATTTTATTGTAGATTTTCTAATTTGCTTTTAATGATTTCTTCAATTTCATTTTTCTCAGGATATCGATCTAATGATTTTTTAGAAAAGATTAATTCACCATTAAACGTCACTTCAAAGACTCCCCCAGAAGATGGTAGTAGTGTAACTTCAGAAATATTGTCCTTTTGTTCACTTAAAATAGATCGAGTTAGAGCAACTGCCCTTCCAAGATAGCCTCAACCTGTACAATACTCAATTGTTATAACCTTTTTCATAATATAAAACCTCCTAATATTAATATATTATATTTTTACCCATAATATAATATAAGATAACTAAAATCAGGATAATCTAATTAATAACAATATATAATGATATAATTATATATATTGACTTTGGGTATATATAAAAAGATAAATAATAATTTAATATTAAGGAAGTGGATAAATGGACTATAATAAGCAAGTGGAAACTATAGTTGATTATTTTAGACAAAATGAAAAGGTCATAGATGAATTTAAAATCGGAGTAGAATTTGAACATTTTGTAGTAGACAAAGAAACCTTAAGGACCATATCATATTATGGAAAGGCTGGAGTAGCTGAAACCTTAAGGAACTTAGAAGATAAAGGTTATAAAGGTATATATGAAGGGGAATATATACTTGGATTAGAAAAAGAAAATAAGGCTATAACCCTAGAACCTGGTAGCCAATTAGAACTAAGCATAAAAGCTTCAATAAATATAGAGGAATTAGAAAGGGAGTATCTAGAATTTTTAGGAGATATAATTCCAATATTAGAAGAAAAAAACCAAGGACTCATAACTACAGGATATCACCCAGTAACCAAGATAGATGAAATAAAGCTTTTACCTAAACAAAGATATGATTATATGTTTAACTATTTTAAAACAAGGGGTACCCATGCTCATAATATGATGAAAGGAACATCAGCTCTACAAATATCCTTTGATTATAAATCCCAGGAGGATTATATTAAGAAGTTTAGAGTAACAAATGCTCTTTCTCCAGCTTTATATGCTATGTTTGAAAATGCCTATTACTTTGAAGGTGAGCCTAGTAAAAAGCATAATATAAGATCCTATATATGGACTAATTGTGATACAGATAGGTCTGGAGTAGTAGATGGCGCATTGGATAAAAACTTTGGATACAGAGATTATGCTGAATATATATTAAATAGACCACCTATATTTATTAATAAAGATGGAGAAGAAATATTTACAGGAAAACAAAATGTAAGGGATGTCTTTGATCCAGATAATTATAAAATTGAAGAATTAGAGCATATGCTTACAATGTTTTTTCCAGATGTAAGAACTAAGAAATATGTAGAAGTAAGAATGATGGATGCCGTTCCCTATCCATTAAATTTTGCGGCAATAGCTTTATTAAAAGGATTATTATATGATGAAGATAATCTAGAGGAACTATATGTTTATGCTAAAGATATTCATACTGAAGATATAGATAAAGTAAAGGAAGAAATGATGGATCAAGGCCTTAGGGCTAAATTAAAAGATAAAAGTTTATTAGAAATAAATAAATATTTAATAAAATTAGCTAAGAAGGGTTTGACACTTGAAGAAATAAAGTACTTAGAACCATTGGAAGAAATCATCAAAGAGGGTAAAAGTCCCTATGAAATAACTAAAGAAAGAGCAGCTAAAAGCACTAAAAAGGAAGCCCTTAGCTGGTGTTTACTTAATAATCTAGTGGAGGGAAAGTAATGGATGTAGAAAGTATAAATAATCAGTATATAGATATGATTCTAAGTGAACAAGATAGATATATAAAAGACTACCATATTACCTTAAATAAGATAAATAATTCAAAGGCAAGATATAAAGGTGAACCAATACCTACTATTTATCATCCTTACTTTATAGATGAAAAAAACATTGAGGACTTTAAGAGAATTGGTAATATGATGATATCTATTACAAATAAGATTACTAAAAGATATATAGAAGATGAGGATTTTAGAAAGAAATTTGGATTTCCAAAGTTAATAGAGGATCTTATTCAAATAGATAATGGTTATGATATAAATGTACCTATAGGCAGGTTCGATATATTTTATAAGGATTATGACAACTTTAAGTTTTGTGAACTAAATACAGATGGATCTTCAGCTATGAATGAAGACAATACCATAGCTAAGATTATGCTAGAATCTAAGGCGTTAAAAGACTTTAGTGAAAAACATAGTATAAATTACTTTGAACTGTTTGATAGCTGGGTAGATGAGAGTATAAAGATATATAATAAATTTGATTTTAAAAATACTAAACCTAATGTAGCCATAGTAGATTTTAAGGAAAGTAGCACTACACCTGAATTTGAAGAGTTTAAATCCTCATATATAAGGAAGGGTTACAATTGCATTATAGTTGATCCTAGGGATTTAAAATATAAAAATGGCTCCTTATACCATGGAGACTATAGGATAGATCTAGTCTATAGGAGAATAGTAACCTTTGAGTTAATAGATAAATTTGATGAGATTCCAGATTTTATTGAAGCCTATAAAGATAGGGCCTTTTGTTGTATAGGTTCCATCAAATCACAAGTAATTCATAACAAGATTTTCTTTAAGATACTACATGATGAAGATACCTTAGAAGGACTATCACTAGAGGAAAGACAATTTGTTAAAGCTCATGTTCCCCACACAGGTATATTTGGTGGAGATAAAGAAGTCTTTAATAAAGTGTTAAATAATAAGGATAAGTATATTATGAAGCCTATGGATTTAAATGCATCTCAAGGGGTATACCCTGGTAGAGACTTTACGCAAAAGCAGTGGGAAAAAAGGTTGAAGGAATCCTGGAACAAGGACTATTTATATCAAGAATACTGTGATCCTTATACTAGAGACTTTCTAATATTTGAAGATGGTAAATTCTATGTAGATACATTTAAAAGTATCTTAGGACTATATATGTATAATGAAAGATTAGCAGGGGTATATACTAGAATTGGCCAGGAAAATATAATTGCTGGAGTAGTAAAATACTATACTTTACCTAGTGTATTGGTTAAGAAAGAAATATAAATTTGAAGATATAACATACACAAAAAATGATGCCCAAGTACTTCCAGGCATCATTTTTTCATTAAATTATTTAACTAACATCTTTTCCAATAATTTAGCAGTATCTTCTAACCAAGTACCATTAAAATCTTCAATTCTTCCATTATCACATAATTTAGCAATATTAGGCATAATAGGTAGTTTGCCTAAGACTTCTAACTTATGAGCATTAGCTATATCATCAATATGGCTTTCTCCAAATATATGATGCTTTTTGCCACAATCATCACATTGGAAATAGGACATATTTTCTATTAATCCCAAAATTGGTATATTCATCATTTCAGCCATATTAACAGCCTTTGCTACAATCATGGAAACTAGCTCTTGAGGGGAAGTCACCACAATAATTCCATCAACAGGAATAGATTGGAATACAGTAAGGGCTACTTCACCAGTTCCAGGTGGCATATCAATAAACATAAAGTCTATATCTCCCCACATAACTTCAGTCCAAAATTGCTTAACAGTGCCAGTTACAATAGGACCTCTCCATAAAACAGGATCAGTATCTCTTTTTAAAAGTAGATTTACAGACATCATACCTATACCAGTTTCACTTTTAGTTGGTATAATACCTAGGTCAGTGCCCATTGCCTTTTCAGTTATACCAAATACCTTTGGTATAGATGGGCCAGTAACATCTGCATCTAAAATAGCAGTACTATAGCCTAATCTATTCATAGTAACAGCAAGCATGGAAGTAGTTAGAGATTTACCAACTCCACCCTTTCCACTGACTATACCTATTACCTTTTTAATATTACTTGATTTATGGGGTTTTTCTTTTTGGATTATATCTTTATTCACAAAAATACCTCCTTGTATATTGATTAAATATATTAATTTAATAGGTTGTTATTTTTTTGTCCTATAATTATCTTACCACTATAAATGAAAAAATCATACATATATTAAAAAATATATATTTTTATTTTTATTCATCCCTATAATTGGAGAGAAATATTTGGTATATTAAATATGAGGTGAATTAAATATGAAGGTATTAATAGTAGGAGCTGGAAAATTAGGATATAAACTAGCTGAACATATGATTTGGGAAGACATAGATGTAACTCTAATGGATACAAATCCTAAAATATTAGAAAGAATCAATGAACATATAGATGTGTTAACTATAGTGGCCAATGGAATCGATATCAAAGCTTTAAAGGAGATAGATATAGAAGATTATGATTTGTTGGTAGCTTCTACAAATAGAGATGAAACCAATACCGTTATATGTTCCCTAGCTAAAAAACTAGGATGTAAACAGACCATAGCAAGAATTAGAAATCCAGAGTATATGGAACAGTTGGACTTTATTAAGGAAGAAATGGGTATAGACCATATTATAAATCCAGATTTAGCAACTGCTCAGGCAATTGAAAAATATTTATTAAAAAGCTATTCCTTTCATTCTGATGAATTTGCCAGTGGAAAGGTACAAATGCTTGATTTCAATATAGGTCATCATATAGAATTTGTAGAAAAAAGACTGATGGATTTACAAGGTCTTGATTCATTGCTGATTTCTGCCATCTCTAGGGATGGTAATATAATAATTCCCAATGGATCTACAAGACTTAAGGAAAATGACACTATCCATATAATAGGAAAAAGTGAAGATATAAATAGATTTAGTATAGATTATAATTTTGGGAGAAAAAATAAAGAAGTTGAGAAAGTAATGATACTAGGTGGTAGTAATATAGGATATTATTTGGCAAAGAAACTTTCTAAATCAAAGATATTAGTAAAACTAATAGAAAAGGATAGGGAAAGAGCCCAAGAATTATCAGATATTTTAGATGATATACTGGTGATTCACGGAGATGGAACTGATATAAATCTCCTTGAAGAAGAGATGCTTAATCATATGGATGCCTTTGTTGGAGCTACAGGGTTTGATGAACAAAATTTATTAATGGCATTAATGGCTAAACAATCAGGAGTCAGTAAATCTATTGCCAAGATTAGTAGACAAAATTACACAAAGATAATAGATAGATTAGGTGTAGATGCAGCTTTAAATCCTATATATATAACAGCTAGTAGCATACTGAAGATTATTCGTGGTGGAAAAGTCGTTTCAGTATCATTGCTTCTAGGTGGAGATGGTGAAGTAACAGAGATAATAGTAGGAGAGGACTCACCTTTTATTGAAAAGCCTTTAGCAGAGTTAAGTTTGCCAAAGGGAATTATAATTGGAGCCATAGTAAGAGATGGGAATGTCATAATTCCAAAGGGAGACTCTATAATAATGGGAAACGATAGAATAGTTGTTTTTTGTGCAACAGAAGATTTACCTACACTTAAAAAGTTTTTTAGTTCAAAGGTAGAAGGAGGTATACTCGGTGAATTATGGAATCGTACTAAGAGTATTGGGAAAACTCTTAACAATTGAATCCTTATTAATGATACCTTCCTTTTTCATATCTCTGTATAAAGGGGGACCAGATATTGGAGCCTTTATTATTACAATAATAATTACTGCTACCCTTGGGGTTCTATTATCCAGAATAAAAAGTGAGTACAATTCAATAAGTCCAAAGGAAGGACTAGCCATAGTAGGATTAGGATGGGTTTTGGCTTCTTTATTAGGGGCTATTCCTTTGTATTTAACTAAAAGCACAAATACTTATATAGATGCATTTTTTGAAATAGTATCAGGATTTACAACTACAGGAGCTTCTGTAATTACAGACGTAGAGTCATTACCTATGGGAATATTGTTTTGGCGTTCCTTTACCCATTGGATTGGAGGCATGGGAATATTAGTATTTACTGTAGCCCTATTGCCAGCTTTAGGAATAGGGGGTTTTCAAATATTTAAAGCTGAAAGCCCTGGCCCTATAGCAGGAAAGATGGCTCCAAGGATAAAGGATACGGCTAAAATCTTATATACTACTTATTTTGGTATAACTTTAATTCAAGTTATATTACTTTTATTTGGAGGTATGGGTTTATTTGAATCTTTGCTACATACTTTTGGTACAGTAGGTACTGGTGGATTTGGCATTAAAAATAATAGTATAGCCTTCTATGATAGTACTTATATTCATATGATTATAGGGATTTTTATGACTTTATCAGGTATCAATTTTTCCTTGTATTATTCCTTATATAAGGGAAGATTTAAGGAAGTATTTTATAATGAAGAATTAAGGCTTTATATTGGAATAATACTTTTGGCGGTTATATGTATAAGTCTTAATCTATATTTTACTAGTTATGAAAAACTAGGATTTGCAGCTAGGGATTCCTTTTTTCAAGTTAGTTCTATTATAACTACAACTGGATACTCAACGGTAGACTTTGATCTATGGCCAAGTTTTAGCAAAGCTATATTGCTACTATTGATGTTTATTGGAGGAAGTGCTGGATCTACAGCAGGAGGAATTAAGATAATAAGAATTCTGGTAATGTTTAAGTTAATAAAAAGAGAAATAGTAAAGATATTTCACCCTAGGGCAGTACTTCCAATAAAGAATGATGGTAAAACCATGTCAAATGAAGTAGTGGCAGGTATTTATAGTTTTATAGCCTTATATGTAGTAATATTCATGATAGGAACTTTATTAGTTACATTAGAAGGAGTAGATTTAGAAAGTGCAGCAAGTTCTGTAGTTGCAACTTTAAGTAATATAGGGCCAGGACTAGGATTTGTAGGTCCTACGAGAAGTTTTGTAGGATATAGTCAAGCTACTAAGTTATTATTATCATTTTTTATGTTATTAGGTAGATTAGAGTTGTTTACAATAATAGCACTATTGGCACCAAAAAATTGGAGAAGAGAGCTATAGATTGGGCATACTAAAATTAGAGAATGATATTTGTAAACAAGGAGAGATAAATATGAAGGATATATTTTCCAATGATTGGAATGAACTATTAAAGGATGAGTTTGAAAAGGAGTATTATAAGAAATTAAGAAATATTTTGATAAAAGAATACAATACAAAGACTATATATCCAGATAAATATGATATATTTAATGCCCTTCATTATACAGCTTATAAAGATGTAAAAGCAGTTATATTAGGTCAAGACCCATATCATGGGCCAAATCAATCCCATGGTCTTGCCTTTTCGGTGAAACCAGGGGTGAGGATTCCACCGTCCCTTAGAAATATGTATAAGGAGCTAAATAGTGACTTAGGATGTTATATCCCTAATAATGGATATCTTAAGAAGTGGGCACAAGAAGGAGTTCTATTACTAAATACTTCCTTAACAGTAAGAGAAGGTGAGGCAAATTCTCATAGTAATATAGGTTGGGAGATTTTTACTGATAAAATTATAGAATTACTAAACCAAAGGGAAGATCCTATAGTATTTATTTTATGGGGCAATAATGCAAAGTCTAAGGAAAAGCTAATTACTAATAGGAAACATTATATAATCAAGTCTGTACATCCAAGCCCTTTATCAGCAAGTAGAGGTTTTTTTGGATCAAAGCCATTTTCAAAGACTAATGATTTTTTAAATTCCATAGGTAAAGAGGTAATTGATTGGCAGATCGAAAATATATAATTAAATAAAGAGGGGGAAACATAGTGGATAAATATCTAAGGCATGATTTTTTAGTAGAAGATAATATTACAATTGGAGATATACCAGTTATTAGGCTTTATCCTAAAAATCATGATGATTTACTTCCAACAATAATATTTTATCATGGTTGGAGTTCTAATAAGGAATCCCAAAGACTTAGGGGATTTATCTTAGGTAGTTTAGGATTTCAAGTTTTGATTCCAGATGCAATATATCATGGTGAAAGAAATCCATTAGATAATTATGAACCTGAAAATGCTACTAAGTATTTTTGGTATGTAGTATTGAATAATATAAAAGAATCCAATAAGATTATAGATTATAGTATATCAAATCTTAAGGCTGATCCCCATAGAATAGGAGTATCAGGCCATTCCATGGGAGGATTTACTTCTTCAGGAATATTTACTCATAATCCTAATATAAAAGCAGTGGTAACTTTAAACGGTTCTAGCTATTGGAAAAACTCCAATTACATTTTTAAATCAGCCCTTGGTATGGATTTGCAAGGAGAAACAGCAGAAGAAGAGGATTATATAAACTCTATGGATCCTATGAACAATTTAGAGTTATTAAAGAATAGACCTATTTTATTACTACATGGTGCTGCTGACAAAGTAGTAGATATAGATAGTGATAGAAAATTTTATATGGAGATAAAGAATCTATATAGTGACAAAACAAAGGTCCAATTAATAGAATATAATAACTTAGGCCATTTTGTAACTACCAATATGATGGAGGATATGGCAATTTGGTTTAAGAAATATTTATAGTCTATTAATAGGAGGCATAATAATCATGAAACCAGTAATAGGACTTACTAGTCAGATTGAATACTCTGGTAGGATAAAGTTAAGTAAAATAAACTATACTTATATAAAAGCAATATCAGAAGGTGGAGGAGTTCCAATCATAATTCCTAATCTAAAGAGATTAGAGGATATAGATAAGTATTTAGATATGATAGATGGTCTTATATTTACTGGAGGTGAAGATGTTTCACCATTATTATTTGATGAAAATCCCATTAAAGAAGTAACTCATATCTGTTATGAAAGGGATACTATGGAATTAACGTTGTTTAAAAAAGCATATAATAGGGGTATACCCATATTTGGTATATGCAGAGGAATACAACTAATTAATATAGGTCTAGGTGGAAGCTTATATCAAGATATAAATAGGCAAGTGCCTAATTCCTTAGGCCATGTTTCTGCTTATAGGATAGAAGGAGGATATCATACTATAGATATAGAGGAAGATACCATATTATATGATATTTTCAATAAAAAGAAGATATGTGTAAATTCACAACATCATCAAAGTGTAAAGAGTCTTGGAAAGAATCTAAAAATAAATTCTACATCTTCAGATGGAATTATAGAAGGAATAGAATCGACTAATGAAAAATTTGTACTAGGTGTTCAGTTTCATCCAGAAGCCATGATAGATAGACATGAAGAATTTAAAGGGATATTCGAACATTTTATAGTAAAATGTGAAGAATATACACAAATGTAAATATATTTATTAAAAGTATAATAGGAATTCCCATTGTAAACTTTTTCTTTTGAGTTTTATGTCTAAAAGTTTTCATACCTAATAAGTTACCTGTAGCACCACCTAATAGAGATAAGATAAAGAGAGTAGATTCAGGTATTCTCCATGTCTTATCTCTTGCTCTTTTTTTATCTATTCCAAAGGCTATAAATCCTACAATATTTATTGTAAATATATATATTAATATAATAAATCTAATATTACTTAATCTAATATCCATGAAATCACCCTTTCTATCTTTTGATAATATAATATAGCAAAATAAAGTTTCGTACAATAGTAAGCTTATAAATATATAAAAACCACTGTACTTTATTGATGTAATGTATTATAATGGACTTGTAAGAAAATATTAAAATTTCACACGAGAAACAAAACCAGGTCTAATGAGGTGATAAGATGAAAGTTGCAGCACTTAAGGTAAGGGATAGCAAAGATAATATTTGTTATATTAGTGAGGCGTTTCTAGAAGAGGACCGAGGAATAGTGGGAGATTTAAGTAAAAGACAAGAGTATGGACAAGTATCTATATTAGGATCAGAATTTAGAGAGATAATTGATGATGAAAAGATGGAAGGTCTTTGCTCCTTTGGTTTTGATGAAAATATTACTATAGAAGATTTAGACACTAAAGATATAAATATAGGACAAAGGCTAGTAATAGGAGACACAGTTCATGAAATAATATGTATAGGTAGAAGATGTGCTAAGGACTGTAAACTAATACAGTTAGAAGGTAAATGTAAACTTTTCATGAATGTAGTCTTTACTAAAATAATTAAAGGTGGTGTAGTAAAAGTTGATGATAAAGTAATATCCCTTAGATAGAGGTATCTAAGGGATATTTTGTTATTTATCTGCTAACTCAATAAACTTCTCTATATCCTTCTCTATAAGTCTTAGGGAGTTTCTAAAGAATTCTGGATCGTGGACATCAATATCCATTTTTAAAGCAATATCTCGTATATTGTTTTTTCCTGTCGCATTTAATAATTCATCATAATCTTTAACAAATGCTTTACCTCTATTTAAATATTCTACATATAATCCTTTGGAGAACAATAGACCAAAGGCATAAGGGAAGTTATAAAAATTCCTTCCTGCTGAATAATAATGAGATTTATTAATCCACATATAAGGATGTAATACATTATGATTTAGTCCTTCACCATAGGCCTTCTTTTGTGCATCTATCATTATTTCCTTAAACTCATTTACAGATAGACTGTGGCCTTTTCTTCTCTCAAATAGTTCAGTTTCAAATAGGAATCTACTATATATATCTACAATAACTTGACCAGCATCAGATATGGAGGATTCTAATATGCTTAGAGCTTCAGCGTCCTTGGCTTCTTTTAAGGCAGCATTTACTACTATTGTTTCACAGAATATGGAGGCGGTTTCTGCTATTGGCATAGGATATCTACTATTTAATATGGATTCATCCCTTAAGTTTAGTCCATGATAAGCATGACCTAGTTCATGGGCTAGTGTAGTCATATTGGAAAAGCTACCATCGAAATTGGATAGTATTCTACTTTCTCCAATAGGATGAAGATTTGAACAAAAAGCTCCACCTCTTTTTCCATCTCTAGGTTCTACATCTAGCCAATGATTATCATAGGCCTTTTGAACAAAGTCTGCCAATCTATCACTAAAGGTTCTGAAGTTGGTTACAATATAATCAATGGCTTCTTTGTAGGTAAAGCTCATATTAACTTCACCTACGGGGGCAAAGATTTCGTAGAATGGAAGTCCATCTCTATACCCTAATAATTCAGCTTTTTTCCTATAATACTTATGAAACACTGGCAAGAATTCTTTCATAGCTGTAAGCATAGCATCTAAGGTTTCTTTATCCATTCGAGATTGAACCAAGGTTTCTTCTAAAGGAGATTGGAAGCCTCTTAACTCTGATAGAGTAATGACTTCTCCTTTAATACCATTTAAAGCTGCTGCAGAAGACTCTTCAATTTTCTTATAGGATTCTAATTCCGCTTCATAGGCTAGTTTTCTTTTTTTAGGGTTTTTATCATAGGCTAGGTTTCTGACTATTGGTAAAGGTAGTTTTTTATCTTCTCCATCAATATGAATATCTACCATTAAAGTAGATGATATTTTATTTTGTAATTTAGACCATGAGCTAGATCCAGTATTAGCCATCTTAGATATGAGAATTTCCTCTTTTTCACTAAGCATATACTGAGTGTTTAATTTGATTTGTTTTAGATGAAACCTATGCTCCTTTAGTATTTCAGATTTACTAGTTAGTTCATCTAGATTTGTAATTTCCTTTATAAAATTTTGGAACTGAACTTCTGGCTTAGTCAATTCTGTTGATTTAACACCTAGGATATCTAAGTATTTTAAAGCATCTTCATCCCTAGCATCTACAGCAGAAGATAGACTGGCGAAAGAAGCTAACTTTGCAAAGAGACTAGAAATATCCTTGGAAAACTCAATATATTCTTCTATTTTTTTTACAGGACTATCTAAGGAATTTAAATTGTCATCAGCCCACTTGTTGAAGTTCCCTATTAATAGATCAAGTTTTTCTAGATCTCCTTTATAATCCTTTGATTGAAAAGAAGTGTAAAGTTTGTCTAAATTCCATCTCATATTATCCCGCCTTTCATTTATTTCGACACACTAACATTATACCATAGTAAAGAAAAATCATCCATTTTTTGAATAAACTGTTTCCCGGTAGTATTGATGGGGTATATTTTAAACAAAGTAAACTAGGAGGAGATAAAATGTTAAGATGGGCTATTATATTTTTAATAGTGGCTATAATTGCAGCAATCCTAGGATTTGGTGGAATTGCAGGAGCTGCTACTGGAATAGCTAAGATTATTTTCTTCCTGTTTTTAATATTATTTATTATTTCTTTAATTACAGGGAGACAGAAACCTTAGAAATTAAAAATATAGAATATATTAAAAGGGATTGCTTTGCAATCCCTTTACATATTCAATATTAAATAAAGAAATTTAAGAAGTTCAATATTTTCCTTGCAAATAAAGCATAATAGATATATACTTAGTAGGTTAATTATAAGGAGGTTGACTTTTGGAAAAAAGAAGATTTGAAGAAATAAATTTATCACCTGAAATACAAAAAGGTATTTCAGCAATGGGATTTGAAGAGATGTCACCAATACAATCTCAAGCAATCCCTGTAATTTTAGAAGGAAAGGATATTATAGGTCAGGCACAAACAGGGACGGGAAAGACTGCAGCCTTTGGTATTCCTATATTGGAAATGTGTGATCCTAATAATAAAAGCTTACAAGCTTTAATACTATGTCCTACCAGAGAACTTTCAATCCAGGTATCGGAAGAAATCAGAAAACTAGGAGAGTACAAAAAAGGTATACAAGTATTGCCAGTTTATGGTGGGCAGCCTATTGAAAGACAAATTAGAACCCTAAAGAGGGGAGTTCAAATAGTTGTAGGAACTCCAGGTAGGGTAATAGATCATATAAGAAGAAAAACCCTAAAGTTAGATAATGTAAATATGATGATATTAGATGAAGCAGATGAGATGTTTGACATGGGCTTTAGAGATGATATAGGATTGGTGATGGATAGATTAGAAGAAAATAGACAGACCATATTTTTCTCTGCAACTATGCCAAAAGAAATAATAAAGTTTGCATCTAAGTATCAGAAAGACCCTGAAATAGTCAAGGTAGTTCATAAAGAATTAACTATGCCTAGAATAGAACAATACTATTTTGAAGTAAAAGAACATATGAAAACAGAAATATTAAGTAGACTTATAGATATCCATAATCCCAAGCTAACTATAGTATTTTGTAATACTAAAAAAAGGGTAGACGAATTGACAGATACCCTTGGAGGTAGGGGATATTTGGCCGATGGTCTCCATGGGGATTTAAAACAATCTCAAAGGGATACAGTAATGAATAAATTTAGAAAAGGTACCATAGATATATTGGTAGCTACTGATGTGGCAGCTAGGGGTCTAGATGTAGATGATATAGACCTAGTAGTAAACTTCGATATTCCCCAAGATGAAGAATATTATGTTCATAGGATAGGAAGAACTGCAAGGGCAGGTAGAGAAGGAGTAGCCCTTAGTTTTGTAGTAGGTAGAAGAGATGGCAATAAACTAAGAAACATTCAAAAATATGCCAATACCAAGATAAAAAGAAAAGAGATTCCTACCTTAAAGGATATGGAAGCTACTTATACTGCTACCATGCTAGATAATATTAAGGAAGAGATAAATAAAGGTGAGCTTGGTAAATATAATAAGACTATAGACGTATTAATAGAGGAAGGATATACATCCTTTGATATTGCAGCAGCTTTACTGAAATTCTATATGGCTGAGAATAAGTATAATAAACATGAAGAACTGGATATGGTAGATTTTGGAACTAAACTGAAGCCTAAAGATATGACAAGATTGTTTATAAATATAGGTAGTAGAAAAGGTGCTACTCCAAGACATATATTAGCTGCTTTAACACAAGAAACTAAAATTCCACAAAAATATGTGGGCTCAATAGATGTATACGATAAATTTACATTTGTAGAAGTACCAGCTGATTATTCTAAGAAAGTAGTAAAAAATCTTTCAAATAAACGAATAAGAGGAAGCAAAGTTCAAGTAGAAGTTGCTAATCCAAGAAAAAAGTAGTCGGCTAATTAGCTGACTACTTTTTTCTTGGATTTTAAAGTATTTCTAATACTCACCTCATCTTTGGATAGTATTCTTTTAACATTAGGAATGTGAAGATATATACTCTGTAATGCAATAAATACTGCTAGCAGTATACAAGCACTTCCAAAACCTTTGTATATGGTAGCTAATATAAAGAAAGTAACTAAAGATATGGTTCCTAATGCAATATAATCTGTAGCTAAAGCAACAATTAAAATAACTAAAATTCCTAATATACCTAATCTATAATCTATACCAAATAGCATTCCCACAGTAGATGCAGTACCTTTGCCACCTTTAAACTTCATGAAAAATGGATAATTATGCCCTAGTATTACACTGGTACCGTTTAAATATAGTCCAAGTATATTGGTACTTTTAAATAAATATCTAATAATTAAAATAGAAATAATTGCTTTTAAAATATCTAAGATTCCAACCATGACCCCCATTTTCCAGCCAAAAACTGTTACAGTATTGGAAGCACCTGCATTTCCCCCACCTAGGGTTCTTATATCTTTCTTTTTTAAAACTTTACCTAAAATATAAGACCATTGTAAACACCCAAATAAATAACCTATGAGGATTATAAGTCCATACTTTTCCATAATTTCACCTCCATAAATCCTTATTTATTTTCTAGTATATTATTGAGATACTAATATTATATAATATTTACAGCATAAAATATACTATCTGAACAAACAAAACATTTGACATATAATTCACCATATTCCAAATAATTTGTTATTGCTATAAAATAGTTTAATAGTATAATATAATAAAATAATTGTATTAATTTTCACAATAGTTGAATATTACTGATATATGATATAATAATGTATCAAAGGTATATTAAGTTATACATCTATAAATAAAATAATAAGATTTAAAGGGGGGCTAAAGATGGAATTTATCTTTAATAAGGAAGAACATAAGGAAGAGATACAGAAGTTTGAAATATTTATAGAAGAAAACAAAGACAAGCCTGGTGCTTTGATGCCTGTTATGCAAGAGGCTCAAGAAATCTTTGGATATTTACCTATGGAAATATTACAGTTAATTTCTAGAAGATTAAATATTCCTTTGTCAGAAATATATGGAGTTGCAACATTTTATTCTCAGTTTTCATTTATTCCAACAGGAGAAAATAAAATAAGCATATGTTTAGGAACGGCTTGTTATGTAAAGGGAGCAGAAGGAATATTAGAGGAAATTGAAAATCAATTGGGAATTAAAAGGGGAGGGACTACTCCAGATCTTAAGTTTTCCATAGTAGACACTAGGTGTTTAGGAGACTGTAGTTTGGCACCTGTTTTTACTATAAATAATGATGTATATCCTAATGTAAAAAGAGAAGATATCAAGGGAATCTTAGAAAAGTATAGATAATTGGAGGTGTACCATGATAAGTTTAGAAATTTTAGAAGATATTAAAGGAAAAGTTAGACCAGAATTGGAAAATAGACTTAGGAAAGAAGATAAATACATAATAGATGGAGATGAAATAGGTCTAAAAGATGAATATTATCAAAAACAAACTAGAATAGCTTTAAAAAACTGTGATATTATAGATCCAAAAAACATTGAAGAGTATATTGCAATGGATGGTTACTCTTCTTTAGGAAAGATAGTTACTACTATGAAGCCTAAGGAAGTAATTGATATAGTCAAAGAATCAGGATTAAGAGGTAGAGGTGGAGCAGGATTTCCTACTGGAAGAAAGTGGGAGACGGCCTATGAATATGATGCAGATAAGAAATATGTAATATGTAATGCAGATGAGGGAGATCCAGGTGCATTTATGGATAGGAGTATATTGGAAAAAGATCCTCATGCTGTATTGGAGGCCATGGCTATTTCAGGTTATGCTATAGGTTCTGATCAAGGATTTATATATGTAAGAGCAGAGTATCCAGTAGCAGTACAAAGACTTAAGTTAGCCATTGAACAAGCTAAAGAACTAGGTGTTTTAGGTAATAATATATTTGGGACAGATTTTAATTTCGATATAGAGTTAAGATTAGGGGCTGGTGCCTTCGTTTGTGGAGAGGGGACAGCATTGATGGAATCTATTGAGGGCAAAAGGGGTATGCCTAGGACTAAAATATATAGGACCGCCCATAGGGGTTTGTGGCAAAAACCTACTATTATAAACAATGTGGAGACATTTGCTAATATACCTGTTATATTTCAAAAAGGAGTAGATTGGTATAGGAGCATAGGTACAGAGAAATCACCTGGTACAAAGGTATTTGCGTTAGTTGGGAAGGTACAAAGGGCAGATCTTGTAGAAGTGCCTATGGGAATGAGCCTAAGGGAGATTATCTATGAATTAGGTGGGGGAGTGCCTGATGGCAAAAGGTTTAAGGCTGTACAAACAGGCGGACCTTCTGGTGGCTGTATACCTGAAGAACTTTTAGATACTCCTGTAGACTTTGAATCCCTAGGTAAAATTGGTTCTATAATGGGTTCTGGTGGAATGGTAGTTATGGATGAAGATGATTGTATGGTAGATATAGCTAAGTTTTTCTTAGACTTTACTGTAGATGAATCCTGTGGGAAATGCGTTCCTTGCAGAGAAGGTACCAAGAGAATGTTAGAAATTTTAGAAAGAATTACTGAAGGTAATGGAAAAGAAGATGATATAGATAAAATGGAAAAATTAGCAGAAACAATAAATTCTGCTTCTTTATGTGGATTGGGACAGACTGCATCTAATCCAGTCCTAAGTACATTAAAATACTTTAGAGATGAATATGAGGCCCATATAAAGGATAAAAGATGTCCAGCAGGTAGCTGTTCTGAGCTTTTAAGATATTTTATTACTGATAAATGTATAGGATGTACAAAATGTAAAAAGGTATGTCCAGTTAGTTGTATCAGTGGAAAAGTAAAAGAAATTCATATAATAGATGAAGATATATGTATTAAATGTGGTGCTTGTGCTGATGCTTGTCCAACTAATGCCATAATTAGGAAATAGCAAAAAGGAGGGAAACTATTATGTATGTAACTCTTACTATAGACGGTCAAAAGGCCAATGTTCCTAAAGATTATACAATTTTACAGGCTGCCAAAGAAATTGGAATAGAAGTACCAGCACTATGTTATGATCCAAATTTAGAAATAGTAGCTGCTTGTAGACTTTGTTTAGTTGAAATAGAGGGAAAAAATAAACTGGAGACTTCTTGTTCCACAAAGGTTAGGGAAGGAATGGTAGTCCATACAGAAAGTGAAAAGATAATATCCATAAGAAAAGAAATATTACAATTATTATTAGATAGTCATCCAAATGATTGTTTAACTTGCCAAAAAGCAGGAGAATGTTTATTACAGAAATATGCATATAGATATGATGTGAAGTTTAGAGAACATGATGGAGCCATGAGGCCTAATTTAGTGGATACATCTAGTCCGTATATTTTAAAGGATGATAGTAAATGTATTCTATGTGGAAAATGCGTAAGAACTTGTAGTTTAATCGATGACAGGAAGGTGTTAGCCTTTTCAAATAGAGGTTATGATACAAAGATATCACTAGATGCAGATCAGACCTTGGAGACATCAAGTTGTGTATCTTGTAATAGATGTGTAGTAGTTTGTCCAGTGGGAGCCTTAGTAGACAAGAGAACTATGGGTAAAATGAGACCATGGGAAGGAGAGTCCCATGTGGTAAAATGTAAGGCTTGCCAATATGGATGTAATTTTGAAGTTTTGACTAAAAATAAAGAAAAAGTAGCAGTACGTGCTATGGAACCAGATCAGGGAAGACCTCTATGTCTAAAGGGCAGATTAACTACAGAGCTTATAAATATAGATATGCCAGATAAGCCATATAGAAAGATAGGTGGTAGATTTGAGGAGACTACTTGGGAAAAGGCCTTAGGATTAAATGAAATCTTAGAAAAAATCCGTACAATAAAAGATAATGACTAGACTTGTGTAGGAGGTGAAATTCTTATGAAAATAACCATAGATGGACGTGAATATGAAGCCCAAAAAGGTAATAGTATTTTACAAGTATGTAGAATCCTAGATATAGATATACCTACATTATGTTATGATGAAAGATTAGAGCCTCATTCAGCCTGTAGACTATGTTTAGTAGAAGTAGAAGGTATGAAAAATCTAGTAACTTCATGTAGTACAAAGATTAGAGACAATATGATTATACATACTAATAGTTCAAAGGTTGTAGAAGCAAGAAAAGATGTTTTAAATCTATTGATATCTAATCATCCTATGGAGTGTTTAAATTGTGAAAAATCTGGAGCATGTAAACTACAGGACTATGCCTATGAATATGGCTTAGTAGATGGAGAATATAGTGGAGACAAGCGAAAGGCAAATATAGATAATAGTAATCATTTTTATTCTTATGATCCTAAAAAGTGTATTTTATGTGGACTTTGTGTAAGGGTATGTAATGAACTACAATGTACCAATGCCATAGGTTTTGAAAATCGTGGATTTGATACTATAGTAGCTACTCCCTTTAATGAAGGTCTAGAAAATTCCACTTGTGTATCCTGTGGAAATTGTGTGTCTATATGCCCAGTTGGAGCATTGACTCCAAAGCCTCTAGAAAAATATAGACATTGGGAAACTAAAAAAGTAAGGACTACTTGCTCCTATTGTGGTGTTGGTTGCCAATTGGATTTAATAGTTAAGGATAATAAGGTATTAGGAGCACAGCCAGCCATAGGTGGACCAAATGAAGGTTTATTATGTGTAAAAGGTAAGTTTGCTTATAAATTTATAAATCATAAAGATAGATTAAAGACTCCATTAATTAAAAAAGATGGTAAATTTGTTCAGGCAACTTGGGATGAGGCCTATAGGCTTATAAGGAATAAAACAAAAAAAATAAAGAATGAAAGTGGACCAGATGCCTTTGCAGGACTTACATCGGCTAGATGTACCAATGAAGAGAATTATTTATTCCAAAAGTTTTTTAGGGCAGTAATAGGTACAAATAATGTAGATCACTGTGCTAGGCTCTGACATGCTTCCACAGTTGCAGGTCTTGCAACAACATTAGGAAGTGGAGCCATGACAAACTCCATTGAGGAAGTAAAGGATAACGATGTTATATTTGTTATAGGGTCTAATACTACAGAAAATCATCCAGTAATTGGTTCCATGATAAAACAAGGAGTAAATAAAGGAGCAAAACTAATAGTAGCAGATCCTAGAGAAATAGAATTAGCTAAATATGCAGATGTGTTTTTACAGATAAAGCCTGGAACTAATATTGCTTTGCTAAATGGTATGATGAATGTAATAGTAGAAAAAGAACTATATAATAAAAAATATATTGATGAAAGAACAGAAAATTTCCAAGAACTAGTAAATCTTGTAAGACAGTACACACCGGAAATAGCAGGAAAGATATGTGGAGTAGATCCAGAAGATATAATAAAAGCTGCAACAATATATGCAGAGGGTGAGAATTCGGGGATATACTATGCCATGGGAATCACTCAACATACTACAGGAACTCATAGTGTAATGAGTATATCTAATTTAGCACTAATGTGTGGAAATATAGGGAAAGAATTTGCAGGAGTAAATCCACTAAGAGGACAAAATAATGTTCAAGGAGCTTGTGATATGGGTGGGCTGCCAGCAGATTTACCAGGATATCAAAAAGTATTTAAAGAAGAAGTATTGGAAAAATTTGAAAAGGCTTGGGATGCAAAATTATCCAATAAAGTAGGATTGACTATACCTGAAATATTAGATGGAGCAGAAGATGGATCCATAAGGTTTTTATATATAATGGGAGAAAACCCTATGGTATCAGATCCAGATATAAATCATGTAAAAAAAGCCCTGTCAAATGTGGATTTCTTAGTGGTACAAGATATATTTATGACAGAAACTGCAGAGATGGCAGATATAGTATTACCAGCATCCTCCTTTGCAGAAAAGGATGGAACTTTTACCAACACTGAAAGAAGGGTTCAAAGAGTAAGACAAGCCATAGACCCTGTAGGAGATTCTAAACCAGATTGGAAGATAATAATGGATATAATGAACTCCTTAGGTTATAAAAAGAAGTATCTTGATCCTTCAGATATAATGGATGAAATAGGATCTGTAACTCCACAGTATGCAGGTATAGATTATAAAAGATTAGAAGAAAAGGGTATTCAATGGCCTTGTTTACACAAAGAACACCCAGGAACCAAATATCTTCATAAGGAGTCTATAGCCAGAGGACTGGGATTATTTATGCCAACGGAACATGTAGAAAGTGCAGAATTACCTGATAAAAAATATCCATTTACCTTTACAACAGGAAGAATATTATACCACTATCATACTAGAACAATGACAGGTAGAGTGGAAGGTCTAAACAAGCTAGCTCCTAGATCTTATGTAGAAATCAATGAGATAACAGCTAAGAAGATGGGTATAGAAGAAGGAGATAAAGTAAGGCTAAGCTCCAGAAGAGGAGAGATAACCACATGGGCAAAAATCACCAATATAATAGATGAGGATGTATTATTTATGCCATTTCATTATGCCCAAGGTGCTGCAAATTACTTAACTAACAATAAGCTGGATGCCATAGCTAAAATACCAGAGCTAAAGGTGGCAGCTGTAAAAATGGAGAAGGCAGAATAGGAGTGTTTAATATATGTTTACAGTAGGAATAATAACTGCCAGTGATAAAGGATATAAGGGTCAAAGGGAAGATATATCAGGAAAAGTAATAGAAGATATATTATTGGAAAAAGGATACAAAATTTCTAACCGGATTATAGTTCCTGATGAACCAAAGGATTTAAAAGATGCAATAATTCATATGGCAGATGAATTAAAGGTGGATTTAATATTAACAACAGGTGGAACCGGATTTAGTAAAAGAGATATTACACCTGAAGTCACTACAGAACTTTGTGATAGAATGGCAAATGGTATCGCAGAGGCCATAAGATATTATAGTCTTAGCATTACCCCTAGGGCCATGCTTTCTAGAGGAGTGTCTGGAATTAGAAAGGATACACTAATAGTAAATCTACCTGGTAGTCCAAAGGCCGTAAAGGAAGCTTTAGAGTATTCTTTAGATAGTATTTACCATGGGTTAGAAATACTAACTAATAGCACAAGTGATTGTGCTAGAAAATAGGTGATAATATGAAAGAATTTGGAACTGCCATTATATTAGCTGGAGGAAAAAGCTCTAGGATGGGTTTTGATAAGCAGTTTCTTAAAATAGAAGAAAGAAGACTTATAGATAGTATAATCAATAAGTTGAAACAAGAATTTCAGGAGATAATCATAGTGACCAATAAACCAGAGCATTATATTGGTCTAGGTCATAAGATAACAAAAGATATTTTAAAAGATAAGGGACCTTTGGGAGGCATTCATGCAGGACTTAGTATTAGCTCCAGTAAATATGCCTTAGTTGTAGCCTGTGATATGCCGAATGTAAATATAGAATATATTAAACATATGAAAGAGCATATGGGGGAACAAGGATGTTATACAAAAATAGGTGAATTAGTTGAGCCATTTTGTTCCTTTTATTCTAAGGATATTATAAAGGATATAGAAAGATATTTAGAAACAGGAAGAAGGTCTACATGCCGTTTAGTTGAGAGACTTCATATGAATTATATTGAAGAATCTAAGGCTAGAGAATTTAGTCCTAACTGGGATATGTTTTTAAATTTGAATACTAAGGAAGACCTAAATAATTATTTAGAGCAGATTGCTAAAGAAGGTTGTATTTAATATGAGCTATACTAAATATTATGAAATACTAAAATACAATAGAAATCAAGAAAATATTCAAGAGGATATAGTGATAATAGAATATCCATTTACCATATTTATAAATGATAAAGAAATAATCACACTTTTATGTACTCCTAAATCTTTAAAGGAGCTAACACTAGGTTTTCTTCATTCTGAAGGATTTATAAATGGTATGGAATCTATTGAAAAAATCCACATAGATGAAGAAAATGGGAGAGCATATGTATATTTAAATAAAAGAAATACATTTAATGAAAAGCTATGGGGGAAAAGAACTATTACTTCTGGATGTGGAAAGGGTACTGTGTTTTATAATGTTATTGATTCCTTTAAATCTAAAAAAATAGAAAGCCCAATATCTATTGACAAGGATATGATAAGTAATATGATGAGGGATTTTAACAAAAGATCAGAACTATTTCAACTAACAGGAGGAGTCCATAGTTGCGGATTATATGATAGAAATGGCATGATTATATTTGAAGAAGATATAGGAAGACACAATGCTTTAGACAAAGTCTTAGGTAAGGCCTTGGAAGATAGGATAGAATTAAAGGATAAAATTATACTAACAAGTGGGAGAATATCCTCTGAAATACTCATAAAAACAGGGAAAAGAGGAATATCTACCATAGTTTCTAGATCGGCCCCTACTAGTTTAGCCATAGATATAGCAAAGGAGTTAAATATTAACTTAATTGGATTTGTTAGGGCAGATAAAATGAATATCTATACTAATATTCCTAGATTAGATTCCTAAACTTACTAGGCTAAGTAGTGAGGAAGTTTAAGCCTATGTATAGGGAATAAATCGCCATAATTTCTATATCTGAAAAGGAAGGGAAAGGCAGCCTTTCTTTCAGGCTGCCTTTTTATATATAACAGAAGGAGGGATTTTTATGAAAAAAAGACTATCTATTTTTCTCGTACTATTGCTAATCTTTACAATAGTTGGATGCTCACCCAAGTCAGAAACACCCCAAGAACCTGATGGGTTACAAGAGCCACAAGAGGTATCTAAACAAGGTGGTACCATACTTTTATCAACTACAACAAGCACAGAAGATTCAGGTTTACTAAATTTTTTATTGCCTAAATTTAAAGAAGATACAGGAATAGAAGTAAAAGTAATAGCTGTAGGTACTGGACAGGCTCTTCAAATGGGTAAAGACGGTGAAGCAGATATACTTTTAGTACATGCTAAAGAATCAGAGGTAGAGTTTGTAGAGGAAGGATATGGAATAGAAAGAAAAGATGTTATGTATAATGATTTTATATTAGTAGGACCAAAGGAAGACCCATTAGGGTTAAAGGATAAAAGTCCAGATAATATATTAGAAGGATTAAAGGTAATTGAGGGAGAAAAATTTACTTTTGTTTCCCGTGGAGATGATTCAGGTACACATAAAAAAGAATTAAATATTTGGAAGTCAGCAGATATAAAACCAGAAGGGGATTGGTATTTAGAAGTAGGACAAGGCATGGGAGATGTACTTAAAATTACCAATGAAAAACAAGGGTACACAATTACAGATAGGGCTACATATTTAAGTATGAAGGATGATTTGGATTTAGATATAATAATTGAAGGAGATGAGAATCTATTTAACCAATATGGGATTATACCAGTAAATCCAGAAGTATTAGGAGACAAAGCAAATCAAATAAACCAAGAAGATGCTAAAGAGTTTATGAATTGGATTGTTTCAGAAAAGGGACAGAGTCTAATTAAAGAATTTGGTATAGAAGAGTATGGGCAACCATTATTTATACCAAATGCTCAGTAATTATGTGGATGGAGGGACACAAAATTTTGTTTTCAATTATACTGTGTCCCGAGTAATCCCTTACTATGAACAAAGAAGGGGCATAATCTATGAGTTATATTACAGAGGGTTTTAAAGAGGCCGTAAAATTGTTAATTACATGGGACGGAGAAGTATTTCAAATAGTTTCTCTGTCTATATTAGTATCCACTTCTGCCACCCTATTTGCATCTATAATATCTGTTCCCTTAGGTACCTATTTTGCCATAAAGAAATTTAAAGGAAAGAACTTATTTAGTAGGCTAACTTATACAATGATGAGTATTCCATCAGTAGTAATAGGACTGTTAGTAGCTATTGGTCTATCTAGAAAAGGACCTTTAGGACATTTGGATCTTTTATATACTAAGGAGGCTATGATAATAGCCCAAGGACTCTTAGTAACTCCGTTAATATTTGGTCTTACCTATGGTTTAGTTAAAAGTAGAGGAAATACAATTGAAAAAGTAGCCTTTACCCTTGGATGCAATAGATTAGATACTATTATATTGATTATAAGGGAATTAAGGGTAGATATATTAATAAATATTGCCACTGCATTTTCTAGGGCCATATCTGAAGTAGGGGCAGTAATGATAGTTGGTGGTAATATAAAGAATTATACTCGAGTAATGACTACCACTATTTCTATGATGAACTCCATGGGAGATTATCCCATGGCCATAGCTTTAGGAATAGTACTATTGTTAATTTCATTTATAATACATAGCATAATTTATTCCTATAGTAGGGAGGAGTAAGGTGGATATACAGATTAAAAATCTAAAGAAATATTATGGTGAAAATCAAGTTTTAGATATAGAGAGTTTAGCTATAAAAAAGCAAAGAATAACTGGGATAATAGGTCCCAATGGATGTGGAAAGACTACTTTATTAAACATAATTGCAGGATTAGATAAGGAATATTTAGGAAATATAAATTATAATAATAAGAAAATAAATAAGGAAATAGTAAGTAATATGACTATTGTGTTTCAAAAACCATACTTATTTAGAAGAAGTGTGTATGATAATATTGAGTATCCATTGAAGATTAGAGGAATAGATAGACAAAAATCAAAACCATTAGTTGAAGATATAATGAAAAGATTAGAAATAGAGGATCTAAGAGATAAAAAGGCCCATAGACTATCTGGAGGAGAATCACAAAAAGTAGCCCTAGGAAGGGCTTTAGTATTTAATCCAAAATTATTATTATTAGATGAACCTACATCTAATATAGACCCAGAATATATAGTTACTATGGAAAGTGAAATCAAAAAATTTAATCGTGAAAACAAGGGTACAGTAATAATAGTAACCCATAATATAGAACAATCAAAAAGATTATGTGACAATATAATCGGAATGGAAAATGGAAGGGTTGTGTATTGAGTGAAATTCTTTGATGTAGTATCTATAGAAGAGGCAATAAAGCTAACTAAAGATAATTTTAGGGACTATAGGTTTCAGTTAGAGGAGGTACATATATTAAAATCTATAGACAGAGTAGTAGGTGAAGATATTCACTCCAATATAGATGTACCAGAATTTAATCGTTCTACTGTAGATGGATATGGAATAAATATTATAGATAGTCATGGAGCAACAGATTCTATTCCCAGCATATTAAATATCCTTGGACAAGTAAAAATGGGAGAAGAAACTAAATATTCTATTAAATCAGGAGATACTGTATACATTCCTACAGGTGGAATGATACCTAAGGGTGTAGATGGAGTAGTTATGATAGAGAATACAGAAAAACTAGACCAAGATAGCCTGTTGATATACAAACCTATATCTCAAGGAGAAAATATTATATCTCAAGGAGATGACATAAAAAAGAATAGCCTAATAATTAGAGAAGGAAGAAAAATAACTCCTGAGGTAATGGGGGTATTGGCAGCATTAGGTATGGAAAAAGTTAAGGTATATAAGCAACCAAAATTTTATATTATATCTACAGGAGATGAGATTATAGATATAGATGAAGAATTAAATCTAGGAAAAGTACGAGATATAAATTCTTATGGACTTTATGGTTTAGTAAAAAAGATAGGAGGACAAGTAGTAGGCAAATCTATTATAAAGGACCATTATGAAAGCCTAAGAGCAGAGGTAGATAAGGCTCTAGACATTTCAGATATTGTACTTATATCAGGAGGAAGTTCTGTAGGTACAAGGGATTATACTTATAAAGTAATAGATTCTTTTAATGAAGAGGGAGTATTTGTTCATGGACTGTCAATAAAACCAGGAAAACCTACTATAATAGGCAAGGGTAAGGATAAGCCCATATTTGGATTACCAGGACATCCTGTATCTTCTATCATAGTGTTTAAGGCTATTATAGAACCATTTATCAATGAAAAATTAAGTATAAATACTATTAAGCCTAAAATAAATGCCATAATAGATTTTAATTTTCCATCATCCCCAGGAAAAACAACATATCAAATGGTAAAACTTGTGGATAAAGAGGGAGTATTTTTTGCAAGTCCAAGCTTTGGAAAGTCAGGTATGATAAGTTTATTATCAGAATCTCAAGGATATATTATATTAGAACCTAAGGAAGAAGGAGTTTACAAGGGAGAGGAGAGAGAAGTATATCTTCTTTAACGAATGTTAATTGGTAATTTAAAATAAGAATGAGTAAATTATAAAAACAAAACCGAATTCTAAAAAATTTATTGAATATGAAGATAGGTTTTTTATTATTTATATGGAGCTTATCAATGGCTAATTGCTAAAAGAAAGAGGTAAAATAATGAGTAGAAATATTTATATAGATAATGTAGATCAGGAATTGGCTCAAAATATGTATTATGAAAAACTAAATATTAGCCCAGAATATGATGTGGTCAAATCTATAGACTCTTTAGATAGGATAAGCTATGAAGCAGTATATGCAAAAGTATCTTCACCAAATTATAATGCTGCTGCCATGGATGGGATTGCTGTAAGATCAGATAATACATTGGAAGCAACTGATGTAAGTCCATTAACCTTAGTGGAAGGGAAGGATTTTATATATATAAATACAGGAAATATAATCAAAGATCCCTACGATGCAGTAATTATGATAGAAGATGTTATAGAGATTGATGAAGGAAAGGTTCAAATATTAAAATCTGCTCATCCTTGGCAACATATTAGACAGATTGGTGAAGATATAGTAGCTACAGAGATGATAATACCATCAGGACATAAGATCAGACCCATAGACATAGGTGCCTTAATATCTGGAGGTGTAGAAGATATTAAGATCTATAAAAAACCTAGGATAGGGATTATTCCCACAGGTACAGAGATTATAGAGGATTTTAAAGAACTGGAAGAAGGCAAAATCATGGATTCTAATTCTAGGGTATTTCAAAATATAGTATTGAAATTAGGAGGGATACCTAAAAGATATGCTCCCGTAGATGATGATTATGAGTTGTTGAAAATCTCCATACTAGATGCAGTTAAAGACAATGATATTATTTTAATAATTGCAGGTTCTTCTGCAGGAACTAAGGATTATACTGTGAATCTTATAAAAGAATTGGGACAAGTAATAGTACATGGAGTAGCCATGAAACCTGGAAAACCAACTATACTTGGACTTATAGACAATAAACCTGTTATAGGAATACCAGGATATCCAGTTTCTGCTTTTTTAGTATTTGATAAATTTGTGAAACCATTAATTCATAAGTACTTAGGAATTAAGGAAGATGAAAAAGAAGTAGTAGATGCATATATATCTAGAAGGATAGTGTCTTCTCTTAAAAATAGAGAGTTCGTTAGGGTAAATTTAGGATATGTAAATCATAAGCTTATAGCAACACCCTTATCTAGTGGAGCAGGAGTTACTATGAGTTTAGTAAAGGCAGATGGAATTGGTATTATTCCACAAAATATTGAAGGGGTAGAAGCTGGAGATATGGTTAAAGTAGAACTATTAAGGCCTTTAGCAAATATAAAAAACACTTTAGTGTCTATAGGTAGCCATGATTTGATAATGGATATTTTGGCAGATATGATGGATTTAAGTTCGGGACATTTAGGAAGTATGGGTGGAATAATGGCCATGAGAAGGGGAGAGTGCCATATATCACCTATTCATTTATTGAATGGAGAAAATGGAACATATAATATAGACTATGTAAAAAAATATTTTCCAGGAAATAAGATGGCCTTAATAAAGGGAGTAAAAAGGCTACAAGGCTTTATAGTGGAAAAGGGGAACCCCTTTAATATTAGGGACTTTAAAGATTTAAGTAGAGAGGAAATCATATATATAAATAGACAAAGAGGTGCAGGAACAAGAATATTACTAGACTATCATTTGAAAAAGGAAGGAATAGATCCCTTAAATATAAGGGGGTATACAAGAGAGATGAATACCCATATGGCAGTAGCCACAGGTGTCAAGACTGGTTCTGCCAATGTAGGATTAGGGATATATTCAGCTGCAAAGGCTTTAGACTTAGATTTTATAGAAGTGGCCTATGAAGAATATGATTTTTTAGTAAATCAAGATTTCTTAGAGGATTCAAAGATAAAGGAGTTTATAAATGTACTTAGATCTGAAGAGTTTAAGGAAAGAATCAAATCCCTTGGAGGATATAAGCTTAAAAATACAGGAGATATAATTTTAATATAACTTATGACATATTTTGTCATATATCCATATAGGTATCTAAATAATAACTAAAGTAAATATAAAAAGCTTCTTGAATATACAAGAAGCTTTTTATGCTAATTTGAACTTTTCTTACCTTCAACTTTTTTTGAGAAAAACATTCCTATTTCAAAGAGCAATATCATAGGTAGAGCCAACAGGGTCTGAGAGATTACATCAGGTGGGGTAAGAATAGCAGCCAATACAAATATTATTAAAATAGCTAATTTTTTATTTTTTGCCAAAGTCTTAGTACTTACCAATCCCAATTTTACTATGATAGTCATTAGAATTGGCATTTCGAAAACCAATCCAAAGGATAAGACAAATGTAATTGCAAATGATAGATAATTACTAAAACTTATCATTGCCTTTATTGTATCTATTTGAAAACTCGTAAAAAACACTATAGTCATAGGTAGTACAAATAGATATGCAAATAAAGCTCCTAATAAAAAAAGTATACCACCTATAAAAAGGGATTTGATGATTAATCGTCTTTCATCAAAGTTTAATCCCGGTTTTATAAATAACCAAATATTAAAAAGAATAATAGGAAGGGATAAAACTATACCTCCTATAACTGCAATTTTAAGATAAGACATAAAAAGTTCAGTTGGAGCAATAAATACAAATTCAATATTTGGTGCTTTATCAATCATATCCTTTACTATGGTTTCTGAAAATCTATAAGATAGTATAGAAAAAATAATTAAAGAAATAAAACCATAAATAAGCCTTTTTCTTAATTCTGAAAGATGCTCAACTATGGTTTGTTTTTTATCTTGAACTTCCATATTTTCATCCTTCATTATGCATCTTTTTTATCTTTATCATCTAAAGGTTTATTTATTTCGTCTGTAATTTCTTTGGAAGCATTTTTAAATTGGTTTATAGCTTCCCCCATGGATCTACCAAGTTCTGGTAGCTTAGAAGGTCCAAAAATTACAAGGGCAATTGTAAAAATCAACAACAACTCTCCTAATCCAAGTTTGCCAGGTCCAAACATAATGTATTCCTCCTTATCTGTCAAATTATATACAATATATTTTAGCATTAAAGGTGTCTTGTGTAAAGAATAACAATATTATTTTATCTATTAGGTTATAATCATATTAATTTATCCTTTATTTTAACTAGAATAATACTATTTTTTCTTTGGGAAACCTTATATATATTTGTTTCTTAGGCTTAAGATTAAAATCCTTTTTAGGTATTTCCATATAGATGGGAACATTAGATTTCTCAATATTAGATAAAACTATTGTATTAGAGTATATATTTTCAACTATATTATCTATACTAAGTTTAAAGGTGTTTTCAGTAAGGCCACAATCACAAATATCAAGATTATGCTCTTGAATAGCCATATAACTAATATTATCCTTTATATCATTACATTGAAATTCTAAATTCCAGTCTATGGCTAAGATTTTGTTACTATGAACTCTTTGAACTTTGGAAATATTTTTATAGCCACTAAGTATTGCAGAATATATACTTTTAGGACTATTAAACAGATCATATTTTGTACTGAAGTCTTCTATCTTGCCATTATTAATTACAGCTATTAAATCACTTATTCTAAAAACCTCATTTTTGTTATGAGAAACATATAGTACCTCACCTAAATGCTTATTTATAATATCTATTAATTCCCTTTCCATTTGCCACTTAAGATGTTCATCTAATGCTGAAAATGGTTCATCAAACATAAGGATTTCAGGTTCATTGACTATCATTCGAGCTATGGCTACTCTTTGTTGTTGTCCACCAGAAAGTTGATGAGGATAGTTATCTTCCAATCCATTAAGTGAAAAGTCATTGATAATATTTTTTACCAAGCTTTTCTTGTTTGACCTATTTTTTCTAATTCCTATAAGTATATTTTCTTCTAAAGTCATATTGGGGAATAGGGCGTAGCTTTGGAACAATAAACCTACCTTTCTATCTTGTGGTAATAGATTGATTTTCCTTTTATGATCAAAAAGAGTTCTTCCATTTAATATTATTTGGCCTTCATCTGGAGTTTCAATACCAGCAATACATTTAAGAGTTATGCTTTTACCACAACCAGAAGGGCCTAACAATGATAATGTTTTATTATCTATTTCAAACTCAATATCTAATTGAAAATTACCTAGTTTTTTTTTCATATTTACATAGAGAATGTTGATTCCCTCCCTTTCCCATATTATAGGTTTTATTAGTTTCAAATTTATTCATTAGTATCATAATAACTAGGGAAATAGAAGCCATTAGGATAACCCAATTATATGCTAAATGTCTATTACCGGCTTGAACTGCACTATATATGACAACAGACATTGTTTGAGTTTTGCCAGGGATATTACCAGCTATCATAATAGTTGCACCAAACTCTCCAAGGGATCTGGCAAAAGTAAGTATAGTTCCAGCCATTATATTAGAAAAACTATTTGGAAGAATTATCTTTCTAAAAATCTTATGTTCACTTAATCCTAAAGTTCTAGCCACATTTATAATATCTTTGTCCAATTGCTCAAAAGCACCTCTAGCAGTTCTATACATTAGTGGAAATGAAACTACAGTAGCGGAAATAATAGTTGCAGCTTGGGAAAACATAATAGAAGTATTGAATCTCAACAAGGTCCTGCCTATAATGCTATTTTTTCCTAGTAGAATTAGCAAAAAAAACCCAACAACTGTAGGTGGAAGGACTAAGGGAAGAGTCAATATTCCATCCATTATGCCCTTTAACTTTTTTGTACGGCTAACTAAGAAGGCACTATATATACCTAAGAAAAAGTTAATTGCTGTGGAGATAATGGCAGCTTTTAGTGATATTAAAAGTGGAGAGTAATTCATAATATTCTCCACTAGTTTAATTGAAATCCATATTTTTTAAATACTTCTGCAGCCTCTTCATTAGATAAAAATTCTATAAAGGCCTGTGAAGCATCTAAATTTTTACTACTACCAATAGCTGCTACAGGATAACTTACATCTTTATGACTTCCTTTAGGTGCTTCATCAATAATTTTTACCTTATTAGTGGTAAAAGCATCTGTTGCATACACTAAGCCACAATCTACTTCTTCATTTTCCACCCAGGTAAGAACTGTTCTCACATCATTGGCATATATAAGTTTTTCTTTTATACTGTCCTTAAGCTTTAGATTAGTAAATATCTCTTCACTATATTGACCTACAGGTACATTTGAAGGGTCTCCAATGGCGACTTTTTTGATTTCATCTTTTTTTAGATCTTCAAAATCATTTATTTGTAAGTCATTATTAGATGGAGTGATCAAAACCACTTTATTTATTAAAAGGGTTTTTCTGGTATCCTTAACTATATGTCCACCTTCTTCTAGGGCATCCATTTGTTTTTCAGCTGCAGATAAAAATATATCCACAGGAGCGCCTTCTTCAATTTGGGATTGAAGTGCACCTGAACTTCCATATGTAAAGTTGACTTTAATATTAGAATTTTCCTTTTCATATATATGTCCAAGCTCATTTAACACATCTGTTAGACTTGCTGCAGCTGATACTAATAACTCAATTTTTTCTGCTTTGATTTCTTGATTTAAATCCTTGGTGTTTTGACTATCGTCAGTAGTTTGGGTATTTTCTGTAGGTTCCCCACATCCAACTAAAAGTGCTGTTGTTAAGATTAATATTAAACAAATACAAAGAAGTTTTTTAAAGCTCATCACAAATCCTCCTTTTGTTTTCGAATATCTTAATTGAGATAAACGGATATATTTTTAATCGCCCAAACGGACGATTAAAGTTAATGATTATAAAAGTGTTTATAGAAAAGTTTTTCACATTGGATTTCTAAATCCTTTGTAAAGTTAGAGTATTTCTCTAAAAATAATTCTCCTTCTTCAGTAAGCCTTGACTTACCACCGCCGCTTCCACCAGTAATACTTTCTATTAAAGCAAAGCCTAGATCTTCTTCAGCCCTCTTGATGATTTTCCATCCTTTACTGGATGACAAACCCATGGTTCTATATGCCTTAGATAAGTTACCAGTTTCTTTTACCAATTCCATAATCCTTGCAACACCTGGACCAAAACTAGAATCTACTTTATATATTCTAGTTTTTACTTTGTATTTTAGGTTTTCATACTCTATAGTACTCATTAATTCGCCTCCTAAGGATAAAAAGGCCATGAAAATAAATTTAATCTAATCTAATCTAATATATTAAAACTAAATTTCTTTTTCTATTGAATCATTATCTTTTTTATTAACGCATGCTCGAAATTCTCTTATGGCTGCTCCCATGGATTTACCAATTGCAGGAAGCTTACTAGGTCCAAATATTACTAATACAATAACTAAAATAAGTATAAGCTCCCATAATCCAATTTTATGAAGTCCAAACATAAGCTCAGCTCCTTTTATTATTTTATTATTCTTTGCTCATTAGTATAAATAAGGGGATTTTCAGATAGTATTCTAGAAACAATGGAGATACCATAATAGTTTGCTAGATTTATTCCCATATCACTAGGATATTTTAATGACGCTACAATAGGTATTTGTACTACTGCACATTTTAGCAACATATCTAAAGATATTCTACCAGTAGTACAGATAAAAGTATTAGAAAGATCTAATCCTTTCTTAAGAGATATACCTATGGCTTTATCTACTGCACAGTGTCTACCTATGTCTTCACGGACAAAGTGTATATTTTTTTCGGTATCTGCTACTATGGCACCATGAACACCACCAGTAGTATTATATATTATAGCTTCTTTTTCCATAGTGTTGGCAATTTTCACTATTTTAGAAAGTTCAACTGCAAAATCATTTTCAATCTTGGGAATCTTATATATATTATTACTAAATTTATCTACTGAAGATGTTCCACTAAGTACAAATTCAGGTACACTATATAATTTAGTAGATATGGGCTTATTAGTAGTAACAAAGATTTGATATGTATTTAGGTTTATATTAATATCATCAATATGAGATATATCTTTTATCATTCCACGGGTTAATAAATGGCCTATGGCTAATTCTTCTAAATCAGAAGGAGTGCACATAAATGTTGTAATTATCTTATTGTTTACCCACAATTCAACAGGCATCTCAACAGCAGAATGTAATTCAGGTTGTATCAAATAATCACCTCGTCTCTTTATAGTTATAACAAGAATTATAATACATGAAAAGAGAGATTGCAAATACTTTATCAATCCCTTGGTAATAAATAAATTTAACAAAAAGGCAATCAAAGAATCATGGGCATTGACTGGCTAATGGGATTATAATATAATATTTCTATGTTTGTTATTTAACATTCAATTATACTTATGTCAAAAATAATAATCTCCATAAAAAGGGTTGATACTTTAAAAGTATTTTATGAGTTGATTATTATGGAATATGAAATAAGGGGTGAATAAAATGTCAGAAATGAAAAAACAAAATAAATTTGACCAGATGTTAGGTCAAGAGATGACAAGAAGAAAATTTATGAAGATTTCTGGTAAGAGTTTGGCAGGATTAACAATATCAGCATCATTATTATCCTTATTTGGGTGTACTCAGGAGCAGGTGGACAATGGTTCAGTTACATTATGGACAACCCCTACTGGTCTATTAGTTGTTAATGAAGCCAAGTGTACAGGATGTCAAAGGTGTGAAATAAATTGTACTATAGTAAATGATGGCTGTGTTTCATCTTATATATCTAGAGTAAAGGTGACACGCAATCTTATGAATAATAAAGGTCATGGAACATATCAAAATGATTGGGTATATTTCCCAGATACTTGTCGTCAATGTGAGGATCCATGGTGTGGCAATGCGTGCCCAGAAGAGGCAATATATGCAGATAAAAATGGAGTAAAACATGTTGACGAGAAAAAATGTATAGGTTGTGGTGCCTGTGTAGAAGCATGTCCTTGGCATATGCCAACTATAAATCCAGAAACCAAGAAATCATCTAAATGTATCTTGTGTGGTGCTTGTATATCAGGATGTGTAACAGGAGCTTTATCAAAAGTTCCTTGGGATGAAGTAACTGCAGCAGCACAAAAAACGAGAAAACAATAGGGAGGTTGAGCTACAATGGCAACATATGGATGGTCTGGAAAAATACTTCGTGTCAATTTTACGACTAACTCAATAAAAACGGAAGATACAAGCAAATATAAAGATTATATAGGTGGAATGGGAATAGGATATAAAATTATATACGATGAGGTACCTTTAGAAACTCATCCCTACGATGAAGCATCTAAGGTAGTTTTAGCTATGGGACCTTTAACTGGATCTGGAGTACCATGTTCAGGTAGACTTAATATGTCATTTCTTTCATCATGGACTAAAGGATATTCAATTGTAGATGCTCATATGGGAGGACATATAGCCCATGCAATTAAATATGCTGGGTATGATGCAGTTATATTTGAGGGAAAAGCATCAAAACCTGTATATCTTAAAATAGATGATGATAAGGTAACTATAGAGGATGCAAGCCATATTTGGGGAAAGGGAACCTTTGAAGCCAATAGGATATTAGTAGAAGAAAATGGAGAATCCTTTGATGCTGCAACTATTGGACAGGCAGGAGAAAATCTTGTAAATATGTCTTGTATGATTACATCAGTAGGAAACTCAGGTGGAGCTGGAGTTGGAGCAATTTTTGGTTCCAAAAAAGTGAAGGGCTTTGTAGCTCGTGGTACAGGAAGTGTTAAGATTGCTGATCCTAAAGAGCTAAAAGAAGTTAGTGATTATATGTTAAGAGAGTTAGTAGGTGGAAACAATAATCACAATGTTCCAGCAGTTCCACAGTCTTGGGCAGAGTATTCTGCACCATCAGGAACCAATAGATGGTCAGGAGCACCAGGCAGAGGATGGCAAAAAGCTGAAGGTGGATTTGTAGATATGGGTGAGCAACCAGTAGGAGATATAGATAAAATCGGCTATAGAGCCCATAAAGGATACTTTGATCATGGAGCTATTGCTGATAAATATATGGTAAAGGTTGGAGGATGTTCCTCATGCCCAATAAGATGTTATGCTCAATACGATATTGATCCTCTAGCAGAATACGATTTACCGACTAAGGTATCTAATACATGTATGCCTATTATTTATCAGGGAGCATGGTATCCAGAAGGATTGAAGGATTTTGTAGATGAAGGAGATGCAAATCTGGTTATTTGTGGTGCTGGATCAAGAGCGGTAGACGATTATGGACTATGGGATAACTATGGTAATATTCAACGTGATTTTAACTATTGCTATACATCTGGAATACTTAAGGAGAAACTTCCAGCTGAAGAATATAATTCTATCCCATGGGATCTAATGAAAGAAGGAGATCCACGTTGGGTAGTAGAGATAGTTCGTAGAATATCTATGAAAGAAGGAGAAATCTCTAAACTAGGCCTTGGAACGTATCTATTGGTTAAAGAATGGAACTTAGGTAAGGAATATCTAGATGTAGAATATTTACAAAATGTAACTTACAATGGATATCCAAAACATCACTCTTCAGAAGATGTATGGCAAACTGGGCTACTGTACAATATAATGTACAATCGTGATTGTATGATTCACCATATGACCAATGTTATACAGTCAGGTTCACCTTATGAATTATATAAAAAAATATTGGAAGATGAATTTGGAGAAGGTGCTGTAGATAAACCAAAACACTACACTCCTATGAACAGAAATAAGGCAAAATTAGCTAAATGGGCATTTATAGGAAAACAGTGGCATGATATGGCAACTCTTTGTAACTGGATGTATCCTATGACTCTATCTCCATCTAAGAAGAGAGGATATAAAGGAGATCATGATTTAGATGCTAAATATATGACTGCTGTTACAGGTGAAAAATGGAGTAGAAAAGATATAGATTTAGCCAGTGAAAGAGTATCAAATATGCTTAGGGTCATGACAGCCATATCATTTAATATACATGAAGGAAGTAAAAACCTAAGGAAAGATCATGATACTATACCAGCTTGGGTATTTGATAAGGAGCCTGATTTCAAACCATTTGAAGCAGGAACAGTTAAGATGGATAGAGAAGATATGGAAACAGCTAAAACAATGTTCTACGAGGAAATGGGCTGGGACGTTGAAACAGGTATTCCAACTAGAAAGACCCTTGAAAGACTTGGTTTAGGATATATGGCTGATGATTTGGAAAAGAGAGGATTGTTACCAGCTTAGAAAGGTAATGGTTTGGGGGTGTAATATTGCTATTTGGAAGAAGAAAAGAAGGATTTACTAAAGTCGAAAAAGTAACTGAGTTTCCAAAGGAAATAAATGAAGATATATTAAAAGAAAAAGAAAAACTTTCAAATATTGAATCTAAGGAACAGGAAAAGCCTGATCTTCTTGATTATTTAGATGAATTGGAAGATGTGGAGGATTTAGATAATTCTTTAGAAAATCAAGATATAGAAGAAGCAGAAGAAAAAACAGAAGCAGAGTTACTTGCTGAGTTTATAAGAATTAGGAGTAAAGGAGCTTATTTAACATCTAAATCTTCCTTAGAAAAAGAAGAACCAAAACTTGAGGAACTATTAGATAATTTAAGTAAAGATGAAGGCTGTCAAGATATTGTTTATATAAAGGGAGATAAGGACGTATATTATTATTCAAATGAATTCATGAGTGATAATTATGCAATGATTGCCATGTTGGTAGAAGATAAAGATATGCCTAGAACCATAGCTGAAATGGTTAGATGGAATGGTAAGACATATCCCTGTGCAACACCATTATATTATTTTAAGAATTCTCCTTACTTTTATACAGATGCACAAATTGAACGTGCTCTTGGAAGAATTAGACACAAGGAAGAATATAGTGATATTTGTGAATTAACAACAGGAAACAATGTAAGATATCTATATTCCACAATTCATATGAGTGAAAAATATGCTAGAGCCTTAGCAGAAGGTGTTGAGTATGGGGAATATGGTTATCGCTAAACTTTAAAACTAAATGACATTTATTGACTCCGAGCATTCTATCCTGATATCAACCCTATGGATAAATGCCCAAATATTATCATAATATTTAAGGGTATGTTTGGAAACGAACATGCCTTCCGTGTTTGAAAAGGAGCAGCTAAAATATATTTATATAATAATTCATAAAGCTGTTTTCAAGTCGAAAGACTGAAAACAGCTTTATTGATACAAAAGGATGATTTAAAGTGAAAAAAATAAGAACTATAGATGCAGTAGGTAGTATACTATGCCACGATATGACTAGAATAGTAAAAGATGAAATAAAAGATGCAGTTTTTAGAAAGGGACATATCCTTAAGGAGGAAGATATACCAGTTCTTTTATCAATGGGAAAAGATCATATATATGTTTATGAAAAACAAGAAGGAATGATACATGAAAATGATGCAGCATTGATCTTATCAAGTCTTTGCATAAATGATAATATGGTTACTACAGAGGTAAAGGAAGGAAAGGTTGAATTAAAGGCTGAGTGTAATGGTTTTTTTCAAGTAGATATTAGTAAACTTAATCAAATAAATGAATTAGAAGATATTATGATTGCAACGAGAATGGGAAATATCCCAGTTAAAAAAGGAGACAAGTTAGCTGGTATGCGGGTTATACCACTAGTAATAGAAAAAGATAAATTGGATAAAGCAAAGAAAATTGGAGGTAATACTCCTATATTAAAATTGACTGCGTTTAAAAACCTAAAAGCTGGAATTATAACTACTGGAAATGAAGTATACTATGGAAGAATAAAAGATACATTTACCCCGGTGATTAAAGACAAATTAGGAAATATGGGTATAGATGTAGTTAAGCATCTAGTAAGTAATGATGATACAGAGAAGATTAAATCCCATATTTTAGATATAAAGAAAGAAGGAGTAGACCTTATTATATGTACTGGGGGAATGAGTGTAGATCCAGATGATTTGACTCCTGCTGCAATTAAATCCAGTGGTGCAAATATTGTAACATATGGAGCACCAGTATTACCAGGAGCTATGTTTTTATTAGGATATTTTAGTGATGGAACTACAATAATGGGTGTACCAGGATGTGCAATGTATAAAAAAACAACTATATTTGATATAAT
This sequence comes from Wansuia hejianensis, assembly GCF_014385225.1. Classification (GTDB taxonomy): domain Bacteria; phylum Bacillota; class Clostridia; order Tissierellales; family Tissierellaceae; genus JACRTK01. Next base: position 134,176 of record NZ_JACRTK010000003.1, read on the forward strand.
GTTACCATATGTTTGTGCAGGAATTAAAATAGATAAATCCCATATTGCAAAACTAGGATATGGTGGATTATGTTTAGACTGTGATATATGTAATTATCCAAATTGTCAATTTGGAAAGGGTGTATAGATTTGTATAATATAGAATTAGAACAAGCTTTAGAAGTTGCTCTAAAATCTGTAAGAGCAATAGAAGATACTGAAAAAATTCCATTGGAGGATTCTTTAGGAAGAATTCTGGGAGAGGATTTTTATGCCCCAATGGATAATCCTCCTTTTAATAGATCACCTTTAGATGGCTTTGCCATAAGGTCCAAGGATACAACTATGGCCTCAGAAGATAATCCTATTGCTTTTAAAGTTATAGATAAGGCTTACGCTGGAATTCCCAGTAATAAAACTTTAGGCAGTTTTCAAGCAATAAGGATAATGACAGGTGGTAAAATGCCATTAGAGGCAGATTGTGTTATTAGATTAGAGGATTGTATAGAGAATGGAAACAATATGGTACTTAAGAAGTCACTACAACCCTTTGAAAATTACTGTTATAAAGGAGAAGATATAAAGTCGGACACATTATTAATAGAAAAAGGTACTAAACTTTCAGCTATACACTTAGGAGTATTAGGAAGTATGGGACAAAGTAGTGTAAAGGTGATCAAAAGGCCTAAAATAGGAATTTTAGTCACTGGTGATGAAATAATAGAGTATTCATCACCTTTGATAGATGGAAAGATTTATGATACAAATGGAATACTCTTAGGCTCTAGATTGAAAGAATTAGGATTTGACTATATAAAAATAGATACAGAAAAAGATGATCCCCAATCTGTAGCTGAGTCTATTTTAAAAAATATAGATAATTTAGATATATTGATTACAACGGGAGGAGTATCTGTAGGAGATAAGGATATATTTCATGAAGTTGTAAAAATAATAAATGCTAATCAATTATTTTGGAAACTTAAGCTTAAACCGGGAACTCCTGCCATGTATTCTATACTTAGGGACAAGCCAATATTAAGCCTTTCTGGAAATCCCTTCGCATCTCTTGTAACCTTTGAACTTATAGCTAGACCACTATTAGAGAAAATAAGTAGAGATTCTAGTGTAAAAACAATAAGAACTAAAGCTAAAATAATGGAAGATTTTAATAAGACCAGCAAAAATAGAAGATTTATAAGATGTATATATGAAGATGGAAAAGTTAAACTGCCAAAAGGAGGTCATTCTTCGGGGATGCTTTTAACCATGAAAGACTGCAATGCCTTTGTGGATATAGAGGCAGGTAATACTGGTCTTAGGAAGTTTGATGAAGTAGAAGTTGTAATACTGTAAAGGTAGGTATATTTAATATGAAAAATCACAAACAAAAGATTATAGCTATAAGTGGTGTGAAAAATTCAGGAAAGACTACATTAATTACTAATCTTATTCCTTTATTGAAGGAAAAAGGGATTAAAATTGCCACAATAAAACATGATGGACACGATTTTGACCCAGATGTGGAAGGTACTGATAGCTATAGACATAGAAAGGCTGGAGCCTATGGAGTGGGGGTCTTTTCCAAGAATAAATGGATGGTTATAAAAGAAGAAGTAAATATTCCTGTTTTTGATTTAGTAGATCAATTTCCAGAGGCAGATCTAATCCTTCTAGAAGGATTTAAATATTCAAATTTTCCTAAAGTTGAGATTGTACGAAGTGAGATATCTTCCCATCCAGTTTCAAATCCTGAAACTGTAATAGCATATATAAGTGATTTAGAAATCTTTTCCCATGAAATAAAACAATTTAGATTAGAAGAAATAAAAGAACTGTCAGACTATATTTATAAGCATATAATAAAGGAATAAGTCAGGTGATAAAATGAGGGACTCATTTGGAAGAAATATAAACTATCTTAGGGTGTCCTTAACAGATAGATGCAATTTAAGATGTAGATATTGTATGCCAGAAGAAGGCATAAATCCTAAACTGGATCATGAAGATATAATTACTTTAGAAGAAACCTATGAGTTAATAAAATCCTTTGTAAATTTAGGTATAGATAAAATACGATTTACAGGAGGAGAACCTTTAGTAAGAAAGGGAGTCTTAGATTTAATATATAAAGTTAGTAAACTAGAAGGAATTAAGGATATAGCCATGACTACCAATGGACTACTATTAAAGGATATGGCAAAATCCTTAAAAGAAGCTGGACTAAATAGAGTAAATATTAGTTTAGATACTTTAGATGAGTACAAGTATTATAATATTACTAGGGGTGGAAAGCTAAGTAGGGTATTAGAAGGAATAGAAGAAGCCTTAAAAGTAGGATTGTGGCCTATAAAGATAAATACAGTATTAATAGGTGGCTTCAATGATGATGAAGTAGTGGATTTAGTAAATTTAACAAAAAAGGGAATAGATATAAGATTTATTGAATTAATGCCTATAGGACAGGCTGTAGACTTTGCTCAGGAAAAGTTTGTTTCCAATGATAAGGTCTTAGGATTGGTACAAAGTCTAAAACCAGTAGATAAGGAAGATCCATCATCACCAGCTAATTATTATGCTTTACCAAATGCTACAGGTAAAGTAGGATTAATAAATCCTATTTCATGTAAGTTTTGCAATAGTTGTAATAGAGTAAGGCTAACTTCTACAGGTAAATTAAAACTATGTTTACATTCCAATAGGGAAATAGATTTAAAAAAACCCCTGAGAGATGGAAAGGATTTAGATAAGATAGTCATGGAAGCTATCTTCACTAAGGAAGAAAAACATAGATTAGAGGAAGAAGAATATATAAATAGAAATATGAATCAGATAGGAGGATAAATATGGAGTTTACACATTTCAATAAAAATGGTAGGGCCCATATGGTGGAAGTTGGAGATAAAGAAGTTACCAAAAGAATAGCTACTGCCAGTGGAAAAATAATTATGAAAAAAAAGACCTTAGATAGAATAAAAGAAGGTCAGATTAAAAAGGGAGATGTCCTATCTGTATCTGAAATTGCAGGTATAATGGGTGCCAAACAAACTAGTAATCTAATTCCAATGTGCCATAATATATTTTTAAGTGGTGCAAATATTGACTTTAACTTTATAGAAGATGGAGTTCAAGTACAAGCCACTGTAAAAACTGAAGGAAAAACAGGAGTAGAGATGGAAGCTTTAACTGCAGTTTCCATAGCTTGTCTTACTATATATGATATGTGCAAAGCTATAGATAAGGATATGATAATTAATGATATAAAACTTATTAAAAAATCTGGCGGAAAATCAGGTGATTATGTGAGAAAAGATATAAAGGGAAAGGTATTGTCTGTAAATATTTCAGATAAGAAGGGTGTAATTAAAAAACCTATAAAGGAAGGGGTATTCATAGAAGAATTTGGACTAGAAAATGATGCCCATGGAGGAAATTGGCATAGGCAAGTAAGTCTTTTAGCAATAGAAAGTTTTGAAAAAATGAAGGACTTAGGTATAGATGGATTAGTTCCAGGAATATTTGCAGAAAATATAACAACAGAAGGAATTGAGTTATTTTCGTTGCCAATAGGAACAAGATTTAAAATAGGGGAAACAATACAAGAATTAACACAAATAGGAAAAGAGTGTCATACAGGATGTGAGATTTCTAAAAAAGTAGGTAAATGTGTAATGCCAAAGGAAGGTATATTTACTAAGATAATTAAAGGTGGCGTAGTTCGAGAGGGAGATCCTATAGAGGTGATTTAGGTGAAAATAATAAGTCTTAGAAAGAAAGATGAGAACAGGGATACATGCTATATAGAGGAGGCCTATCTTGAAAAAGGAAAGGGAATAGTAGGAGATCTTCGTGGCATAGATAAAAAAAGACAAATATCATTATTAGGTTTAGATATTAGGGATAAAATAGATAATAAAGAACTAGAAGGTTTATGCCTTAGGAGGTTCCAAGAAAATATAACCATAGACGGATTGGAAGTAGATAAGCTTTTGCAAGATGATATATTGATCATAGGTGATGCTAAAATTCAGATCCTCTCTAAAGGTAAAAAATGCTTTAAAGAATGTATATTATATGAAAATGGAGATATTTGCTTGCTTTCTAAAAGTCCTGTATTTGCAAGTGTAATCCAGAGTGGAAAGGTAAAACTAGGAGACAAGGTCCACAGGTTTAATATAGAGTTTAAATAAATATTATTCTTATATAGATGAAATAAATTAGTTAGTCTCAATATGTATATAGTATAATATAAGTTAATAAACTAATGAGGTGAATAATATGAGAATGTTTAAATCCGATAATAATTCAGGTGTACATCCAAAGATTTTGGAGTCTATTATAAGTGCAAATACTGGACATGATAATCCCTACGGCTATGATAAGTATTCTGTAGAAGCTAAGAAGAAAATAAGAGAATTATTTGAAAAAGAAGTGGATATATATTTTGTAACAACTGGAACTGCAGCCAATATTATAGGCCTTAGTTGTCTACTAGAACCCTTTGAGGCTGTTGTATGCACAGATACAGCCCATATAAATACAGATGAGGGTGGCTCCTTTGAAAGAATCAGTGGTTCTAAAATCCTATATACAGAGGGCAAAGATGGGAAACTTGAAATTGAAGATATAAAACCATTTTTAACTGTTAAAGGAGATGAACACAGGGTCCAACCCAGGATAATTTCCATATCTCAAACTACAGAGACGGGAACATTATATACAGTGGAGGAAATAAAGGCTTTAGCAGATTTTGCTCATGATAATCATATGCTTTTACATATAGATGGTGCTAGAATAGCCAATGCTGTAGTTGCTTTGAATACAAGTTTTAAGGAAATGATCACAGATACAGGAGTAGATCTTTTATCCTTTGGTGGAACCAAAAATGGAATGATGGTAGGAGAGGCTATCATATCCTTTAATAATGATTTAACTAAAGACCTTAAATATTATAGAAAACAAGGAATGCAATTATTATCAAAGATGAGATTTATATCAGCCCAATTTATAGGATATTTAGAAGGTGAACTATGGAGGGAAAATGCCCAAAATGCCAATAGTATGGGGCAATATTTAGCCAATGAATTATCTAAGTTAAAAGGTGTAACGGTAAAGGAAGGCCTAATGACTAATATGATATTTGCTAATATGAATAAAAAGATAATAGATGAACTACAAGAGAAGTTTGGATTTTATACAATAGATGAAGACACTAATTTAGTAAGATTAGTTACATCCTTTGATACTACTAAAGAAGATATAGATAGATTTATAGAAGCCATAAAAGAAGTAAATTAAACAGCCTTAGGGCTGTTTTTTAGTTGGAAGTAGTAAGTCTATAGGATAATTTCTATTGGAAGAGTTAATAATTTAAATAATATTAAACTAGACTTAATTCTTTTATAAAATTTGACCTAGGTCAAAGATTTAATGCTAAATCTATCCTATAATAAAGTCACAGTAAAGATAAGCATAAGTAACAATAGTGATTTACAAAGGATATTGGGTATAATATCTATGGCAGATATACTAACAGAACAGTACTAGGTTTAGACGTAGAATATTAATATATAGTCATAAGAGGATAACTAAGGCCATAGTGGAAGGAAATCCTATAGGGGGAAAAATAATGCTATGTAATTGTCATGAAAGAGATGGAAAAAATTGTATAGAGATGGTACCTATCTTCAGTAACTTAACCCAAGAGGAAATGCTAGAAGTAGCTCATATAACTAGGGAAAAAACCTTTAAAAAAGGTGAAATGATTTATATGGCTGGGGACAAAGGTGAAAAGCTTTATGTAATACATTCAGGTAAGGTAAAGATTACCAGGATTTCTGATACAGGTAAGGAGCAGGTAATTAGAATACTAGGTCCAGGAGAATTTATGGGAGAGTTATCTTTGTTTTCTCCAGAGAATATGAAGGACAATGGGGAAGCTTTAGAAGATATTCGAATGTGTATCATTGATGGGGATAATGTGAAAAAACTCATGATAAAGTATCCTACAATTGCCTTTAAGGTGATGGAAGAGTTAGGTAAAAGGCTAGAAAAAGCTGAAAATCTAATAGAGAATATAAATCTATATTCAGTGGAAAAAAGATTAGCTGAAACATTACTAAATATGGCAAGTGATGATGGAGAGATTAAGCTTAAAATGAGTAAAAGGGACCTAGCTTCCCATATAGGAATGAGCCAAGAAACCTTAAGCAGAAAGTTATCTGCATTTCAAGAAATAGGAATAATCAAATTAATAGGGCATAGAAGAATTATAATATTAAATAAATCTGCCTTAGAAGAAATAGAATAATCTATTGATAGGGAGGTAATACTATGGAATCCATAAAAACTATGATTGAAGAACATGAAAATATAAGAAGAATGCTAAAAGTTGCAAGGGAAGTATCCTATAGGGTAATGACATTGGGAGATTTTGACATAGATGATGTAAATAAGATTATAGATTTTGTTAGAATGTATGCAGATAAGCATCATCATGGTAAAGAAGAAGATATATTGTTTGACACTATGAATAAAGAAATCAAAAAATTATCTGAGTCTGGAGCCATAACAGGCATGTATATAGAACATGATATGGGAAGACTATATATGGGTAATCTTGAGAAGGCAGTAGATGAGTTTAGAGCTGGAGATGACAAGGCAAGACTTGATATAATAGCTAATTGTATTTCTTATACTGATCTTTTAGATAGACATATAGAAAAAGAAAACACTGCTATGTATAGATTTGCAGAAAATATGTTAAATGATAATAGTAAAACATATATAGAAAAAGAATGTAAGAAAGTAGAAGATAATGCAAGTGAAGAAGGATTACAAGACAAATATTTAAAGATGTTAAGTGAACTAGAAAATAAATACCTATAAATCTTACAAACAGTCAATATACTTGAATTGGATACTTATGATATGGGTATATAATATATATAGTGTAATAAGAGACATATTAACAGAACATAAAAACCAAAATATAAGGAGGTATTATAATGAGTTTTAAGATGACTGATAAGGTTACATGGGTAGGAAAGATAGACTGGGAATTAAGGAGATTCCATGGAGATGAATATTCTACAGATAGGGGTTCTTCATACAACTCTTACTTAATTAGAGATGAAAAAACAGTACTTATTGATACAGTATGGCATCCATTTGCAGAAGAATTTGTAGAAAATCTTAAAAAAGAAATAGACTTAAATGAAATTGATTATATAATAGCTCAACATTCAGAAATAGACCATAGTGGTGCACTACCACTACTTATGAAGGAAATACCTAATACTCCAATCTATTGTACAGAAAATGGAGCTAAGATTTTAAAAGGTCATTTCCATGAAGATTGGAACTTTGTAACAGTTAAAACTGGAGATACATTAAATATAGGAGAATCTACATTAACATTTGTAGAAGCTAGAATGCTACACTGGCCAGATAGCATGATGACATATATGGATAGTGAAGCAATACTATTTAGTAATGATGCCTTTGGACAACACTATGCTTCAGATTTAATGTACAATGATTCAGTAGACCAATGTGAATTATTTGAAGAAGCTATTAAATACTACGCAAATATTTTAACTCCATTTAGTGCATTGGTAACTAACAAGATTAAAGAAGTTTTAAGCTTAGAATTACCACTTAACATGATAGCTACAAGCCATGGTGTAATTTGGAGAGATAATCCAGCACAAATCATTGAAAAATATATGGAATGGGCAGATGCATACCAAGAGAATCAAATTACACTAGTATATGACACTATGTGGAATGCAACAAGAAAAATGGCAGAGGCCATAGCAAAAGGAATAAAATCTATTGATGACACTGTGACAGTAAAATTATTTAATGCTGCAAATACAGATAAAAATGATGTAATAACAGAATTATTTAAGTCTAAGGCTATATTATTTGGTTCATCTACTGTAAACAAAGGTATAATGAATGCAACAGGTGGATTATTAGAAATGATCAAAGGAATTGGATTTAAGAAGAAAAAAGCTGCAGCCTTTGGTTCATATGGATGGTCAGGAGAGTCTGTAAAGATAATAGAGGAAAAATTAAAGGATGCTAAACTTGATGTAATGGAAGGTGGTCCACTAGTACTGTGGAATCCTGATGAAGAAGGAATTAAAGAATGTATAGAATTTGGTAAGAAATTTGCTCAAAATCTATAATATATAAATAAGTTTTCAAGGGATAGATAATCTATCCCTTTTATTTTTTTGCTTATTCACTTATAATAGTATTATTATATAAAAATGAGGGATAAGATGAATGCATTTTGCAATAATATAAGTAATATGGCAATAAAATCCATACTATATGAAGTTGCTTCAAGCCCTAAACCTGGACTAGTAGATAGACATAATCCTGGTGCACATAAAGATATGGACTTTTTTACATTTTTAAGTAGTGGGTCAGTTTTAGGACCATATTTTTATAATTGTACAAATATAGGCATCAATTTTAAGGGTCAGGATTATACAAAATTATTAATAGATATAAGACCAATAGGAATAAAAGCAGAAGAAGATATGTTTAGAGCCACAGGAGGAATAAACACCCACAAAGGAATGATCTTTTCGCTAGGTATTATTGCCGCAGCAGCAGGCAGTCTTTTTAAAGAAAACAATAAGAAAAAATATACTTCATTAACCATATCTAATCGTATAAAGCTCATGACAAAGGGAATAACTGAAGAGTTAAAAGGAGCCCATAATAAAGAAAATCTAACTTATGGAGAAAAATTATTTCTTAAATATGGATTTAAGGGTATAAGGGGAGAAGTAGAAGATGGTTTTATCAGTGTCTTAAAATATTCTCTGCCAGTATTTGGCAGATTGTTATCTGAGAAAAAATATCATATAAATGATATTATGGTAGAGACCCTAATTCATCTTATGGCTAATGTAGAAGATAGCAATATTCTAGGCAGACATAGTATAGATATGCTTTATTATTCACAAAAACAGGCAAAAAAGGCCTTGGAATTAGGTGGATATTTGTCAGAGGAAGGTAGAAGTTTCATAAAAGAAATGGATGAAGATTTCATAGAAAAGAACATTAGCCCGGGAGGGGCTGCAGATTTATTAGCAGTGACTCTTATGCTTTATCTAATTGAAAATGGTGATATTATATGATAGATGAAAAAGCTTTAAGTAGGATTTTACAATCACGTGAAGCTCGTAGTGATAAACAAAAAGACTTAATAAGTAAATTTAACAAAAATCTCATATCCTTTACCTTAAATATACCTGGTAATATTAAGGATAGTGAAGTTTATCGGAATATACATAAAGAAGGAATGAAGGTTATTTTAGATAATTTAAAACATAAATCTATACCAATAATTTATAAAGAAGAAATCCAAAAATCTACTGGGTCAGAAGGATATATAGTAGTAGATTTAGAACCTTTAGAATTAAAACGTATGGCTATAGATATAGAAGAAAATCATTTCCTAGGAAGAATATTCGATATAGATGTATTTGATTTTGAATATAATCAAATTAGTAGAGCAGACTTAGGGGCAGACCCTAGAGGATGCCTATTGTGTAATAAAGAGGCAAGAATTTGCATAAGAGAAAGAAATCATACCTATGAAGAATTAATCAATAAAATCTATGAAATGTGGCAGAAATATGATAATATATAGATTTTAAGCAATGGGGGAAAAGTGAATGTATGACAATAGACCAATAGGAGTTATAGATTCAGGAGTTGGAGGACTTACTGTAGCCAAAGAATTTACAAATATATTGCCTAAAGAGAGTATTATTTACCTAGGAGATAATATAAATGTACCCTATGGCAATAAAACTGAAGAAGAAATATATAGACTTACTAAAGATATGATTGATTTTCTCATAAAAAAAGATGTTAAACTAATTGCTGTGGCATGTAATACCATTTCATCCCTATTAGATAAATATTTTTTGGATTTTAATATACCTATAATAAGTATTATAGAACCAGTCACCAATTATGTAATCAGCCAAGATCTAAAAAAGGTTGGAGTGCTGGCAACTAATTTTACCATTAAATCAGCAACATATGAAAGGCTTTTAAAGGGAAAAAATAAAGATATCCAGGTGATATCAGAGGCTTGCCCAACATTGGCAGGATTAATAGATAATGGAGATTATACAGATAAGGAAATAGAGATAATCATAGATTTGCATATGAACAATATACTAAATCAGAAAAAAGTGGAAGATATCATATTGGGATGTACCCACTATCCAATAGTTATGGAAAAGTTCCACAAGATTTCATCAAATATAAACTTTATAAATCCAGCATATGAACAAGTACTATATATCAAGGAATATTTAGAAAAACAAGGCAAAGTAAGTAACTTAGAGACATCTACTTTTGAAATATATACTACAGGGCAAAAGGAAATATATATAGAGATGATAAATTTATTATCTACAAAATTACCAAACAAAATAGAGATAGTAAATACTAAAGGAGGCTTCTAAAGAAAGAAGCCTCTTTTTATTAGAATTTAAATATATGTAAGGAACTCTTAAACAATATTTTGCATAGTATATAGTGCAAAGAAAAAAAGAAAGGTGGTTAAGATGAAAGATTATTACGAAATGAATTATAATTGTCCAAGTGACAGCTTTCCTTACATTATTAAATCAGGAGATACATTATACAATCTAGCCAAAAGATACAATACAACAGTAGAAGCCATAATGGCCATCAATCCAGGTGTAAATCCAAATAATCTTCAAGTAGGACAAAAAATATGTATACCAAAGGGTGGAACTCCAGAACCAAGATGTCCAGTGGGAACATTTCCTTATACAATAAAACAGGGAGATACATTATATAATTTAGCAAGAAGATACAACACAACAGTGGAAGCCATAATGGCAGTCAATCCAGGTATAGATCCAAACAATCTTCAAATAGGTCAAATCATATGTATACCAAAGGGTAGTACGCCACCAGGATGTCCACCAGGAACATTTTCTTATACAATAAAACAGGGAGATACACTATATAATTTAGCAAGAAGATACAACACAACAGTGGAAGCCATAATGGCAGTCAATCCAGGTATAGATCCAAACAATCTTCAAATAGGTCAAATCATATGTATACCAAAGAGTAGTACGCCACCAGGATGTGATGGATTATATCATGTTGTAAGACCAGGGGATACCTTGTATAACTTAGCAATGAAATATAATACAACGGTAGAAGCCATAATGGCAGCTAATCCAGGTATAGATCCAAACAATCTCCAAGTAGGCCAATTGATTTGTATACCTAAGGGCCATATGCCAATACCTTGTCCTGGAGGAGTTATATACGAAGTCAAAGCCAATGATTCACTAACTTCTATATTATTAAGGTTTAATATTTCTGTAATGGATTTAATGGAAGGTAATCCTAATATAGATATAAAGAATATAAGGCCTGGACAAAAATTGTGCATTTTACCCCATAAAGATAGGGGATGCCCTTGTCCCAAGGGAACAAAACCATATACTATAATGAGTACTGATGTTCCACCAAATGAGCCTGTAGTGGTATTTTTAGCTAGAAAGTTTAATACAACAGTAGAAGCCATAATGATAGCAAATGAAAATTTATCACCAGGACACTTTGAAGTAGGCAAATCCGTTTGTATACCAAAGATGTAAATAAAGATTATAAATAAAAATTTTAAATAAAGGTGTAGATAATTTGAAACCCTCGAGAAATCGAGGGTTTGTTGTATTAATAATTATAACTACTCATACTTAGCTGTATTTAGTAAAAAATATAATTAAGTATAAGTAGTTATAAAGACTCTATAGCAAACATAAATTCACCTTCTGCAACTAGCCTATCTTCTACAAAGGCTTTACCTTGACCTATACCTATAGACCCTCTAAGCTTTGTGATTTCTACTTCAATTCTAAGAGTATCTCCAGGAATTACCTTTCTCTTAAAACGAAATTTATTTATACCAGCAAAATATGGTATATTTCCCTTAAAATCCTCATGGGATAGTAGTATAACTACTCCAACTTGTGCCATGGTTTCTATAATTATAACACCTGGCATTATTGGCATATTGGGATAATGTCCTTGAAAATAGTATTCGTTAATAGTTACATTTTTATATCCAATACCTTTAACTCCAGGATCTAAAATTTTCACCTTATCTACAAAAAGAAAAGGATATCTATGGGGGATGATTTCCATTATATCCTCAATACTTAGGACTTTCATTATTATACGAGGAGGTGATAATCAATGAGGAATGCTGCCTTTATATTTCCAGGCCAAGGTTCTCAGTATATAGGTATGGGTAAAGATTTTTATGATGAATTTAAAGAATCTAGATATGTTTTAGAAGAGGCCAGTGATGCTTTATCTATGGATTTAAGAAAGCTATGCTTTGATGGCAGTGAAGAAGAACTAAGAAAGACGGAAAATACGCAACCAGCTATATTAGCCACTAGTATAGCCATGCTTAGAGTTGTAGAAAAGGAAGGTATAGACTGTGAGTATACGGCTGGATTAAGCTTGGGAGAATATACTTCCATAGTATTATCTGGAGGATTTGATTTTTTTGATGCCATAAAAATAGTCCAAAAAAGAGGTGGATTTATGCAAAGTGCCGTTCCCTTAGGAGTTGGAGGGATGGTTGCCATTCTAGGACTAAATCAACAAAAGTTATCCATAGTAATGGAAAGTGTAAGGGAAGAGGATATTGTAGAGGTAGCTAATTACAACAGTCCTGAACAAATAGTAATATCTGGTGAATTAAATGGACTAAAATCAGCATCTAAAAAGGCATTGGAACTAGGGGCTAAAAAGGTAGTAGAATTGCCTTTAAGTGCACCATTTCACTCTAGTTTATTATTTAAAGCCCTTAATATATCAGATTTGGAATCTTTTGATAGGACTATGAAGATTTTACAAGGAGGGGTTTAATATGAAATTAAAGGCAAAGTTAGCATTAATTACAGGAGGTACTAGAGGCATAGGAAAGGAAATTGCAATGGCACTGGCTAAAGAAGGAGTGAATATTGCCATAACCTATAATAGTAACGATTCTCTAGCATATGAAGTAGTAGAAGAAATCAAAAACAACAATGTTAAGGCAATGGCCATAAAGGCCAATGTATCCAATGGTGAAGAAGTAAATAATATGATAAAAGTTATAGAAGATGAATTGGGATCTATAGATATATTGGTAAATAATGCAGGAATAACAAAAGATAATCTATTAATAAGAATGAGTCAGGAAGACTGGGAAACAGTATTAGATGTAAATTTGAAGGGAGTATTTCTTTGTACTAAAGCCGTAGCTAGGTCTATGATGAAAAAAAGATATGGTAAGATAATCAATATTTCATCAATCGTAGGAATAACAGGAAATGGGGGACAAGGAAATTATTCTGCATCTAAGGCAGGAGTGATTGGATTTACCAAGTCTATAGCCAAAGAATTAGGACCTAGGGGTATAAGGGTAAATGCCATTGCCCCAGGCTTTATTCAAACTGATATGACAGATAAGTTAAAAGAAGAAGTAAAAGACCAGATGTTGAAAAATATACCATTAGGCATATTTGGTATTCCAAAGGATATAGCAAATTTAGTAGTGTTTTTATCCAGTGAAAACTCAGATTATATTACTGGAGAAGTCATCAAAGTTGATGGTGGTATGGCTATATAGTCAATTTAAATTAATGGTTAAAAAATTATTAGGAGGAATTTAAAATGTTATTTGAAAAAATTAGAGATATTATTGGGGAGCAATTGGGAGTTTCAGATGTAGATAGTATAACTATGGATACATCTATGGTAAAAGATCTAGAGGCTGATTCACTAGATGCAGTAGAAATCATTATGTCATTGGAAGATGAGTTTAATATTTCAGTTCCAGATGATGAAGCAGAAAACTTTAAAAGTATAGGAGATATTGTAAATTATATAGAAGATAAAATTTCCTAATTAGGAGGTTCTTATGAGAAGAGTAGTAATAACTGGTTTAGGTGCTATTACTCCCATTGGATTGGGAAAAGAGGAATTTTGGGATTCTTTGATTCATGGAAAATCTGGAATAGGGCCTATAACTAGATTTAATACGGATAAATTCACCACTAGAATTGCTGCTGAAGTAAAGAACTTTAATCCAGAGAACTATATAGACAAAAGGGAAGCTAGACGTATGGATAAATTTGCACAGTATGCAGTTGCAGCAGCTAAGTTAGCCATAGAAGATGGAAATATTTCTTTAGATGAAGTTGATAAATATAAAATAGGTGTAATATTAGGTACGGGAATAGGTGGAATGGAAACCTTTGAAAAAGAACACTCAAAGCTTATTGAGAAGGGACCAGGAAGGGTAAGTCCTTTGTTTATACCAATGATGATATCTAATATAGGAGCTGGGCAAGTATCTATGAATTTAGGACTTAAGGGTTCTAGTATGACCATAACAACAGCCTGTGCATCAGGGACCCATGCAATAGGAGAGTCCTTTAGAATCATAAGAAATGGTAAGCTGAATATGGTATTAGCAGGAGGGGCTGAGGCAGCTATAACACCTATTTCACTAGCAGGTTTTAATTCTATGAAGGCCTTATCTACTAGGAATGAAGATTTCAGTAGAGCTTGTAGACCCTTTGACAAGGATAGAGATGGATTTATCATGGGAGAAGGAGCTGGTATATTAGTATTAGAGGAGCTAAACCATGCCTTAAGTAGAGATGCAACCATATATGGGGAAATTGTAGGATATGGATCTACATCAGATGCTTTTCATATTACTCAACCAGATCCTGATGCCATAGGTGCAATCAACTCTATGAAAGAAGCCATAGAAGATGCTAATATTCAGTATGAAAGTATAGGATATATAAATGCCCATGGAACAAGCACATATTTTAATGATAAGCTTGAAACCTTGGCCATAAAGAAAGTATTTAAAAATCATGCATATAATTTAAATATTAGCTCAACGAAATCAATGACTGGACATTTATTAGGAGCTGCTGGTGGAATAGAGGCTATAGCAACAGTATTAGCTTTAAAAACAGGAATAATCCCTCCTACAATAAACTATGAAAACCCAGATGATGAATGTGATTTAGATTATACAGCTAATAAAGCTGTAAAAAAAGATATAGAATATGGATTATCTAATTCTTTAGGATTTGGTGGTCATAACGGATCTTTATTAATTAAAAAATATAATGGGTAAAATCAAGGGACTTTGAAAGCTCAAAGTCCCTTGATTTGTATACTTTAAGTTATGGAATAAAGGTAAACTAAATACATGATAAATATTATAAATATACACAATAGATGATAAAAGTTCCAAAATATTATATAATAGTGATATAATATTTTTAAAATTAAGATTATTTAAGGAGGATGTGACAAATATGTCAGTACTTCACGTAGGCTTAGATGTAGGATCTACTACAGTTAAGCTTGTAGTATTAAATAGCTCCTTCCAATTAGTATATGGAGATTATAGAAGACATTACTCCGATGTGAAAAATGCTGTCCAAGAAATAATAATGGAAGGATATAAAAAATTTAAAAACAAAGGGATAACTGTAATGGTAACAGGGTCAGGAGGATTATCTGTGACTGATTGGTTAGATATTCCTTTTATTCAGGAAGTAGTAGCATCAACTAAGGGGATTCAAGTGTTAATACCTGAAACAGATGTAGCTATTGAATTAGGTGGAGAAGATGCCAAGATTACATATTTAGGTCAAGCTTTGGAACAGAGAATGAATAGTATCTGTGCAGGAGGAACAGGTGCATTTATAGATCAGATGGCCTCTCTTTTAGAAACTGATGCAGAAGGATTAAATAATTTAGCTAAAAATCATAAAACCATATATCCCATTGCATCTAGATGTGGAGTATTTGCTAAGACTGATATTCAAGCACTTATAAATCAAGGAGCTTCTAAGGAAGATATAAGTGCTTCTGTACTACAATCTGTAGTAAATCAGACAATATCCAATTTAGCCTGTGGTCGTCCTATAGAAGGGAAGGTTGCCTTTTTAGGTGGCCCATTACATTTTCTTTCAGAGCTAAGAAAAAGATTTATTGAAACTTTGGAATTAAAAGGTGAAGAAATAATTTATCCAGAAAACTCTCAACTATATGTAGCCATAGGTGCAGCTATTGCCTCTTCTAATGAAAAACCAATATCCTATGAAAATCTAAAAGGTAGATTAGGTAGAAATAAAAAGAATAATAATTTAGAAATAAGAAAAATAGCCCCATTATTTAAGGATGAGAAAGAGTATTTAGAATTTAAAAAACGGCATGATAAATATAATATAAAGGAAGTAGATCCTAAAGAATACAATGGAAATGTATATTTAGGCATAGATGCAGGGTCAACTACTACAAAGGCAGTAGTAATCAATGAAGACTATCAAGTTTTATATTCATATTATGGAAATAATAAGGGTAAACCCCTAGACCAAAGTATATATATTTTAAGAGATATATATGAAAAGATGCCACATAATCCAATTACCTATTCCTGTGTTACTGGATATGGGGAAGAGTTTATTAAAGCTGGTTTGAATATAGATATTGGAGAAGTAGAGACCATAGCCCATTACAAAGGATCAAGTCTATTTCAAGAAGATGTGGATTTTATCTTAGATATAGGCGGGCAAGATATGAAATCTATGAAAATAGATAATGGAGTAATAGACAATATACTACTTAATGAGGCTTGTTCTTCAGGATGTGGTTCCTTTATTGAAACTTTTGCTAAATCAGTAAATATGAGTGTAGGTGAATTTTTAGATGAAGCTTTGTTTGCTAAAAATCCTGTGGATTTAGGTTCCAGATGTACAGTATTTATGAATTCCATGGTAAAGCAAGCTCAAAAAGAGGGAGCTACAATTGGAGACATAGCTGCAGGTTTATCATACTCAGTCATAAGAAATGCAATACAAAAAGTAATAAAAGCTAGAGATCCTAAAAGTCTTGGAGAAAAAATAGTAGTACAAGGTGGCACTTTTTATGGTGATGCCATACTTAGAAGCTTTGAAATAATATCTGAAAGAGAAGCCATAAGACCAAATCTAACTGGACTTATGGGAGCATTAGGAGCAGCGATTATAGCAAAGGAAAGGTATACAGGTGTAGAATCAAGTATATTAAAAGTAGATGAACTAGAGTGTTTTTCATATAAATCTAGTCAAGGGAAATGTGGCAGATGTGGAAACAACTGTATGTTAACTATAAACAAATTTTCAGACGGAAGTAGATATATAACCGGTAATAGATGTGAAAAAGGAATAGGAAACTATACAAAAGAAAATCAATTGCCAAATCAATATGAATATAAGTATAAAAGAACCTTTAATTATGAATCCTTGCCTTTAGAAAGAGCGCCAAAGGGTGTTGTAGGTATTCCAAGAGTATTAAATATTTATGAAAATTATCCTTTCTGGCATAGATTTTTTACAGAGCTTGGATTTAGGGTAGAGTTATCAATAGAGTCCAGTAGAAAAGTATATGAAAAAGGTATAGCATCTATACCAAGTGAGACTGCTTGTTATCCTGCAAAGATGGTTCATGGGCATATTATGGATCTAATTAATAAAGATATTGATTTTATTTTTTATCCATCAGTATTTTATGAAACAAAAGAGGATACCAGTTCAGATAATCATCTAAATTGTCCAGTGGTAACTGGTTATCCAGAGTTAATTAAACATAATATTCAACAATTAAAAGATAGAAATATAATGTTTTTAAACCCATTTGTAAACTTAGATGATAAAAACAGTTTAAGAAAAGAACTAACTAAGTCTTTGAAAGTATTTAATATAAGTTCTAAAGAGATAAAGAAAGCCATAGAAAAGGCATGGGAAGAAATCTATAATTACAGAGAGGATATTAGATTAGAAGGGGAAAGGATAATTAAATACATAGAAGAAAATAATTTGCAAGGTATAGTACTAGGAGGCAGACCATATCATATTGATCCAGCCATTAACCATGGAATACCTGAATTGATTAATTCTTTAGGAATGGCTGTACTTACAGAAGACGGAGTAGCCCATTTAAAAGATTTAGAAAGGCCCATAAGAGTATTAGATCAGTGGACTTATCACTCTAGAATATATAGGGCTGCAGAGTATGTAAGTAAGAGTAAAAATCTAGAGCTAATACAACTAAACTCCTTCGGCTGTGGTTTAGATGCAGTAACTACAGATCAAGTACAGGAAATTCTTCAAAAGAATAATAAGATTTATACAGTATTAAAAATAGATGAAGTAAGTAATCTGGGGGCAGCTAAAATAAGAGTAAGATCTCTTAAGGCTGCTTTAGAAGAGAAGAAAACAGGAAAGGTAGAGATTCAAAAAAATATATTACAGGAAAATAGGGTAGTATTTACTAAAGAAAATAAAAAGAACCATACTATATTAATTCCACAGATGGCACCAATACAATTTAAGTTGCTTGAAAGGGTGTTTAATACATCTGGCTATAATGCAGTAGTATTGGATGACGTTCATAAAGAGGCTGTAGATGAAGGATTAAAATATGTAAACAATGATGCTTGCTACCCATCTATCATAGTAATAGGACAGTTTATATCTGCACTTAAATCAGATAAGTATGATTTAGATAATACATCCTTACTTATAACCCAAACAGGTGGAGTATGTAGGGCATCTAATTATGTTGGATTTTTAAGAAAGGCTTTAAAGGAAGCAGGATTTGACCATATACCAGTCATAAGTGTAAGTGCCCAGGGCATAGAGACTAATCCTGGATTTACCTTTACCTATGATATGATAAAGAGAGGTATTATGGCTACTTTATTAGGAGATTTACTTATGAGAGTATCCCTAAAGGTTAGACCCTATGAAAAGATAAAGAACTCTACAAATCTTTTACTAAATAAATGGATTGAGGATTTAATGATTCCTTTAGAGGACATGAGTAAGAAGGATTTTGTGTATTATGTAAATGAAATCGTAAAATCCTTCGATGAAATAGAAATTTTAAATGTTAGGAAGCCAAAGGTAGGTATAGTAGGAGAAATATTAGTTAAATATCATCCAGTAGCAAACAATGATTTAATTGCTATATTAGAAGAAGAAGGGGCAGAAGTGGTAGTCAACGATTTAACTGATTTTCTGTTATACTGCTTATATAATGCAGATTTTAAAAACAAAAGTTTAGGTAAGAGCTTTAAAGGAAAACTAGTAGGAGATATAGGTATAAAATATATTGAATATTATAGAAAATATATAAGGGATGCCTTAAATAACAGTAGTAGATTTCATGGGCCTTTAACAATTGAAGAACTTGGGGATTTAGCTGAAAAGTTGATTTCCTTAGGAAATCAGTCGGGAGAAGGATGGCTTCTTACAGCAGAGATGATAGAGTTAATAGAAGCAGATGCAGAAAATATAGTATGTGTTCAGCCCTTTGGCTGTTTACCTAATCATATAGTAGGCAAAGGTATGATAAAGGGTATAAGGGATATTTATCCTAAGGCAAATATCATACCAATAGATTATGATCCAGGAGCCAGTGTAGTAAATCAACTAAATAGAATCAAACTCATGATGTCCAATGCAAATGGAAATGGTGTAGAAAAATTAGAGAAAAAAGAAGCCTTTGTAAAATTTTAGATAGGAGAGAGCATTTTGCTCTCTTTTTTTATTATATGTTTTAGTTATGGGTAATAATATAAAAAGAAACTAAATATGGAGGGATACAATGAGTGAATTGTTAAATAATAGAGAATATAGACAAGAGCAGTTAAAGGAAGTAATAAAGGAACTACATGGAGGAAAATCTGTAGATGAAGTCAAAGAAAAGTTTGCAAAGGTTATAGAGGGAGTTTCTCCTAAAGAAATATCTGAAATGGAGGTACAGCTAGTTAAAGAAGGATTACCTATAGAAGAAATTCAAAACCTATGTGATGTACATGCCGCAGTATTTAAAGGTACATTAGATGAAATACATCATCCAGAACAGGTACCAGGACATCCCATATATACTATGAAACAAGAAAATCAGGCTATTAAGGAATTCATGGAGAATACCCTAAGACCTAATGTGGAAAAATTTAGAGAAGATGACTCCAATGACAATTTGGAAAGATTAATAGAAAATATAAACTTATTATGGGATATAGATAAACACTATAGTAGAAAGGAGAACCTAATATTCCCATATTTAGAGAAATATGGAGTTACTGCACCACCTAAAGTAATGTGGGGAGTAGATGACGAAGTTAGAGAAAAAATCAGAGAAATTAAATTAGATTTAACAAACTATAAAGGAAACAAAGGCGAAATAGTAGGTAAAATAGATAATGCAATAGATCAAATAACAGAAATGATATTTAAGGAAGAAAGCATACTATTTCCAATGAGCCTAGATACCTTAACAGAAGACGAATGGATTGAAATATATAAAGAATCTGATGAAATAGGATATGCACTAATATCTCCTGAAACTGAGTGGAAACTAAAAAGAGTAGATGTTGAAGGAGAAGAGGAAGAAAAGGGTTTAACAAAGGGTGGTTATATAAAATTTGATACAGGAGTACTTAATGCTGAAGAAATTACTGCAATAATGGAAGTATTACCTGGTGAACTTTCCTTTGTTGATAAAAACAATATAGTAAAATTTTTCACTAAAGGTGAGCATAGAATATTTGCAAGAACCAAGGCTGTAATAGGTCGAGCAGTTGAAAATTGCCATCCCCATACATCAGTGCATATGGTTGATAAAATTATAGATGATTTTAAGACAGGTAAAAAGGACTCAGAGGATTTTTGGATTCAAATGGGAGATATGTTTGTCCTTATAAGATTTTTTGCAGTAAGGGATAAAAATGGGGAATATCTAGGAACTTTAGAATATGTACAAAATATAGCATCCATGAGAGAATTAACTGGAGAAAAAAGATTGTTAAGTGACTAAATTTAATATATTTGTTAAGTTTTAATTTAAGATACCCTGAAAAAATGGGTATTTTATTTTTTATAAATACATATTTCCAACCTTAATATACCATTAAATTCATCTTTTATTTATTGTATTTATTCCACTATTGTAGTATCATCTATATGTAGAATTACTATTTATTAATATAGTAAATAGGAGTGAATATAATGAGAAAAAAGAGAAAAAAGGAACATGTGGAAAACTTCTTGAAGACAAGCTATAGAGGTGATACCCTTTTCGATGATATATTTTTGGAACACAATGCATTACCTGATTTGAACTTTCTTGATATAGATACTAAGACAAGCTTCTTGGGAAAAACAATTGACTACCCTATAATTATAAATGCTATGACTGGCGGTGCTGAATTTGCCCATGGAATTAATAGGGATTTATCACTGTTGGCTAAGGAATTTAATATTCCCATGGCAGTAGGATCAGAGACAATATTGTTATGTGAAGATGAAGCATGTAAGGAATCATTCAAAGTAGTTAGGGAAAACCTTGGCCCAAAGGGTGTAGTTATGGCCAACTTAAGTGGTGAAGCTACAGTAGAAGATGTAAAGATCGCCTTAGACATGGTAGAAGGTGATGCCATTCAAATACATCTGAATCCTGCTCAAGAGCTATCTATGGAAGAAGGAGACAGGAATTTTGCAGGTATATTAAAAAACATTGAAAATATAGTAAAAAGTACAGACAAGCCTGTTATAGTAAAAGAAGTAGGATTTGGAATATCTAAAAATGTGGCAGAAAGGCTTTATTCAGTAGGAGTAAGATATATAGATGTATCAGGTTCTGGGGGTACTAATTTTATAGAAATTGAAAATCTTAGAAATATGAATATGGATTTAACAGAACTATACTCTTGGGGAATACCTACTGCTTTAGCTTTGATTAAATGTAGAGAATTACAAGATGATTTAAAACTTATAGCTAGTGGGGGAATTAAAAATAGTACAGATATTGTAAAATCCATAGTATTAGGAGCAGAGGTAGCAGGTATAAGTGGGGAACTCCTATCCTATTTAGTTCATGGCGGATATGAGAATGCTAAAAAATACCTTGAAGAACTAATCTATAAGCTAAAGATGATTATGCTTCTAATGGGTAAGAAGAATATAAAAGAATTAAGAGAGTCAGATTATAAGATTATAGGAGATTTAAAAGATTTAATATAAATAATAGATAGGGACCTTTTGCAGAGATATTGAATATCATGGCAAAAGGTTTTTTTATTGTATATGATTTATTTAAATATTTTAATTAGATTATAAACTCCATATAAAGTACCATATCTACTTGTTAGAATCCACCAGTGCCACCACCACCAGCACCACCGCCACCGCCTCCTGTGAAGCCTCCCCCACCACCGAAAGAAGTGGAGTTTGAAGTAGAGGAGCCAGTGTTTCCATAGAAACTACCATTAAATCTATCTTCAAATATTGAACCACCATGTTTATTATTCAAAAAGAACCAGTAACCCCAATACATAGGATAATAGTCCATTCCTATTGATGATCTATAGTTATTAAGATCTTTCATAGGCAGCTCAAGGGCAATGGCATATATTATGGACTTGTCATTTGGTATATTGAAATTCTTATTATGAAATTTTTCTATATTATTTTTAAAATCTTTCCAAAGTCTATATTGTATATATCCTTTATCAGATTTTCTTTGAAAGAAGGTAATGCTATATATAAAGATTCCACAGGCCATAAGGACCAATACTACTCCCCAATAGGCTTGGTTTATTATACTTATTACACCTATAACAAGAAAAACAAGACTAAGTACCAACAAATATGCTCCTGTCTTATTTCCTCTAAAGTCATAATAATCCCTAGCTTTTAACTGATTGCTGACAATTTCAGACCATTTATTTTGATTGCTATAAAATTTGCTACTATTTTTTTCTCTATACTTTTCTATTTCATAGGTATTGACAGTATGACCATCTCCCATATCATTAAAGAGCCAGTCTAATAAAAAGATTTCATGCTCTAGTAAATCCTTGGAGTTAGTACCTTTTTTTGTAAATTGGAAGTCTTTATCACTTGATTCACTCTGCCATCTTTTTTTCTTTCGTTCTATACTTACCTCTTCAACAGAGATAAACCCTCTTCTTGAAAGATCAAATAATGTGGCTAAATAGGATCTAGGACTTATAAAACCCATAAATAGACTAAGTTCAGCTGGACTTATTTCTTCTGGATATAGGCTACTGATTTCCTGGAAAATAAAAGGATCTCTTCTAAATTTATTAAAACTAATCCAGGTACTTAAGGCACCTAATGTAATAAGTCCCAAAGAAAGGATATTTAATGTATTCTTTCTTTTTTCTCTTTTTATAGTATCTTCTTCTATTTGTTTTGCTAAAGCTTTTTCTTCATTTAGAATATTATCTAAAGTATTATTTCCATTATTATTTGTATTAAGTATATACTCTTTAGGAAATAATACTCTAGCCTCTATAAAGGTATTGGAAGGTACATTTTTAGCTTCTAATTTGATTAAATTATTTTCCATAAAATTGATTTCACCATTCAGTGGACCATGTCCAAATATCTTGATTCTATCTTTATGAAATTGTGGCAAATTGATAACTGTGGAGAAATAATCAATAGGTGTATCATTTTCTTTACCTAAAAACTTATAGTATAGTTCTCCTGTATCTATATGTTTTATGGCCACATTGTTTAAAGTATATTTAAATCTAAAGGTTTTACTCTCATTTTTTGAAGGGGAGTATATCATTAGATTTATAGAATTATTCTTTGATTTAGTACTATAAACATTAGTATCTCCCTTTTTTGACTTTTGATCTAAATCATACTCCATTTCATTTCCCTTAACTATCTCGTAAATACTTAAGTTTTCTATACCATCTGTACCCTTTAATACAATATCTCTATATATACCATTGAATTTACTATGAAAGTTATAAGTAATATCTTCAACAATAGATAGGTCTCCATTATCTAATAGGTTTGCATTAACTGTCCACTTTGTAACTATTAAATCTTCTTCTGCAAATACACTAAAAGGAGTTAAGAGAATAAATAAAATTAAGGCTAATATAGTAGTTTTTGTTTTCAAATATATCACCACCTAATAGTTTTATACTTATATTATACACTTTAAATATGGATATTAATAAAAATATATTGATGATTAACTTTTAAATTTAAAAGAATGTTAAATCATGTAACTATCTTAGTAATTTAATTTTATTAATTATAAGAAAAATCATTAGACCAAAGGGCACTTATATATACCAAATTAGTTTTTTGTTTATATTATGGGATAATGGGTATAAATTTTAAGCATATCATAAATTAGAAGAGGAGTGGCAGGAGTGAGATTGATGGATATATTATCTCCATTGTGGGAAACGATGAAGGGTATCTTACCTTTAACGGCAATATTATCGGTTGTACAGGTAGTAATATTGAGAAAACCTATGGAAAATGTAAGGGATTTCATTATAGGTGTTATATTAGCAACTATTGGTCTTCACTTATTTTTAAAAGGCACCAATATGAGTCTTATTCCTTTAGGTGATTCGGTAGGGAGAAATCTATATGTTTTAAATCGTAAATGGGTTATTATATTATTAGGGTTTATTATTGGGTATTTTGGCACACTGGTGGAACCAGCCTTAAAGACTCTAGCTTTAGAAGTAGAAGAACTATCTGCAGGGGCTATACCACATAAGGTGTTGATACATGGAGTAGCCGCTGGTTTTGGACTAGGTATGGGAATTGGTTTATTGAAAATAATAGCAAATATACCATACATAAAAATAATAGTTCCATTACTTTTATTGGTAATAGTTTTAGCATTTTTTGCACCAGAACCCTTTGGGTCGATTGCCATGGACTCAGCCAGTGCAACAACAGGGCCAGTAAATATACCTTTAAATATGGCATTAGCCATAGGTTTGGCAAGCATAATAGAAGGAGTAGACCCTTTATTATCTGGATTTGGTATAATAGGACTTACATCCATAGGGGCGATGGTTTCAGTGCTAGTATTAGGTATATTAACTAAGTTTTAAGGAGGCAGTAAAGTGATTGGTAAAGATTTAGATATTAGATGTATAGTGGCAATTGTAGAAAGAGGAAAGGCAGACAAAATAGTAGAATCAGCAAAGGATGCAGGAGCATCAGGTGCTACTGTATTTTATGGAAGAGGTACAGGGGAATCAGAAGTAAAAAGGTTTTTGAATATTCATATTGAAGCTTCTAAAGAAATAATAATAATACTGACTGAGTCCTCAAAGAAAAATGAGATAATGAAAGCTATGGTTGAAGCTGGGGAACTTAAAAAACCTGGAACAGGTATAATATTTACTGTGACTATTTCCGATTTAATAGGCTTACATCATAGAAGAGATTTTGAGGAATAAGATACTTAATTATTTAAAAGGAAGATTTTATGAGAAGACAGCATATTGAATATCTGATGGATTTACCAATAAATATACGTTTAGCCAATATAATGGAATATCCTATTCATTGGCAAGATTCAATAGAAATACTATTTGTATTGAAAGGAAGTATTGAAGTAGGTATAGAGTCGGAAGTTTATACTTTGGAAGAAAAGGAAATAGAAATAGTAAATGTAGATGAATCTTATTGGATTAAGTCAAAGGATCCAGATAATTTGGTTTTAATAATAAATATAGATCCTAATTTTTTTGAAAGGTATTATGATGATGCAAGAGATACTTTCTTTTATACAGATTCCTCTGGAAAAGATACTCAGGAGGACGAAGAATATTATATATTAAGAAGGTATTTATCTATACTATTGTTTGAAATAATCTCTAAAATAGATGATTATGAAGATGTAATAGAAGAAAATTTACTAAATATGATGTATCATCTATTGAATAATTTTCATTATCTTTTTTATGAGGGCGAAAATCTTGAAGAAGATGAAGTTCAGCTGGAAAGATATCATAGGATAGTAAAATACTTAAGCAATAATTATATGAATAAGGTTAGTCTACAGGATATAGCAGAAAAGGAGTTTTTAAGTTCTCAATATTTGTCTTATAAAATTAAGGAAACATTTGGACTAGGGTTTAATGAATACTTGAATCAAATAAGAGTAGAAGAATCTACTAAGCTATTACTAGATTCGGATAAATCTATATCTGATATTTCTGATGAAGTGGGGTTTTCCCATGTTCGGTATTATAACAAACATTTCAAATTACACTATAATATGACACCTTTTCAATATCGTAACAAGTATAAAGTTAGTAAAAAAGAACTGGATAATAGGACTAATATAAATTATATTCCAATAGATAAAGCTTTACCCTATGTAATTAATTATTTAGAGGATTATGAAAGATATAATTATGATAATAGAATAATAAAGTTAGACTTTGATTTAGAAAAGGAATCCATAGGAGAATTTAAAAATCCAGATCTAATAGACTTAGGGGATATATCCTTATTATTAGAGGAAGAAAATAGGCGAATACTAGAAGAAATTCAAGAAGAAATTGGATTTAAATATGCTAAAGTAAATAAACTATTTTCATATGATATGGATATTTATAGAGGAAAAAATCATAGATTTATAAACTGGACTAGGGTGGAAAATATCTTGGACTTCATATTGAAGCTAAAATTATTTCCCATTATAGACACTAAAGGTGTGGAGAATCATATACTTGAGGATTTCGTATTGAATTTTTCAAGTATATATGATATAGATGTAGAAAAATGGCTAGACTTTGATATAAAAGATATAAATCCAAGCCTCTTAAATACAGATATAAACCCTGCTTTTGACACTACAGATATGATTCCTTACATTATACATAGCTATACCCAAGAGGACAGGAGAATAGTTTTAAAAATGATGGATGAAATATCACCGGAAGTAGTCTTAGATAATGATACATTCTTTGGTGGCAATGGTATATATACTAATAACTATCTTAACAAACCTTCTTATTATGCTTTTATGCTACTATCTTTATTGGGAAATGAGATTCTATATAGAGATGATGGATATATAGTTACGAAATCAGATTCAGGATATCAGATTTTATTATTCAATCCTATAGGCATTTCTGAGGATACTATATATAGAAGGACAACAATAGAAAAACCTAAGGAAAGAAAAATATCTATAAATCTATATAATATGGAAGAAGACTTTCAAATAACAAAATATGATTTAAATAAGAACTTTGGCTCATCCTATGATAAATGGATTTATTTAGGAAAACCAGAAAGAATAGATAATAAACACTGGACTATGCTAAGGGAATTTGTCCATCCTAATATAGAATTTTATTATGGTAAGAAATCAATAGTGTTTAATGTACTAACAAGGATAAAACCTAATGGGGCAGTGCTATTTTTATTAAATAGTGTACAAAAGGAATAATATATGGGACTATCTTAAGCTTTTTGAAATTGAGGGTTTTTTATAAAAAGATAAAATAGTCCCTAATAGTCATTAATATGGTCAATTATATAAATACTTCATTTATGATACTATATTATAGGATTATAAATGGAGGTTTTTTTATGGGTAAAAGTGACGAGATGTTTGAAAAAGAAAGTATAGGAAAGTTATTATTTAGGTTTTCTATACCAATTATAATATCTCTATTGATTTCAGAATTATATAATATGGTAGATACCTTATTTGTAGGTAGAAGTGTAGGAAATCATGGAATAGGAGCCTTGGTGCTTGTTTTTCCTATACAAAGAATGATAATTGCTTTAAGTGTTATGATAGCAATTGGTACAGCTACAAATTTTTCTAGATCCAATGGTAAAAAAGATTTGGAGAAGTCTAGAGAAATAGTCCAAAATGGATTTTCTTTTGGATACTTACTAATGATAACAATTACAGCTATTGTATTTATATTTAAAGAACAAATCCTAATGGCCTTAGGAGCAAGTGAGGAAATATTACCTTATGCAAAGGACTATTTAGGTACAATAATATTTGGAAGTACATTTTTAAGTTTAACTATATTCATATCTAATATTATGATATCCTTAGGAAATAATAAGGTTGCAATAGCTAGTAACAGTATAGGTGCCCTTACTAATATAGTGTTAGACTATATACTTGTTGTTCGTGGAAACATGGGAGTAAAGGGAGCGGCCATAGCTACAACTTCCTCTCAAATAGCAGGATTTATATTTGCATATTACGTATATTCAAAAGTGAAAAAGAAATATGAAATTTCTACAGGATTTAAGATTAATAAAAATATCATAGTCCCCATTATATTAGTAGGAGTATCTGCATTTATAGTGGAAGCTGAAGATGGAATAGTAATGGCAGTATTAAACAATCTATTAATAAGCACTGTAGGAGATACAGGAATTGTAGTATTAGGAGTTATATCTAAGATTTATATGTTTTTATTTATTACTATGTTTGGTATAGCATCTGCTATGCAACCAATAGCAGCTTATAATGTAGGTGCTAAAAATTATAAAAGACTTAAGGCTTTGATGAATAAAACTGCAATATATGCAACATTAACATCAACTGTATTGTGGGGTATATCCATGATATTTACACCTCAGTTGATATCCTTGTTTGTAAAAGATACTAATATAATAAAGGAATCAGTGAAGGCCTTTAGGATAATGGTTTCTTTATTTCCTTTAATTAGCATATATTATGTATCTATATTTTATTTTCAAGCCATGGGGAAAGCTAGAACTTCAATAATGGTATCTATACTAAGACAGATTATTATAATGATACCTATGTCCGTAATATTAGTAAAAGTTTTTGATTTAGGGGCCATAGGAGTATGGCTGTCTTATCCAATATCAGATATTTTATCAAGCATCACATCTTATATATTGATTAAAAATGAAGAAACAGAATTAGATACAAGAATAGAAAAGCAAATGAAGAAGAAAAGGACCATTAACTCAGAATTGAAATATTCACATTAAAATATCTTAGGGATTTAATCCTTAAGATATTTTTTATTTAAGTATATACTAGAGCTATAGGAATATAAGTGGAATATTATATATATTGTATAAAAAGATATAATGCCATGATATAATTACCTAAAGGAAAGGTGGGATAGTATGACAAAGGTACTTTTAGTAGAGGACGACACCACTTTATCTATGGGGATACAATATTCTTTGGAGAAGGAAGGGTATACTGTAGATATAGGTAGAGATTTTGCAATGGGAAGGGATATGGTAAACAATAATGAGTATGATTTAATAATATTAGATGTAGGTTTACCAGATGGCAATGGATTTGATTTATGTAGATATATTAGAAAAGATCAAATGACACCTATAATCTTTTTAACAGCTCAAGATGAAGAGGTAAATGTGGTAATGGGATTAGATATAGGTGGAGATGACTATATAACAAAACCATTTAGAATCAATGAATTGATTTCTAGAATAAAAGCTGTACTTAGAAGATATGGCAATATATCTAGAACTGATATATTAATATCAAAAGATATAAAGGTATGCTTATTAGAATCAAAGGTTTATATAAAAGATGAACTAGTATTTTTAACTCCATCAGAATACAAACTCCTTAATATATTGATGAATCATCCTCATCAAGTATTGCCAAGAACAAAGATACTAGAGAGTTTGTGGGATGTAGATGGAGATTTTGTAGATGACAATTCCCTATCTGTATATATAAGAAGATTAAGGGAAAAAATCGAAGAAGATTCATCAAAACCCACATATGTTAAAACTGTAAGAGGTATAGGCTATACTTGGGATGTAGATGTAAGGAGTGAATGACTTGCTTAGAAATGAAGAGTTTAGATCTGTCATAATAAAGCTTGTTGTATTACAGCTAATATTTATATTAATAAGCTTTATTATGATGAATCTATTTATGGATACCATAAATAATAAAATACTAGAAAGAGATATGGCCTTAGTAGGAAATATTATAAAAGATCATCCTGAATTAAAGGAGGAATTCATACCTTATATAACAAAGGAAGTTCCTAGAGATAATAGAAGGATTGGACAATTAGTTTTAAAAGACTATGGATACACATTTAATATGAAGAAATATCAACAACCATTACTTAAAAATATTAGCCCAAATATTCAAATATTTATGAGTTTACTTGTTACATTATTTTTGGTACCTTTAATATGGTTAATAAGCAAAGAGTATAAAAAAGTCTATAAAAAGGTAAATAAAATATCCAATGCTGCAGAAAAAGTAGTAGAGGGTGACTTCTCCATATACTTACCTGAAGAAGGTGAAGGTGATTTTTATATACTTAATCATCAATTTAATCAAATGGCCAATAGATTAAAGAATAGTTTAGATATATTAAATAGAGAAAAGATATTTTTGAAGGATACCATATCAGATATTTCTCATCAGTTAAAAACACCTTTATCCTCATTGATTATGTTAAACGATCTTCTTATAGAAGATGAACATATGGATTTAAATACTAGAAAAAAATTTTTAAAAAACACAAGTAATCAGTTAGAAAGAATGGAGTGGCTAATTATCAATCTGCTGAAAGTAGCAAGAATAGAAGCAGGTGCCATAGAGTTTAAAAAAGAAAAAGTCTTTTTAAAAAATGTAGTAGATTTAGGACTAAATATTTTAGGACCTAAAATAGAAGGTCAAGAGTTAAACATAAGTGGAAATCTAGATTCATTTTTCTATGGCGATAGAGATTGGACTGTAGAAGCAGTTATAAATATAGTAAAAAACGCAATAGAACATGGCCATGGGCAAATAGATATAATTCTATCTGATACACCTTTATTTAGTAGCATAGCAATAAGAGATAATGGAGATGGAATAGATAAAAAACATATACCCCATATATTTAAAAGATTTTACAGAGCTAGTGGTGAAACTAATCCAGAAAGCGTAGGAATAGGATTGAATTTGGCTAAAGTAATAGTAGAATCTCAAGGAGGCACTATATCTGTAATAAGTAAAAAAGGAGTTGGAACTGAATTTACAATAACATTCTTAAAAACAATATGCATATAATCTTTAAACGGTAATCACCCTAAGTTTATTGTATCTTTTTTACATTTTAGGTAAGAATATACACAAGATAAGCTATGAGGGTGATTTTTTTGTGAAGGATTTAAATAATTATGTAATATCTAGCTCTATAGAAGAAAATATTAAAATGATGAAGGATATATTTAACAAAGATGCTACTTTGCGTTTTAGAGAGTTTGAAAACCAATATAATGGTTTAAATTGTTGTGTTTTTTTCATAGATGGAATGGTAGATATAAATATGATAAATGAAAATGTTTTAAAGCCTATTTTAGATACAAAGGTTATCTTAGATGGTATAGATCATATTGATTATATGAAATCCCATATAATCATATCTAGTATAGTAAATACTTCTTATAAAATATCAGATATTGTAAGTGGAATAATATCTGGAGGGACAATACTATTTATAGATGGAAATTCTAAGGCAATGATTATAGACACCAAGGGGTGTAAAACAAGGGATATAGAGGAGCCTCCTGCAGAAAAGGTCCTTCGTGGTCCTAGGGAAGGATTTACTGAATCTTTACTTACAAATTTATCATTAATAAGAAAAAGAATACAGACCAAGGATTTAAAGTTTCGTTATTTCACAGTAGGTGAACGGACAAATACAAATATATGTATTTGTTATGTAGAAGGTCTAGCAAAGGAGGAAGTATTAGATACAGTTATTAGAAAAATAAATGAAATATCTACTGATGGAGTTTTAGATATAAAGTATATCCAAGAATTTATAGATGATAACCCATTCTCTATTTTTGAAACGACTACAAGTACAGAAAAACCAGATATTGTCACAGGAAGATTACTTGAAGGGCGTATAGCAGTACTAGTAGATGGAAGTCCTGCAGCAATGACAGCACCCTCTGTATTTATTGAGCATATGATGGCCAGTGATGATTATTACTTAAATTACTTCTTTGCAACCATAGGTCGTATTATAAGGATAATAGGATTTATTGCTTCCATAAGTATACCAGCATTATATTTATCACTTGTATCTTTTCATCAGGAAATGATCCCTGCTCCTTTAATAATGGGCATATATTCTGCAAGACAAGGTGTTCCGTTTCCTACATTTTTAGAACTTTTTGCACTACTAGCTGTATTTGAGGGATTAAGAGAAGCAGGAACTAGGGTACCCAGTCCTATTGGAGAGTCCATAAGTATAGTAGGAGCTTTAGTTTTAGGAACAGCAGCAGTGGAGGCCAGGTTTGTTTCAGCACCTATGATTATAGTAGTAGGATTGACAGCAATTACAGGCCTTGCACTACCTTCCCTTTCGGCTGTAATTATAATTATAAGGGGTTTTTTGCTTATACTTTCAGCTATGTTAGGATTTTATGGCTATATATTTGGTATGATTGGACTTATTATCCACTTATTTAATTTAAGGTCATTGGGAGTCCCTTTTATGGATAATTTAACATCTTTAAGACCACAATCCTTAAAAGATACAATGGTGAGGGCTCCTATGTGGTATATGAGGTATAGACCTAAATTTATGAGTGAAGACTCCAAAAGAAGTGTTGATGGAGGAGAAAAAGATGAATAGATATATAATATTTACACTTATAATTGGACTTTGTATATTATTGACTGGTTGCTGGAATTATAGAGAACTAAATAGTATTTATATAGTTTCAGGAATAGCTATTGATAAAAATAAGGAAACTGGATTATATGATATTTCTGTAGAGATAGTAAATATTAAGGATACAAATTTCCAACCTAATATTGAGTCCGTAGTCCTTGAGGCTTCAGGAAGTACAATTTCTGGTCCTATTAGAGATTTGATAAAAACATCCTCCAAAAAACTCTATTGGGGGCATGCTACAACTCTTATAATAAGTAAAGATGTAGCTAGAGATAGTGTATTACCCACATTAGATTGGGCAGCTAGAGACCAAGAACCAAGACTTAGTATTGAAGTTTTTATATCTGGAGAAGATACAGCTAAAGAGTTATTAGACACCAAAAGTTTGACTACAGATATTCGATTGTTTGAAATAGATACTATGGTTAGTGAAAATAGAAGTTTAATAGAAATGCCAGTAATTAAGATATATGAATTAATAAATGAATTAGATATACCAAAAACACATTCAGTCTTACCAATGATAAAGGTTGAATCAGTGCATGGAAATTTTACAAATGTATTATCAGGTGGAGCAATACTTAATAAAGACAAACTAGTTGGATATTTAAGTGATGAAGAAATATTACCTTTTTTATTTATAAGGGATAATGTAAATGCTGGTCATATAAAGCTTAGTGATAAAAATAATCCTAAAGATAATGTGATTTTGGAAATTTTCAATAGTAAAACTAAAATTTATTATAATCTGTCTGAAGGTAATATTAGTTTTGATATAAATATTGAAACACAAGTGAGTATAGCTGAACTAAATACTACAACAGACTATATATCAAAATCAGGAAGGAAGGAATTAAAGAATAAAGCAGAAAAGTTTTTACAAAGGGAAACTAAAAATTTGATAAAAAGGATGCAAAATGAACTTGGCTTAGATATATTTGG
The DNA here is from genome assembly GCF_014385225.1 of Wansuia hejianensis. GTDB lineage: Bacteria > Bacillota > Clostridia > Tissierellales > Tissierellaceae > JACRTK01. The sequence continues at coordinate 167,753 of NZ_JACRTK010000003.1, forward strand.
ATTTGGAAATATAATTAGACAAAGGGATCCTAATACTTGGAAAAAGATTGAAAGGGACTGGGATTCAATTTTTGCTAAGCTAGATATAAATGTAAATTATAATATACATATTAGAAATAGTGGTCGCATTTCTAAGCCTATAGAGGTGTTTAAATAGAATGATTATGATAACTTTATATTTGTTTATACATTTGTTTTTTTTCTATTTTGATTTGTTGCCTATAGTGAGAAATGGATATACTAAACTATTTATGTTTAATTTAATTATTTTTTTTATATCTTTAAGTATTATAGTTTTAATGGGAGTAGGTGTTAAAGTTCCAAATCCTAATGATTTTATAGAAATAATAGTTAAAAGTATAGTTGGTTAAGGAGGAAATATTGATGAGAAAAGAAGAGATATCTACATCTCAGGCTTATTGGTTAATAGTAATCTTTATTATGGGAACTTCCTCAGTTATGACTGGATATACTAAGGCACTTCAAGATACTTGGATTTGTCTATTACTTGCTTTGATATATGCAACCCCGATGGTAATCATCTATGGAAGTGTTATGAATAGATATCCAGGTATGGATTTGTTCCAAATATTAGAATTTGTCTTTGGAAAGTTTGTAGGTAAGATTATAGGATTTTTATATTTCTTTTATTTCTTACATACAGGTTCTATTGCTATTAGGGAGATTACTGAATATATTCAGGTAGTATCTTTTCCTGAAACTCCTCAATATTTTACAGGTCTTTTTTTAGGATTATTAACTATTTATATATTAAAATCAGGCATAGAAGTAATAGTAAGAGTAAATAAATTTATATTACCAGTATTCATTTTTATAATTTCAATAACCCTAGTAATAGGCATACCTAAGATGGAATTTTCTAATTTTTTGCCTATATTATATAATGGGTGGAAACCGGTATTTAAGGGATCCTTAGCACCTTTTACTTTTTCCTTTGGAGAGACGGTTATATTTATGACTATTTTAAATACTGTTAATGAAAGTAAAAAAGCAAATAGAATATATTTAACTGGAACATATATAGGATGTATAATTCTACTTAGTGCCATTTTACGTAATATAGCAATTTTAGGATTTCCTAATCTTGTAATGAGTAATTTTTCTTCCTATTATGCATCTACTTTGATAGATATAGGTAATTATATAAGAGGTATAGAACTTGCTGTATCCATTGTCCTAGTAGTTGCAGGATTTTTAAAGATTACTGTCTACTTATTAGGAGCTAGTATTGGATTTTCTAGAATATTTAAATTTGGTGACTATAAATGGGTATCTGGACCTTTGGGACTCTTGATGTTAAGCTTATCTTTTATATTATATGATAGTACTATGGATATGTTTGAGTGGTTAGATATATATAAGTATTACTCCCTTCCTTTTCAAGTATTTATCCCCATATTAGTTTTTATAGTGGGAATTTTCAAGAAGAAAAAAGTTAAAAGTCAGGAATAAAGACCTATATCAAAATCTTACAAAATTGTAATCCTTCTATTCATCTAGTTGTAAGATTGAGATTATAAAATATAATTATCAGATTGAGTATTAGCAATTTGTCTAATATAAGACTTTTATAAAATGGATAGGAGGAGTACATGTGGGAATAGTAAGAATTGAAAATTTAAATAAATCTTATGGAAAAGGAAACACAAAAGTAGAAGCTTTAAAAGATGTAAGTTTAACCATAAACCAAGGGGAGTTTGTTGCTATAGTAGGACCAAGTGGCTCAGGTAAATCTACATTACTACATCTACTAGGAGGAGTGGATAGACCAACTTCTGGTAAGGTATATGTAGATGGAATAGATATATATAATCTTTCAGAAAAAGAACTTGCCATATTTAGAAGAAGAAAGGTAGGTTTTATATTCCAGTTTTATAATCTTGTACCTGTTTTAACTGCTGAAGAAAATATTACATTACCCTTATTATTGGACCAAAAGGAAGTAGATAAAGTTCATCTTGAGGAATTAGTCAATATTCTTGGCCTGTCAGAAAGGAGACATCATCTTCCAAATGAACTTTCAGGTGGTCAACAACAAAGGGTATCCATAGGTAGGGCTTTAGCCTATAATCCTTCTATAGTATTGGCAGATGAGCCAACAGGAAACCTAGATAGTAAAAATAGTAAAGAGATAATAGATTTACTTAAAATATCTGTAAAAAAATATAATCAAACATTGATACTAATAACTCACGATTTAAATATAGCATCCCAAGCTGATAGAATCATTACCATTGAAGATGGACTTATTGTACAAGATGAGGTGACAGGTAATGAAAAACTATAAGCAAATGACCTATAGATATTTAAAAGGGCAAAGAAATAGAACTCTTTTAACCATATTTGGTATAATTCTATCTGTAGCACTGATTTCTGCTATAGGAACTATAATAGTATCAACTAGAGGTGCTCTTATAGAAGAAGCCATAAGGGAAAATGGGTCATATCATGGAAAATTTGAAAAAGTAGATAAAGAAACCTTGGATAAAATTAAAAATCATACAGCAGTAGAGGAATATGGAGTCTCTAAATTTATAGGTTCTGCAGCAGTTGTAGAAACTACTCAGGAGGAAGTAAATGATTATGGGATTGATATTCCATATAGATATATAGAAATCAATAGTTATGATAAAGATACTAAATCTATGCTACCTATTAATATAAAAGAGGGTAGGATACCAAAAAGTCCAGATGAAATTGCCATAGAAAAGTGGATGGTAAGTTATTTTGATAAAGAAATAAAACTAGGAGATAAAATAAAATTAACTATTGGAAATAGAGTACTTGAGGAAGGTGAAGATAAGAACTTAGAGGATCCCAATGATGATAATATGGAAGTTCCAAAAGAAGCCTTTGAAAAAACAGGAGAAGAGGAATTTACAGTAGTAGGATTTATTAATCCAGGATATATATGGAAGGGTAGTTTAATAACTCAAGGTATTGCTGGATTTGAAGAAAATATATCTGAAAAACAAGGATATAATATATATATTAAGATTTCAAACTTAAAAAATGCTCGAGAAAAGATTTCTAATATTGCCAAGGATGTAGGAGTAAATGAAGAAAATATTAAAACCAATGAAAGACTATTAAGGTTATCTGCTGAAAGTGTAAGCGATACTTTCAATGAATCTATACTGGGTATACTTATATTTATAGTATCGTTAATTATGATATCCACTATAGCAGTTATATATAATGCCTTTAATATATCAGTGCTTGAAAGGATATCTCAGTTTGGATTGCTTCGTTCAATAGGTGCTACACCAAAACAGATAAAAAGCATAGTTTTAAAGGAAGCAGCCATATTAAGCGGCATAAGTATACCTATTGGCTTATTTTCAGGAGTGTTTGCAATGAAGATAGTCATATATGTAATAAGTATGCTAAAGTCGGATTTAGGAATTTTAAGGGATATGAAAATAGTAATATCGCCTACAGTATTTATAATAAGCACAATAGTAGGACTTATAACAGTATTTTTATCAGCCATAGGTCCTGCAAAGCAAGCAGGAAGAGTATCTCCTTTAGAGGCTGTGAGAAATACTGGAGAAATAAAAAAGGAAAGTTTTAAGAAGATAAAAAGTTCTAAATTAGCTAGGAAATTCCTAGGTATAGAAGGAGAAATTGCTTATAAGAATTTAAGACGTAATAGGAAAAGATTTATAATCACTGTGTTTTCCATGGTTATAAGTATAGCTTTGTTTATTACATTTTCTACATTCTCAGATTTTATGTTTAAAATAGGAGCAATAGACTCAGCAGATATGGGAGATTTTAATATATATGGAGAAATGGGTGATAGGAGTGAAGAAGTATATACTAAATTAATGGAATTAGAAGATGTAGATAGAGTATATAAAGTAGTAGGGACTAATGGAGAAGTGCTACTGGAAGAAGAACAAATAAGCCATAAGATAATTGAAATGTCTCCATATATGTTTGAGGATAAAATAGATAATTTAACTAGAGTAAATAATATAGAGATAACTACCATAGGTGATGATAATTTTCAAGTGTTGAAAGGATTGCTAAAGTCTGGTACCATTGACACGGATAAACTAAATAAGGAAAATGGCGTATTAGTAATCAACAATACTTACGCTTACAAAGGAAATAGTAATGCAAGGGTTCTTTTGGAAGGATACAATCTAAAGGTTGGAGATAAGATTCCTTTTGCATCATATGATCAAGATATAGAAGGTGAAGATACAAAATATACTGAACTTACAGTAGTAGGAGTATTGGAAAAAGGAATTTTAGGTAATGAGTATAGTCAAAATGGAAGTATAAATATGATAACTACTGAAGACGTATGGAATAAACTATACGAAGGAGAAGAAGACTTATCCCAAAATCGTAGAGACTCTTATACTAGAATGTATATAGAAATGTCTGAAAATGGAAACAGGGAGAATGTTAGTGAACTCCTAAATGAATTAGAGGATACTATTCCAGGTTTAAGTTATATAGATGCAGTAGAACGTGCTAAAGAAGCTAGAGATGCTAGTATAGTTATGAGTATATTTTTATATGGATTTGTAACCATAATAGCTTTAATAAGTGCAATAAATATAATAAACACCATAAGCACAAATATTATCTTAAGAACTAAGGAAATAGCCATGATAAAAGCAGTAGGTATGACCCAAGGAGGAATTAAGAGAATGATATCTTTCGAATCATTATTCTACGGATTATATGCTACTATATTTGGTGGTACTTTAGGAGCGGGACTTACCTATATATTATTTAGACTAGTAGCTGGAATCAGCGAATTTGAATATAAATTACCATGGCAAAATGTAATTATAGCCTGTGTAAGTGCATCTGTAATCACCTTATTGGCAGGAGTATATCCACTTAAGAGAATCAATGAAAAGATTATAATAGAAAGTATAAAAGCAGAGAACTAATCTCTGCTTTTATACTAATAATATATAGTTAAGGGATTAAAAAATATTTATTTTGTGTACTATATTTTAACATATATTTACAAGATCATAAGATTTACAGTTTATAATTGCAGTAGAGAATTAATTATTGCATTTTTATAAAAATAAAAAGATACTTTACATTTATCTAATTATGGTATATAATATTCTTTAATTCAAAACGTGAAATAAAAAACTTCGATGAGGAGAGTAGTTTTAAGAAAACTTATACAGCGAGTTCCAGTTGGTGAAAGGGAACAAAGTCTATTAAAACGAAGAGGGCCTCTGAGTTGTGCACCGAGATATTAATCAAGGCTGCAACGGATTCACCCGTTATAGTGATAGAGTATACCATATTATTTATGATGTACTTGATAAGATCCATATTGTGAAATATGGATAAATTAGGATGGCAACGCGAAGTCTATACTCTCGTTCCTAGATATTTTCTAGGAATGGGAGTTTTTTTATTTCTAAAAATGAATAAAAGGTAATAGTATTAGGAAAGGCATCAAAAATAAAAAAATGGAGGTATGAAAATGGATAATAAAGTGTATAAGAATAAATATTCAATTGGAGACTATTTAAAATTTATTATACCATCTTTATTGGGAATATTGTTATTGATGTTTCCATTTAAACATGAAGGTAAAACAACCATATTAGTAGCTTTTTTAGCAGGTAAACTAACATCGTCATTAGAGGATGTGTTGCCTACTATAATTTTAGGATTTATATCTTTTACAGGAATAGTAACAGTTATTTACAAAATATTTAAGCCCACAATTATTAAGGAAAATAAATTTTTAAAAGGTATATTTGATGTATCACTACCATGGGTAATATCTAGATTAATAGGATTAGCCATTGTAATTATGGTATATTTTAAAATGGGACCAGAATGGATTTGGTCAGATGATACAGGTGGATTAATATTATATGATTTGATTCTAGGACTATTTGCTATATTCTTGTTTGCTGGTTTTTTATTACCATTTTTAACTGACTTTGGACTTTTGGAGTTTGTAGGAGCGCTATTGACTCCAGTTATGAGACCTATATTTAATCTGCCAGGAAGATCGTCTATAGATTGTATTGCATCTTGGGTAGGTGATGGGACTATAGGTGTAGCTTTAACCAATAAGCAATATGAGGAAGGATATTATACCAATAAGGAAGCTTCTATTATAGCAACTACATTTTCAGCAGTATCTATTACATTTTGCTTAGTAGTATTAGGTCAGGTGGGATTAGCTCATTTATTTGGACCATATTATTTAACGGTAGCTATTGCAGGAATAGTAGCAGCCATAATAATGCCTAAGATTCCACCACTATCAAAGAAACCTAATACCTATTATGGAAATGTAAAAAAAGATATGGGAGAAGAAGTGCCAGAGGGTTTTACAAATCCCCAGTGGGGATTACAGCTAGCAGTAGAAAGGGCTAAAAAAAGCTGTAGTATTAAAGGATTTGTATCAAATGGAACTAAGTCTGTACTAGACTTATGGCTAGGGGTATTACCTGTAATAATGGCTTTTGGAACTATGGCCCTTATAATAGCAGAATTTACACCAATATTTGAATGGCTTGGGATGCCATTTATTCCAATACTAAAACTATTAAGAGTACCAGATGCAGTAGAAGCATCTAAAACTATTATGGTAGGATTTTCAGATATGTTTTTACCATCAGTTATAGGAGCTAGTATTCCAAGTGAGATGACTCGTTTTATAGTTGCTGCTTTATCTGTAACTCAGCTAGTATACTTATCTGAGGCAGGGGCGGTAATATTAGGTACTAAGATGGATATAACTCCTTTAGACTTATTTTTAATCTATATAGAAAGAACTCTTATAACCTTACCAGTAATAGCCATAGCAGCTCATATTATATTTTAATTTTAGATAATAAAATACCTAAAGGTTATGTGGCATAACCTTTAGGTATTTTTTAAAGTATTAAACTAATTATCTAAGCTTGATTGAATTTCTTCTATCATTTTCATAGTACTAGTGATTCCCCCTGATGATACATACCATACATGTGCATCTAAATATATTATATTATTATTTTTATAAGCTTTAGTAGACTTGATTAGGTCATTATCCATTACTTGTTTTGCAGATATATCTCCACCAGTTACTGCTACTCTATCCATAACATAAATATAGTCTGGATCTTTTTCAACTATATATTCAAAGGAGATTTTTTGACCATGTTGACTTGAATCAATATTTTCATCTACAGCTTTTACTCCAAATTCTTTATGAAGCATTCCAAATCTTGATCCAGATCCGAATGCACTTATATTTCCGTCATTTGCCATGATAAATAATGCGTTTTTGTCCATGGATTTTGCTTTTTCATTTAAGGATTCAATAGCATCTTCAATATTTTCAACTTCTTTTTCTAACTCTTCCTTTTTATCAAATATTTCTCCTAATACTTCCATATTGTTTTTTAGTGAACCAATATAATCCTCCTGTTCTATAGTAAGATATACAGTAGGAGCTATTTTTTTGAATTCATCATATAATTCAGCTTGTCTTCCAGAGATTATTATTAAATCTGGATTTAATTCATATATTTTTTCAAAGTTTGGTTCTTTTAATGTACCCACATCTACATAATCATCACCTTTGTATTTATCAAGATATTGTGGAACGGTTTTTTTAGGAAGTCCTACTATATCTTGTCCTATTTTATCAAGGGCATCTAATACACCATAATCAAATACTACTACTTTATTGGGAGTCTTATCTAGACTTACTTCACCTAGTTGGTGCTTTATATTTATTGTTTGATTTTCCACTTGTTCCTTATCTACAGTCTTAGGTTGAGAGTTACATGCTACCATGGCAAAGGCTCCCATAATAACTAATACTAATAATCCTAATCTTTTTATATTTTTCATATTTACACCTCATATTATTTTTTAATTTTTATAGATTTTTATATTAGAAGTATACGCATAGTTTCATATTTTCCATACTTTGAATCTTAAAGTCTAAATCATAAATATTACCTAATATATTTTTATTAATTATTTTTTCAGTATTTCCTTCTTCCACCACCTTTCCATCCTTTAATGCTACTATGTAATCAGAGTAACAAGAGGCAAAATTAATATCATGGATTACTATGGCTATGGTTTTACCTAATTCATCTACTAATCTTCTTAGTATTTTCATTATTTCAACAGAGTGTTTCATATCTAAATTGTTTAGTGGCTCATCTAAAAGAATATAATCAGTATTTTGTGCAATTACCATGGCTATATAGGCTCTTTGCCTTTGTCCACCACTTAATTCATCTAAATACTTATGTTGGATATCATCTAATCTCATATAGCCAATAGCTTCATTTATATACCTTTTATCTTCTTTAGTTAGATTTCCTTGACTATAGGGAAACCTCCCAAAACTTACCAATTCCCAAATGGTTAGCCTGATATTTATGTGATTGGATTGTTTTAAGATAGATATTTTTTTTGCAAGATCTCCACTATTCCATTTTTCAATTTCCTTGCCTTCAATAAGTATGTCTCCTTCATTCTTATGGGTAATTCGACTTATCATAGATAACAATGTACTTTTTCCAGCACCATTAGGGCCGATGAAGGATGTAATACTCCTATCCCTAATCTTTGTAGATACATTGTCTACAACTTTTTTATTTCCATATTCTTTTACTAAATTTCTAACTTCTATCATTGTGCATTCTCCTTTAATAATAAATATATAAAGTAAAATCCTCCAACAAAGTTTATAATTACGCTTATAGGTGTACTAAAGTTAAATACTCTCTCAGTTAATAGCTGACCGCCTACTAGTGCTAAAACACTTATAAGTATAGAGCCTATTATCAAATATTTGTGTTTATAAGTTTTTAGAAACTCTCTAGATAGATTTACAACCAAAAGTCCCAAAAATGTAATGGGTCCAACTAGGGCAGTAGATACTGAAACGAGTATTGATATTATAAGCAACATGCTCTTTGTAGTTTTATCATGATTTACTCCTAAGTTTATGGAATGTTCTCTTCCTAAAGATAGGACATCTAATATTTTCAAATATCTATAGGAATACAATCCTATTGCCATCAATATAGCGATGGATAATAACAAGATATTAGTATTTATGTTGTTAAAGCTTGCAAACATCTTGTCTTGAATATGCAAAAATTCATTTGGATCTATCATCATTTGCATAAATGCTGATACACTTTGAAATAATGTGCCAAGAATTAGGCCTACTAAAAGTAGATTCATTATATTGTTTTTTTTCTTTTGGAATAAAAATTTATATAGTAACCATGAAAAAACTATCATCAATCCTATGGAAATTATAAAGTTTAAGTTTTGATTAATAACTATCAAGTTATTAGATCCAAAGATAAATATAATGAAGGTTTGTATTAGAATATATAGAGAATCTAATCCTAATACACTAGGGGTCAATATACGATTATTGGTTATTGTTTGAAATATAAGGGATGAAAATGCAATGGCCCCACCAGTAATTATAATAGCTATAACCTTAGGTATTCTTCTTGATAACAGATAGGCCCAGTTATTACTATTAAGGCCAATAAAAACAAATAAACCAATAAGTATTAAGGATATAAACCCTAAAATGTTGATTTTATTTTTAATGCTCATTATCTACTCCCCCTAACTAATAAGTAAAGGAATATAAAACTTCCAATTACTCCAACTGTAAGACTTATAGAGACTTCATAGGGATAGATAATTATTCGGCCTAGGATGTCACAGGCTAATAAAAATATGGCTCCAAATAAGGCTGTATGGCCAATATTATTTTTCATATTATCCCCTTGAAATATGGTAACAATATTTGGTATTATTAAGCCTAAAAAAGGTATTCTCCCTACAGTTATTATTACTAAAGATGAAATCAAAGCAACTATACCAATCCCAACATTTACAACTCTGGTATAATTTAATCCCAGATTTGCAGAAAAATCTTCACCCATTCCTGCCACTGTAAACTTATTGGCATATAGAAAGGCAATCACAATAAGTGGGATGCTTATGTATAGCAATTCATATCTACCTTTAATAATCATAGAAAAGTCTCCTTGTAACCAAGTGGAAATATTTTGGACCAAATCAAATCTATATGCGAAGAAGGTAGTAATTGAATCGATGATATTGCCTAGCATCATACCTATAAGAGGAATAAAAACTGTATTTTTAAACTTGATCTTTTTCAAAATTTCCATAAATAGAAATGTGCCTCCTATGGCAAATATGAAAGCTATAAGCATTTTAGTTAAAGAACTAGTATTGCTAAATAGTATTATAGATACTAAGATTCCTAATTTAGCAGAGTCTACAGTAGCAGCTGTAGTAGGAGAAACAAACTTATTTCTACTTATTTGCTGCATTATGAGCCCTGATATACTCATTCCAATACCTGCCACTATAATACTAATGAGCCTTGGCAAACGGCTTAAATATATTATTTGGATATTTTCTTTATTAAAACGTAAAATATCTTCTACCTTCACTTCCTTTACTCCAATAAATATTGAAATTAAAGACAATATAATTAAAGTTAAAAATAAGTATCTCTTTTTCATTAGTATCTCCTGTCCTAATATGTATTCTTATTCAATACGGATAATTGCCCATGGGAAATATATATGCTATAATCAATATTGATAATCACTATCAATAAGCATACCAGTTTAAAATTACTTTATCTTTGACTATATTTATATTTTTATAATTTTATTTAGATATTTAGGAGGGAGACATAAAAATTGTTATTTAATAATCATGCTAGGGAAGTAGCTGAAGCATTCTTCACAATAACAAACATACCTATTAAATCCTTTCGATTAGATGGAAATCAAATATCTTCCATAGGATATAATAGAAAGCTAGAAGGAATTTTTGAGGACTATAATATATTTGAAAAAGCAATGCTAGAGGTAAAAAGGGAGGAAAAAAAGACTTTATATATGGTATTTGGACCAGAAGAGATATATTATTTGGCTTGTTCTATTTGTCCTAAAAATATTCATAGGGGCATATTTATAATAGGCCCTTGTTCAAATTATAAAAACAATGATCTTAGAGTCCCCTATAAACCTTTAAGCACAAAATCCTATCTTGTTTCACTTATTAGGATAATATGGAAGGAATGTCCCAATAAACATTTACAAGTTTTAGAGGAAAATAAGATATATAGCCTGCATATAAAAAAAGCCATAGACTATATAGATGCTAGATATGCAGACAATATAACCCTGTCCAACGTATCTAGTTATCTCAATATTAATAAATCTTATTTTTGTTCCCTATTTAAAAAGGAAACTGGTAAGACCTTTACGGAATTTCTAAATGAAAAAAGAATTGAAAAAAGTAAAGAGTTATTGGCACAAGAAGGCTTATCTATATTAGATATAGCCCTTATGGTGGGATTTAATAATCAAAACTACTATAATATAATCTTTAAAAAGATAGCTAATAAAACACCTTTAGAATTTAGACAGAGTGTTGGATTCTAATACTTAAATACTTATATAAGAGGCAAAAATAGGTAGCTATATCTGAGCTTTGTTTAGGATAGCTACCTATTCTATTTAAAATACACCTTTATATTAAAGGTGAAAATTCTGATCTAGATTATTGTATTTAGTCAGATTAAAGAAAAATAGAGCTTTTTAAAAGGAATTTGGATATATTTATGGATATTATCAGAAATATAGAACTAAAGGAAAAACCCTCCAAGGTTAAAAGTCCTCTTTTAACACTTTTAATAGAGTATTTACATCATCTCCAAAGTTTAAAGGCTCTACTGCAGGACCTTGGATTATCTTGCCGTCATAAGTAAATCTAGATCCATGACAAGGACAATCCCAGGATCTTTCAGCAGAGTTCCAATTTAGTTCACATCCCATATGAGTACAAGTAGTATCTACAAAGCAAAGTTTACCATTATCATCTTTAAAGGCTCCAATTCTTTCTCCTTGTATTTCCACTACTTGAGCTTCCCCTTGTTGAATATCCAAGTTATCAGGTATATTAGAAACTTTTCCTTCAATTAATTTGGTAGCCACATTTACATTTTGTACTACAAAGTTCTTAGCCGATGCAAGGACAGTTTTTCTTGAGGGATTGTATACTTCTTCCCAAGGACTTTCTCCTTTAAGAATTAAATCTTTTAAAATTATAGAAGACACAATGCTATTGGTCATACCCCATTTTTGGAATCCAGTTGCTATATATAAGTTAGGAGTATCCCTAGTAAAATGACCAATATACGGTATACCATCTAAGGTCATACAATCTTGAGTAGACCATCTATAGGGCACCTCTTCTACTGTAAAAATTTTTTTTGCAAAGTCAATTAAAGCTTCATAATGACTATTGGTATCCTGACTTTGGCCAGTTTTATGACTTTCTCCAACCACTAGTATTAGCTCACCATTATCTGTATTTACTTGTCTTAGAGAGCGGGCAGGTGTTTCTGCATTTATATACATCCCACCTGGATATTTTTCTTTAGCTCTAATGGCTACAATATAAGCTCTTTTTACATATAGTCTAGCGTAGTACATGGATGGCTTATTGTAAAAAGGATAATGGGAAGCGATTATTACTTTACTAGCTCGAACCTTTTTACCTTGGCTTGTAGTCAAAATATATTTATCTCCATCTTCGTCCATTTCTGTTACCCTACTATATTCATATATGGATATACCTTCATTATGAATTATATTGGCTAAAGGAAGTAGGAACTTCCTTGGGTGGAATTGGGCCTGATTATCAAAGCGAATTCCAGCTTTAATAGGTAAGGGAAAAGGGATACTATCTACATATGAGGCATTGATGCCTAAAGAGATTGCAGCATCTACTTCATTTTCAATTTTTTTAATATACTCATCATCTTGAGTGTAGATGAATGCTGATTCAGACATATAATCACATTGAATATTATTTTCATTTGCAATTTTCTTTATTTCATGGATAGCCATTTCATTGGCACTGGCGTACTGTTGTGCCAGTTTATCTCCCATTTGACTCTTCATCTTATCATAAATAAGGCCATGTTGAGATGTAAGTTTTGCAGTAGTATGTGCTGTTGTAGACATTATAATATTTTCAGCTTCTAGAATTGCAATTTTAAAACCTACATCCCTCAACTGATATGCAGTAGATATACCTACCATTCCACCACCTACTATGGCAATATCCACATCTATGTCTTCTTCAAGAGAAGGGTACTTATTTTCAGATGTAGAAGCAATCCAGTAAGATTTAGGTAAATTCCTAAAGGTTTTTAGATTCATATAATATCCTCCATTCTATATTGTTTATGAACATATTTTCTTCTATTTGAATATAATTATACTGTTGATTTAATATATTGTTTAAAATAATGGTTAAAATAATAACACAAAATAAGTGTTTACAAGCATAGGGTAATTATGGTATAATATTAAAGACGAATTATGCTCTAAATATTTGTGAATTTAATAATGCTGAATTCTATATAAGAAGCGGGGGACCCGATTATCAGGGGTGAATCCATGTGGAAGGGCTATACCCTTAGTCCTAACCCGACAGCTAACCTCGTAAGCTTACAAGGGGAGTTATGTGCTAATAGCAGGCTATGGAACTCCATAGTCTTTTTTATGCCCCAAATCTGTATTTACAGAATATTAGGAGTAAATATTATTTGGAGAGGATGATCGTATTGAGAAGAGAACTAACTTATTGTGTTATTGGCGCTGGCAATGGAGGTCTTGCTATGGCAGGATATCTTTCTATGTTAGGTTACAAGGTGAATCTGTATAACCGGACAGTAGAAAAAATCCTTCCCTTGATGAAAGACCCAACGATCTACATAACGGGAGAAGAAAATGGATTTGGAGTATTAAACAAAGTTACTGGAAATATGGAAGAAGCCATAAAAGATGTAGATATAATAATGGTTACTATACCTGCAATAGGACATCGGGATATAGCCAAGGAAATGGCTCCCTATCTAAAAGATGGCCAAATAATAGTACTAAACCCTGGTAGAACTGGAGGAGCTTTAGAAGTATATGAAACACTACTAAGGGAAAGAAAGAAAAACAACATTATCGTGGCTGAAGCCCAAACTTTTATATATGCTACCAGATCAATTAAAGTAACTCACTCACATATATTTAAATCTAAAAAGGAAGTCTCATTAGCAGCAATACCAGCTACTAAAACCAATCATGTATTAGAACTTTTGAATGAAGCTTATCCGCAATTCATATCTGCAAAAGACATATTAGAAACTAGTATCAACAACTACGGTGCAATATTCCATCCTGCACCAACACTACTAAATAGTGGACATATAGAAAGATGCATACCGTTTGAATATTATACAGAAGGAATAACACCTTCAATAGGAAATTTCTTAGAAAAATTAGATAGGGAAAGAATGGAGCTTGGAAGATACCTTCAGGTAGATACTGTATCTGCTATGGATTGGCTGTATGAAAGTTACGGCGCCAAGGGAGATTCTATTTATGAAGCGGTTCAAAAAAATCCTGCATATCAAGGATTACAAGCGCCCCAAGGATTGTATATTAGGTATATATATGAAGATGTACCCTATAGTCTGGTGCCTATGGAATCAATGGCCCAGTGTATAGGATTAGAAACTCCAGCTATATCATCTATAATCAATATAGCACAACTTATGACCAATAGAGATTTTAGAGAAGAAGGTAGAACTGCAGATAGATTAGGACTAGAAGGTTTGTCCATTACTGAAATGCATATGTTAGCTAGAAAAGGTAAAATAGTTAAAAGAAGATTGGAGGAGGTAGTTTAATGACGAAAATAATAGGAGCAACATTAGGTAATTGTGTTCATGTAGCAGGAACCATGAACTTTTTGAACCTAGCTGAAAAAGAAAATTACAATACAGAATTTGTTGGCATAGGTGTAAGTATAGATGAGTTGATTCAAATAATTGAAGACAGAAAGCCGGATACAGTAGGGCTTTCCTTTAGGCTTACACCAGAGCCTTTGAATAATATATTAGAAGAATTAAAGAAAAAAATAGAGAAAAGTGAAGAATTACAAAAGATTACTTGGATATTTGGAGGTACAGAGCCAACCGCCCTAGTAGCAGAAAAATATAATATATTTGATAAGATATTCTATGGCTGTGAAGATATAGATGAAGTAATATCGTATATCAAGGGTCAGGAAGATTCTGAAGAGGAACAATATCCAAATAATCTAGTAGATAGGATAAATTCCAAGTATCCATATCCAATATTAAGACATCACTTAGGTCTTACATCTATGGAAAAAACTATGGATGCCATAGGAAAGATAGCAGAGGCTAAAGTATTAGATGTAATTTCTGTAGCACCAGATCAAAATGCCCAAGAATTTTTCTTTGACCAAGAAAATATGGACGAGGCTTTAAGTGGAGCAGGTGGAGTACCAGTTAGAACTGAAGAAGACTTTAGAAAGCTCTATGATTCAGCTCAAAAAGGAAACTATCCACTATTAAGATCCTATAGTGGAACCAAAAATATAGTACAATTTGCAGAAGTGTTAAAGAACAATATAAACAATGCTTGGTGTGCAGTACCATTATTTTGGTATTCAGAACTAGATAGAAGGGGGCCTAGAACTCTAAAAGAAGCCATAGTAGAAAATCAAAAGGTAATGGCATGGCATGGAGAAAGAAATATTCCAGTAGAAGTAAATGATCCTCATCACTGGAGTCTTAGGGATGCTCATGATGCCATAGCTGTGGCAGATGCTTATCTAATAGCTTACAATGCAAAGAAAATGGGTGTAAAGGATTATGTAGCCCAATATATGTTTAATGTACCAGCCCATATATCTGCAGAAAATGATTTAGGTAAGATGTTAGCTAAAATAGAATTAGTAGAAAGTCTGGTAGATGATAATTTTAGAGTATATAGACAAGCAAGGGCAGGACTTGCAAGCTTCCCAGCTGACTTAGAACAAGCTAAAGGTCAACTTGCTGCATCTGCATACTTGGCCATGGCTATTAAACCACATATATATCATGTAGTAGGTTTTTGTGAAGCTCACCATGCAGCAGAAGCAGAAGATGTGATAGAATCTTGCAAAATAGTTAGGGGTATTATAAAAAATGAATTCCTTGGGTCAATTGATTTGACAAAGGATGAAAATGTACAGAGAAGAAAGAAAGAATTAATAAAAGATGCAAATATAATTTTAGATGCTATTAGAAGTCTTAGTCCTGATATTGATGATCCGTTAACTGATCCAGATACATTAGTGGAGGCTGTAAGACTAGGTATATTAGATGCTCCCCAACTAAAGGGAAGTAAAATAGCTAAGGGAGAATTAAAGACTAGAATGGTTAGTGGTACGCTATATGCCTATGATGAAGAAAATGCTAGAATAATACCTGAAGAAGAAAGAATAGAAAAAATACTATCGAAAAACTTAGTATAAAATAAAAAGATAACTAAAAAAATAGATAAAGCTATATAGCTTTATCTATTTTTTGTATATTGAAGTTTACTTTTTTTCTTCTCGATAAACATCCATTACATCGCTAAATATATCAGCACTACTAGGTGGAGTATATGTGATAGCATTGGCTCCAGCTTCTATAGTAGCAAGGATAGATTCCTCTGTAGGACCACCAGTTGCAATAATAGGTAGTTCTGGACCAAATTCATCTCGAATCATCTTTACAAGAGATACAGTCTTTGATCCACCAGATATATTTAATATACTTGCCCCTGCTTCTAATTTCCCCTTGTAATCATCATTAGGAGATACTACAGTAGCTATAATAGGTATATCAATTCTATTTTTCATCTTGCGAATAACATCATTTTTAGTTGGTGCATTTACTACTACACCATAGGCTCCCATAAGCTCAGCTTGCCAAGCTATATCTATAGATCTTCGGCCAGTAGTTAGACCTCCACCTACTCCTACAAACACAGGAACTGGAGCCACCTCTAAAATAGATTGAGTAATGGATAACTGAGGAGTAAAGGGATAAACGGCTATAATTGAATTAGCGTTTGTATTTTTTATTATGGCCACATCTGTACTAAATAGTAAAGATTTAATCCTTCTGCCTAATATTGTTATTCCAGTAGCTTTATAAATAACTTGGGGCACTTCTATTATACGAGAGCGAAGTATAGATTTTACCTCAGGTACATATCTTTCTTTTTCCATAGCAAACAACCTTTCATAAATAATATTAATTCCCAAAATAATTGTATCATTATAATCATATCCAAAAACAAAATAATTAAAAGGATAAGATATCATTATACAGGAAAAATATGGTGTTGTAAATTGCTTTTATCTTTGAAATCAAACTGTTTCATCTAATAGTTTATCGATTTATTATATTTACTCATTATTGTAAATTATCCTTGTTTAATGGGAAAAGAAATGGTGAAAAATTAAATAGAATTTTTATCAAAAAACAAATCAAAATAAAATTCATAATCTATAGGTCAATAATAATATAATATACTATATCAAAATAAATTGATAAAGAAGGGGGAGGGACGAAATATGGAGAAGCAAAAAGTATCAGAATTTAAACCTTATATCCCAGCTAATCGGGTGATGCCTGAGTTTACTCCTACTGCAATAATCATCGGTATTTTAATGTCTATTATATTTGGAGCTGCAAATGCTTATATAGGCCTTAGAGTTGGAATGACCATTAGTGCATCTATACCAGCAGCAGTAATATCTATGGGAATCATTCGTGGGATTATGAAAAGAGAGTCTATACTAGAAAACAATATGGTTCAAACTATAGGTTCTGCAGGAGAATCCTTAGCTGCAGGTGCTATATTTACACTACCGGCCCTGTTTATTTGGTCAAGGGAATTAGGTATGGCACAACCTAGTCTAATTAGAATCATAATGATAAGTTTATCAGGTGGGGTTTTAGGTGCATTACTTATGCTACCTTTGAGAAAAGCATTAATAGTCAATGAACATGGTGTACTTCCTTATCCAGAAGGAACTGCCTGTGCAGAAGTATTAATAGCAGGAGAAACAGGTGGGGCAAAGGCAGCTACTGTGTTCAAGGGATTAGGAATCGGATCTGCATTTAAATTTATAACAGATGGAATCAAACTATTTCCATCGGAAATAGAATGGGCAATACCAGGCTATAAAGGAGCAGCCATAGGTATGGACACACTACCTGCTTTATTGGGAGTAGGCTTTATAGTTGGTCCTAGTATATCTGCAGTTATGCTATCAGGTGCAATACTAGGTTGGTTAGTAATAATACCTCTAATTACACATTTAGGACAATTTATACCAGATATCATATATCCAGCATCAAAACCATTGATGGAATTAGGATATTGGGATATATGGGATAATTATATAAGATATATTGGTGCAGGGGCTGTTGCCTTTGGTGGAATTTTAAGTCTTATAAAATCTCTACCATTAATAATAAAAACTTTTAAAGAAGCTATGGGCGGCTTAAAGGCCACATCTAAAAATGTATCAACTCTTAGAACAGAGGAAGATATGTCTATTAAAGTAGCTATAATAGGTGTATTGGCAATTATTGTATTTATTGGTATTACTGACTTCATACCAGTAGGAATAATGGGGGCTTTAATTATAGCTATATTTGGGTTTTTCTTTGCAACAGTTTCAGCTAGATTAGTTGGATTAATAGGAAGTAGTAATAATCCAGTATCAGGAATGACCATAGCAACACTGCTTATTACATCTATTATATTTAAAGCCATAGGATTTACTGGGGAAGAGGGAATGATAGGAGCTTTAGCAGTAGGTTCTGTAATTTGTATTATAGCAGCCATGGCTGGAGACATGTCTCAAGATTTAAAGACTGGTTTCCTAGTAGGAGCTACTCCAAGAAAGCAGCAATATGGAGAGCTAATAGGTGCAATAGCTGCAGCTCTTGTAATAGGTGGAGTATTGATATTATTAAATAAAGCT
This sequence comes from Wansuia hejianensis, assembly GCF_014385225.1. GTDB lineage: Bacteria > Bacillota > Clostridia > Tissierellales > Tissierellaceae > JACRTK01. The sequence continues at coordinate 186,710 of NZ_JACRTK010000003.1, forward strand.
TGGGAATTTGGCTCTAAAGAATTACCAGCTCCACAGGCTACTCTAATGAAATTAGTAATTGAAGGAGTTATGAATGGGAATCTGCCTTGGGCATTAATATTTACTGGAATAGGTATAGGTGTGGTAGTAGAGCTACTTGGAGTCCAAATACTACCTTTTGCAGTAGGCTTATATCTGCCAATTCATTTAAGTACTCCAATTATGGTAGGAGGAATCTTAAGAGGAATATTAAATAAAAAGAAGGAAAAGAAAGAAATACTTAATCGAAAAGTTGAAGGTGGAGTATTATTTGCATCTGGACTTATAGCAGGTGAAGGATTGGTTGGCATATTATTAGCCATATTGGCTGTTATTCCATTAGCAGGTGGAACAGTGGGAAGCAAATTAGCCTTTGGAAATAATATATTAGGTCAATGGGGTTCTTTAATATTCTTTGCAGGACTTACATTCTTACTAATTAAACATTCCTTCAAGGCAAAAGTAGAAGATTAATTCAATAGTATAGGGAGCAATAATATTGAAAAAAGATGATAATTATTTAGAATATATACCAATAAAAAACGAGAGGATTCAGTGGAGAGATAGAGAAGATGATTTGATACAATTAATAGTACATCGGAACTCTCTATTTGAAAGGATAATAAGGAAGTTGTTTTTTACTCCAGATAAGTTTAAGATAGATTTAGACCATATTGGAAGCTTTATATGGAAGAATATAGACGGAGAAAAATCCATATATGATTTAGGGGAATTAGTAAAGCATGAATTTAAAGGAGATGCAGAGCCACTATATGAACGGCTTATCCAGTATTTGAATATCTTAAAGAATAATAAATTTATAGAGTTAATATAGTATAAATACCTATTGTATTAATACAATAGGTATTTATACTTTTGAAATAATTAAATCAGTTTATAAATTAGTATATAGATTAAAAACAAAGACAAAGATTATTTTAAATGATATACTAAATTAAAAGTATCTTAAGGAAGGGAGAAAAGTGATGATTAAGGTTTTTCATACTGCTGATTTACATATAGGCATGAGATTTAATAGTTATCCAGATCATATTAAATCTTTACTGCAACAAGCAAGATTAGATGTAATAAATAATATGGTACAAAAAGCAAATGAAGAAGGATGTAATATATTTGTAGTTGCTGGAGACTTATTTGATCGAATTAATGGAATAGATAAAAACACCATATCTAAAACTGTATCAGCATTAGAGGAATTTCATGGTGAATGTGTCTTAGTATTGCCAGGAAACCATGACTATGATAATGGCATGGTGGAACTATGGACAAGATTTAACAAAGATGTAAGGGATAAAATCCTCTATATAAATGAAAAAAAGCCATATTCATTAGAAGACTATGGTTTAGATATTACTGTTTATCCTGCACCTTGCCATGCAAAACATTCGGCAGTCAATAGCATTGGTTGGATTAAAGATGAAGATGTAAATAAAGAAAATATAAATATAGGGGTAGGTCATGGAGCTATTGTAGGACTTTCACCTGATATGGACTCCAATTATTATAATATGACAATAGATGAATTAATAGGTACGCCTTTGGATTTGTGGCTATTGGGACATACTCATATTCCATATCCTCTTAAGGATAATATAATCAATGAAAAGGTGTATAATCCTGGGACCCCAGAGCCTGACGGACTAGATTGTAAACATGGTGGCAATGCGTGGATTATTAATATTGATAAAGATAAAAACATAAGTGCAAATAGAACAACTACAGGCTTATATAAATTTATAGATAAAGAATATGAAGTAAAAGATAGAGATGATCTAGATAAAATTGGAGAAGATTTTTATAAGTATAATTCTAAGAACATTATAGCTCGTATTAAGCTAAATGGCAGGCTAGAAGAAGATGATTTTAATTATAGGCAGGAAGTCTATAAAAGAATAGAAGAGTCTGTAGCTTATTTAATAATAGAAGATAATAATTTAGGCATTAAAATTACAAAGGATAAAATTTACAAAGAGTTTTCAGATGGATCTTTTCCTCAACAATTATTATTGGCACTTTCTGATGATGAAGATACACTTCAACTGGCCTATGAACTTATTATGGAGGTGAAGGAATGATAATAAAGAAGTATTCTTGTAAACAATTTGCAGGGATTAATAATAGGGATATGGAATTTAGTGAAGGACTTAATGTTATTCTAGGTTCCAATGAGGCAGGTAAAAGTACTCTTGTGGAAGGAATACATTCAATATTATTTAAACCAAGTAAACTAGATAATAGGTTATCAGAAGATAAAAACTTTCGAAGTAAATTTATGCCTATACAAGCAGGAGATAGTATTGATGGGCAATTAATAATTTCACATAAGGATAAGGACTATAGCATAAGTAAAGAATGGGGAATAGATCCCTATGTAGAGCTAGTTATGCCAGATAGCACCATATTAAAAAAAGAAGAAAATATTGAAAAAAACCTAAGGGAAATTTTAGTATATGGAGAAGGAACCTATAGCAGTATATTTTTTTCAAAGCAAAGACATATTAAAGAAGCCATAGAAAATATTATTGAAAATAGAGAAGCAACAAATGAGGTAGGTTCATTATTAAGAAGAACAATAATGGAACTTGATGGAGTTTCTTTAGATAAATTGGGAAACAAGATAGATAAAGAAATAGAAAGACTTATAAAAAGATGGGATATTGAAAGGAATTATCCTGAAAACAATAGAGGAATCAGTAATCCATATAAGGTAGGAACTGGAGAAATAGTAGAAAGCTTTTATAAAAAGGAAAGTATTAAGCTGGAAATGGACAAAGCCATAGAAGTAGAAAAACAATTCAATGAAATATGTGAACAAATTAAAGAAGTTCAGCTTAAACTTAAGGAGTTAAAACCTAAAAAGGAAAATATGGAAAACCTTGAAAATGATATTACTAAAAGGGCCATTTTAGAGCCAAAAATAAATGCACTAGATACTGAAATGTCCAATCTTTCAAAGATAAATCAACAGTGGCCTAGAAGTCAAGAAAAGTTAAAACAGTTAGATTCTGAACTCATAAGGCTAAATGAAGAATATGAAATCTTGCAAGATGAAAAAGGGCTATCTACAAAGGTATCAGAGAAGGAAAAACTAGGCAGTATCATTGAAAAGATAGAGAATTTAAATAAAAAAATAGATGAAATAAAAATAGAAATATCCTTAGTGAAAAAAGTTACAAAGGACCATATAAAAGAACTTGAATATAACTATAATAATATGAAAAAGGCAGAGGCTATGCTAAAGGCTGGTATAATAATAGGACAAGTTAATTATCTTAAGGATAAAGCAGAGCTTATGATAACTAAAGACTTTGATGAACCAGTTGGAATTGAAACAGGAGAAGAATTTAGTGCAAATGGATATATAAAACTTGTATATAAAGACTTATTTGAAATAGAACTAAAATCTGGTGATATAGATTTTAAGGAATTAAAATCACAATACGATCAATATAAGAATAATTTTGAATCTATATTAAAAGAATTAGAAGTATTTACTATTGAAGAGGCAAAGTTAAATAAAGAAAAATATGAAGACTATATAAGGGATATTAAAAGCTTTGAAAATCAAATAAGTCTATTACTTGGGGATGAAAGCTATGATTCTGTAAAGAAAAAGTATGAAGAGTTAGGAGATTTAAGCAAGGTAAGGGATTTGAATACTATTGATGGTGAAATAGACAATCTAAACAATCATAAGATTGAACTATTATCGGAAAAGAGGCATTTAGAGTCTGATATAGAGAAGTGGACTAAAGAATATACAAATATAGAAGGATTGTTTGATAAAACAGTGGAAATCAGAATGTCTCAAAGAGAAATACAAAACCAGCTTGATAGTCTAGCTCCATTACCAGAAGAATATGAATCTACTGATGAGTTTAGAAATGCACTAAAACAAACAAGAATAGAATATGAAGAAGAACATTTATTATTGTCAAATTTAAAAGAAAAATATTTTGAGATAGAAAACAGTCTACCAACATCAACCTATGAGGAACTTTCAAAGGAATACTTAGAAGAACAGTATAAATTTAACAAAAGGCTGGAAAAGGCCAATAGATTATTAAAAATTAAAGAAACCTTTGAATCAACTAAGATGAAGATGGATGAATCTTCTTTTACTCCTATAATAAAGACTTTCTCAGATTATCTTAAATTACTTACGAATGGGAATTACAGGGCTCAAGAAATAGACAGTGATTTTAATCTTAAGCTAAAAAAAGATGATAATACTATTATGCCACTAGATCTCTTGTCATCAGGTACTTACGATTCAGTAGCATTAGCATTAAGATTTGCATTATTAGAAAATATTTTAGGAGATATTAAGGGATTTTTAATATTAGATGATTGTTTAGTTGATTTAGATCCATGGCGAAAAGAAATGGCTGTCAAATTAATTCAACAATTTGCAGAAAAACATCAGGTGATTTTTACAACTTGTAGTCCTGATACTGCTAATTTACTAGGAGGAAATTTAATAAATATGTAAAAAGAGCAGAAAAACTTTTCTGCTCTTTTTAAAGCCTTCTCATCCATTCCTCCTTAAACCCTATGTCTTCTTTTATAACTTCTTCTAGCTCTCTTATCATTTTAGGAATATCTTTATTTAATGTACCCCTTAGAGAAATATAATTAGAGGCATGATTGCTTCTAAAAATAGTGCCCTCTGAATCCAGATGTGTCAAAAATTCTAAAGTCTCAAGGGCAACTTCCCTTGGAGACAAAAGTTGAAAAGATCCTTTAGATATTTCCTCATATAGCCTTGTTTCAGGATCTATCATTAAAGTTAATAGGCCTAAATAGTCTGGATTGATTTTATTGATAGCTTTGGCAGAATCTATAGCATGATCCTTCCAATGTTCCTTACCTCCTAAACCAGATATTAAGGTTATAGAAACTAAGATACCAGCTTCCTTTAGTTTGATGGCACAATTTATAATTTCTTCTGAAGTTGAGCCCTTATTTATATCTAATAGTACTTTATCACTACCTGATTCTAATCCTAAATAAGCTATGTCAAGGCCTAAGGATTTTAGAAGTTTTAACTCTTCTAAAGATTTTCTCTTTATACTATTAGGACTTGCATATATGCCAATTCTTTCACATTCAGGAATATTAAGTTTAATATAATTTAAAATCTTTACTAGTTCTGGCGTCTTAATCATAAGAGCATCGCCGTCAGCTAAAAATACCCTATTGATATTGGTAAATCTATTTCTAGCAATTGAAATATCTTCTAAAATATCATCAGTATTTCTAATTCTAAAGTTCTTGTCCTTATACATACTACAAAAACTACATTTGTTATGGGAGCATCCTATTGTAGCTTGAATTATCAAACTTCTGGCTTCACTGGGAGGTCTATATATACTTCCTTCATATCTCATAGAAATCACATCCTTCTATTTTATATCCTTATACCCAAATACTTTAATATATCATTCATCTTCTTATGATTTGTAGTGCAAATAGATCTTCTGTTTTATCCTTTATATATGTATAAGCATCATCTATGCCTTGATTATATATATGAGATCCAAGCTCTTTAATAAAAAAATCTAATATTAATTCAGCAGCCAAATCCCCTATATTTTCATTTCTTTCATTAGAAAAGTAATCTTTGATTTTATCTACCATTTCTTTCTTCTTATTTTTGCTAATCTTAATTCTATTATTCATAGCATCACCCCTATATACATATTACTTTAAATTATACTATATATTAATATAATAGAATTTACTAGCAAGAGTATATAGGGACAACTTATAAATGGATAATATGTAAAGTTAGATAAATGATATAATAGGGTTAAGGATTGAATAAGGAATTAGCTATAAAGTTATAAAGCAACTAAAATCTATAAAAACCAGATTAAAGATATGCAGGAGGTGGACAAATGGAGTATTTAGTAAATAGTAGTGAAATGAAAAGATGTGACTCAAATACTATACATAAAATAGGAGTGCCATCAATGGTACTTATGGAAAGGGCGGCCCTTAGTTCTGTAGAAGAACTATATGATGGAAGCTTTAACTTAGAAAAGGTCATAGTAGTTTGTGGAAGTGGAAATAACGGTGGTGACGGATTTGCAGTTGCAAGACTATTATACTTAAATAAAATAAATGTAGATATTTTATTTATAGGAGATGAAAGAAGCTGCACAAAAGAAACTAAACAACAAATGGATATTGTAAGAAAATATGGCATAAGGATTTCAAAGGACTTAAGCTTTAAAAACTATACAACTATAGTTGATGCTATATTTGGTATTGGAATATCTAGAAGTATTGAAGGAAAATATGCAGAAATTATAGATAAAATAAATAGATCACAGGCTGATGTTTTATCTTTGGATATACCATCAGGTATTTCAGCAGATACTGGGAAAATAATGGGCATTGCTATAAAAGCAAAGCGAACAGTAACCTTTGGATACAAAAAAGTTGGATTGGTATTATATCCAGGGGCAGAATATGCAGGTGTAGTAAAGGTAAAGGATATAGGAATTACAGATATAGGTTTTGAAAATCAATATCCTTTTATATATTCTTATACTAAAGATGATCTAAAAAGGATTCCTAAAAGACAGGACTACTCAAATAAGGGGACATATGGAAAAGTACTAGTGATTGCTGGAGCGGTGAATATGGGTGGTGCTGCATATTTTGCAGCGAAATCTACCTATAAAATGGGTGTAGGCTTAGTTAAGGTCTTTACTCCTGAGGAAAATAGGACTATACTTCAAACTATGTTACCAGAAGCTATATTAAGTACATATGATAAAAATAACATTGATATGGAATCCTTAAAGAAAGCAGTGAATTGGGCAAGTGCCATTGTCCTAGGACCTGGAATGGGAATAGGAAAAAACACTAAAGACATATTGAGTCTAGTATTATCAAATACAAAGGTACCCTTAGTCATTGATGCAGATGGAATAAATACAATAGCAAAATATCCAGAACTACTTGAAAACCATCATAAAGAAATAATACTAACACCTCATTTGGGAGAAATGGCTAGACTTATAAAAAAAGACATTAGACAAATAGCTAATAATCTTATAGATGAATCAGAAAGGTATGCGGGAAAACAAAATATAGTATGTGTTTTAAAAGATACAAGAACCATAGTTTCAGATGGGAAAAGTGGTATCTATGTAAATCAATCAGGAAATAATGGCATGGCTACTGGAGGAGCTGGAGATGTATTAACAGGAGTTATTGCTGGACTATTGGGGCAGGGAATGAAAATTTTAGATGCAGCTACATTGGGAGTATATATTCACGGATTAGCAGGAGATATTGCAAGTGAAAAACTAGGACACTACAGTGTTTTGGCAGATGATATTATTGATGGGATTAATGAAGTTCTTAAGGCCTTTTAAGAGAATATGGCATCAGATGAAATTTATTTTTCATCTGATGCCAATTTTATGATTATATCTTTATTTTTATAAATTTTTTTCCATATCAACATGGGGAATAGTCTTGTAATCATAAGGGTCACTAATAGTCTTATATCCTAATTTATGATAGAATTTTTCTGCAGACACTCTACCCATTAGGATGGATTTCGTATATCCCCTTTGGCGAGCAATATTTTCTACATAATCCATTAAGTATTTTCCAAGACCTTTTCCACGATATTCTTCTAATATGGCTACACTTTTTATTTTAACTATATCTTTACTATATTCATCTAAAAATATGGTAGCAATCATTTTATTACCTATATAAGCGCCAAACATTTCTACTTCTTTGTCAGAGCTTAAATCATCATTTCTAATATCAAGTCCCCAAGGTTTACGAAAGACTTCATTTCTAAGATTAACTGAGACTTCATACTCTGGTGAATCGTATATAATATTTCTAATATCTATATTCATACTTATTCCCTCCTAATTTACTAATGGAAGACTTAATGAGTTCCTTCTATCACATCTATACCAATACTAATAAATACTTTTTTAATATCTTCTAGTATATCAGCTTTACATTTAACAGCACAAGCCCCTAAAATAAGTTTTATTGTCAATTATTGCTTAACAAATATAGAAAACCGTTGGACTAGATGCTTCATAGATGAGATGATTTTGCTCTTATAAGAAACTAGATTCTATCTGAACTGGGGCTTAGGTTATATAATAAGATGAAATTTATTTTAAAAGAAGGAATTTTAAAATAAATGTAGAACATTGTAATATAAAGATAAGTAGGCAAAGGAGGAAGTTAATGTCTAGGTTATCAAATGCATTATATATGTATATATTACTTCAAAGTAGGCCTTTGTTGCAGGTGAAAGAGATAGCAGAAATCTTGGAAGTTAGTCCTAGAATGGTTAAGCAGTATAAGAAAGATCTTGAAATGGCAGGTATATATATTGGATCTCAAAAAGGCAGATATGGTGGATACTATTTACAAGATAGGATTAATTTAAAGGGCTTAGGAATTACAAAAGAAGAATTAGATGCTCTTAAAATGGCTAATGAAATAATAAGAAGTGGAAACCATATTTTTGCATTGGATTTTGAAATATTAGCCAATAAGATCCTTAATGCTGAGAAGGACTTTGAAAATATAGATTATTTTAACAAGAATAGATTAAAGCCAATACATCTAAAGAAAAAAGAAGAAGAGATTTGGAAGTTAATTAGTAAAGCCATAGCTAAAAAAAGAAAAATAAAGATAAGCTATAAATCATTAAATCCTTCTATAGATAAAAGACAAAGTATACATAGGATTGTTCATGTTTATGGAACTTTTGAGCATGATGGAGCAATATATCTGTATGGGTATTGCGAATTAAGAAGGGGAATTAGATATTTTAAGATTTCTAGGATAGAAAGTATAAATATTTTAGATGAAAGATTCAAAGTAAATAGAGAATACGATATAAAGCAGATATTAGGGAAATCCTTTGGAATTGTAGATGACGATGAATTCTATTTAAAACTAAAAATATCATATCCCATGAGTCAATTAGTAAAAGAAAAGCAAGTAACGGTTAATCAAAGAATAAGGGAAATTGATGAAGATACGATTATATATGAAGCAAATATAAAGGGATATGTAGAAGTAAAGTCTTGGGTATTAAGCATGGGAAGTCATGTGGAAGTACTGGAGCCAAATAAGCTAAGGCAAGATATAATTAAAGAATTTAGAAAATTGCAGAAATTATATGAATAGGTACCATTGGTTGCACCATTATATGGTAAGCTTGATAGTAGCAGAATCTAAATAAGAATAAATATTATAAGAATTTAATTTAAATATATTAAGGAATTTAGTTAATTTAAATATATTAAGGAATTTAGGAGGTGAGAACAATGAGGTTTAATGTTGAATTATTATTAGAAAAGGAGAATATATCAAAGGATAAAAATAGAATGATCCTTTCTTTATTGAAACATATTTATGAATCTTATGACAAAGAATACTATAAGTCATTATATGAAAAGAAACAAAATAAGAGGAAGGAGTTTACGTTTTCCCTGTATATGCCTAATTGTAAATTTACGAGGGAAGAAATAATTATACCAGATAAAAAAATAATCTTAAACTTTTCTACAGGTAATATAAATCATGGCATATCATTTTATAATGCTGTTTTAAAAAATATAAGAAGACCATATACAATCAAAGACAATTCAATAACTATAACCAAAATAAATATGAATAAAGAAAAGATAATAACAGATGATTATGCTATATACTCTACTATGTCACCTATTGTTGTTAGAAAACATCAAGGAGATAACAAAAAAACTTGGTACTATTCTTTAGATGAACAAAAAGGAAGGGAAGTTTTTATTGAAAACCTTAAGTACCAGCTATTAGAGGAGTTGGGTGAGGAGAGAAGTTTGGATATTGATAAAATAGGATTTCAGATAATTAAGAATAAGGAGGTAAAGGTAAAGCATTATGGAATAGAAGTTTTATCAAATATTTGTATGATAAAAATTCAGGCTAAGCCGTATATTTTAGATCATCTTTATAAAACAGGCATAGGATCTAAAAAGAGTGGAGGATTTGGAATGGTAGATTTAGTGTAAGGGGGTGATAGAATGGGAGAAAAAATAAGATTATATATGGAAGACTGGCTCTATAATAGTGGATTAGTAGGATTTTATAATATACTAACCCATTCTAGAGATGAAATTATAGTAAAAGATAATTATATAGAATTTGGAATAGAAAATTTGATAGATTTTGAGGAAAAATATTTTGATTATTTTATAGATAAATATAAGAATATATTATCAATTAATAAAATAGTTTTCTTTGAAGGCTTTATATTGCAGCATCAAGAAAATAATTTTGAAAACTTTACTGAAGATGATTTAAAGTTTGTAAACCAATATATTTCAGATATAGCAAAGAAATACTTAAAAAGCAATAGTTATAAAGCTGCCTATAAATTAATAGATTCTAGTGTTGATATTTTAGGCTTAGAAAAGAAATTAAAAACTATTAAAATAAAGAAGAAACAAGATATAAATGATGTAATACCTGAAGTAAAAGAAACATTTCATTTAATAAAACAAATAATTGAATATATAAATTTAGAAGATACAAAAAAATATATAGGTGCAAAAAATGCCATTTATACGATTATAAAAAATGGATGGGATGGAATATGTTTTTTGAACCGTCAAACAAAAGAAAAGGATATGTACTTAGATTATAAAAAGTATTTTTTAGAACCCACATCAGAGTATTTAGTAGCAGATAAATCTAAGTTTAAATATAGTTGCTTTTCTTGTGATGGAAAGATGCAAGATTTTACAAATGACCTTAGCTTCTTGAATATGACGGGATTTGATGTAAGTAGAAAGTCATCCCATGTGTGGGACTTTCAAAATGATGTGGCAGTTTGTCCAATCTGTAAATTAATATATTCATGTGTACCAGCTGGAATTTCTTATTTATATAATAAAGGTATATATATAAATGATAACTCCAGTATGCAAGGAGCAATAAATATAAATAATAAAATATATATAGAAATCTTCAAGCAAAATAAAGAAGATAGAAAGTTAACGTACAAGGCATTAGTAGAATCTATAAACGAAGAATTTAATGATAAGGTAAAATATGAGTTAGCAGATATTCAGTTAGTTAGATATGAGGATGGAAAATATAAGTTCAATATGTTGTCTAGAAGAACTTTGGAAATTATAAGGGATTCAAGAAATGATTTGGACAAGTTAATTAATTGCGGATTTAAAGAGATAAATACCTATTTTAATATTTATGAACTGGTGATAGATAGATTGTTAAAAAGTCAAAATATGTTTACCTTAATTCAAAAGTTACTTTATTATAAACTATCACAGCCAAAAGACTCTTATTATCACGCAAACCATATACTTAGGATATTAAAAATTAATACAAGATTTTTAAAGGGGGTTGGTTATATGGAAAATACAGATAAGGATATAGTAAAGTTAGGAAATGCTTCAGGATATTACTTAAGGGAGAGGTATAGAGATAAAGGAGCAGTAGATAAACTTAGTGGTATCTCATATAGGCTATTGAATTCTTTGAAGACCAACAATATAGATAGTTTTATGGATACTTTATTAAACTGCTATTTATATGTGAAATTACCTGTACCTAATGTATTTTTAGACACCTTAAGAAATGAAGAAAAATTTAAAACTATTGGATATGCGTTTGTAGCGGGACTTATAGAAGGAAAAAATCAAGATGAGAATGGGGGAAATATTGATGAGAAATAACTTAGAGCCAAAAGGACTAGCTATATCTATGATATTCGAAGCAGAAAGTGCAAACTATGGAGAAGGGGTAGGAAATGTAGCATCGCTTAAGAAGTTAACTAGAGACAAAGGTGAACAATACACATATATTTCAAGACAAGCAATTAGATACAATATATCGGAGCAATTGGGAGAAAAATTAGCTTCAGTAAAGGCAGAAGGAAGCGGAGATAAAAAAGTTGTTCAGTTTTGTGAGGAAGCTACGATAAAGGATTATCCAGAAATAGACTTTTTTGGATATTTAAAAACCATAAAAGGTTCTGGAGGAAAGAAAAGGTCTGCAAAAGTGAGACTTTCTAATGCTATATCATTAGAAACATTTAAAGGGGATTTGGATTTTCTAACAAATAAAGGTTTAGCAGATAGGATAAATGAAAATATGAATATAGCACAATCAGAAATTCACAGATCCTATTATAGATATACAGTAGTTATGGATTTAGATCAAATAGGAATAGATGAAGTTTATTCTATAGAGATTGAGAAAGAAGAAAAAACAAGAAGAGTTAACAAATTATTAGATACGATTGCTTTTCTATATAGGGATATTAGAGGGAGAAGGGAAGATTTAAAACCCTTATTTGCTATAGGTGGAGTTTATGATATTAAAAACCCTATATTTGAAAATGTCTTAGATGTTAAAGATAATAGATTAGTAGTTAAGCAAATAGAAGGAGTCATGTTTGACAATATAAAGAAAGATACTAGCTGTGGTTTAGTTGAAGGTAAGTTTGATAATGATTACGAGATAAAAGAAAGGTTAAATGCACTAACTATGCCTGAATTTTTTAATACATTAAAAGTTAAGGTGAAAAATTATTATGAAGGAAAATAAAAAGGCAGTCAGGTTAAAATTATATCAAAACATGGTTAACTATAAAAAACCAACAAGTTTTCAAATTAAAGAAACCTATCCTTTACCTCCATATTCAACGGTAATAGGAATGGTTCATAATCTTTGTGATTATAAGGAATATAAAGAGATGAAAGTTAGCATTCAGGGAAAATATCACTCTAAAGTAAATGATTTATATACTAGATACGAATTTAAAAATGGTATGAAATATGATCCTGAAAGACATCAACTACAGGTAGGTGAGTTTGGAATAAGTAGGGGTATTTCTACAGCAGAACTATTGGTCGATGTAGAGCTGATGATTCATATTATTCCACAAGATCAAAGTTTAGTATCAGAAATAGAGAATGCATTTCTTAAGCCAAGGGAATATCCCTCATTAGGAAGAAGAGAAGATCTAGTGACTATTCAAGAAGTTAAAGCAGTTAATATTTTTGAAGAAGAACTAAAAGAAGATATTGAGCTGAATGAGAATTTTACAGCATATATTCCATTAGATATGATAGGAGAATCTATTGTAGTTGATGAGGGTATATCTGGAATAGGAAATAGAGGAACTAGATACAAAATTACAAAAGACTACAAGCTCATAAATCATGGAACAGCTAAGAAACCTAAAATATTTAGAGTATGGAATAAAATTGATGTATTATATAGTTCAAAGATTACTGCTATTGAAGATGAAATTATATTTAAAGACTCAGATAACAATATTATATTTTGGGCTTGAATTGGGGGATAAGAAAACATGAATAATTATTTAGCTAAATCCAATCCTAGAGAAACTATTGTTGAGCATACTGAAAATTTAATAGATAACTATAATAAGTTAAAGACAATATATCCTAATCTTCATATAGATTGGGATATATTGTATCTATCATGCTTATATCATGATTTGGGAAAAATGAATAAAAAATTTCAAGATAAGATAGAAAATGTAAGAAGACATAATGATGAAATACCTCATGGGATACTAAGTTTAGCATTTTTAAATGCAAAAGAACTGGAGAAGAATGGTTATTCAAAAGAAAGGATTCAATTACTTGCCCAAGCCATAGCATATCATCATGATAGGGATTTTTATTTTGATAGAGAAATGTTAAAAAAAGAGATAGAATTAATTAAATTAGAGGCTGAAAAATTTAAATATAAAAGAATTGGAAACATAGTTGTAAAAAAGTTGAGTGCAAAATATTTTTCAATGAACAGAGTTTACGAAGATCAAGACAGTGACTTATTTCTTAAATATGTGATGATAAAGGGACTTCTTAATAGAATAGATTATGCAGCTAGTGCAGGTATAGATGTTGAAAAAGAGAATAATTTTCTTTTGCGGGATCTAGAAATAAACCTTTTAGAAAGTTTCAAAATAAAAGATTCTGATGCAGATTGGAATGAGTTACAAAAGTTCATGATAGGAAATAGAGATAAAAATCTTATAATAACAGCCCAAACAGGAATGGGAAAAACAGAAGCTGGACTTTTATGGATTGGTAATAGCAAAGGGTTTTTTACGCTTCCTCTTAAAACAGCAATAAATGCAATGTATAAAAGAATAACTAAAAATATAGTTATTGATGATTATGAGAACAAGGTAGGCCTCTTACACTCTGATATCAAAAGAGAATATTTAGAGAAAAAAGATGAAGTTAATTTTGATGAGTATTATAATAAAACAAGACAATTGTCATTACCCTTAACTATATGTACAATAGATCAAATATTTGATTTTGTATATAGGTATAGAGGGTTTGAGTCTAAATTGGCTACACTTTCTTATTCAAAGGTTGTAATAGACGAAGTTCAAATGTATTCACCAGACTTATTAGCATATCTGATAGTTGGTTTATCTTATATATATAAAATAGGAGGGAAATTTGCCATATTAACAGCAACTTTGCCTCAAATATTTGTGGAATTGCTTGAAAAAGAAAACATAGAGTTTATAAAGCCTAAACCTTTTACAACTAGTAAAATAAGACATAGCATTAAAATCAAAGATGAAAAGATAAATTCCAAATTCATAAAAAGTATGTACGATAATAATAAAGTACTAGTTATATGTAATACAGTTAAAGAGGCACAAAGAATATATAAAGAATTACTAAAAGATGTAGATATTAAAGATGATATAAACTTATTTCATAGTGGTTTTATAAAAATGGATAGAAAAAAGAAAGAAGATATGATTTTAGAGTTTGGAGATAAAGAAAATATATATAAGGGAATATGGATTACAACTCAAGTTGTAGAGGCATCGTTAGATATAGATTTTGATATTCTCATTACAGAACTGTCAGATTTAAATGGGTTGTTCCAAAGGCTAGGGAGATGTTATAGAAGTAGAAAGTGGGATAAAGAAGGATATAATTGCTATGTGTTTAATGGAGGCAATTCTAAATGCTCGGGAATAGGAAGTGTTATAGATAAACAAATATTTGATCTTTCTAAGGAGGCCTTAAGTGGTATAGATGGTCCAATTACTGAATGTGAGAAAATAAATTTAATAGATAATATATATACAATAGAAAAATTAGAAGGAACAGACTATTATAACAAATTGATGGATTCCATAGAATACGTTAAATTAATAGAATCATATGAAAAATCAAGTTCTGAAATAAAAAATATATTTAGGAATATAGAGTCTAAAACAGTTATCCCAAATCCTGTATATGAGAAAAACAAAGAAGAGATAAGAAGATATATAAAAACATTAGAACAAAATTATAATAAAGATATGACTCAGGAAGAAAGAAATGAATTAAAGAAACAAAAAATAGAGGCAAGAATTAACTTAGATAATTTCACCTTAAGTATACCATTATATAGAGCAGATAAAAATCTCCTAAAGATAAAAAACATTGGTAGATATGAATATATAGAAATGTTTGAGTGTGATTACAATGATAAGATTGGAATAATATATAAATCTAAAGAAAGTTCTAAAAAAGAAAAAACTACAGATTTTGAGGATAGAATGTTTTAATATAAAAGGTGATAGTATGAAAAAGATAACAGGAGTAATGGTATATTATTATTTTATATGTAAAAGAAAACTCTGGTATTTTTCAAATGATGTAAGTATGGAGCACAATAGTGAATTAGTAGGCATAGGAAGATTAATAGATGAAAACTCCTATAAAAGAGAGAAGAAGTCTATCTTAGTAGATGAAATGATTAATATTGATTTTCTTAAAGATTGGAAAGTAATACATGAAGTAAAAAAGTCTAGAAAGTTAGATGAAGCTGGGAAATGGCAACTTAAATATTATATTTGGGTGCTGAGAAATAAAGGAGTTGAAATAGAGAAAGGTATATTAGATTATCCAGTATTAAGAAAGCGAGAAGAAATATTTTTAACTGCTTCTGAAGAGAAGGAATTGATGAATGTATTAAAACAAATTAAAGATATCATTGAAAGGGAATTGCCATCAGGAGTTATTAATAAACCATTTTGTAAAAAATGTGCTTACTATGAACTTTGTTACATATAGGGGGTGAAGGGATTGGGAGAAATATTTTATATATTACAAGATGGAAGTTTAAGAAGAAAAGACAACAGTATAGTTATAACGAATACTAATGGAGATTATAAAAATCTTAAGGCTGAAGTAACTGATGAGATATATCTTTTTGGTGAAACTGATTTAAATACTAAATTATTAAATTTTGCATCTCAAAAAGGGATAATAATCCATGTATTTAACTATTATGGATTTTACAGTGGAACGTATTATCCAAGACAAGCAAATATTAGTGGATATTTGCTAGTACAGCAGGTACGATCTTATGATGACTATGAAAAAAGGTTAACAATTGCTAAAGAAGTATTAAAGGCTGCCTCCCATAATATCTATAGAAATCTTAGATATTATAACGGTAGAGGAATTAGCTTAGAAGAAGCAATGTTGAAAATTTCAAGTCTAGCAGACAAGTTAGAATATGGAAGATCTATAAATGAAATTATGGGAATCGAAGGCAATATAAGAAAGATTTATTACTCAACATGGAATGATATAATAAAACAAGATGTACAATTTAATAAGAGAGTAAAAAGACCTCCTGATAATATGATAAATAGCCTTATTTCATTTATAAATAGTATGATTTACACAACAACTTTAACTGAAATATATAAGACTCAATTAAACCCAACTATAAGTTTTTTACATGAGCCTGGAATAAAAAGATTTTCATTATCCCTAGATATTTCAGAGATATTTAAACCGTTAATAGTAGATAGAATGATATTTTCAATGTTAAATAAAAATCAAATTACAGAGCTTGATTTTGAAAGAGAATCAAATTTTGTATATTTAAAAGAATCGGGTAAAAGAAAAATACTTGTAGAGTATGATAAAAGATTAGAACATACTATTGCTCATAAAGATCTAGGAAGAGAGGTATCCTATAGATATCTTATAAGATTAGAATGTTATAAATTAATTAAACATATAATAGGCGAAAAGGAATATGTTGGATTTAAGATGTGGTGGTGATGATGTTTGTATGTAATATTAGTATATGATATATTGTCAGATGAAGGAGGACCTAGAGTATCAAGTAATACTTTTAAAGCATGTAAAAAATACTTAACACACATTCAAAAATCAGTATTTGAAGGCAATTTAACAGAGCTTCAGTATATGAAATTAAAAACAGAAATAAATAAACATATAAGAAAAGATAAGGATTCTGTGTTGATATTTAGAAGTAGAGAGGAACGGTGGTTAGTAAAAGATTATTTAGGAGTTATTGATGATAAGACATCTAATTTTTTTTAGTTATATATTTGTCGACCTATAATAGTGTTTAAAATATAGTAGATAGACAAATGGTATATTACCAATATTTATAGACAATTGTTAAAATAATACTTAATTTTTATTCTTGGGTTAAATAAGTAAAAATCACTTTAGACAGATAATACGTGTGTAGGATAGATAGACCAATGTATATAGAAGAATGGGATTTAATAGAAACATACTGGAATGTAAATTGATTCTTTTCAATTAATTTTAACATTCCTAACCTCGATTTAATAGAAACATACTGGAATGTAAATGCAAATAAAACAGAACTAAAATCATTTGCTAAATTAGATTTAATAGAAACATACTGGAATGTAAATATTATAGTATCTCTTGTATATATCATCTTAGCTCCGATTTAATAGAAACATACTGGAATGTAAATTAGGATTTTCTGTTAGTATTTTTAACTTTATAGCATGATTTAATAGAAACATACTGGAATGTAAATCTTTGCGTGCCACTTGTGCCACTATGCAGCAAAAAAGATTTAATAGAAACATACTGGAATGTAAATGATATTCATCAAACTTTTTAATAAAATATAGTTGCCGATTTAATAGAAACATACTGGAATGTAAATTTACTAAAAGCTAAAAATGAGCTACGGCTCGGGAGGGATTTAATAGAAACATACTGGAATGTAAATCAGCAATTGGACGGATAAGTACAGGGAAGAAGTGGGGATTTAATAGAAACATACTGGAATGTAAATTTACTAAAAGCTAAAAATGAGCTACGGCTCGGGAGGGATTTAATAGAAACATACTGGAATGTAAATCAGCAATTGGACGGATAAGTACAGGGAAGAAGTGGGGATTTAATAGAAACATACTGGAATGTAAATCGTACCTATTAAAATATTAGCCATTCTAGTATTATAAGATTTAATAGAAACATACTGGAATGTAAATAGAAATAAAGTCTTTTGTCTTAGAAATCAAGAAAAAGATTTAATAGAAACATACTGGAATGTAAATTTTATACTTAACAGTTGTAAAGAAATATACCTGATTTAATAGAAACATACTGGAATGTAAATTCTACATACATTTTTACATTTACTTTAGGAGGTTCTGATTTAATAGAAACATACTGGAATGTAAATTTAATACAGTTAGAATGATTTATAAAAAAATGAAAAGATTTAATAGAAACATACTGGAATGTAAATTTGAAAGTATGAATACTTTTTCTTGCCCAGGCTCTAGATTTAATAGAAACATACTGGAATGTAAATTCTTTAGTCATGTAGTGTCCCATTAATATCCTTCCTCGATTTAATAGAAACATACTGGAATGTAAATTTCTTCTTTATTTTATATCTTTACAATCATTACACATGATTTAATAGAAACATACTGGAATGTAAATCTCCATCCATCTTCCAATGCCACAGCAAGAACAAAAGATTTAATAGAAACATACTGGAATGTAAATAGCTAATTTGTATAGAAAACTACTATCTATTTCTAAGATTTAATAGAAACATACTGGAATGTAAATATTGGTGCATTCTGCACAGTTGTATCAGCTACAAGCGATTTAATAGAAACATACTGGAATGTAAATACCTAATTATTCATAATTATTCATCTAAAAAATTATGATTTAATAGAAACATACTGGAATGTAAATTTCAACTCCTAAATCCCCTTTATTCATAACTGATAAGATTTAATAGAAACATACTGGAATGTAAATATTTTAGGAGCAGGAGCAGCTGCTGCTAAAATGTCAGGATTTAATAGAAACATACTGGAATGTAAATAGTATTACATTTAGTAATAAATTTGACTTTGTATTAGATTTAATAGAAACATACTGGAATGTAAATCCTTAAATTCTAATATCAGATCTCTAACATCTTCACTGATTTAATAGAAACATACTGGAATGTAAATAAACCAAAGATGGCTCAAAAGGTATAAATAAACCTAGATTTAATAGAAACATACTGGAATGTAAATAAGGAATATGGGATAATCTACCAGCTATAATAGAATGATTTAATAGAAACATACTGGAATGTAAATATCGTTGGTGTTGCAGGAGCTGCTACGAAACTAGGAGATTTAATAGAAACATACTGGAATGTAAATAAAGTTGGCGGAGCAGTCCATGTGGCACCATTAGGGATTTAATAGAAACATACTGGAATGTAAATATCAACTGGACTACTCCATACGGATGAAATACCAGGGATTTAATAGAAACATACTGGAATGTAAATTCAGTATCTGTACTGGACAAGCTTTCAAAGCTATATAGATTTAATAGAAACATACTGGAATGTAAATATTAAAAATAACACCTCCTATAACTGAAATATCATATCGATTTAATAGAAACATACTGGAATGTAAATGTAGTTGCAACAGTAATACTCCTATTTGTCAATGTAGATTTAATAGAAACATACTGGAATGTAAATGGAAAAAGGGTAATGAAGCGATTTGATGCTAAGGAAGATTTAATAGAAACATACTGGAATGTAAATAAAGAACATTTAAAGAATATTCTATTTGGTGGTTAGAGATTTAATAGAAACATACTGGAATGTAAATTTAATAATATCTGCCTTAACATTGTTTATGACAATAGATTTAATAGAAACATACTGGAATGTAAATAGTGCCGATTCGGACATTTGTGTCATAGGCTCTTGGGATTTAATAGAAACATACTGGAATGTAAATAAATCTAAGGAGCAATGGGTTGAGTATGTGGATAGGGATTTAATAGAAACATACTGGAATGTAAATAGATATACCAAGCTCTTCTAATTCTTTTCTATGCCTGATTTAATAGAAACATACTGGAATGTAAATAAAGTTAGGTTATAATTTTATAATCATTTCACAAACTGGATTTAATAGAAACATACTGGAATGTAAATATGTTAGAATGGGACTTAATAGTAAAATCCTACGAGGATTTAATAGAAACATACTGGAATGTAAATGGCTCTGGGAAATCTCTGCACGTTGCAAAAGATATAGATTTAATAGAAACATACTGGAATGTAAATAAGTTAACACTAATAGTTAATGTTGAATTACAAACGATTTAATAGAAACATACTGGAATGTAAATAGCGACAAAGACGAAAGATTAGATGATGGTACAAGTGATTTAATAGAAACATACTGGAATGTAAATAATAATATAATTTAAATAAAGAATTAAAATATTTGATTTAATAGAAACATACTGGAATGTAAATATTAAAAATAACACCTCCTATAACTGAAATATCATATCGATTTAATAGAAACATACTGGAATGTAAATGTAGTTGCAACAGTAATACTCCTATTTGTCAATGTAGATTTAATAGAAACATACTGGAATGTAAATGGAAAAAGGGTAATGAAGCGATTTGATGCTAAGGAAGATTTAATAGAAACATACTGGAATGTAAATAAAGAACATTTAAAGAATATTCTATTTGGTGGTTAGAGATTTAATAGAAACATACTGGAATGTAAATTAATAATAGACATCATCTATTTTAACATCAAGCAACGATTTAATAGAAACATACTGGAATGTAAATTTAACTATAGAAGAAGAAATATTATTTGAAACTAAAGATTTAATAGAAACATACTGGAATGTAAATTGATAATTGCAATGACTACAAGGAATACGTAAAAAGGATTTAATAGAAACATACTGGAATGTAAATCTACACATATCCATATTTGATTTACTAGGTCCTAGAGATTTAATAGAAACATACTGGAATGTAAATAAAAGCAGGAGGGAAGATGAAAGGTTTAGGCGTGGAGATTTAATAGAAACATACTGGAATGTAAATCTGCAAGGGGACTTTCTTGCACAGACTAAAGGTAAAGATTTAATAGAAACATACTGGAATGTAAATCAAAATGCAAGTCAATGATGAGAATATAGAGGATTTGATTTAATAGAAACATACTGGAATGTAAATTAACATAGAGCCTGGTGGAACTTATGATAGGATAGAGATTTAATAGAAACATACTGGAATGTAAATTAAAAGCATACCTACAATAATCGAAACAGCTATACAGATTTAATAGAAACATACTGGAATGTAAATACGGATTTTACTAAAATAACAGATGGTATGTACAATGATTTAATAGAAACATACTGGAATGTTGGAAAGGCAACCCTTTTTTAGACAAATTTATTCCGAACAAGAATATACTCTCTAAATACTGCCTAAGCTACTAATTTAAAGCTAGCTCTATTTCTATATTCAATTGGTGATATGTATCCTAAGGATCCATGAATCCTTATGTGATTATACCAGTAAATATATTCTGCAAGCTGTAATTCTAGCTCATCTAAGCTTTCAAATTTATTTTGATATATAAATTCTACCTTTAAAACTTTATTCATTGCTTCACTTACTGCATTATCATAGGGGTTTCCTTTTCTACTTAGGGAACGTTCTATTTCAAAGGTTTCTAGAATGTTATCTACTTTTATATTGTCATACTCTTTGCCTCTATCTGAATGAAATACCTTTATATCCTTTAGAGGATATCGACACCTTAAAAGTGCTTTTTCTATAAGAGAAGCATCTTTGTTAGGGCCAGCTGAGTAGCCTATTACCTCTCTATTAGATAGATCTACCAATGTGCATACATAATTCCATTTATTACCTACCATTACATAGGTAAGGTCGCTCACAGCTACCTCTAGCCTATCTCTATCATCAAATTTTCTATCTACTATATTAGATACATTAGATTCATTACAGCCCTTACTATGAACTTTATATTGAGCTACTGTGTAGTTAGATACCAAGGCATTTTCTTTCATGATTCTGGCTATCCTTCTTCTAGAAACCTGATAACCTAGTTTATCAAGCTCAACTTTTATTTTTCTAGTCCCATAGTTATTTCTACTTTTATGAAAGATATCTATTATATGTTTTTCTATTTTAGAATCTTCATGAGAATAGCTAGATTCTCTATTATTTAGATGGTAGTATACTAAGCTTCTTGAGACCTTTAACAATTTGCACATAGCACTAATACTGTATTTCTCTCTATTGGAAATAATCAGGTCTACTTTTTGCCTAGTAGTAGTGCTGCTTGCTTTAAAATATCATTTTCCATCTCAAGCTGCTTAACTCTTTTTTCTAGTTCTATTACCCTGTTTTCTTCATCAGTTCTATTATCTTCAGCACTAAATGATTTAGTATTATTATATCTTATTACCCATTGCCTCAGAGTAGATGGAGAGACTGCATATTGCTCGTGCAATTCTCTATAGGTATGGTTACCTTGGTTATATATGTTGACTAATTGCTTCTTGAAGTTTTCCTCATAATATCTTTTTGACATGATTTTCTCCTCCTAATATTATTATATCATGTTCGGAGAAAACCTGTCCTATTTAGTGTAACCTATCCATGTAAATGTTTTTGTTGTATAAATACAGATGTTAAAAAACCTTGATTTAATAGAAACATACTGGAATGTAAATTAGGTTTGTTATATCATCTATTGTTGCAAAATCTGCGATTTAATAGAAACATACTGGAATGTAAATTGTGGTAGAAATGTTTGTGTTCATGCCTTTATAGGCGATTTAATAGAAACATACTGGAATGTAAATCCTTGAAAGAGTTGCTTCACTTATATTTAACTTATCTGGATTTAATAGAAACATACTGGAATGTAAATTGAAAAGTGATATGTTTCAATCCGTTCCTTTTAATGATTTAATAGAAACATACTGGAATGTAAATAGATTTAATGACAAAATCATTTAATACAATGACTAGGATTTAATAGAAACATACTGGAATGTAAATAAAGTAGAAAGCATATACCAAGTCCCTAATAAAGAAGATTTAATAGAAACATACTGGAATGTAAATAAATATATCAACATAAATAAGGGGATTAAGAGATAAGATTTAATAGAAACATACTGGAATGTAAATGCAGTGGCAAATCTTTGCATGTCGCAAGAGATATAGATTTAATAGAAACATACTGGAATGTAAATTTTGAAGTAGCTTTTATATTTCCATTTAAATCAGTCGATTCTTGGACAAACTTAACTCAATCTAGTAAAATAAATATTAGTATAATTTACAAGATTAGAGAGGTGGCTATATGGACATAAAGGAAATAAGAAAAAATGCAAGAGACAAGATGAAAGGATTTTGTAGAGTCTGTCCTGTATGCAACGGAGTAGCTTGTGCAGGAGAAGTTCCAGGTATGGGAGGTTCACTAACAGGGGCAGCTTTCAAAAACAATGTAGAAGATTTAGCTAAAGTAAAGCTAAGATTAAAAACAATACATGATGCTAAAGAGCCAGATATGAGGTGTAGGTTTTTCCAGGAACAGATAGATTTCCCAGTAATGGTAGCACCTATAACTGGTAGTCAATATAATATGGGTGGAGCATTAACAGAAAAAGAATATGTAGATAGTGTAATAAAGGGAAGCATATCTTCAGGTACTATGGCAATGATTGGAGATGCTGCAGTTTTAAGTATGTATGAAGACGGGATTCAATCCTTAAAAGAAGCTAATGGAAAGGGAATATCCATCATTAAGCCGAGGGAAAACTCACATATAATTGAAAATATAAGGAAGGCAGAAGGTGTTGGTGCAATAGCAGTAGGAGTAGACATAGATGGAGCAGGACTAGTAACTATGGCACTTAAAGGTCAGCCAGTAGGACCTAAAACTGTTGAAGAGTTAAAGGAACTAGTAAATTCAACTAAGCTACCATTTATACTAAAGGGAATAATGACTCCTGAAGAAGCAGAATTGGCAGTAGAAATAGGGGCAAAGGCAATAGTAGTGTCTAATCATGGTGGTAGAGTATTAGATTCTACTGAATCCACTGCAAAGGCTTTATGGAAAATAAGCAAGGTGGTAAAGGGTAAGATTACTATATTTGTGGATAGTGGTATACGCTCTGGTGTAGATGTATTTAAAATGTTAGCATTGGGAGCTGATGGAGTCCTAGTAGGTAGACCTGTAATCATTGGAGCTTTTGGCGGTTATGAAGAAGGAGTATCCAAAGTACTTAATGATATGAAAAACCAATTATATCAGGCTATGATATTGACAGGATCTAAGGATTTAAAATCTATAGATAGTACAAAAATTTCAATAGAATGGAAATAAATAGTATGAGGTGGGATGATATCCCATTTCATACTATTTTTATTTGTAAAAGAATTAAGGATTAAAATTTGCCGAAAGTTGTCGATATAACTATATGTACATAAATATGAAAGGATGAAAAATATGAAGTTGAAAAATAAAATAATACTATTTACTGTATTAGTGTGTATTGTCAGTGTACTATCTATATCGGCAATTAACTATAATATAGCTATTAAGGAATTAGAAGAGGAAGTAAATCAAAAAGTACAATTAGAAGCACTTGGTATTGCCAAAGATATAGATAAATGGATGGGCATACAAAAGGAAGCATTGTCTGAACTTATAGAAGGTATGGTAGTAGCTAATAATTTTGAATATGACTATGCTTGTGACTATTTAAAAGAAGCTAATAAAAGGGCAGATGGAAACTTTTATTACATAGCCTTTGGAGATGAGGTTTTTATAGAGGCAGACCACTTTCAACCAAGCTATAAGCCTACGGAACAAGCTTGGTATCAAGGGGCAATAGGATCAGAGGATTTTTATATGACACAGCCCTATATAGATGGGAAAACTGGAGGTACAGTAGTATCTGTAACTAAGGGTTTCAAAACAACTGATGGGAAAGAAGGAGTTATAGGTTTAGATTTATCTATTAATTATTTAATTGAATTAATAGCAGATTCAAATGTAGGGGAAAATTCATATTCATTCTTAGTAGATAATGTAGGAAATATCATTACCCATTTAAATGAGGAGTTCAAACCAAATGAAGGTAAATATATAAATACAAAAGATATATTAGATGGAAAGATAAACCAGATAGGTGATTCTAAAGATTTAGATATAAAGGATAGAAGAATTAAGGATTATGATGGGGAAGATAGATTTTTCTTCTTAGAAGACATAGGAGAAATAGGTTGGAAGGCGGGAGTTGCAGTAGATACTAATTATGCTACAGGGAAGGTAGATAGTGTAATTAGATATACAATGGTAACTTTGATTATAGTTTTAACAGTTTCCATATTAATATCTATGTATATATCTAACTCTATTAGTAAACCAATAGTAAAATCTGTAGGGATTGCAGAAGGCATAGGAAATTTAAATTTACTTAATGATATAGATGAAAAAGATTTAAATAGAAAAGATGAGATAGGACAGATGTACAAGTCTTTCCATAATATAATTATTAAGCTTAGGGAATTTATGGAGGGATTAGAAGGTGCTATTTATACAAATCATCAAGTTTATGAAGATACTATTTCAAAACTAAGCTTCTTGTTAACTCAAGCAGAGGATACATCTGCTACTACAGAGGAATTGTCAGCAGGTATGGAAGAAACAGCTGCAACTACCATGTCCTTAGAAGAGTCAACCAATGAAGTAAATAGAGCAATCTCTGATTTTACTGAAAGAATGGAAGAAGGAGCTATTACATCAAATCAAATAAGTACAAAGGCAGATGAATTAAGTAGCCGATTTATTGAAGCTAAAGATAGTACAATGAGTATATATTCAAATACAAAAGAGGAAATAAAGCAAGCCATAGTATCCTCAAAAGAAGTGGAAAAAATCAATGTATTATCCAATGCAATACTTGAAATATCAGAGCAAACTAGTTTATTGTCCCTAAATGCAGCTATAGAAGCAGCTAGAGCTGGAGAAGCCGGTAGGGGATTTGCAGTTGTAGCAGAGGAAATAAGAAGACTGGCCGAAAATTCAAATACAGCAGTAGAAGAAATACAAAGCGTAACTAAAGGAGTTACAAAAGTTGTATATCAATTAGTAGATGATGCATCAAACTTAATTAATTTCTTAGAGGAAAAGGTAATGGGAGATTATGAAATGATGGTGGAAGCAGTAAATCAATATAGAAATGATGGTTCATCTCTAAATGATATTATTTCTAGTTTATCTGCTACATCAGAAGAATTATCTGCTACCATAAGTCAAATGTCTATGTCCATGAAAGATATATCAGTTACAGTAGAGGATTCAACAATGGCAACTACTAATATAGCAGAAAAAAACATGCATATAGTTGAGGCAATAAATAATATTAATGAAATAATGGAAAAAAATAAAGAGATATCAGATAAATTGCAAGATATAGTATCACAAGTTCAGATTTAATATAAATAAAACAAGCCAATTTGTAAAATTGGCTTGTTTTATTTAAAGTATAGTATTATTCCTACTACAAATCCCAACACTACCCCAATGGAAGAAGATCTTCCTTTATGGAGATTCTTTGCATTTGGTATAATTTCGTCGCAAATAATATATAACATGGTTCCTCCAGCAAAGGCAAGACATAGGGCTATAATTATATGGGAAAATGTGCCCATATAAAAACCTAAGAAGGTTCCAATACCTGTGGGTATACCTGCCAAGGTAGAGTAGAACAGAATCTTTAATGGAGACAATTTATTTATTCTAAGGGGGATGGACATAGATAGCCCTTCTGGAATATTATGTAATAGCATAGCAAGAGAAAGTGTAGGTCCAAGATTAGACATAGTAAGAAAGCTAGAACCTAGAGCCAATCCTTCTGGGAAATTATGCACTGCTATACTGATACCTAAGAGTAGGCTACTTTTTGACAAAGGATTGTGGACCGTTTTATCTAACTTATGTTCAGCAATTATTACTAGTAGTATTCCCAATAATATACCTAAAAGAGTTATATATATGCCTCCTAAAAGGAAGGATTCTGGTAAAAGATGAAAAGTAACTATAAACATCATAAATCCACCGGTTAAACCTAAGAGAAAACTTAGTATCTTATTATTGCTTTTTACAAAAAGAGAAGCAAGGCCACCAAGTCCTGTTCCAATCATTCCTACTGTAAAACCATATAGTGTAATTATCCAAATATCCATTACATTATCACCTCTTTATAATATAAATATATTCCTTAAAAAAATAATAAGAACTTACAATATATAAAGGATTTTTACCTTTTTTCATGATATAATCATTTAATAAAAACAACTTAAGTATATATTTAATTGCTGTAGTTAATAATTAAAAATAATTGATTATATTAGCATGTTAGAAATGAAATGAGGGAAATTAAATTGAAGAAAATAAAAAAACTAATATTTATATTGTCTATATCTATATTAGTAGCCACATTGATATTACCAAAGGCTATTGCAAATTTTAATCAAAATAATAAAAATTCGTATACTGTAGATGCAGCTACACACATAGATAAAGAAGAAAAGGTTTGTAAGGTAGGATTAGATAATAAAGAGGAAGAATTAAAGTATAAAGAAGAACAAAATAATATTTTAAAACAGGACAAGCAAACTACCCATGTAAATAAAGATATACATGCTATACTAATTGAGGAGTATAAATACACTAAAGAAAGTCTTAATTTACGAACTGGTCCAGGGATACACAATGAACTTATTATTACTATACCTATGGGAGAGAAGGTTAGAGTAATTGATCAAATAGATGGGTGGGACAAGGTAGTTTATATGGGCAATGAGGGCTACTGTTCTAGCAATTATCTTACTAATAAAAAAGTGAATAAAGATATAATTAAGTCAAATACTTTGGCTAAAAAAGAAAAAAATAAATATGTGTCAAATACTATCAATCAGAGTAAGAAGGAATTAATAAAAAACCAAAACCAAAATCAAGTCCAAGATAAAGCAAAAGATAAAACACAAGATCCAAAATTTATTAATGGAATTTTACTTGTTAACAAAGAGTACGGGCTTCCTAGGAACTATGCTAAGGGAGTAGACACTAAAGCAAATAATCAGCTTAAAAAGATGGTAAAGGCTTGTAAAGATGAGATAGGCAAAGAGTTAATGGTACACTCTGGATTTAGATCTTATGATTTTCAAAAGATACTATTTGATAATTATGTAAATAGGCATGGATATGAAAGAGCCACGAAGTTTTCAGCTAAACCAGGATATTCAGAGCATGAATCTGGACTAGCCTTTGATATATGTGATAAGGATCAAAAACATCGACTAAAAGAATCTTTCAAGGATACATCTGAAGGTATATGGCTTAAGGAAAATGCCCATAGATTTGGATTTATTTTGAGATATCCTAAGGATAAGACCCATATTACTAAATATATTTATGAGCCATGGCATTTTAGATATGTAGGGATAGATCATGCAAACAATATTTATATTAGAGATATAACTTTAGAAGAATACTTAATGCCTGAAAGATACTAAACTGGATAAAATTCCAGTTTTTCTTATTTATAAAACAGTGATATAATAGATAGCCTGGTTTGTAATAGGACATGGAATTATTGAAAAAATATTATATATATGTTACACTGTATATATAGTGGGTATACATATGTGGACGCACAATATGTAGTAAGTGAACTTATAATTAAATTACAGGAGGTAAGGGATGCTAAAGGTAGAAAAACGAAATGGAAGTATAGTTGACTTTGAAAATGAAAAAATAGAAATAGCTATTACTAAGGCCATGAAAGAAACAGAAGAGGGTGCTGATGAAAATCTGGCTAGAGAAATAGCTGAGGCTATTAGGGAAGAATTTAAGACTGATGAAATGGTAAATATAGAGCAGATACAAGACTTAGTAGAAGTATATCTTATGAAATCAAGACCAGATGTAGCAAGAAAGTATATTATCTATAGGGAAGAAAGAACTAGACTTAGAGAGCAAGGCTGGGATATGACAGATCTTCAAAGAGATATATATGAGAAAAAGTATAGATGGAACAACGAATCCTTTGATGAATTCTTAGACAGAGTAAGTGGAGGCAATGGACCTATTAAAAAAGGTATTAAAGACAAGAAGTTTATGCCTGCAGGAAGGATTTTAGCTGGTAGGGGTTTAGATAAGCATGGTAGAAAAATTACTTTAAGCAATTGTTATGTAATGCCAAAAGTTGAAGATAATATTGAGTCTATATTTGATACTGCTAAATATTTAGCTAGAACATACTCCTATGGTGGTGGATGTGGACTCACTTTATCTAAGTTAAGACCAAAAGGTGCAAAAGTAAATAATGCTGCCAATACTACTACGGGAGCGGTATCCTTTATGGATCTTTACTCTTTGGTAACAGGTTTAATCGGTATGAGAGGTCGTAGAGGGGCTCTAATGCTTAATTTAGATGTAAATCACCCAGATATAGAAGATTTTATAAATGTAAAAAACGATTTAGAAAAAGTAAACTATGCCAATATTTCTGTAAATATAGATGATAAATTTATGGAAGCTGTTGAGGCAGATGAAGAGTATGATCTATATTTTAAGGTAGAAGCAACGGGAGAAGAAATCATAAAGAAAGTAAGGGCCAAGGACCTATTTAGAACATTAGCTAAGAATAATTGGAATATGGCTGAACCAGGGATACTTTATCAAGACAAAATAAATTCTTGGCATTTAATGAGTGAAGATGAAGATTTTGAATTTGCAGGAGTAAATCCTTGTGCTGAAGAAACTTTACCTCCTTTTGGAAGCTGTAATCTTGCTTCAATTAACTTAAGTGAATTTGTAAAGAACCCATTTACTGAATATGGTAGATTTGAGTTTGAAAAATTTGGTGAAATGGTAAGAAACGGTGTAATATATCTAAATGAAGTTTTAGATGAAAATATGAAGCTTCACCCTTTAAAGCAACAAAGAGAAATGTCTAGAGATTTAAGACAAATAGGTCTAGGAATTATGGGTATGGCAGATATGTTTATTAAGCTAAAAATCAGATATGGAAGTTCTGAATCCTTGAGCTTAATCCACCAAATAGGTAGAACTATGGTGAATGAAGCCTTAAGACAATCTGCATTACTTGCTAAGGAATATGGTCCATTCCCAAGATATAAGGCTGAAGCAGTGCTTAATTCCCCATTTTTATTAAGTAATGTAGATGAGGATGTAATGGAGTTAATTAAAGAATATGGGTTGAGAAATAGTCAATTATTGACAATTCCTCCTACAGGCAGTATTTCTACTTTAATAGGATGCAGCAATGGAGTAGAACCAATTTTCCAAGTTTCCTATACTAGAAAGTCTGAGTCCTTGTTTGACGAAGATACTTACTACAAAGTATTTACTCCAATTATAAAGGAATATATGGATGCAAATAATATTACTAAAGAAGAAGATTTACCAGAGTTTATCATAACTACTTCAAATCTAGATTATAGAGAAAGAATTGATGTACAGGCTACATGGCAACAATATATTGATGCAAGTATTTCATCTACTGTAAATGTTCCAAATGAATTTACTATAGAAGAAGTAGAAGATTTATATATATATGCCTGGAAGAAAGGGATAAAGGGTGTTACTATTTATCGTGATGGTTGTGCTAGAAGTGGTATATTGATTACAGACAAATCAAAGAGTAAATTAGATAGAATAGATGAATTACAAACTGAGTTAAATGCATTAGCTGCTGAGCAACTAATTATAGATCCAGATACTTGTCCGATGTGTGGAGGTAGTTTACAGCATTCAGGTGGATGCTCTGAGTGTCAAGATTGTGGGTATAGTCCTTGCTCAATTTAATATATACAAAAAACACCTAGAAATTTTCTAGGTGTTTTTTCATATAATGTCTTCTTATAGCATTGATGATAACACATGAACTTTAGATACGATTCCCTTTAAGCTATTGTCTTCATCAACTACAGCTATTGGAAATGGTGCTTCTGCAGCCATACTCATAATATCGCTTAATAATGTATCAGGAGCTGTAGTATTTATATTCCTAATTAATATATCAGAAATACTTAATCCCTTTTTATTAGCTTGTATAGCATCATCAATGGTAACTACACCTTGTAGCTTCATTTTTTCTCCTACCACATAAGCACTAGATACTCCATTATCTCTCATGGTATTTATGGCATATCCAAGAGTATCCTTTAAACGAACAATACAGTTAGGAGTAATCATTACATTTCTAACACTAATTACTTGAGTTTTGTCAGCACTGTCTATGAATTGCTTTACATAATCATCTGCAGGGTTTTCACTCATTTCTTCAGGAGTGTCTACTTGTATTAGTTCACCATCTTTCATTATGGCAACTCTATCCCCTAGTTTAAAAGCTTCATTTATATCATGGGTTATAAATACTATGGTTTTATCTAGCTTTTTCTGTATAGTTAAAAGTTCAAACTGCATATCTTTTCTAACTAAAGGATCTAGAGCGGAGAAAGGCTCATCCATTAGAAGTATCTCTGGATCATTGGCCAAGGCTCTGGCTATACCTACTCTTTGTTTCATACCACCTGAGAGATTGGAAATTGACTCATTGTCATGACCTTCCAATCCTACCATGGATATCATCTCTTTGGCTTTGGCTTGACGATCTTCCTTTGGTATTCCCTTTACTTCAAGTCCGTACTCTACATTTCCCAATACATCTCTATGGGACATAAGTCCAAACTGTTGAAATACCATAGATATTTTATTTCTTCTATAATCTTTTAATTCTTCCTTATTAAACTTACCTATATCTTTGCCTTGGAAGTATATCTGGCCTTTAGTAGGTTTATTTAACATATTAAAACATCTTACTAGGGTAGACTTACCTGATCCAGATAAACCTATGATAACGAAGATTTCTCCTTTTTTAACATCTAGGGAAACGTCCCATAGGGCCATGGTTACGCCTGTTTTATTATAGATTTCATCTTTACTTACTCCAGCTTCTTTTAATTTTATGGCCTTTGATTTGTCAGAACCATATAATTTGCACAAGTTCTTTACACTTAATATATTTATATCACCATTATTCATTGATATTCACCTCGCTAGATTTAACAAATCCTTGAGTAATTCTATCTAATATTACTGCAATAATTACTACTGCAGTACCTGATAATAGACCTCTACCTATTTCTACTCTATTAACACTTATAAGGACTTCCATACCTAATCCTGTAGCTCCAATCATTGAAGTAGTCACTACCATACTCATGGCCATCATAAGAGTTTGATTGACTCCAGTCATTATAGTTGGTAGAGCTTGTGGTATTTGAACCTTTATCAATGATTGAAATTTAGTTGAACCAAAGGCCCTAGCTGCTTCCACTACTTCTTTGTCTATTTGTCTGATTCCATGACTTGTAAGTCGTATTATAGGTACTATTGCATAAATAGTAGTAGCTATTACTGCAGGTGGTTTACCTAAACCAAAGAATAACAGAGCTGGTATTAGATAAACAAATACAGGCATAGTCTGCATAGTATCTAGTATTGGTCTTACTATGGCATTGGCTTTATCGCTTGTGGATATAAGTATGCCTAAAGGAAAGCCTAGTGCCAAGGATATTATTACAGAAGCTATGACTATGGATAAAGTTTCATACATATGATTCCAAAATCCTACTGCTCCAATAAGGGACAAAAATGCTGCATATAATATACCAGTAGAAGCTTTTCCACTTGTTTTCCAACCTGCTATAAATACTAATATTATAAAGATAAACCAAGGTATGAAATTTAGTACAAAATAAATTCCATTAACAAGGTTGCCTAGACCTTTTCTAATCCCATTGAAGAATGAATCATATTTGATACTAAAATTTCTTACTGCATCATCTATTTTGTTTACATTTATAGGTATTTTAAATGGAAATTCCCTAAGCCATTTAGTGCCCTTAGTTTCTTCTTCACTGGATAAATAGGCTCTAATAGTTTCAGCATCATCTGGATTTAACCATTCATCTAATAATTCATCATGTTCCTTTAAAAACCATTTGGCAGTTTCCATATAATCTGATTCAGTATCCTGCATATATGCCAATGCTTCTGAAGTTAATTTACTAGACGTTTTATATTTTGTAAGAAATTCAATCATTTCTGGATTTGATTCAGCAAAACCATTACTTACCCCTACTGTTACTTTAACTGCAGGAAGTTCAGTTTTTCCTTCTTTGTAAATTCCCTCATCGTAGGGTTCATCTTGTAATAAGACCATATCAAATTTTCCCATAAGCCAAGTTGGTTCCCAATAATATGCTGCTACAGCTTCTCCTTTTTCATAGGCAGATGTTATGGCTGAGTTTAGGGCTGCATCAGAACCAGGTCTAAAATATATAAAGTTTTCATCTAAGTCATAGTGTAGATATTTATTATGCATAATTTCATCTACTTCCCAGCCTGGAATGGCACCATAAACTCTACCCATATCTGGATTTTCATCATCTTGGAAAATCTCTGGATATTTTTTTAGATCCCATACATATTTTAAATCTGGTGCCATAGGTTCAATTCCTCTATCTGCATCTCCTTCTATTACATATCTAGGAACATAAAATCCTTGATAGTTATCATCAAAGTTTACTCCTAGGTCCTTGAACTTTCCTTGTTCTAGATCCTTTTCGTAGGTGGCTAAATTATCAGTCCAAGCTTCCATATTGACATCAATTTCACCCTTTAGTAATCCTTCATGAAGTACTGTACTAGAACCGGGTACTTCTCTCCAACTATATCCATATAATTCACTGGCTATTAATCCAGCCACTGCATTGTGAAATTTTATACTATCCCATCCTGCGTCTGCAAATATAATCTCTTTATTTGAATATTCATCTGAATTTGCGGCACCTGCTACTGTAGATGTAATAAGCAGCACCAACAATAAAATAATACTAGTTGTTTTTTTCATAATATCACCGTCCTCTTTTTTTTGTAAATTTAATGAATTCATAAGAAAATCATCTTAAAGTTGTTATAACCCTAAAAAAGGGCACAAAAAAACTATGGAGTTCCATAGCCTTATTTTTTAATAGCATTATATAACTCCCCTTTACGCTTACGAAGTTAGCTGACGGGTTAGGGTTCGGGAGTCCCTTTCTAAATAGAATTCACCCCAAGAAAATTGGTTCCTCCGTTTCATTAAAGAATTCAGCATTGCAAATTATTTAATTTTAAAAAGGATTACTTAATAAGCATAACATAAATTAGTAGCCTTTGCAAATGTGATAGATCAGCCATTTGCTAAAAAACAACTTTTTTATTTGCTACATCGTACTTGATTTCAAGGCTCAGGGCAATTTTAAAATTTCAAAAAAACATTGTATATTTTTTAAAATTTGGTTATAATGATTAGTTATGCAAAAAAATAAATTCTAAATAATTAACATATGATATAAGACTTTTGATATAATTAAATTCACATAAGTAACTATTTAGTTCAATGGATTAACTACAGTGATATACTACTTTATGAAATGTAGATATTAAAATTGTAAGCTATTGATAAATCTAAGGATGATTTGATGAATAATATTATAAAAGTATCAGTTAGAAACTTAATAGAGTTTGTTTTGAGATCGGGAGATATAGATAATAGTTTTATGTCTATGGGAAGAGCTTTAGAAGGGACTTTAGCTCATCAAAAAGTTCAAAAATCTTATGGTCATGAGTATCAAGCAGAATATAGCTTAAAGCATAGTCTTAAATACCATAAATTTGTTATAGAAGTAGAAGGTAGGGCTGATGGTATATTTATATTCCCAGATAAGGTAGTAGTAGATGAAATTAAAAGTACCACTAGAAACCTTGATGATATAGAAGAAGACTACAATCATTTACACTGGGCACAAGCTAAATGTTATGCATATATATATTCTCTGGAAAATCATCTAGATAAAATAGATATACAACTTACATATTTTCATATAGATACGGAAGAAATCAAAAAATTCCAAAGAAGTTTTTCTTTTGATGATTTAAAAGAGTTTTTTTTAAACATAATAGAACAATATATTAAATGGGCCAGCCTTACATTTGACTGGGCAGAATTAAGAAATAATTCAATAAAGAGCTTAAACTTTCCATTTACTAAATATAGAAAAGGTCAAAGAGAATTGGCAGTTGCAACTTATAAAACAATAAAAGAAGGAAAAAAACTATTTGCCCAAGCCCCTACAGGTATAGGTAAAACTATGTCCACATTATTTCCATCTATTAAGTCTATGGGTGAAGGAAGTATATCTAAGATATTTTACTTAACTGCAAAGACTATTACTAGGGAAGTTCCAATCAATTCTATGAAGATAATGATAGAGGGTGGCCTAAGATCTAAAGTATTAATAATTACTGCTAAGGATAAGATTTGTCTAAATGATGAAGTAAAATGTAATCCTAAAGATTGTACTTATGCAAAGGGACACTTTAATAGGGTAAATGATGCTATTATGGATATATTTAAAAATGAAGATATGATGACTAGAGATATAATTATATCCTATGCCAACAAACATCATGTTTGTCCCTTTGAGTTTTCCTTAGATGTAAGTTTATGGGCAGATACAATCATTTGCGATTATAACTATGTATTTGATCCTCAAGTTTATCTTAAGAGATTCTTTGAAGGTGCAGGGAATGATTATGTTTTTTTAATAGATGAAGCTCACAATCTAGTAGATAGGTCTAGGGAGATGTTTTCTGCATCTCTAAATAAGTCTGATTTCTTGGATTTAAAAGATGTATTTAAAGAAAGGTATCCCAATATATATAAAGGATTTAATAAAGTAAATAGTAAGTTTAATTGGATAATAAAAGATCTTAAAATAGAAGAAGAATATTACCAGATAGATGAAATAAGTGATTTATACTATCCTATTAAAAGTCTTATTACATCTATGGAACCATGGTTAATAGAAGAAAAGGACCATGAGAAATACGAGAAGGTAATAGAGTTATATTTTAGTATGATTACATATATGAATATATGGGAACTTTATGATGAACATTATGTCACATCCATGGAAAATAAGGATAGGGATAAGATAATTAAACTCTATTGTGTAGATTCTTCCTATTTATTAAAACAAGCTTTATTTAGGGGGAAATCTAGTATATTTTTTTCTGCCACATTGACTCCATTGGAGTATCATATGGATTTACTTGGGGGAAATAAGGATGATTATCATATTAGACTTAGCTCTCCATTTCCTAGGGAAAATCTATGTTTAATGATTAGAGATAATATTTCCACTAGATACAAAGATAGGGAAAGGACCTATATAGATGTGGTAAAAAGTATTGAATCCTTAGTTTTGAGGAAAAAGGGAAATTATTTTGTATTTTTCCCATCTTATATTTATATGAAAAGTATATATGAAGTTTTAGTAGATAGAAATCCAAATTTAAATCTCATTATTCAAGAGGCAGACATGCGAGAAACAGAAAGGGAAGATTTCCTGAATAAATTTAGCAAAGAAGATGATCTTATAGCCTTTGCTGTAATGGGAGGAATATTTTCCGAAGGAATAGATTTAGTAGGGGAAAAACTAATAGGTGCAATCATCATAGGTGTAGGACTTCCTCAAATATGTTTTGAAAGGAATATTATCAAAGATTATTTTAATCATCATATAGAGCAGGGATTTGAATATGCATATATATACCCTGGAATGAATAAGGTGCTACAAGCAGCAGGCAGGGTTATTAGATCAGAAGAAGATAAAGGCGTCATTTTATTAATAGATGATAGGTTTAGTAATTATAGGTATAGACAACTATTTCCCAGTGAATGGGGCCATTATAAAAGAGTGAGCAGTAGGATAAATATTGATAGTGTATTGGATGAATTTTGGAAGAATTAGGGCTATAATCTTATTACGAAAATCTTGTATAATATACATTTAATATATTCGTAAATAGTCATAGAACATTTAATCCTATATTTGCATATTAAATCAAGAATATAATTTACTTAATAATAGGAGAACAGCAAAGATGAAAAGAATAGTAAGTATACTAATAATAGGGATTTTTCTATTTAATAGCCCATTAGTAGTATATGGCAATATGTCAGAATTAGACTTTTATGAAGCATTTGAAGATCATGGCTCTGTAATGATTATTACTGATATGGAGACTGGTGATATCATATATGCAAATAAAGCTGCTTCAAGATTTTATGGATATACAAAAGAAGAATTAAAATCCATGAAAATAAAGGCACTAAACGTTCTAACTACTGAAACTGCAAAAGAAATAATTGAACAGATAGAAAATGAAGAAAAACATAGATTTGTAGTAGACCATAAATTAGCCAATGGAGAAATTAGAACAGTAGATATTTGTCTATATCCATATAATATAGATGGTAAAATAGTACTTATTGAAATAGTAAATGATATTACCGATAAGACTAGATTTAAAAACATAGATAAAATATTAATCAACATTTTAATAGGAATGCTTATTTTATTATTAGATATAAGCTATTTAATATTTAAGAATTTAAAAAAATTGAAGATACAAAATCATGAAATTAAAAATTTTAATGAACTGAGAAAGACTTTTACCGATGCAAATCACAATTCTGTATTTTTAAAAGATGAAGGTTTTTAAATTAATCCTAAGTATGGAATATTTTTTTAATAATAAGGCTTAGCTTAAATATTTAAAACTTCAAATTTAGGGAAATGTTTTCTTTATATTGAGTTCTTAGAGAATATATCTTTATAAAAAGTAACCATGGCACCTGCAGTAGTTCTTTCGGCTAAGGGAAGGCCACATCTTCCGATACGATAAAACCTATCTCTTTCATTAGAAATATTTTTAAATGCATCGTACATTTTAATGGCCACCCGAGTGTTAAATAGAATATAATCTTCAATAGAATCTAATACATAAGTTCCAGTGTCTACTTGAAACTCATCTATATATTCATAGGATTTCTTAATGTATGTTTCGTATTGTCTATGATTATCCAGTAGTCGAATATTGGCATGTTGTGGAACAGTCATATCTTGAACGATGTGTAGGGCTGCACCAAAATAAAACATAGATCTATCTAATTTTCCTAAGGCAAATAATTTAATAGCTCTATTATAGTAATCTATTGTTAAATCCATAGCACTTCTTCTGCCATATAGGCCCTTTTTTATAAAAGGATTATAGAAATGATTTGAGCTTTTAAAGTCTTGGTCAGCCCATACAGCCCCTTTATTAATTTCCAGAATATGATCACTAAAAAAATAATATTCTGAGAAATATTCATCTTTTCGTAAAATTTTTAAAGCATGGATATTGATAAACTTGTGCACCTGGCATTGAGTTTTGATTATTGACTTTTTAATTGGATTTGTAGCACTAAACACTGTTTTTAACACCCTGTCATAGGCTGCTTCAAAACGATCCATTCTAATCACCCTTATATTTTGGCATATATTTAGTATGTTTAATTTTTTAAATTTTAGACATATTATGCAAAATATATTATGAATATAAAATAAAACTTAATTCGCCAAAATAGATAAAAATCTGACAAAGATACTTCTAATTGATTTTTATTATGTTATAATATAGTCAATGAATACTTTTTATTATTCATTAGAAAATTATAATAAATATATTTTAATGATTAATTTTGTGACATGTTATTTAATATCATTAAATACAACAAAGGGGGAAGCCAAAAATGGCATTAGAAACTTTTAAGGCAGTATCCAAGCTTCAAGAAGGTATGAAAGTTGAGTGTTCTACAAGGGGGCATAAGATAGTTCTTGATGAGCCTAAACAATTAGGTGGAACAGATGAAGGAATGAACCCTGTAGAAGCTACATTATGTGCATTAGGAGCATGTCAGGCCATAGTTGCAAGATGTTTTGCAAGGGCAAAAGGAGTAAACCTTCAAGAATATAGAGTTGAATTAGAAGGGGATCTTGATACTGACGGTTTTCTAGGAAAATCTGATGTAAGACCAGGAATGCAAAATATAAGAGCCAAGGTGTATATTAAATCAGACTCACCTGAAGAAAAGCTAAAAGAATTTGTTGAATTTGTTGAGAAGACTTGTCCTGTTGGAGATACAATTAAAAATTCAGCTAATATGTCTACTGAATTAATTATTGAATAATAGTTAAAAGGGTTATAAATAATTTAAATTATTTGTAACCCTTTTCCTTATATAATAATAAATATTTTACTCCTTTTTATAATAGAATTACCTTATTTTTCAATAGCAATACTGATATAATATCATAAGAAGGAGTTGAAGAGATGGCAAGAAGAAAAAAGAAAATAATTGAACTGGAAATAGAGGATACTATCTTTCCAAATAAATCTATAGGAAAATATGAAGACAAGACCATAGTATTTAAAGGTGGCATCAAAGGACAGAAAGTTAGAGTACTACTAGGTAGAAAAAGAAAAGATTATATAGAAGGAAGGCTACTTGAAATACTAGAAAGATCTCCCTTAGAAAAAAACTTATCTCCTACTGATATAGATATAAGTGGAGGCTGTGTATATGCTACATTGGAATATGAAGACGAGTTAAATCTAAAGGAAGAACAGATTTTAGCCTTATTTAATAAAGCTGGCATAGAAAATTTTGAGTTCTTAGGTATAGAAAAAAGTCCAGTGGTAGAAGGTTATAGAAATAAAATGGAATATACCTTTGGAGATGAAATAAAAGATGGAC
This sequence comes from Wansuia hejianensis, assembly GCF_014385225.1. Classification (GTDB taxonomy): domain Bacteria; phylum Bacillota; class Clostridia; order Tissierellales; family Tissierellaceae; genus JACRTK01. The sequence continues at coordinate 226,765 of NZ_JACRTK010000003.1, forward strand.
CTTTAGTATTAGGGCTTCACAAAGCAGGTAAATTTTACTCCATTGTAGATAGTGATGGATATAATCTAGTAGATCAAGATTTTACTAATATTAGAAAAACAGTGATGAATTACTTTAGAGATTTAAATACAAGTTACTATAATAAAAGGTCTCATGAAGGATTTTTGCGACATTTAGTAGTAAGAAAGGCGTTATCTACAGGAGAGATACTTATAAATTTAGTCACTACTAGTCAGAATAAACTAGATGAAGAAAAGTTTGTAGAAATATTATTAAATTCTGAAAAACAAGGATTAGTTGTTGATGAAAGCAAAATAGTAGGTATACTTCATACTATAAATGATGGTTTAGGAGATACTGTAAAGGCTGATCAATTACATTTACTATATGGAAGGAACTATATAATTGAAGAGATACTTGGATTAAAGTTTGAAATATCACCTTTTTCTTTTTTCCAAACTAATACTTTTGGAGCTGAAAAACTATATTCAATTGTGAGAGATTTTGCAGAAGGTATAGATGATAAACTAGTCTTTGACTTATATTCAGGAACTGGAACAATTGCACAAATCATGGCCCCAGTAGCTAAGAAGGTAATCGGTATAGAAATAGTTGAAGAGGCTGTAGAAAAGGCTAAAGAAAATGCAAAATTAAACCATCTAGAGAATGTGGAGTTTATTGCTGGAGATGTTTTAAAAGTTGTAGATGAACTAGAGGAGAAACCAGATCTAATAGTCATTGATCCACCTAGAGATGGAATACATCCTAAAGCAATAAATAAGATTATAGATTTTGATCCAAAAACCTTTGTATATGTATCTTGTAATCCGATTACTTTGGTGAGAGATTTGGAAGTATTTGTTGAAAGAGGCTATAAAATAGAAAAAGTAAAGCTAATGGATATGTTTCCTAGAACTCCTCACGTTGAGACGGTAGCATTGATGTCTAGGGTTGAGAAATAAGAGAGCTCAAAATACTGATAAATAAAGGGTTTTCAAGTATTAGTGAAAGTGCAGAGTTCATTTGTATGACGAACTAATCTTGAAAACCCTCATTTTTATTATTTGAGGAAACAGGTCAAGAATTATAGAAATTTTAGGGTTGAGTATGTTAGTTAGATGAATTAGTGGGGTGGGTATACAAGATAGATGTAAATAGTAAAAATACGGACAAAAATGAATAAAAGGGGTTGCTAAATCAAACTTCATATGCTATACTTTTCAATATAAGATCAGAGCAAAGGGGCGTTATAATGCGTGGAGGAAAACGAAATGGCGCAGGAAGAAAAGTTATTCATGACTCAGAAAAAAAGAAACGAAGAAGTATATATATTACAGATGATTTATACGATAAAGTAATGGAAACTACTATTGATGACTATAATACTTTTAGCCAAAAATGTAATTCATTAATTGAGTTAGGTTTATCGACTATTGATAAAACAATTCAAGAATATGAAGTAGACAATAGTAATATTTTTGTTATTAAAGAGCATAAAAGTGTTTTTGGTATCAAGGATAGGGATAAGAAAACTCAAAGTAAGTTTAATGTATTGAAATTTATTGACCTGTTTGCAGGTATTGGCGGGATAAGAAAAGGATTTGAAGATGAATTTACCAAATGTGTGTTTAGTTCCGAGTGGGATAAATATGCGGTAAAAACATATGAGGCTAATTATGGTGAAAAACCACATGGCGATATTACTAAAATTAATGAAAAAGACATCCCTGATCATGATGTTTTACTAGCGGGATTTCCTTGCCAACCATTTAGCCATATTGGCAAACGAGAAGGGTTTGCACATGAAACTCAAGGAACCTTATTTTTTGATGTACTTCGAATTTTAAAAGAGAAAGAACCTAAGATGTTTTTACTTGAAAATGTCAAGGGTCTCTTGACTAATGATAATGGTGAAACCTTTCGAATTATCCTAGAAAACCTTAAGAGCTTGGGGTATTCAGTTTTTTACGAAGTTTTGGACGCACAGGATTTTGGACTTCCTCAAAGACGTGAAAGGGTATTAATTGTTGGATTCCATCCACAGTTAAAAGTGGATAGTTTTAATTTTCCCAAGGGCAATCCAGAGGTAAGAGTTCCAATTAATTCAATTTTAGAACATCAGCCGAAAGGGTATTCGATTTCTAAACATTTGCAAGAAAATTATCTATTTAAAAAGGATGATGGGAAGCCACAAGTAGTCGATTTTAATAGTACGATTCAAGTAAACACCTTAGTAGCCACCTATCATAAAATCCAAAGATTGACAGGTACATTTGTAAAAGATGGAGAAACAGGACTTAGACTGTTTAGTGAATTGGAATTGAAACGCTTGATGGGCTTTCCTGAAGACTTTATAGTACCTGTATCGAGAACACAAATGTATAGACAGTTTGGCAACTCTGTTGCTGTCCCAATGATAAAAGCTGTTGCGGATGCTATGAAAAGTAGGCTTATTTCAGCTGAAATGGAAATTGAAAAAAAGAAAAACCCAATAGCACTATGAATAATGAAATAAGAAAGACTAATACCAATAACAATTTTTGAGTATTAGTCTTTCTTTTCTTAATTATTTGCAAACCCCTTAATTTGAATTTTTTGACCTCGCTTCTTGCTTGGATACGTCCATCTAAAAGGAGTACCAAACTGACCTTTTGTGCAATATTCATTTATATAGTAATCAATATACTCATCTTGACTCCAAATAGCAAAATTATTTGTGAAAATAATCAAATCTGCAATTTGTGCATTATTGTTTACTAAAGGACTGTGCAATCCAAAAATAAACAAACCAACAAGCTCTTTGTTATAATATTTAAGTTTTTCATCTAGAATTCTACAAGAATCTGGGTGCTTAAGTAATAGATTTTTTTTACTACCAACTTTCTCGAAATCTTTAAGTGCTTGAGTTAATGGATTACTCTCTAGTAGATTCAATGCCTTAATTATATCAGATACATTACCTTCATGAACTGTAACGGTCTTTTTACTTGTGTTTTTTACACTGATACTACTACATATCTTTAGTTTTTCAGTTTTTATTTTTACATAAATATCAGTTTTAGGTTTCCCTCTATTAGAAAGTAGCGGGATATTATCGGTAGCACTTACTTCTATTATCTTATCTATACCCTCAGAAAGGTTTAATTTTCCCAGTATTGATTTATATATATGGTAAGTAGATGATTTTACTGTATGCTTTAGAGCTTCATAATCATTCCACAAATTCGCATTTCTTTTATCGTTTAGTAAATTGACAATACTTGTCTCAGCATCACTTCCAAGGATATTAGAGCGCAAACCTTGCTCAATATTTTGTGTAGCCTTCTCAATTATTTTTTGTCTTAATTCATTTACTGTCAAAACATCCGTTAAAAAAGAAGTATAGGTCTGGCTTTTGATTTTTGTAGAATAATTGATTTTATTTCTCATTTCTTTTTCTGAAAGAGAATCAGGCACAATCACATAAATTTTAGAAACATTTTTATTTATTTGTCTAATGTTTTGTGCAAAAAATTCTGTTCCATATATACGATCTCTGATAGAGCTAGTTGATTTTAAAAGCCATTGCTCTTTGTTGAAATCTATAAATTCAATTAAAAAGTCCATTTTAAACTGTTTTTCTTGATTTGGATAACCAATAGAATACCCATTCTCAATTTTTACATTAATATCTAAATCATTTATTAAATCATATAACATTTCAGAAATGAGAATTTTAGCTTGTTTTCCAGATTTATTCTTTAACTTATTACCTATATCCATAGTAATATTATACCTCCATAAAAAGCATTAACCACGGTCGATCTCCATAATATCTTCTAGTTCACAATCTAGTGCTTTACATATCTTAAGTAGCACCTCTGTGGTGATATTATCACCTCTCCCAAGCTTGGCCATTGAAGCAGTACTAATACCAGATGCTTCTATTAAGTCTTTCTTTTTCATGTCTCTATCAATAAGAAGTTTCCAGAGTCTTTTATAACTTATTGACATATTATCACCTCGCTTAATAAATAATTGTATCACAAAAAGAAAAACGACACAAATTTAATTTACAATCACATAATATGTGTTTATTGTGATAAATATTTATTATGCTATAATTTACATATAGACTATTGCGAAAAATAAAAATATAGACTCTCATATTAAAAGGAGGTGTTGATAGTGCGATGGGATAAAGCAGGTGTTCCCCATAAGGGGTGGCAGTATATAGGTGTGGAGGATTTAGGAGAATATGTGGAAGCTGGAGAACCCATAAATTATGAACAATGCGAGATGTGTGGCAATGAAAAAATTCGATATGTACATCTATTAGAACATCCAGATTATCATGGAGAGATACGTGTGGGGTGTGTATGTGCATCTAATATGATAGATGATTATATTGACCCTAAAGAATCTGAAAGAGAACTGAGAAATCGAGCTAATCGGAGAAAGAATTTTATGAAGCAAGAGTGGCGTTTTAAATCAGATACAGGTAACTATACCCTTCGATATAAGGGCAACTATATTACCATTATGAAAAGTAAGTTTAATTCTAATTGGGGTGTTATCTTTAAAGGTAAGCAACTATGGAAATATAATGGAAGGAGAATTACTGATCTTCATACTGCAAAAGCTGTGGCATTTAATTTGTTTGATGAATTATATGAGTCTCATGAGCAAATACAGCCACATTGGGATGGTGAACGTTGGGTTTATTATTAATATTGCTATTTTAAATTAATCGTTATTGTAGGATGGGAGGATTATTTATGGCGAATACTCGATCATTTACAGAATACGTGGCAAAGACTTTTGACAATCAATTCTGGGCAGCAGCCGAGACGTATCTTGATGAAAATATAGAATCATTAGATATAGAATTGTACAGAATCCGTAAAGCTGGAGAACCAGAAATTGCTGATGTTAAGGTTGAACATGTATGGGTTGATGATTTGCCAGAAATGAAAATCCAGTTTGATGTGGCTTTGTCAGTTACATTTGAAATCCCTGAAGCAGATTATCACTATGATGATTCGGAGGAGAAGACAATATGGCTAATGGTACGTTGTTCTGGTGATATTGGATGTAATCTAGAAGACTTTAATATTTTTGAAGTATCTTCATATACAGGAAAAAACCGTGCCAAAAATCCTTTAGATGATTCCCTTGTTCCTTATATCCCTTATGAAAAGCTAGATGAAGTGGCTACAGCATTTCTTGAAGAATATTATCCCGAGGCTCTTAAGATAACTCAATATGGACAAGACCCTATTTGGGTTGACCCTAATATTCTTACTGAGAGATTAGGGTTAACAATAAAAAACCAGCGAATAAGAGAAGATTCATCAGTATTTGGTCAGATTTACTTTGTAGATACTGAAGCTGAAATGTATGATTCAAATATTCAAAGCAATGTAACTATGCAGATTGAAGGGAAAACTATTGTAGTCGATCCCTATATGTACTTGCTTAGAAATCTAGGTTCTGTTAATAATACAATAATACATGAGTGTGTCCACTGGGTAAAACACAGAAAAGTATTTGAACTGGAAAAACTATATAATGAAACAGCCTCTCATATAAGCTGTGAAGTAAAAGGTGGGGCAATTTCAACAGTATCAAAAAAATCTACAGAGTGGATGGAAAAGCAAGCTAACCAACTGACCCCACGGATACAAATGCCCGCAGAACCCTTTAGGATAAAGGCCAATCAATATATAGCAAAATTTATGCGTGAATCAAATGCGAGGCATACAGTAGATGTGATGGAGCAAGTTATCACAGCATTAGAGACTAGCTTTGCAGTATCTAAGCAAGCAGCTAAGATTAGGCTTGTAGAGTTAGGTTTCGAAGAAGCTATCGGTACATACACATATCTTGATGGTCATTATGTAAAACCTCATGGTTTTCGCAAAGGAGCAATTAAGATAAATCAGACTTTTTCTTTAAGTGCTCAAGATGCAGCCATTGAAAGATTTGTTAATCCTGAACTTCGTGCCTTAACCGCTAATGGTGATTATCTTTTTGTAGATAATCATTTTGTATATAATGCACCACTTTATGTAGAGTACGATGAAAATGGAAGATTAGCTTTAACAGGGTATGCTCGTTCTCATATGGATGAATGTTGTCTCGTTTTTGACATGAGAATCACTAGCAAAATTGAGAACATTTATCATACGGCATGTTTCTTAAATCGTGAAGCAAGCGATATTACATTTGAAATAAAATATCATAATGGCTACCAAAATGCTCCGCAGGAAAGACAAATAGCCATGAGAAAAAAGCAACAGGAAGAATATATTGAGATTCGCAAAAGAATGACGGATGACCCAGAACAATGTATGCAATTGCTTCTTGATTGGAGAAAGATGTCATATACTGATTTAGGCTTGGAAATAGACCGTGATCCAAAAACAATAAGTCGTACAGTTAAAGGTTTAACATCACCAAAGGTAGAAACGGCCGCCCTTATATGCTTTGGACTTCGTCTGCCACCAATTATCAGTGAAAAGCTTATGTCTGTACTACAATGCCCATTAAATCATTTGAATACTGACCACCAATGGATTAATGAAGCTTTACATATTAAATATCCCGAACCTTTATGGGCAGTTCAAGAATATCTTTCACAATATGGAGTAGAAATTTAAAAATTATTTTATGAAAAACGGACATGTGATGTCCTTTTTAGTAGATTTTCATAAACAGACCTTTATTTTATTAAGGGTCTGTTTTTTATGTCGCAAACATCAAACTCATACTAGCGAATTGAAACATAATTCAATACATAAATACATATTGACGCATAGGTAAAATTATGATATTATATTGAAAAAGTAGTAGAAAGGAGTGAGTGGAAATGACGGAAGAGTTTAATAAAAAGATAATGTTAGACAACATTTCTTTCCTTTTAAATGAATCTGGGAAGAAAATAGGCGAGCTAGAAACAGAAGCAGGTGTAAGTACTGGATATATTTCGAGAATAAGTAAGGACGAGAAAACTAAACCAGGGATAGAATTTATTATGAAAGTCGCTGAGTCTTTAAATACTAGTATAGATACCTTATTAAAAGTAGAACTTGGAGAAATGACACCTACTGAGCGATATCTTGTATCTTTCCTTGAGAAATTAAACAAAGATACTTTGGATGATAGGCTAGATTGGAATATTGAATCTGCAGATGAATTACAGCGAGTAGAAACAGATATGAACGGTTATGTAGACCATCCTCTTTTAAGCTACGAAACTTTTTATGAAGAAAGTGAATGCGAGTATCCAGAAGAGGTTTCTAGAGTTGTTTTTATATCAAAATCATTTGACTGTAGAACGGCAATTAATGGTGATTGTTTTAACCTACGTTTAAAAAATAATTCATATCTCTATATAATGAATATAAGTAAGAGTGTCCACAATGTTAATGATTCGGATGCTTTTGCTAAGGAAATTTGGATGTACACACCTGGAGTAGGTGCGAGCTATTTATGTAGTAATAAAGATGTGTCGCCATTAGCGCTATTGGTAGAGAATCTATATCTAACAGTAAGTGAACGTACGAAACACCCGAGGATAAAAAATGAACTTAAGTATATCATTGATTCATTTATGGAAGATGACATAAGTGATGATGAAGAAGAACTTCCATTTTAATTAGGAGGGAGATGCATGATAAAACAACCCATTAGAGATTTAAGTACTTCTAAACCAGTGCCACCACGATTTTGTGATGTGGTTGTCGATGGTGATAAAGTTTACTTAGAACAAAAAATCAGTAAAAACAAATATGTAACAATTCATTGGGATGATATCGTTCATCAAGTAGAATCGGTTATAGAAAGAAGTAAAGTAAGATAATAAAGAGAAATTACCGCAATCTGCCCCGTAACCAATCGAGGAGCAAACAGCCGGAGTTATCTATAAAGCCTAAGAAAAGGCAGAATAGATAGCTCCGGTTTTTTGTTTTTATGGGACATAGCGTGTCCATTTTCAAAAAAATATTCGTGATATATCTATTAGTAAGCAAGTCCTAAAGACTTCTAAATAAAAATTCAAAGTCCGAGATGGCCATCAGGACGGAGGATGCATAAAGAATTTTAAATATAGCGATAAAGGCTGTATTTAGAAGGAAATGCACCCACCGTTACTTCGTGTACCTATTTTTAGGAACTAGTAGCCTGTGGCCATCTTCATAATAGATTCTTTTTGCATCCTTCCGTCAAGTTTCGGACGGAAAGGATGAAAGATGAAATTAAAAATAAGATTTGATAAGTATTTTCAATCTATTGAGTTAAATGAAAAAGAAACTGAGGAAATGTGGATTAGCTTATCAATAGAAGAAGAGTATGACTCACAAGAAGAAAAAGAAAAACTAATTCAAGAAAAATTCAATGAAGAGTTTAATAAGCCTGAGTTTAATAATTGGAGAAAACACAATAGACGAATTTCTATGCCAGAGATGCCCTTTAGAAAAGACGATCAGGAGGAAGACCTTACGGACCATATGGACTATATTCCTGATTACACAGATTTAGAAAATCGAGACAGAAAAGCTGACTATGAATTTTACTGTGAACTACTTCGTAAGAACTTAACTACCAAGCAAGCAGAAGCTTTTATAGCAGTGTATCTTGATGGAGTACCAGTAAATGAGTATGCAGATAGCGTTGGCACTAGTAAAAGCAATATATCTCATCATTTAGCTGCAGCAAAAAAGAAATTAAAAAAGATTTTTCCAAACACCTCAACTTTCCCCTCTTCTCTTGGCTTATAAGTAGGGGCTAGAAATTAAAGCTCTCAGAAAGAGGTGAAACCTATGAAGCATAATTTAAAAATTAGTGTTTCAAAAAAACCTCAAGATGGAGGAATAGTATCCTGTCGGAATATCACCATTAGAGAACGACTTTTTCGTTTCTTCTTAGGTGAAAAACAGAAAATTACTATTCTAGTTCCTGGGGATACGGTACAGGAACTTGCCATTAGTGAGGCAAAGGAAGGAGGGGTGAAGCATGAGCAGTATAAAGCTACTTCTTGATGTGGTTTCAGATATGCGTTCGCTGGCAGATAGTATAGAGACTGTTGCAAATGCAATAACCAGTAGTGATAGCGAAAATGTAGAGATAACCGCTACAAAAGTAAAAGAGGCAAAACCAAAGAAGATTACTTTAGAAGAAGTTAGAGGAGTACTGGCTAAGAAGAGTCAAGCAGGTCTAACTTCTGAAGTAAGAGATTTAATTAAGAAGTATGGTGGTGAAAAGTTAAGCGAAGTTGATCCTAGCCACTATGGTTCCTTACTAGAAGATGCGGAGGTGTTAGGTAATGGGTAAACACGCAATACTTTCAGCATCTGGAGCACATAGATGGTTAGAATGTACGCCTGCAGCTAGGCTTGAGTTAGAGTTTAAAGACCAAGAGTCAACTGCAGCTGCACAGGGCACTGCGGCCCATAACCTTTGTGAGCATAAGCTTAAAAAGGCACTCCATATAAGAAGTAAAAGACCAGTTTCAGAGTTTAATGATGATGAAATGGAAGAACACAGTGATGCTTATGTGGAGTATGTCTTAGAGCAACTTGAGGAAGTGAAGAAGAATTGTAAAGATCCACTAGTATTAATAGAAGAAAGATTGGATTTTTCCTGCTATGTTCCAGAAGGATTTGGTACGGCAGATACAATAATCATCGGTGATAAGAATCTGCATATAATTGACATGAAATACGGACAAGGAATACTTGTATATGCAGAAGACAATCCACAGATGAAACTATATGCCTTGGGAGCTTTAGCATCTTATGAAAGTTTATATGACATTGAGGAAGTGACAATGCACATTTTCCAACCTAGAAGAGAGAATGTTAGTGCCTGGACTATTTCAGTAGATGAACTCAAAAAGTGGGCAGAAAATGATTTAAAGGTTAAAGCTAAAATGGCCTTTGAAGGTAAGGGTGAATATATTCCTGGTGACTGGTGTACTTTTTGCCGAGCTGCAGTTAAATGTAGAGCAAGAGCAGATGAAAAACTAAAACTAGCTCAGTCGGAATTTAAACTCCCACCTCTACTTACAGATAATGAGATAGAAGAAATTTTATCCAAACTATCGGACCTTACTAGGTGGGCAAATGAAATTGTTGCCTATGCTACAGATGCTGCAGTCAATCATGGTAAGGAGTGGAGTGGTTTTAAAGTTGTTGAGGGTCGGTCCAACCGCAAATATAAAGATGAGGATAAGGTAGCAGAAGTAGCCAAAGCGAATGGTTATAAGGACATATACCGAACCAGCCTTATTACTCTTACAGAAATGGAAAAACTCATGGGTAAACAAAAATTTAAGGATATACTAGGTGACTTTATTATCAAAGCGCCTGGTAAGCCTACCCTAGTTCCATTATCAGATAAAAGACAAGCCTTAAATGTATCAAGTGCGAAAACTGAATTTAATAAAATTATGGAGGTATAAGAATATGATTAATCAAAGCAAAACAAAAGTTATTACAGGTGTAGATACCAGACTAAGTTACTTCAATGGATGGGAACCAGTATCCATAAATGGCGGAGCAGAAAGGTATAGCGTGTCAGTCTTAATCCCTAAAACTGATACAGAAACAATTAACGCTATCCATGCGGCGGTGGATGCAGCTATTGAAGAAGGACTTCATAAGTTCGGAGGAAAGAAGCCTAATAAGGCGGCTATAAAGCTACCCCTTAGAGATGGAGATGCGGAGCGAGACGATGAAGCTTATAAGGGACATTATTTTGTAAATGCAAATAGCATGACCGCTCCTCAAATTGTGGACAAAGCTGTAAGACCAATTTTAGATAGAAGTGAAGTTTATAGTGGTTGCTACGCAAGGGTATCTCTTAATTTCTATGCTTTTAACTCTAATGGAAACAAGGGAGTGGCATGTGGACTTGGAAACATTCAAAAGATTAAGGATGGTGAACCTCTTGGTGGCAGAACTAATGCAGCTGATGAATTCACCACAATAGAAGATGATGATTTCTTAGCATAAAAGTTAAGGCAAAATTATAAATAAGGTGGTGGTGTGTGCTGCCACCTTATTTATATTGGAAAGGACGGTAAGAGATGAAATCTATTTCAATAGATATAGAGACTTACTCAAGTATTAACTTAGGGAAATCTGGGGTTTATCGCTATGCCGAGAATGATGATTTTGAAATACTATTATTTGCTTATTCGGTAGACGGAGGAGAAGTAAAGGTTGTAGATTTAGCCAATGGAGAGAAAATTCCTAGAAGTATTATAGATGCCCTTAAAGATGATGAAATTATCAAATGGGCCTTTAATGCCATGTTTGAAAGGGTGTGCCTCTCTAAGTTTTTAGGCTTAGAAACAGGCAAATATTTAAATCCTTCATCCTGGAGATGCTCCATGATTTGGTCTGCCTATATGGGTCTACCTCTATCTCTTGAAAGTGTAGGTGCAGTACTAGGTTTAGAAAAGCAAAAATTGACGGAGGGTAAAGATCTAATAAGATATTTTTGCATACCCTGTAAACCTACAAAAGCAAATGGTGGAAGAACTCGTAACTTCCCAAAACATGATAGAGACAGGTGGCAGAGGTTTAAAGAATACAATGCCCGCGATGTAGAAACTGAGATGTTAATTCAAGAAAAACTATTTAAATTTCCAGTGCCTGATTTTATTTGGAAAGAGTATGAGATGGATCAAATAATAAATGACCGTGGGATTGCCATAGATATGGATTTTGTAAAGCAAGCTGTTTATATAGATGGGATTTCTAGTGAAAATCTAATGACTGTTATGCAGGATATTACCAAACTAGAAAACCCTAACTCGGTGCAACAGATGAAAGGGTGGCTTTTAGAAAATGGAATAGAAACAGAGAGTCTAGGTAAGAAGGCAGTTGCAAAACTTCTGGAAAGTGCCAAGGAGCCTTATAAAACAGTATTGGAACTTAGACAAAAGCTTGCTAAATCTTCTATAAAGAAATATGCAGCAATGGAAAATGCAGTATGTGGTGATGGACGGGCAAGGGGGATGTTTCAATTCTATGGTGCTAATAGAACAGGCAGGTTTTCAGGAAGGCTTATTCAATTACAAAACCTACCTCAAAACCATATGAAAGATCTAGGAGAAGCTCGGTCACTAGTTAGAAGTAAAAATACTGAGGCCTTAGAATTACTCTATGAAGATGTTCCAGATACATTATCCCAGCTTATTCGCACCTCATTTATACCTAAAAAAGATAAAAAGTTTATTGTTGCAGATTTTTCAGCTATTGAAGCTAGGGTTATTGCATGGCTAGCAAATGAAAAATGGAGAATAGATGTATTTGCAGATGGCGGAGATATATACTGTGCTTCAGCTTCACAGATGTTTAATATTCCAGTAGAGAAAAATGGGATAAACGGACACCTTAGACAAAAAGGTAAAATCGCAGAACTGGCACTTGGCTATGGCGGTAGCATAGGAGCTTTAAAATCTATGGGGGCCTTGGACATGGGTCTTAAAGAGGAAGAATTACAGCCTCTGGTATATGCCTGGCGACAATCAAATCCAAATATTACTAAGCTTTGGTGGGATGTTGACAGAGCAGCAAAGAACTGTGTTAAGGAAAAAATCCCTACTGAAACTCATGGAATAAAATTCATTTATCAAAGTGGAATGCTTTTTATTGTTTTACCATCAGGTAGAAAGCTTGCCTATGTGAAGCCTAGAATGGGCGAAAATAAATTTGGTGGAGAGGCTGTGACCTATGAAGGGGTCGGCGGAACTAAAAAATGGGAACGAATAGAAAGCTATGGACCAAAATTTGTAGAGAATATTGTTCAGGGGATTAGTCGTGATATTTTGTGTCATGCAATGAAATCATTAAAAGATTACTATATTGTGGCCCATGTCCATGATGAAATAATAATAGAAGCAAACATGGATGCATCGCTTTCTCAGGTTTGTGAGGAAATGGCAAAAACACCTAGCTGGGCAATGGGTTTATTATTAGGTGCAGATGGATTTGAGTGTCTGTTTTATCAAAAAGATTAAAATAAATTTTATAAAAGCTCAACTTTCTCTTCCTCCTATGGCTATTAAGTAGAGGCACTTACCTCTAAATAAAATCACAGGAGGTTTTTTTATGAAAGAACTGATACCTAAAGACAAATATGGTGTGTTTGCTGACACCAATGATACAGCAAGAGTAGATAGTCTTTTTGTAGCAGAGTTTTTTGAAAAACAACACAAACACGTCCTGCGGGATATATCTAGAATTACTGAGCCCAAATCTGGGCTGAGTGAAGAATTTATTAAAACTAATTTTAAAGCTGGTTTTTATAAAGATTCTACTGGAAGAAAGCTACCTTGTTATTTTATGACCAGAGATGGTTTCACTATGTTAGTGATGGGATACACAGGACCAAAAGCTATGAGATTCAAGGAAATCTACATCAGAAGATTTAAGGAGATGGAGCAGTTTATCAAAACTCTTGTATCTGCTAGAAAAGAATTCCCCTTGCTTACAGATAATATCAAGCTACTTCATGAAAATCCAAAACCATATCATTTTAGTAATGAATGCGACATGTTAAATCGAATTGTAACAGGTATGTCTGCTAAACAATTTAGAATAGCCAACGGGATAGAAAAAGGAAAAAGTATCCGTCCATATCTATCAGAATCACAAATTAAGATGTTAGAAACATTACAAAAGGTAGATGTTGGACTTTTGGTAGCTGTTCCAGAATATCAGCAGCGAAAGCGTTATTTAGAGTGGTACAAAATGAAAATTGAAAACAGCGAGGAGGTTAACAAGGGTGACAAAAAAGATTAGTAAGTTTAATGCTGAGGGCTATCATGATCCCACTCCCCATGAAGCTTTAACAAATATTTCAAAGGTAGAAAAGAAATCTAAGTTTAGACCATTAGTATATATAGCTTCCCCTTTCTCAGGAGATATGAAAAGAAATGCGGAAAGGGCTAGAGGTTATTGTAGACTGGCAGTTTCTAAAGGCTATATTCCACTAGCACCGCATCTTCATTACCCTCAATTTATGGATGATGAGGACAAGGAAGAAAGAGAGCTGGGTCTGTTCTTCGGCCTTGTTCTCTTGGGAAAATGTAATGAAATGTGGGTCTTTAATAAAATTTCAGCTGGTGTAGCCAAGGAGATAGCTAAGGCAAAAAAGCGTGGTATGCCTATTAAATATTTCAACGATAGGTGCGAGGAGGTCGATGGTCTATGAAAATTGCTATAGGTAATAGTCGCATGGATAAAAAGTGGAAAAACAAAGATATTTCATGGACTGACTTCTGTGCCAGAGTAAAAACAACACAAAGAACAACTGAGACCGTTGAAGAATATAGAAAAATGAAAAAAGGCATGCAGGATGATATTAAAGACGTGGGCGGTTTTGTTGGAGGATATTTAAAAGGAGGCAGACGGAAAAAAGGCAATGTCCTATGTCGGTCTATACTTACTCTTGATATGGATTATGGCACTCCTGATATTTGGGAACAGATTACTATGTTCTTTGATTTTAAATGCCTTGTTTATTCTACCCATAGACATACTCCAGAGAATCCAAGACTTAGACTTATTATTCCACTTTCCCGTGAAATAAGTGAAGAAGAATATGCAGCTGTGGGTAGGATGGTTGCAAAAGAAATAGGAATAGACCTCTTTGATGATACAACCTATGAAGCACATCGTCTTATGTATTGGCCTTCAACCTCATCAAATGGAGAGTTTGTATTTAAAGAACAAGATGGAGATTTATTAAATCCAGATGACTTTCTTTCAAAATATATAGATTGGAGGGATACTTCAACTTGGCCAGTATCGAGTAGGCAATCTGAAATTGTAAAAAGAACTGTAAAAGAGCAAGCAGATCCTTTATTGAAAGAGGGTATTGTAGGAACCTTCTGTCGTGCTTATGGAATTCGTGATGCAATTAAGAAATTTCTAGCTGCAGTTTATGAGCCATCTGCCTTAGAAGGACGCTATGACTATATTCCAGCGGATAGTAGTGCTGGAGTAATAATTTATGATGATAAATTTGCATATAGTCATCATGCTACAGATCCTGCTAGTGGTCTACTCCTTAATGCCTTTGACCTTGTTAGAATTCATAAATTTGGCTCTTTAGATGATAGGGTCTCTACAACCACATCCCCAGGAAGGATGCCTTCATTTAAAGCTATGTCAGAGTTTGTCATAAAAGATGAACTGGTAAAGGCTGAGTTTGTAAAAGAAAGACAAGTACAAGCCAAAGAAGAATTTAGCGATGAAGACTGGCAGACTTCTTTAGAACTAGACAGACAAGGAAAGATAAAAGACACCTTGGATAATTTTGTTTTAATCATAAGGCATGATGATGGCCTACAGCATATAGCTTTTAACTGCCATCGAGACGGGATTGATGCTAAAGGAGGCCTTCCTTGGGAGCAGATAAAAGGTGGCTGGAATGATTCTGATAACGCCTTGCTTAAAGTTTATCTAAGTAATAAATATGGAGTTTATTCACCTACGAAAACTAAGGATGCAATTCTAGCAGTTGCAACGGAAAGAGCCTACCATCCTATAAAGGATTTTTTAGAATCGCTTCCAAAATGGGATGGTATTAATCGAGTAGAAAATCTGTTAGTAGACTATTTTGGAGCTGCTGACAATTCCTATACAAGAGCAGTTATAAGAAAAACTATGGTAGCTGCAGTGGCTCGTATCTATAAACCTGGGACTAAATTTGATAGTGTTCTTATTTTAAATGGTCCTCAAGGAATAGGAAAATCAACCTTCTTTGCAAAGCTCGCAGGTGACTGGTTTTCCGATAGTTTGACTCTTACTGATATGAAGGATAAAGCAGGCCCTGAGAAATTACAAGGCTACTGGATGTTAGAGCTTGGAGAGTTAGCTGGAATGAGAAAGACAGATGTGGAAGTTGTAAAATCTTTTATTTCTAGATCAGATGATAAGTATCGTGCAAGCTATGGAGTAAATGTGGAAAGTCATCCAAGGCAATGTGTAATTGTTGGTTCTACAAATGCTGAAAGTGGATTTTTACGTGATATTACAGGAAACAGAAGGTTCTGGCCTGTACGAATTTCTGGTGATAGCAAGAAAAAAGCATGGCAGATGGCTAAGAAAGAAATTCAGCAGATTTGGGCAGAAACTCTTGTCTTATATAAAAAGGGAGAAAAGCTTTATCTTGAAGGTAATGATGTAGCTTGGGCAACAACTGAACAAGCTGACGCTATGGAAACGGATGAAAGAGAGGGTCTTGTTAGAACATATTTAGATACTCTTTTGCCAGAAGATTGGGATGAGATGTCATTATACGAGCGTAGGAATTTCCTCGGCGGTAGCGAGTTTGGTGGCGAAAGTTGTGTAGGTACTGTAAAACGGAAGTTGGTCTGCAATATGGAAATTTGGTGTGAGTGTTTTGGAAAAGATGCATCATCGATGAAGATAGCGGATTCTTATGCCATTGGTGCAATTATGAGAAAGATTCCTGGTTGGGACAAGTATACAGGGAACAAGAACGGAGTTGTTACCTTTCCTGTCTATGGAAGACAACGAGCCTATGCAAGAGATAATGAACAAGAAAAGTTGTAGCATAAGTTGTTACAAAACTTGTTCACTCTTAAACATTGATGGAATAAGGGAATAGGACGGTTGGGAACAAGTGTAACAAGAACTATCTATATAAGAAGAAATTATATAAATAAAGAATAGTAGCCTGTGCATATACACATACACGCACGTGTAGGAAAAATGGTTAATAGTTGTTTTCTTGTTCCTAGCCTTTTTATAGGAGGTTTCTATGTTAGAAAAATATATAGAAAAAAAGTTAGTACAAGCAGTAAAAAACATGGGAGGCATGGCAGCCAAATTTGTAAGTCCAGGTTTAGATGGGGTGCCTGACAGAATAGTTTTACTTCCAAATGGAAAGATGGCCTTTGTTGAATTAAAAGCTAAAGGAAAAAAACTCAGACCACTTCAAAGAAGGAGAATAAAGCAGTTAAGGAATCTAGGTTTTCCATGCTATGTGGTAGATGATACAGAGCAGATTGGAGGGGTTATTGATGAAATATTATCCTCATGATTACCAGACCTATGCAACTAATTTTATTTTAGAAAACTCTATAGCTGCTATTTTTCTAGAAATGGGACTTGGCAAAAGTGTTATTACCTTAACTGCAATACTTGATTTATGCCTTGATAGTTTTGAAGTTGGTAAAGTATTAGTTATTGCACCGCTTAGAGTTGCAAGAAATACATGGCCAGCTGAAATAAATAAATGGGAGCATTTAAAAGATTTAGATTTTGCAGTAGCTATAGGAACAGAAAAAGAAAGATTATCAGCCTTAAAAACACCTGCAAGTGTTTATTTAATAAACAGGGAAAATGTAGAATGGTTGATAAATAAAAGTGGACTACCTTTTGATTACGACATGGTTGTAATTGATGAGTTATCGTCTTTTAAATCCCATACTGCAAAAAGATTTAAGAGTCTACTAAAAGTAAGACCTAAAATTAAGCGAATAGTTGGACTTACAGGAACACCTTCAAGTAATGGACTTATGGATTTGTGGGCAGAGTTTCGGATCTTAGACATGGGAAAAAGACTTGGAAGGTATATAAGCCACTACCGTAGTGCTTTCTTTCAGCCTGATAAGAGAAATCAACATATGATATTTTCTTATAAACCACTATTTGGAGCTGAAAAGGAAATATATGAATTAATTTCTGATATCACCATTTCTATGAAGTCAGTGGATTTTCTTCAAATGCCAAAATGCTTAATAAATGAAGTACCTGTAAGCCTTAGTGTAAATGAACATTTAATATATGACGGCTTTAGAAAAGAAATGGTTATTGAACTAGCCAATGAGGAAATAGATGCGGTAAATGCAGCGGTTCTTTCCAGTAAGTTATTACAGATGTCAAATGGAGCAGTCTATGACGAAGATAAAAAGGTTCACTTTATTCATAATCGTAAGCTTGATGCACTAGAGGATTTAATTGAAGGAGCAAATGGAAAACCCGTACTTATTGCATATTGGTATAAGCATGATCTAGAACGGATAAAAGAGAGATTTACAGTAAGAGAAATCAAGACTTCAAAGGATATAAAAGAGTGGAACCATGGAGAAATTCCTGTAGCAGTAATTCATCCAGCTTCAGCGGGACATGGGCTCAATTTACAAGGTGGAGGGTCAACTATTATTTGGTTTAGTTTGACTTGGTCCTTAGAACTTTACCAGCAAACAAATGCAAGGCTATGGAGACAAGGTCAAAATGAAACGGTTGTAATCCACCACATTATTACTAAAGGAACTATTGATGAGGATGTTATGAAAGCATTGAAACGAAAAGAAAAAACACAAGAAGATCTTATAGATGCAGTAAAAGCAAACTTAAGCAGAAGGAGGAGAGCGGGATGAATGATAAATATGAAGATTTGGCTAATGCCATTGTTCTAACAGCAGTTAAGGATTACCGTGCTGCACTTAGAAAACTAAATAAACATCCACGGAATCAAGCTGCTTTAAATACAAAAGAAGAAGTTGAACGTTTCTTTCATTCTGGCTGGTATAGACTTCTTACCAGCCTTGACCCAGATATGCTTATAAAACAACTGAATGAGGAGGTAGCATCATGAACGCAAAGGATTATTTAAATAAAGCTTATCGGCTAGACCAAAGAATTAATAGTAAGCTTGAGCAAGTGGAGTCTTTAAATGCACTTGCTACTAAAGCCACTTCTACCCTATCCGATATGCCAAGAAGTCCTAACAGAGCTACCTCCAAAATGGCAGATGCTATAGATAAAATTATTGACCTTCAAGCTGAAATCAATAAAGACATTGATATGCTTATCGATTTGAAAACTGAAATTGTAGCTCTTATAAAGAAAGTAAAGAACCAGGAGTATCAAACCTTACTTGAGAAACGATACCTTTGCTTCGAAACTTGGGAGCAGATTGCAGTTGATATGGATTATAGCATTCAGCATATTTATAGACTTAGAGACAGAGCTTTAGCAGAAACAACCACTCTTTTGAAAAATGATAGGAAATGTTAGTAGATGTTCATAGACTTACTTGATACTATTAAGATAGAAAAATTTTAAACCTTCACAGAAAATCTGTGGAGGTTTTTTTATGCCCAAAAAGGAGGTGCTAGAATGCCAAGGAAACCTAAGAGTCCTTGTTCCTATCCTGGCTGTCCTAAGCTTACTGATTATAGGTACTGTGAAAAACATAAGCGGTTAACAAATAAAAACTATAACAAGTACCAAAGAGATCCTAAGTCCAACAAAAGATACGGCAGGGCTTGGAAACGAATCAGAGACAGATACGTCAAAGAGTATCCCCTTTGTGAGGAATGTAAGAAACACGGAAAGCTTACTCCTGTGGAGGAAGTGCATCACATCGTACCACTGTCCAAAGGTGGTGGCAATGAGTTTAGTAATCTTATGAGCTTATGCAAGTCTTGTCACTCAAGCATCACAGCTAAAAGTGGTGAGCGGTGGGGGTAGTAAATCTCTAAAACTTTCATAAGCGGACAGCGGCGTGGGGCATCGTGTAAAAAAATGCAGTTTCAAAGGGGGTAATAGGGCAAGTGGAAAGTGAGGTGTTTTAATATATGGCCAAAGACGGCACTAATAGAGGTGGTGCTCGCATAGGAGCAGGAGCCAAAAAGAAAGCATTAGCAGAAAAAATAGCTGAAGGAAATCCTGGTGGAAGACCTCTTACAGTTATGGAATTTCAGAACACCGCAGACTTAAAAGGTGAAGAAATGCCAGAGCCAAACAAGATGCTAGAGGCAGTCCAAAAAGATGGAAAGACTTTAGTTGCTGGAGAAGTCTATAAAGATACATGGAAATGGCTACATGAAAGAGGTTGTTCCTCCCTAGTCTCACCTCAGCTTTTAGAAAGATATGCTATGAGTGTTGCAAGATGGATTCAATGCGAAGAGGCAATCACTGAATATGGCTTTTTAGCAAAACATCCTACTACAGGAAATGCTATTCAAAGTCCATATGTTGCAATGGGACAAAATTATATGACTCAAACAAATAGACTGTGGTTTGAAATATTTCAAATCGTAAAAGAAAACTCTCTATCAGAATACACAGGAAACAATCCTCAAGATAATGTAATGGAAAGGCTGCTTACTGCTCGCAAAGGTAAATAAATAATTGGAGGTAGAAATGAAAAGACAATTAACAGCTGAAAGTGTGTGTATGGGACATCCAGATAAGCTATGCGATTTAATCGCTGATAATATTTTAGATGCTGCTTTTAGAAAAGATAAAGCTTCTAGAGTAGCTTGTGAAGTTATGGCGACCAAAGGAAAAATTATCGTGGCGGGCGAAATCACCTGTAGCGAGAAATTAGATATTAGATACATTGTTAGGCAAACTCTAAAGGAAGTTGGATACAATCCACTTAAATTTTTAATATATGTATATGTACAAAAACAAAGTACCGATATAAAGGCTGGAGTTGATAATGCTCTAGAAATGCGAAATGGCACAGATGACCCTTATAACTTAATCGGTGCTGGTGATCAAGGAACTATGTATGGCTATGCTACCAATGAAACTAGAGAAATGCTCCCCCTCCCTCTTGTTTTATCCCATAGAATAACTAAAAGGTTAGATAAAGCAAGAAAAGATAAATTAATAAAAGGGACATTTCCAGATGGTAAGGCACAGGTTACTGTAGAATATGATGGTGATAAACCAGTAAGAGTTAAAACTATAGTTATATCTATTCACCATCATAAAGATAAATCCTATGATGAATTAAAAAGAGAGATTTTAGCTTTTTTTCTACTGCCTGCTTTTGAAGATTTTCCTTTTGATGAGGATACTGAAATTCTTATCAATCCTTCTGGTAGATTTGTTATTGGTGGACCAAGTGCTGATACAGGTTTAACAGGCAGAAAACTTATGGTCGATACCTATGGAGGTCTTGCCTCCCACGGTGGTGGTGCTCTTTGTGGCAAAGACCCGACCAAGGTAGATAGAAGTGGTGCTTATATGGCTAGATATATAGCAAAACATATTGTATGGAGCGATTTTGCAGATAAATGCGAGGTCGCTCTTTCTTATGCCATTGGAAAAGCAAATCCAGTGGCTTTTTCTATTAATACCTTTGGAACAGGTAAAGTATCAGATGAAGTATTAACCCTTGCTGCAAAAGATGCCTTTAATTTAAAACCTGCAGCAATTATTGAAAACCTAAGGCTTAGAGATATCCGTTATTCTGACACAGCTACTTATGGTCACTTTAATTCCTCTCTCCTTCCTTGGGAAGATGTAAATAGATATGACGAGTTTAAAAAGGCGGTGAAAAAATATGAAGATAGAAAAGATTAAAATTGAAAAGCTTAATCCTGCCGAGTACAACCCAAGGAAGGATTTAAAACCTGGAGACCCCGAGTATGAAAAGTTGAAAAACTCTATTCTTACCTTTGGCTATGTAGAGCCTGTTCTTTGGAATAAAAGGACTGGCCATATTATAGGTGGCCACCAAAGATACAAGGTTTTAGTTGAGATGGGTAAAAAGGAAATTGACTGTGTCGTTGTAGATATGGATAGTGAAAATGAAAAGGCATTAAATATTGCTCTTAATAAAGTCAGCGGTGATTGGGATAAAGATAAACTAATGCTTTTAATCGAAGATTTGCAAGGAGTAGACTTTGATGTCTCCCTTACTGGTTTTGACTCTGCTGAACTTGATGATCTATTTAAAGACTCTCTAAAGGACAATATTAAAGAAGATGATTTTGATGTTGAAGAAGAACTTAAAAAACCAGCCATTTCAAAGTTAGGGGATTTGTGGCTGCTTGGCGAACACAGACTTATCTGTGGCGATAGTACTAACCCTAAAACCTATGAAGATTTAATGGATGGAAAGTTGGCAAATTTAACGATTACTGACCCTCCTTATAATGTAAATTATGAAGGTACTGCTGGAAAAATTAAAAATGACAATATGGAAAACCAGGCCTTCTACGACTTCCTCCTTGCTTCCTTTCAAGGAATGGAAACTGTTATGGCTAAGGACTCATCCATTTATGTATTCCATGCAGATACAGAAGGCTTAAACTTTAGAAAGGCATTCTCTGATGCGGGCTTTTATCTTTCAGGTACT
The DNA here is from genome assembly GCF_014385225.1 of Wansuia hejianensis. Taxonomy (GTDB): domain Bacteria; phylum Bacillota; class Clostridia; order Tissierellales; family Tissierellaceae; genus JACRTK01. The sequence continues at coordinate 248,893 of NZ_JACRTK010000003.1, forward strand.
TGTATATGGAAAAAGCAATCCTTAGTTTTAGGCCGCTCCCCTTACCAATGGCAACATGAACCCGTTCTCTTTGGCTGGAAAAAGAAAGGCAAGCATAACTGGTACTCTGACAGAAAACAAACCACTATTTGGGAATTTGAAAAGCCTAAAAAGAACAAGGATCATCCAACCATGAAACCTGTGGCACTTGTAGCTTATCCTATTTTAAACTCAAGCTTAACTAACTGTATTATCCTTGACCCCTTTGGCGGTTCGGGAAGCACACTAATTGCCTGTGAACAAACAGATAGAATTTGCCATATGATTGAGCTTGATGAAAAATACACGGATGTTATTGTGAAGCGTTATATTGAACAAGTTGGTAACTCAGATGGTGTGTTTCTTTTAAGAAATGGTGTCGAATATTCGTATAAAGATGTCGAAGGTGTTTCAGATGAATAAGAATAAAGAATTAACCTTCATAGACTTCTTTGCAGGAGTTGGAGGCTTTAGACTAGGGTTTGAACGGGCAGGTTTAAGATGTATTGGCTTTTGTGAAAATGATAAATTTGCTCTTAAATCTTATAAAGCCATGTTTGATACAAAGGGGGAATGGCATAAAGATGACATCAACACAATCAAATCAGAAGAAATCCCATATGCAGATATTTGGTGTGGAGGAACACCTTGTCAAGATGTTTCAATTGCAGGGATGCGAAAAGGATTATCTGGAGACCGAAGTGGTCTCTTTTTTAAATTCATTGAACTCCTCAAGGGCAAAGATGAAAAAGATAAACCCACATTCATTGTCCTTGAAAATGTTAAAGGACTTTTATCTAGTCACAGAGGATTTGATTTTACAGAATATCTCCATCAAATTTCCCAAGCTGGGTATGATGCAATCTGGCAAGTGCTTAACTCTAAAGACTTTGGAGTCCCCCAAAACAGAGAAAGGGTATTCCTTATCGGACATCTTAGAAGCCGAGGTAGACGAGAAATATTACCTATCCAAGGAGAAAACTCTGCAACTCTTAAAAAAGTTATAGGCGGTTGCCAAGGAGAAAGAGTTTATGACCCTAATGGTTTATCTTGTACTCTTACAGGGTGCGGCGGTGGTGGCGGTGGAAAAACAGGACTCTATTTTATAGATCAATCAACCACCAAAACAAAAATTACTAATAATTCAAGATGTATAACTTCAAGATATACTGCTGGAATAGTAAATAGATCTGCATCTAATAGTGCTGTTCTTGAGGCAAGGGCCGTTCTTACTCCTGAAAGAATAAACAAAAGACAAAATGGTCGCAGAATGAAAGAAACTGGTGAGCCTATGTTTACTTTAACCAGTGGAGATAGGCATGGTGTTGCAATTAAGGAAGCCACAAAAAAAGGTTTTGCTGAGGCTCATGTAGGCGATAGCATAAACTTATCCTTCCCTAATAGTAAAACAAGAAGAGGTCGTGTGGGAAAAGAAATAGCCCAAACTTTAGATACTAGCTGTGAACAAGGCACTTTAACTGAAAACCTGAGAATTAGAAGGCTTACTCCAAGGGAATGTTTTAGACTTCAAGGATTCCCCGATTCTCTTTTTGATAAGGCTAGAAAAGTTAATTCTGATGCACAACTATATAAGCAAGCTGGAAATGCTGTTACGGTAAATGTTGCTTATGAAATTGCTGAAACTATTAAAAATTCAGCTTACAAATAAACCTTCAAGAATATTTGAAATATAACTTGCATAATACATGCTTTTGAGTGATGTATAGACGTACTACATTACTTGGAGGTATTAAATATGGATAGAAAAGAAAAAGTCAAAATTCTGGGAAAACATCTAGGAATAAAGCCTAAATATTTAGGAGTTCAAAGCTTTGCTTATGAAGTTGGAGATTTTACCATTACAAGGGAAGGCACAATAATTGATAAGGCAGGTGATGAAATGAAACTTGATGAAATACTAAATTCTTCAGAAGAAACCACGGAAACTGAATTTGATTCTATTGAAATATCCTTCCCCATGGAAGGTCACGATGAAAGAACTATTAAAAACCTTCTAAACATGATTTATAGCAAACAATCGCTTATTAAAAAGGTTTTTGACTGCTCTGAAAACATAGTAGAAAAAGAATTAATTGATGAAATCTCTACTCTTGAATCCTTGAGTGAAATACTAACAACCATTAACAAGGAAAATTGTAAAGGCATTGATTTTAACGATGAGAAACTAACCTTCAATTTCATAAACGGAGATATTCAAACTTCATCAGAATTTCTAAGCCTATTAATTAAAAAAGCTAAAGAGCTACAATATACTTCTTCAAAGCCAATTGAAACAGACAATGATAAATATACTTTTAGAACATGGCTTATAAGACTTGGAATGATTGGTCCTGAATACAAAGCCCACAGAAAGACACTCCTTTCAAGTCTTACTGGAAGCTCTGCATTTAGAAATGGGTTACCAGCCAATAAGGAGGTCAAATAACCATGAAAGAAATACACAGAGAAATATTAGAAAGACTTAAAAAGGAGTTTCCTAGTGGCACAAGAGTTGCTCTTGTAAAAATGGATGACCCCTACTCTACATTAAAAGCTGGTGATAAAGGAACAGTTACGGGAGTTGATGATATTGGTACAATTCATGTTAACTGGGATAAAGGAAGTTCTCTTGGCATAGCTTTTGGCGAAGATATCTGCAGAAAAATTACAGAATAAAACAGGCTTAAACCCTTGATAATACTGTGTTTATTCTGAAAATAGTACTTGCTATTTATCCCCTTCTGAGTGATATATGTATGTAACAAAAAACACACTGAAAGGGGATAAACCATGCTTAGAAGAAACTTTGGAATTGAAATTGAGCTTACAGGAATCACTAGAGAAAAAACAGCTCGAACCATAGCTACACATTTAGAAGGAATCATGCAAAAACAAGGACGTAACTACAAAGTAGTAGAGCCTAGCGGTAGAATTTGGGAAGTTGTTTATGACGGAAGCATAAAGTGTCAAAGGAAAATAAATGGACAAAAAGCTTCAGCAGGAAGTGAATATAGCGTAGAAATAGTTAGCCCAATCTTAACCTATGAAAGAGACATTAAAAGCCTTCAAGAAATGGTTAGGAAAATTAGGAAAGCTGGAGGTTTTACTAACAAAACTACAGGGATACATATCCACCTTAATGGCGAGGAACATACTCCCAGAAGCCTTAGAAACTTCCTAAACATTATATACTCAAGAAATGACCTGCTCTACACTAGCCTTGAGATAGAAATTGAAAGAATGAGATATTGCAAGAAAATGGATAAGAGCTTAGTTCAAAAAATGAATAAGAAAAAACCAACAACCTTTAAAGGAATCGAGGATATTTGGTACGAAGGCTACTATCAAAGCAGGGATAGACATTATCACGACAGCAGGTACCACTTCCTAAACCTTCACAGCTTTTTTAACGGAGTAGGAACAGTTGAACTTAGGGGTTTTAATGGAACACTCCACGCTGGGAAAATAAGAACCTACATTCTTTTAAGCTTAGCCATGAATGAACAGGCCTTAACGCAGAAGTTTGCCAGTAGCAAAAAGCCACAGTTTGAAAACCCAAAATTCGCAATGAGAACCTGGCTTAACAGAATCGGCTTTATTGGTGAAGAATTTAAAAACCCAAGAGAGCACCTATGCAAACACTTAGAAGGTTCTGCAGCTTGGAGGTTTCGAGAATCCGCCTAGATAGGCGGTTACTTAAAGCCACGAGGGGTAAATCCCCTCTTAAGCTGGTAGAAGGGTATGAAAGTACCTACTTCAAATAAAAAGCCAACACAGGCGAAACTGTGGCAAGAGAAAGGAAGATTTAGAATGGATAAAAAACTTTATGTAGCTTACGGTTCGAATTTAAACCTACCCCAAATGGCAAACAGATGCCCAACTGCAAAACTTGTAGGAGCTAGTGAACTTAAGGGTTTCAAACTTTTATTTAGAGGTGGTCACGGTAGTGCAGTTGCTACTGTTGAACCTTCTAAAGATAGTAAAGTCCCAGTACTTATCTGGGAAATCACTGCAACCGATGAAAAAGCCCTTGATAGATATGAAGGTTATCCTTTCCTCTATCGGAAGGAAAATGTCAAAGTAAAGCTAAACGGAAGAAATGTAAAAGCAATGGCCTATATTATGAATGAAGGTAAAGCTCTAGGTCAGCCTAGTATGTATTATTATTCAGTTATCTATGATGGATATAAAGCACAAAACTTTGATATAGGAACACTTCGTACAGCTTTAGAAGATTCTGTAGAAAGGGCTGGAACTACCAATGACCGAGAAGATTAAGGAGCAAATATCATCAATTAGAGATAGTGGAGTTACCAATATGTTTGATATTAATAGAGTTCAATATGAAGCTAATGAACGAAAGTTTTATGAACTAGTTATTTTCCTAGAAGATCATAAAGCTGAATATGTACACTTTATAATGACTGGGGAGTTTAAGAAATAATTCCTACTTTATTTCAAAATTCGAAAACTTGTTTTTAAGGACTATTCAAATTGATAGTCCTTTTTATTTTAGAAAGGAGGCGGCTCTAATTAGAAAACTAAAAAATTATAAGCCAACTAAATTCATGGCCAAAAATTCAGTATATGATGAAGATGCCGCTGATTATGCTGTTTCATTTATCCAAGCACTTACCCACACTAAAGGCAGATGGGCAGGGAAACAGTTTGAATTAATAGACTGGCAAGAGCAAATTATAAGAGACATATTTGGAACTATAAAACCTAATGGTTATCGACAATTTAATACAGCTTATGTTGAGATTCCAAAGAAGATGGGAAAATCAGAACTTGCTGCAGCTATTGCTCTCCTTCTTACCTGTGGTGATGGTGAAGAACGGGCTGAAGTTTATGGCTGTGCTGCAGACAGAAATCAAGCTTCTATTGTTTTTAATGTTGCAGCCGATATGGTTAGAATGTGTCCCCCCTTAGCTAAAAGGGTTAAAATTTTAGATTCGATGAAAAGATTAATCTATCAGCCGACAGGAAGTGTCTATCAAGTCCTGTCTGCTGATGTAAAAAATAAACATGGCTTTAATACCCATGGAGTTGTATTTGATGAGCTTCATACACAGCCTAATAGAAAGCTTTACGATGTTATGACTAAAGGAAGTGGTGATGCTAGAACCCAGCCACTTTATTTTCTTATTACCACTGCTGGAGATAATCAAAATAGCATCTGCTGGGAAGTTCATCAAAAAGCTGTTGATTTACTTGAAGGAAGAAAAACTGACCCTACTTTCTACCCTGTTATTTATGGTGCAGATATGGATGATGATTGGACAGACCCAGAGGTTTGGAAGAAAGCGAATCCTTCACTTGGAATAACAGTTACTATGGATAAGGTTAAAGCAGCTTTTGAATCAGCTAGGCAAAATCCTGCTGAAGAAAATAGCTTTAGGCAATTGAGACTAAATCAATGGGTAAAACAAGCAGTACGTTGGATGCCTATGGACAAATGGGATGCCTGTGCATTTAAAGTTGACCCCGATGATTTAAAAGGTAGAGTTTGCTATGGCGGCCTTGACCTATCTTCTTCTACAGATATAACAGCCTTTGTTTTAGTATTCCCCCCAGAAGATGAGGATGATAAATACAGTATCCTTCCATACTTTTGGATACCAGAAGAAAATATTGATCTCCGAGTTAGAAGGGATCATGTTAATTATGATTTATGGGAAAAGCAAGGCTTTATTAAAACCACCGATGGCAATGTTGTTCACTATGGTTTCATAGAAAACTTTATTGAAGAATTAGGGATGGACTATAACATTAGAGAAATCGCCTTTGACCGCTGGGGTGCTGTTCAGATGACTCAAAACTTGGAAGCTATGGGCTTTACAGTTGTACCTTTTGGTCAAGGCTTTAAAGATATGAGTCCTCCAACTAAAGAATTAATGAAACTTACCTTAGAAGAAAAATTAGCCCATGGTGGCCATCCTGTCCTTCGTTGGATGATGGATAATATATTCGTTAGAACTGACCCTGCTGGAAACATTAAGCCAGACAAGGAAAAGTCTAGTGAAAAAATTGATGGTGCTGTTGCCACAATAATGGCATTAGATAGAGCTTTGAGAAATGATGGAGTTAGTACTGGTAGTGTATATGATGAAAGAGGGATATTGGTCTTTTAATATCGTGAATCATTTGGTATACTTATTGTTGGTTACGAATTAAGTTGATATACGACTTAATACAAAAGTAAATATAAACGGAGGACAAATCAATGGGTATTTTTAGCATTTTTGTAATAAACACAATTCATTATCAACCAAACAAGAAATAAGTGGTTATAATGAATTGATAAATGAAAATTCATTATAACCGTGACAGAGAGGGTTATAATGAATAGAATAAATATAAAATATAGTCAAAATTTTATTACTTCGAAGAGAAATATAAATAAAATCTTGAAAAATATAAATTTAAACGAAGAAGATAACGTATTTGAAATAGGCTCGGGCAAAGGTCATACTACATTAGAATTGGCTAAAATATGTAACCATGTAACTGCAATTGAAATTGACCCTGACTTGTGTCTAGCAACTCAACAGAAATTAGTACATCAAAGGAACTTTCAAATAGTTAACCAGGATATACTAAAATTTAAATTTCCTAAAAATATAAGATATAAAATATACGGTAATATTCCTTACAACATTAGTACAGATATAATACGAAAAATTGTATTTGAAAGTACAGCTGTTGAAAGTTATTTAATCGTGGAATACGGATTTGCTAAAAGGTTATTGGATATAAAGCGAGCATTAGCATTACTTTTGATGACAGAAGTGGATATTTCAATATTAAGAATGGTCCCGAGAGAATATTTTCATCCCCAACCTAAAGTTAATAGCTCATTGATTTTATTAAAAAGGCTTACATCAAAAATATCATACAAGGATAGAAAAATGTATGAAAATTTTGTTAAGAAATGGGTTAACAAAGAATATCGAAAACTATTTACAAAAAATCAATTTAATAAAGCCTTAAAGCATGCAAAAGTAGTTGATTTAAACAATATTAGCTTTGAACAATTCCTATCTATTTTCAATAGCTATAAACTGTTTAATAACCAAAACAATATTAAGGATTATTGACGTATAGTGCATATTGCACGTCTCAACCTTATTTAAAAGCATCTCTACACGAGGTGCTTTTTTCATGCCCAATTTTAGGAGGTGATCATATAAATATATTTTCAAGATTCTTTAAATCAGGGGCTGAACCAAAGAATAGCTTATTTGGATCTACTTATAGTTTTTTCTTTGGCTCTACTAGTAGTGGGAAAACAGTAAACGAAAGAACAGCTATGCAAACCACAGCTGTATATGCTTGTGTTAGAATACTGGCTGAAACGATAGCCTCACTCCCACTCCACACTTATATGAATACTGAAAGTGGAAAGGAAAAAGCAAGGGACCATCCAATATATTACCTTCTATCAGATTCGCCTAACCCTGAGATGACTTCATTCGTGTTTAGAGAAACACTTATGGGTCATCTTTTATTATGGGGAAATTCCTACTCTCAGATAATAAGAAATGGGCATGGAAAAGTAGTGGCTCTATATCCCCTGCTTCCAGACAAGATGAAGGTAGGAAGAAGTGAAAATGGAGAAATTTATTATCTCTATACTAGCGAAGGGAAGGAATATTTACTAAGAAATACAGAGGTCCTTCACATACCAGGCCTTGGCTTTGATGGTCTCATTGGATACTCCCCCATTGCCATGGCTAAAAATGCAATTGGTATGGCTCTAGCAACAGAAGAATACGGAGCTAAGTTCTTCTCAAACGGTGCAAATCCTGGTGGTGTTCTAGAACATCCTGGTGTTGTAAAAGATCCTCATAGAATTAGGGATAGCTGGAATCAAGTGTATCAAGGAACATCAAATGCTCATAGAGTTGCCGTTCTTGAAGAAGGTATGAAGTTCTCTCCCATCGGCATACCACCAGAACAGGCACAGTTTTTAGAAACAAGGAAATATCAAACTGAGGAAATTTGTCGAATATTTAGAGTCCCTCCCCATTTAGTTGGTGATTTAGAAAGAGCTACTTTTTCAAATATTGAACATCAATCTATAAGCTTTGTAGTTCATACTATAAGACCTTGGCTTGTTAGAATAGAGCAATCTATTAATAAAGCCTTGTTTTCTGAGGAAGAAAGGCACAAGTACTTTGTTAGTTTCTTAGTTGAAGGCCTTCTTCGTGGGGACTATGAATCAAGAATGAGAGGTTATTCTATCGGCATTCAAAATGGATTTATGTCTCCTAACGATGTAAGGAGTTTAGAAAACATGAACCCTATACCCTCTGATGAAGGTGGAAACACATACATGGTCAATGGCAATATGCTAAAGCTTAAAGATGTTGGTGCTTATGCGAATAAAAACACTGGAGGTGATGAAAATAAAGAAGTTTTGGAACTGGATAAAGAATGATGATGAAAGGACTTTATTTTTAAATGGTGTGATATCTGATGAAACTTGGTATGGAGATGAAATCACACCTAAACTATTTAAAGATGAATTAAATAGTGAATCTGGAGATATTGTTGTTTGGATTAATTCCCCTGGTGGCGACTGCATTGCTGCTAGTCAAATCTACAATATGTTAATGGATTATAAAGGCAACGTCACAGTTAAGATTGATGGGATTGCAGCTAGTGCGGCATCCGTTATTGCTATGGCTGGTACTGAAGTACAAATTTCACCTACAGGTCTAATGATGATCCATAATCCGTTGACTATTGCCTTTGGCGATGCAAGTGAAATGGAAAAAGCCAAAGCAATGCTATCAGAAGTTAAAGAAAGCATCATTAATGCTTATGAGTTAAAAACTTGCATACCTAGGAATGAGCTCTCTCATCTTATGGATGAGGAAACATGGTTCAATGCTAGAAAGGCTGTGGACTTAGGGTTTGCAGACAAAATAATGTTTGCAAAAGATGAAAAAGACAAAAACCTTGAAGGATTAGCTTTCAGTAATATGGTAGCTGTCAATTCTATATTAAGTAAACTACCCAAAAAGGAAAAGCCACCTGCTGGTACTTCCTATAAAGAACTAAGTACAAGATTAAATCTAATTAAATAAATGGAGGTATATTCAATGAATAAAATATTAGAATTAAGAGAAAAAAGAGCGAAGCTTTGGGAAAGTGCCAAAGCTTTTTTAGATGCAAGAAGAGATGACAAAGGGCTTGTTTCAGCTGAAGATACTGCTACCTATGAAAGAATGGAACAAGATGTAGTTGATTTAGGTAAAGAGATAGACAGGTTAGAAAAACAAGCCGTTCTCGATTTAGAACTATCAAAGCCTACTTCCACTCCCCTCTCTAATAAACCTAACAACGGTATGGGGGAAATAAAAGAAGGTCGTGCATCTGATGAGTATAAGAAAGCCTTCTGGAATGTTATGAGAACGAAGAATCCAAAGTCAGAAGTATTTAATTCTCTATCCATAGGCGATGATACAGAAGGAGGTTACCTTGTTCCCGATGAATTTGAAAGAACTTTAATTCAAACCCTTGAAGAAGAGAATATCTTCCGTAAACTTGCTAAAGTCATCCAAACCTCAAGCGGCGACAAAAAGATCCCTGTTGTAGTGACTAAAGGAACTGCATCTTGGCTTGATGAAGGCGAAGAATATGAAGAAAGTGATTCTTTATTTGGGCAAACTTCCATCGGAGCTTATAAGCTAGGTACTATGATTAAAGTATCTGATGAACTTTTGAATGACAGTATATTTAACATTGAAAGCTATATCTCTACTGAGTTTGCAAGAAGAATCGGTGCTAAGGAAGAAGAAGCTTTCCTAGTTGGCGATGGGATTGGAAAACCTACAGGGATTTTTAATGCTACAGGTGGTGCTGAACTTGGAATAACAGCTGGCTCTGCTACTGCAATTACAGCAGATGAGATTATTGATTTAGTATATTCTCTTAAAGCTCCTTACAGAAAAAATGCGTCTTTTATCATGAATGATGCAACTATAAAGGCGATTCGTAAATTAAAGGACGGTCAAGGTCAATATTTATGGCAGCCATCACTTACAGCAGGAACACCAGATACTTTGCTTAATCGTCCAGTATATACATCTGCTTATGCTCCTATTCTTGAGGCTGGTGCTAAGACCATCGCCTTTGGTGATTTTGGATACTACTGGATTGCTGACAGACAAGGTCGCTCTTTCAAAAGACTAAATGAGCTTTTTGCAACTAGTGGTCAAGTAGGTTTCTTAGGTAGCCAAAGAGTGGACGGAAAGCTTATCCTTCCAGAAGCAATTAAAGTTCTGCAACAAAAGGCTTAATAAGGGGTGTAAATAGATGGGTTATAATACTAAAAATTATACGGAACAAGGTGGAGAAAAAACCGTTATAGGCGGTACATTGGAAATTAAGGATGAGGCCACAGTAGTTGGCCTCTCTCTTATTGAAAACCAATCTAAAAGCACTGCTACTACAATAGAAGATTTGGTCACAGATTTTAATGATCTGCTTTCTAAGTTAAAAACTGCAGGGCTAATGGTAGATGATACTCCATAAAGAAAGGATGGTGGCGGCTAATGACACTACTTGAAAAAGTTAAAGCAAATCTAATACTTGAACACGATAAAGATGATGAGCTTTTGGAAATGTATATTGACGCCGCTATATCCTATGCTGAGAGCTATCAACATTTAAAAGAAGGATACTACAATGAAAATGTAATGTCTCCAGTCACTGAGCAAGCTGTTATTATGCTGTCCTCTCACTTTTATGAAAGCCGTGATGGTAGTACAGGTGGCTTCTTTGCTGATACCGCTATTGCAGGTCAGCAAGCAAGAGAAACGATTAATAATCTTTTACGCCTTGATAAGGATTGGAAGGTGTAGCTTATGGGATTTGGAAAAATCAATACTTTTATAGATATTATTCTTGTTGAAAGAATTAAAGATGATGAAGGATTTAGTAAGGTTAATGATAATATCCTAGCCACCATAAGAGCTTATAAAGAAGAAAGGCATGCTAGTGAAAAATGGGCAAACAGAGCCTTGTTTTCAGAAGCTAGTGCCCTTTTTAGGTTTCGTAAAATCCCAGATGTGGATATTACATCAAAGATGATAATTGGCTGTAGTGGTGACCGTTATGAAATTATAAGTGTAGAGGACATAAAAAACCGTGGAATGTATGTTGAAGTTCTAGCAAAAAAGGTGGTGGTATCAGATGGCTAAAGTGTCTATGAGAATGCCTGAAGATTTTCTATTGAAGATTTCAAAACTTGGTGATAAAACGGATGAAATTATCCCTAAGGTACTTGAGTCTGGTGGTGAAGTTGTCCTCGAACACGTAAAATCTAGTCTTAAGTCCTCCATTGGAAAAGGAGCAAAAGTAAAAAGTCGCTCTACTGGGGAACTTGTATCCTCCCTCGGTCTCTCCCCTGCTCTATTAGATAGAAATGGAAACCATAATGTAAAGGTAGGTTTTAAAGAGCCAAGAAAAGATGGCGACAGTAATGCTAAAATTGCAAATATCCTTGAGTATGGAAAATCTAATCAACCACCAAAGCCATTTTTGAAGCCTGCTAGAAGAACTTCGAGAAAACCTTGTATTGATGCTATGAGGGAAAGATTTGATCGGGAGGTAAAAAACATATGAGTATTCTAAGTGAAATAAATACTCTCTCAAACATATGTGACATTCCCATAGAAACAGGAGTATTTTCAGATAACCCTCCCGATATCTACCTTGTTGCAACTCCTCTTGTAGATTTATTTGAGGTTTATGCAGATAATCTTCCAGAGTATGAAGTACAAGAATTAAGACTTTCCTTATTTTCTAAAGGAAATTATATAAAGATTAAAAACACACTAACCCGTACCCTTTTAGGTGCGGGTTTTACAATAACTGATATGAGATATTTAGGGCATGAGGACGATACTGGATATCACCACTATGCTCTAGATGTAGCAAAATCATATAAATTTAAGTTGGATAAGGAGGATTAACATATGGCAACAATCGGTCTTGATAGACTTTATTATGCAAAAATAACAGAAGATACAAACGGTGATGAAACCTATGATACCCCTATTCCTCTAGCAAAAGCAATTAGTGCGGAGCTTTCAGTTGAACTTGCAGAAGCAACCCTTTATGCAGATGACGGTGCTGCAGAAATCATTAAGGAATTTCAAAATGGTACACTCTCTCTTGGAATCGATGATATTGGTGTAGAAGCTGCCAGTGATTTAACAGGGGCAACAATTGATGATAACAAAGTATTAATCTCAACAAGTGAAGATGGGGGCGATCCTGTAGCAATAGGTTTTAGAGCTAAAAAAGCAAACGGAAAATATCGTTACTTTTGGCTATACCGTGTGAAGTTTGGCATCCCAGCTACAAACCTTGCTACTAAAGGAGATAGTATTACTTTCTCAACACCTACCATTGAAGGGACTGTAATTCGTAGAAATAAACTTGACGGTCAAGGAAAGCATCCATGGAAGGCTGAAGTTAGTGAGGGTGATGAGGGTGTGTCCTCTGAAATAATAACTGGGTGGTATAACGAAGTTTATGAACCTCTCTTCACTGCTAATGGAACAGAGGAATAAGGAGGAATATTATGGACAAGGAACGTAGCAGTCTGATAACTATAGGTGGCAAAGAATATCGCCTTATTTTAACTACAAAGGCAACAAAGGAAATAGCAAAACGTTATGGTGGTCTTGAAAATCTTGGTGAAAAGTTAATGAAGGCAGAGAATTTTGAGATGGCACTAGAAGAAATTGTCTGGCTTATTGCACTTTTGGCTAATCAAAGCATCTTAATCAACAACAGACTTAATGGAGAAAAGGAAGAACTATTAACCGAAGATGATGTAGAGCTTCTAACCTCCCCTCATGAACTGGCAACATATAAAGATGCGATTATGGAGGCTATGTTCAAAGGAACTAAAAGACATATAGAATCAGAGGATGAAAGCTCAAAAAACGAGCAAGTCGAGTAAGCGATGAAGAATTGTTTGCTCGACTTATTTATTATGGAGTAACTCAGCTTCATAGACCAGAACCAGATGTTTGGCTTATGCCAATAGGGGAGCTTTTGGATCAATGGGAAATTCACAAGCAATTTACTGGAATGGCAAAGTCTAAAAGAGAAGTTTCTATTGATGAGATTATTCCTATGGGAATCTAAGGAGGTGGTAAGGTGTCAGACTTTGGATTTAAAATTGGTATTGAGGGTGAAAAGCAGTTTAAAAACGCCCTTCGAGAAATCAATCAAAGCTTTAGGGTATTAGGCTCAGAAATGAAACTTGTATCCTCTGAGTTTGATAAAAACGACAAATCCATTCAAGCAATTACAGCTAGAAACAACCAGCTTAATAAAGAAATAGATGCACAAAAGGAAAAGGTATCTACTCTTGAAAAGGCACTAGCCAATGCTGCCACTTCCTTTGGCGAAAATGATAGAAGGACTCTTGCTTGGCAGATACAACTTAATAATGCTAATGCTGAACTTAATAATATGGAACGTGAATTAAAAGAATCTCAAGAAGAAGTAAAAAGGCTCAATAGAGAAAAGCTTGATAAACTTGTAGGTGGCTTAAAACAGGCTGGAGAGATTGCTGGTAAAACCCTAGTTGCAGGACTAAAAGCGGCTGCAGCAGCTATGGCTGCAATAGGTGCAGGTGCTGTAGCTACAGGCAAATGGATAAAGGACTCTTTGAATGTTTACGCTGACTATGAAGATTCCATGAAACAAGTGCAAGCAACTATGGGACTTACTGGCGTGGAAGGCGAAGAGGCATTTAAAAAACTTTCAGAGGCAGCTAAAGAGGCTGGTGCTAGTACAAGATTTTCTGCTTCCGAATCGGCTGATGCCTTAAACTACCTAGCCCTCGCTGGTTATGATGCTGAACAGGCCATTGATGCACTTCCAGGAGTTTTAACCCTAGCAGCTGCAGGTGGCATGGATTTAGCCAAAGCATCAGATCTTGTTACTGACTCTATGGCAGCCTTAGGACTTGAGATTTCAGATATGGATTCCTATATGGACATGATGGCTAGGACTTCTCAAAAATCTAATACCGATGTTCAGCAATTAGGTGAAGGCATCTTAGTGGCTGGGGCCACCATGAAAAATGCAGGACAAGAACTTGATACATTAAATGTCATGCTTGGTGTTCTTGCAAACCGTGGTATCAAGGGCTCAGAAGGTGGAACAAAACTTAGAAATGTTATTATGTCACTTACTTCTCCGACTTCTGCTGCAGCAAAAGAGCTAGATTCTTTAGGGATTAGTGTGACAGACTCATCGGGTAATATTCGTGAAATGAATGAAATCTTTGAAGACCTAAATGAAAAACTTGGTGGTCTATCCGAATCAGATAAAATGAATGCACTGAGTAACATCTTTAACAAACAAGACCTTGCAGCAGTTAACGCACTTTTATCTGGTACTGGCGATGAGATGAATAACCTCTATAACGAACTTGCCAATGCTGAAGGTGCAGCTGTGCAAATGTCAGATACTATGGAAAGCGGACTTGCAGGTTCTGTTCGAAGTTTAAAGTCAGCTTATGAAGGGTTACAAATAACAATTGGCGAGCAGTTTTCAGATATGGCTGGTGAGGTTGTTGGGGATGTGACTTCCCTTGTAAGAGATGTAACAGCAATTTTAAATGATGGTTTTCAGGAAGGTGATATTACCGCCATTGGCGAGAGAATATCATCTTTTTTAATGGATGGAATTAAAAGAATTAGTGAATACCTCCCTGAAGTTATTGAAATGGTCTCCATCATGCTAACTGAACTTGTGAATGTATTAGTAGCTTTACTGCCTACTCTCTTACCTCCACTTTTAGAAGGGGCTATTGCACTTCTAACAGGTATTATTGATGCTATAGTAGGCAATATTGAACCTTTAATTGAAATGGTGGTTTATTTGGTAACTACAGTAGCAGAATTTATTATTGAGAACTTACCTCTACTTATTGAGGCAGCTATACAAATAGTTGTAGCCCTTGCTCTAGGAATTGCAGATGCCTTGCCAGAATTAATTCCATCAATTGTTGAGGCTATAATTTTAATAGTTGATACCTTATTAAATAATATGGATCAGATACTTAACGCAGCTTTACAAATAATCATGGGACTGGCTAAGGGATTAGTTGATGCTCTGCCAAGGTTAATAGAAGCACTACCAAAGATAATTAGTGGGATAATTAATTTTATTACAAACAATCTTCCTCTTATTATTGATATGGGAATTAAGATTGTACTTCAGCTTGCCGTTGGATTAATAAAAGCAATACCACAGCTTGTAGCAGCAATCCCTCAAATTATAACAGCTATTATTACTGGAATTGGAAAAGCAGCAATTTCAATAGTTCAAGTAGGTAAAAATATAGTAACTGGTTTATGGAATGGTATCTCCTCGATGGTATCTTGGATTAAGGATAAGATTAGTGGTTTCGTAGGTGGCATTGTAAGTGGTGTTAAAGGAGTTCTTGGTATTAAATCACCTTCTACTGTCTTTGCAGGTATTGGTGATAATATGGCCATTGGTCTTGGCGAAGGTTTTGATAAGGCCATGAACAAGGTTTCAGATGATATTGAAGGAGCAATACCTAGGGATTTTGATGTGGATTCGAATGTAAATGTAAATGGAACTGGTGGACTTGCTCCATCCATGAATACTGGACCACTTGTTACAGTTCAGCAAATGATTGTAAGAAGTGAAGATGATATTAGAAAGGTTTCACAAGAATTATATAATCTAATGCAAACAGGCTCTAGAGCTCAAGGAAGATTTATCACAGTATAAGGAGGTTGATGTATGGGCTTTATGTATAATGGTATTCATTCTAAAAACATGAAACTAAAAGCGAGACTTACAAGCTGGCAAGCATCTCCTCCCCTTAGAAATTCTTATGAGATTGTTCCTGGTAAAGTAGGTATTGCTGATTTTGGATGTGACAGCTCTGAAAGATATATTAAGGTTTCTTGCAATATTTATCCTCAAAGAACTTTTGAAAACCTAGTAAAAGTACTAGATGATATATCTGCATGGTTAAATCCTATGGAAGGGCTAAAACAATTAGTTCTAGATGATGTGCCTGATAGATTCTTTTTAGCAAGATTAAATACAGAAATAGATTGTGAAAGAATATTAAGTAGTGCAGGCTCCTTTGAATTAACATTTATTTGCCCAAACCCTGATGGCTATGCAATAACAGATGAGCAATTTACTTTTTCTACAACAGGCTCTCATGAATTAGTGCGAAATATAGGAAATATTAATTCTTACCCTATTTATCAGCTAAAAGGAAATATTGATAGTTCATCATTGTCTTTTGTGACAATCACTACAAATGGTGAAGAATTAAAGCTTATAGGAAGACTAGCTTCAAATGAAATTTTAGTCATAGATAGTTTATTGCTGACTGCAAAAGTTACTGACTTAAACGGCAATACACTAAGAAATGGATTGCCTATTTTAGATGAACTTAATTTCCCAACTCTAAATAAAGGAAGTAATGAAATTATAATAAACACCAATAATGCAACCTTTTCAGAATTAAACATTTTAGCAAATAGCTGTTGGAGGTGATGACTTTGGCTATAAAATCAGTATTGACTTCACAAGTAGACTTTACAGGAGAATTTCCTGTTAGTAATAAAACTGTGGCTCTTTGGAGATTCAACGAAACTGCACCAGATAGTAATAATATGATTGCAGATGCCTCTGGATTTAACAGAGACTTTTATGTATCAGCTTGGTCAGGAACATCTGCATCTTTTCCTGCAAGTAGACTAGGCAGGTTTTTTAGGCAAAACATCATTAATCCAACAAGTGAAAAAACTCATTTAATAGCTACCAATGATGGTGGCTTTTTTACTGATTTAGGAGAAAAAATAGTTGTAGGTGGTTGGATAAACCCTACCACTTATTCCATTGGTCAGACCTTTATCCCCATTTTTAATACTAGACAGGGTCCTGGTCAGCCAATATTTTATATATCTTTATATCAAGGTCGACCACGACTAATGCTATATAATGCTTCGGGAACACTGATTTATGATCAATCAGAAACACCTCCCATCACTCTAAAGAATAACGGGTGGTACTTCTTTGCTTCCATTATCGAAGTAAATAATAAACAAGTACAAAACTTACTTTGTGATCGTAGTGATGGGGCTGTTTGGCAATCTCCAATTAGGAGCTTTACTGGTGAATTAAATAAATCTTGCACCGCAGATATTGTAATGGGGATGCATGCAAATACTTATTATTACGCTGGTGGTTTTGATGATTGGTTTTATGAAAAAGATTCTGACTTGAATATGGGTGATCTTATTTTTTATTTTAAATCTTCACTGCTTGCTAATGGTGGAGATAGTTCCTCAGATGTAGATGCTATCAAAGAAGCAGGAGCTGTTTTATTAAAAGAAACTGATGGCTCTTATCCTTCAAGTGGAATCTTATATACAACAGCGGCTATTTGTAATCTTTCTGGAACTGGCAGGGTTTCTGTAACAAGTGAATATACTGCAGGAATAACTTCTATAAGTTTAGTTGAAACTTCTACTTCAGATGATTTGGATAGCTGGACTGCATGGCAGACCATTGGTTCAAGTGGTGAGTTGCAATCACCAAATAAAGCTTATATTCGTTACAGGATCACATTAACAACACAGGATTCAAGTAAGACTCCTAAACTTTTAGAAATACAGCTTCATGATATCCCAAGACCACCTTATGAAAAATTAGGTTTTGCAAGGCCAGTAGTATTAAATTCTGATGGAGCATGGGAATCGGTACTTGATAATGCTTTTGATATTTTAGTTACTAGTGAAGTAAACGGTGCTGATATTTTAGAATTTAAACTTCCCTTCCATGACCCTAAAAGGGAAACATTAGATAATGAAAAGCAAGTTCAAATTGTAAATGATGTCTATCGTATAAGGACTATAAAAGATGAAAAGAGTTCTGATGGCAAAGTAGTAACTATTGTTTATGCAGAAGCCGCCTTTTATGATTTATCATTTAGTACAGAAAAAGAAGCAAGAGACTTTATTGCTGAAACTCCTGATGCTCCTATGAATTATGCCTTACTTGGAACAGGCTGGTCAGTAGGAAATGTCACGGTAACTACAAAGAGAACTTGGCAATCTACAGAAAAGAATGCTTTATCTATCCTTAGGGCTACTCAAAATATTCATGGTGGTGATTTAATTTTTGATAGTGCTAATCGCCTCGTCCACCTTTTGACCTTTGGTGGGACTGATAGCGGAGCACTATTTTCATATAAAAAGAATATGAAAAGTATAGAGCGAGTCGTAGATACAAGAAGCCTTATTACCAGGCTTTATGTTTATGGTAAAGACGGGATGACTTTTGCATCGATTAATGGAAATAAGGAGTATGTAGAAGACTTTTCTTATTCATCTGAAGTAAGGGTAGGAACGCTTGATGCCTCCTCCTTTACTAATCCCTATCAGATGCTTGAGTTTGCCAATATGCGTCTAGGTCAGTATGCTAAGCCTAGAATTTCCTATGTCCTATCAGCTATGGACTTATCCGTTCTAACTGGATATGAACATGAAACTTGGAAACTAGGAGATATTGTAACTGTTCATGATAAAGAATTAAATCTATTAGTAAAAACAAGAGTTGTTCGTAGGCAATATAATTTACAAGAACCATGGAAGACGGTGCTGGAGTTATCAACAAAACTAAGAGAACTAGGTGATTCCTCAGCCCAATGGGATAAAGCAGCAGATATTCTTTCCTCCACTGATGTTCTTGATAGACAAGAAGTGAAAGATTTAGTTCCATTTAACCACCTAAGAAACTCAAGAGCTGATGATGGTATGACCTACTGGCTTAATTCTGGGTTTGCTGTTGATCCTAATAATGGAGTGTCGGGAGATGCTTCATTTATGGCTGAGGGAGTTCTAGGTATGACAAAGAGTTTATCTCAGACTGTTTATCCTGCAAATAGAAGAAGTTATACAATATCTGCTCAAATAGCATCAGAGAATCTTCAAAAAGGTACGAATGGTCAAGTAGGAATTGAAGTCCTTATTGAATATGAAGATGGAACAACTGAAACTAGACTTATTGAACTATTTTAGGAAGGAGCATTGTAATGGTGTTTTTTAATCAAACAGCCCATAATATTTCATCTAGTAAAAGAATTAAATCTCTGACTATCCGATTATTTGTTTCTGATTGTACTGGGGCTGTTTATTTTACGGATCTATTTTTGCAAGGCGGCTCCATTGCTACTGGTTGGGCTGGTCATGTTTCAGAAATCAAATGGACACTTGACGGGTAGGTGAAGAAATGGCAGCTATTTTTACAAGGTTTTCTGAGACTATTAATTTAAAAGAAAATAAAAAGATATTTAGTATAGGTGTAAGACCCTTTATTACTGATTGCACAGGAAAGGTATACTTTACAGATATTCAAGCCCAAGAAGGTGATAAATTAACAGGCTATACTCCTAATACAGAAACAATGCTTAAAAAATATCGTGTAGATGACACTATTGTTCCTGTTAGGTTTTATAACGGAATTGTGAGAAGTAAAGAAACACTTGTCCTTTTTAATTTAGGCAGTACATCAGCAGGCCTTGATTGTCATATATACCCTATTCAAAACATGGCTAGTGGTAGTATTGAATTATCTCAAAGTGCAGGTGCTCACAGATTAAAGCTTAAATCCTCTGTGAATAAAGACGATGAGATTTCAATAAAAGCATCAACACGAGAGTGCCTTAAAAATGGTAGCCCTACTGAGAAAGAGGGCTTTTTTCAATATACAGCAGCAGGTGATAGTAAGCATATAGTAACGCTTGAGGATGGTAAATCTGCAAGGGTTTTATTTGAGTTTCAAGAAATGCAAGAAGGAAGTGAACGCCTATGAATTATCTTCAAGGTAAAAAGTGCATGGTATGGTCTTTCATGGGCAATGCCCGTATGTATGAGGCACTAAGAGGTTATGGTGACCGTTTAGATACAGTAGGCATTTTCACTTTTGAAGTAGATATTACAGGAACAATAACTGAAACAGGAACAAGTATTTCAAGTATGCTACCTTATATTAATAGATGGCCACATATTAAATGGCTCTTAACTATTATGAATCACGGTACAGCATCAATTTTTACAGCCCTTAGAAATAATACTAATGGAGCAAAAGACAAGTTTTTAACTGAGATTATCCGTATTATGAATAAATACCCTTGGTGTGACGGAGTTGATATTGATTTAGAACGTGGCGGCGGATATGAAAATAAAGATGCTGCCAATATTCTATTTCGTGATATTTATAATACTGTTAAAGCTTATAATTCATCAAAACTAGTTAATATTTGCTTACCAGGAATGACAAGTGTAGGGGGTTCTGTTGGTGGCGAGAACTGGTGTGTTTATGAGGACTTAGATCCGTATTGTGATACTGCAGCCATTATGAGTTATGGTATGGCATGGGCAGGTTCTGCTCCTGGCCCTGTATCCCCTAGGGACTGGCTAGAAGGCATATATAATTATGCATCTAAGGTTATGACACCAGAAAAGATATTTTTAGGGCTACCTGCATATGGTTGGAACTGGCGAATTCATGATTCACCTGCAAATTTAGGTAATGTTTATCGTGGAGTTTCTAATACCTATTATGCGGCACAGCTTTGGATGACTGGAGGATATAATTTTACAGACGATGGTCCACCACAACCTATGATTCCAATTATCGCTTATTGGGATGATTATGATAAAGTGCCATGGGCTTTACCCCATGTATACGATTATATGGAAGGGCCAGATGCAACAAGTAGAACATATCCCCTCCTTGGAGAAAGTTATAACCGACGTAGATATTTAACTGCTTATAGTAAAGAGCAAGAAGTAGAATTTGGTACGGTCTATATTGACCGTGATGGGGCAAACCCTGATACCTATTCAGAAGGAGTCATTCTATCCTCTAGCTCAGCAACCCTTGGTGAAGATGGTGAGGCTGAATATGAATTTAATATTGCTAACTCTGGAACATATGATGTGGCTGTTCGCATCTTATTTCCCTTTTGGGATAAGAATAGCATTAATATATCCCTTGATGGAGTAAGTAAAAATTTTACTGAAAATAGATTATGGTGGCCATATTGGCGTTCTACCTGTTGGCTCTCTTTATCATCTAGTGTCTTTCTTTCAGCTGGTACTCATACTGTGAGCATAACTACTGGAGTTCCTGGAGTACTGTTTTATGGATTTCGTGTCTGCTCTAATTTTAAAGAACAGCCCTTCGCTGGTGAGGCTGAGTTTACCTTATCACCTAGAAAGTTTAAGGACATTAATGGTGTAATGGCTGAACCAGATAGAGGGTTTAGATTAACAACAGAAGTTCTTCGAAGAAAACCAGATTCAGCACTTGTTTGGTATGAAGATTTTAGAGATCCTAATCCACTCCTTCCTAGCTATTGGAAAACATTAAGTGGTGAGTGGAATGTATGGAAAAACCCTAATGATACTTCAAATAGGCCTTATTCTCAGCTTGACGGTTATGGACAACTTGCATGGAATTACACTAACTTCTCTGATATCCACCTAAGAGCTAGAATAGCTTTTACTGAAGAATCTAGTGGCAAGGCAGGGATTTTTTGTGGTGATGTTTTCTGCTGCTTAAATTATGATACTCAGCGAATCGAGCTATATAAAGGATCATCCCTACTTGCTAGTTATAATACGGAAATAGCAAAAACGCCAACATCAGAACTTCGCTCTAACCCAAGGATGTATACCATCGAAATGAGGATACGAGGTGATAGAGTAAGAGTATATTCAGGAGCAAGTAATATCCTTCGTTTCACAGCAAATCTTAGTGGTTTTACAGGAGGTTATGCTGGTATTCGCTCTGACGGTCGAATTCTTTCTGAACTATTGAGGATGGGCGATTCATGGACTTATGAGCCATATGAAAGATTTGATGTGGTATTTCCAGATGGGAGTAAAACCGAATATGGAAGACTTAATAGAACTGGTGTAACTTGGGATAATGAGTTTCAAGTTTTTACTGTTAATAACGATGTAGAAGAATCTGCCACGAGAAGTGAAGATATTTCTATGGACTACGACTTCTTCCATTCAGATCTTTTACCACTTAGCTGTGGAAATGATTATACGGTTAAGATTATTCCAAAGGATATCAATATTTGGTTATCAAGACTTTTCCTTGGTGATGCTGATGGCTTTTCTATTCTCTATTATCAAGATGTAGATAGTCTTGTTCACTGGTCAAACGAAGCGGCTTATAGGTGGAAACTTAGAGGAATTGCCATCTGGTCTTTAGGTCAAGAGGATATGAGGATTTGGGAGGCACTCCCTAAACAAATATAACAATAAATATATATTTAGGAGTATTTGCAAGTTCTGCAGATGCTCCTTTTTTATGTGCAAAATTATTTTTAGGAGGTCGTATGTATGAAGGAAATTTGGAACTGGGTACAAGTTGCTCTCACAGCCCTTGGCGGCTTTTTAGGCTGGTTTCTCGGAGGTTTTGATGGGTTTTTATATGCTTTAGTTGCTTTGATGGTGGCTGATTATATCACTGGGGTTATGTGTGCCATTGTAGATAAAACTCTATCCAGCGAAGTTGGATTTAGAGGGATATTTAAGAAGGTGCTCATCTTTGTTTTAGTTGGGATTGGCCATATCATCGATACAAACCTTATCGGGGACGGAAATGTGCTTAGGACTGCTATTATCTTTTTCTACTGCTCTAATGAGGGAGTTTCCATGCTTGAAAATTCGTCAAGACTTGGACTTCCAATACCAGAGAAATTAAAGGATGTCTTAGCTCAGCTACACAATAAAGGGGGAAACAATTAATGAATTTAAGAAAACTTATTTTTACTAATAATGCTTGTTATAAGGCTGGAAGAAAGATTAAGCCTAAAGGAATTATGGTTCATTCTACTGGTGCAAATAATCCAAACCTTAGAAGGTATGTGGGTCCAGATGATGGGCTACTTGGTAAAAATCAATATAACAATCACTGGAATCAAGATAGACCAGATGGTAGGCAAGTCTGCGTTCATGCTTTTATTGGGAAACTTAAAGATGGGTCTGTCGCCACTTATCAAACCCTGCCTTGGGACCATAGGGGGTGGCATGCAGGTGGTGATGCTAACAATACTCATATAGGTTTTGAAATCTGTGAAGATAATCATACTGATGCTAACTACTTTAATAAGGTTTATAAAGAAGCTGTCGAACTATGTGTGCACCTTTGCAAGCTCTATAATCTTACTGAAAAAGATATCATTGGACACTATGAAGGACATCAAAAAGGAATAGCCAGTAACCACAGCGATCCAAGAAATTGGTTTCCAAAGCACGGTAAAAGTATGGATACTTTTAGGGCAGATGTTAAGGCAACACTATGTTGCAAAAATGATTCAAAAAAGACACCTGCATCACCTTCTTCTACTAAACTGTATAGAGTTCAAGTAGGAGCATATGCTGTTAAATCTAATGCAGACAAGCAACTGGCAAAAGCTAAAAAAGCTGGCTTTACTGATGCCTTTATAAAATATGATTGAGAAGTTAGATATAGCCTGTGGGAATTATTCCTGCAGGCACTTTTTTTATGCACATTTTTAAATATATTTTATAAAACCTCAACTTATAGCTCTTCCTGTGGCTATTAAGTAGGAGGTAATGCTATATGAAACAAACGGAGAACAAAAATGTACAACAGATAACAGAGGAGACTTTTGAGAGTAACGATCTAAAAAGAAAAATGTCTGAAGAACAAATACAGCGTGAATTTAATTATATCCAGGCTGAAAACATCTTAAAAAAGATGCTTGAAAAGGGGCTAATTAATGAGGTCGAATTTGACAGAATCACAGAGCTAAATCGTAAAACTTTCTCACCATTTTTAGCGAAGATAATGCCCTAAAGAAGTTGATATATAAGTGTTTTAACGGTAATATGTGACCTACAAAAAAGGGGGTGAGACAATGAGAAAGATAACAAAAATAGAAGCAAGCAGACCTGATCCTTTTAGTGTGCCAAAAATGCGAGTAGCAGCTTATTGCAGAGTTTCTACAGATAGTGATGAACAACTTGAAAGCCTGCAGGCTCAAAAGAGTCACTATGTAAATTATATAAAAGCAAACTCAGAATGGGAGTATGTAGGTATTTACTATGATGAAGGCATTAGTGGCACAAAGAAAGAGAACAGACAAGGTCTTCAAAGGATGATGTCTGATTGTGAAAATAAAAAGATAGACTTAATCGTTACAAAATCAATTAGTAGATTTGCTAGAAATACTACTGACTGCTTAGAAATGGTAAGAAGGTTGATAGAGCTTGGAGTGTTTATCTACTTTGAAAAAGAAAATATAAATACTAAATCCATGGAAAGTGAATTAATGTTATCAGTTTTAAGTAGTCTAGCAGAAAGTGAGTCAATCTCAATTTCAGAAAACAATAAGTGGGCTATTCAAAAAAGGTTTCAAAATGGCACTTTTACGATTTCATATCCACCATATGGGTACGAGAACATAGATGGGAAAATGGTTATAAATCATGAACAAGCTAAGATAGTTAAATATATTTTTAGTGAAGCTTTAGCTGGAAAAGGAACTCAAAAAATAGCAGATGATTTAAATAATAAAAGAATTCCTTCTAAAAGAAGAGCTGGTTGGACAGCCACTACAATTAGAGGAATTCTTAAAAATGAAAAATATACTGGTGATGTTATCTTACAAAAAACGTATACAGATAGCAAATTTAATAGGCATATAAACAATGGAGAAAAGAATAAATACTTTATTCAAAATCACCATGAGCCAATAATTAGCCACAAGGAATTTGAAACTGTAGCAAGGGTTATAGAACAAAGAGCCAAAGAAAAAGGCATAGAACAAAGAAACAGTAAATATCAAAATAGATATCCCTTTACTAGCAAAATTATCTGTTCGGAGTGTGGCAGCACATTTAAGAGGAGAATTCATTCTTCTGGAAAAAGGAAATATGTAGCTTGGTGTTGCACAAAGCATTTAGAAGATATATCAGAATGTTCAATGAAGTTTATCCGAGATGAAGATATAAAGATGGCTTTTGTAACCATGATAAACAAACTTATCTTTGGAAAGGATTTTATATTAAAACCTCTCTTAGAAGGTCTTCGACTCATGAGTAAGTCAGATAATATTTCTAAAATTGAAGCTTTAGAAAAAGAGATAGATGACAATACCAGTCAGAAAGAATTGCTGGTAAAGCTTATGGCAAAAGGATACTTAGAGCCAGCACTTTATAATAGAGAAAAGAATGAACTTCTGATGAAAAAAGAAATGCTTACAGAGCAAAGAGATGCATTAATTGATGACTTGAACAGCGAATTATCAAAAGGGCAGGAAGTAAATAATTTAATTAAGTATGTAAACAAGGCAGGGTCATTAAAAGAATTTGATGATGAAGCCTTTGATAATCATGTAGAAGAAATAATAGTTTTTTCAAGGCAGGAGATTGGCTTTGTTTTAAAGAGTGGGATTACCCTTAGGGAAAGGATGTGAGTGAAGTGGGGCATGTACCATATGGCTATAAAATAATTGATGGCTCTGCCCATATATTTGAGGTAGAAGCCGAAAAGGTTAGAAGGTTATTTGAAAATTACTTATCAGGACTTTCCTTAACAAAGGCAGCGAAGGAAGCTGGAATAAATTCTTACCATGGAACTGTTGGAAGAATGCTTAGAAACAAACGCTATTTAGGAGACGATTATTATCCTTCTATTATAGATAAATCAGTTTTCGATAAGGCAGAAATAGAAAGAAATAAAAGAGCGAAAAAACTAGGTAGAATTTTTGAACCTAAAGAAGAGAAAAAAGTTTCAGCTATAACTGAATTTACTATAGGTGAAATAAAAAAGGAGTATCCTGATCCATTTACTCAAGCTGAATATGTATACAGTTTAATTAGAGAGAAGGAGGTGCAAGATGGCAGTTAATAAAAATGTTGTTATCATTCCTGCCGTAAGGCGTGCTGGAAATAGTGAAAATAAAGATGAAATACCAAAATTACGAGTAGCTGCATATTGCAGAGTTTCAACAGAGAGTGAAGAGCAAGCCAGTAGCTATGATGTACAGATAGAACACTATACAGATTTTATTAAAAAGAATAATGAATGGACATTTGCAGGTATTTTTGCTGATGATGGTATAAGTGGAACTAACACTAAAAAACGAGATGAATTTAATAAAATGATTGATGAGTGTATGGCAGGCAAGATCGACATGATAATTACAAAGTCAATAAGTAGATTCGCAAGAAACACATTAGATTGTCTCCACTATATTAGAAAGCTTAAGGAGAAAAATGTAGCTGTTTATTTTGAAAAGGAGAATATCAATACACTGGATGCCAAGGGAGAAATCATGATAACCATTATGGCTTCCTTGGCACAACAGGAAAGTCAATCCTTAAGTCAGAATGTTAAGCTTGGATATCAGTACAGATACCAGCAAGGTCAAGTTATGGTTAACTGCTCTAGATTTTTAGGATATACCAAAGACGAAAACAAGAAGCTAGTCATAGTTCCTGAAGAGGCAGAAATCATTAAAAGAATTTATAGGGAATATCTTGAAGGCTCTTCTATGGACAAGATTAAAAAAGGTTTAGAAGCTGATGGAGTTCTTACAGGAGCGGGTGGAAAGAGGTGGCATACCAGCTCCATTAGAAAAATATTAAGTAATGAAAAATATATGGGAGATGCACTTTTGCAAAAAACCTACACAGTAGATTTTCTTACAAAGAAGAGGGTTAAGAATAACGGGATTGTTCCTCAGTATTATGTGGAGAATAATCACGAGGCTATAATACCACGTGAGATTTTCATGCAAGTCCAAGAGGAGCTAGCCCGCCGAAGTAGAGGACATATAGGTGCAAGCGGAAAAAGAAGAAACTTTAGTTCCAACCACGCTTTTGCTCAGATTGTGTTTTGTGGCCAGTGCGGAGAAATATTTAGGAGAGTCCACTGGAATAATCGAGGGAAAAAATCAATTGTATGGCGATGTGTTAGTAGGCTTGAAAGTACAGGACTAACCTGTAAAGCTAGGACTGTGCCAGAGAAGATGCTATGCTCTACAATAGTTGAAGCAGTTAATAAATTACTTGCTCAAAAAGATGAATTTTTACCTCTACTAAAGAAAAATATAGAAACAGTTATAACTAAAAATAGTAATGAAGAAGTAGTAGAAATAGATAAAAGGATGGAAGAGCTACAGAATGAGCTACTAAAGCGAGCCAATTCAAAAGAAAATTATAATGACATGGCTGATGAGATTTATAAGCTGAGAGAAGATAGGCATAGGGTTCTGATAGATCAAGCTGAAAGAAAAGGATCTAAGCAAAAACTGGAGGAAATGGAGAAGTTCTTAAATGAGCAAGATGGCCTACTAGAAGAATATGATGAAAGGCTGGTAAGAATGCTGATTGATAAAGTAACAGTTTTTGATGATAAGCTTACAGTAGAGTTTAAGTCGGGTTCTGAGATAGATGTATGAAAATGATATTGCTACCAGACCGTCAATTAGGAGATAAATTCTCTTGATTGGCGTTTTTTTGTAGACTGTAGGTCTCAATAATAGTAATTATCAAGAAAGGATAGCAATAACAAGACTAATAAAATATGCTTTCAAAATAGGCTGAGGGAGTGAATTATTTTCAGGATATCATGATACAAAAATATTTTTTACTAATTACCTTGACTCTTACCTAAGAGGAGGCATTACTATTAATTTCAAGTGATAATATTGCATGTTATTGATCTTAAATTGTCACTAAGAAACTTTAAATGGAAATCTAACAATTACTAGGAGGGAATCAAATGTTACCAAATGATGAAAAAAAATATGCCATAGAAGTTAACAACTTAGTTAAGAGTTATAAAAATAGTATAAAGGCATTAGATGGATTAACTTTTAATATTAGAACTGGAATTATTTACGGACTTCTTGGTCCGAATGGTGCAGGAAAATCGACAACAGTGAAGATTTTGACTACACTATCAAGACCTGATAGTGGTGAAGCAAAAATATTAGGAATTGATGTTACATCTCAGCCTGATAAAATACGTAGTTTAATTGGGTGTGTCTCTCAAAAGTCAGGGATTTGCTTTGATTCTACAGGTCGTGAAAACTTAATGTTACAGGGTCAACTATATGGAATGAGAGGAAATAATCTCAAAAACAGGGTAGATGAATTGCTTAAGATCTTTAATTTAGAAGAGAGTGCTAATAGGTCTACCTTGACTTATTCAGGTGGAATGCTCCGAAAACTCGATATAGCAATGGGAATTATACACAAACCTCAAATTCTATTTTTAGATGAACCTACTACTGGTCTTGATCCAGAGGCACGATCAACTCTTTGGACAACAATTTCTAATTTGTCCAAAAAGGAGAAGGTGACAATTTTGATGACTTCTCACTATTTAGAAGAAATTGATCGTCTTGCAGAGTGTGTTGCTATTATTGACCAAGGCAAAGTTGTCATTGAGGGTTCGCCTAGAGAACTAAAAGAGGAGTTAGAGGGGGATATAATAAAGATAGAACTACAAAAAGATCACTCGGATAAAATTTTAGATATTGAAGCTATACTAGAAAAACAGAAAGGTGTTAAAGAAGTAATGATTAAAAATAAGGAGTTGAAACTGTTGGTTAGCCATAGCTCAAGTATACTTCCATATATACTACAGTCAATACATTCCTTATCAATTGACATAATGTCAGTTGAGATTATCCCTCCTTCCCTTGATGCAGTCTATTTTAAATATACTGGTAAGAATATTGAAAATTAGGTAACCAGTAGAAAAAATATTTAAATAAGAGGAGAGTTAGAAATGAAGAAATTATTAAATGATATTTGGTATCTAGCGCTACGTCGTATCAGGCCAACATTTCGAGAGCCAATGGCCATTATCATATCAATGTTACAGCCTATTATTTGGCTACTGCTATTTGGAAATTTATTCAAAAGGATCGTTGAAGTTCCAGGTTTTTCAACTGATTTATATATAGAATATCTGCTACCTGGAATAATTGTTATGAATTCATTATTTATTGGTATATATACTGGAATGGGGACACTAAATGATATAAACACTGGTGTTATGGAACGTTTTTTAGTCCTACCAATAAATAAAATTGCTATAATTTTAAGTGAGTTAGTACAACTAATTATTCTTTTACTAGCTCAGTTTATTAGTATCATTTTATTGGCTTTAATTATGGGAGCAAGATTTCCCTTTAATTTTTACAGTATTGTAATATTTTTGGCTATCCCAATATTGTTAGGTTTAGCGGTTAGTGCACTATCCATCAGTCTAGCACTTATAACACGTAAGCATGAATCTATGATAGGAGCAATGCAGTTTTTTACCTTACCCCTTATGTTTCTATCATCAGCATTTATGCCAAGGGAACTTATGCCATCTTGGATTCGTGTCATAAGCACTATAAATCCAGTTGACTGGGCAATACTAGGAGCCCGTGAGATACTGAGTTCAGAGATTAGTTGGATTACGGTTATTGCAAATGGATCTTTGGTGTTCTTGTTTGGAGGAATTTGTGTTTTGATATCACTTCGATCATTTAGGATTTTTCAAAGTTCAATATAAATATGTAAAGAGGGTCTGTATTACAATTTATATAATTAAAGATACCTAAGGTGTTGACCCTTACCTTAGGTAATGGTATATAATTTTTTGAGAGGAGATGATGGAATGGAATATACGGTTAAAGAAGTTGCGGAACTAACAGGAACCACAGTAAAGACGCTGCATCATTATCATAAAGTAGGTCTTTTGGAACCATGTAGGATTACAGATGCTGGATATAGAATTTATGGAATTAAGGAATTAGAAAGATTACAGGAAATACTATTTTATAGGGAATTAGAATTTTCATTAAAAGACATTATGAAAGCACTAGAGGATGAGTCAAATCGAATTGAGACCCTAAAGCAGCAACATAAACTTCTTAGTGAACGTAGTGAAAGAATGGATAGTATATTAAAAACCATTGAAGAATCAATTATCTTTACCGAGAAAGGGGAAAATATGGATCAATCTAAAATGTTTAAAGGACTTAATAAAGAAGAATGGAAGGAGGCGCTGTCTGAGCAAAAAGAATATTTAAGTAAGGAGTATGAGTTTGAAATGGATACTGAGGCAATTGATGCAGATGCTTTAAATGAAGTATCTGCAGAATCAGAAAGATTTATGAATTTTTTAGCAAATGCACTAAAGGATAAATGGAACCCAAATGATAAAAGATTAGAAAGTGAACTAACGAGGCATATAGAATTTTTAAATAGTCATGACATGCCCACTGATTCTAAAGAACTAGTCGAGACAGCTTGGTTTTTTATTGAAGATGATTTTCACAGAGATATGTTAGAAAGTCAACAGACAGGACTTAGTTATTATTTTTATACGGTAGCAGAAATGTATGCATTAAAGAATAGTAAGTAAACAACCTAATGCTAGAACACTCCCTCTATTTCTCAAAAAAGTTAACAGCGATTGATATGTTTCCACCTACCGATAGCCAAAAAAGAGCCCTTGACCTGTTCCCGACTACCGACGGGGCAAAAGACATCAAGCCGCCCCGCTCGTTGCACGTTGAGAGTATAATTCTGATGACGTATTGTGGTTCAAGGGAGGGATAATGGGATTTGACCACAACATATAGTGGTTTAAGGATGGAATTTCGGTCAAAAAACAGTGGAAAAACACCGTTTTTTGACCCTTTAAAATAGGGTGTTTTATAGATGACATAGGGTAATTTAAGTGATGGTAAAGTAAAAGTAGTAAAAAGAGGGGTAGGAAACTAGATAATATTTATAATATTTATTTAGGAGTTTAAGATGAAAAATATAAATAATAATTATATTAAATTAAACTTGTATTTATAGAAAGGAGCTGAAATTAAATGAATAAAATAGTAATGCTAGATATTAATTTTGATTATGGAAATGAAATTCAAACTATAAATCCGGTTTTATTAATAAGTAAAAATGATGTTGTTTTAGTTGATTGTGGTTATCCTAATTTTTTATCTTTTTTGGAAGATGAGATGAAATCAAAAGGTATAGATCCTAATTCGCTGACCAAAGTATTGATTACACATCATGACAATGACCATATGGGAGCTTTATATGAAATCAAAGAAAAATATCCACATATTAAGGTAGTATCAAGTGAAATAGAGAGTGAGTATATTTCTGGTAAAAGGAAATCACTTAGACTGTTGCAAGCAGAGGAAGTACTAAAGGTCATGCCAGAAGAACAGAAACAATTTGGAATTGAATTCTGTGAAACTTTAAGAAAAGTTAAACCTGTCAATGTAGATATAGTGGTTAAAGATGGAGATAATTTTGACTGGGCAGGAGGGTGTCAGGTCATATTTACTCCTGGACATATGCCGGGTCATATTTCATTATTTTTAACAAAGACTAATTCCATTGTAACAGGTGATGCGGCAGTTATAGAAAATGGTGAATTGGTAATTGCAAATCCGCAATTTACACTTGACCTAAATTTAGCCGAAAATTCATTAGAAAAGATTATATCTATGAATGTAGATAATTATTATTGCTACCATGGAGGAAAATTAGTTAGATCCGCAACTAGGTAATATAATTATTTTTATGACTAAATTAGAATGTATAGCAAAAAAAGTAATCTATTTTAATTTTATAATTATAAATGAAGGATAAAATTGAAACTAATTTTAAAATATATTGACATAGACATTGGTGTCGTTTATAATCAAAAACGACACCAATGTCTATTTTAATTGTAGTAGACAAGATAACTAATGAAATTAAGGAGGAGAATTTACATGTCTCCAAAGGTGAGTAATCAATATAAAAGGAATAAAGAACTTGAGATACTTCAATCTGCAAAGAATGTATTTATAAAAAAAGGGTATTTAAAAGCTACTATGCAAGATATTATAGTGGAAGCAGGCATATCAAGAGGTGCTATATATTCTTACTTCAATAATATTGAGCATATATTTGAGGAGCTTCTTAAATTAGAGGATGAAAAGGATATTATATATTTTGAAAGAGAGGGAGTATCTTCTTTTTGGGACCAATTAATAGATTGGATTAGACTACAACAAAGAAATATTTTATCGACTAATAACAAGTTCCTACTCTGCAAAACAGAATTCTTTTTAACAAAGTACCATGAATCAAAGAAAACAAGCAATCCATATGTTATAAAGAGATATGAGAGATTAGTGTCTTCAATAACAAATTTTATAGATAGAGGAATTGAAAAAAAGGAATTTTATTCTCATAAGTCATCTAAAGCAGTCGCTCTATATATAATTTCATTTTTTGATGGATTAATGCTAGATACCTTTAATTTAGGCATGGAGGTAACAGAAGTAAATGATCAAATAGATGTAGTAATTTTCACATTAGAAAACATACTATGCCCAATTAAATAATAAAAAGGAGTGATATTATGCTATTTCAATCAACTAGAATAACTTTACGGAAAATGACAGTACAAGATATAGAGGTTTACCATAAATGGAGAAATGATTTAGAAGTTATGCAGTCTACTGCACCGATGTTAGATGTTTATCATATTGAAGAAACAGAAGAATTTGTGACACAAGTCATATTAGGATCTCACTCTTCAAAGTGCTATATTATAGTTGATAAGGAATCTAAGAAACCAATTGGAATTACTTCTTTAATTAATATAGATAATAAAAATCGTAATGCCGAATGTATTATTGATATTGGAGATAAGGAGTCATGGGGTAAGGGATATGGAGCAGAAGCTATGAAATTACTACTTGATTTTGGATTTTTAGAGATGAACTTACATCGGATATATCTAAGAGTTTTCTCCTTTAATAGCAGGGCTATAAAACTATATGAGAAACTAGGATTTCAGCAGGAAGGAAAATCTAGAGAGAGTATCTTTCGTAATGGAAAATGGCACGATATCATTCATATGTCAATTATGCAAAATGAATACGTAGAAAAGATAAAATAACAGTAAGATTCGGCTATAGAGTGTAAAAAATTGCAAAAACAAAGTCGCCATAGACTTAGAAAGGATAGAATATAATGTTTAACTATAAAACTTTAGATAATACTAGCATAGAAATTATTCATAAAGCATTTATAGATGCATTTTCTGATTATCAAGTCAAGATAGAAATGCCAATATGGAAGTTTGAACAAATGCTCCTAAGAAGGGGTTATGTTCCAGAAATGTCTATAGGAGCATTTGTAAATGAAACATTGATTGGATTTGTTATGAATGGATGTAGAATTTTGAATGGAAAGCTGGCAGTATATGACCTTGGAACAGGTGTCGTAAGACAATATAGAAGACAAGGAGTAATCGATAATATACTTGCAGATATCAAGGATTTAATTAAAGAAAAGAATGTAAAGGAATATGTATTAGAAGTGATAAAGTCTAATCAATCTGCAGTGAATCTTTATAAAAAGCAAAACTTTGAAATCCAAAGAGAGTTAGAATGTTTTCGGATAAATAGAAGTCAATATAATTTTATAATTAATCATAAAGTTGAACATACCAATAAGATTGATTTAAATCAATTAGTTCAATTTTGGGACTTTAATCCATCATGGCAAAACTCTATTGATTCAGTTAATGCAATTTCAGATTCTTTTTTATATTCAATTGTACGTTTTAGTGATACTATTGTTGGCTATGGTATTATTGATAAAAAAACTGGCGATATACCACAAATAGCTGTAGATAGAAATTTTAGGTGTAGAGGGATTGCAACAAGTTTAATATCTGACTTAGTAAAGAATACCGAATCTCAAAATATTAGTATTCTTAATATAGATGGTCAAATGAAATCAATGCAAGACTTTTTAGTTAAATTGGGTTTTAAGAATTTTATTACTCAATATGAAATGATATTGTGTTTATAATTTTAGTTTGTTAGTATTGTAGCTTATGATGAAAACCACTTTAAAAAATCGTTTTATCATGTCATCGCCATCTATCTAAAGTGCATGACTTTCTAGAGCGGCATCTATAATTTCTTTTACAAATGGAGAAGGAGTACTTCTTTTTATTATAATAATATTTAATGGGGGTATACAGATGTCAATACTATTTAGAAATTACACTAAACAACCAGGTATTACAGAAGATTATCATAAGGTAAGGGAATTCTTTATAAAATTGGGGCATGCAGAATTTGAATACACTAGATGGGATTGGATGACAACCCATTATTCTTTAGATAAATCTGCGGTAGGTAAGATAGGCTTGTGGGAGGATGAAAAGAAAGTTGTAGGGGTTGCGACTTTTGATACCAGGCCTGGAGAAGCCTTTTGCTTAACTTTACCGGGGTATGAGTACCTAAAAAAAGAGATGCTTATATATGCAAAAGATAATCTATCAAAGGATGGGGAATTTAGCATTATTATAAGGGATATTGACCTGGAATTTCAGGATATTGCAGCTGAACTTGGCTTTGTTGCTACACAGGATAAAGAATTCGATTCGTTTTTTTATTTGGATAAGACGTCCGTAGAATATGAAATGCCTGAGGGATTTTATATTACTACTATGAAGGACACCTTTGACTTATATCAATACAGGCGCGTTTTATGGAGGGGATTTAACCATGAGTTGAAGGGTGATGGTGAGCTAAAGTTTTCTGAAGAAGAAGAGCAGGAGGCGAGAAAATCGATGATTCGGATCAATGTGGACTTAGATTTGAAGATAGCTGTGATTGCGCCAGATGGTAACTTCGTCTCTTACTGTGGAATGTGGTATGACAAAGATGCAGGTTTTGCAGTAGTTGAGCCTGTGGCTACGGATCCTGATTACCGCAAGATGGGTTTAGGAAAGGCAGCAGTTTTGGAGGGAATCAGGCGTGTTAGAGAGCTAGGAGCAAAAAAGGTTATAGTAGGTTCACAACAACAGTTCTATTATAGTATTGGGTTTCGCCCATTTCTAATGGCTACTTTGTGGAAAGAAAAAAGATAGACTAATAATCATCTACAGAATTACTTGAAGCATAAGTTAATATGGTAAGCACCATGTACCGTGTTCTCAATAACAATGACTTTCCATATATAAAAGATTCACTTGATGAGTTTGATATTGATAGAGGAATTAACGTGAAAAAAACCGAAATAAGAGAATTATGTTTGAAGTGGGTTTATTAGCTAGATATACCAAGGTACATACATAATTCCATCTGTTGCCTACTCTTACATAGGGTAAGGTCGCTGACAGCTAGCTCTAGCTTATCTCTTTTATAAAATCTTCTATCTACTATATTGGATACATCAGATTCATTACAACTCTTGTTATGGACCTTGTATTGAGCTACTGTGTAGTTAGATACTAGTGCATTTTCTTTCATTATTCTAGCTATCCTTCCTAATTGTTTCTTGAAATTTTCCTCGTAATATCTTTTTGACATGATTTTCTCCTCCTAATATTATTATATCATGTTCGGAGAAAACCTGTCCTATCTAGTGTAACCTATCCAGAAAAACCATATGGCTTCCAATGGAGGAAGATAAACTAGAAGAAGTATGTAATGAATTAGGAATTGAAATGACAAGAGAGTCAAACTGTTATATAGAAAGTAGTATGGATGAAAGATTTTTAAATATACTAGAAGATAAAAATGTAAATATAGATGAGCTAAATTATTTAATGAAAAGATTTGATGGATTTAGTCAAAAGGAAATAGAAAAGTTCTATGCTGCAGCCTTTACAGAAGAACCTAAATCAATAGCAGGATTAATAAACCTAAGTTTTAATTTGCATTGTTATAGCCTTATAAATAACTTTAGCGATTTTAATAAGTTAGGGAAGGATCTATACTTAACTGAGAAAATGGCAGTAGCAACTAAAGAATTAGATGAACTAGATGGAGAAGCATATGCTATGGATGTAATAAAAAACAATAAAAGTGCTACGGTAACTCCCTATGGTGTCCTATATAAAAACTCAAATGAACCAAAACAAGTATATAATGGGAAACAATTCCCACCCTATGGCTGGAAAGAATCTATGGCAACAGTTGAATTAAAGGCAAAGGAAGTCATGAATTTATATATCTTCCTTGTCCAGATATTGAAATTGAAAAAGTATTAATGAGATTAGGAGTATCATACCTGCAGGACTGTGAAATTCATATTGATAGCCATGACTTACCTGATAAAGTACTAGAAATTATTCCAAAGAATATAACATCAATGGAAAGAGTAGATACTTTAAATAAAGTAGCAAGCAGATTTAAGGAAATGGGAAGAGATATACAATATTTTGAAAGACTTATGGAATATGTAAATCCTAGAAACATTGAGGAAGTCCTGTTATTATCAGACACTATGTATGAATTTGAATTATTTGATGGCATAAAAGGCGCAGAACAATATGGCAGATATATGATTTGCGAATTAGGACATTTTAATTATGATCATAACTTAGAAGAGTATATTGATTTTAAAAGGTATGGAGAAGTGAAAATAAATAATGAATTAGGTGCATTTTCTGATAAGGGATATATTGTCTACCACGGTTACAATCAAAATCTTTCAAATATACTATCGGAAAATCTTGGAATGGAGATACCAAAGATAAAAGAGCAGAAGACAATGAAACTATATATGCCCTTAACCATTACAACCTATGACATTGAAAATGATTATGGATATAAGGAAACTTTAAATAAACCAATGGAATTGGGAAATTATGAAATAGTTGATTATATTGATGAGATCCTTGAAGCCATAGAAAGGGATACTCTTCCAGAAGAAAAAGAAAGAGGTCTTATGCATTACTATGATGGACATGACAGTGTTAATGGAAAGGTAGCTAAATATGAATTTTCCGTTGAGATGGTAGATGATGAATTAATGGGTGTAGCAATATTAACATTAAATAATGACCTAACTACTTCAGAACTTGAAAAAATCAAAGATGATATAACTAGACAAGCAGCTTCTAAATATGCATTAACTGAAATTTTAATATGTGAGGAATGTGGACATCCCTATAGAAGACAAGTATAGTCAAAATATGGACAAAAATCTGCAGTATGGAGATGTGAAAATAGATTAAAGAACGGAGCAAAAGCAAACTGTAAACACTCTCCAACACTTAAAGAAGAACCACTACATGATGCTATAATGAAAGCTATAAATAGTGTAGTGGAAGATACAGGAGATTTTATAGGAGCATTTAGAGAGAATGTAATAAGGATAATCGGCGGATATTCAACAAAGGAAATACCTACAGAAT
The DNA here is from genome assembly GCF_014385225.1 of Wansuia hejianensis. Taxonomy (GTDB): domain Bacteria; phylum Bacillota; class Clostridia; order Tissierellales; family Tissierellaceae; genus JACRTK01. The sequence goes on from NZ_JACRTK010000003.1 coordinate 286,246, forward strand.
ATGATGAAAATATAGAATTGCTTCAAAAAGAAATGCTAGAATTAATAGAAGAAAATGCAAAGTTAGGAGCTGTGGCAGAAGATTTTGATGATGAGTATAAAAGGATATCAGAGGAAATAAATCAGCTTAAAAAGGCAAAATTAAGGCTAGTACAAGAGAAAAAACAAGCTGCTAGATATGAAGAACGACTAGATGAAATGGAAAGCACCATAAAGACTGTGAGGCCACAGGTAAGGGAGTTTGATGAAGACTTAGTAAGAAGATTAATTAATACCATTAAAGTAAATCGGGGAGAAAGATTGGAGATACAATTTGAATCAGGGATAGTAATGGAACAGATGGTGGACTACTATGATTAAATAAAAAGGAGCAGTAACAGATTATAGAAAAGTTACTGCTCGGATAATAAGGAGAATCTGTTAGGGAATTGTTTTTTAATCATATTGAGTTTATCAATGAATTAACCATATAAGCTAAATATAGAACTTAAGAAAGGATGAAATTATGAAAAAGAATAAGTGTGAAAATGTAGATAGAGAAAGAAGAACTTTAAAGGTTAAGGATGCGTCTAGAAAAATAAAAACCAGTACTAGATGCCTTTTGGTCGTTGGTGGAAACCTCAAATAAAAAATATTTCCTAAATTTAATATTGAGAAGGTGCTTCAATACGCTCTAAATCACAAGGAAAATCTGCAGATATATTTAGAAACTGGAAACTGTGTTATCTCAAATAATATAGCTGAAAACAGTATAAAGCCATTCACTGTGGCAAAAAAAACTGGCAATTCTGTGGAATTCCTGAAGGAGCCAAAGCAAATGCATGTGTATATTCACTTATTGAAACGGCAAAACCCAATGGGTTGAACCCCTATACCTTTACAATAGATATTTTATTTTACGCTTACAATTATTTTCTCAATAGAATTCTACATGAGAGATATAATTGGTAAATAGAATTCTCATCAAGATTTTCAAAATGAATTCCTGTTATCTTACTTATATTATTCAATCTATAGACTGCGGTATGGCGGTGGATATTTAATACCTTAGCTGTAGAGGTTATGTTTTTTCCATTTATAAGGAAAGCTTGCAGAGAAAGTAATAGTTCTTTCGTATAAGGCTCACTTAGGTTGAGTCTACGTATTTCTGGGGCAACTAAAACATCAAGATTTACGCTTTTTTCAATTATAGATAAAATATAGTCAAAATAGATTTCAGAAAATCGAATGATTTGGGTAATATTTTCTTTAAAGAACTCATTTGAAATCTGACATTGATTAAAAGCATAATTTATTTCAAAAATATTACTAAATATATCACTAATAGAAGAGTTGAGTTCAGTTCTCGAGAGGAAGTCATTTATTATCTTCTCAAATTGTGAATCATAGTAATTGTTCAAATTATAATCGCATACTAGTATCATATTTTCGTGACAAAATGTAATTCCTGATTTAAATAGATCTGATATATGATATAAATAACTTTGAATACTAAAATCGTTATTAATCTTATTATTTTGCGAAGCACTAAAACACCATAGGAAAAACTTATCTTCAACTTTTTGTTCCCTTAAGCTTAAGTGATATGAGACCACACTACAGTCAATATGTTGTCCAGTTATAAGCTTATAAATATGCAAGGGCATTTCTGGGTTTAGTACATATTCATCAGTCACCTTTAGTGCATTCTGGATGATTTCTTGAACAAGACATAAATTCGCATATTCTGATTTTGAAAATGAAGTATTTAAATCTGTCATAGCTAAAGTGCCAAAAAAGGAATTCTCTATAAAGATTGGTGCTATTAGGCGATTTACGGCATTGTGAATATCAGGAGAATTATAATAAAATGGTTTATGTGACAATTTGATTTTCTTCTGGAGAAAGGTATCTTCAGTTTCCTTGAAAGAATATCCTTTTTCAAGTACATAAGACCAAATAGAATCTAGCTTATTTATAGCTAATTCACCTGTCTTCATTAATAGTCCTTGGCAATTATCAAATAGTGCAACAGGATTTTTTAAATAGATACTACTTTTATTTAGAATTGTCTGCAGTGGATCGCCATTAAATATGGAATTGTTTATATCGTTAATCCACTGATTATACTCTTCGAAGATCCCTTGAACTATTTCAAATATATTATATCCATCATCAACGGAAGGTAGAGTTATCACCGACCATTTATCATTTATCAAAGTTCTATCTAAATCTCCTAAGCAGATAAAGCTCAAATGACTGTCCGATGACACAGAAGACAGTTGATCCGCTTTAATGATATAAAGTAATTCCTTAGACAATATTGGCGAATAGGACGAATAAAAGCGGACACCACTTAAGTTGAAGCAAACATTTTCATCTGAAATTAGATGACTTTCTTCAGAAACAATTCTATCATAAATAATATGGATACTTAGTTTCATAATACCTCCTTAGCTTTATACAAAATTGTATAAGTTTGATACCGTTTTATTTTATTATATGTATAATGACGTATAAATACAAGTTATATATAATTAGACTAAGAAAAGTTATTAGAAAAGTGCAAAAATATAATCGTAAGTCTATTTCTTAATATTATGAAAGGGGAGAATATTTATGTTAGATTCAATTAACAGAGATGCATTTACCTTATTCAATCAAGGAGGAAATCTTATACCATATGAATACACTGGGTATAAGGATGAAATTTTAGCTTCAAAATCAACTGCTTGGCTTGGTACAATATTGAACAATTCTCCGATTTTTGATGTTAAAGGACCTGATGCTGCAAAATTTCTTACATCAATATGTGTAAATAATTTTCTAAAAATGAAAGTGGGAAGTATTAGACATGCAGTATTATGTAATGAGAAAGGTCAGATCCTAACAGATGGTGTTGTCATGATGATTGATAAAGATCACTTTAGGACATATTGGCTAAGTCCTGTTATTGACTATTATGTTTCAATTACTAATATGAATATTGAGGGAATTAGTATGACAGGAAAAGAGTTCTTCTTACAGCTTGCTGGACCTAAATCATTAGAAATTCTTGAGCAAGCTTCTAAAAGTGATTTACATGATATCAAATTCGCTAAACATAGGATGTCAAAAATTGCTGGTGTTGATGTGAGAATTCTTAGACTGGGTATGGCCGGTACCTTAGGATATGAAATACACGGGGATATGGAAAAATATGATGAAGTATATGAGCATATCTGGGAAATTGCAAAGGAATATGGAGCTAAAAAGTTAGGTCAAGTTGCCTATACAATGAATCATACTGAAGCAGGTTTTCCTAATATTAATATGCATTATCCATTGCCTTGGTATGAAACTCCTGGTTTATCAGAATATCTTTCAACAAGACCAATGGAAGGATTTTTCAATCTTAATAGAAAGCTAGTTGGAAGTGTGGGAGATGATTTAGAGATTCGATTCCTAACACCATATGACGTCGGTTGGGAATTTTTAATCAAATTTGATCATGATTTTCCAGGTAAAAGGGCATTAGAAGAAATATCAAAAAATCCTACAACTACAATGGTAACATTGGAATGGAATCCAGATGACTTAGGTGAAATCTTTGCATCACAATTTAGAGGTGAAGATGTTGAGCCATATGAAACAATGGATGACCGTCCAATGGATATGTATTACAATAGTGGATTCAGTATGTATTATCATGCCGACAAAGTAATGAACGGAGATGAGATGATAGGCATATCAAGTGGAAGACTTAACAGCTATTATTATAGAAGAATGATTTCATTAGGATTTATTAAAAGGGAATATGCTATTGAAGGCACTGAGTTAACTATAATCTGGGGAACACCAGGAAAGCCACAAAAATCAATTCGTGTTAAAGTTGTTCGTACACCTTATATGGATCTAGAGAATAATAAAGAGATAGATGTAGAATCAATTCCACGTTATCAAGGATAAATATGCCTTTAAATACATGGGTTTTTCTAAGGATTATGAAAAACCTATTAATAGAAAGGCAATAAGCACAAGTTAAATGATTTACTCACTATTTATACAGAGGTAGCGAGACGGAAACGTTTCGCTACTTTTATTATAATACAAGTTAGGAAATATAATGAGTTCTTTTCCAATATGATTAAAACATCATATTTGCATTTAAAAAATATTTATTTAAGTATTCAAAACAATTAGAAAAGGAGTAGTTTGAATGAAACAAGAAAAGGCAATAGATTCACAACGTTGGAAAGTATTAATTATAATTTGGCTTGCATTATTTTCAGGTGCATATGCACAATATCAAGTGCCTCCTCTAGTGAATGAAATAATACATTCATTGAATTTAACAAATGTGCAATTTTCAAGTATTGTTACAGCACCTATGATACCAGCTGTTCTCTTTAGTATTATAGCAGGTACGATATCTGATCGAATTGGGGTTAAGCCAATCATTACTATTGGGTTAATAATAGGAAGTATTGGAACGACTCTCCGTTTTCTAGCTATAAGATACTGGCAAGTGTTTGTTCTGATGGTATTATCCGGATTTGGAGTTGCATTCATAAATGCAAATATTTCTAAGATTTTAGGAGATTGGTTTCCAGCAGAGAAAATAAGTAAGACTATGGGGATATGTCTAACGGCAAGTACACTAGGGATGACATTAGGTATGGGAACTACTGCATTGTTTCCTACAATTAATAGTGCCTATGTAGTGTCAAGTACTTTATCCATAGTTTCAACGTTCCTTTGGATGATATTAATGAAGAGTAGACCTAAAAATACTTTAGTTAAAGAATCCAGGTCAGTGTTAGATAATATTCGAATACTGACAAAATCAAGATCACTTTGGATAGGTGGATTTGGTTTAATGTTAGTCATGGGTTGTACGATGGCTATTACTGGATTTTTACCTAGAGCACTAAGTGAGATAAGGGGGATAGATCCAGTTACTGCAGGTTTATTAAGCTCTATGGTTATGTTAGGTACGTTATTTAGTAGCATATTAAGTCCCATCATTAGTCAGCGTATTGGTTCTTTTCGATTATATTTGATAGTGGTAGGAGTATTATCTTCCTTTGGAGTTTATTATGCTTGGCAAACTGATGTAACGGTGATTTGGATGACAATGATTTTGATGGGTTTCTTTTTAGGATCTTCTATACCAATATTTATGTCATTTCCAATGTTATTAAAAGAAATCGGAATAGGTCTTGCTGGTAGTGCTGGTGGACTACTAGCTACAATGCAACTTTTAGGTGCTATTATAATACCAACTTATATCATAACTCCACTTGCAGGAGAAAATTATAATAGGATATTTGGGCTCGCATCATTTTGTATGATTATGATGAGTTTCTTGATGTTTTTTCTACCAGAATTGCGTAAAAAGAGCATAATATCAAAAGAAAAATGATAATAGTGATGACTCCTACTTCGTATCTTTAAATATAATGTAATATAGTATCTTCTACAAAGTGATTTTAAAGCTAACAAAGTAACTTTGCCAATATTAAAAGTGTAAGGAGATGATTGACATTACAACTATGTGAACTGAAAAAATGGAATAGTAAAGTCCAAATAGGTGGAAATCATAAAAGTCATAGTGAAAGTAGCCAATCCATAAGAAACTGGTGTGAAAAAATGATATTTGATAAACTTAATTCTATTATTGTCAAAGTGTAACTAGGTAAGAAACTTTAAATTAAATTTATTCAAAAATATAATATTTCTTTTCTGGGAAGTTTCGGTATAGAAATGGATATGGTCTGGAAAGGATATGATTTTGGTATTGTTAATGGCTTGGACTAAGAAGATTGTGTTAAACAGGAGAGTTATTATTTTATGCCAGTTGCAATAACTGGGGAGGATATAAGATTAGAACAGAATCTTTTGGAAAAACACAATATAAAAGAGTAGGAGTAAGTATAGAAAAAGAAATTGTAAAACATTTAAGATATAACTAATACAATTAAAATGCTATTCAAAAGGGAAATTGGTTATTATTTTTAGAATTATACCCTGCCATCAAGGGGGTAGCATCAACCTACGACATCTTTATTGACCACTCAAGGCATACGGAATGTATTTGCCTATTAACCAAATAAATATACTAGTATTTTCTTTTGATAGCTCATACAACCTCATTATATAGTTAAAATGACTAAAATTAGAATATGCAACCTATAGTTGCGTAATAGTTGGTTGAATGCAACCATTAAATTATTTATACTATAAATATAAAAGGAGGGATCAATAATGGATTTAGGTATGAATATTAAAAGGTTAAGGGAGACTAAAGGATACTCTCAAGAAATGGTTGCAGAAAAACTTGGAGTTAGCAGGCAGTCAGTTTCAAAATGGGAGAATAATATAAGCGAACCTTCTACTGAAAATTTATTAAAACTTTCTGTATTATTTAATGTGGAAGTAGATTACCTGATTAATGGGGAAGAATATAATTTGGAAATAAACTTGCAGGAAATCAAAACTACTGAAAGGTATTATTATAATGAAATTAGAGCAAAGACAATTAGTTATATAATTTTATTATTTTATTTTCCGCTGAATGTTTATTTTTATAATAGTGGTATCTATGGGGAAGTTTTTATAGACTTAAGTTTTTTGGGGAAGATGTTTTTTAGGGATCTATTATATGACATACCCTTTATTATTATAATGGCAGGGATGTTGCTAAGATTTATTAAGGATAGAAAGGATCCTAGTAAAAAAAGTGTTTTGATTACTAGAAAAGATAAAATAATAAATTATCTTTCTTTTTCAATATTATCTTTAATTTTACTGTTAGTTTATTTCAAGGCACCAGAATTTTCTTCAATTGCATTATTTATAGCTATGTTCGGATTAGTATATATAGCATTATTTGAAACAATAAGGGAACTAACAAAAAAGGAATTTGAGATTGAGAGATAATGGGTTTTTAAGATAGCATATAAGTAAATATATAAATTATTAAGCCTTATACCTATATCGGAATGATATTGACACTATACCGATATAGGTATAAGATTGTTACGAGGTGATATTTATGGACTATATAAGTATTAAAGAAGCGAGTGAAAAATGGAGAATAAGTGATAGTAGAATACGAGTACTATGTCGTGAAGGCAGAATAGTAGGAGCTATTAAGATAGGAAGAAATTGGGCAATTCCTTTCAATGCAGTAAAACCAATTGATGGAAGAGAAGTTATTAAAAAAGAATATCATGGTTTAAACTATGATTTTAATATTATTGATTCTCTAAAAGAAAAGATTGATAAGTATAGACCATTTTCAAAACAGCTTGCAGATTCACTTCATGAAAAATTAGTCGTAGAATGGACCTATAATAGTAATGCTATTGAAGGTAATACCTTAACAATGTCTGAAACCAAAGTTGTACTTGAAGGGATTACTGTTGGTGGTAAAACTATGGTTGAACATTTAGAGACTATAAATCACCGTGATGCTATTTTATTTATAGAGGATTTAGTTTCCAACAAAGAGCCACTTTCGGAATGGAATATAAGAAATGTTCATGCCTTAATATTAAAGGAAATAGATAAAGAAAATGCTGGTAAATATAGGACTGAAAATGTAGTAATTAGTGGTGCAGAACATATTCCACCAAAGCATTATGAAATAAGAGATTTAATGCAGGAACTTATTGAAGAATATAATAGCAATTGGAAAGATTATCATCCAGTGATAAAAGCGACATTATTACATGGTGAGTTTGTGAAAATCCATCCTTTTGTTGATGGTAATGGGAGAACTGCCAGGCTTTTATTAAATTTTGAGCTAATGAGAAGTGGGTATACTCCCATTATTATTAAAAATGAAGAGAGGGCAAACTACTATGAAGTGCTAGATACGGCACATACAACAATGAACTATCAACCTTTCATAAAATTAGTAGTAGAACTGGTTGTAGAATCTGAAAAACTCTGGTTATTAGTATTGGATTAATCATAATTATAGGAGCTTCTACCAAGGGGCTACTATCTTCTTACGACATCATTATTGATCTCTCAAGGCACGTTGAAGTCGTAACCCTGTTTACAAGGAACGAAGTGAGTTGTAAGTAGAGGTACGTCTCATGTCAGGAATGTCCAAGAAGACGAGCGATAGCGAAGGCTGATTGGGAATATTCTACGGCGGAAGTTATCGTGAAGATTGAAAAGCTATAAAACTCAGTTATACTAATGGTTTGACAGGTTATAAGACGTTGAATGGACAGATGACATTCAATGTCTTTTTTGTACTTGGGAACATGTCCATAACATATGGGTATTATGATGTAGCGAGTTCAGTAGTATTCAGGGATGCTTCTGTTAATTTAAAAGCAAGGCACATTTCAATTCTATACTATATACTAATTAAGAAATAAGGAGATAGTTTTGGATGGATAAGTATGGGAATTATAAAAAGGTATTTGATAAATATAACGGTGTAATTACAACAGCAGAATTTAAAGAAGCTGGGTGTCACCATAAATATCTAAAAGAACTTATGGATAAAGGTATTATTAGAAAGATAAAAAGAGGATATTATGAGTGGCAGTATGATGAATTTATCTCAGATACAACTATTATAACAAGGTTGTTTCCTGATGCTGTTATATATCTACTGTCAGCTTTGTATATATATGGATATACTGATCGCACACCAATTGAATGGCACCTTGCTGTATCAAGAGGAAGCTCTAGACCAAGATTTGAAAAAGAATGTAAGGTCACTTAAACAGGATGGACAATTAATAATAAGGTAGAAGTCATTTACTCAAAATACAATAAAAGTAGATTTGGATTTTAATAAAGTAATAGATGTTGTTACTCAATTTATTGGAGAACCATTTGAAAGCATACTCTATGATCGAGAATTATTTCTTCAGCGGAACAAATCAGAAGGCAAATGGAGTTGAGAGATAAATCAGACAATTGACTATGACTTCTAGTATCTTGTGTGATATAATGTATTTAATTAAACTACGGTCTAAATGAGGTGATAAAAGTGGTTAGACTAAGAAAATCCTTCTAATACAGTAGAAGGATAAGATAGACCTTCTATTGTTATTTAGATAAATAATAAATAGGAGGATTAAAATGAAAAAATATATAAAGAGTAACTGGAAACCATTAATACTAGCTATTACTTTTTCAGTATTAGCCTCAATTTTTGCAGTTAGAGTTCAATTTCTTAAAGGTGATGTCCTTGACTATGCTCTGTTAAAAAGCTTTGATAATACTTTAAGATACGGAATTTATCTTGGTGTATTCATAGTTTTGGAGCTTGGATTTTTCTATTTTTATGATAGAAATAGAGGAAGATTTGCTGTGGATTCAATGAGGGAAGTAAGACTTGATTATTTTAAGAGCTTATTAACGAAAGACTATCCAAGTTTTTTAAAAAAGAAGCAGGGTGAATATATTGCTCAATATACCAATGAGATGGAGATAATTGAAAATCAGTATTTTGGAACTATTCCAATGTTAGCTGAGATTATAATTAAGATTATTGTTGTGAGCATATCTCTATTTATATTAGATTATAGGATAGCTATAGTAACTTTAGTTCTTCTAACTATGCCTTTATATGTTCCAAAATTAGTTGAAAAGAAGCTACAAGGTGCACAAACAGAATTTGTGAAGCAATTTGAAAACCATATAAAAGCTATAACAGATTGGCTAAATGGTTTTGAAATAATCAAAAATTTCTCTATTGAAAAGAATATTAAAGAAAAGTTTATAGAATCAAATAATATTACTATGGAGAAGAATCTAAGAAAGAGGCAGATTGGATATTTGACCAGAACGATTTCAGCAATGCTTTCATACTTCTCTCACTTTATAATACTCATCTTTGCAGCATATTTAGTATTAAGTGGAGATTTTTCGGCTGGAGGTTTTTTTATTGCTGTAGGCATGATAGACCAATTATCGTATCCAATTATATCCTTATCCTATTTTATACAGGATTTGGTTTCTGTAAAGCCTGTAAACAAGTCTATACTAGAGTTTATCAACCAAAAACCAATGAGGAATGGAACAATAGATATCTCAAAAAAAGATTTTGAGGAAGTTCTATTTAAAGACGTATTTTTTGCCTACAAGGATCATGGGAATATAATTAATAATCTAACCATGAAATTTTCAAGAGATAAGCAATATTTATTAAAAGGAGTAAGTGGTTCTGGCAAAACTACTAGTATGAATCTCCTACTTGATTATTACAAGCCAAGTACTGGTACTGTAAAAATAAATGATGTTCCAGTAAATGAAATTAAAAACCTGAACGAGATTATTACTGTAATGAGGCAAGATGCAATATTGTTTGAGGACACTCTTAGAAATAATATTACAATGTATCAAGAAGTTTCTGATGAAAAGGTAATTGGTGTATTATCTAAAGTAGGTTTAGATAGATATGCTAATCACCATAGTTTAGACATGTTAATTCATGAGGGAGGAACTAACCTCTCGGGAGGAGAAAAAAGAAGGGTTACTCTTGCAAGAAGCATACTAAGGGAAGCGCCCATATTAATACTGGATGAACCATTAGCTAACCTTGATGAAAAAAATGCCAAAGCAATTGAATCACAATTATTATCCATTAGAGATAGAACTCTAATAATTATTTCTCATCAGTTTTCTTCGGAAAATATTGGTAAATTAGATGAAATAATAGAATTTAAGTAATACTAAATCCATAGCAAGGATGTATTCTTGCTATGGATTTATATAGATATAGACTTAAAATTTAAAAGGAGGGATTTGTCATGGCAAAACCTTGGATATGGTCTTCTATCAAGTAGCGATAGAAGGTATGAGCAGCCTCCTTCTATTGCGATAAAAGAATAGGAGGCTAAGGATTAGTCCCTATATTATTTTGGTTGCTCCAATTTAATAGGGGGTAAAGTTATGAGTCAAATAATAAAAGCAAAAGATATATACCTTGAATACAATGGTAAAGAAATATTGGATATAAAAGAGCTTACCGTTTATGAAGGAGAAAGAATTGGTTTGGTAGGTAATAATGGATCAGGAAAGACATCCATACTAAATATTTTAGCAGGCAAGTTAAAAGCAAGCGGGAGCCAAGTACTTGCTAATGGTAAAATTGCTCTGATACCTCAAATCCTACCTAAGGAAGATATTAATATAAGTAAACTTGATTACTGGACTTCTGTTTGGCAGATTAATGATAAAAGCCATAGCCATATGAGTGGTGGGGAACAAACAAGATATAGAATTTCCCAGGCCTTTTCTGAGAATGCAGTATGTATTCTTGCAGATGAACCTACATCACATTTAGATAGTAATGGAATCCAGCTATTAATTAATCAACTGGAGTATTTTCCAGGAGCTTTGATTCTAGTAAGCCACGATCGTTATTTTTTAGATGCCTTGGTTAATAAGATTTGGGAAATAAGGGACCATGATATAAGAGAGTATTATGGGAACTACTCTGATTATATAGACCAAACAAACTTTGAAAAAGACCAGCTTGAAAAAGAATATCAGCTTTATATTGATGAGAAACAGCGTCTGGAAAAATCCATTGAATATAAGAAGAAACAGGCTAGTAGTCTTGAATCTAAGCAGATTGGAAGGCCAGATAAAAATAAAAGTCAGCAAGGTGGACGCTTAAGTATGCAAAAGCCTGTGGGTAGTAAAGAAAAAAGCATAAACAAAGCTGCAAGAAACATTGAACAGAGATTGGAGAACTTAGATGAAGTCGCTCCACTCAGAAAGGAAAGAGAAGTAGTATTTAGGCAAAGTCAGATTATTAAGTTATATAACAATTATCCTATTATGGGTGATAATATTAATAAGAAATTAGGTAATAACCACCTGTTTGAAAATGCAACTATCACTATTCCATTAGCAAAAAAAGTTGCAATAATTGGTGATAATGGTGCAGGCAAAACCACACTCCTAAGGATGATTCTTTCCAAGGACGAAGCCTTTACAATTGCGCCAAAAGCAAGAATTGGATATTTTGAGCAACAAAATTATGTATCAACTAGTAAAGAAACCCTAATAGAATTTTTATTAGAAGATTCAGATTATAAACCAAGTGAATTAATAGCCATGCTGGTTCAGATGGGTTTTGAAAAGGGTGATATTAAAAAGTCTTTGTTCCAATTAAGTGGGGGAGAACTAACCAAGTTAATGCTATTAAAAATATTATCTGGAGAATATAATATAATTTTAATGGATGAACCTTCTACTTTTCTAGACACCTATGCTGCTGATGCATTGGAGATAATGATGAAGGATTATAAAGGAACTATAATATTTGTAACCCATGATATTACTCTAATCAATAATGTAGCAGATATTATTTATGAAATAAAAGATAGGAAAATAAATAGAATTAAGGGTTAACCATTTAGTAAATGCATCGGGATGCAAAAACCTCGGTGCATTTGCTATATAAACTAAGAATATAATAATGAGATTTAAATTGATTACTGTAAAAAGAGAATAAATTAGATGGAAGCTAAGCCTAGAATAATATAATATACAGATTGCGATGAATAAAGTCTTCAAAAGACAAATATATTTTGAGGATTTTATTTATCACAATGACTATATATCACGGTTTTACACTAGCTTTAAAAAACCATAATATAACTTTTATTTAAAAATACAAGCCACCGCCAAGGGGGTAATATCAAGCCATGACATCATTATTGACCTCTCAAGGCACGTTGAAGCAATTGTAAAGTTAAAAAATCATAGAATGTAGCAATAGCAGGAGCTTGAGGCATTGAATGGACAGATGACATTCAATGCCTTACCTGTTCAAGGGCATATGTCCATTAAAATATTAGCATTTGATGTAGTAAATTTGGTTGTGTTTGGATATATGGTAAATTTGGTTGTGTTTGTTTATTTGGAAAAGCTTGTATGATACAATAATTATAATATATAGAATACTATATGGATTGGCAACCCTTTTTTAGTAGAATTAAATATAGATATAGGAGATTCAATAGTTAATACAACATATGGGGTATATAAAGAAAATGCTTTTCAAGATAAAGATTACTATAAATCAATATGTGAAGAACTTGGATTTTACTTAATTGCAGAATCCCTAGATAATGATCAATTTTATATACATTTTAAAAAATAAGATGACATCGCCTTTGGCGTTTTCATAGAAATAATTAGAGAGGAAGTGGTTGGTATGATGAAAATAACAATGAAAACTAAGCGTGCTTGGAGGGTGCACGCCTTATAAGCCCTCCGACTAAATTTATGGAGGAAAGTATGATAATAGAAAAAGAGAATATTGTAATAAGAAGTGCCAATGTAGATGATGCTATTCAATTAAACAAATGGTGGAATAATGGTAAAGTTATGGAACATGCAGGGTTTCCCAAAGGATTAGGACAATCCTTGGAAGAGACCACAGATGAAATTAGAAACTGGGAAGGAAAATTAAGCCAGATTTGTATAATTAAAATTGATGGCAAGGTTGTAGGAGAAGTTCAGTGGACTATGAAATAACTAGGGAGGAGTTTCTAAATGCTAGATAACAAAGGTTTTGATTTATGGGCAGATGGATATGACAAAAGTGTGCAGTTAAGTGAAGAAAACGATGAATATCCATTTGCAGGTTATAAAGATGTTTTAAATACTATTTATAATATAGTCCACAAGAGAGAAGAGGGGAAAATACTAGATATTGGATTTGGTACAGGAATATTAACTAAAAAACTCTATGATGATGGCTATGAAATATATGGTATAGATTTTTCACAAAAGATGATAGAAATAGCAAAAGAAAAAATGCCGCTTGCAAGTTTAATTAAATATGATTTTTCAAAAGGGTTACCAGAAGAAATAAAAGATAATTCTTTTGACTACATTATTAGCACATATGCAATGCACCATTTAGATGATGAAGAGAAAAATAAGTTTATTGAAAAACTTGAAAACTACCTTAATAAAGATGGAAAAATCATCATTGGAGATATAGCTTTTAAAACAAGAGATTTATTAGAAAAATGTAAAATAAATTATAATGAGTATTGGGATGACGAAGAAATATATTTTGTTTTCGAAGAATTAAAGAAATCTTTATTTAATAAAAATATTAGCTTCGCAGAGATATCCCATTGCTCAGGGGTTATTCAAATTTCAAAATCATTATAATGATTATATTTTAAATAGGAATATCAAAAGGAGTGGATAAGGTGGGTAGACTAAGAAATCTTCTTCAAATTAGATAATCAAATTTGGGGAGGAAAATAATGAATATGATAAAAATTAAAGAAGATATTATACCTGAAATTGAAGAAATAATGAACCTATATGAAGATGCAGAGTGGTACGCATATACAAAAGATAGAATTAGGTTAAAAAATGCTATTGATAATTCCCTGAAAGTGCTAACGGCTTGGAATAATCATAAATTAGTTGGCCTTATCCGTGTTGTAGGAGATAATCATACAATTATTTATATTCAAGACATACTAGTTTTGAAGGAATACCAGGGTCAAGGTATAGGGAGTAAATTATTAAATTTAATTTTAGAAAAGTATAAATCGATTCGCCAGATAGTTTTAATGACGGATAATACTAAAGAAACCATAAGCTTCTATAAGAAGAATGGAATGGTGGATACTGCAGAGTATAACGGTGTGGCTTTCGTAAAATACAATTTAAACTAAATTATATTTAATAAAGAAAATATAAGGATATATTGTTACTCCAATATATGTTACTCCAATATATCCTTATATTGCATTATATTATTTGTAAGTATGATGTGAAGCAAAAACTACGACATAATGACATATATAATTTAGGAGAGGATATTATGGGGATTGAAATTAGAACTGCTACAAAAGAAGATGCTAGTAATTTAGCAAATATTATAGTTGAAAGCTGGAAATCAGCTTATAGTGAATTAATACCTAAAGATGAAATAACTCGATATTTAGATAAAGAAAGAAGAAAGATACAATTTGAAAGGTTCATAGAAGATGGTGAAATTGTTTTAATTGGACTATTTAATGAAGTACCATGTGGGTTAGTATTTGCAAATAAGGACAATGATGAAGGATTAAAAAACGGTGGCTCAATTTATTCAATATATCTACTTGAAGAAACCTGGGGTAAGGGCCTTTCTTCTAGATTAATGGATCAAACCATAGAAATATTAAAGGAGGAAGGATGTAAGCAAATATCCCTATGGGTCTATGAGGAAAATATGCGAGCAAGGAAATTTTATGAAAAGCATGGCTTTATCTTTGATGGCAGTAAAAAGCATAGTAGATTTTCCAATAAACCATTAGAATTAAGATATATAAAATGTTTATAACATATAAGATATTGGATAAGAGTAATCAAGAGATAATTAAGTTGAAAACAGACTATTATTTTGGAAATGAACTCAGCCGCCAAGGGGATACTATCTTTTCACCACATATTTATTGACCTCTCAAGGCATGTTGAAGTCGTAACCCTGCTTACGAGGAGCGAAGCGAGTTGTAAGTAGAGGTATGTCTCATGTCAGGAATGTCCAAGAAGACGAGCAACAGCGAAGGCCGATTGGGAACATTCTACGGGGGAGCAGCAATTCTGATGACGTATTGTGGTTCGGAGAACAAATAATAGGGTTCGACCACAACATATAGTGGTTCGAGGACAAAATGCGGATCGAAAATCGGTGAAAAAACACCCTTTTTTGACCCTTTAAAATAGGGCCTTTGACAGATGACATTGGATGTTTCGAGATATTTGAAGGATAAATGGGTAAAGTTGGTTGATAAAATGATGAGTGAATTATATACTATAGATGAATATTTGTAGATTTATGTTCAACAGTAAAAAAATATAGACTGATAGTTGCTTGTAATTGCGAAAATGTTAAGTTGCGTTGCGTGCTCTTTTATTAGAATTGATAGATAATATTATTACAAGCTTAAAGGAGGGCACAAAAATGTTTAATGACAATTTAAAAAGAGAACGAAAAAAAGCAGGACTTACTCAAGAAGATTTAGCTTCGGAATTGCATGTTGTAAGACAAACAATATCAAAATGGGAAAAGGGGCTTTCTGTTCCAGACTCCATTAGTCTCGAAAAAATGTCTGAAATTTTTGAAGTAAGCGTAGCGAATCTACTAGATTCAACAGAGGATGTAAATGCTAAGATAAATCAAGAAGACATTTTGGAACAACTAGTAATATTTAATGAGCAGAATGCAGAAAAAATTAGAACAAAAAATCGCATCAAAAAAAGAGTTAAACGATTAGGTATTGTAGTTATTGGAGTATTAGTGATTTTATGGTTAGGTTTATTATCTATTGATATAGTAAGGTTAAAAGGAAATGAGGATATTAGTAAAAGACCAATTGTAACAACCTATTTAGAAGGATATGCTCCAGAACGTATGTACTATGAAAGCATTGGGTACACTGTATATTATAATTTAACAGGTGATGCACAGTTTAAAAGTGGAGAAATTAGAGTTCTTGGTATACCACTTATCAATTGGGAATAAGGAAGACAAATTCCAATTTGTATTGTAGTTATTGCACATTATTTATATTATACGCAACTAAGAAACTATAAATAAAGTACAACCCATAGGTGTAGATGGGATAAAAAATTTTTACATTTAGATTAAATATTCAAAATTAAATAGAGAGCATAATAGGGGCAAAGTTTAGGTCAGTCATGACCAAATAAACTTTGCTCTTTTTTTGTGTCTAAAAACAGAAAGAAAGGATTGGATAGGCTATACTAAATAGGACAGGTTTTCTCCGAACATGATATAATAATATTAGGAGGAGAAAATCATGTCAAGAAAATATTATGAGGAAAACTTCAAGAAGCAATTAGTCAACATATATAACCAAGGTAACCATACCTATAGAGAATTGCACGAGCAATATGCAGTCTCTCCATCTACTCTGAGGCAATGGGTAATAAGATATAATAATACTAAATCATTTAGTGCTGAAGATAATAGAACTGATGAAGAAAACAGGGTAATAGAACTAGAAAAAAGAGTTAAGCAGCTTGAGATGGAAAATGATATTTTAAAGCAAGCAGCACTACTACCAGGCAAAAAGTAGACCTGATTATTTCCAATAGAGAGAAATACAGTATTAGTGCTATGTGTAAGCTTTTAAAGGTCTCAAGAAGCTTGGTATATTATCATCTAAATAATAGGGAATTTAGTTCTTCTAATAAAGATTCGGAGATAGAGAAACATATAATAAAAATTTTCCATAGAAGTAAAAATAATTATGGTACTAGGAAAGTTAAAGTAGAGCTTGAAAAGCTAGGTCATCAAGTTTCTAGGAGAAGAATAGCTAGAATCATGAAAGCAAATGCTCTAGTATCCAACTACACTGTAGCTCAATATAAGATTCATAGTAAAGGTTGTAATGAGTCTAAGACATCTAATATAGTCGGTAGACAATTTGATGATAGAGATAAACTAGAGGTAGCAGTAAGCGATCTTACCTATGTTAGAGTAGGCAGTAAGTGGAACTATGTATGTACCTTGGTAGACCTATCTAATAGGGAAATAATAGGCTATTTAGCTGGTCCCAATAAGGATGCCTCTCTTATAGAAAAAGCACTTTTAAGCTGTCGTTATTCTTTAAAAGACATAAATATATTTCATTCAGACCGAAGTAAAGAATATGACAATATAAAAATAGATAATATCCTAGAAACCTTTGAAATAGAGCGTTCCCTAAGTAGAAAAGGGAATCCCTATGATAATGCTGTAAGTGAAGCCACCAATAAAATCTTAAAAGTAGAGTTTATATATCAAAATAAATTTGAAAGTCTGGAAGAGCTTAGATTACAGCTTGCAGAATATATTTATTGGTATAATCACATACGAATTCATGGATCTTTAGGCTATCTATCACCGATAGAATATAGAAATAGAGCTAGCTTTAGGTTAGTAGCTTAGACAGTATTTAGAAAGCATATTCCTGTTCGGAATAAATTTGTCTAAAAAAGGGTTGCCTTTCCATATTTTTACAGAAACCACAAGAAGTATTAATTGGTTCAGGAGTAATAGTTCCTAAGGAGCATAGACAAACAGTATTTGATTTATCAGAAGATGAATGGAATGCAACTTTTGAGTTATTACAAGAGGTTAAGGTGTATTTAGATAGCAAGTATAAACCTCAAGGATATAATATAGGTTGGAATGTGGGAAATATAGGAGGTCAAGAGATATTTCATGCACATCTACATGTTATACCAAGATATGAGGATGAACCAATGTCAGGAAAAGGTATTAGATATTGGCTTAAACAGCCTCAAAATAAAAGAAGTCAGTTATAGAGTTTTAAGTATACTTAGTTCGTAACTTTAGGAATATACGAACCTAACTATTATCATGTATTATGACAAACTCAACATCATTTACCATAGCATTATGAGGTCTGATTTTAGACATTCCCAGTTTGTCATATTAGCAATTATGACAAACCCAATAAGGTTTGTTAAATAGTTGATATTACTAAGGTAGAGTATATTTAAATATTCTACCTTTTTTCTTTTGTAAATTTAAATTAGTCATAGTATGGCATATGATGTATTTGTGTAAAACTTAAAATTCAATAAAGGAAATAAAAGTGGCGAAGTTTTAAGGTCGAAAAACGACCAAAGAAACTTCGCCATTTTTTTATGTCTAAAAACAGAAAGGAAGGGTTGAGAACAATGTCAAAATTATTTATGTATGGTACATCTTTGGAAGGAATAGAACAACTGATGGTTATGGTTCCTAACTTCCAGCCAAGAAGAAGTGGCATAGTCATCAATAATTATTTTAGTTGCAGAGGGGGTGATGAAGATTGCAAGATGAGTGTGATTAATGTTGATGATAGTTGTAAGAACTGTGGATACGATGATTGGAATTTTAAAGTAAATATGGATAAGAAAATATACAAGGACTTAGTAATGGACTGCTTTGGTAGAATAAAAAATAAGTTTTTAAGTGCTAGATTAAAGGAACTTAGTAAAAGTTTTAAGGGAGAAGTATTCTTAAATTATCAGCACAAGGAAAGATTTTATAATTTTCTCCAAGAAGAGAACTGTGGGATAGATAATATATCATCAAGATTTCTTGCTATTCTTTTTCTTTTATCTGCTGATAAAAACCTATGGAGAAACTCAGAGGAAATACTAAAGAATAATAGGATTGACCTTAAAAATATTTGCCTTAAAGATACAGATACAAATACCTATGCCCTATACCAAACTGTAAAGACCATATCAAGTGGGAAGGAGTGTATAAAAATCAATGAAATTGCAGATAGAGATTTAATTGAAGATATGACATTTAAAGCAATTATCAACTCTGCCCTGATCAATAGATATGGCGCAGAGTTGTTTTTAATTAATAAATAGAATGGAGGAAAAGGATGAACATAACTATTAAGAAATCAAGGGATGTTGATAAAAGAAAAACCATATGGCTACCCATGGAGGAAGAAGAACTAGAGCAAGTCTGTAATGAACTAGGAATTGAAATAACAACAGAACCAAACTGTTATATAGAAAGCAGCAGAGACAAAAGGTTTTCAAATATTATGGATGATAAAAATATAAATATAGATGAACTAAATTATTTGATGAAAAGATTTGATGGTCTTAGCCCAAGGGAGATAGAAAAGTTCTATGCAGCATCCTTTGCAGAAGAAGCTAAGTCCATGGCAGATTTAATAAACTTAAGTTTTAATTTACATTGCTATAGCCTAGTAAATAACTTTAGTGACTTTAATAAGTTGGGGAAGGATCTATATTTAACTGAGAAGATGGCAGTAGCTAGTGATGAGTTAGAGAAATTAGATGGAGAATCCCATGCATTGGATGTAATAAAGAATAATAAAGTGCTAGAGTAACTCCTTATGGTGTTTTATATAAAAACATATAAACAATAATTAATTAGGTTGAATTTATCCTAATGCATGGGGTATAATATTATTAAATAGGAGATGATTTTATGAATATCAATATAAATAATTTAGTTTCAATATCAGAAGCTAATCAAAATTTTTCAAAAATAGCAAGGATGGTAGATCAAAATGGTGCAGCAGTAATATTAAAAAATAATAAACCACGTTATGTATTAATAGAATATAGTCAATTAGAAAAAGAAGAGATAATTGGTGATATGGAGGTAGAGGATGTAGCTAAAAATATTTTATCCAGACATATGAAAGCCTTTGAGGAACTGGCAAAATGAAAAGGCTGAGCAAAGAGCAAGTTATAAAAATTCATAGTATGTTAATAAGTCAAACTGGAGGTAGTGATGGAATTAGGGATGAAGGATTATTAGATTCTGCATTAAATGCTCCATTTCAAACTTTTGATGGTGACTATATTTATAGGACAATAAAAGCAAAGGCAGCAAAGTTAGGTTACTTTTTAGTAAAGAACCATCCTTTTATAGATGGGAACAAAAGGATTGGAATTTTAGTGATGATAACATTCTTAGAAATAAATGGGGTTAAAGTTGATTGTACAGATGAAGAATTGATTACCTTGGGATTAGGTCTTGCAGATGGATCAATAGATGGTGAGAATTTGTTAAATTGGATAATAGACCATAGTTAAGGTCATATTTTAGTTTCCACCAAGGGGTTATTATCTCCCTTCAACATCATTATTGACCTCTCAAGGCACGTTGAAGTCCTAACCCTGCTTACGAGGAGCGAAGCGAGTTGTAAGTAGAGGTATGTCTCATGTCAGGAATGTCCAAGAAGACGAGCAACAGCGAAGGCCGATTGGGAACATTCTACGGCGGAGCAGCAATTCTGATGACGTACTGTGGTTCGTAGAACAAATAATAGGGTTTGACCACAACATATAGTGGTTTGAGAGTGAAAAAAGGGTCAAAAATTGGTGGAAAAACACCGTTTTTTGACCCTTTAAAATAGGGCATTTGACAGATGACATTGGATGTTTCGAGATATTTGAAGGATAAATGGATGAAATTGGTTGATAAAATAGTGGGTGAATTATATACTATAGATGAGCATTAGTAGAATTATATACAACAAGGTTAATTTGTATAAATATTAAATTAAAGGAGATAGAAATTATGAAAAAGCAAAATGTTGGATTTGCGTTTCTCTTATTAGGATTAATCCTTGCCGTTCGACAAGACTTAATAGCTGGAGCTGGTATAGCATTAGGCATTATTGGACTTATAGTAATTATAAAAGATAGCTTAGAGAACAAATAGATTTTTATAATATAATTAATGCACATTATTTATATTATACGCAACTAAGAAACTATAAATAAAATACAACCCATAGGTGTAGATGGGATAAAAAATTCCTACATTTAGATTAAATATTCAAAACTAAATAGAAAGTATATTAAATGCAAAGTTTAGGTCACTCATGACCAAATAAACTTTGCTCTTTTTTTGTGTCTAAAAACAGAAAGAAAGGATCGAGATCAATGTCAAAATTATTTATGTATGGTACATCCTTGGTAGGAATAGAGCAGTTGCTGGTTATGGTGCCAAATTTCCAGCCAAGAGGAAGTGGTATGGTCATCAATAATTATTTTAATTGCCAAGGAGGTGGAAAAGATTGTGATATAAGTGTGATTAATGTTGATGATAATTGTAAGAATTGTGGATATGATGATTGGAATTTCAAAATCAATGTGGATAAGAAAAGATACAAGGACATAGTAATGGATTGCTTTGGTAGAATAAAAAATCATTCCTTAAGAGACAGATTAAAGGAACTTAGTAAAAGTTTTAAAGGAGAAGTATTTTTAAATTATCAGCATAAGGAAATATTCTAATAGTTTGATGAATTGATAAGAAAATGTTATATAATAAAAGTAAAAGATGGGTTTTGTCTAAAGATAATAAACATTAGGGAGGTTTAGCTTTGAATATAAATCAAAAAGGTGAGATTCTAATTTATCAAACTTAAAAAGGTGAAACTAGGATAGATGTTTATATGGAAGATGGTACTATATGGCTTACACAAAAAAACATTGCTAACTTATATGGAAGAAGTGTAAATACTATTAATGAACATATTAAAAATATTATTTCAGATGAAGAATTACAAGAAAGTTCAACTATTTGGGAATTTCGAATAGTTCAAAATGAAGGAGAACGTGAAGTTACAAGAGATATAAAATTTTATAATCTTGATATGATTTTAGCTATAGGTTATAGGGTTCGATCCAATGTCGGGATTCAATTCAGAAATTGGACAAGTAAAATTTTAAAGGAATATATGAAAAAAGGATTTGTAATGAATGATGAGAGATTAAAAGATCCCAAAAAATTTGGTGATGATTATTTTGATGAATTACTAGAAAGAATTCGTGATATAAGGGCATCAGACAAGAGATTTTATCAAAAGATTAAGGATATTTATAGTTTATCTGTAGATTATAATCCTGCTCTTGAAAGCACAAAAGATTTTGTTGCAACTGTTCAGAATAAACTACTTTACGCTGTCACAGGACAAACTGCGTCAGAACTTATTACAGAGAGAGTAGATAGTTCCAAAGATAATATGGGTTTAACCTCTTTTAAAGGAGCAGTAGTCCGTAAAGGAGATATAAATATTTCTAAAAACTATTTGCATGAAAATGAAACGACTGAAGAAGTTTCTTATGATAATCAATTAAGAAACATAAATAGCAACGTCATTAAAGATTATGAATTCAATTCACTTATTGATACTTTTAATATATCAGATAAAGTTAATTTTAAAAATATCAAAGAGCTGTATGGAGAAGAGAAAAAAACTAAGATTATTAAAAATTTTAACTAAGTGTCCTCAACTAATACTCTTGGATTAACATGAAGTGGCCTTTAATATTAAATCTAAAGAAACTTTATTAGAATGGTTAAAAAAATATAAATCAAATTCAATAGTTATAATAATTTCTTATAATCCTGAACTAATTAATTTTGCAGATCATATTATTAACTTATCTTAAAGGTTAAATAGATTCTCCTCTAAAATCTAAATATATTATATAAGGAGAGTATGGTTTTTTAAAATTAATCATACGAAAAATGATGTTATGAAATTGATAATTATAATAATACTATCATTTTTTCTCTATACAATTTTAGAAAGGCTTCTATATAAAAAAATTGGCTAAGTGAGAATAGGCAGCTTTGGTCTAGTCCTTTAACTTTCATTTGGGGCTCTATATTACTAATATTACTAATTTTTGTAGTACCTGGTGAATATAAACCTTGGGGAGATATTTTATATATAAAAGAAGCTTTCAAGCATATAATCCTATGGATACTGGGATTGTTGGTATATTACTCTTTAAACAGTGAGAATCTATTCAAGAGTGCTGTAGCATTGAGTTGGGATAGTAAAGAGTTTTATTATTTTTGCTTTTTTACTCCTATTATTGAGGAAATACTATTTAGGGGTATTATATTAATGAATTTACTTAACAAATTTCCAATAATAAAATATGAAGAACTTTTCGTAATTATAAGTTCCTTATTATTTGCTTTATTTCATATCAACTATGAATATAATTTTAAATTAAGCAAAGATTATATTTTTGGATTTTTTATGATTTTCATTCTAGGCAATGCAATAGGATTTTTAGTTTTACTGACTCGTTCACTTTGGATGAGTATATTAATGCATACGCTTATCAACCTTACTGGTTCTATTTATTATAATTTAAAAAAACTAAAAAACTAGTAATTCAAAGTAATATAATACATAGGTTGTACATAAGTGCAATTAAGTATAATAACTTTAAAAGAAAAATTTATATACTTTTAATACATAAATATCCTTAATGCAACCAACAGTTGCCTCCTAGTTGGTAGTATGCAACTGATTAAAGATATATAATGTGTATATAAGGAGGGATATCATATGACATTAGGAGAAAAAATTAAATATTATAGGAAGAATGAAAATCTATCACAGGAGAACTTAGCCGAAAAAGTAGGTGTGAGTCGACAAGCTGTAACAAAATGGGAATCTAATAAATCTTCACCTAGCACTGAGAATTTGATAATAATCAGTGAAGTTCTAGATGTTTCAATAAAAGATTTAACATCAAACACTCCCATACCTAGAAAAAATAAAAGTAACAAAATAGGTATAAGAGATAAGCGATTTTATAATTCATTTTTTGATGAAGAAAAAATAATCTGTGAAAGGAAATATGATTTTTATTCATTAATTATTGGTTTGTTTATTATAATACCATCAGTAGTATTATTTCATGACTTAACAAATGGATTTGGGACAGGGGGAATGACATTCATGGAACTTGCAAAATTATCTTTTGCAGGAAAAGGAGTTATACTGCTTGTTCGGAATATTTTAATTTTTGGTTTAATGATATCTTTTGTAATTAAATCGTATCTTTCGAAAGAGGAGAAATATAAACTTGTTAATAAAAAAAATTAATTACTAAATGGATATTAATTATAATACCATTGTTAGCTAGTATCCTTTTGTTTTTTAGTCCTAAACTATTCAAATTATTAGAACCAACGACATCATTAGCCATAGCATTACTAATGATGTTTTATTATAATAGCTTTGCTGAATTATTGTTGATGAAGTTTATAAAAGGTAAAGAAATAGATCTTGGAAACTAATATATATTAATAATAATGAGTTTATATCAAATCCAATTATAACAAATTTGTTTAAAAATCAATAACTATTGGCATTACAGGAATGGATTATGTGTTCCATTATCCGAAGATGGAAATGCAATATATCTTTTAGGTATAGTTGTTGATGACTTTTCAAAGGTAGAAGAAAATATGCTAACAATAGAAGTGCCAGAAGCTGAGTATGCAGTTTTTACAACGACTCCCGTTGATACTACAAATGACAAAGAACAAAAGGAGTTTGCAAAGACCATTGCAGGTACATGGAAACATATTTTTGAAGATTGGTTTAAAGATAGTAGATATGTTTATGATGAAAGTAAACTAGATTTTGAATTCTATGATGAACGTTGTCATCATAGGCAGGATACTGTCATGGATATTTATGTTCCTATTAAAAAGGTAAGATATTAGAATAAATCAAGGGAGACAGGTGATAAAAGATGTTGAGCTATTACGGTAGATTGTCTTCAGAAGTATATGATATAGATAAGCCTATAGGTTATTCTTTTGGAGATGTGGAATTTTACATGAACAGATTAGAGTTGTGCAAAGGGCCTATTCTTGAGCCTGCAACAGGAACTGGCCGTATATTAATTCCACTTTTAGAAAAAGGATTAAATGTTGATGGATTTGACAGTTCAAAAGATATGTTAAATATATGTGAGAATAATTGTAGAAAAAGAGGTTTGAATCCTAAACTTTTTAAGGCAAAGATGGAGTCTTTTTCACAAGATACAAAATATGATGCTATTATAGTGCCAACGGGAACATTCCTTTTACTACATAAGAGAGCAGATTCAATAAAAGCATTAAAAAACTTTTATAAGCATTTATCTAATGGTGGTAGATTAATTCTTGATATATATTTACAAACGGATATTTCCATAGGTACAGTTTCTACAAAAACTTGGGAATGTTCTAATGGAGATATAATTACACTAGAAAATAAAATTGTAGAAGTTGACTATATAAATCAATATACTATTTCTTATGGACGATATGAAAAGTGGCGTAAAGGTGTACTTTTACAAACTGAATTAGAGTATTTTCCATTACGATGGTATGGAGTAGAAGAGTTTAAATTAATACTTGAAAGTATAGGATTTAAAAATATTGTGATTTCCTCAGATTATAAATTGGGGCAATATCCATCAAATTCTGAAGGGATAATTACTTTTGAGGCTGTTGCTATTAAATAGAAATGGTATTGATACTAGATATTTAATATAGTTATGTCTCTACTAGTATAACCATTGCCGTTGATTTGGTACTTTAAAAAATGTACCTTAAATAAAAGGATATTGCGTGCATAGACAATATATACTATATTCCAATTATAAATATTATTCAAATGGTTCGGGATGGAAAACTTGAAAGTTTGAAACGTAAAGATGCAAAAGGTTTCATGAAAATACACTAAAAGAATGAAGATAATTAGATGATTCATGCTTTGAAAAAGGCAAGTTATATCATATCGTGCCAGGTAATAAGAGAAGGGTATCAGATGGACGAAGAATTTCAGGATTTATAGAAAAATATGATGATGAAAGTGCAATGTTTATATGGAGAATTACAGATTTCAAAGATAAAGGGAAGTACCAGCAGAAGAAAAATACAAGGCGAAGAATTGGTTTATAAATAAATCACAATTTGTTAGTTTGGGAAAATCATAGCTTGATATAAAGAGGTCGATTATTTGGAGGCATGGCTACAGAAGGAACATTATTTGAGAAACCTAGAACATTATTTTTGGCATCATTTAACTCTAAAGTTGGTAAGGCATTTTCGAGTATTGATAGAAATGAACAAATTATTTTTTCATATTTTTTAAAATTTACTTATCCAATCAAGTACTTATTTATGACCTTTTTTGAAACGAAAATTTTTAATGACTGTTATCAAGAACAAGAGGCAGTTATTTTGTATAGAGATAAGCTTACGTTTTAAAGTTTATAAGTAGTATTCATAATATAAAGTAACTAATACAAGTATCAAGGTTAAGAAAGCTTATTTTTAGGGGGAATTATATGATAAAAACAATAATGGATAAAACAATAAAAGGTACAATTCTTGATATAGGTGGTGGAGGAGAAGGTATTATTGGTAGGATTTATCAATCACAAGTTATTGCTATAGATAACAGACAAGAAGAATTAGATGAAGCACCAGAAGGATTTACTAAATTATTAATGGATGCTTGCGATCTAAAATTTGAGGATAGTAGTTTTGATAATGTCTCCCTATTTTATACTCTTATGTATATTGATAAAAATAAGCACAATAAAGTAATTAAGGAAGCCTATAGGGTATTAAAAAAGAGAGGAGAATTATACATTTGGGATACTAATATTAATGAAGCAAACCCTTTTTTAGTAGAATTAAATATAGATATAGGAGATTCAATAGTTAATACAACATATGGAGTATATAAAGAAAATGCTTTTCAAGATAAAGATTACTATAAATCAATATGTGAAGAACTTGGATTTTACTTAATTGCAGAATCCCTAGATAATGATCAATTTTATATGCATTTTAAAAAATAAGATGACATCGCCTTTGGCGTTTTCATAGAAATAAGAGAGAGGAAGTGGTTGGTATGATGAAAGCAACAGTGAAAACCAAGCGTGCAAGGAGGGTATACGCCTTATAAACCCTCCCAATAATTTACTGGAGGAAAGTATGAGAATAGAAAAAGATAATATTGTGATTAGAAGTGCTAATGTAGATGATGCTATTCAATTAAACAAGTGGTGGAATGATGGTAAAGTTATGGATCATGCAGGATTTCCCAAAGGATTAGGACAATCCTTGGAAGAAACCATGGATGAAATTAGAAACTGGGAAGGAAAATTAAGCCAACTTTGTATAATTGAAATTAATGGCAATGTTGTTGGAGAACTGAGCTATAAAATTAAAGGTGATGGGGCAGCATACCCTGGATGGAAAATATGTGATTTTGATTACCAAAACCAAGGATATGGTTCACAAATCATTAAATTATTATTTGAATTTCTATTTACAGATGAAAATATTAATTCTAAATTCCCTATAGATAGAATTATATGGGACACCATGCTTGAGAATAAAAGAGCTCAATATGTATATGAACATAAGATTAAGGCAAGAAAGATAGGAATAAAAGAAAACTCTTGGCAAGATCAGCTAGGTAATTGGAGAAGTTCAGTGGACTATGATATAAGTAGGGAGGAGTTTTTAAATGCTAGATAATAAAGGGTTTGATTTATGGGCAGATGGATACGACAAAAGTGTGCAGTTAAGTGAAGAAAATGATGAATATCCATTTGCAGGCTATAAGGATGTTTTAAATACTATTTATAATATAGTTCACAAGAGAGAAAAAGCAAAAATACTAGATATTGGATTTGGTACAGGAATATTAACTAAAAAACTCTATGATGATGGATATGAAATATATGGCATAGACTTTTCACAAAAGATGATAGAAATAGCAAAAGAAAAAATGCCGCTTGCAAGTTTAATTAAATATGATTTTTCAAAAGGGTTACCAGAAGAAATAAAAGATAATTCCTTTGATTATATTATTAGCACATATGCAATGCATCATTTAGAGGATGAAGAGAAAAATGAGTTTATTGAAAAACTTGAAAACTACCTTAATAAAGATGGAAAAATCATCATTGGAGATATAGCCTTTAAAACAAGAGAATTATTAGAAAAATGCAAAACAAATTATAATGAATATTGGGATGAGGAAGAAGTTTATTTTGTTTTTGAAGAGTTAAAAGAATCCTTATTTGATAAGAATATTAACTTTATTGAAATATCCCATTGTTCAGGAGTTATTCAAATTTCAAAGTGATAATAAATATTATAGTTTAAGTAGAAGTAATAAAAGGAGTGGATAAGGTGGGTAGACTAAGAAATCTTCTTCAAATTAGATAATCAAATTTGAGGAGGAGAATAATGAATAAAATATAAATGGACTTTCTGATAGTTTTAATAACGGATAATACTAAAGAATCCATAAGCTTCTATAAGAAGAATGGATGCAATAGTTAGAGTTTAAATATTATAAGTTAAAAGTAAAAGGATCCACTATTTCTTTAAGGTATCTTTATTATTATGTCAAGGAACGTCCAGTACTGTGTGTTCCTATAGAAAATATAAAAATAGTAATATATAGTTAAAAGCTATCTCAAATATAAAAAGAGATAGCTTTTAACTATATAAGGTATATACGAATAAGAGATATTGATACTAGCTATAAATAAATATATAAAATAGATGTACTAGAATATGTATATTTAAAATATTATTAAATTCAGACTTAAAATATAAAGATTCAAATGTGTAAAAGGTGGAAAACCATATATCTAAAACAAATATAGTAATCATAAATTAGATTTAAAAAGTTGACAAGCTGTTATATAATGGTACAAGTATATATTAAAGAATTAATAAAAAATTTTAATGGTTATAGAATTGTAGATCAGTGATTTCTAAAATATATAATCTTATAGTTAAAGTTTTATATAAAATAGATAGTAAAATGCAACAGTAAAGGTGAGTGGAAATGATTAAAGAGAAAAGACTAAATAATAAAATAATCTACTTCATCATTTTTATAATAGTAATAATTTTATTAGCTTTATTGGTAAAAGCAAATTTAACTTTAAAGGATGAATTTGAAAACTCTGATACAATTATCTTCCTAGGAAATGAAGGGATTGCTCCTATTTTATATAATGAAAAAGGAAGGGCCAAAGGGGTTGCAGTTGATATAGCTAAGGCACTTGGCAAAAAAACAGGTCATAAAATTGAAGTACGAGGAGTGGATTGGGATGAAGCTCAAAACATGTTACTGTTAGAAGAAGCAGATGCTTTGCTTCACATTAATCCAAATCCTGAGCGAGAAAAAATATATGACTTTTCTGATGAATTGTTAGAATCTGAATTCTCCATATTCATAAAAAGTGGAAATATAAGCATTAAAAAGGTTGATGATTTAAAAAATAAAACAGTTGGGATTGAGAGTGGAGGCTACCCATATACGCTATTGGAGAATTATGATGGAATAAATATTGAGATAATCACTGATTGGCAAAAGGGATTCCAAGATGTTGCTTCTGGTAAATTAGATGCAATTGTAGTTGATAGGTGGATTGGAGAATATGAATTAGCAGAAAGTAGAGTAAAGGGTATACAGATTATTGATCAACCTATTGAATTCCAATATTCACGAATAGCAGTGAAAAAAGGCAATAAAGAGTTACTTAGTTTGATAAATAATGGTCTAAAAGAAATAAATGAGGATGGAACTATGGCTGAGATACTAAGTAAATGGAAAGAAAAAAGAGTGATTTATCTTACAGAAGAACGTTTAAGAAGTACTTTTTTATATTCCATAATTATAGTTCTGGGTTTAATTTTGCTAATTTCACTGTATTGGATTAATAAGTTAAGCAAATTAAGTAAAAAGCTAGAATCCGATGTTAAACAAAGGACTCAAGAGCTACATAATTCAAATAAACTACTCAGAAAAGCCAATGCAGAATTAGAAAAAATATCAATGTCAGATGGGCTTACTACAATACCTAATCGAAGGTGTTTTGATGTTGTTTTTCAAAAAACATGGGACATAAGCTTAAAAGAAGGGAAACCTTTGGCTATAATTATGATAGATATAGATAACTTTAAATTATTCAACGATACATATGGGCATTTAGCTGGTGACCAATGCTTAAAAAGTGTGGCTGAAGGAATAAAGAGTATTATCAAGAGAAAAGGTGATTTGGTAGCACGTTTTGGTGGGGAAGAATTTGTAGTAATGCTATCAAATAATACAGAGGATGGTGCTGCAATGGTTGCAGAAGATATGCGGATGAAAATAGAAAGTTTACAAATTAAAAATCAGAAAGTAGATTCAGTAATAACAATTAGCTTAGGTGTAGCAGCAACAATACCTAGGGACG
This sequence comes from Wansuia hejianensis, assembly GCF_014385225.1. Classification (GTDB taxonomy): domain Bacteria; phylum Bacillota; class Clostridia; order Tissierellales; family Tissierellaceae; genus JACRTK01. Next base: position 316,824 of record NZ_JACRTK010000003.1, read on the forward strand.
ATATGTGTCCATATGATCTAATCAATTGGGCTGACAAGGCACTGTACCAAGGGAAAGAAGAAGGACGAAATAAAGTTACAAGATTTAGATCACTCTACAATAACTTTTAATATATTAAGTACTGTTATGGAATGGCATGATTATACGCCCTGTGACTAGGCTAAGAGTATGATTGCATAATTGAATAGAAAGCAAATAAATAAGCCAGTTGAGATTTTAATATGTATAATAACTGGCTCTTGTTTTATATCTATAAATCAATCCTAAAGATTTCCTTACAGTTATGTATTATAGTATCTTTTAACTTATCTTGTCCTAGGGCTTTGCATAGATATATAGAAATCTTAAGGGAGTCTATATATTCATTTTTATTTAATTTATATTCAGCAATTCCTTTTCCATAATATAAAAGGTTTAACCCATTTAAGTTTCTATTTTCTTGGCATGATTTAATCCCCATATTAGAATACTCTAGGGCTTTTTCAAAATCCTTATTTCTCCTATAAGCACCAGCTAGATTGTGACATACTTTACTATATACTTCATCATTGGAGTCTACTGAATTTATACAGAATTCCATTATTTCTATATATTTACCTTTATGATTCAATTTATTTAATATAAAAGCTATATTCATAAGTATTCTTATTTCCATGGAGGAATATACAAATGAATCATAATCATCTAAGTTAAAGTTAGAAGTAGTTATTCTAATAGCTTTTATTAATTTATCCATGGACTTATCATTATTATCTTTATATAGAACGATTCCTTCAGTTAATAAGATTAGTTGGGTAATAAGATTTTTGTAATATGTATTTTTAGTAGAAGATAATAAATTATTTAATTCTTTAAGCTCCCTATTTAAACTATGGAGTTCTCCACCATCTAATTTGGATTCTATTCTATTTTTAATTTCATAGAAAACAGAATAGTCATCAAATCTATATTGAAGAAGCAAAAGAGTTAAATCCTCTTTGAAAACAGGAGATAAAATTTCTAAGGTATCTAATTTAGGAATTACTTTACCTTTTTCGATTCTTCTAATAGTTACACTATCAATGTATGTTAATTCTGATATTTCTTTTTGAGTAAGGTTTAAACTTTTTCTCATTTTTTCTAATTTTTTTCCGAATAAATCAAGATTATAAATCAAAAAAGTACCTCCTAAGTAAGAAATTTTATGAATATGTAAAGAAATTAGCAAAAAGCGACATCAAAGTCGGTTGCAAAGGGCTCCCTTGTCTTATATTATAAGTTTAAGGGTTAATAAAGTAAAGGGGAGATGGAGGATTATGAGAAAGAGATTAGCAATGTTTTTAATGATGTTCGTTATGATTTTAATGTCAATATTAAGCATTAGACAACCTATGGAAGATATGGTTAAAAATGATGGGGAAATTGAATGGCATTCCTATATTCAAGAAAAATTAATATAATGTAAAACTGAAATAAAAGTAGATAAAATTAATCAGTTTTCATTATATTAATTTTGTCTATAGCAATTATTTAAATTTATGAAAATTGCTATAGTAAATAGCTGAAACCATTTATGGGTTTTGTAATCAAAGTGATGACTGTAGATAATATGGTATTAGATATAATCAAAATATTGGGGATAAAATTATTGGGAATTATTCTTTAAGTAAAAAGATCAAGATAAAATCTTGGTCTTTTTTATTTTACTACTTGACCTATAGTACGTGAGGCGATATAATAAAAACAAATGATACTACGTAAGACGTAATAGGAGGTGTTTAATATTGAAAAAGAAATTACAAGAAACTCCTTTAACGGAGACAACATTACTAATTATGTTGGCTATGTATAGTCCTAATCATGGTTATGGGGTTATGCAATTTGTAGAAGAGAAAACAAAAGGAAGAGTTGTTTTTGGACCTGGGACTCTATACGGCGCTATTAACAATCTTTCAAAGAAAAAATGGATTACTCCATGTTTATATAGGGAAGGCCAGCGAAAAAAAGAATATATTATAACAGAATTAGGAAAGAAACAAGTAGAGGCGGAGTTAGAAAGGATGAAAGAAGTATATAAAATTGGAATGGAAATAACAAGTATTGGAGGAGTTTATAATGATTAGAAAGTTTAGGATCTTTTTAAATCCTATTGAAGGACAGGAAAAATGGTTAAATGAAAAGGCTATAGAAGGATTAAAGTTATCTAAGGTTGGTAGATTTTTTTATGAGTTCAAGAAATGTAGACCTAATGAATATCAATATGCAGTAGATTATATAGGTAATAAATCAAATGTTCAAAGAAAAGAGTATGAGAGTTTTTTAGATGATGTAGAGATTAAATATTTTGAAAAACCATTGAATCTAGGTCAGTTTTCTATAGGTAGAGTAAAGTATCGTCCATATGCAAATAAGGGTGGTAAGTTGGCCACATCAAGGGGAATGATAAATCGAGAGATTCTTATTTTGGAAAAAGAGAATAATGGAAATCCTTTTGTAATCTATAATGAAGTAAAAGATAAGATTAAAGCATTAAGGGAAAGGATAAAACCACATTTTTATTTATTAAGTTTCATGATATTTTTAGAACTTTATATAAACTTTCTTGAAAGTCCTATAATTAATATTTCTCTTTTGAATAATAGGAACCGTAGCACTGTTAATAATGTTGCCCTATCAAGTATAATAGGGGCTATTGGGATAGTTTCTATGGTAAGAATATTCCAATTATATTTGGCCATAAAGTCACTAAAATCTAAGGAAGAAAATATATATAGATAATATATTTTCTATATATATTTGATCTCATGTATAGGCCATTTTAATTGTTATAATATTTTTTATAAAGCTAGATAATCATATATTGACAGTCTAATAATAACAGTATATAGTGAACAGTGTTCAGTTTGGAGGTTTATCATGAAAAAAACTTTAATTTCTAAGGAGTTTATAATTTCCGCTGGAAAAGAAATTGTCACGGAATCAGGTATCCAGGCTTTGAATATGAGGGATATTGCACAAAGATGTGACATTTCTGTAGGTTCAGTTTATAATTATTTTCCATCTAAAGAAGATTTAGGTATTGCAATAATTGAATCCATTTGGACAGAAATTATACACAATTCAAAAGAATATCACTCTACATTAGGTTTTACAGAAAATATTCTTTTTTTATTTAAGAACATTCAAAAGGGTTCAAAGAGATATCCTTCTTTTTTTAGAGTACATCCTATGACTTTATCCAATATGGATAAAAACAAAGGACGAGAAGTAATGCATCGGTATTTTGGGCATATGAAAAATGGATTAATTAAATCTTTGGATCAAGATCCTAATGTAAGAGAAGATGTTTTCTCTGATAAATTTACAAAAGTTAAATTTGTAGATTTTGTTTTCTCCAATATACTCACATTGCTTATGAAAGAAGAATCCTGTGATTATTTAGTGGAGATTGTAAAATGTATAATCTATGATTAAGTGTTTATGTCCACCTAATGGTGGACATTTATAGAAAACCAACTGAACAAAGTTCATTATTTTAGGAGGTTAAATATCCAAGGGATTATAGAAACTTTATTTGATGCTGTATATCTTACTACAGTGATTACATTGGGGATTCTAATGATTAAAAACTCTAAAGGTAATAAAGAATACCTATTATTTGGAATTATGGCTGTTGTACTTGGTGTAGGTGATTCATTTCATCTTGTTCCTCGTGTAATAGCTTTAAATACAACAGGACTTGAAAACTATACTATTCCTTTAGGTATAGGTAAATTTATTACATCTATTACTATGACATTTTTTTATATACTTCTCTACTATGTTTGGAGAAGGAGATATGATATAAAGGGAAAACAAGGTATTACTGCTTTAATTTATATTTTTGCTGCCTTGAGAATAACCCTTTGCTTTTTCCCACAAAATGCATGGACCAGTGCTAATCCACCTTTATCTTGGGGTATTTATCGAAATATTCCCTTTGCTCTTATGGGATTGCTTATTATTGTATTATTTTACAAAAGTGGGAAGGAAGAAAATGACCACTCCTTCCGTTTTATGTGGTTAACTATTGTATTAAGTTTTGCTTTTTATATTCCAGTAGTTTTATGGGGTGACATTTTTCCTCTTATTGGGATGCTAATGATTCCTAAAACTTGTGCCTATGTTTGGACAGTTTGGATTGGATATAGCGATATGAAAAAGAGTAAAGTAAAATAGATACAATCTAGAAAATTTGACTTAATGTCTAGTAAAATAGGTCTACTACTTTTGAAATACACAAAAGTGGTCCATATTTGATGTAATTTGGATATAGTTTAAAATATATGGTTATGAGATCAATCTATTATGTAACTATATAGAGTCTTTGTAATAATTATGTGGACACAAAATAGGGAGATAAGGAATGCAGGGACTTATATAATTTAAGATAAATATTAATCTAAAAAATAAATTCAATTATTGACAATAAGAAAAATATATGCTACAAAATATATAATCATAAAAAGTAAATAGATAAATTCTATGAAGAGAAAGAGTAGATTAGTTTATTGTTCCACAGAGAGTTGACATTATGGTGAGAGTCAATGTTCAAGGATTAATTGAAAATCATCTCTGAGAAGCGGAGCTGAAATTGATTTTAGTAAGCAAAGCAGGTAGTCCACCGTTAATAGGAACACGTATTATAATGTACGTTGATGAGTGTTATAGATTAATTTTTATATTTTAATTTATAGAACTAGGGTGGTAACGCGAGAATAACTCGTCCCTTTTTGGGGCGAGTTTTTTATTTTATAAAATAATAAATAAAGGGGTGTATATTATGGAAAGTGATATTGGTATTATAAACTACATTAATAAGATTAAGAAAACAAATCGGAGGTTTATAAAATGGAAAAAATGGAGAGAAAGAAGTTATTATTTGTAAGTTTAATGATGTTTTCAATGTTTTTTGGTGCAGGAAACTTAATATTTCCACCTTTGTTGGGACAGTTAGCAGGGACAAATATGTTAGTAGGAATTTTAGGATTTTTAATTTCAGCAGTAGGACTTCCAATACTTGCAATTGCTGTAGTTGCTAAGACTGGTGGACTTCATATACTAGCAAGCTATGTTCATCCAAAGTTTGCCATAATTTTTACAATGTTGATTTATTTATCAATAGGGCCATTACTAGGAATACCAAGGGCAGCAAGTCTAGCCTTTGAAATGGGAATTTCACCATTTTTATCAGCTACAGTAGCTAAAAGTAATATACCATTATTTATATATACTTTAGTTTATTTTGGAATAGCATATTGGCTATGTAAATCACCAACAAAGCTTGTAGATAGATTTGGAAAGGTTTTAACGCCTACATTGTTAGTTTTGATATTAAGCATATTTGTATTTAGTCTTTTTAAACCAATAGGTATACTTGGAGGACCAACAGGTGATTATAGGAACGCTCCTTTACTTAAGGGCTTTTTAGAGGGATATATGACAATGGATGCTATAGCAGCCCTTAATTTTGGTATTGTTATCTCTATGACTTTAAAAGAAATGGGGGTAAAAACGGAAAAAGGTCTTATTTCAAGTACAATAAAGGCAGGTTCTATAGCAGGATTATTGTTATCGATTATATATGGAATACTTGCCTACTTGGGTGCAGTGTCACAAACAGTATTTGGGCCAACTGAAAATGGGGCTAAGATACTTACAAATGTAGTATTTCACTTATTTGGACAGAAGGGGTCAGTTTTACTAGGAATAATATTTTCACTTGCTTGCCTAACTACATCAGTAGGGCTTTTGACATCTTGTAGTCAGTATTTTACAAAATTGATGCCAAAGATTTCATATAGAGCTTGGATTACAATATTATCTATATCAAGTATGATATTTGCAAATATAGGATTGACACAAATACTTAAATTTTCAGTTCCTTTACTGACAGCTATATATCCAATGGCAATTGTTCTTATGATACTTGGATTTTTAAATGATTTTTTCAAAGGGAGTTCTTATGTATATTTATTTGCTATGATATGTACTTCTTTTGTTAGTATTTTACAATCTCTAGGAGAATTTGGAATTAGAGTGAAGGTTCTTAATTATTTACCCTTTTACTCAAAGGGATTGGGTTGGACTATACCGGCAATTAGTGGTGTAATATTAGGGATTATTTACAGTAGTTTAAGTAAAAAAGAATTTGGAAAGAATCAAATGAAATTCTATATTAGAAAGGAAGATAAAGCATAAGGGATGATTAATATGGAGTAAATATGTCAAGGTAAAAAACTGTTTTTTTTGGTTTTAAAACCTTTTATTATAAATCAAAAGCATTTTAATTGAATCTTAATATGATGTATGAATAATATTACCTAGATTTGAAAAAATAATCATAGGAGGTGTTCATAATGAATATTAATTTAAGTCAAAAAGAAAAATTGTTATTAGAAGATCAAAAAAGTCATGAAGAAATGTGTATTCAAAAGTATACTAATTATGCTAAACAGGCTCAGGATCCTGAATTAAAACAGTTATTTAACACATATGCCCAACAGGAGCAACAACATCTAGATACAGTCAATCAAATTTTGTCTGGTCAGGTACCAAATATGAATCAACAACAAGGGCAACAGCAGCAAAATCAACAAAGTCAGCAAAACCAGAAAACAAACTTACAAACTACAGGAAATACTGGAATGGTTAATGAAAGTGATGCTATGCTTTGCCAAGATATGCTTTCTACGGAGAAGTACGTATCTAGCACATATGATACAACCATATTTGAGTGTGTAGATACAAATATACGTAATGTCCTTAATCATATACAAAAAGAAGAACAGCAACATGGAGAAGGAATTTTCAATTACATGCAAAGTAAAGGCATGTATAATGTAAAATAGCTAATTATCCAAATCATGATTAATGGTATAACTTTTAAATTAGTAAGCTAGATAATTATATTAAAAGGTAGAATCAAGTCCCCGTTGGTAATTATGTCCAATGGGGATTTTAAATTTAAAATATATATTTATGTAGTCAAAGGAATCTATATATTTAGGTAAAATTAAGCTTAAAGAATTAATTATCTGTTTTATCTCTCGATGCATATAATAAACATACAAAAGAGTATAATAAAACTTAGAACAATTGAATAGGAGGAATTCAGAATGAATAGTATTATAGTTTATTCTACTAATACTTGTCCCTGGTGTACAAGGGTAAAGGACTACTTGAAATCAAGAAATGTTTCTTTCATAGAATACGATGTTTCTAAAGATTATAATAAGGCTATGGAAATGGTTGACAAATCAGGTCAGAAAGGTGTACCAGTATTAGATATCAATGGGTCAATTGTAATTGGATTTAATCCAGATAGGATTAACAAATTGTTGAGATTGTAAATTCTCCAGTACAAGTTAAAATCCTTTATACAAGGAAATAAGCCATAGGAGTTTTAAATCTTCTTATTCTTAGGATAAGAAGATTTTTATTTATCATATTTAATATATTATACTGTATATTATGAAATATAGTTTAATTATTTGTTTCATATATGGATAATAGGTTATAATTTTATATAATAACTGATTTATTAGAGGGGGAATCTATATTGAAATATAAGAAATTATCTATTATTAGTAATATAATATTTTTTAGTAGTTCTATATTTGCACTAGGAGTTTTAGCAAAAAACTATATAGATAGGTCAAAGGTACCAGCAGGGGTATGTCCTATTGAAAACAATAGAAGTTTAATGATAGTATCCATTGTTATATTAGTATTAGCATTTATTTTTACTACAATAATAGATAGAAAGCTTAAGAAAGTTAACAAAGAATAAATAAAAGAAAACAATCATAATCTAAATATCAATAAAAAATACTGAGGAAATCCTCAGTATTTTAATTAGTATTTAATAAATTTAGATCCATCTACACCGCAGATATTACATTTTTCAGGCATTGCTTTTTCAATGTTTCCACATATAGGACATAGATAGTAGAATACTTCTTCTTTTTGGTCTATATTTTCTAAGGCTTCTTTATATAATTTAGCATGAACTTTTTCAGCTTCCATTGCATAAGTAAATGTCCTAACTGCAGCTTTGTTTCCTTCAGCCTCAGCAGTTTCTAAGAACCCAGGATACATTTCCTCAAATTCATATGTCTCACCTTCAATTCCATCCTTTAGGTTGTCAGCTGTAGATCCTATTTGCCCTGCTACTTCGAAGTGCTTTAATGCATGTATTGTTTCTGCATCAGCAGCTGCCTTGAATAATTTTGCTGCATTTGTATTTCCTTCAGCTTCAGCTTTTTTTGAGTATGCTAAGTACTTTCTATTTGCTTGGGATTCTCCAGCAAATGCTTCCATAAGATTTTTAAGTGTTTTGTTTTCCATTTAAGATCTCCTCCATATTTAATTTAAATTTTTAAAAAGACAAAATGTCTTTATTATTAAATATTAATTATTAATTAGTTACATGCAATTAGGACATATGCCCTTAAAATAGATATCTTTATGTTTGATATTGAAGTTCTTTAGACCCCTAGTGCTAAAGGTGTTAAAATCAACATCGAAATCAAATATTTCTCCACAAGATTCGCATTTAAAGTGTCCATGATCTTTAGTAACAGCATCATATCGGACTTCATTATCTTCTATATTTATAGCCTTTACTAAATTGGCATCTACTAATGTCCTAAGAGTATTATATATAGTTGTCTTAGATAGGGTAGGGACTTCCTTCTGTAAATCATTATATATCTGATCTACAGTAGGGTGAGTCCTGTGAGTAACCATATATTCTAAGACCTTTAGTCTTTGATGGGAAAGACGTATATTATTCTTTTTTAATTCTTTAGTCAATTTTTCAATCCTTATACTCACATGGCTCACCTCCATTGTTTGGGGAAACAATAATTCTGTAACTTTTAGGGTAATCATTACTAAGTTGTAATCATTACAATTTAATTATAGCTTCAATATTATTTAATGTCAAGGATTTTTCATAAAAAAATACTAGGATTTTAAAATCCTAGTATTATCATATATTATTCAGTTTCAAAGGCTATACCTAGTGTATTGGGACCACAGTGTGAAGTAATTGTACAACTGGCCATACTTATATAAATATTTTTAAAGTCTCCACATTCTAATATGGTGTTTTTAGCTAAAGAGATAATATTGCTATCTACTCCAGAATGGACAAGAAAAATATGCTCTTTTTTAACATTATCAGAACTTGATAGTTTATCTTTTATATATTTAACTATACTCTTTTTTAAATTACCCCTATATCTATTTCCTAGACTCATAGAGCCAGAACTATTGTCTACTTCAATTACTGGTTTTATTTTTAGTAGATTTGATCCCAGAGTGGCTACTTTAGAACAACGGCCTCCTGCATGTAAAAATTCTAAAGTGTCCAGTATAAAACTCATATGTATATTTTCTCTAATAGATTTTAGGTTTTTTACAATTTCCCTTGCTGTTAAGCCTTCTTCTATCATATGGGCAGCTTTTAATACTAGAAGCCCTGTTCCAGTAGATAGGTTTTGGGAGTCTATAGTATGCACTCCTTGAAGTTGTTCTGCGGCTATACAGCTATTATTATAGCTACTAGTCAGACTGCTTCCCAGGGTTATATGTATTACTTCATATCCCTTATCTACCCAAGGTTTAAAGTAATTATTGTATTCAACTACATTTATGGCAGATGTTTTAGGTAGGACTTTTTCCTTTGAATATATTTCATATATATCATTAGGCACTAAATCTATATTATCTTTATAGGCCTTCTCCTTTAAAAATATAGTATATGGGGCTAAATTTATATTATATGTATTGACTAATTCATCATTTAAGTCACAAGTACTATCGGCACTTAATATTATTTTATTCATTTTAAATATCCTTCCTATTTTTATTAAATGTAGAACCAAACATTTAAAAAAGACTATATGAACAATAATATCTAATATAGTTAATTTTTTCAAGTGGAAATTAAAAATCATTGACAACAATAAAATAGTATGTTATTTTATAAAAGATAATAACCTTTAAACTAAACCGTGAGTTTAGAAAGGAGAGCGTAAAAACACAGTATACTTATGCCTTCCTTTAGGAAAGGCATTTTTTATGCAATCCTTTAATTATGTCCAGAGAGGCAAAAAAGGAGGAAAATAATATGAAACATTTAACAGATCCTATGGATTTATCTATGGAAGAGCTAGAGGATTTATTTAAGCTAGCTAAGAATATCATCAATAATCAAGAAGACTATAGAAGTGTATGTAGTGGAAAGATACTAGCTACATTATTTTATGAACCGAGCACTAGAACTAGATTTAGTTTTGAAGCAGCTATGCAAAGGCTTGGAGGTCAAGTAATTGGATTCTCAGAACCTGGATCCAGTTCTGTTACAAAAGGGGAAAGTATTCCTGATACTATTCGAACAGTAGGGTCCTATGCAGACCTTATAGTTATGAGACATCCTAAAGAAGGAGCTCCTAAATATGCATCTTATCATTCATTGGTCCCTATCGTAAACGCAGGTGATGGGGGACATCAGCATCCAACTCAAACATTAACAGATCTTTTAACTATCAAAGAAATTAAAGGAGAAATATCCAATCTAACTATTGGATTATGTGGTGACTTGAAATTTGGTCGTACAGTTCACTCTCTTATTAAAGCAATATCAAGATATGAAAATATAAAAGTTATATTAATCTCACCAAAAGAATTACAAATTCCAGAATATATTAAAAAAGAAATACTTATTAAAAATAATATACCTTTCTTAGAAGTTGAAACCTTAGAAGAAGTTATTGACAGTTTAGATGTTTTATATATGACAAGGGTTCAAAAAGAAAGGTTTTTTAATGAAGCCGATTATATTAGATTAAAGGATAGTTATATATTAGATAATGAAAAGTTAAAATTAGCTAAAAGTGATTTATCCATATTACATCCATTACCAAGGGTAAATGAAATAAGTCCAGAAGTAGATAATGATCCAAGGGCCTGCTATTTTAAACAGGTTAAGTATGGAATGTTTATAAGAATGGCACTAATAGCTAGACTTTTGGAGGTGGCTTAAATGTTATATATAGATAGTATCTCAAACGGTATAGTAATTGATCATATAAAACCAGGTTTAGGAGCTAAAATATTTAATTATTTAGATTTAGATAAGGTTGACTTTACAGTAGCTTTAATAATAAATGCTCCAAGTAAAACATATGGGAGAAAGGATCTAATAAAGATAGAAAATAATATGGATTTAGATTTACGAATTTTAGGATTTATAGATTCTAACATCACTATAAATATTATTCGTGATGAAAAAATATCTGAAAAGATAAACTTATCTCTTCCTGAGAATGTAGAGGGAGTAGTAGAATGCAAAAACCCCAGATGTATTACTTCTACGGAAAGAAATATAGTTCATAAATTTAGCTTAGTAGACAAGGAAACAGGAAGTTACAAATGTGATTACTGTGATCAACTATATACATGGGAGGGATAATATGGAGGTTTTGATAAAGAACTGTAGAATCATAGATGAAACTAAGGATATGATAGGAGACATATATATAAAGGATGGAAAGATAGAAAATTATGGAATGGATTTAGACTATGGTTGTAAAACTATAGACGCCTTAGGTTTAGTGGTTATGCCAGCTTTTATAGACCTTCATGTACACTTTAGAGAACCTGGATATACCCATAAAGAAGATATATATACAGGAAGTAAGGCGGCATTAAAAGGTGGATATACCCTAGTAAATCTAATGGCAAACACTAATCCTATATGTAGTAATATGGAAACTGTAGAGTATGTACTAAATAAATCTAAAGAATTAGATCTAATAGATATACATCAAGCTGTATCTATAACAACGGATTTTGATGGAAAGACATTAGACCATTTAGATAGATTAGACCATAGAGTAAAGTTTATTTCAGATGATGGTAAAGGGGTACAATCAAATCTAACTATGTATAGAGCTATGTTAAAAGGAAAGGAAAAAAATTTAATACTAATAGGTCACGAAGAAGATGAGGAAATAGTAAATATAGATAATAGATTATCGGAAGACATTATGACTTATAGGGATTTATATTTGGCTAAATTGACGGGAGCAAGATTACATCTAGCCCATGTAAGCACTAGAAACTCTGTAGAAGAGATAAGGAAGGCAAAAAAATATGGAAAAAATATAACCTGTGAGGTTACTCCTCATCATATTGGATTATATGATAATGACTATAGAGTAAACCCACCCATAAGAGAAAAGGAAGATGTAGATGCAATAATTCAAGGGATAAAAGATGGAACCATAGATACCATAGCTACGGACCATGCTCCCCACACCATAGAAGATAAGAAACAGGGAGCTCCTGGGATTTCAGGAATAGAGACTGCTTTTTCCATATGTTATACAAGTCTGGTAAAATCAGGAGAAATATCATTAAATAGACTATCTCAATTAATGTCTGCAACACCAGGAAAGATCATGAATGTAAATAAAGGCAAGATAAAGAAAGGATATGATGGAGATTTAGTATTTTTAGATTTAGATAGAAAACTCAGTATTAACAGTGATGAATTTATATCTAAGGGGAAAAATACTGTGTTTAATGGTATGGAAGTTTATGGTGAAGTAATAGGCACAATGAGAATGGGTCAATTAAAGTATAATGGAGGGCTAAAGTTTGATAATAGATAGACTATATAAGAATGTAGAAAAAAAGGGAAATGTTTGCGTAGGACTAGATACTAGATTGGACTATATTCCTAGTAGGCTAAAAGAACAATATCAAGATATAGGAGAAATAATATTTCAATTCAATAAAAGGATAATCGACGCTACAACAGATATTGTATCGGTGTATAAACCACAAATTGCATACTATGAAGCCTATGGTATAGAGGGGCTTGTGGCATATAAAAGAACTTTAAAATATATAAAGGAAAAGGGGAACCTATCTATTGGAGATATAAAAAGGGGAGACATATCTTCTACAGCCCAAATGTATGGTAAAGCCCATTTTGAGGGAGACTTTGAAGCAGATTTTATAACTCTAAATCCATATATGGGGTTTGATAGTATAACGCCATATTTAAAATATATAGAAGAAAAACAAAAGGGAGTATTTGTACTTTTAAGGACATCTAATCCAGGAGCTAAAGATATCCAATATTTAAATATAGAGGGGAAGGAGCCACTATATTATCACATAGGAGATAGACTAAATGAACTGGGAACTGAGTATACAGGAAGCTGTGGGTATAGCTCAATATGTGCCGTGGTAGGTGGTACCCATATAGATGAGGCAAAGAAAATAAGAAATAGATACAAAAATATGTTTTTTCTCATACCAGGATATGGACATCAGGGAGCTAAAGGAAAAGATGTAGCCTTATATTTAAATAAGGGAAATGGTGGAGTTGTAAACTCCTCAAGGGGAATTATAACAGCATATAAAAACTATGCTGATGGAGAAGAAAATTTTTATAAATATGCTAGAGAAGCAGTATTGGCTATGAGGGAGGATATAGGAAATGAAAAGGGCCTATAATAAGGGAATTATACACTCCAATACTAAAATAAGTCATAATATATTTGAATTAAAATTAGAAATAGATTTATGGAATAGGTTTGGAGAGGATTTAGGAATACCAGGACAGTTTTATATGCTAAGAGGCTGGGAAGCTAAGGATCCATTTTTACCTAGGCCCATAAGCATTGCAAATATAGAAGATAATATAATAACTTTTTTATATGAAGTCAGAGGCAAGGGCACCCATATTATATCTAAACTGGTAAAAGGTGATACTTTAGAACTTTTAGGTCCATTAGGCAATGGATTTGACTTAAAATTAAAGGGGAAAGTAGGTATTGTTTCAGGTGGAATAGGTATAGCACCATTAATATATCTTTCTAAGAAGTTAGACAATAATGTGGATTTTTATTGTGGATTTAGGGATGAAGTTTATTATACAGATATAATCGAAAAAAGAGTAGACAGGCTATTTATATCTACAGAAGATGGTTCCCAAGGGCATAAAGGTTTTGTTACTGAACTGTTTGATCCACATAGATATGATTTAATATTTACCTGTGGTCCCCTTCCAATGATTAAAAATGTAATAAAGATATGTAGAGATATTGTACCAGTTTATTGCTCTATGGAAAGTAGGATGGCCTGTGGAATAGGAGCTTGCTTAGGATGTACTATAAAAACAACTAAGGGTATGGAGAGAGTATGTAAGGATGGTCCTGTATTTTCCAGTAGGGAGGTAATTTTCAGTGATTAATACAAAGGTTAATATATGTGGAGTAGAATTGAAAAATCCAGTAATAGCTGCTTCAGGAACCTTTGGTTTTGGAAGAGAGTATGCAGAATATTTTCCTCTTTCCAAACTGGGAGGGATAAGCTCTAAAGGACTTACATTAAATAGAAAAGAAGGAAATAAGGGTATAAGAATATACGAAACTACAGGTGGACTTTTAAATAGTATAGGATTACAAAATCCAGGTATAGATGAATTTATTAGTAACCAACTTCCTTTTATGAAAAAACAAGATACTATTGTATTAGCTAATGTTGGTGGAGGAACCATAGAAGAATATGTGACATCTATTGAAAGATTAAATAAGACTAATATAGATATGATAGAGCTAAATATATCCTGTCCAAATGTCAAAGAAGGAGGTATGGCTTTTGGTATAAGAAGTAAGGATGCTTATGAAATAGTTTCAGAGGTTAGAAAAACCTGCAAAAAACCACTAATAGTTAAACTATCACCTAATGCAGAAAATATAGTTCATATGGCAGAAACTTGTGTAAAAGCAGGGGCTGATGGATTATCCCTTGTAAATACATTTAGTGGCATGGCAATAGATATATATAGTAAAAGTCCTGTATTTGAAAATACCATAGCTGGATTATCAGGTCCTTGTATTAAGCCAATAGCCCTAAGGATGGTATATGAAGTATCTAAGGCAGTTGATGTTCCTATAATAGGTATAGGTGGAATAATGGACTATAAAGATGCTATAGAATTTATAATGGCTGGTGCTTGGGCTATACAGGTAGGTAGTGGAAATTTTATAAACCCTACTATAACACTTGATATAATTGAAGGAATAGAAACTTTTATGGTAAATCAGAGAATCAAATCTTTAGAAGAGATTAGAGGAATAATTTGGAGGGAGAATATATGATAAAGGAAATTTTATTAAAAACAGAAGCTTTACTAAATGGTCACTATCTATTGTCATCAGGGAAACATAGTGATGGATATATACAATGTGCTAGACTTTTAATGTATCCAGATAAGGCAGAAAAAGCAGTAGGGCTAATAGTAGATAAGATAAAGGGTTTAGAATTTGACATAGTAGTTGGTCCAGCTATGGGAGGTATAATAGTTAGTTATGAACTAGGTAGGCAAACTGGTAAGCCTAGTATATTCGTGGAACGAGAAGACAAAAAGATGAGTCTAAGAAGAGGTTTTACCATAGAAAAGGGGCAAAAAGTAATAATAGCTGAAGATGTGGTAACCACTGGGAAGTCTGCCTATGAAGCTATAAAGGTAGTAGAAGATTATGGAGGAGAAGTAGTAGGTATAGCTTGTATCGTAGATAGAAGTAGTCAAGAACTTAAATATCCCATATATGGGGGAATAAAGATAGATCTAAATACTTATGACAAAGAAGAATGTCCACTATGTAGAGAAAATAAGCCTATTATGAAACCAGGTAGTAGAAAGATGGAATAAATAGACACATGAATTGATTTCAATAATATGGAAATACTACTTCTAGATAGTTGGAGGGATTGAAATGAGAATACCAAAACATTTAGGAGTAATTCCAGATGGGAATAGGAGATGGGCAGAAAATAATAATATGAGTAAGCAAAAGGGATACGATAATGGATTAGATCCAGGATTAGCAGTATTTAAACTTTGTGAGAAAGTTGGAATTGAGGAGCTTACATTTTATGGATTTACATCTGATAACACTAAAAGGCCTAAAATTCAAAGACTGGCCTTTACAAAGGCTTGTATAGATGCTGTAGAGTTGTTATCTAAGGAAAATGCCGATTTATTAGTAATTGGAAATACAGATTCCCCCATGTTTCCAAAAAAATTATTCCCTTACACTAAAGAAAGAAAAAGATTTGGTAAAGGTGGAACTAAAGTAAACTTTTTAGTGAATTATGATTGGAAATGGGATATATCAAATATTAGTATTGCTCAGATGCGTTCAAGAAATCCTATAGAATTACTAAAATCCAATGATATATCAAGGGTAGATTTAATAATTAGATGGGGTGGTAGAAGAAGATTAAGTGGATTTTTACCATTGCAGGCTGTGTATTCAGATTTTTATATTGTAGAAGATTACTGGCCAGATTTTCATCCTAATCATTTTTATTCAGCTTTAGATTGGTACAATACCCAGGATATTACTTTAGGAGGATAGTGTTATATATTAAAGGAATCTAAACAGATGTTTAGATTCCTTTAATATATTTATTATAATAATAAGATCTTTTGCCTAGATACATTTTTAATCTTTTATCTACATCATTTTTAAATATTTTAAAATCATCTATGTCACTATCAGAAGGCATATAGTTTCCATATTTACTTTTCATAAAAATATCTGTTATTTCTATGATTCCTTTTTCTCCAATATCAGAAAATTTATATGCAAACTCATAGGCATATTCCCAGTGGGTTTTTCCTGATGGGCGATGATATCCTAATCTTTCCATTATATTTATAATATCATTATATAGATATATGATCCTAGTATTATAAGGAAGTTTTTTAATTTGTGATTTTCTATATCTTATCTTAAAGAAATTTTTTATAAATATTATAAGTATTATTAACACAGGAATTAATATAATATACAATAAAATATTCTTTGAAGACTCTTTAGTTGTATTTTTGGAAATTGAATCATCCTTATTATTTAGTTTATCAGTTTTTATGTTGCTTTTATCATCTATAGGCCTGTCTTCAATATCCATAGGAGTATGATTAGAATCTGTGTCCATATCTTCCCTAGGGATAGTATTATTAGATGAACTATAATTTTCATATCTAGGCTCTATGGAATAGTTTGGTGTTGGTTCAAAGGTCATCCATCCAACAGGTTCTATAAAGGCTTCTACCCATGCGTGGGCATTTTCTTGTCGTACTTCATATAGATTTTCATCTATTAGGTTATTGGCTAAATATCCTTCTACATATCTAGTAGGGATACCTTCTAGACGAAGCATAATTGCCATGGAAGTTGCATAATAGGTGCAGTAGCCTCTTTTTTCTTCAAATAAAAAATAATCTATAAAATCATAGCCATCAGGTACAATATTTGGATGAAGGGTGTATTCATAATTATTTCGTAGATATTTTTCTATAGCTATGGCTTTTTCAAAATCATTTGTACTACCTTCTATGATTTTATTATTTAGTTCTATAGTTCTATTGGTAATTTTATCATTGGGTACTTGTAAATATATATCTATATTGTCTATATCAGATTTTTTCATATTAATCCCTAGTTCCATTAGAATGCCGTAGGGAAGAGGTTTATATGTTTTGATTAAATAGGATTCATTGTCATAAACACCTTGGTGAAATACTAATTCATGGTCATAGCCTACAGTAACTAAATAATCAGAGTTGTTATAATAGACTTCAGTAGGTTTATAGGAACTAAATAAAGTAGTAGAAGCAAAGGAATGATGAGTAATAGAAATATCCATCTGTTTATAATACATCCTTTTATCAATTTCTGTAATTTCGCTGAAATCTTCTTCCAAGTTATAGTCTACTGTGAAAAGATTGGCCTTATGCCAAGAATAACCATCATATATATGTTTTATATTACCTCTCAAATAACTTGTATCATTGGCCTGGACAGTCATTATCTTTCTATTACTTAACTCTATAGGACCTCCCAATTTATAAGGATCTTTTTGATATCCTGTATGAGTAAAATCAAATAAGGCAGCATCTCCTTTTTCTTTGTCAAAAAATTCATTGGATCGTAAATATTCCATAGAGGGAAATATACCGTATGCTTTATCTTGAAGCCAAAGCCATTCAATATGTTTATTAGTTTTAGGTAGTAAAAGTCCTATGGAGACTATTAAAAATCCATATATTATGGCAGTTTTTAGCCATGATTTATAAAGGAAGTTTATATTTAAAGGTTTTTTATATTTAACATTCATAGATGTTTGTATTTTACCTATTTGATTTATTATTTTAGAATATCTATCTAAGGCCATTAATATGAAAAATAAAAATAGAAATAAGGCTATACTTATATAAGCTTCATCATAGAA
Source organism: Wansuia hejianensis (assembly GCF_014385225.1). Classification (GTDB taxonomy): domain Bacteria; phylum Bacillota; class Clostridia; order Tissierellales; family Tissierellaceae; genus JACRTK01. The sequence continues at coordinate 335,172 of NZ_JACRTK010000003.1, forward strand.
GGTATACCAATAGAAAATAAGTGGAATCATAAATCCAGGAAGCAGTAAATATATATTTTTATTTTTAAACAAAATAATAGCAGTATAGAGGGATACTATGGCTATAACCATAGACCAAAGTACTAATACATTGTTTGACTCTATAGCTTCCTTACCTTTAATATTATTCATAATATTATCCATTAGAAAATAAAGCCTATCTAAAAAAGGAATAATAAATGGATTGGAAAAGTGGTTTATTAAAAGACTAATTACTATAGCAGTAGTCAAAATGATAAAAAAGAATAAAGGGTTCAATAATAAAAACTTTACTGCCTGACTCACAAATAAGACTAACAAACCTTTTTTAGGAAACTTCATTTTCAGATTAATTACTAATCCAATCATATATACAAGATTAAATACAAGTAAAAAATATATTATATTTATTATTCTATTATGACTTTTCTTTGATAATCTAAGCATTATAAACCTCCAATACTTCTCTAATACTTGAATTAAAGTCTAGTATATATACTGGAACACCTTCCATCCTTAATTTATCAGCTATGTCTAATTCAATATAACCCGTATCATATTTTTTATCATAAAGGACTACAAGTAATGGATTTAAACTTTTCATTTTCAATTGAATTCCAAAGCTCCCCATGGACTTATCCAGATTGGGAGTGATTATAACAATAGTTGAATCCCTATTGAATAGTTCTATTCTAGGAAGGTATAAGGAGTGTAAATCAAGGTTACCATTGGCAGAAAATCTTGCAAATATCTCTAAAAATCGTTTTAAATCAGAGGATTTATTTCCTTCTATCACCATCGGCCTTTTACCTTCTAGAGTTACTAATTCAGTTTTTATGTCTTGATTTAAACAATAATTCACTATACTAAGGCCAATATCTACAGCTTTATCCTCTAGACGTCGGTCTACATCTTTTTTATAGACTTCCTTGCTATTATCCATAAATATAAATATATTAGCATCTCCATGGGTTTCATATTCCTTAATAACGGGAATTTGTTTTTTTGCTGTTAACTTCCAATGGATGGATTTTATAGAATCCCCTTCTCTATAATTCCTCAAAGAAGATATATTATTTTTATCTTCAAAGGATGAATTTTGTATTAAAAGTTCATCTAATCCACTACCACTAATGGCACTAAATTCTGATATACTAATGGGTTTGGGATATACTACAAGGGAGATATTATCAGATATAGTTTTTTTAAAGGTGTAAAATCCAAATATATCCTTTAAAGTTACTTCTACTTTGCCAACTTCATAATAGCCTCTTCTTTTTATAATTAGATTTTCTTTTTTTATAAAGATTTCTCTTTTTTTTAGGGATAAATATATACTTTCACTTTTATCACCTGTGATTTCCTTTGCTATTTCACTTTTGATTTGTATATAGGGAATTGTAAAGTAAGATTTATTTTCAATTTTATATTCTATAGGTATACTTTCATCAGTAAATAAACTTGCCTTTGGAATTATAATATTGCCTTGAATATATTTTAAAATAATTAGATTATGAATTAAAGGAAGTATAAATATTAAAATAAATATATAAAAAATAAAATAGGGGATTATTCCACCAACTAATAGAACAATGCTGAGAATAATTATAAAAATTAGAGGAAATAAAAATTTAAGCTTATTCATTAGCTATCACTGGGATATTAACCCGGCTAAGAACATCTTCTAATATTTGTTGATGGTCTTTTTGTTGAATTTTAGCTTCGGAAGAAAGAATTAATCGATGACCAAGTACAGGTATTGTCATAGACTTAACATCATCAGGAATTACATAATCTCGATTTTGTAAAAATGCTTTAGCTTTTGCTGCTTTAAGTAAGTCAATAGAGGCCCTGGGGCTAACTCCAAGACGCAAATATTCATGATCACGGGTAATGTTGGCAATATCTACAATGTAATTTAATATATCCAGGTGAACTTTTAAATTATCTATTTCATTTTGCATTGTTAAAATATCATATTGGGAAGCTACAGCTTTTATAGAATCTATATTTTTAATAGAATTATAATTTTTCAATATTTCTACTTCATAGGACTTATCTGGGTATCCTAAAGATAAACACATCAAAAATCTATCTAATTGTGCCTCAGGTAATGGAAAAGTACCTTGATATTCTAAGGGATTTTGAGTAGCTAGTACCATAAAGGGCTTATTTAATACATAGTGAATGTCTTCTGTAGATACTTCTCCTTCTTCCATGGCTTGTAAAAGACTTGATTGTGTTTTTGGAGATGTCCTATTGATTTCATCAGCTAAGAATATTTGAGTAAATATAGGACCCTTTTTAAATGTAAATGTTTCGGTATCTTTGTTGTAAATATTTACACCTATTATATCTGAGGGCATAAGATCTGGAGTAAATTGAATCCTCTTATAAGACAGGTCCAAACTTTTAGATAATGCTTTAGCTAAGGTAGTTTTGCCTACTCCTGGAATATCTTGGATTAATAGATGGCCTCCTGCAAGCAGGGTTATCAATACATTTTCTAAAACTTCATCTTTTCCCACAATAACTTTTTTTAAATTGTCTAAAATCTGAAATGCTTTTTTATTATCCGTAGCTTTTTTCATTATATGTATCTCCTTTTATTTTTCAAAAATTCGCACTATTTAATTTATACCTTTTAGTCTTAGGATTATTCATATGATATGGATAAAATATAAAAAAAGAGTTGAAGAAAATAACTTCAACTCTTGTATTTATTTTAAATTAATATACTCTTCTGCCATATGAGAAGTGTTTACTATAGTAGGATTCATTAAGACTAGATAATCTAATTCCTTTTGTTGAAGTACTAGAATGGATAAATTGTCCATTTCCTATATATATACCTGTATGGCTAGGACCAGATTTATAGGTATTACTAAAGATTAATAAATCCCCGGCCTGTAAATCTGTCTTACTAATTCTAGTACCTGTAGCAGCCTGTGATACAGAGCTACGAGGTATATTTACTCCATGCTGTTTATATACGTATTGAGTAAAGCCAGAACAGTCAAATCCAGATAGGCTGGATCCACCATAAACATATGGAATTCCACGGCCTAATAACTGTTTAGCAGTACTTACGATTCTTATGGTAAGAGATCTATTACTTTCTTCTCCCCTACTAGGAGTAGATGAAGAACTAGTTTTTCCACTTAATATTTCATTCATTTTATTAAAGGAAGCTGGTCCAAAGGAACCATCTGGAGAAAGACCATGGGCTCTTTGAAAACTCATAACTGCATTTTTAGTCATTGTGCCAAAATAGTTAGTGGTTTTATCTATTTTTAAATATCCTAATTTTTTAAGGGCATCTTGTAGATCCTTTACATCTTGACCACTACGACCTAGAATTAACGGACGGCTATATGTTAGTTTAGTTTGTCCATTTGAAGTAGAAGGCTCAGGATTTCTAGAAGTATTACCTCTATTTGGAGTGCTAGATTTTCCTATTGTAGCTAATAGAGTTTTAGAAGTTTGAGGTCCAAATGAACCATCTACAGCTAGTCCCTTAGATTTTTGAAAGCTTTTTACTGCCTTTGTAGTATATGTTCCAAAATATGTAGTAGTTTCTTTGTAGCTAAAATGTCCTAAATCTTTAAGATGTTGTTGAAGTTCTTGAACATCCTTATGTCTCATTCCTTCCCTAAGCACACGATCACCTAAAGCCCCATGGACAGGCATAGAACTCATAGATAAAACACCTGCTAATGTAAGACCAACGATAGTATTTTTAAAAGTATTACTTTTTGATGACAAAGTAATGCACTCCTTTCCGGATAAAAAATTATTATATAGATAGTATATTACATAAAAACATAAAAAGAAAGACTTTTTGTAACTTTTTTGTAACTTATGAATAAATTCTGTTTTTTTGCCATATATATTGAAATTAAAAAAAGAGGCCAAGCCTAGTAAATCACTAGGATAGCCTCTTGGGTTTAGTATACATTTTCTATATGATATCCATATTTTGGAATTTCCTGAACTATATTTTGGATATGTGTGAATCCGTTAGTTTCAACTGTAATATTTACATTAACATCTGTAAAGGAAGTAAGTCCCCTACGAGAATCATGACTTACATCTATTATATTTGCTCCTAAGTTAGATAGTATATCTGAAATCTTTTGTAACTCTCCTGGTTTATCCTTTAAAGTAACAGCAAAACAAGATATACGTCCTGTACTTACAAGCCCTTTATCAATCAAACCAGAAATTGTCAATATATCTATATTTCCACCACTGATTAGAGATACTATTTTCTTATCCTTTTCTTTAATCTTTTTTAAAGCTGCCAAGGATAATAAACCAGAGTTTTCAGCAATAAGCTTATGGGATTGTACAAGAGTTAAGAAAGCCTCCATGATTTCTAAGTCAGATACTGTTACGATTTCATCAACATAATCCCTAGTAATTTCATAGGTAAGGTTTCCAGGAGTTTTTACAGCAGTACCATCAGCAATAGTGTTTACCATATCTAAAGATATGATTTTTCCTTGCTCTAGAGAATCCATCATGGACTTTGCTCCTTCAGGTTCAACTCCTATTATTTTAACATTAGGATTAATAGATTTAGCAGCTAAGGCAACACCACTTATTAGCCCGCCACCACCTATAGGTACTAAAATACAATCTACATCTTCTAATTCGTTGAAGATTTCAAGGGCAATAGTTCCTTGTCCCTCAATTACATCTAAATCATCAAAGGGATGTATAAATACATAGTTGTTTTCTTTTTCTAATCTACAAGCTTCTTCGTAGGCTTCATCATATACATCACCATGTAATACTACATCTGCACCATATTTTCTAGTAGCTTCTACTTTAATAAGAGGTGTAGTTTTTGGCATTACTATAGTAGCCTTAACCCCAAGACTTTGCGCAGCATATGCAACTCCTTGTGCATGATTTCCTGCAGATGAAGCTATAAGACCGTGGTTTCTCTCTTCTTCAGATAACTTTGATACTTTATTATATGCCCCACGGATTTTGAAGGAACCTGTAGTTTGTAGGTTTTCAGGTTTTATATATACTTGATTGCCAGATATTTCACTGAAAACTTTGCTATGTATTAATCTAGTATCATTTAAAATTTTGCTTAGCCTCTTTGAGGAGTCTTGGAAATTTAAGTTATGATTCATAATTTCCTTATGTTCTATCATTGTCAAAATTCCTCCTAGTATATATTAGTTAAATTTGTATCCTATAGTATGGTAACATCACTTAGTATGAATGTAAAGAACAAAGATTGTGGTATTTTTATCATATTAATATATAATTATAAATCTCATTATATATTGCTTAAATGTGGAAACGGGAAGTATAAAGATTAAGAATAATTATAGATTTATATAATTAATTTAAAGGTATTTATTAAGAGGTGATTTTCTATTAAAACTATGGGATAAGTTAAAATTGATGCAACATTTTTCTATAGATTCAGTCTAATAAGTAAGGGGGGAGATGATGGATGAAAAGCTAATACTGGACAGAAAATATAAGGAAGCAATTGCCTATTAGGAAAATATCTTAAAAAAGGTTTTGGATTTCAGATACATTTTATTTTGTAGAAAGTAGTTGATAAAAAAAGAATTTTGTAATAAACTAGTATGAATATTCAGTGTTAGTCCATATGTTCATTTAGATTTAAAGTTATATATAATTTGTTTAAGTTTAAATTTGCTAAAGGCAATAGGCGAAGAGAAATAAACAGGAGGGAAAAAATTGGATTTTATAATACCAGCCATTGTGGGTTCAATTATAGGATATATTACAAACTGGCTAGCTATAAAGATGTTATTTAGACCATATGAAGAGAAGAAAATATTTGGATTTAAGTTACCATTTACACCAGGACTTATTCCTAAGGAAAGATATAGAATTGCCAAAAGTGTGGGAAATACAGTTGGTGAATATCTACTTACTCCAGAAAAGATTACAGAGGTATTATCAGGTGAAGAGGCTCAGAAAAAAATTAGATCATGGATTGATTTAAAGCTTAGCTATTTAAAAAACAATAGCAAATCCCTTGAGGATATTATAACCACTATAGACAATAGGGCTTACAATGAGGCAATAGAAAATATAGAGGCTAGAATATTCAACTTGTTTATTAGAAAGTTAAAAGATGATAAGGCGAAAGAGAAAATTGTAAGATTTTTAGAGGAAAATATATATGAAAAATATAAAGACCAAGTTTTAAAAGCCATTGAGTTTAAGGGAAAATATATTATAGATGACTTTAGTAAATCACATAGGATTAAAGAAGCTTTGTTAAATGGAATAAATATGAAAATAAGTGAGCTGGAAAATAGGAACATAGCTTTAAAAGAAATAATTCCTGAAGAAATTTTAGGCAAATTATATAATAGTGTAGATCAAAACAAAGATATTATAATGAAAAGTGTAAGGGAGTTATTTAATGACGCCACTATCTCCAATAGAATTAAAAATTCTATAGAAGAAATAGTATTACAAAATGTAAGTAAAGTAATAACTATGTTTGTCCAACCTGAAATAATTTCAAATAAAGTATATTCGGCCATAGAAAGATATATAAATAGTAATGAATCTGAAGAAGTAGTATCTTTTATATTAAAAAATACTATCCATAAGATATTAGAAACCGAAATATCCTCCTTAACAAAACAAGTCTTGTCTTGCACTGAGGAAGAAGATATATATAGTTTTATGGAGTGGGTTTTAGCCCATATATCTAAGGAAGAAATCCAAGATAAATTGATGGATATAATAGTAGAAAACATAAATTCTAAAGATAAGGAAATAAAGGAAGGTATGTTAAGTATTGTATCATCTAATTTAGATAAGATTATAGATTCAATGGAATTTGAAGAGTCTATACAAAGGGTGATTCACAACAGCATAAAAGGGTTTATGAATCAGCCCTTATCAAAAACTTTCAAAGAGATAGATAAGGATTCAACAACTAGGATATCTGATTTTATAAATAAATTGTTTAATACAATTGGCAAAGATGAGCTTATTAATATTGTTAGGATGTTCAACATTTCAAAAGTAGTGGAGGACCAGATAAATAGTTTTGAAGTAGAATTTGCTGAGGAGTTAATACTGGAAATAGCCCACAAGGAATTAAAGGCAATCACTAGCCTAGGAGCACTACTTGGTGCAATTATGGGAATAGTTACACCACTTTTACAAAGGATACAATTTTAAAAATAAAAGGACAATATCCCAATTCTAAAGGTTTACTAAGCATAAGAATTGGGATATTATATTATAATAGATATATTTTTACATATAAGAAAACTAATATAATGTAAATAGAGGTCTATTTTAGACCAAGGGAGGTAATTTTATGGATAAAAATAATAGGAATAAGATTAATAATAAAGACATAAAGATTCAACCAGTTTTATTAGGTGGAGATATTAATTGTTATAGTGTAGCAAGGGCTTTTCATGAGGCCTATGGAGTAAAATCAATAGCCTATGGTAGATATGCTCTTGGAGCAACAAAAGATAGTAAAATAATTGATTTTAGAATTGATGAAAGAATTACACAAAACGAAGAACTTATAAAAGTATTATTACAGCTGGCAGATGAGTATGAGGGCACTCACACTACACTTATACTAATGGGATGTACTGATGAATATGCTGAACTTATAATAGACCATAAAGATATATTATCGAAGAAATATATAACTCCATATATAGATAAGGATTTAAAGGAAAAATTAATAGAAAAAGAATCCTTCTATAAAATGTGTGAAGAAAAAGGATTGGACTATCCTAAGACACATATCTTTAGAAAAGGAGATAAGGTAACAGACTTTGGATTTGATTATCCTTTAGTCATAAAACCCTCAGATAGTGTATTATATTGGCAATTTCCCTTTGAAGGTATGAAAAAGGCATATATAGCCCATAGTGAAGATGAATTCAAAAACATAGTAAATGATATTTATTCTGGCAAATATAATAAAAGCTTAATAATCCAAGATTTTATTCCAGGGGATGATTCCCATATGAGAGTATTGACTTGTTATTCAGACCGAAATGCCAAAGTAAAAATGATGTGTCTAGGACATGTTTTATTAGAGGAACATACACCTACAGCCATAGGAAATCATGCAGCCATAATAACTGAATATAATGAAGAGCTGATGGAAAGGATAAAAGACTTTCTTGAAGGTATAAACTATACTGGATACTCTAATTTTGATATAAAATTTGATTCAAGGGACAATAAATACAAATTATTTGAAATCAATTTAAGACAAGGAAGAAGCAACTATTATGTGACATCCTCTGGAAACAATGTAGCAAAATATGTAGTAGAAGATAGGGTGCTGAAAAAAGATTTAGATTTTAAAATTCAAAAAGATCCCTTTTATTGGCATGTAGTTCCTAATGGTGTTGTATTTAAATATGTAAAAGATAAAAAATTAGTAAATAAAGTTAAAAAACTTATCTCTGAAGGAAAAGAGGCTACATCCTTTGGATATAAGGCTGACTTGAAAAACAACTTTAAAAGAAGTCTTTATGTATTTCTTTACAATATAAATCAGTTTAAAAAATACAAAAAATATTGTAAATAAAGCTTTAGAACTATATGAGGAGAATGAAAATGAAATTAAGCCATATTTTAAATGAAGTAAGCTTTACTTCTAATAAGGATTGGGATCAAATAAAAGATATAGAGGTTCAGGATATTTCCTATAACTCCAAGAGCTGCCATAAGGATTACATCTTTGTAGCCATAAAAGGAGAAACTACAGACGGACATAACTATATAAACAGTGCATATGAAAAAGGAGCTAGAGTCTTTGTAATTAGTGATGATGTTTCAATACCAAGTGATGGAATAAAGATATTTGTAGAAGACAGTAGATTGGCCCTATCTAAAATATCTTCTAATTTTTTTAGGAACCCATCTAAAGACTTGACAGTAATCGGTATAACTGGAACTAAGGGAAAGACTACTACAAGTAATTATTTAAAAACTATTTTACAAAATGCAGGATATAGCACGGGAGTAATAGGTACAAATGGAGTATTTTATAATGGTATACAGGAAGACACAAATAACACAACTCCTGAAAGCTATGAGCTACAGAGAATATTAAGAAACATGGTAGATAATGAAGTAGAATACGTAGCTATGGAAGTATCTTCTGGTGGTCTAATGATGAATAGAGTAGAAGATGTAGATTTTGATGTGGCCATATTTACCAATATATCTTATGATCATATAGGTCCTAAGGAGCATCCATCTTTTGCTCACTATTTAGACTGTAAATCAAAATTATTTTCCTTAGCTAAACATGGAATTATAAATATGGATGACAATTATGCCAACTATATAATAGAAAATGCTAAATGTAGTATAGATACATTTTCCATTGAAAATCCTTCGGATTTACAAGCCATAGATATAGATGTATATAAGTCTATGGATCACTTAGGGTCTAAATTTACATGTAAAACTAAGACAAATACTATGGAATATGAGATATGTTCACCAGGAGTTTTCAGTATTTACAATGCATTGGCAGTCATAGCTACTAGTAAATATTTTAAGATTGCTGATCCTATTATTAAAGATACACTAAAAAAAGTAAAAGTAGAGGGAAGAGTAGAACTACTTCCTGTGCTAGACTATGCTTCAGTAATTGTAGATTATGCCCATAATGGAATTAGCCTTCAAAGCCTATTAAATACTCTAAAGGAATATAATCCCAATAGATTAATTTGTTTAATTGGATCAGTAGGTAAACGTACAAAATTAAGAAGAAAAGAATTGGGAGATATAGCAGCTAAAGAATGTGACATATGTATATTGACCTCTGATAATCCAGACACTGAAGATCCTATGAATATAATCAATGAAATGGCTAAATCTTTCATTGACTCAAATTGTCAGGTAATTAAAGAACCAGATAGAGAAAAGGCCATTAGAAAAGCAATTAAAATAGCAGAAGAAGGAGATATAATCGTATTAGCTGGAAAGGGTCATGAGAATTATCAATTGATTAATGGAGAAAAAGTATATTTTAGTGACAAAGAAACAGCTATAAGGGCTGCAAAAGATTTAAAAGAAGGAAAATTAATTTAGAATTATAAAGTTAAGACTTGGTTAAAAATTAACAAAAATATTGTCTGTTTGTAAACAATGTGGTATAATATTCCTTGTTGTAGAAAACTATAATATTTAATGGAGGGTTCAAAATGAAAAGATTACTATCACTTTTATTAGTATTAGTATTAGTAACAACTGTTGTAGTAGGATGTACAAAACCAGCCGATGACAATAAAGGTGAAACTAATACACCAGTTGAAAAACCAGAAGATAATAATGATAAAAATGACGATACTGCAGAAGCAGGAGAAATCGTTAAATTAGGTCTTGGACAAAATATGTCTATTGCCAGCTCAAAAGATGCCGAAGATGATAAGAATGCTACAGGACAAGCTAATGTAACTATGGCTGCAGTAGGATTTGATAAAGATGGTAAAGTTGTAAGTGTAACAATAGACACTGTACAACCTAAAGTAGAAGTAGACAAAGATGGAAAAATTGCTTCTGATATAAATGAAGAAGTAAAGACTAAAAAAGTTTTAAAAGATGAATATGGTATGAAGGATGTTTCAGCAAAGATAGGTATAGGTAAAGAATGGTATGAGCAAATGGAAGCCTTTGAAGAGTGGATGATAGGCAAAACAGCTGATGAAATCAAAAACTTAAAGGTTAAAGAAAGAGATGAAAGCCATAAAAATGTACCAGATGTAGAAGAGTTAACATCATCAGTAACTATAACTGTAGAAAGCTACATAGCTGCAGTAGTTGAAGCTTGGGAAAACGCCGTAGAAGTTGAAAATGCTACTAAGGTAGGTCTTGGTTCCATGACTACAGTAGCTAAATCAAAGGATGCTGCAGATGATGAACCAGCTACAGTACAAGCTGATACAACAATGTCTGCAACTGCATTTGATAAAGATGGTAAAGTAGCAGGAACTATAGTAGACGTTGCACAAATCAAAATAGAAATAAAAGATGGCAAAATCGCAAGTGATGTAGCAGCAGAACTAAAGACTAAACATGAATTAAAAGATGAATATGGTATGAAGGATGTTTCAGCAAAGATAGGTATAGGTAAAGAATGGTATGAACAAATGAATGCTTTCCAAGACTGGATGAAAGGCAAGACTGTAGATGAAATAACTGGTCTAAAGGTTAAAGAAAGAGATGAAAGCCATAAGAGCGTACCAGATGTAGAAGAGTTAACATCATCAGTAACTATAACTGTAGAAAGTTATCAAGAAGTAGTAAAGAGAGCATCAGAACTTGCTAAATAATTAAACTTAATAAAACTCTCCCCTAGGGGAGAGTTTTTTATTTTTAAATATTGTTAGGATTAAATAAATTTGATATGATATTGAGGGGTGATATGATGAAAAGAACAATATCTATGTCTTTAGTTATTTTGATACTAATATCTGTCCTAGTTGGATGTGAAAGAAAGCCCGAATATACCAAGTACAGTGATTCCTTTTTTGATACCTTTGATACTATTACACAGGTAGTAGCTTATGCAAAGGATGAGGAAGAATTTAAAATCTATATGGATAAGATACACAATAGGTTTATTGAGCTTCATAAGCTATATGATAAGTATAATACTTATGAGGGAATCAATAATATAAAGACAATAAATGATAATGCAGGAATAAAGCCTGTAAAAGTTGATAAGGAAATAATAGATTTAATATCTTTTTCCAAGGAGTGGTATTATAAGTCAGGAGAAAAGACCAATATAGCTGTAGGAAAAGTAATAGAAATATGGAATCAATATAGGGATAAGGCAGAAGGAAATCCAGATAATGCAGAATTGCCACCTATGGATGACTTAAAAGATGCTAGTAAATATATTGATATGGAAAAGATAATTGTAGATGAAGAAAATAGTACAGTCTATTTAGAAGATCCAAATATGAGCTTGGATGTAGGCTCAGTAGCCAAAGGATATGCTACTGAATTAGTGGCAAAGGAAATGGAAGAAGAAGGGCTTAAGTCTGCCTTAATAAGTGCTGGTGGTAATATTCGAGCTATAGGTAAGCCCTTAGATAATATAAGAGAAAGATGGGGAGTAGGGATTCAAAATCCAGATAAGAGTCTAATAGAAACAGGAAATGTATTAGATACAATATTTATTACAGATGCTTCTGTAGTTAGTAGTGGAGATTATCAAAGATACTATATAGTAAATGACAAAGTATATCATCATATAATTGATCCAGATACTTTAATGCCTGGAGACCATTATAGAGCTGTTACTATAGTAACTCCAGATTCAGGACTAGCAGATTTTTTATCTACATCAGTATTTTTATTACCATTTAAAGACAGTAAGGAATTAGTAGCGTCTTTAGATGATGTAGAAGCTATGTGGGTTATGAAGGATGGTACTGTAGTAGCTACAGAGGGAATGAAAAAGATTATGCTTAGCGAAGGAGCCACAGGAGCAAAAAGAAAATAACTATATGCATAAAAAAATAACTATATGCATAAAGATGAGGTCTAAAAATCTCATCTTTTTTATATATTGAAAAGTAAGATACAATCTAATATAATCAGACTATATAAAAAGAATATGGAGATGAAAATATGACAAAAGTATTAGGGATTATAGGTGGAATGGGCCCCCTTCCAACAATCAAATTATTTGAGAAAATTGTACTACTGACAAAAGCTAATAAGGATCAAGAGCATATCCATATATTAATAGATAATAATACATCAATTCCAGATAGAACTGCTTATATATTAGATGATAAATTTGAGGATCCAAGATTTGAACTAATTAAATCAGCCAAAAGACTAGAAAAGGCAGGGGCAGATTTTCTTATTATGCCTTGTAATACTGCTCATCATTTTTATGAAGAAATAAAAAGAAGTATAAATATACCATTTTTAAATATGATAGAAGAAACTGCCAAATATATAGAGAAAAGCTATAAAAATATAAATAGAGTAGGACTTTTAGGTACTGATGGTACAATAAAGGCTAAAATATATGATAAAGTGTTTAATGATTATGGGATTCAGATTGTATATCCTTCAATAGAAAATCAAAAGTATGTATATGAGTTGATTTATAATATAAAGGAAGATATAAGACAAGAAAATTTAGATGGATTTTATAAGGCAATGGATGAAGTGAGAAATCAAGGTATAGATATATTTATAGCTGGATGTACAGAAATATCTGTAGCTCTAGAAATGTTTAGTCTAAAGGGAAATTTCATAGATCCCCTAGATATAATATCTGTTAGTGCAATAGAATTTGCAGGAAAAGAGATAAAATCCCTTTAAGTTTATGCTTTGAATAACAAATATTTACAAATATCTATTGAAATATTCTATAAATTATATTATGATAGTATGTATTATAATATAATAATGTGGGGCTTTGGCGAAGTTGGGATCGCGTCTGACTGGCAGTCAGAAGATCAGGGGTTCGAATCCCCTAAGCTCCACCATAGCTTAAAAAGAAGTGGATATATCCACTTCTTTTTTTAAAGCAAAATTCAGTTTAAATCCTTTAAAATCCAAAAAGTCAAGTATTGATTTTTCAAGGGTTGTTTGTTATTATACTAACTATAAGAATATATTATAATTTAAGGGGGACCAAAAATGAGTGATAATAAACAAATATCAAGGAAGAGTTTCATTAAAGGTATGGGAACTTCCTTGGCAGGAGTTGCAGTTGCAGGCACATTTGGTGGACTTTTAAGTGGATGTACAGCACAAACTGGAGCTTCAGGAGATGCTGCACCATATCCATTTAAATATAAAAAGCTAGATCCTGCAAAGGCAGAAAAAAGAGGTTATGATACATATTTTGAAAAGGGTGGCTGAGGTGTTGGAGTTGCTGAAGGGTTCTTCGGCTATTTAGCAGATGAAGTAGGATATCCATTTAACCAACTTCCACCAGAAGCATTTACACATGCAGGTTCAGGATATGGACAGGGAGCTCTATGTGGTGCACTAGGAGTTGCTGCAACATGTATAGGTATGGTTACAGATGTAGATACATCTAAAAAATTAGTAGGTGAGTTATTTGACTGGTACAAGACTCACGAATTCCCACAATATCAACCAGAAAATTTAAACCTAGTATATACTGTAGCTGGATCTACTTTATGTGAAGATTCAGTAGGTATATTCATGGAAGAGCAAGGAGTAGCTTATGGAGATCATGAGAGAAAAGCTCGTTGTGCTGGAGTGACTGCAGATGTACTTCGTAAAACAGTAGAATTATTAAACGAAACTGTTTAATAGTCTAAATAATTATATGGAATATTAGAAGTTTACATAATAACTTAAATATAAGAGTATAAAAAGTCTACAAATCACTTAATATAGTTTTGTAGACTTTTCTACTTAAATGTCATATAATCAATTTAAATATAATGATATTAATATTATAAAAATATGGATATTTTATCAGCTAATAAAAGCTGAATATCCATAACTATAATAGTATATATGAACAGAAATATAATCTTTAAATCAATATAATTAAATATAGACGTAAGGAGGGACAAACTATGAAATTAGGAGCTTGGGAGCTTGTTTTGATATTGGGAATAGCTTTAGTAATATTTGGGCCTGCAAAACTTCCTGAATTAGGACAATCTATGGGTAAGGCCATAAGAGAGTTTAAAGGTCAAGTAAATAAAGTAACAGATGATATTAAGGATGACTCAGATGACAAAAAAGAAGACTAATACAGATCTTACACTTGTAGGACATTTAGCTGAATTAAGAAAAAGAATAATAATTATTGGACTATCTATTATAATATTTTCTATTTTAGGCTATTATTTTGCAGAGCCTATAGCTAAAGATATAGTAGGTAGAGCTCCAGATATGGACTTTGTTTTTATTTCTCCATCTGAACTTATGCTATCTTATCTAAAGATAGCTGTGGTTTGTGGGTTAGTTATTTCTTCCCCAATTATTTTAAGTCAAATATGGATGTTTACAAGCCCTGGTCTGGAGGATAATCAAAAACGCTATATTTTAATAGCTCTATTCTTAGGTAGCGGATTTTTTGTTATAGGATCCATATTTGCATATTTAATAGTACTGCCTGTAATATTTAAGTTCTTTGCAGGGTTCCAAATGCCAGAAATACAAGCTACCATAAGCTTTGCAAATTATTTAAGCTTTATCATTAGAATAGTTTTAGCCTTTGGTATAGTCTTTGAATTGCCTATTCTAATGTATGTACTTACTAGATTTGGTATTTTTAAAGTAGAATTCTTTATAAAATATAGAAAGTATATGATTCTTATAATATTTGTTGTTGCAGCATTTCTTACACCACCAGATGTGGTATCTCAAACCTTACTGGCTGTACCTATGTTAGTTTTATATGAAGTAGGAATTCTGTTATCTAAAATGGGAGAAAAAAGTAGATTAAAGTAAAAAAATTAAACCTGGTTATTTTAAAATAATCAGGTTTAATTTTTTATAATATAAAATATTAATTTATTTTGCGCCTTCAAGTGCATTGTTAACAGCTTCTTTAATAGCGTTACTTGTAACTGTTGCACCAGAAACTGCATCTACTTCAGTTGAGTTTTTATCAACTATAGCTTTTGGTATTTGTTCTAAAGCTGGCTCTGCGAAACCTTCAGTTTCATTTTGTTCTGTTACTTCAACGTTTGCAATTTTACCATCTTTAACTTCAACAGAAACCTTTAGAGGCTCCATTCCTTTAGCTTCGCCTTCATAAGTACCATCTTTGTAAGCAGGTGCTTTTTCACCACAACCTACTAGAGCAGTTGCTAATAACATAACTATTAAAATTAATGAAATATGTTTTTTCACCATTATCTCCCCTTTCTATAATCAATTTATATAATATTATATACTCTAATCTTAAATTTATCAACTAATTTTTAACATCATGTATTACATATTGCATTTTCTATTGGCTTTTGAGATAATAAGTGATAAATTATTAGGATTGGAAATTAAAGGGTAATAATAAAGAGTTAAGTAAATATAATTTGTATTTATATATGTAAATCCACAACTTAATATCTTTATTTAATATTTAAGTCATCTATTTATAGTGTTTAATATAAATATATTAAAATTAGAAGCTTTTAGAAGGGAGAATAAATATGAATAAATATAGTATGGAGGAATTAACTAGGATAACAATTGAAATGTTAGAAAGAAGAGGTGTGACCTTAGAGGATATAGGGGAACTAGTTATGCATCTTCAGGGAGATTACTATGAAGACTTAACCCTTGAATTTTGTATAGAAAATATTAAGGCTGTTTTAAGAAAACGAGAAATAGTACACGCCATATTAACAGGAATAGCCTTAGATGAGTTAGCAGAACAGGGTCTATTACCAGAGCCCTTGTTAAGTATTGTTTCATCAGATGAAGGACTATATGGAATAGATGAGATTATACCCCTTTCCATAGTAAATGTATATGGAACCATAGGGCTTACAAATTTTGGTTATTTAGATAAGGAAAAAATAGGAATTATAAAACAACTAGATACTAAAAAAGGAGAAGAAGTAAATACATTTTTAGATGATATAGTTGCAGCTATTGCAGCAGCTACAGCAAGTAGAATAGCCCATACAGAGAGAGAATAGAACCAGGAGACTTAGGTCTCCTGGTTTATAGTAATTTAGAAATATAATCTATTAAGTCTATACATAGTTTGGCCGTACTTTCTTCAGAATCATCTAGCAATGGGTTTAGTTCTACTAAATCCATTGAAGTAATAAACTTTTCATTTAAGAGTCTTTTAAATATAAGTTTAGTTTGAGATAAGTCAAATCCCCCAATTACAGGTGTACCTGTTCCAGGTACAAGGGAACTATCTAGACTATCAATATCAAAACTAAGATGGACTCCGTCTACACTAGAAGCTTTTATTTTTTCTATAATTTCACTTAATACTATATCTAAACCTTTTTCATTTATTTCTTTCATACCATAGAGATTTAATCCAGATTCTTCTATAAGAATCTTTTCTCCAGGATCTAAATCTCTAGCTCCTAATAAGTACACATTATTGGGACTTATTTTAGGACCTTTATGATATAAGTTAGTTAAGCCATAATGGCCTATACCAATAGAAGCAGCTAAGGGCATTCCATGGATATTACCTGAAGGAGAAGATGTAAAATCGTTCATATCACCATGAGCATCAATCCAGATAACAGCCATATCTTTAAAATACTTACTAGCTCCAGCAATACTTCCTATGGCTAAGGAATGATCTCCACCTATTATAAATGGAAAACAATTGGATTGTAATGAACAGTATACAGCATGGGCTAAATTTGTATTAATATCTCTTATGGGATATAGATATTTCATATTATCATGCCATTTAAATTTATCTTTGTCCGAAATTTGAGGTATAAATAAATCTCCCATATCATATATGTCTTTATTACCTTTAAAGATATCAATCATATTAAGTTCTCGAAGTTTACTAGGTCCATGTTGGGCACCATCTCTGTCACAACCATACTTAATGGGTACAGCAATTAAATTTACATTCATAAGAACCCTCCTAATATCTTATTAAGTTTATTATATAATTAGTTTATTCATTTGTCATTATAAGATAGACTAATATATTATTTAATTAGTGGGGAAAAGTTATGCCAAAAGATTAAAAGTAAAAAATACTCTGGGCAAATTAAGATTTTTCACGTATACTAGATATAATTAATTTCTAAATGTATGAAAGTATTTAAAAATTTAGGGGTGTTCAAATGGCAAAATTTTTTTATGCAGTAAGAGTTGGAAAAAATCCTGGAATATATGAAACATGGGGACAATGTGAGGCCCAAGTAAAAGGATATAAAGGGGCTAAGTATAAGAAATTTAAGTCCTATGAAGAAGCTTTAGATTTTCTAAAAGGTGAACAAGCTAGCCAATGTACAGATGAAGGTCATTTGGCTAAAATAGAAGAATTAAAGGATAATGAGATAATAGCTTATGTAGATGGAAGTTATTCTTTAGAATCTGGAACTTATAGTTATGGTGTAGTCTTATTAACTAAAAATAAAAAAGATACCTTTAGTGGAAGGGATAATAATAAAAATTTAGCTGAAATGAGAAATGTTTCTGGGGAATTAAAAGGTGCCATGGTAGCTATGGAAAAGTCTTTAGAATTAAACAAAGATACTCTGTATTTACACTATGATTATGCAGGTATTGAAGAATGGGCAACAGGAGCATGGAAGACTAATAAGGAGGGGACAAAGGAATATAAGAGATTTTATGATTCTATTAGAAATAAGTTAAAAGTTGTGTTTATTAAAGTGAAAGCTCACTCAGGAATTAAATATAATGAGGAGGCAGACAAATTGGCAAAGGAAGCAATATTACAATAGATATAATTTAGTAAACAAAAATAGATACAAGGAAATTGATTTCTTTGTATCTATAAACGATGAAAAATATAATTAATATATTATCTATTGGGCCTTTATTTTTTCAAATCCTACTTTGTTTCTTTTTAAAAGTTCAACTGCATAATTATCTACTCTATAATCATTTCTATAATAGATTTGTTTGATTCCTGCTTGGATTAAGGCCTTAGTACAATTTAAACATGGAAAATGGGTTATATAGGCTGTACAATTATTAACAGAAATCCCTTCCTTAGCACAGTATAATAGGGCATTTATTTCTGCATGTATGGTTGCTATACAATGTCCATCTCGCATAGTATGTCCAACATCATCACAATGAGGATTCCCTGAAACAGATCCATTGTAACCACTTGAAACTATTCTATTATCATCGTTTACTATTAAACATCCAACCCAGGCTCTATCACAGGTAGATCTAGTAGCTACAATATCTGTTATTTCCATAAAGTATTCTTTCCAACTCTTTCTTTCTGACATAGAAAAACCTCCAATTATAAATTGAATATATATATATATTATAGTATAAAAGAATTCACTATCAAAAGTCTAGTAGATAATATACAAGTTTATTGACAAGTTTAGAAGGGTATAAATTATAAATAAAAGATTGAATTTATAATATATGAATTTATTGTGGGGGGATTGATTTCATGCTAAAAGATTTTAAAGAATTTGCTATGAAAGGCAATGTGGTAGATTTAGCAGTAGGTGTAGTTATAGGAGGAGCTTTTGGGAAAATAGTTACATCATTGGTAGAAGATATTATAATGCCTTTAGTTGGACGATTGATAGGAGGAATAGATTTTACTAATCTTTTCATAACATTAGATGGGGCAAACTATTCAACATTGGCAGAAGCTCAAAAAGCTGGAGCTCCTACTTTAAATTATGGACTATTTCTAGGTTCGGTAATAGACTTTTTAATAATTGCCTTTTCAATATTTATAGTGATTAGACAAATCAATAGGTTTAAGAAGAAGGAAGATGTAGTAGAAAAACCTACTACAAAAGCTTGCCCTTATTGTATAACACAAATACCTATAGATGCTATCAGGTGTCCAAATTGTACATCAGAATTAAAATAGTATACAATAATACCCAGTAATATAAAATCATAAAAATTGTATAAAATATATGATAGTACTATAACCATTACAACAAACTAGTTTTATGTAATGGTTATAATATACTTATCCTATAGCCATGAAAGTATAAGTTATAGGGTAAGTTGAATAGATAATCAAAATTTGTGGTTTTTGTTAATTCGTTAGATAGAACTATACATCAGATAAATATAAAATCTTATATGATAAAAGTTTTTATAGTAATAAAATAATATAGAGGTGTTGTAATATGTACGGCCTAGTATTGGAAGGTGGAGGAGCTAGGGGGTCTTATCATGCAGGAGCATATAAAGCCATATTGGAGGAAGGTATAGATGTACAAGGAGTAGCTGGAACGTCTATTGGTGCATTAAATGGTGCTATGATAGTCCAAGGGGATTTTGATATATGTTGTGAACTATGGGAGCAATTATCTTATTCAATGGTAGTAGATTGGGATGATAATGAAATTCAAAAACTGCTACAGTTAAAACTAAATAAAGAAGACTTAGGACTAATGGCTGATAAATTATCTATGTTTATTTCTGATAGAGGATTTAGGATAGAACCATTTAAAAAACTACTTAATACCTATATAGATGAACAAAAAATTAGGGATTCGGGAAAAGATTTTGGTATAGTAACTATAAATCTTACAGATTTAAAACCTTTAGAATTATTGCTTGAAGATATTCCCCAAGGAGAATTGAAAAAATATATTTTGGCTTCAGCCTATTTACCAGTATTTAAATTTGAAAGACTAGGAGGAAAGCTATATTTAGATGGAGGATTTTATAATAATCTTCCCTTTAAACTTCTTGAAAAAAAGGGATATAAGGATTTGATAATAGTTAGAACCCATGCGAAGGGAATAGCTAGAAAAATTGACCCAGAAAGATTAAATCCTATTATAATATCTCCATCAGATGATATAGGTAAATCTTATGCTTATGAGGCCACAAGTGCTAAAAAAAATATTGAATTGGGATATTATGATGGATTAAAGAGTTTAAGAGGACTAAAGGGAAATAGATATTATATTGATGTAGAAAATAATAAAGATGTATTTTTAGATTTATTACTATCCTTAGATGATGAAAAAATAAATAAAATCATGGATATATTAAAAGGTCCATCACTATATGGCAGAAGGGCTTTATTTGAGTATATAGTTCCTAAGTTAGGATCAGCTATGGCTTTAAATAAAGACTTTAATTATGAGGATTTTATGATAAATCTATTGGAAAGAAAGGCTAAAGAGTTTGATGTGGAAAGATTTAAAGTATATACATTTAATGAATTATTAAATTTAGTGAAATGTAAAAAACCTAAATATAAAATTGAGTATATAGAAGATAGAAGTCCATTGGAAGTGCTCATAGAAAAGGTAGACTTGGGAGCATTCTTTAATAAGGAAAATATTATAAGTGAAGTAGCAGATGTTATTTTTTGTCAATAAATTAGCTATGGCAATATATAGGAGGTAAAGATATTTGGATATAGATATAATTTCAAAAAAACTTAAGGATAGGGTACCACAATCCATAGAGCCTATGGCTAAGTTTGCAGTATTACTTCCATTAATTAAAATAGGTGATCAATGGGAATTAATATTTGAGTTTAGGGCTAAGACATTAAAATCACAGCCAGGGGAAGTATCTTTTCCTGGAGGAAAAGTAGAAGAAGGGGAGAGTTTTAAAGAAACGGCCATTAGAGAAACGATGGAAGAGTTACATATAAAGGAGGAAAATATCCATATATTAGGTGAATTGGATTATTTAATATCCTATGCTAATTTAGAGATACATTGTTTTTTAGGCACAATTAGTGGAGTAAATGTGGATAAGATTAGTCCAAATCCTAGTGAAGTTGATCATATATTCACAGTTCCTTTAGATTATTTTTTAGAAGTGGAACCAAAGGCCTATTATTTGAGCTTAGAAACTATGTACAATGAAGAGTTTCCTTATAATCTAATTCCAAATGGGAAAGATTACAATTTTAGGAAACCTAAGCGAAAGATATATTTTTATGAGTGTAAAGACCATATTATATGGGGATATACAGCTACTATGATTAGACACTTAGTAGAAATATTAAAGGACCAATGACTAAATAGATTGTCATTGGTCCTTTAATTTAATTTTCTAGATTTAAATCATTAGAATTATATTCTGCATAATTAAGTCTTTTAAGAAATACTATTAAAAACCCAGCAGTTATTAAGGAAGAGATAAAGTCAGCTACTGAACCTGCTAACCATACTCCTTTTAACCCTAAAAGTTTTGGAAGTATAAATATAGCTGGAATCAATATCAATACTTGCCTTGATAAACTTAAAAATGCAGAATGCTTTGGTTTTCCTGTAGCTTGAAAAAAAGCAGAGCTAACAACTTGAAATCCTATAATAGGAAGCATTGCTAAAAATATTCTCATACCAGGAACAGCTATGTCCATTAGCTCCTTTAACTCTTTTTCATCAGTTACAAAAAGCTTAATTATGGTTTCTGGAAATATTTGTGTAGCTAAGAAGCCTAAAGTAGTGATTATAGTAGCACCTAGTATGGCATATTTTAGTGTTTGAACAGTCCTATCATACTTTTTAGCTCCGTAATTAAATCCTATAATAGGCTGAGAACCTTGATTTATACCAAATATAGGCATTAATATCATCATGGTAACAGAGTTGATTACACCCATACTAGATGTTGCCAGATCACCACCATATCGTTGCAAATTAGTATTTAATAAAACTGTAACTAAACTTGCGGCCAATTGCATACTAAATGGAGAAAAACCGATGGATATAATCTCTTTAAATATTGAGAATTTAAGTTTAAGATATTCCTTTTTTATACTGAGCATACTTTTACCACCAAAGAAATAGCTCATAACCCAAATTGCAGATACAGTTTGAGATATTATGGTTGCCATTGCAGCCCCTTTAACACCCATATTAAACTTAAATATAAATATGGGGTCCAAAATAGTATTAAGTATAGCTCCTATTAGCATAGTAACCATAGCTACCCTGGGACTACCTTCTCCCCTAATAAAGTTATTCATACCAAATCCAATAGCTTGAAAAGGGGCACCTATTAATATTATTCTTAGGTAATCCATGGCATAACTTAGATTAGATTCACTGGCTCCAAATAATTTAAGTAAAGGTTCTAAAAATACAAGTCCTAGTATGGCTATTATTGAGGATATTAAGGCCAATAGAACAATAGCATTACTTGCAATTCTATCTGCATCCTCTTTTCTATTTTGTCCTAGACGAATTGATACAAGTGTATTACCACCGATTCCAATAAGCATACTGAAGGCCATTAAAATTAAAGACATTGGCATAGCAACATATATACCACCTATGGCCCTTCCATCAACTCCTCTACCTATGAATATTCTATCTACAATATTATATAATGCATTAACTAGCATACCTATAATGGCTGGTACAGAAAACTTCAATAATAGTTTTCCAATTGGCTCTTCTCCCAATAGCCTTGCTTTTTCTTGTTGTTTATTCATTATTTCACCTCAAAAAAATAAGTAGTTAAAGCTAAAAATAGCTTTAACTACTATTATATAACAAATCACTTATTACAATCCAGTATAGTTTATATCTTGTCAATACCATCAAGACTTTAAACACATTTTAATATAAAATAATCTTTAGTTTGTAAACATTTGTGTCCAATATATAGTCCCATTTGAGTTAGTATATGCTCCTACACCAATTGTTTCGAAGTTAGGATTTAAGATATTTGCTCTATGTCCAGAGGAGTTCATCCATCCTCTTACAACAGACTCAGCTGTATGGTAACCTTTAGCTATATTTTCACCGGCAGTTCTATATTTGATCCCGAAAGACTTCATCATATCAAAGGGACTTCCATAATTAGGTGAAGTATGGCTAAAGTAATTGTTTTTTGCCATGTCTTCAGACTTAGTTCTAGCGACCTTGGATAATTCAGCACTAGGGTTGAAAGCTGTTAATCCTGCCTTTTGTCTTTCAATATTTACTAGCCTTACTACTTCCATTTCTATTTGGGATAAACCTGGATTAGTAGTAGGTTTACTAGGCTTACTAGGTTCTACAGGAACGCTAGGAGTAGTAGGTTTACTAGGCTTACTAGGTTCTACAGAAACGCTAGGAGTAGTAGGTTTACTAGGCTCATTAGGTTCTACAGGAACGCTAGGAGTAGTAGGTTTACTAGGCTTACTGGGTTCTACAGGAACACTAGGAGTAGTATTAGTTCTACTTGGGCTTAATGGAATAACTCTTACTGTCCAATTGTAGCTATATCTTTGATTACTTATCCAATCGTAAAAATTATAAGTATAGTTTGCTGCATGTCCTACTGTAGACATAAGTAATAGTACTATCATAACTGAAAAGATTGTAAACTTGTTTTTCTTAAACATAAAATTCCTCCTTAGATTTAAGTTTTATAATTTGTAATCTTTTTGTAACTTTTTAGAGTATAACATGTTTGCTTGTCTAATATAAACCCTCAAATCTTGGACTATATGTTTAAATTTGTAAATATATATAAAAAAATATAAGACCTCATAGACTGAGGACTTATATTCTTACTTGATGATAAACTTTTTTACCTTTTCTTATTAAGACTTTGTCATTTTTAAAATCATCTAAAGTCACCTTTTTATCTATTGATTCTACTTTTATATCGTCTATACTTATACCTCCCTGTTGTATAAGTCTTCTACCTTCACTATTGGATTTAACAAGTTCTAGCTCCCTTAATAAATCTATTATAGGCATGCCAGATAAAAATAGGGATTTATCCATTTCAGTAAAGGGTATAGAACCTTCATCGGCAGTACCTGTAAATAAAGCTCTTGAAGCTTGTTGGGCTTTTTCTGCCTCTTCTTTTCCATGAATAGATTTAGTAACTTCGTAGGCTAATACTTCTTTTGCCTTGTTTATTTCTGCACCTTCTAAAGCACCAAGTCTTCTTACTTCATCCATTGGTAAGAAAGTCAATAAACTTAAGAACTTTTCCACATCTCTATCGTCTACATTTCTCATATATTGATATAATTCATAAGGTGGAGTTTTTTCTGGATCAAGCCAAATAGTCCCTGCTTCAGTTTTACCCATCTTTGTACCTGCAGCAGTAGTCAATAGCTTAAATGTCATAGCATATACCTTATCTTGCTCTAGTTTTCTTACTAATTCATATCCTCCAAGAATATTAGACCATTGATCACTTCCACCAAGTTGAAGCTTACAATTATGATCTCTATATAGTTTTAAGAAGTCATAGGATTGCATCAACATATAGCTGAATTCAAAGAATGTGAGTCCTTTCTCCATTCTATTTTTGTAACAGTCAAAAGTTAACATTCTATTTACTGAGAAATGAACACCAATTTCTCTCATAAATTCTAGGAAATTCAAATTTAATAGCCAATCTGCATTATTTACAGTCATAGCTTTGTCATCACTAAAGTCTATAAATCTACTAAGTTGTTTTTTAAATCTGCTTGCATTATGATCTATCATTTCTTTAGTCATGATTTTTCTCATATCAGTTTTACCAGATGGATCACCTATCATGGTAGTTCCACCACCTAATAGGGCGATAGGTCTGTGACCTGCCTTTTGCATATGCATCATTACCATGATTTGTAAAAAATGGCCTAAGGTTAAGCTATCTGCTGTAGCATCAAAACCAATGTAAAAAGTAACAGATTCCTTTTCTAATAATTCTTTTAATTCATCTTCAAATGTGACCTGATCTATATAACCTCTTTCTGATAATATATCAAATACATTATTCATAACTATCCCTCCTACAATTAATATTTAAAAATAAAAAAAGGGCATCTTCTCCTAAAAGGACGAGAAGACACCCGTGGTACCACCTTAATTTGCATAAAGCCTCAAATCGTTTAACGTACGATGACCGCAATAGTTTCCTATTGGACTCAGGATGCGTAATTCGCTTAATTTTTAAGTTATAGACTTCTCAGCTAATGTCTATTCTCTGTATTTTAACTAAATAAGCTACTAAATCCTTCATAGTTTGTATTGAATTAATAAGTATATTAATATATATATTATTAATTGTCAAGGGTGGTTACTATAATTATTCTACTTTTAATTCTACGCTATTTTCCCATAATCCATGGATATTACAATAGCTTGTAGCAAAGATTGTACCAGACTTTTCAGTAGTAAATCTAGTAGTTATATTAGGTTCTGTAAATAGTCCATTTTCTCCATGGGCTGAGAAATCATAGTTTCCAATTTCCACTGGGAACTTAGCATCTTCTGCAAAGAAATATACTTTAACCCAACCAATATAATGCTCTAAAGTATTTGGGTGAGGAATCTCTTCACCTATAATAACTTTTACTTCTATTGGTTCTCCGGATTTTACTGTTTCTGGTGCATGAATTACTGGAACGTGTTTCTCACCTTTCCAATCTCCACTTTGATAAAGAGTACCTATACTTTTCAAATAAATTACCTCCTTGAATATCTTGTTATTTAACATTTCAATTTGTTGATACCCATTAATATATAAAATTAACCAAATTCTTTATTATATACTTAGGAATAATAAGTTATAATATATATAGAATTATGAAGGAGAGAATATAATGGAAAATATACAATTAATAGCAACTACTACCTTTGGCTTAGAAGCTATTGCCAAAAGGGAATTAATGAACCTAGGCTATGGTGATTTAAAGGTAGAAAATGGAAAAGTAACATTTAGTGCAACAGAAAAAGATATACCAAGAACTAATCTATGGCTAAGAACTGCAGACAGAGTACTATTGAAAATGGGTGAATTTAAAGCTTTAAGCTTTGAAGAATTATTTAATAGGACTAGGGAGTTACCTTGGGAAGAGTGGATACCAGAAGATGGTAATTTTATAGTAGAAGGAAAAAGTGTTGATTCAAAATTATATAGTATATCTGATTGCCAAAGAATTGTGGAGAAGGCCATAGTAGAGAAGTTAAAAACTAAATATGATGTGGAGTGGTTTCCAAAGACTGGATCCAAATATACTGTAGAAGTATCTTTGTTGAAGGATATAGCAGTGCTAACTATCGACACATCAGGAGAAGGACTTCATAAAAGAGGGTATAGGGATAGGGCAGGAGATGCACCTATTAAGGAAACATTAGCAGCTGCTATGATATTGCTAAGTTATTGGAACAAAGACAGAGTTCTACTAGATCCGTTTTGTGGTTCTGGAACCATACCTATAGAGGCAGCGATGATAGGTAGAAATATAGCACCAGGTCTTGACAGGAGTTTTGTTTCAGAACAATGGCCAAGGGTAAATAAGGAATACTGGTCTCAGGCGAGAAAAGAAGCTTTTAAGGCAATTGATAATGAATCGGAACTTCATATTTTAGGCTGTGATATAGATAAGCGATCTATCCTTAGGGCTAGAGATAATGCAGCTAATTTAGGTTTGGAAGATGATATATCATTTTTTATTAAGGATATGAGAGATGTGGATTTAAATAATGAGTATGGAGTGGTTATATCTAACCCTCCATACGGTGAGAGAATTGGTGAAAAGGAAGAAATACAACAATTGTATAAAGATCTAGGGAAAAAGTTTAGGGAACTAGATACTTGGTCAGTGTATATAATTACATCAGAGGAAAAATTTGAACAATTATATGGGAAAAAGGCTGATCGAAGAAGAAAGCTATATAATGGCCGAATAAAAGTTGATTATTATCAATTTTATGGACCTAGACCACCTAAAAAATAAGAATTTAGGAGGATTAATTATGAAGATATATACTAAAACTGGAGATAAGGGCACAACATCATTGTTTGATAATATACGAGTGCCTAAGGATCATATAAGGGTAGAAAGTTATGGTACTGTAGATGAGTTAGGATCATGGATGGGATTGGCTAAAAACTATGTAGAAGATGAAAAATTGTATAATCATATATTAGATATACAAAATAAATTATTTACAGTAGCTACAAACTTAGCTACCGAAGATTCTAGCAAGGTTAAACATCACATTAAAGAGGAGGATATAAAAAAATTAGAAGATATTATAGACTATTATATGGAAAAATTAGACAATCCTACTGGCTTTATTGTGCCAGGATCAGGAAAGGCGGCTGGATATCTTCATGTAGCTAGAACTATTTGTAGAAGAGCTGAAAGAAGAATAATATCCTTGTCAGCAGTGATAGAGATTGATAAACTAGTTGTGAAGTATGTAAATAGATTATCAGATGGATTATATGCAATGGCAAGATATTGTGAAGAAAAACAAATCCATGTAAAATATTAAATTTATACTATAATCCATCTAGCTATTATCTAAAATATACTATACAATATATGTAAATACTTTTAGTAAACCAAATATTCTAATTGGGTGATTTAATGTTGAAAAAAAGTGATGTAGAGACAAAGAAAAGAGAATTTGCAGATTACTGGTTATTGAACTATCATGTTTTAGAAGGTATGGCTGATTGGGTTAGAGTAATCAATAAGGAAGGGACCATTATATATGCCAATAAAGCAATGAAAGAAGAATTAGGAGAAGACATAATTGGAATCAAATGTTATAAGGCCCTTTGCAATAAAGAAAGATGTAAGTTTTGTATTACTCAAAGAAGTATAGCTACAGGAGAAACTATTCAAAAAGAAGAAAAAATAAATGGTAATTATTATTCAGTTAAGAGTTCACCAGTTAGAAATGCTGATGGGGAAATTATTGGTTCTGTAGAAGTTTTTAGAAATGTAACAAGGGAAAGAAAGCTAGAACTTGAGTTAATAGGTAAAAATAGAAAGATGAACAAGGACCTACAATTTGCCAAGAGAATACAGGAAAGAATATTACCTCGAAAGGGAATGAAACAAAGTCTAAAGCTCGATTATATATATAAGCCATCAGAGATGCTTAGTGGTGACATGTTTGATATGTATAGTATAGACGACGAAAATATAGGCATTTATATTAGTGATGTGGCAGGAAATGGGGTAGCAGCATCTATGATGACTATGTTTATTCGTCAAACTATGAGAGTTATGAAGGAAGATATAAACAATCCTTCAAAAACATTGACAGAACTTCATAAAAGATTTAGAAGCTTAGATTTTGAAGTTGAAAATTATTTTACTATATTTTATGGGATTTATAATAAAAAAACTCAAAGGTTTAAATATGTAAATGCAGGACATAATTGCATTCCTATAAAATATAATAATGATAGATTAGAATTATTGGAAAATAAGGGATATCCTATTATTTCTGTTTTAGATGAGATACATTATGAGGAAAAAGAAGTAGATCTTAATATAGGAGATAAGATTTTATTTTACACTGATGGAATAACAGAGGCCAAGGATTATTCAGGGAAAGAATTTGGACTTGAAGGAGTTATAGATATTGTAAAAAATAATCCTGAAGATATATTAAATGTGATGGAAGACAAAATAATAAATTACAGCTGGGGAGAACAATCTGATGATTTTGCAATAGTTCTTTTAGAGGTAATTGAATAAAAACCTAGAATTTGATTCTAGGTTTTTTAATAGAAAGGAAGAAGTTTTTATGACAATTAGACTTGATTACAACAATGCTTTTATAAAAAAATCGGAACTAGAAAATTTAAGCAATATTATTAAGAAGAATCATAATTTGATACATGAAAAAAAAGGAGCTGGAAATGATTATTTAGGATGGCTAGAGTTGCCAAGTAAATATCATAAGGAAGAGCTAGATAGAATAAAAAGGGTTGCTGAAAGGATAAGAAACAACTCTGATGTATTGATTATTATAGGTATAGGAGGATCCTATTTAGGAGCTAGAGCCTGTATAGATGCATTAAGTTCTCAGTTTTACAATATTTTACCTAAATGCAAGAGAAAGACACCAGAAATATATTATGTAGGCAATAATATATCCAGTGATTATATATTAGACTTATTTGAAGTAATTGAAGATAAGGAAATTAGTGTTAATGTAATATCTAAATCTGGAACAACTACTGAGCCAGCTATAGCCTTTAGAATATTTAAAGAATACATGGAAAAAAGATATGGCAAAGAAGAAGCAAAAAATAGAATATATGCTACAACGGATAAGAAAAAAGGAGCCTTAAAAACCTTAGCCAATAGTGAAGGCTATCAGACTTTCACTATACCAGATGATGTAGGTGGTAGATATTCCATATTTACGCCAGTAGGTTTACTTCCTATTGCAGTTGCAGGTATAGATATAGATAAGCTTATGGATGGAGCTAAATCTGCTGAAATAGAGTATTCAAATGATAATATAGTGGAAAATCCTTGTTATCAATATGCAGCTATTAGAAATATACTACATTCTAGAAATAAGGATATAGAGATACTGGCGTATTATGAGCCTGCTCTGTATTATGCATCTGAATGGTGGAAACAACTATTTGGAGAGTCTGAAGGTAAAGATGGAAAGGGATTGTTTCCAGCTGCAGTAGGGTTTACTACAGATTTACACTCTATGGGGCAGCTTATACAAGACGGGAAAAGAAATATATTTGAAACTACTATAAATATTGAAAACAATCAAAGAGAAATAACAATAAAAGCAACCAAAGACAATTTAGATGGACTGAATTTTTTAGAGGGAAAGACTTTAAATTATGTAAACAAAAAAGCCTTTGAGGGTACTTTAAAAGCCCATGTTCAGGGAGATGTGCCTAATTTAGTAATAAATCTTCCAAAGTTAAATGAGTTTTATTTTGGAAAGCTAATATATTTCTTTGAAAAATCATGTGCAATGTCTGGATATCTTTTAGGTGTAAATCCCTTTGACCAACCAGGAGTGGAAAAATATAAAACTAATATGTTTCAGCTATTAGGAAAACCAGGATATTAAAAGTTACACAAGATTTATAATATAAATATGGTATATATGATTATATTTAGTTGAAGATTATAATTGTTTAACATCTATTATATATTTAAATTATCCACTATATAACAATCTTTAGTTTTAAGCATCAACAATTAACTACTAATTTTAAAGGGGGTATTCTATGGAGTGGAAAAATCTTTCATTTAAAAAAGATGGCAATATAGCTATATTGTCTATTAACAGGCCAAAGGCCCTAAATGCCTTAAATACTCAAACCTTAAGAGAATTGGATGAAGCAATAACTGAAGTAGAGAAAGATGAAGAGATTTATGTACTTATTATCACTGGAGAGGGACGTTCTTTTGTAGCAGGAGCTGATATAGGTGAAATGAAGGACATGAGCTCGCTGGAGGCTAGAAAATTGGCACATAAGGGAATAAAGGTATTTAGGAAAATAGAGTTAATGGAAAAGCCAGTTATAGCTGCAATAAATGGATTTGCATTAGGTGGTGGTTGTGAGTTAGCCATGGCTTGTGATATTAGAGTGGCATCGGAAAAGGCTAAATTTGGACAACCAGAAGTTGGGCTGGGTATAACACCAGGATTTGCAGGGACTCAAAGACTATCAAGACTAGTAGGACCAGGAAAAGCTAAAGAGCTAATATTTACAGCAGATGTGATAGATGCTAATGAAGCATATAGAATAGGACTAGTAAATAAAATAGTTTCTATGGAGAAGTTAATAGAGGAATCCATAAATTTAGCCAATAGAATTGCTTGTAAGGGCCAAATTGCAGTTAGACTTGCTAAGACAGCTATAAATAGGGGAATGGAGACTGATATAGAAACAGGTATGTCCATAGAGAGGGAATTGTTTGGACAATGCTTTTCAACTGAGGACCAAAAAGAAGGTATGAGGGCTTTTTTAGAAAAAAGAAGTCCTAATTATAAATTAAAATAATCAGGGGGTGCCTTATGAAAAAGATTGGAGTATTAGGTAGAGGAACTATGTCATCAGGAATATCTCAAGTATTTGCACAAAAGGATTATAAAGTGATTATGTGGGTTAGATCCATAGATGAAGATAATCCAAGGGCAAGTATATTACCTATAGAAAAGGGATTAAGTAGATTAGTTAAAAGAGAAAAGATTACAGAAAGCTACATGAATAAAGTGCTAGAAAACATCTCTATAACTACATCTTATGAGGATTTAAAAGATTGTGATTTAATAGTAGAGGCTATTGCCGAAGATATGAATATTAAAAAAGAAATATTCAGTAAATTAGACCAATTATGTAAAGATGAAACAATATTGGCTACAAATACATCATCCCTATCTATAACAGAAATAAGTAATGCTACCAATAGACCAGATAAAGTAGTAGGTATGCATTTTTTCAACCCAGTTCCAGTTATGAAATTAGTAGAAGTCATAAAAGGTTTAGGTACATCAGATGAAACAAAAGACAAGATAGTAGAGTTATCAAACAGCATTGGAAAAACACCTGTAGAAGTAGAAGAGGCTCCAGGATTTGTAGTAAACAGAATACTTATTCCTATGATAAATGAAGCAGTAGGAATCTATGGGGAAAAAATAGCAACAGCAGAAGATATTGATAAAGCTATGATGTTAGGAGCAAATCATCCTATGGGACCTTTAGCTTTAGCGGATTTAATAGGTCTTGATGTATGTCTGGCTATAATGGATGTTTTATATGAAGAATTTAAAGATCCAAAATATAGAGCTCATCCATTACTTAGAAAAATGGTAAGAGGCAATGAATTAGGTAGAAAAACTAAAAAAGGTTTCTTTGAATATTAAGTCTATTAAATATTATTTTTAGATAAGGATACAATAAGAATATATTAATCTGAAAGGTGGATTATATGAAAACCTTTTTAAAGATCTTTATTGTATCCTTAGTATTTTTTATTGTAGCATTTTTTCTGGGAACTCAAGCATATATTAAAGAAAATAATTCGAATTTAGAGGAAAATATAAATAACAATGGCCTAAAAGTTCCAAATACAAATATACAGGATACATC
Organism: Wansuia hejianensis; assembly: GCF_014385225.1. Classification (GTDB taxonomy): domain Bacteria; phylum Bacillota; class Clostridia; order Tissierellales; family Tissierellaceae; genus JACRTK01. Next base: position 367,701 of record NZ_JACRTK010000003.1, read on the forward strand.
GGAATATTTAACATTGGCAGAAGCTTTTGAAAAAAGCCCTAGGATAAATTTTTTGATTTTAGGAATGGAAGATGTGAGAAGTGATACCATAATATTGGCTTCTGCAAACCCTCAAAGTAAAAAGGTGAACTTAATATCTATTCCAAGGGATACTTATATCCATAGAAAAGGATATGATAGGGGAGAGCAACGAAAGATAAATAGTGTATATCATGACCATGGAATAGAAGGATTAGAAGAAATCCTATCTTATATATTAGTAGATATTCCAATTCATCATTATATAATCTTAGACTATGAAGGGGTAAAAGAAATGGTAGATTTAGTTGGGGGAGTAGAAGTAAATGTGCCTTTTCATATGAAATATTCAGATCCCCATGCCAAACCACCTTTATCTATTGATATACCTAAAGGAAAACAAGTTTTAGATGGTAAAAGGGCCTTGGAATTTATTAGATATAGAAAGGGTTATATAGATGGAGATTTAGGTAGAATAAAAGCTCAGCAACAGTTTCTTAAATCCTTCGGATCTAAGGCTGCTTCAAACCTATTTTCCCTTATACCTAAAGCTTTTAAGTATGTAGATACTGATATGGGTTTATTACAAGCAGCTTCCTATGGAAAGATTTTTTCGGGAGTAAAAGATGAAGATATAAGCTTTTTAACTTTACCTGGTATAGATGAATTTAGAAAAATAGAAGGAAAAAATTTCTCATACTATATATATGATGAAGAAGGAATTATAGAAAAATTGGAAGACATATACAATGTAAAAAAACAAGGGAATTTATAATATTATAAATTCCCTTGTTTTTTTATATACTAAATTAAACTGCTGCTTTCTCTTGAGGAGAATCATTTTTTTTAGATAATAAAGATTCACCTATTTCATATACATTTCCAGCTCCCATTGTAAGGATAATATCTCCGTCTTTGGCATTAAGGGACAAGTAGTCTTCAACTTCCTTAAATGTGGAAAGATATATAGCGTTATTACTTTTTTCATTAACTGCATTTACTAAATCTCTAGAATGGATTTCTCCATTATCATATTCTCTAGCAGCATATATATCTGTGATAATAACTTGATCTGCATATTTAAATGAATTAGAAAAGCTATCAAGAAGACTCTTAGTTCTAGTAAATGTATGTGGTTGGAAGATACAATAAATTTTGCCACCAGATGTATTTTTTAAAGCTTCTAAAGTTGCTCGGATTTCTGTAGGGTGGTGGGCATAATCATCCATAACTTTTATTCCCTTTAGACTTCCTTTTAATTCTAATCTACGGTGTACCCCTCCATATCTAGCAATATACGTTGAAAGGTCATCCATAGAGCACCCATATATATGAGCTGCAGCAATACTAGCTAAAGCATTATATATATTATGTTCACCCATAACATTTAATTGTATAGGCCATTTTTCTTTTCCTTTAATATTTAATATAAAGGAAGGACATCCTTCTTTTGAATAAACAATATTTTCAGCTTTATAATCAGCATTGTTATGAATTCCAAAGGTTAGTACTTGAGCCTTTGTATTTTCAATAACTTTATGGGAATGAACATCATCACTATTAATTAATAAGAAACTATCTTCTTTGAGATTTTTAGCATATTTAATAAAAGTGTCTAATATATGATTTATGTCTTTAAAATAATCCAAATGATCCTCATCAATATTTAAGATTATGGCTAAGGTAGGAAAATACTTTAATATATTAGCTTTATATTCACAAGCCTCTGTTAATATGTACTCATTGCTACCTAATTTTACATTTCCACCTATATCATCTAATTGTCCCCCTAATAATATAGTAGGATCTAGGGTTCCGTGATTTGTAATACTGGCTATCATACTGGTTGTAGTAGTTTTACCATGGGTTCCTGAAACTGCTATAGAATGTTTATAGTTTTTCATAAGGGCGCCTAAAAACATGGCTCGATCAACAGTTTGTATTTTAGACTTTTCAGCTTCCTGTAATTCTTCATTATTAGCAGAAATTGCATCAGTATATACAATTAAATCTGCTCCAGTAATATTATTTTTGTTATGTCCTATATAAATAGTAGCTCCCAAGTTTCTTAACCGATGTAAAATAGGACTATCTTTGGAATCTGTACCAGATACCTTATAACCTTTATTTAAAAGAATCTCAGCTAAACCACTCATACTAATTCCACCTATACCAATAAAGTGGACATGTTTATATTCTTTAGCATCTAAATTAAAATTAAACATAAAATTGCCTCCCAAACATTCCATTTATAATCTATTATCTCCAATCTTATATAATAATATTATTGTATTCTAAATAGTTTAAAATTGTCACTGATTGATTATATCATATCAAAAGAAAATAAAAAGTACAATTCGATGACAAATTTTGTCAAATTCTTAAAAAAAACAATTATTTCACAAAAAAAGAAGGAGTTTTAAATTATACAGAGAATTAGGTATATAAATTAAAAATTTTTGCTTCCATGGAAGGTGGTGAAAGTCAATGAAGATTACAGACGTTAGGGTAAGGAAGGTTACTGAAGAGGGTAGAATGAAAGCCATAGTTTCAGTAACTTTTAATGATGAATTCGTGGTACATGATATAAAGATTATTGATGGCCACAATGGATTATTTATTGCAATGCCAAGTAGGAAGATGGCGGACGGTGAATTTAGAGACATTGCTCACCCAATAAATGGCACCACTCGTCAAAAGATTCAAGAAGCAGTTTTTGAAGAATATGAAAAAGTTTTAACTACAGAATTAGCAACAGAATAAAATAGAGCCTAGGCTCTATTTTATTTTTTGGGATTCTATAAGACTTCATAAAGGTAAATATAAACTTCTATTATTATAGAAATTTTTCTTATTTAAAATATTGATTAATAAATATTAAATTTTTTCAATATCTATATATAATATTTTAAAGAATTTGGTATGGACTTATAATATAAATAGGTTAAAATATTAAGAGAGATAATAATAAAAGAGGTGTTATTATGAATGTTTCAATAATTCTGGCAGCAGGAGAAGGTACCAGAATGAAGTCAAAACTGCCTAAGGTTTTGCATAAAGTTTGTGGCAAACCTATACTTGAATATATAATAAATGCAAGCAAGGGGGCAAATGTAGAAAAAAATGTTGTAATCGTAGGTCATGGTAGTGAAAAGGTAAAAGAATATTTTAAAGAAGATGATATTATCTTTAGGGAACAACCAGTAGGAGAAGGGTTACCATATGGAACTGGTTTTGCAGTTATGCAGGGTATTGAATTTATGGGGGAAGATAGTACAGTTGTTGTATTATGTGGGGATACTCCATTAATTAGAGAAGATACAATAGATAAATTTATACAGTATCATGAAAAAGGAAATTATGATGGAACTGTACTTACTGCACTCTTGGATGATCCTACAGGATATGGTAGGATAAAGAGAGATAATAATGGTCATATATCCAAAATCATTGAACACAAAGATGCCAGTGAAGAGGAAAGAAATATAAAAGAAATCAATTCAGGTATTTATTGTTTTAATGGTAAACTCTTAAAAGAGTCTTTAAGTAAAATAAATAATAATAATTCTCAAGGAGAACTATATATAACCGATGTTATAGGAATATTAAATGAAGAAGGATATAAAGTAGGTGCATATATAGTGGAAGATTCTATGGAGATTCATGGAATAAACTCTAGGGTACAGTTGGCCTTTAGTGAAGAAATAATGAAAAGAAGGATCAATGAACATCATATGGAAAATGGTGTAACTATTCTAGATCCTAACACTACCTATATAGAAAGAGGAGTTACAATTGGTAGTGATACTATAATATATCCAGGGGTTACATTGGAGGGTAATACTTCAATAGGAGAAGATTGCATAATAAGATCAAATACTAGGATAACAAATAGCAAGATAAGAAATGGAGTTACTATAGAGTCTTCAGTAATTGAGGATAGCGTAGTAGAAGAACATTCTACAATTGGACCTAATGCCCATTTACGCCCTCAAAGTCATATAGGTAAGAGAGTAAAAATTGGTAATTTTGTAGAAGTAAAAAAATCATATATAGGCGATAATTCTAAGGCAGGTCACTTAGCTTATATAGGTGATGCAAATGTTGGCAAAGATGTTAATATAGGTTGTGGAGTTATATTTGCCAACTATGATGGAAAAAATAAACATAGGACTAATGTAGGAGACAATGCATTTATTGGCAGTAATTCAAATCTAATAGCACCTTTAGATATAGAAGACTGGGCTTATGTAGCTGCAGGATCAACCATAATAAACAAGGTAAATGAAGGAGCATTATCCATAGCAAGGGCTCCACAGGTAAATAAAGAAGGATGGGTAGATAAAAAAGGCTTTAAAAATATAGGTAAATAATTTATAGCAATATAATAACTTTAGGAGGAGAATAATAATGAACTTATGCCTAGGCGGTATTAAAATTATTACAGGTAATGCAAATAGAGGATTAGCAAAACATATAGCTAAAGAACTAAAAATAGATATGGCCCAATGTGAAGTATCTCATTTTAGTGATGGAGAAATTAGTGTAAATATTGGTGAAACTGTAAGAGGAATGGATGTATATATAATTCAATCTACTTGTACACCAGTAAATGATAATTTAATGGAAACGTTAATACTTATAGATGCATGTAAAAGAGCATCTGCAGGTAGAATTAACGCAGTAATTCCATACTATGGATATGCAAGACAAGATAGAAAGACAAAATCCAGGGAGCCAATTACAGCAAAATTGGTAGCAGACTTACTTACTACTGCTGGTGCAGATAGAGTTGTTACTATGGACCTACATGCAGGTCAGATTCAAGGTTATTTTGATATTCCAGTAGATCATTTAACAGCAGTTCCGATTTTAGCAGAGTATTTCAAAGATGTTGTAGGACCTGATACAGTTGTAGTATCACCAGATTTAGGTGGAGTAACTAGGGCTAGGGCTTTTGCTAATATATTAGATTTACCTATAGCTATTATAGAAAAGAGAAGACCAAAGGCAAATATAGCAGAGGTAATGAATGTTATAGGAGATATAGAAGGCAAGAACGTTATTTTAGTTGATGATATTATAGATACTGCAGGCACCATAGTTAAGGCTGCATCAGTATTAAAGAAATTTGGTGCAAAAAAGGTATATGGTTGTGCTACCCATGGAGTATTATCAGGACCAGCAGTAGATAGAATATGTGATTCAGAACTAGAGAAATTTATAATAACTGATACAATACCTTTACATGAGAATTGTAGAGTAGATAAAATCGATGTAGTAAGTGTTGCACCTATGTTTGCAGAGGCTATTACAAGAATTAATGGAAATCAATCTGTAAGTATATTATTTAACTAAGGCAGGAGATGGTTTTTTGTATGTAGTAGTAGGTTTAGGTAATCCTGGAAAGGATTATACTAATACAAGACATAATATAGGATTTATGGCTATTGATCTATTGGCTGAAAGAAATTCAATAGAATTAAACAAAATAAAATTTAAATCTGTATATGGTGAAGGTTTCATAGGAAAGGAAAAAGTCTTACTAGTAAAGCCTCAAACATATATGAACAATAGTGGAATAGCTGTAAAGGAAATTTCACAATTTTATAAATTGCCAGTAGAAAAAATCATAGTAATAGTAGACGATATAGACATTGATTTTGCAAGTGTAAGGATTAAAGCTAAAGGTAGTGCAGGTTCTCATAATGGTCTAAAGTCTATAATTTATCATCTTCAAGAAGATAAGTTTCCTAGAGTAAAGATAGGCATAGGGAAAAAACTAGAGCAACAGGATTTGGCAGACTTTGTCTTAAGTAAATTTACAAAACAAGAAATGCCAGAGGTGGAGACTTCAGTATTAAATAGTGTAGAAGCCGTAGAAACTATAATCAAAAATGATATTAACAAAGCAATGAATGAATATAATAGTAAGAAAAACAAGGCCCAGGAATAAACCTGGGCTTAAGGTGTTGTTAAGGGGTAGATAATATGAATAACTTTTTAGTAGATCCACTAAAGACATTGGATCCCTATAATAAAATATTAGCAGATATAAAAAAGGGTATAAGCCCCATAGGAACCTATGGAATTATAGATGAAAATCTAGGTCATATTGCATATGGTTTAAATAAACATTTAAATAAGCAAATACTCCTTATAACTTATGATGAACTTAAAGCTAGAAGATTGTACGAGGATATTAGAAATCTAGGAAATGAAGACGTAGAACTATTTCCTAAAAAAGAGATTCTCTTTTATGATATGGATGCCTATAGTTATGAAAATCTAACCCAAAGATTAAATGTAATATCTAAATTGGTCCAAGGTGAAAATATTATAGTCATAAGTTCCCTAGAGGCTTTATTAGATAAATTAATCCCTAGGGATATATTTAAAGGATACATTAGAAAAGTTGAATTTGGTAAAGATATAGATTTAAAATCTCTTTTAAATGATTTTGTAACCCTAGGATATGAAAGAGTTCACATGGTTGAAGGTATTGGTCAATTTAGTATAAGGGGAGGTATCATTGACTTTTTTCCTCCAGGAAGCCAAAATCCTTATAGGATTGAGTTGTTTGATGAAGAAGTAGACTCCATAAGAACCTTTGATATATTAAGTCAAAGATCCTTGGAAGTTGTAGAGCAGGTTATGATATTGCCAGTAAAAGAGATATTGATTATGGATGAGTTTAGAAAAATCATAATTAAAAAGCTCAAAGAAGATCTAGAAGAACACAATTCAAATAATAGGGCTGTAGAGAAATTCAGTAGATATATTGAAGGACTAGAAGAAAATTCATATATGGAAAATAGGGATATGTTAATACCGTATATCCCAGATGAATTCATAGCTTCTATTGTAGATTATATAGATGAAAATGCCCTTATATTTATTGATGAATCTAAAAGACTAAAAGAGAAATATAATAGTCTTAAAGAAGACTATTATTATAGATATATAGATCTTTTACAAGCTGGAGAAGTAATGCCTTCTCATATAGATATAAGATATAAGTATGAAGATATAATTCCAGTTATTGAGACAAAAAAGGTAATCACAAAAAGTAGTTTATTAAAAACAGATACAAGCTTTTCGCCACAATCTATTTGTAACTTTTCTGTAAAACCTATGACCAATTATCATGGTAAGATGGATATGTTATCTGAAGATATAAAGCATTATATGTATAGAGGCTATAAGATAATTATATTATCAGGTACAGAAGAGAGGGGTCTTAGGTTACAAAAAAGTCTAGAGGATTTTCAAATCTATAGTACATTTTCAAAGGATAGAAATATTGAAATAAAATCAAATCAATTGTTTATTACTCCAGGAAGTATAGAGGCAGGATTTGAATATTCAACATTAAAATTAATTTTAATAAGTGATAAAGAAATCTTTGGAGCTCAAAAGAAAAAAACAGCAAAAAAGAAGAAAAAAAATAATCAGACCTTGAGTATAGCAGACTTAGATATAGGTTCCTATGTAGTTCATGAAAACCATGGAATAGGACGATATGAAGGCATAGAGCAATTAGATATTCAAGGAATCAAGAAGGACTATCTAACTATTAGATATAAAGATCAAGATAAACTATATATTCCAATAGATCAGATGAATCTAATTCAAAAATATATTGGTTCCGATAGTATAAAGCCAAAGGTAAGCAAACTAAATAGTGGAGAATGGCAAAGGACTAAGACTAGGGCTAAAAAAGCAGTAGAAGATATGGCTGAAGATCTATTAGAATTATATGCTAAAAGACAAAGTCTGAAGGGTTATGCTTTTAGTAAAGACACCATATGGCAAAGACAATTTGAAGATTTATTTCCTTATGAGGAAACAGAAGGGCAGATAAAGTCTATAATTGAGATTAAAAAGGATATGGAAAAGCCTAAACCTATGGATAGATTATTATGTGGAGATGTAGGATATGGTAAGACGGAAGTAGCTCTAAGGGCAGCATTTAAATCCCTAATGGATGGTAAACAGGTGGCTATATTAGTTCCAACTACCATATTGGCACAACAACATTATAATACTATAATAGAGAGATTTGCTGAGTTTCCAATAAAGGCAGCACTACTAAGTAGATTTGTAACTCCTAAAAATCAGAAATTAGCCATAGAAGGATTAAATGAAGGTACAGTAGATATTGTAGTTGGTACCCATAGATTGCTCTCTAAGGATGTAAAATTTAAAGACTTAGGCTTGCTTATTATAGATGAAGAACAGCGTTTTGGTGTTAAGCATAAGGAAAGTTTAAAGAAACTTAGAGAAAGTATAGATGTATTGACTTTAACGGCTACTCCAATACCTAGAACTCTCCATATGTCATTGGTAGGAATAAGGGATATGTCTGTAATAGAAGACCCTCCGGAGGAAAGGTATCCAATACAAACATATATAGTAGAGTATAATGAACAGATGATAAGGGATGCAGTCCTCAAAGAAGTAGCTAGAGGTGGCCAAGTCTATTTTGTATATAATAGGGTAGATACCATAGATAAAATGACTTCAAGATTGAGAAAGCTAATACCAGAAGTTAGCTTTGCAATAGCCCATGGCCAAATGGGAGAAAGGCAATTAGAAAATGTAATGATGGAATTTTTAAACCAGGAAAAGGATGTATTAGTCTGTACCACAATAATTGAAACGGGTCTAGATGTTCCTAATGTAAATACAATAATCGTATATAATGCAGATAAGATGGGCTTATCTCAATTGTATCAACTTAGAGGAAGGGTAGGAAGATCCAATAGAATAGCCTATGGTTATTTTGTATATGAAAAAAATAGAGTTTTAACTGAAGTGGCAGAAAAGAGATTAAGGGCTATTAAGGAATTTACTGAATTTGGATCTGGATTTAAAATAGCCATGAGAGATTTAGAAATAAGAGGGGCCGGAAATTTGTTGGGAATGGAGCAACATGGACATATTGAGGCCATAGGATACGATTTATATGTTAAATTCTTAGGTGAAGCTATTAGAAGATTAAAAGGTGAAGAGGTAATAGAAGAAGTAGATACAACCATAGATATTAATGTAGATGGATATATACCATTTAAATATATAGGAGATGAAGAAATCAAAATTCAGATATACAAAAAGATAGCAGCCATAAATAATATTGAAGATTATAGAGAACTTTTAGATGAGTTAATCGATAGATTTGGAGATATTCCTTTAGAAGTACAAAATCTAATGGATATTTCTTATATTAAAGCTTTAAGTAGTAAAGTTTGGATAAAAAGCATTACTCAAACAAATAAAGGCATAAGGCTTGATTTGGTTTCTGCAGAAAATTTACCTTTGGAGTTAATTCATTATCTTTCAGGTGAATATGGCAGATCTATATCTTTTGATGTATCTGCAAATCCATATTTAAACTATAATCCTAAAGGCAATGGCCTAAGCAAATTAAAGGAATTAGTTGAAAAAATAAGCAGCTTCTATAACAAAGATAACAATATATAGTAAATAGATAATAAAAACCTATAATGGAAGGGTGTTAAAGATGATAAACAAGAAGAAGACATTGTTAGTAGCTTTACTTCTACTTGTAGCCATTGGATTAAACGGATGTGCTAAAGACGCAAAAGAAGAAGGATTAGTAGCTAAAGTAAATGATGAAGGAATTACTGAAGAAGAGTATAATATGGATTTACAAATAGAAAAAGATTTATATAAAATGGAGTCAGGTGGAAAAGAATTAACAGAGGAAGATTTAGAAAATCTAAAAGAAAAAATTTTGACTAAATTAATAATTGAAAAATTGATAGCCCAAGATGCATCTTCTAAGGATATAGTTGTTTCTAAAGAAGAAGTTAAAGAAGAATTAAAAGGTTTATCTACGCCCTTAGGAGGAGAAGAAAAACTAGATGCATTTTTACAAACTAATAATATTCCAAAGGAGTATTTTACAGAACAAATTAAAAAGGGATTGCTTTTAATAAAACATAAAGATAATTTTATAAAAGAGTCAGATATTGATAAAAAAGATGCAGAGAAATATTATAACGAAAATAAAGATGAACTAGTAGTAATAAAAGCAAGACATATATTAGTAGATGATGAGAAAAAGGGAAAAGAGCTTTTAGAAAAGCTAAAAAAAGGAGAAGACTTCGGGTCTTTAGCCAAAGCTGAATCAAAAGATAGTGTATCTGCTATTAAAGGTGGAGAATTAGGATACTTTAAAAAAGGTAGTATGATAAAAGAATTTGATGAAGCTGCATTTAATTTAAAGGTTGGCGAAATAAGTCCTTTAGTAAAAACAAAATTTGGATATCATATTATAGAAGTTGAAGAAAGAAAAGATACTTTAGAAGAATTAAATAAAGATATAATCAATATGCTAAAAGATGAAGATTATGAAAAATATATTCAAGATTTACAAAGTAATGCAAAGATCAAGAAATATTTAGATCTAGAAAAGAAATAAAATATAAAATAAGTTTTAACATATTCCTTGAAATGTGCATAAAAATTTCCATTTAGTCGAATAATAATCATACTATACTTATTGTATGAGGAGGAAGAATTTTGAAAGCCACTGGAATTGTTCGAAGAATAGATGATTTAGGAAGAGTTGTTGTACCAAAAGAAATTAGAAGAACCCTTAGAATTAGGGAGGGAGATCCTTTAGAAATATTTACGGATAGGGAAGGGCAGGTAATACTTAAAAAATATTCCCCAATTGGAGAACTTAATGAATTTGCTACAGAATATTGTGAAGCTCTCCATGATAATACCAACTATACTGCAATTATTTCTGATAGGGATACTATAATAGCCATATCTGGAGGTTCTAGAAAAGAATATTTGGAAAAACGAATTAGTCCAGAACTGGAGAAGATTATAGAAAGTAGAAAAACATTTATTACTGGAGATGGTAATGAATCCATAAAAATATTTTATGAAGATGAAGAACCAGAGAAATACACAGCTCAAGTGATTACCCCAATAGTAATGCAAGGTGATCCAATTGGATCTATAACCTTGTTGACAAAGGAAGAAAGTCAAACTATGGGCGAGCTGGAAATCATATTATTGGAGACAGCAGCTAAGTTTTTATCCAAACAGATGGAACACTAATACCTACTTTATGTAGGTATTTTTTATTTACCCTTGGAGTATAATTTACCTATGATATAATATTTAAAATAGATTAGGGGTGAACCTATGTCAAAGGACAATAACTTCATAAAAAGTGCTGCTATTTTAAGCTTAGCAGGAGTTTTAGTAAAGGTTCTTGGAGCCGTTTATAGGATACCTTTAGGCAATATAATAAAAGAAGAAGGAATGGGATATTATCAAACAGCATATCCCTTTTATGTCTTATTACTTACAATCTCCACTGCAGGATTTCCTGTAGCTATAGCCAAACTAGTAGCAGAAAGAAAAGCCTTAGGAGATCATAAAGGGGCTTATAAAGTATTTAAGGTGGCTCTTATAGGGCTAAGTTTTGGTGGGGTGCTTACATCCTTATTTTTAATGGCAAACGCAAGGCACATAGTATCATATTTAGGAAACAAAAATGCATACTATTCTCTAATCGCTTTAGGACCAGCTTTGTTTTTTGTACCTATTATGTCTGCTTTTAGAGGTTTGTTTCAAGGAAGACAAAATATGGTACCTACAGCTGTTTCTCAAATAAGCGAACAGTTTTTTAGGGTTGTATCTGGATTATTTCTTACATATTACCTATTAGATAGAGGCATACCAAAAGCTGCTGGAGGTGCTTCTTTTGGTGGTTCTATAGGAGCTATAATAGGGACAATTGTAATATTTATAATATTTTTATTTAAAAAGAAGGAAATGGAAAAGGAAGTAGTAAACAGCCTATACAAAGAAGAATATTTGGCAAAAGATATAGTTAAGGATTTATTGATAATTGCAATTCCCATAACAATTGGATCCGCCATAACACCTATTATGGACACAATAGATGCTACTCTAATTTTAAAAAGATTACAATCTATTAATTATTCTGTGGAACAGGCTAATGACTTATATGGACAGTTAAAAGGGTATGCTCAAACTTTAATAAATCTACCTCAAGTTTTTTCCATAGCCATAGGTGTTGGATTGGTACCAGCTATTGCAGAAGCTCAAGCAAAGGGAAATAAAAGGGAAATTAAAAAAATAATAGAATCAGGTATTAGAATCACACTATTAATAGGGCTTCCTTGTGCTTTTGGATTGTTTGTATTGTCACAGCCTATAATTGGACTGTTGTTTTTTAGAAACACATCAGAGGTAATTCAAAGTACTGGTGAAATACTAAGATTTTTATCCTTTGGTGTAATATTTCTTACACTGGTACAAACTTTAACGGCTATGTTTCAGGGATTAGGAAGACCTTTAATACCTGTAATAAATTTGTTTATAGGGGCAATACTTAAAATAGTCTTAACATATAATTTGACTACGGTACCTAGTATAAATATTAAGGGGGCAGCCATAAGTACTGTAGCTGCATATGGTACTGCAGCTATTTTAGATTTGATTCTTCTAGGAGCAATTTCTAAGATTAGGTTTAATCATAAAGATATATTTTTAAAACCATTAATTTCTTCCATAGGTATGGCTATTTTTGTCAAAATGAGTTATACTCTTTTATTGGGAATTCTTGGAGAAAGATTATCTACAATAGGGGCTATTTTAATAGGAGTCCTAACTTATGTTATATTATTGATAATTACGGGTACTATAACAGATGAGGACATGGCATTAATACCTAAGGGAGATAAAATAGCTAAAAAAATAAAAAACTTCAAATTGCTAAAATAGATAATATTGCAATTGTTAAATATTGTAATAAATGTCTACAACATAAGGAGAAATAAAAATGGGTAAAATCTATATAATTGGTCTTGGACCAGGAAGTATTGACCATCTTACATTAGGAGCAATAAATAGGATTAATAGTAAATGTAAAAATTTTATTAGGACAGAAAAACATCCTACTATAGAATATTTCATAAATAATAATATTTCATATAAGTCCTTTGATTATATGTATGATAAGGAAGAAGATTTTGAAAAATTATATAAAAATATAGCTGAAGAACTGATTAAAGAGGCTGAGAAAAATGGAAATATAAATTATTTTGTGCCCGGAAATCCCATGGTAGCTGAAAAAACTGTGGAAATATTAATTCAGAAAAAGGTAAATATTGAAATCATATCAGGAATGAGTTTTATAGAACCAATGCTGGAAGCTGTTAGAAGAGATCCTATTAATGGATTAAAAATACTAGATGGAGCTATATTTAACCCGCTTATGGTAGATATAAATGTGGATATGATAATAACTCAAGTTTATAACAAAAGGATAATGTCTGAAATAAAAATAATTTTATCTGATATATATGGGGATAACTATAATATATTAGTAGTTCAAAGTGCAGGCATAGAAGGACATGAAAAGGTAAATAATATTCCTATATATCAATTAGATAGAATAGAAGACATTGGATATTTAACAAGTTTATACGTACCGAGAATAGAGGAAAAGAATCGAACAATATACGATTTTAACGATTTAATAGGTTTAATAAAAGTTTTAAGGGGAGAAGATGGCTGTCCATGGGATATGGAACAGACCCATAAATCAATCAGAAGAACAGTCATAGAGGAAGCTTATGAAGTAGTAGATGCCATAGATAGGGATGATATAGATAATTTAGTAGAAGAACTAGGAGATTTACTTCTACAGGTGATATTCCACTGTGAAATAGGTTTTGATAATGGGGAATTTAATCTAATAGAAGTAACATCTGGATTGGCAAACAAGTTAATTTATAGACATCCACACATTTTTTTACAAAAAGAGGTAGAAAATTCTAAAGAAGTAGTATATAATTGGAATAAGCTAAAGGATGCACAACGTGGCTATAAAACCATTACAGAGAAAATGGAAAGCCTATCAGCTCTTCCAGCTTTACTCAAAAGTTATAAAATCCAAGATAGAGCTGCAGATATTGGATTTGATTGGCCAAATATCAAAGGTCCATTGGATAAAATCATAGAGGAATATGAAGAGGTCATAGAATCTATAAATATTTCCTTAGATTATAAGGATAAAGTGGAAGAAGAGTTGGGAGATTTAATCTTTGCAGTTGTAAACCTTGCAAGATTTTTAGATGTGGATCCAGAGGTAGCTCTAAATAGGACCAATAATAAATTTATCCATAGATTTAAGTTTATGGAAAAGGAATCAGAAAAAAAAGGCCTTAAGCTAGAGGATATGACCTTAGAAGAAATGGATATTCTTTGGAACTTAGCTAAAGGACAGAGTTAATTCGCAATAAAAAGTTTGACTTTTTATTAAAATTTTATACACTTAGAAAGAATATAATTTAGGGAGGAATTTTATAATGAACAAAGCTGAACTAGTAGCTAGTATAGCTGAAAAAAGTAATTTAACTAAGAAGGATGCAGAAGCAGCTTTAAATGGTTTCATTAAATCTGTTGAAGAAGCATTATCTAATGGAGATAAAGTACAACTTGTTGGATTTGGTACTTTTGAAGTAAGAGAAAGAAAAGCTAGAGAAGGAAGAAATCCAAGAAATCCAGAAGAAATTATCAAAATCCCAGCATCAAATGCTCCAGTATTTAAAGCTGGAAAGTCATTAAAAGAAGTAGTAAATAAATAGTTTGACACATATATATTAAAAGCGAAAATCAGGTCATAGACCTGATTTTTGTACTATGAAAGGGGAAGTATATATGAGAATAGACAAATTTCTTAAAAATTCTAGGATTATAAAGAGAAGGACAGTTGCCAAGGAGGCATGTGAACAGGGAAGAGTATCTATTAATGGAAAAACTGCTAAGCCTGGTGATGAAATTAAAAAGGGAGATAAAGTTCAGATTAACTTTGGTAATGGAGATATGAATATAGAAGTAGTAGAAATAAAAGATAATGTAAGTAAAGATAATGCCACAAATTTATATAAAAACTTAGATTAAAGACTTTTGGAATAAAAGTCTTTTTTTTTTCATAGATATAAGAAAGATGGGAGGTAGAAGTATGAGTGAAAATAGAGTAAATTTTAAAAATCAAAATATAATAATTGAAGATAGAAGTAAAATAAAGATCACTGGTGTGGAGCAGGTAGACAGCTACAATGAAACAACAATAGTTTTATCAACTATAAAGGGAGGCATAAGTATTAAAGGAGAAGGTCTTAACATTAGCAATTTAAATATAGATGATGGGTCCCTTAGGATATCAGGTATGATAAATAGTTTAACATATATCAGTAAGGAAGGAACTCCTAAAAATTTATTAGGAAAGATATTTAAATAAGCTGGTGATTATATGCTAGAAATTAATTTAATTGATGAGTTTTATATATTTTTAATTTCCATTAATTATGGACTTATTGTTGGAGTAATATATGATCTATTTAGAGTCCTTAGACATTACTCAAAACCTAGTAAATTAGTTTCTCTAATAGAGGATTTAATATTATGGGTAATAATTACAATTATATTTTTTATATTTTTAGTTAAGAATACAGATGGAGTAATTAGAGGGTTTATAATTATAGGTTTTATAGTTGGATGTGCAATATATTTAAAAATAATATCTAAATATAATTTTCCTTTATTAATTAAGGTTTTTAGGTTGATATTAAACCTAATTAATGAGATAATTAAATTAATAGTCAAACCATTTAGGATGGTGAATAAGTATGTTAGGAAAAAGCTGAAAAGATGGAGCACTTTACTAAAGACGGTTTTTAAGGAGACAAAAAAGTATGCTAAATTAATCTCTAAGAAAAAATAAGTTTAAATACAAAGGTCAAATTGGATGGTGATACCATGAATGATAGAAAGAAGAAAAGAAAAAAGAAAAAACAAATAAGATTGATACATATTGTTCTTATCTTTGCCATAGCTTATATTTCGGTTACAATGTTAAAGCAGAGAAGATTAATGAAAGATCTCCAAGCCAAGAAGCAACAGATAGAAGGAGAAATCAAAACCATTGAAACAGAAATAAATAAACTAAGTGAAGAAATAGAATATAGTGATTCCTTAGACTTTATTGAAAAGGTAGCCAGAGAGGAACATGGAATGGTAAAACCTAGAGAAATCATATATTTAGATAAGAATAAGATGAAAAAATCAATTTTTAATGTTTTTCCAAAGGGTAGAGATTGACATATTTTTGTCTGTAATATATACTAAATATGAAAATATTTTTAAGGAGGAATTATTTATATATGCCTGTATCTGTTGGAGAAGTAGTTGAAGGCACTGTAACAGGAATTACAAATTTCGGTGCATTTATTCAATTGCCAGAAGGAAAAAGTGGACTAGTTCATATTTCTGAAATTTCCCATGACTATGTTGAGAAAGTTGCAGACTATCTAAAGAAAAATCAAAAAGTTAAGGTGAAGGTTTTATCTATCTCAAAGGATGGAAAAATAAGCTTATCTATAAGGCAAGCTAAACCTAAGACTAAGCAACCAGTAGAATTAGAATGGAACAATACTGAGCAAGTACAAAGGGGCCTGTCTTTTGAAGATAAATTAAACCAATTCATGAAAGACAGTAGTGAAAGAATGGACCAATTAAAAACAAGAGATTCCCGTAGAGGTAATGGGATGAAATCAAGAAAAGCTAATTATATGGATTTTTAAACCGGACTTATCCGGTTTTTTTATTTTTTTGACACAAAACTACATTTAAAGAAAAAAACATACCTTAAGGCCTCAAAGCCACTAAAATCAACATATTTAAACTTAAAGTATAATGTATACAGCCTTAAGTATTATTTTTAATCCAATAATTAACATCAATGATAAATGTCTGAAATACCATGGTTTTAGTTGACTAAGATTGACAAAATATTAATATCCCATTTGGTATTGTTATTTGTAACAATATTAATTAGGGGTGGTTAGATGCTTAGGATAGAATCTATAGAAATGAGCAAGGTGGAAAGACAAAGGGTAGACAGCCAGATTATATTGATAATGATTTTAGGGTTCTTTATTAGTAGGGTTCATATATTAAATAAGATTACACCCTTTGGAATAGCATTTTTAGGGGCATATCTGCTAGTGAGGGAACCAAGTCAATGGGTCATGATCTCTGTAATAGGCGGATTATTTAGCTATCATGGGTTAAATGGAATAGATTACTATATTATAACCCTATTGATTTATGGAGTTTTTACTAAAATTAAGGAAATTAAAGAATATACTATTATAAGAGTATCCATAATACTAAGTTTAATATTTTGTATATGTAGAGTTTTTACTACTGTTATCCTAGGGGAATTTATGATTTTTGACTTTTTTATGATAGGATTTGAAAGTATTTTAATATTTACAATGACATATATATTTTCTTTTAGTCTGCCTTTAGAAAAGATAAAAAATAATCAACTTATGAATGAAAAGATGATATGCAGTTTTATTACTATGGCATTGGTATTATCAGGTCTTAATAGTATATCTTTTTATGGAATATCTTTAAAAAATATTGTTAGTGTAATTATAGTAATATACTTAAGTTATAATCAAGGAGCATTAATGGGAGTAGGGGCAGCAGTAGTAGTAGGCATGGTATCATATATGGCCCATACAGAAATGCCATTTATAATATCCCTTATGGCAGTAGGAGGTCTATTAGGAGGTCTATTTCGTGATTTAGGTAGAGCAGGCTCGACCTTAGGGTTTATATTAGGAAATGGAATAGTAAGTTTTTATATCAATAATTTAGGTACCAGTTTTTTAAGTTATAAAGAATTATTTGTATCATCTATTGGTTTTTTACTAATATCACAATTTGTGAAGATAGACATAGATGAATATTTCATAGACAAGTCTAAAACAAAAAAAGATTATGAAAAAAGAAAGGATGAAATAGCTGCCAAAAGACTGAACAATATGGTAGAACTATTTAATAGTTTAAGTCAGATATTTAAAAAATCCATAGAAGAAGAAAGTAAGTTCTCTCCCTTTGAAGTATATGATTTAATAGATGAAGTATCAAATAAAACATGTAAATCATGTATTAATTATGATAACTGCTGGGAAGATGATTATTATACAACATATCATAGAATATTTAATCTTATAGGATCAATAGAGACTAATGGAGTTAAAGATGATATATTAACATCTGAATTAAAAAGTATATGTGTAAACCACAACACTTTAGTAGACAACTCTATTGAGATCCATAAAGTTTTTAAAGACAATCAAAAATGGAATTTAAAGCTAATGGAGCAGAGAAAGTTACTAACACAACAGATTGAGGAATTAAGCAGAGTTATGAAAGATATATCTGATGAATTATATATAAATCCTATATTTAATGAAGAGTTAGAGGGTTTACTAATAAAGGAATTAAAGAATAATAAGGTTGATTTTTCTGATCTAACTGTAGTACAAATACCAGGGAGAGATTTAGAAATATTAATAGATATGAACCTATGTAAAAATCCTAAAGAAGAAATGGAAAGAATGAAAGAAATAATTTCTGAAAGTCTAGGCTATCCTATAAAGATAGATTTTACCTATGGAGGTATTAGTCATGACAAGAGTACCATAAAGATAACAAGGTCCAATAGATTTGCATCATTGACTAAAATAGCTCAACAACCTAATTCTGAAGATTTAGTATCCGGGGATAATTATACCTTTGGAGAAATGAATAATACTTCATTTTTAGCCATAAGTGACGGTATGGGAAGTGGTAAGAAGGCAAATGTTGAAAGTAGTGTGGCTATAGAATTGCTGGAAAAGTTAATGGAGACTAATATGAATAAAAATATGATAATAAAAACCATAAATTCTGTCCTTAGGGCAAAATCCAATGATGAAATATTTACTACCTTAGATTTAGGATTTGTAGATTTGTACACGGGAAGATTACAAGTTGTAAAAAATGGATCACCAGCTACTTT
The DNA here is from genome assembly GCF_014385225.1 of Wansuia hejianensis. Classification (GTDB taxonomy): domain Bacteria; phylum Bacillota; class Clostridia; order Tissierellales; family Tissierellaceae; genus JACRTK01. Next base: position 386,659 of record NZ_JACRTK010000003.1, read on the forward strand.
TATAAAGAAAAAAGATGGAGTAAAAATAGTTAATAATAGGTCTTTACCTATAGGAATATTAGAAGATGTAGATTTTAGTATATATGAAGAAGATCTAGAAGATGGAGATATAATCATAATGATGTCAGATGGAGCTTTAGAAAGCAATATGCAGGTAGAAAACCTAGAGTCTTGGATGAAGGATGTAATAGCTGGAATAAACTCTGAAAATCCTGAAATAATTGCAAATGAAATTTTAAATATAGCCAAATTTGTAAGCAAAGATAATTTACAAGATGATATGACGGTTATGGCTACAAAAGTTTGGAAAAGTATATAGGGAGAAAACTCTCCCTATTATTTATTTTAATTTTATCTTTGTTTTTAACACAAGATAGGGTATATTAATATATACAATACTAGATTGGTGGGGAAATATGGAAGCGAAGGTATTATACACTATTATGAAATATGGATTGATTAAAGAAAAGGACAATATTGTAGTAGGTGTATCGGGAGGGCCTGATTCTATGGCCCTTCTTTACCTGTTAATAGAGGCAAAAAAACAGATTGATTTTAATCTTATTATTGCCCATGTAAACCATGGTGTAAGAGGCAACGAGGCCTTAGAAGACGAATTATTTGTACAAAGGAAGGCTAAAGAACTGGGTATATCTTTCTACTCAAAAACTACAGATATGATAGCCTATGGCAAAGAAAAAGGCATAAGCTCGGAGGAGGCAGGTAGAGAATTAAGATATGGATTTTTTAGGGAAATACTAGATAAGTATGGAGGAGGTAAGATTGCAGTTGCTCACAATATGAATGATCAGGCTGAAACACTTCTTATGAGAATCATGAGAGGTACTGGTATAGATGGGCTGGGAGGTATGGAATTTATTACCCATGATATTATTAGACCAATACTAAATATATCTAGGAATAAAATAGAGAAATACATAGAAGAAAGAAATATTGAAACTGTACTAGACAAGACTAATTTATTGCCTATTTATACTAGAAATAAAATAAGACTAGAACTTATACCCTATATAGAAGATAATTTTAATCCAAGTATCATAGAGTCATTATGGAGATTATCTCAAATATCTTCCATAGATAGTAAATTTCTTGAAGAATATTCAGATAAAAAGTATAATCTAATATTGAAGAGTGAAATGGAAAACTATATAATTTTAGATAAGGAACTATTTAGAAGGCAAGATATAAGTATTCAACAAAGAATAATTAGAAAGTCCACTGAAAAATTAAGGGGAAAACTTCAAGGACTTACTGAGCAACATATATCTAGTGTAGTAGATTTGTTTAATTTTGGAGATACAGGAAAAACCATAAATTTGCCAGATGGTATTATTGCAAAGACAGATTATAATAATCTTATTATAGAAAAGGGAAAGATAGATGTACCTAAGGAATATTCATATAAATTAGATATAGGAAATAATTATTTTCCTAGTGTTGGATATAATTTTAATATAAAAGTCCTACCTAGGGAAGAGATCCAAGATATAAAATCAAATAAGAATCTTAGGTTTTTTGATTATGATGAAGTTAAGGGCAATTTAATTTTAAGAAATAGAAGAAATGGAGATAGATTTATACCATATGGAATGAATGGTAGTAAGAAATTAAAGGATTATTTTATAGATGAAAAGATTTCTAGAGATTTAAGAGATAAAATACCCGTGATTGCAGATAGTGAACACATATTATGGGTAGTAGGATATAGAACTAGCAATTTATATATGGTGAAAAATAATACTAAAAGAGTTCTAGTAATCCAATACTTTGACAGCAATAATAGGGAGGAATAAATATGAAAAATGATATTAAAGAAGTATTGATTAGTGAAGAAGAAATATCTAAAAGGGTAAAGGAATTGGGACAAGATATAACAAGGGATTATAAAGATAAAAACTTAATGTTAATAGGCATATTAAAGGGTGCTGTAATATTTATGGCAGAACTATGCAAAAATATAGACCTACCAATGTTAATGGATTTTATGGCAGTATCTAGCTATGGTCAATCCTCTATTTCTACTGGAGAAGTTAAAATAATAAAAGACTTAGACTTTTCAGTAGAAGGTAAAGATATTTTAATAGTTGAAGATATTATAGATACAGGTCTTACTCTAAATTATCTAATAGATAATCTAAGAAAAAGAGGAGCAAATAGTGTGAAGATAGTTACACTGTTAGATAAAGTGGATAGAAGAAACGTGAAAGTACCTATAGATTACTTAGGATTCGAAGTTCCTGATGAGTTTATAGTAGGTTATGGTTTAGACTATGCAGAAGGTTATAGAAATCTACCATATATAGCATCATTAAAAGAAGAGATATACAGCTAGATAATTGATTGAAATACAATATTGCATATGATATAATTGTATGATATTATCTACCCATATGCAAAGGAGGGACTAGGATTGAAGAGACGTTTTAGAAGTATTAGTATATATCTACTAATATTAATTCTAATTATGTTTGGTGTCCGAATGATGGGCCAAAATGTTGAGACTGTAAAGAAGATGGATGTTACTGAATTAATAGAAAAACTAAATTCTAATAGTGTAGAAAGTGTTAAAATGGAAGGCAAGACTGTTCAGGGGAAGTTAAAGGATGGTACTCAATTTACAACTTACTTACCTGAAGAATTTAGATATACCTTTTATCCTGAATATCTTAGGGATTTAGTAGATGGTGGACAGATAAGATTTAGTGGAGAACCAGAACCAACTAGACATTGGTTATATGATTGGTTGCCTACATTCTTAATGTTATTTGTCTTTGGGATATTTTGGTTTATACTCATGCAGCAAACACAAGGTGGTGGAGGCAGTAAGGTAATGTCTTTCGGTAAGAGTAAAGCTAAAATGCATAAGGAAGAAGATGGAAAGATTATAACCTTTGAAGATGTTGCTGGACTAGAAGAAGAAAAAGAAGAATTAGAAGAGATTGTAGATTTCTTAAGGTCACCAAGAAAGTATATAGAAATTGGAGCAAGAATTCCAACAGGAGTACTTTTAATAGGACCACCTGGAACTGGTAAGACCTATTTAAGTAAGGCTGTAGCAGGTGAGGCAAAAGTACCTTTCTTTACTATATCGGGTTCAGACTTCGTAGAGATGTTTGTAGGTGTTGGAGCCAGTAGAGTTAGAGACTTATTTGAACAAGCAAAGAAAAATGCACCATGTATAGTATTTATAGATGAGATTGATGCAGTAGGTAGAAGAAGAGGAGCAGGCATGGGTGGAGGCCATGATGAAAGGGAACAAACTTTAAACCAGCTTTTAGTAGAAATGGATGGATTTGGTACCAATGAAGGTATTATAATCATGGCTGCAACTAATAGACCAGATATTTTAGACCCGGCTTTATTGAGACCAGGTAGATTTGATAGACAGATTTATGTAGGACTGCCAGATATAAAAGGCAGAGAAGCTATATTAAGAGTTCATACTAAAAACAAACCTATAGATCCAGAAGTAGATCTTAAGGTGGTAGCAAGAAGAACTCCAGGTTTTTCACCAGCAGATTTGGAAAATCTTGTGAATGAGGCAGCTTTATTATCAGCTAGATATAACTTAAAGACTATTCCAATGCATTTAATAGAGGAAGCATCTATTAAAGTCCAAGCCGGACCAGAGAAGAAGAGTAAGGTAGTAAGTGAGAAGGAAAGAAGACTTACAGCATTCCATGAGGCCGGTCATGCTTTAACAGCAAGACTGATTCCGGGAACAGATCCTGTTCACATGGTAACTATTATTCCAAGGGGTATGGCAGGTGGATTTACAGCTTATATTCCTGAAGAAGATGTAAATTATATGACTAAAAGGCAAATGGAAGATAGATTGGTTACATTACTTGGAGGAAGAGTTAGTGAAGCCTTAGTATTAGGTGATATAAGTACAGGAGCCCAAAATGATATAGAAAGGGCAACTAAAATAGCAAGGCAAATGGTAACTCACTATGGAATGAATGATAAGTTAGGGCCTATGACTTATGGTACTGATGATGATGAAGTATTTTTAGGAAGAGACTTTGGTCGTTCTCGAAACTATTCAGAAGAAGTAGCTGCTACTATAGATGCTGAAATGAGAAAGATAATAGATGTAGCATACAATAGAGCAGAAAAGCTTATAAGTGATAATATGGATAAACTTAATAGAATAGCAGAGGCTTTATTAGAGAAAGAAACCATCGATGCTAAGGAATTTGAAGAGTTGTTTTTAGGTCATGAAATTAAAGAAGATGAATATCAAGGTGAAGCTCAAGAAGATATTAATATTGAAGATAGCACCGTTGAAGATGAAATTAAAGATGATAAAGAGTAAAAGGGTGGGATTTTCCCACTCTTTTTATTTATTCTTAATCTGAAATAATATAAAAAAGGAGTGGGTTTTTATGTATAAAGGGTATATTACCGACATAGAAGGTCTGAAAGTAGGTCATAGTACCTCAATAGAAGGAGCCACAGGTTGTACAGTGATTATCTGTGAAGAGGGAGCAACTGGAGGAGTAGACGTAAGAGGCGCTGCTCCAGGAACTAGAGAAACAGATTTATTAAGACCAGAAAACATGGTAGATAAAATCCATGCCGTAGTATTATCTGGTGGTTCAGCCTTTGGGCTGGAAGCTAGCTGTGGAGTGATGAAATACTTAGAGGAGCAGGGTATAGGATTTGATGTTGGAGTTACAAAGGTACCTATAGTTACTTCTGCTGTAATCTTTGACTTAAATATAGGAAATCATAAAATAAGACCTGGTTTTTCCTTTGGATATGAAGGAGCAAAGACGGCTTCTGCTACAGAGAATAGACAGGGGAATATTGGATGTGGTATGGGAGCCACCGTTGGGAAGATACTAGGTCCTAAAAATGCTATGAAATCAGGACTAGGTAGCGCTACAATATCAGTAGGTGATTTAAAGGTATCAGCTATAGTATCTGTAAATAGTTTTGGAGATGTATTTGACTATAAGACTAATCAACAGATATGTGGTCCATATGATTATGGAAAAAATCAAATGTTAAATACATATACTATAATGAAAAAAGAAAGCAATGTACCTAATTTTTCAATGAGAAATACTACTATTGGAGTAATTGGTACAAATGCTATATTAAACAAAGGGGAGGCCAATAAAATAGCCCAGATGAGTCATAATGGATTTGCAAGATCAATAAACCCTATTCATACTATGTTAGATGGAGATACTATATTTACTATGGCTACTAACAGAGTAAAGGCGGATATTAATCTAATAGGCTCCTTGGGAGCAGAAGTTATGTCTCAAGCCATAACAAATGCTATATATTTTTCAGAAGGTATAGAAGGATTATATAGTTTTAAAGATATATGTAAAGTTCTTGACTAATAATAGATCAACAATTATAATTTAATTGTTTAGCTAGCATCTTGAGGGAGCTAGACTAGATTAGAATATATACTTAAAAATTAAAATCCACTGGCATCTATTTAAAGAGCTAGAGGGAAAGGAGAAAAAATGAAAAAGAAAAATGTTTTTAGTGTAAGACGAATGGCTATTATAGGGATTTTAGGTGCAATTTCTATAGTGCTTGGTATGACGCCTTTAGGATTTATACCTGTAGGACCGACAAATGCCACTATTATGCATGTACCTGTTATTATTGGTGCAATTTTAGAGGGACCCTTTGTAGGAGGGTTTATAGGCTTGATATTTGGATTGTTTAGCATATTTAAGGCGGCAACTAATCCTACTGTAGTATCTTTTGTATTTTTAAACCCTGTAGTATCCATATTACCTAGGGTGTTAATTGGTATAATCACGTATTATATATATGCAGGTATAAATAAACTAGGAACGAAGAATACTAATATACTGTTATATCTATTATGGACAGGTATAGTTTCTTATCTATCCTATGGAATTTATAGGAATATATCAGGAAATCAAGACTTCTGGGTTTTAATGATGAATATTATTTTAATAATTATAATATTAATCTTTGCATATTTTACAGCTACAAAGCTTAATAGGTCTTTGGATTTAATAATATCTACAATAATGGGTACCTTAACAAATACCCTAGGAGTTCTTACATTGATATATTTATTTTATGGTGAAAGATTTGTAGCGGCTATGGGTTTAGATCCCAATAATGTTTTCAAGATTATCTTAGGAATTGGTATAACAAATGGGATTCCAGAAATCATAGTGGCTATTATTATAGTAGTTAGTGTAATAAGCGTATTAAGACCAAAAAGAATTGAAAATTCCAAAGTAGAAAAAGATATTAATAGGTCTAAAGATAGTAAAAATCCTAGAGAATTGAATTAATCAAAGAATTTAAACAAGAGGTGAAAGATTTGTTATTAGTAATAGATGTAGGAAATACAAACATAGTATTTGGAGTATATGAAGGAAAAAAACTACTCTATGATTGGAGAATAGCTACTGTAAGGGATAGGACCTCTGATGAATATGGTATATTAATTAAGGAAATGTTTAGCTATCAAGGCCTAAAGACAGAAGATGTGGAAAATATTATTATATCATCAGTAGTACCACCTCTAATGTATACACTACCTAATATGAGTATTAAATATTTTAATATAGATCCTATAGTAGTAGGACCTGGAATCAAGACTGGAATAGATATAAAATATGATAATCCAAAAGAGGTAGGTGCAGATAGAATTGTAAATGCTGTAGCTGGATATGAAAAGTATGGGGGCCCTTTAATAATAGTAGATTTTGGAACTGCTATCACCTTTGATGCAATTTCTGAACAAGGCGATTATTTAGGAGGAATCATAACTCCAGGAATAAAGATTTCATCTGAGGCATTGTTTCTAAGAACAGCAAAATTACCAAAGGTAGAAATTGCCAAGCCAGATAGAGTAATAGGTAAAAATACTGTAAATAGCATCCAGTCAGGCTTAGTCTATGGATATATTGGATTAACAGATCATATTATTGAAAAGATGATAGAAGAAATGTCTAAAGGTAATAAAAAGGTAGAAGTAATAGCTACTGGAGGATTTTCAAGTCTAATAACTAGTGAAAGCAAATATATCAACAAAATAGACAAGCTATTAACCTTAGAAGGCCTAAGGATTATATATGAAAGAAATAAGTAAGTGGTTCAAAACCACTTACTTATTCTCTTATATTAGCTAATTTTTGGATAAAAAGTCTTAGTTTATAAGAGGTGAAAATATGAAAATAGGAAATATAGAGTTAAAAAGCAATATAATACTTGCTCCTATGGCTGGAGTAACAGATTTAGCTTATAGGATAATATGTAAAGAAATGGGTGCAGGGCTTGTAGTTACAGAGATGGTTAGTGCCAAAGGATTATATTATGAAGATAAAGGAACAAAGAGATTAACAAAAATAGACCAAAAGGAAAGACCGGTTGCTTTACAGATCTTTGGCTCAGACCCATATGTTATGTCAAATGTAGTCAAAAACAATCTTAATCAAAGAGAAGATATAGACATAATCGATGTTAATATGGGCTGCCCCGCTCCTAAGATAGTTAAAAATGGAGATGGTAGTTCTCTATTGAGGGATCCAAAGTTAGTAAGAAATATTTTAAGAGAAATGGTAAAAGTATCAAACAAACCTATAACATTAAAGATAAGGATAGGATGGGATCAAGATAGTATTAATGGACTAGAAATAGGAAAGATAGCAGAGGAAGAAGGAGTAAGTGGTATTACTGTCCATGGAAGGACTAGAGATATGTTTTATTCAGGTAAAGCAGACTGGGATATTATAAGAAAGATTAAGAATACCTTATCTATACCAGTTATAGGAAATGGGGATGTATTTCAACCGGAAGATGGTGTTGCACTTTTTAAACACACTAATTGCGATGGTATAGCAATCGGTAGAGGGGCTATGGGAAATCCTTGGATATTTAGTAGAATTGAAAATCTAATGAAAGGGGAAAAGGATATATTACCTACTTACCAGGAGATTATCAATATGGCTATTAGACACCTTCATATGGCATGTAAAATCAAAGGAGAAAATGTAGGAGTCAAGGAAATGAGAAAACATATCGCTTGGTATATTAAGGGTTTGCCAAAATCTAATGAAATTAAAAATAAAATAAATACTGTGGAAAATGCAATAAATATGGAAGATATTTTACTTAATTATTCAAAAGAATTAACTATATAATGTATAGGAATCATCATCATATCATATAATGTTTAAAACATTCCCATATGGAGGTGGTTCTATAGGACTATTATATATAATAGATCATAAAAAATATAAAAAACATCTAGAAACAGGATTTTATAAATATGGGTTTCGAATATTTATGCCAGAATTCAAATCTAAAATATTGAATAATATTACAAAAGAAGAACATGTTATAGGGGATGTAGCAGGCATTAATTTAAAGCCTATAGATTATAAAAATCCAGATAAGGTGGACAAATTAATCTCAAGTATATTAAAGATAAAAGATGAAAAACACAATCTAATATATATGGAAGAAATAAACTTGATGGACTATGAGATAATAAGTGCAATAGAAAAGGGAACATCCTTGAAATTTCCTAAAGGTTTAGATATTAGCCTGTATAATCTTCCTATAATATTAAAAGAAATATTTGATAAAAACAATATGGAAGGTATAAAAAAAGAAGTATTAATTATATGCCAATATAAAGAGATGGTATACAATATAGTAAATTTTATTTCCCATATGTTTAAGTTTATATCTGTAATAGGAATTCCTGAAAATGAAAAAGAAGAAGTATATGAAGCAATATTAAAAGATACAGGGATATCTATATTTCAGCCTAAAAATATAGATAGGAATATAAGGAACTACGATATTATAATAAATCTATCAAATGAATTATTAGTGAAAGTGATTAATATAAAGAGGAAATCCATAGTAATAGATTTTAGTATAACAAAGCCTTTTAAAAGCATGGATAATCCTATGGTAATTACTGATATAAGTTTAGATATTACAGACAGCAGTATCCGAGATAATGATTTAATTGAAGATGAAATATCATCTAGATTATATGAGGGAATCTTTAAGAATGAACATAGGACATTTTGTCGACTTTACTCTAAAAATAATCTTTATAATGTAGAAGAACTTGCAAATAGACAGTTCCAGATAAAAGGGGAGTTTTGACTACTTGACATTAGTGACTAGAGTGATTATAATATTCTGCATATAATATTGGTATATATTAGAAAGACAAATAACTAACAAAGCTATGAAAATTAAAATATTTATATTATATAAATTAGGCAGCAGCCTTAAATGTTAAAATGAAAGGGAGAGAGTCGTAATGGCAGAAAGACATGTATTCTTAACTGCGGAGGGGTTAGAAAAGTTAGAGGAAGAACTAGATGAATTAAAGTCTGTGAAAAGGAAAGAGGTTGCAGAAAGAATCAAGGTAGCATTGAGTTTCGGAGACATTAGTGAAAATTCAGAGTATGATCAAGCTAAAAATGAACAAGCACAATTAGAAGAAAGAATAGCAAAACTTGAAATGATGTTAAGAAATGCTAAAATAATAGATGAAGATGAAATTACTACCCATGTTGTAAGTATAGGTTCAAAGGTTTTGGTAATGGATTTAGAATATGATGAAGAAATGGAATATGTAATAGTAGGCTCGGCAGAAGCTGATCCCTTTGAAGGTAAAATTTCCAATGAATCTCCACTGGGAAGTGCTCTTATAGGATGTAAACAAGGTGATATTGTAGAGGTACAGGTACCAGATGGAGCCATTAAATATGAAATTTTAGATATAACAAGATAGTGGGTTAAAAACTAAGGAGGAAATAAGATGTCTGAAACAGAACAAAATTTAAATGAAATGCTCATGATGAGAAGAGAAAAACTAAAGGAATTAATAGACAAGGGCAAGAACCCATTCCTCGTAGAAAAATTCAACTATACTCACCATAGTCAAGAGGTAAAGGATAGATTTGAAGAATTGGAAGAAAAAGAAGTAGTGGTAGCAGGTAGAATAATGTCTAGAAGAGGCCACGGAAAGGTTAGCTTTATTGATATTCAAGACAGCCAAGGTAGAATACAAATATTTGCAAAGCTTGACCATTTAGGGGAGGAAGCTTATAGTGACCTGTCTTTATTAGATCTTGGGGATATAATAGGTATTACCGGCACAGTGTTTAAAACAAAAGCAGGAGAAATATCTATTAGGGCAAAGGACATATTGTTAATGAGTAAATCCTTGCAAATCCTTCCAGAAAAGTTCCATGGTTTAAAAGATCAAGATTTAAGATATAGACAAAGATATGTAGATTTAATAGTAAATCCAGAAGTTAAAGAAACATTTATATTAAGATCAAAAATGCTTAAGGCCGTAAGAGAATATTTGGATAATAGGGGATTCTTAGAAGTAGAGACTCCTATACTTAATACAATAGCAGGTGGAGCCAACGCTAGACCATTTATTACCCATCATAATACTTTAGATATAGAAATGTATCTAAGGATTGCAAATGAATTATACTTAAAAAGATTAATTGTAGGTGGATTTGATAAGGTATATGAAATGGGACGAATGTTTAGAAATGAAGGAATGAGTCCTAAACATAATCCTGAATTTACAAATATAGAGCTATATGAAGCATATGCTGACTATGAAGATATGATGGTATTAACAGAGGAGCTTATAGCATATGTAGCCGAAAAGACTCTAGGAAGTACTAAAATCAATTATCAAGGAACTGAAATTGATTTAACCCCGCCATGGAGAAGACTAGGCATGGAGGATGCTATAAAGGAATATGTTGGAGTAGACTTTGACGATATAAATACTGATGAAGAAGCAATTGCTATTGCAAAAGCTAAAGGCCTAGAAGTGAAACCAGGGATGACAAGGGGACATATAATATCTGAGATGTTTGAAGAGTTTTGTGAAGAACATTTAATTCAACCTACTTTCATCATAGGACATCCAGTAGAAGTATCTCCTTTAGCTAAAAGGAATCCAGATGATCCGAGAAAAACTAATAGATTTGAAGCCTTTATCAATACTTGGGAAATTGCAAATGCCTTTTCAGAGTTAAATGATCCAATAGATCAAAGACAAAGATTTGAAGAACAAGTAAAACAAAAAGAAGCTGGCGATCATGAGGCACATCCTATGGATAATGATTTCATAAATGCAATAGAAGTAGGACTTCCACCAACAGGAGGTTTAGGTATAGGTATAGATAGAATGATAATACTACTAACAAATCAACCAAGTATTAGAGATGTATTATTGTTCCCAACAATGAAGCCTTTAGAAGGTTAATAGAAATATTTTAAAGACAGGATGTAACATCCTGTCTTTTTTTGAAAAAAATGTCCTAAAAGTTCTTGACGGGCATATATATATATGTTATACTGATTATCCAGTCAACGATTTAAGAGTTTTGAAAGAAAATGAAAAAACTTTTAAAAACTAGTTGACATTTAAAACAAAAAAGTGTAATATAGTAAAAGTCGGCTCCAAGAGCAGACGAAAAAGGTCAGCGAAAAAGATTTAAAAAATCTAAAAAAATAGTTGACAAAGAAACACAAAAAGTGTTATACTAATAAAGTCGCCTCGCAAGGGGAGACAATGAACTTAGATAATTAAACAGTGTGAGAAACTTTGAATTATAAAAGCAACACATGAAACAAGTCAGCAAATAATAGAGCTAATCAAACTTTTAAATGAGAGTTTGATCCTGGCTCAGGACGAACGCTGGCGGCGTGCCTAACACATGCAAGTCGAGCGAAGTGCTT
>NZ_JACRTK010000004.1 GCF_014385225.1 Wansuia hejianensis
AAGCACTTCGCTCGACTTGCATGTGTTAGGCACGCCGCCAGCGTTCGTCCTGAGCCAGGATCAAACTCTCATTTAAAAGTTTGATTAGCTCTATTATTTGCTGACTTGTTTCATGTGTTACTTTTATAATTCAAAGTTTCTCACACTGTTTAATTATCTAAGTTCATTGTCTCCCCTTGCGAGGCGACTTTATTAGTATAACACTTTTTGTGTTTCTTTGTCAACTACTTTTTTTAGATTTTTTAAATCTTTTTCGCTGACCTTTTTCGTCTGCTCTTGGAGCCGACTTTTATTATAATACAATGTTTTGTATTTTTTGTCAACTACTTTTTTAAATCTTTTTGTTGACTATGTTTTGTCTGCTCTTGGAGCCGACTTTTAATATAATACACTGTTTTATATTTAATGTCAATACTTTTTCTATAATTTTATTTAATATTAGAAACAATAGCTTTTCCCAATGCTATGGAATATAGTTTAGTAGTGTCAGTATCTGATCTTGAAGCTAATACTATAGGAACTTTTGCCCCCATTATTATACCTGCAGACTTCCCATTCGCAAAATAAGTTATGCTTTTTCCTATTCCATTTCCCATTTCTATATTGGGTACTAATAATATATCTGCCTTCCCTGCAACTTCACTTCTATAATTTTTAATATTTGCTGCTTCCCTGGAAATCGCTAAGTCTAAAGCCATAGGACCATCAACTATGACTCCTTTAGTGAATTCATTGTTTTCATATCTTTTCTTCAACTCTACAGCATCTATAGTAGCTTTCATCTTTGGATGTATTTTTTCCTTAGCAGCTAAAATTGCCACTCTTACCTTATCTTTTCCCAAAGCCTTGACTACTATACTAGAATTTTCTATAATATGAGCTTTTTCTTCAACACTTGGCTCTATATTCATTCCTCCATCAGTTATATATATTAGTTTTGAATACGAAGGAATTTCATAAACCATTATATGACTAAGTAACGAATAATTCCTTAAACCCCAATCTTTATTAAGAACAGCCCTCAATAAAGTTGAAGTGTCTACGATTCCCTTCATAAGGAAATCACCATACCCCTTAGATATGGATTTTACTCCTATTTCTGCACAGACTTCTAGACTAGTTTCATCTATTATTTCATAATCATTTATATCTTTACCTAAATCCTGAAATATTTTATCAGTCTTATTCCTATTTCCAATTAAAATTGGGTCTATCAATCCTAAATCATCAGCTTGTATAATAGCCTTTATTACTCCCTCTTCATGACAACCTACGACTACGAGTTTTTTCTTTTGCCCCCCTACCTTCAATAAATCGTCTAAACAGTTAATCATAAATTTACCCCCATTTACAATCCTATAAGCTTTTCAAGTTCTTGTTTCTGTTCTATGATCCCTTCACCATCTGGATTTATATCATAAGCCATATTAACATCTTTTAATCCATCTTCATATAATCCCAATTGTACATAGCTAAGTCCCCTATTAAAAAACAATTTATAATCCTTAGGACATTTTTGGATTCCATCACTAAATACATCTATAGCTTTAGGGACTGCTCCAGTATTAAAGTATATAATTCCCAGTTCATTGTATAAATCCGGATTTTCACTATTTGCTTCAATAGCTTTTGATATATATTCTATGGCTAAATCATCGTAACCTACTCCCATATATGCCTGTCCTATTAAATAATTTACATTCCAACTTTCTTTGTGCTTTGGTAATAACTTTAAAAAGGAGTCTAAAGCTTTTTCATATTTGCTATATGTTAAATAAGTAAGACCTGTTTCAAAATTCACTTCATCTTTTATACTACTAACTTCATCTCTAATTTCCTGTAACAATACCTGGTCCTTACTTAGTTGAAAGAACTTCTGCCATATTAGATCTGCCTTTACATATTGCTGAAAATACTTATAGTGGTATCCTAGTTTATAGTAAACTAATGAAAACCCTTCATCTATATCTAATATTTTTTCCAATTGGATTGTTGCAAATTTAATAAAGGTTTCTCCTTCTTCTACTTTGTTCTTATTTAAATGCATTTTGCCTATCTCCTCCAAGGCTATAGCATAATTAAATAATCCCTTTATATTTTCAGGATCAAGAATTAGTAAAGTCCTAAAGTTTATACAACTATTGTCCATATCTCCTACTTCTAATTCTTTCATTGCTTTATACAATATATAATCCTTAATGTTTTTGTCATAGGCTAAAAGGATGTTTTTATATTCCTCTATATGGGGAAATTCATAATCTATTCCCATAGTATATATAATGCCATCTATTGTGTCCTTTAAATTTATCTCTTTTTCAAGATTACCCTCTTGTATCTCTTTTATAAACTTATCTACAAGTATAGGTAATGGAATCTGTCCAAGTTTATACCCATTAAGATCAATATGAGAATCCTCCTTTAACTCTATAAAGGTTAAGTCCTTTGTCTTGTTTCTAAAATAATTATCAATATAGTTCATGTGATCACCCTAATTAGAATTTATTCATAAACATTCTTTTTCTTCTAGTACTTGTACTTAATATCTTATATAGATGTCCTCTATATATCATCATAAAGGAAAATATTATCTGGCCTAATAAATATAATATAATAGCTCTAGGATTTAATAGTGCATTAAAAAATAAATGAGTATTAAATACATCGGTTAATAAATCTCCAGTTAGTAGATATAATAAAATATTAAACCCTAGATTAGGTATCAACCAGTTTAACCAGTTTTCTTGCATAAACTCTACAGCATATGAAATACTCTCCCATGGGCTATATGACTTTATATATATAGTCTCAGGCAATGGGTTTAATAGTACTAATATACTTATATATATAATAAAGTTTAATACAATAATCATATCTCCTAATATAGGACTTATTATAGATAATAGTAAGCTTCCAATATAAGCAATAAATAAAACTCCATAAATCTTCCATAAAAATGCTCCAAAACCATCTTTGAAATCTTGTAAAGTTATTCTATCATAATTAATGATATTAAATAATAGATATAAATAATTTGAAATAAGACTACTGGTGATTATGGCTACTACCATTCCAGATAGTATAAATAATGGTCCTACAAATAGCCTATTAATTATACTGAAGACTACTAAGTTCAAAATAGTATAAACTATACCTGTAAAAATAATCAACCAATTTTTAGTTAAGCTTTTTATAGTTTTAGTTCCTGCTGTCTTATTTACATAAATTAAATCTTTTAAAAGATCCACTTAAACCAACTCCTTTGCCTTTCTTGTAATATTATATACTCTACATCTATTTATTTGTCCATCTACATAAACAAATAATATATATACCTCTTCACCCTTTGAAGTAGGATTGTATCCCTTTTCTATGATCTGTAAAATATCCGTAGTAAATCTTTTTATCGTTACTTGATTTATGAGTTTTTTTGTTGGTAAGTTTTTATATTCTTCTAGATAATTATATAAAATATCTTCATCCTTTAAAATATTATGTATATCTTTTTGCAACAATTCATGGTTATTACAAAGAAGTTTACTTGGTATATTAGTATTTTTATTATTGATTATATAATCAAATCTTATTAAATCATTTATTATATTTATATGATTATAATTTTTATAATCTATAAAGTCTTTTAAATTTTCATATAATCTATTTCTACTATGGGATATCTTATTGTATTCTTTATCCTGCCAATACATTTTAAAATCTTCAAAGAATTCAAAGGCTCCTGGATAAAAATTATGGATTATAAATTCTAAGGTATTGGCAAAATATCCTTCATTGTAATATTTCTCTACTAAGTCTTCAATACCTTTTAAATTAATTATATCCTTATAGCTTATATAATTATTTTCTAAAATCTCATATGGAGGCTCATCTATATATTTATAGCCATATTTCTCCGAACTTAATCTTAAGCCTGAGCCTTTTAAAAGTTTAAGAAATCCTAATTGAAGTTTTTCTGGCTTTAAATCATATACATCATTGAAGGATTTACCAAAGCTTTCATAGTTTTCATAAGGTAATCCGGCAATCAAATCCAAATGCTGATGAATGTTTCCATAGGATTTTATTTTTTTAACTACATAGGAAAGCTTTTTAAAATCTGTAGTTCTGCCTATGGACTCAATAGTATCCAAATTAGTAGATTGAACTCCAATTTCAAATTGAAATAATCCTTCTTTAACATCTTCCAAAAAGCTTAAGACTTCTTCATCCATTAAATGAGCAGTTACTTCAAAATGAAAATTCATATTTTTAGGATTTTTATCAATAATGAAATTCATAATTTCCATGGCATATTTCTTATTTGCATTAAATGTCCTATCTACAAACTTTACCTGTTTTACTTTACTATTTATTAAGTTTGATAAATCCTTTTTTACTCTATCAATATCAAAATATCTTACTCCAGAAATAGCTGATGAAAGACAAAACTCGCAGTTAAATGGACAACCTCTAGAACTTTCATAATAGACTATTTTGTTTTTAAAATCATTGCTGGGATGATCATATGGTGATGGTATAATATCTAGATTTTTGATCAATTGTCTTTCTTTATTTTTGATTACTTTATCTCCACTTCTATATATTAATCCTTTTATATCACTGTAGTTCGTATTTTCACTCTTCAAATGTTCTATAAACTCTCTAAAAGTCTCTTCTCCCTCACCATAAATTATAAAATCTATATAGTTATGGTTTTTCATTAGAGATGTTTCTTCATATGAAACTTCTGGTCCTCCTAATAATATTTTTATGCTTGGTTTTACCATTTTTAATATTTTGCATACTTTTAAGGTTTCTTTAATATTCCATATATATGTAGAAAAACCTATGACATCAGGTTGAAGCTTGAATATTTCCGAGGCAATGAAATCTATATTTTGATTTATAGTAAATTCTTCTACCTGTATTGATTCTATATCTTCAACATATCTTGATAAATACCTTATTGCTAAATTTGAATGTATATATTTTGAATTTAATGTAGTTAATAATATTTTCATATGTGCACCTAGCCTTTCCTTTTAATATTATACCACTAATTAATTAGATTGGAATTCTTCTTTGATTATCAACTTATATATCTGTATTGAATGTTTTTGTCAAAAGATGTAGAATATATAATAGAATGATAACGAAAGGGGTTGTAGTATGCAGGATTTTGACAAAATTTCTATCCAAGAAATGTCTAAGGATGATATGCTATTAATCATTCAAGCTCTAGAGTATACAGGTACTAATACTAAAATAGATGATTTTATCGCCTTAAGGGACAGTTTTATTATGCAATTATCTGACCTTGCAGAGGTTTCAGAAAATGAATTTTTGGAGCTTTTACAAAAAGAAACCCAATCCTTTTAGATAGGGTCTCTTCTAAATATGTATATGCCAGTTTTTGTTTGTATTATGGAAGTTAGTTTATTATCACTAGCTTCTTTTTTTATTACCTTAGATTCTTTTAACAATGAATGGAAAAATACTTGGTTTTCTTCAAAGGTAAATATATCTGGTAATATGTACTCTTTAATTATTAATTTACTGGGATCAATCCTACTTTTTCTAAGTCTCAATATATAATTATTCATATTCTTATAGAAAACTGGCAGATTATAATCTGTATCTATCTCCTTAAATGAACTATATAATACTTTGCCTAAAAACGTACTGGCTTTCATTCCATCCATTATATTTAATATATCTAATAGATGTTTATATTTATTTATGGGAATACCATTTAATAATGATATAATGGATACTTTTTCTCTTTCAAAATCTATTTGAAACTTCCCAGGATAATTAGATAGGGATACTCTATATAATCCTTCATATTTATTTAAAAATTCAATTTGAGAAAGATTTATTAAGTATTCCTTTAGCTCCTCTATTATATTATCTCTATCCTCCATACCCATATGGATAATCTTAGATATGGATATCCACTCTAACAGATCTCTAATATTACCAGTTGTAAAAATTATATTTCTAATTACCTCATCTTCAATAATATTATAATCCATATTCCCTACAATAATGGGGATTATTCTTGATCCAATACTTTTATCTCTTTGTTGAAAATAAATTTCCTCATCTATTTCTTCTAATATATTTAGGAGAGATTGACTCTCTCCTATCCTATAATATTTCCATAGCTTTAATTCTTCTTCAAACCTTTTGTAATCTATCTTATTTCCTATAAATTCTTTACTAGGTAATAAAGATTTTATAGATATTACGGCCAATTGAGACATATAAGTATTTTTACCCTTTGAACTTATATCTTCTTGAAACATGCTTAGTAATATCTTCTCTAGATCTAGCTTAGTCATTGTATACTCCTACATCCTATTTGGCGCTTCTATGCCCAATAGTCCTAACCCTATCTTAATAACTGTCTTAGTAGCATAAGTCAACATCAGCCTAGCTTTTTTAAGTTCAATGTCATCTACTATTATATGGGAATTAGTATAAAATTTATTAAAGGTTTTAGCTATTTCAACTATATGCCTTGTTATAAAATATGGCTCATTCTTTTCCATAGCATTTACTACTACCTTCGGGAAATCATATAGTAGTCTAATAACATTTAGTTCATCTTCCCCTTCTAATAAGGAATAGTCTACAGTGTCTTTAGTATCAAATTGTCCTTTTTCTAAAAGAGAATTAGCCCTTGCATGGGTATATTGAACATAAGGTCCAGTCTCACCTTCAAAGCTAAGGGTTCTATCCCAAGTAAATACATAGTCCTTTATTCTTTGATTGAATAGCTCTTGGAATATAACAGCACCGATACCGACTTGCTTAGCAACTTCTTCTTTGTTTTCTAAGTTTGGGTTTCTCTCTTCAATTATTTTTAGTGTGTTATCTATTGCTGTATTTAAAACGTCTTCTAAAAATACTACTCTACCTTTTCTAGTAGATAAAGTTCCATCTTCAAGACTTACCATTCCAAAAGGAATATGGATACAATCTTTAGCCCACTCATATCCCATTAATTCTATAACCTTCATCCATTGTTTAAAATGAAGATTTTGCTGTGATGCTACTACATATATATTTTTATAAAAGTTATAGGTTTTCTTTCTATAAAAGGCTGCCGCAATATCCCTAGTTGTGTATAGAGTTGAACCATCGCTTTTCATAATCAAAGCTGGAGGCATATTATACTCTTCCAAATCTACTAAATATGCTCCATCTGATTCTTTCATTAGATTCTTTTCTTTTAGTTCTTCTATTACTGCAGGCATTTTATCTGAGTAGAAAGATTCTCCAGCATAGGAGTCAAATTTAATATTTAACATATCATATACTTTATTGAACTCTTTTAAACTAATCTCTCTAATCCATGTCCATAGTTCTACAGCTTCTTTGTTTCCATTTTCTAATTCTTTAAACCAATATCTAGCTTCATCTCTTAATTTTGCATCTTCTTCTGCCTCAGAATTAAACCTAACATAAAGTTTTAGCAATTCATTAATTGGATCAGCTTCTATTACTTTTTTATCTCCCCATTTTTTATAGGCAGATATTAGCATTCCAAATTGAGTTCCATAATCCCCTAAATGATTAATAGCTACTGTATTGAATCCTAAAAATTTATAAATATTATGGATTGCGTTACCTATAACAGTAGTTCTGATATGACCTATGTGAAAAGGCTTAGCAATATTAGGTGATGAATACTCGACTATTACTGTTTTGTCTTCTCCCATATTGGAAGAACCAAATCTTTCTCCCTTAAATCTTATATCATTCATAACTGTTTCTATAAGTTTTTCTCTATTAATAAAGAAATTAATATATGGTCCTACACTTTCTATTTTTTCAAAATATTGATTTTCTCCAAATTTTGATACTAATTCCTCAGCAATCATATTTGGTGCTTTTCTATATTGTCTACTAAGAGTAAAAACAGGAAAAGCATAATTACCCATATCTGCAGATGGTGGGATTTCTATTAAAGCCTGTATTTCATCTCTGTTTAAAAACTCTATTTGACTTTCTATTAAATCTACTACTTTTTCTCTAAAATCTAACATTGTTTAAACCTCCTAAATATAAACTAAGACTCCCTTTGTGAGTATCATATTTATTTTAATTTTACTACAGTAACCCCTGATCCACCTTCTCCATATTTACCTACCCTGTAAGACTTAATAATCCTATGGTTTTTGAAATATGATTGCAATCCTTCCCTTAAAGCTCCAGTCCCTTTACCGTGAATAATATATACTTCATTTAAACCAGCCATAAATGCATCATCTAAATATTTATCTAAATCTAGTATAGCTTCCTCTATATTTTTACCCCTTAAATCCAATTCATTTTTTATGCTTTGAGATTTAGTATTTATAATAGTCTTTGTTTTAAAATATGCCTTATTATCCTCTTGTGAGGAAGCTCTCCTAAGGCTACTTATGTGAACATTTACTTTCATTATTCCTATTTGAATATTAGTATTTCCATTTTCATCTGGTGGAGTCAATACTTTTCCAGTTTGGTTTAAAGATAGGACTTCTACAGTTTCTCCTGGTTTTAAATTCTTTGGTGGTTTTTTAGATTTTACATTTAATACATCTTTTGTTATTGACTTTTCCACATCTCCTAGTTTTGATTTTAACATTTCTTGGGCTTCTTGAATTCTTCTATTATGTTCTTTTTCTACTTCTTTGCTTACATCTCTTAATTCAGAAACTATTAAATCAGACTCTTCTTTAGCATTTCTAAGGATATCTCTAGCTTCTTCTTTAGCTTTTTGGATTATTTTATCTCTATCTACCTTAATTTTTTCTTTTTCATATTCTAAATTCTTCTTAAGGCTTTCAATCTCCAAACCTAAGCGTTCTATTTCATATCTTTTTTCTTCAGTCTCTCTACGATCCTTCTCAATAGCTTGAAGTACATCTTCGAACTCTAAATTTTCTTTAGAAATAAGCTTTTTAGCATAATCTATAATATAATCTTGCAAGCCTAATCTTTTAGAAATCTCAAATGCATTTGACTTCCCTGGTACACCTATTAGTAGTCTATATGTGGGTCTTAAGGTTTCTACATTGAATTCTACAGAAGCATTGCTTACATTTTTTGTAGTTAGTGCATATACTTTAAGTTGACTATAGTGGGTTGTAGCTATGGTCCTAACGTTCATCTGTAGAAGATGATCTAATATAGACATTGCTAAGGCTGCTCCTTCTGTTGGATCTGTACCTGCTCCTAGCTCATCAAATAATATCAAACTATTAGGCCTAATATTATTTAATATATCTACTATATTGGTCATATGAGATGAAAATGTAGATAAACTTTGCTCAATACTTTGCTCATCTCCAATATCTGCAAAAACTTGGTCAAATACAGCTATTTCTGAATTATAATCTGCTGGTATATGTAGACCTGATTGACCCATTAAAGTAAATAAGCCTACTGTTTTTAATGTTACAGTTTTTCCACCTGTATTTGGTCCTGTTATTATTAATGTGGAAAATTCGTCACCTAAATATATGTCTATAGGTACTACTTCTTTGGCATCTAAAATAGGATGTCTACCTTTCTTAATATTTATATATCCACTATTATTTAATATAGGTTTTGTAGCATTCATACTAATAGCAAGTTTTCCCTTAGCAAATATAAAATCTAATTCCTGTAAGATCTTTTGATTCGCCATAATACCTTGTGATTCATTTCCTACCATAGCGGAAAGTTCTAGTAAAATCCTTTCAATTTCTTCCCTTTCCTTTATTTCCAGCTCTCTTAGTTCATTATTTAATTCCACAACAGCCATAGGCTCTATAAAAACAGTAGCCCCACTTGAGCTTATATCATGAACTAATCCTGCCATACTTCCACGATTTTCTTGTTTTACAGGTACTACATATCTTCCTTCCCTCATAGTAATTATACTGTCTTGAAGATACTTTTTATATGTTTGAGAGCTGATTATAGAGTTTAGCTTGGTTTTTACAGCTTCATTTTTACTTATAATTTGCCTTCTAATATTCCTTAAGGTTGAACTTGCATTATCAGATATTTCATTTTCACTAATAATTGCATTGTTTATACTTTCCTCAATATCCCTATGAACCCTTAGACCATTTACTAAGGCCTCTATAATTGGATACTCACTTCCTCTATCTTCTTTTGTTTCTTTTATATAGTTTTTCAAGCCTCTTGAAACTCTTAGAGAATCTGCTACCTTTAGTAAACTTCCAGGATTTAAGGTACCTCCAATCTCAACTCTTTTTAATTCATATCCAATATCATGAATACCATATAGGGGTGGGTTCCCTCTTTTTATCAGTAGGGATAAGGCCTCATCTGTTTCATTTAAAAGCCTTTCAATAGCTTCTTTATTGTTTAGCGGTCTAACTTCTTTTATCTTTTCTTTTCCTAACTGAGATTCTGCTTTTCCCATTAAAAGCTCTATTATTTTATGATATTCTAATACTTTTAAGGTTTTATCATTCAATCATATTCACCTCATTTACATTATGCCCCTATAAAAATGGCCCTTTGTAATATTAGTATTTTCCTTAAATTCAGCTATAAATTCTTTTACTTTGGCTTCAGATATAAAACCGTTTATATAATCATAATAAATATATTGTGTATCCTTAATACTTTTGTCCTCCAATGTAAAATCAAGCCTACTAATGGATACTCCTGATTTTAGTATAGACTTCATACTATCTATTACCATTAAAGGTACAGAATTATAGATAGTAGAAAAACCTCCATTTCTAGTCATATAAAAAGTCATGTCTTTTCTATCTTTTAATCCATATCCATGGGCAAAACCACAATTTAAACATTCATCATCATTCTTGCATCCCTTTACTAAAGCCATAGGACATGTTTTAGTGATCATCGCTGGCAAATAACCATATGTTATTACTTCCAAGGACCCATTTACTTTTTGATTTATAGATTTTATCTGTTCCAGCGTTAGTTCTGGTGATAAGGTTAAACTGTGAACCCCTATGGAATTTAAATATTCTACTGTATAGCTGTTAAATACATTTAGTCCTATATCTCCATGGACTTTGAAATCATATTTATCTTTAAAATACTTTAAGGAGCCTATATTTGAAACAGATATACCATGGATTTTATTTCCCAAAGGTTTGATTATTTTATCCAATTTTTCCAAATCATCTTTATATAAAATTTTATCTGTACAAATATATACTTCCTTATTATTAGATCTTAACTCATCTACTATAGGCTCTAATTCTTCATAAAATCCTAAGTACACTCTATCTAATCTATTAATATCCAATTGATTATACTGGTCTATATTACTTATCTTTATACTTAATAGATTATTTGTCTTGTCATCTTCAGACTTTATATCTAATAAATGATTCTTTAATAAAGTATAATCTTGCTCATTTACTGAAACCCTATGGTTGAAATTCTTTACCTTAGATTCTAATTCTTCTATTGCATCTCTTCTAAGTTGGTTTAAAAGACTTACAGGTAAAAATGCTCCTTGTTCAAGATCTAAATCTAATTTAGAAAGATAATAATTGGTATCACCTAGTTTTAAAAGTTGTTTCTCAATTTTCTCCCTAGTTAGACTAGTTCTTTCTCCTTTTTCTACTATAAAATTTCCTATTGTATCTACTATATAGTCTCCATGTACTATTTTTAATATAGGATTTTCTCCAATTTTTATTTTCATTTTCATACTTATGGGATACTTTATATTTTCTTCCTCATAAGAAGCCTTTGCATTCTTTAGTAGCCTGTTACTAGAAGTTTTATAAACCAAAGATTCTTTTAAGAGATAGCCTGGTTTTTCCACAACTAATAGATTTCCTTTTTTTCCATCTATAGGAGACTTTATTCCTTTATATTTTCCATTAGCAAGTATAAATTCAATCCCATCTCCCTTTTCTATATCTTCCTCTAATAAAATAGAAACATTATACTTATCTACGTTTTCTATCTTACCTAATAATATTCCCCTATTATCTGGTCTATCATAGGATATAAAACTTTGCCCAAAATCTCCAAAGATCAAGCCTTTAGTAAATTCTCGATTAAATATTTGTTCTGTATCCTTTTTATCTTTTTTGCTGAGAGCATGGCTACCTATATCTAAGACTTTCCTATAATTTTTTACTATAGTTGCCACATATTCTGGTCTCTTCATTCTTCCTTCAATTTTTAAGGAGTTTACTCCTATTTCTTTAAGCTGCTGGATATAGTCTAGTGTATTTAGGTCTTTAGTACTTAAGATATGTTTATCTTCCCAATCTTTAAGTAGATTCCCTTTTTTATCTACTATGGAATAGGCCATCCTACAAGGCTGAGCACAGCTCCCCCTATTTCCACTTCTTCCTCCTATTAAACTACTCATAAGGCATTGACCTGAATAAGATACACACAATGCCCCATGTATAAATACTTCTAATTCCATAGAAGAATTATCTTTAATATGCTTTATTTCTTCCATAGGGGTTTCCCTGGCTAATACAACTCTAGTAAAACCCATTTCTTCCAAATATTTTACACCCCATAGATTATTTACTGTCATCTGTGTACTTCCATGGATATCCATAGATGGGAATATTCTTCTTATTAAGCTGGCAAGACCTAGATCCTGAAGGATAACAGCATCTATATCTATTTCATATAAAAATTTAATATAATCGATGACACTATTTATTTCAGCGTCGTCAATTAATATATTAACTGTTACATATACTTTTACACCTCTAAGATGAGCATACTTAACGGCTTCTTTTAACTCTTCATTATCAAAGTTTGAAGCATATTTTCTAGCATTAAAGAGTTTCCCACCTAAATATACTGCATTTGCTCCGTTTTGAACTGCAGCATAAAGGGATTCCATACTTCCTACAGGTGCTAATAATTCAATATGGTCTTTCACTGTATTCATTTTCCTTCCTTGATTAGATACTTGTTTCCCTATCTAATATTTTAATATACTCGGCTAATTCTTTCTTTACTTCTATTAATTCAATTTGATTTTGGAAATTTTTATCTTTTAATTCCTTTGCTTCCTTTTTAGCTTCTTCTAATTCTTTTTCTTTTAATTGTAATGCTTCCTTATTTTGATTTAACTCATTGATTAAACTTTCCTTTTCCTTATTAAGGCTTAGTATTATATTTTCATGTTCATTGCATGATTTTTTCAATTCCATTACTTTTTCTTTTGTTTTTTCAAGCTCTTCACATACTAAATCATATTTTTCCAATGGATTCTTTGCTTTTTCTTCTAAATTCATAAGTTCTTTATTGCTTTTATAAAGCTCGTCTGCTATATGAAGTGCTGCTAGTGTAGCAGTCATAGTTTGACTTAGTCTGCTATTTTTAGAAGATAGTTCCCTAATTTTTTTGTCAACATAATGTGCTATACTTTGAATGTATTCTTCTTCTTCTGTACCAACTATAGTAAAGTTACGACTATCTATTATGACATCGACTCTATTTTTATTTGTCATAACTCGACCTCCCATTAGATTATATATATATTATACTATATAAATTGCAATATTCCTTCTTATTTTAAAAAAGGAGTAGATAAATCTACCCCTTTTAGCTTCTTAGTTTGGCACCTAAATTATCTTCTAAGTCTTTAATAATCAATTCTTGTATATCATTGACTTCCTTATCAGTCAAAGTCCTTTCTTTAGACCTATAAGTTATTGAGAAAGCAACGCTTTTCATTCCCTCTGGTACTTGATTTCCCCTATATATGTCAAATAACTCTATTTTCTCTATTAGACCTTGACCATGTTTTTCCATTTTCTTTTGTATTTCTCCTACTAAAATATCTTCATCTAATACAACAGCTATATCCCTAATCATGGCTGGATATTTAGGTAATGGACTATATTTTCTATTGAAATTACTCCATTTTACTATTTTATCAAAATCTAATTGGCCTATATAGATTCTCTTGTCTATATCGTATTTTTCACAAACATCCATACTAATTTCCCCAATAATACCTAGTTTTTCTCCACTATATATTAAGTTGGCAGTTCTACCAGGGTGAAATGTAGGATTGTTTTCTTCCCTTGTATATTCTATACCTTGAATTCCAAGTCTAGATAACATTTTTTCAATAATTTCTTTTAAATAATAGAAATCTTCTTTACCATAAAACCCTATAGAAAGAACCTTCTTCTCATCTGGCAATTCTACAACAGGTAATTGTTTTGGAATAAATATATTTCCAATCTCAAATGTATAGGCAGACTCTATTCCTCTATTGTAGTTTCTACTTAACAAGTCCATCATTGTAGGTATCAATGTGGTCCTCATAGAACTGTAGTCCTCTCCTAATGGGTTCATAAGGCTTATATATTTTCTTAAATGACTATCTTCTTCTAGATTGATCTTGTCATATGCCTTAGGACTAATAAAGGAGTATGTCATTATTTCATTTAAACCAAATCCTACTAATATAGACTTAACTTTGTCTTCTATTGTTTTCTCATATGGTCTTTCTACCCTTGTAAATACTCCTACTAAAGGTTTACTTGCTATATTATGAAAACCATATAGTCTTCCTATCTCTTCAATTAAATCTGCTTCAATAGATAAATCTAATCTATAAGTAGGTATAGTAGTATGAATAAGTCCATCTTCAAAGGTAGACTCCAGCCCTAATAGTTCTAGATAATTTTTCATATCATCTGTACTTATATCTATACCTAAAAGTTTATTGACCCTTTCAGGTCTTAAGGTAATTACCTTTTCAGCTTTTATATCTTCGTATATGTCTATGGCAGAATTAACTACTTTTCCTGCCCCAATTAGATCTACCAATTGGCATACTCTATTTACAGCTATATCACATAAATTAGGATCTAAACCTTTTTCAAACCTACTGGAAGCTTCTGTTCTTAGTCCAAGTTTCTTGGAAGTCAATCTAACACTTCTCTGACTAAAGTTTGCACCTTCTAATAATACAACCTTAGTATCCTCTGTAACTTCTGAATCTAAACCACCCATTACACCTGCAATAGCTATTGGACTTTTTTCATCTGCAATAACTAAATCTTCAGGAGATAGTTTTCTTTCCATATTATCTAAGGTAATCAGTCTTTCTCCTTCATTGGCTTGACGAACTATAATTTTTTTACCTTCTATTTTATCTAAATCAAAGGCATGAAGTGGTTCTCCATATTCAAGCATTACATAGTTTGTAATATCTACAATATTATTAATAGGTCGAACTCCTGCTTCCATTAATCTTGTCTGTAACCAAAATGGTGATTCTTTAATTTTTACATCTTTAATTATTCTAGCATAATACCTTGTACAGTTTTTGCTTTCTACATTTATATTATCTAAATAATCATAAATATCATCTTCTCCATTAAAAACAGTTACAGTAGGCTCTTTCATTGGAATATCGAAAGTTGCTGATGTTTCCCTAGCCATACCTATTATACTAAGACAATCTGGTCTATTAGGAGTAATCTCTAATTCTATAATTTCATCATTTAATCCCAAAACATCTACTATATCAGATCCCAGTGGATATTCTTTATCTAAGATGAAAATCCCATCCTTTTTTTCTTTAGGAATTACACTATCGCTATATCCTAATTCCTTTAAAGAACAAAGCATCCCATAGGAGTCAATCCCTCTAAAGTTAGTTTTTTGAATCTCTACATTTCCTGGAAGCTTCGCACCTATGGTCGCCACTGGTACAAAATCTCCTTCATTTATATTTTTGGCTCCTGTTACTATTTGTAGCACTTCTTCTCCTATGTCTATTTGACAAATCACTAACTTATCTGCATTTGGATGTTTTTCAATACTAGTGATCTTGCCAACTATAACTTTTTCTATACCATTATTTAATGAATAAATGGACTCAACATGAGAACCAGATAAAGTAAGTCCATCTGCCAAATCCTTGCTAGTTTTGTCTGTATCTATATAATCTTTTAACCATTTCACTGGTAATAGCATCTTATCATTCCTCTCCCCTATTAGAATTGTTCCAAGAATCTATTATCATTTTCAAATAATAATCTGATATCATTTATTCCGTATTTTACCATGGTAATTCTATCAATTCCCATTCCAAAGGCAAATCCAGTATACTTTTCTGAATCAATACCACAGTTTTCCAATACTTGTGGATGTACCATTCCACATCCTAGTAATTCCATACTCCATCCTGTATAATTACATGCCTGGCAACCTTCACCCCTGCATTTAAAACAAGATACATCAACTTCAGCACTAGGCTCAGTAAATGGAAAGTGATGAGGTCTATATCTAGTTTTCATATCTTTTCCAAATAATTCTTTAATAAAGATATCTAAGGTATGAATTAAATTTGCCATAGACACATTCTCATCTACAACTAAACCCTCCAGCTGATGAAACATAGGGGAATGGGTATCATCTACATCATCAAATCTAAAAGTTCTACCTGCCGATATTATCCTTAAGGGTGCTCCCATTTCTTTCATCGCTCTAATCTGTACAGGTGAAGTATGTGTTCTAAGTACTAAATCTTCATTTAAATAGAATGTATCTGATAGATCTCTTGATGGATGGTTTTCCGGTGAGTTTAAGGCATCAAAATTATTTGCTACTGTTTCTATTTCTGGTCCAGATATTACAGTAAATCCCATACTCATAAATAAATCTTCCAACTCATCAATAGTAGATAATAATGGATGTCTATGTCCAAGCTTTTCATTGTTGGTAGATATAGTAATATCTATCTTTTCTTTTTCTAATTTAGCCCTTTTGGCTTCCTGTACTAATGTCTCCTTTATAGTAGCAATTTTTTCTTCTATTTCTTTTCTAATATCATTGGCTATTCCTCCAATGATAGGTCTTTCATCTGGAGATAGCTTTCCCATATCCCTTAGTACCTTGGTTAACTCTCCCTTTTTGCCTAGAAACTTTATTCTTAGGTTTTCCAATTCCCTTAAATCAGAGATAGCATCAGTACTTTCTAAAGCCAATCTTCTAATTTCTCCTAATTTCTCCCTCATGTAGTACTCCCTCCATAGTGCTTAATATTTATAACAATATATATTTCTCTAGAATTTACACAATTAAAGTATAGTTACGATTATAACACCTATTTTTTTCAAACTCAAGGATATTAACTTCTGCACCTCATAGCCTCATACATTATAATAGATGCAGCTACCCCTGCATTTAAAGACTCTGATCCTCCTGGCATGGGAATCTTTATACTTCTACTGGCAATAGAAGATATATCATCTGATACACCTTTAGCTTCATTACCTATTACCAAAACAAATCCTTTACCAAAATCTGCATTATAAATAGGTACACCTTTAAGAGAAGTAGCTATAATCTCTATTCCATGATTCTTTACATTTCCCAAACATTCTAAAGTATTTTCACAAAAATACAGGGGAACTCTGAATATTGATCCCATTGTAGATCTAACTACTTTAGGATTATAGGGATCTACGGAACCTTTCCCAAGAATAATCCCATCTATATTAAAGGCATCTGCTGTCCTAATTATAGTCCCTAAATTTCCTGGATCTTGTAACTTATCTAAAAATAGCAAAAAAGGTCTATTTAGTTCATATATGTTTTTTAAGGACCTTTCTTTAAATCTAGCTATGGCCAATATTCCTTGAGGATTATCTGTATCACAAATTTCCTTGAAAATACTATCATCTACCTTAATTAACTCTTTTCTATCCTTAATCCTTTGAAAAAATTCTACACCTTCCTTTGTGTTTAAAAGTTTGTCCGTATACACCATATATTTTATATCTATATTATTAGATATTGATTCATCTATAATTTTTATACCTTCTATAATAAATAGATTGTGCTCCCATCTATTTTTCCTCTTATATAATGTTTTTATCTCCTTAATAGTAGGATTCTTTGCAGAAGTAATTTCAATCATTTTATTCACCAGCTTGAATCTCTATTTTTTTTATTTCTTCATTTCTTCCAATTATTACCAGTACATCATTTTCTTTTATTATATCTTCTGAAGTGGGAGATATATTTATTCCCTCTTGATTTCTAATAGCTATTACATTTACCCCATATTTATTTCTTAAGTTTAAATCATTAAGGGACTTGTTTTTCCACTTATCTAGGGCTGTCACCTCTAAAATAGAATAGTCTGAAGATAGCTCTATATAGTCTAAAATATTTCTTGACGTTAAATTGTGGGCAACTCTAGAAGCCATATCTCTTTCTGGATATATAATCTTATCTGCCCCAATCTTTTCTAATACCTTGCCGTGAAGTTCTGAATGGGCCTTAGCTATTACTATGGAAACCCCCATTTCTTTAGCTAATAAAGTAGACATGACTGATGCTTCTAGATTTGATCCAATACTTATAATAGCCACATCAAAATTGCTTAAACCTAATTCCTTTAATGCTGTATCATCCATTACATCTGCCTGTACAGCATAAGTTACACAATCTGATAGCTCAGATACTGCCTCTTGGTCCCTATCTACTGCTAAAACTTCATTACCTAAATCCGAAAGTGTTTTGGCGATTGTAGTTCCAAATCTACCACATCCTATAACTGCAAATGACTTCATTTTTTATCTCCTTTCTATCCTACAATAATATTTCCTTCCGCATTTCTATATTGCTTATGAGTTCTTCTATGTTTAAAGGCAAATGCCATAGTCAAAGGCCCAACTCTACCTATATACATGGTTAAACTAATAATCAACTTACCTATATTGGATAGGTTAGGCGTAACGCCCCTAGTTAGCCCAACAGTAGCAAAAGCAGATGTAGTTTCAAATAATAATTCTAAAAATCCTGCCTCCTCTGTTAAAGTTAATATAAAAGATACAATAGCTATCCAAGTTAAACTAATTGTTACTATTGACAAAGACCTTTTAACTATATCATCTGATATTCTTCTGTTAAAGACCTCTACATCTTTTTCTCCCTTAATAGTAGACATGGTTGAAAGTACTATGGTCCCAAAGGTAGTTGTCTTGATTCCTCCAGCTGTTGATCCTGGAGAACCACCAATAAACATTAATATAATCATTAAGAATGCAGAGGTGTCTTCTATTACCTCCAAGTTTACAGAGTTAAATCCTGCAGTCCTAGTTACAGTAGATTGAAAAAAGGATGCAAGAACCTTATCCTGTAGTGATAGCTTATCTAATGTTAAAGGATTATTGTGCTCAATTATAAAGAACAGTACTGTACCTAATATCAAAAGTATGGCAGTAATGGTAATAACTAGTTTTGAATGTAAACTGAGTTTATTAAACTTTTTATTTCGATAACAGTCTGCATAAACAGAAAAACCCAAACCACCTAATATGATTAAAGCAGCTATTGTTAAATTAACTATATTATCTCCTACGAAGGGAACCATATTATTCCCTATAATATCAAATCCAGCATTGCAAAAAGCCGAAATAGCATGAAATATAGAAAACCATATTCCCTTACCTAATCCATATATAGGTATGAAACGTATGGATAATAAGATAGCTCCTACCAGCTCAATGGCAAAAGTTACATATATTACATATTTAGTTAATCTTACTAAACCAGACATACTTTCCTGATTAAGTTGTTCCTTTATTATTAGTCTTTCCTTTAATCTTATCTTTTTACCTAAAACTAAAGCTACTACAGTAGCCATAGTCATAAATCCAAGACCTCCCATTTGTATAAGAACAATTATGACTACTTGCCCAAATAAAGACCAAAACTCTGCAGTATTGACTACTACTAGTCCAGTTACACAAACAGAAGAGGCAGATGTAAATAAGGCATTTATAAATCCAATACTTTCACCACTTTGAGTTGCAATAGGCAAATTAAGCAGTATAGCCCCTAATAATATTAAACTACCGAAGCCTACGGCTAAAACTGCAGGTGGATTTAGTTCGAATTCTAATATTTTTTTTCTTATATAATTCATTTTCTAGCCTCCGCACAATATTTATCTTAGTGTTTGCAAATCAAATTGTATTATTAATAAAAAGAAAAAAGTTCCTATCAGGAACTTTTATTGTACATTATTTTTTGCAATTTCAACTAATTCTGAAAATCCTTGTGCATCATGAATAGCCATCTCTGATAGCATTTTTCTATTGACTTCAATATTAGCATTTTTTAAGCCATTGATAAACTTGCTATAGCTCATGCCATTTGCTCTAGCTGCTGCATTTATTCTTGTAATCCATAACTTTCTAAAATCTCTTTTTCTTTGCTTTCTTCCTATATATGCATAATTTAATGATTTCATAACAGCTTGGTTAGCCGGTCTAAATAGTTTGCTTTTTGCGCCGTAATAACCTTTAGCTTGCTTTAATACTTTTTTATGTCTTTTCTTGGCATTAACGCCTCTCTTTACTCTTGCCATTGATATAACTCCTCCTATATATTAAGTAATCTTTCATCCTTATGGTATCATTGAATCGATTCTTTTTTGGTCACCTTTACTTACTAAAGCACCTTTTCTTAGGTTTCTAACTCTCTTAGGTGATTTTTTACCAGTTAAGTGACTCTTATATGCTTTATATCTTCTGATCTTACCTGATGCTGTTCTTTTAAATCTTTTTGCTGATCCTCTATGAGTTTTCATCTTTACCTTTGCCATATTCTTTCCTCCTAAACTTACTCTGTTTTTGGTGCTAAAAACATAGTCATATTTCTACCTTCAAGCTTTGCCGGTTTTTCTATAACCCCATTTTCTTCAGTTAATTTCGCAAAGTCTTTCAATACGACTTTTCCTATATCTGTATGTCCCATTTCTCTTCCTCTAAATCTTACTGAGACCTTTACCTTATCTCCAGAACTTAAGAACTCATTGGCTCTTTTTGCTTTAACGTTTAAATCATGGAACTCAATGTTTGGAGTCAAACGAACTTCCTTAACATTAATAACTTTTTGCTTTTTTCTTGCTTCTTTTTCTTTTTTAGCTAATTCATATTTATACTTGCCATAGTCCATGATCCTACATACAGGTGGCTTAGCATTTGGAGCAACATTTACTAAATCCAATTTACTATCTGCAGCTATATCCAAAGCCTTACCTATGGGGACAATCCCCAATTGTTCTCCGTCTGCACTTATTAATCTAACTTCCCTTTCTCTAATCCCCTCATTGATTTGAAGTTCTTTAATAATACGACACCTCCTAAAATATTTTAAAATAATAAAAGCGGGCACAATGCACCCGCTTCCGTCTATACAACAATAATATATCCTATTAGATATAAGATTTACTATAAAGATTATTACCTTATGAGCCAATGCTATAAGGTGAGAAGCGGACACTTCTACTTGGCACCATCTATATTAAATTCACTATATCATTATATGCTATAGGTCTATATTTGTCAATTATTTTTATTTTATTTTCATTAAATTGACTTTGCTTTCAAATTATCTATTGAAAGCTACTAGATAGTTATATTATTTTGCCAATTCATATAAGGCCTTTGCATATATTCTAGTAAGTTTCATCAAATCTTCAATACTTATATATTCATTTTTTTGATGTACTACATCCTCACCACCTGGGAACATAGGTCCAAAAGCTACTGCATTTTCCATTGCCCTAGCATAAGTACCACCACCTATGGTAATTGGTTCTGAATCATAGTCCCCTGTTTCTTCTTTATAAACCTTCATCAATTTTTGAACTAGAAAATTGTCCTTAGCTACATAAAGAGGTTTTTGATCCTTTACACCTTCTATTACTTCTACATTTGTATTTTTTAAATTCTCTCTAATTCCATGGTATACAGATTTAGAGTCTCCTTTAATTGGGTATCTTACATTGACAGTCAAAACTATTTTATTATCCTCTAGCTTTATGACTCCAGGATTAAAGTTCAGTTTACCAGATATATCATCTTCAAATCCACATCCAATTTTCTCTCCATTATGGAAAAATCCTATTCTTTCATTATAAACTTTAACAAATTGTCCAAAAGATGAAGTATCATCAAATAGGTATCCTAATAATTTCATTAGATATGAGATTGCATTTTTACCCTTTTCAGGAGTACTACCATGGGCAGATATCCCTTCTGCTTCAATAGTTACTTTATTTCCATCTATATTTACTATAATCGGATAGTCATATTCTTTACTAAAGCTGCTATATCTATCATTAAAGTAATCCATATTTTCTACTTCTATAATTGCTTTAGCATAATCTGGAACCATATTTGCTACAGTTCCACCTTGAATATCTATCAACTTTATGTTTTTACTATTTTCTAAGTCCATATGACTTACTAAATCAAAGACTATAATTCCCTTTTCACCATATATTACTGGAAAGTCTGCATCCGGAACAAAGGCCATAGTAGGAGCTTTCTCATGTTTAAAATAGTGCTTCATACATCCCCATCCAGTTTCTTCATTGGCACCAAGTATCAGTCTAATCTTTCTGCTTAACTCTACACCTGATTCCTTTAATGCCTTCATAGCATATAAAGTTGCAATAGCAGGTCCCTTATCGTCTACAGTTCCTCTTCCAAATATCTTACCATCGACTATTTCACCACCATATGGATCATGATTCCACCCATCACCTTCAGGTACTACATCTAGATGTGCTAAAACCCCAACAGACTCTTCACCATCTCCCAAATCAGCATGGGCTGCATATCCATCAAATTCTTTTATTTCAAATCCCATTTCAGAAGCTAAATCAACAGCATATTTTAGTGCTTTATATGGACCTTCTCCAAAGGGCATACCCTCTTTAGGTTGTTCTTCTATAGATTTTATTCTTATTACTTCTTGAGTTGATTTAATAATATCATCCTTATAAGATTCTACTAGCTTTAAAAAATCCATCTTAACACACTCCCTTCTTTATTAATTATATTATACCTTATATCCAATCTTTAACAAATTTTTTTAATTATAGTACATGTTTAATTTTTCAAATTATACCATACATAATAAATCCCACAGTGTTTATAGCAAAGTTTGCCATCATGTGAACTATCCAGGAACTATATATGTTTTCATTTGATTCATCTAAATAATTAAATATAATTCCACCAATAAATAATCCAATCATGGCTAAAATAAAAATAAATGGCCTAAACCAACTACCCATAATAGCTATATGGTATAATGCAAAAGCCAATGCGCTTATTATATAAGCATTTTTTGATATTATAATTCTTCTGAGATTCAAAAATATAAAACCTCTAAAAAAGATCTCTTCTAATAGGGAATTAATAAACGAAATATATAACGCTATAAACACAAAATTGTTTTTATTTACATTAAGATTTTCTGTTAATATATCTTTTATACTATCTAATTCTATAAAACTTTTTAATATAAAATAAGCCCCTAGAATTATCATGTATAGAAACAATCCAATAATTATAGATATAAGTAGACTTTTCTTGTTTCTCACTTTAAATACATTCTTTAGATTATCACTTCCTGTATATTTTATATATATTAAAGGAATGAGAAAAAACATTACTATTTTTATACCTGATTTATAAATATAACCAGGGTTTATAACAGCATCTATAATTGCCATAATGGATATGGATATAAATATAATTACAAATATGCCAAATAAAGAATCTGTTTTTTTCATTTTGTCACTTCCAATAAAATTATTTCTATCCCAAACATTTTTAGCATTATCTTTCAACATGTTAGGAAGTATCAATCTTTCCATATGTTTTATTTAAACTTTCTAATCTCTTCTATTATAGTCATTGTACAATAAATTATTGTAAATATAATACTAATATACAAACTTATTATAATAGAAAGATCTCCACTAGGAAATATTAAATCAAATATAAATGCTAGTCCAATCATTGTAAATAATAATATAAAAAAAGTATACAGTGCTGATTTTAATACTCTTTTAATAAATTTGTTATTATATTCTAGTATTGCTCTATCTTTGTCATCCATATAAGTCATCCTCTTCTATTGTTTATTCCTTAACCAGTAAAGATGTTTTTATCGGCATATGTCTTAATTTAATCTTCTCCTATTTTGTGTATATAGTAGTTTTATTGAATATTTAAGTTGTTTTTATATCTATCAATAATATACTGTAATTTTGCTTTCCTGTTATCACTTATAGACTTTTATATAATTAACTTAATGAAATGATTTTAAATTATTTATTTCATAAAAGCAACACAATTATAATCAGAAACTTTTACCATACCATTTTTCCTATAAAAGTTAATCGTCTTTTCTGTATCCTCTGTTAGTAAAACCATTTGACGAACTGATCTATATTTGTCTAAAACTATTCTTATTAGTTGGCTTCCTATACCTTGACCTTGGTATTCTTGTAAAATCAATATATCTTGAATATAAATAATCGTCTGGTTATCTCCGATTAAACGGATTAAGCCAACTAATTTATCGCCATCCCATGCAGTCAGAACCTTCAACGAATTTTCAATAGCATTTTTTAATCCAATAATGTCCTTCGTATATGCAAACCATTCTACATCATTATATAAACTCATTAATTCTTCAACTCTAGGTATAACATCTTCTTTAATTATTATTTTATTCATTTTTATCCTCCTCAAATTTTCCTATCTAATTTGAAGAAGAGTTCTTAATCTACCCACCTTATCACCTCCTTTAATATAAGTTTTATTTCTATTATAGAATACTCTGATGATTTTATAAACTAAATAATTTATAGGATTTATTTTAAAAATTCTTTTTAATATATATTCTTAATGCTTTTATAAGTAGAAATATTAAATATATGCCTACTCCTAATATAAATAAATATATTATCAAAGGTATTATTGCAAATAACATTGAAGTTGATTTTGGAAATATTTTTAATGTTATATTGATTCTAATCACTCTTTCAGCATCATGGATTAACTCCATTTATTTTACTAAATCTAAAACACTTTTTATTTGATATTGTCTTACTTCATTAAAAGTCCTTGCTAAATGATGTCCTAAAGAATATATTCCAATCATTAATATGAAAGATATCTCCATTACCACTATATCTAACTCTAATATATAAGAAAAACATTGAGAAATTATAAATGATGAAATTACAAATAATAATTTAAGCTTATTCATGCTGAATCTCCTATCTGTTCAAACAAGAAATATAACCTTTTCTTTAATTGGTCAATACTTTAGTGGCCTTATAAATCCGTAAAACAATAAATATATACCTTGATTAATAGATATAAATTATTTATGTTTAGATATAAAACTATATTTGTTTTATATATCTTAATTCAATTGGCTTATTAGAAAAATGACTCTGTTTTTTATTTCCATCAAATATAAAACCATATTTTTCATAAAACTTTCTGGCTCTTGTATTTACTTCATATACCCATAAATAAACTTGTTTACATCCTTCCTCTTTCAATATATTTATAGCTCTATCCATCAACTTAGTAGATAAGCCTTTTCCCCAGTATTCTTTAAGTAAATATATTGAATAAATAGAACCACATCTTTCTAATCCTTCATCATTATCTTTATTCCCAAATATTAATCCACAAGGTATTTCATCATAAAACCCAATTAAAACAATTTCCTCATCTTCTATGAACTTTTCAAATTGTTCTTGTCTTCTTTGCTTATCCAAAAACCTAGCTATCTCATCTTCGGGAATTATATTGCTATAGGCTGATTTCCAACTTTCAACAATAATATTTGCTTCACACTTATCCATCATTGAGGCGTTGTTTATAAAGAATGTGTTTTAACTAGTTTCATTAACTTTCATTAATTTAAATATCTGATATCCGTCACTAGGATATTTACCATAACCTACCCACAACTTCGGATATATTATTGGAATAGATGTAAGTATAAATGTAGCTAATTGGATATTTCTTCCTAAAATAATCATTTCTTTTAAAAAGATTGCTCCCATTAATAATTTATCATCCCGCACGTTTCTACCAATAAGTAATAGTACTATGCCAAAGATAAGGGAAAAAATTGGGCCACCAGCAAGAATCACTATTTTTTTAAACCTTGTAAGTTTAAATTGATCCCAGCATGCAAATCCTGTAAATGGATTAAAACCTTTAAGATGAATATCTAATCTTCTTAAACTTACTTTTTTCAATTTTCCATTATTTCTACCTAATATTATTTTTACATTCTCTTTAGTTAAGATTAGTGCTGGTAAAGCGTGTCCAAACTCATGAATTATTGTTGAAATCTGAAAAATCGCAAGAAAAATGATAATATTCAAGATAATCTCCAATATAATTTTAATTACCTCCATACAAATCCCCCCTAATGTAGTCAATAGTTAATTTAGTTATCTATAAATAATGAGCATAAGATAAAAGTAGGTCTTAAAATGCGCTTTTAGCATATTTTTTCATTTTTGTTCCTTTATACGACAAATTCAGTATTGTAATTTACTTTATCAATAAATATGAAACCACAAATATTGCAAAATATATAATAGTTCCAAAAAAATCCCAATCTCTCTTTTTCTTGAAATTTAAAGAAATTCAAAGAGCTCAAACTTATACAAGACAATAAGTGCTGTGAATATAGTAAATATATAAAATGTAGTTATATCTATAAAAGATATTAATAAGGCATAACATATTATTAATATTCCATCTAATTTAGAATTATGGTTCTTAGTATATAATATAAAAGATCCATAGTAAGAATATATTCTTACTATGGACTTTTTGCCTACCATAAAATATATTTACTATAATGCACTTCTAAATATTTCTACAACGTTTCAATAAACTCCTTCTTTTTCATTGAAATTTTTCATGTATTTAAAAATAAAAAACTTCTTTCAGAATATGACAAATTTTAAAAAACTCTTGACCCTTTTATCTTTATGATACTATCATAAGTCTATAATATCAGTAGCTACTTTATCTATAAATCTTCTGTCATGTTCCACTAAAATCATAGTTGGTGAGTATTCTAAAATCATATTTTCTATTTGAATTCTAGAGATTACGTCAATATAGTTAAGGGGTTCGTCCCAAATAAATAAATTGGCTTCCTCACATATAGATTTAGCCAAAAATATCTTCTTCTTTTGACCCATACTAAAATCCTCAATTGGAATCTCAAATTGATTCCTTGAAAACCCTAATTTCCTCAAAATTGTTAAAAATTTAGTTCTATCTAATTGTTCCTCATTTATAAACTCATTTATATTACCATTAATATAATGAAATTTTTGTGGAACATAAGAAATAGTAATTCCTTTAGCAATTTCAAGTTTACCTTTCCAAGGAACTTCTTTTCCTAATACCGCTTTTATTATACTAGACTTACCACTCCCATTATTTCCCCTAAATACAATACAATCTCCCCTTTCTATTGTAAATTCTATAGGTTCAAACACATTGTTATCACCATAACAAATCGTAAAATTTTCTGCATTTATATATTGTTTTGCATGATGATCTAATATGTTCATTTCTAATTTATCTATTGGTTCTATATTTTTTAATAATTTCTGCTTTTCTTCTATAGCTTTATCATATCTTTTTTCTATAGTCTTTGAACGCTTCATCATTTTAGCCGCCATATGACCTATATATCCTTTATCAGGTTTTATTCCTGATATTTTAGTGTTTTTAGTTGCTTCTACCTTATGAGACCATATAGCCTTTTCTCTTGCAGATTGCTTCAGCCTTCTGATTTCCTTTCGGAGTTTTTGATTTTTATCTAATTCATATTGGTCTTCTAAATTCTTATTTTCTTCCCAAGTATCATAGGTGCCTTTCTGAAGGACTATCTTACTCTTTTCTATTGTTAATATATGTTCTACAATACTATTTATAAATTCTCTATCATGGGATACTAGTATGAAACCCTTCTTTCTTTCTAAATATCTTG
Organism: Wansuia hejianensis; assembly: GCF_014385225.1. Taxonomy (GTDB): domain Bacteria; phylum Bacillota; class Clostridia; order Tissierellales; family Tissierellaceae; genus JACRTK01. The sequence continues at coordinate 27,862 of NZ_JACRTK010000004.1, forward strand.
CTACTACTTCTCTTCCATGGCTATCTAAATGATTAGTAGGTTCATCTATTAGTAAAAATCTTTCTTCCTCTGCAAATAATAATGCTAGTAATATTTTAGTTTGCTCTCCACCACTTAATGTAGAAAAGATACGATATAGGATATCATCATCGACTTCCAATAGATTCATTTCTCTTTTCAATTTCCACAGCTGAAAATTAGGCTGTAGTTTTTCCAATAATTCCAAAGTCATAATCTCATAGTTTTCAATGGAAAAAGGAAAATAAACCATGGGAATTGGTTTAACAATTGAACCTTTATAAGAATACTCGCTGACTAAAAGTTTTAAAAAGGTTGTTTTCCCATAACCATTTCTTCCTATAAATCCTAACTTCCAGTTAGTATCTAATTGTAAGTTTAAATTTTCAAATACTGGCTCCAAACTTCCTGAATACTCAAATGTTAAGTTACGAATATCTATCAATGCCATTTTATATTCTCCCTTCTTTACTTAATCATTAGCGAGAATCTTTTTAAAAAGGTCATTATATGTTTTATATCCATCTGTTTATATCTAAATAATACTAGATATAAACGGTAATCTACATACTAAAAAATCCTAAAAAAAAGTTGAGAGCAGAAACACTCTCAACTACAAAATTAAAATAATCGACTAATTATCTTGAATGAATAAAAAAATATTGACAGAGATTTCTCGCTAAATGGCTCAACAAAATTAACCTTTGCTTAAAGCAAGGATAATAGTTGCACTTATTTAATTCATTATTTAGCAAGAAATATATACATCCGTACACCTTCTTTCTTATTGTTATCTAAATGATACCATATAATTTTATTATTTACTAGGATAAACAAAATATTTATTTCTACGATAAATATTCATTATAAATACTACTAATGATTTTTTATATTACAACTTCTGACCTTATTATCTTTATAGATTATTATATAATCTTCTAACTAATACATATTAAAAACAATATTTATTAATAACAATAATATTACGAATTATTTGTGATATCCATTATATTGTAAAATAGAAATAATATGTATTAATTTAATTTTCATCTTACACTCCATTTTATGCTTATGATATTTCATTAGTGCATTATATACTCCTTCTTGGACTGCACTGCGAACTGCAAAATAAAAAATTCCAGGAAGTATAAGCCATACAATAGTATCCTTTCATTATCAATCAACGTATAATTATTTTTTATAAAATTCAATTTTTCTTATATTAATACAATAAATGGTTACACTAAAATAAGAAAATACTTCGGGAGGGGATATATTGAAAAAGAAAAATGTTATTCTCTTTTTTCTTGTATTGGGAATAATAGCATCCACCATGCTGATTTTCCAATATTTTTTATCTATTGAAGGCTTAGAGAATATAACTGCAAGAGATAGAGCTATTGTGTGGATTATTACCACAATTCTATTTATATATTATATCAATATAGAAGCCAAACCACAGCTAGTGCCATCCATATTGGCCATCGAAAAGGAAAGTGATAGAAATAAAGATAAACCTAATATTTCCTTTGACGATGTTGCTGGATTGGAAGAAATCAAAGAAGAATTGCAAGAAACTATTGATTTTATCAACAATTCTTTTAAGTATAAAAAGATGGGAGCAAAAATTCCCAAGGGTATTCTATTTCATGGACCACCAGGCACTGGTAAGACCTTGCTTGCTAAAGCAGTTGCTGGAGAAACTAATTCTAACTTTTTATATGCCAGCGGTTCAGAATTTGTAGAAAAATACGTTGGAGTAGGTGCAAAAAGAGTAAGAACCCTTTTTGAAAAAGCAAAAAAAGATTCTCCAAGTATTATATTCATCGATGAAATAGATGCCATTGGAACAAAAAGAAATCTAGAATCCAACAATGAAAAAGATCAAACTCTAAATCAATTATTAGTAGAGCTAGATGGTTTTAATACTGATGACACTGTAATAGTTATTGGAGCAACTAATAGGCTGGATCTGTTAGATGAGGCCCTGTTAAGACCTGGAAGATTTGATCGCCATATATATATTGGTAATCCTAATACTTCTGCTAGGGAAAAGATACTAGAAGTCCATACAAACAATAAACCCCTAGACAAAAGTATTGATATAAAGGACCTTGCTAAAAAAACTACCGGTCTGTCAGGAGCCCAATTGGCTAATATTGCAAATGAAGCAGCCATTATAGCAGTTAGAAATAATAAAAAGTTGATTTCAGTCTTAGAATTTGAAGCTGCTATAGAAAGGGTAATAGCAGGTCTTAAGATAAAAAACCCTACTATATTACTTAAAGAAAAAAAGGTAGTTGCCTTTCATGAGGCTGGTCACGCTTTAGTATCTAAAATATTAAATACTGATGTAGTACAAAAAATATCTATTGTTCCTCGAGGTCAGGCCTTAGGTTATGTTTTAAAGTTTCCTGATGAGGATAGATATTTATTGACTAAGAGAGAATTGGAACATAAGATAATTTGTCTTTTAGCCGGAAGGGCTGCTGAGGAGATTATATTTAAGGAAGTCACCACTGGAGCCAAAGATGATTTAAATAAGGCTACAAATATAGCTAGAGAAATGGTATGTAGTTATGGTATGAGTTCTATGGGTACTATAGCCCTAGATGAAGTATACCTAAGGTACAACTATGATACCATTAGACTAGAAATCAAAAAAATTACTGATGCTGCCTATAATGATGCAAAGAAAATAATCAATGAAAATATAGAAATACTCAATCATATTGCAAAAGTCCTTATGGAGAATGAAACCATAGATAAAGATGGACTTAATGAAATATTTAAAATGTATGAGGTTCCTTATGATTTTGCAACTTAAAAAGATGGAAGGGTTTACACTTCCATCTTTTCTACTTACCTTTATTTTTTATTTCATCCATTATATTGGAGATAAATTCATCTAATTTGATTTGGCCTTGGTCTCCATTGTCTCTTTCTCTAACGGAAACTGACTCATTTTCTACTTCTTGTTCTCCAACTATAAGCATATATGGTACCCTTTGAAGTCTAGCTTCTCTAATCTTATAGCCTATTTTTTCTGCTCTATCATCTACCTCTACTCTAATTCCTTTTTCCTTCATTTTCTTTTCAATTTCATAGGCATAATCATTGAATTTGTCTGATATTGGCAATATAGTAGCTTGAACTGGTGATAACCATACTGGGAATTTGCCAGCATAGTGTTCTATTAATATACCTATAAATCTTTCTAAGGATCCAAATATTGCTCTATGAATCATTACCGGTCTTTTCTTTTCATTGTCTTTATCTATATATTCCATTTCAAATCTTTCTGGCATTTGGAAATCCAATTGAATTGTACCACATTGCCATGTTCTACCTATGGCATCTTCCAATTGAAAGTCTATCTTAGGACCATAAAAGGCTCCGTCTCCTTCATCTACTCTATACTCTATGCCTTTTTCCTCTAAAGCAGCTCTTAAACCATTTTCCGCCATTTCCCACTGTTCTTCTGTTCCCATGGAGTTCTCTGGTCTAGTGGAAAGCTCAACACTATATTTAAATCCAAATACATCATAAATATAACTAGCCAATTCTATAACTTCAACTAATTGATCTTTTACTTGTTCTGGTAAAGCAAATACATGGGCATCATCTTGGGTAAAGGATCTTACTCTCATTAAACCATGTAAAGTACCAGATAGCTCATGTCTATGAACAAGGCCTAGTTCTCCCCATTTAAGCGGCAAATCTCTATAGCTATGCATCTTTGACTTATATACTAATATAGAGCCTGGGCAATTCATAGGTTTTACCGCATAGTCTCCCTCATCTATTTTAGTTACATACATATTATCTTTATAATGATCCCAATGTCCTGATTGGTGCCATAAGCTTTCACTTAAAATTATAGGAGTCTTTAATTCTCCATATCCTTTTTCCCTATGGACCTCTCTCCAAAAGTTTTCTAATTCATTTCTAAGCACCATTCCCTTAGGATGGAAAAATGGAAATCCTGGTCCCTCTTCGTGAATACTAAATAGGTCTAATTCTCTACCTAGTTTTCTATGATCTCTTTTCTTTGCTTCTTCCATTCTTTCAATATACTCATCTAATTCTTTCTTCTTAGGGAAAGTTATACCATAGATTCTTTGAAGCATTTTATTGTTTTCATCACCACGCCAATAAGCACCTGCTATACTTAAAAGTTTAATAGCTTTTATTTTTTTAGCATCTAAAAGGTGGGGACCTCTACAAAGATCTGTAAACTCTCCTAAACTATAAAAAGAAATAACTTCATCTTCAGGTAGATTTTCTATTAAATCTACCTTATATATTTCTCCAGCATCTCTAAATTTATCTAAGGCTTCATTTCTATCCATTACAAATCTTTTCATTTCATGGCCTTCTTTTACTATTCTGCCCATTTCTTTTTCTATTTTTTCCAAATCATCTGGTGTAAAAGTATGATCTGTATCAAAGTCGTAATAGAAACCATTTTCTATTGCTGGACCTATGGCAAACTTCACTTCTGGAAATAGTCTTTGCACTGCCAATGCCATTACATGTGCTGAAGTATGCCAGAATATTTCCTTACCTTCTTTATCTTCAAATTTTACAACCTTAAATGTGGCATTTTCATTTACTTCTTCTGCCATTCCTTTTGTTGTGCCATTTACTACTGCTCCTAGGGAAACCCTAGCTAACCCTTCTGAAATATCTCTTGTTATATCAAGTACCTTCACGCCTTTTTCATACTCTCTAATTGACCCATCTGGTAAAGTTATCTTAATCATTTCCATATTAATCCTCCTAATCTATTTAATTTTAATATTTATTTTATTTTCATTATTTTAGGTGATATATCGGATTAGGTAATAAAAAAACCCCTCGTGCCTACAAAAATTGTAGGGACGAAAGGTTATATATCGTGGTTCCACCCTAATTACTTCTCATTTTAAATAACGCTAATAGCGGTAATCCTTCACCTAAGATCTGGACTCAGCTCCGGGTCAGTCTTCAATTATCTATCACATAGGGAAACTTCCAGCCACGATTTCCCTTCTCTGTAAGGACTCAATAATCTACTCATCCCATCTCTGCCTTTAAAAAATATTATATTAGACATATTATATTCAAATTATAGTTGTTTGTCAAGATATATTTTTTGAAAATTTTATTTATTTTTTAAAAGATTAGCAATCTCCTCTATAGATAAATTTTCTTGCTCGCCTGTTTCCATATTTCTTAAAGAATATGAATTGTTTTTTACTTCCTCTTCTCCTACAACTATTGCATATGGAACATTTAATTTATCACCATAATTAAACTTCTTACCTATCTTGCCAGACTCTAAGTATATTTGAGTGTATATATCTACTTTCCTTAAAACATTTCCTATTTCTATGGCCTTTTCCATATAGCCCTTCATAGGTATAATCAGAACCTTACATAAAGATTCTTCCTTAAAACTAATAATATTTGCTTCTCTTAATTGATAGAAAAGTCTAGTAAGTCCTATGGAGATTCCTACTCCAGGTAACTTTTGCTTAGTATAGTAAGTAGCCAAATCATCGTATCTTCCACCTGAACATATACTTCCTATTTCTGGATGCTCATCTAAGAAAGTTTCATATACTGTACCAGTATAATAATCTAGGCCCCTGGCAATTGTAAGATCTATATTATAATTTTCCTCTGCAACTCCAAAAATAGAAATGTATTTTGTCACAGTTTCCAATTCTACCAAACCTTCATTGAAGATTTGATTTTCAACTCCCAGTTCTTTTAGACTTGTTATGATTTCTTTATTGGTACCTTTAATACTTATAAATTCTAAGATTTTTTCAATATTTTGTTCACTTATATTTTGTTCCCTTAATTCTTTTTTGACATTTTCTATTCCTATTTTCTCAAGTTTATCTATGATTCTAAGAGTTATAGTTCCATCTTCTATACCTAAGCTTCCAAAAAATCCTTTTAAAAGTTTTCTATTATTAATTTTTATGGTAAAGGAGTCAAATCCTAAATCTTTAAACGTGGAATAAATAACAGCTGGTATTTCTGCATCATTTACAATATCTAAACTTCCATTACCTATAATATCTATGTCGCATTGATAAAATTCTCTAAATCTACCTCTTTGATTTCTCTCTCCCCTATAAACTTTACCAATATGATATCTTCTAAAAGGAAAATTTAATTCTGAATAATGTTGTGAAACATACCTAGCTAAAGGTACAGTCAAATCAAATCTTAGAGACATATCAGTAGAACCCTTTTCAAATCTATATACTTGTTTTTCCGTTTCTCCTCCACCTTTTGCTAATAAAACTTCTGATTTTTCAATAACAGGTGTATCTATAGGAAGAAAGCCAAACTTTTCATAATTTTTCCTAATGGTATCCATCATTTGATTAAATAAAATTTGTTCACTTGGAACTAACTCCATAAAACCAGGTAGAATTGATGGTTTCACAATACTTCCACTCATTTTATTACCTCCAGTATTATTTCTTTCTTTATAATACCATTTATTCATAATTTTATCAAAGAAAAAGAGTTGATAATTCAACTCTTAATTAATCTTTTTTTTCAATTTTTTCTAGTTCACACATACTACATCCTTCACATATTTTGGCCCTATCCCTAAATACTTCTTTTAAAATATCTACCAATTCCTTTTCCATATCATTGCTAACATGAATTACCATACTACTTGGTGCCAAAGCGATTAAGGTACTAAGAAGTATATCTGATTTAGTTACATCGTCATAAAATATATCTTGCAAAGTAGTAGCTATATATTCATTATCTATTTCTCGATAATGAGAGTCTAATAATTTAAACTCTCCTTCCTTAATAATAACATTTACCTTATCTATTTCTGGAGGTTGAGTATCTACAAAAAATTGTAGCATACCAATAAACTCATTATATTCAATTTCTAACTGTATCTCTCCCATGACTATCTCAATTGCCTTATCTATTATTAGATTAAAAGAATTGGGCCTAAATGTTAAATATCCATCTATAATCAGGGTATTGCTTTCCATTAAATAATCTAAGATTTCATTATTAAGAATTTCTTTCTCCTTAACAAATAAATTTTTATCTAATATAAGCTTATATACATCTTCGGCTATTTTATTCTTATCTAATGTATTCGTATCCCTTAATACTTGGTTTATTCGCTCATAGATTAAATCTTCAGTATAAAATTTAATTATCATATCTTGAACGAAATTAGCCATAATATTGAAAAGGATTATATCTTCATTTGTTCTCCTCTTTCCTAGAGAAAAGGAATACATAAATCTATCTTTATATTCTTCATAATTAATATTAATTCTTTTTTTAAAAGGAATCTTCTCGATTACACTTGTAATTTTTTCAGCAGGTATAGTGCTACCAATTTTAATAGGTTCCATAATATCACTTCCTTCTATATAGTAGTATGTACCCTTAAATATCCTATATACTACATAAAAATTAACACTAATTACAGTAAAGGTTAATTATAGTCCCAAGATCTGATATCTTACTCTTTGATAAAAAATAAATTTTTTTGTTCTTTTTATAAATAAAATTTTTAATTTTAACCCTATCAGGATGATCTATTAAATTACCTGACACTAGCACTATATCTTTAGAAAGATTGCCTGTAGCTCCTCCTATAAAGCCATATTTTTGGCCTTTTAGATCTATATACCCAGGCTCAATTAACAAAACATCGTATCCTAATTCTGTTAGTCTATTATAAATTGGATAATCTGCTGTAACTATACTGTCTTCACTTATTATTGCCATAGAACATTTAGTATATCCTTGATTTACATCTATTAAATCTATATTTTCTTTTTTTAAATAAAATTTCAATACCTCATCTGTATGTTTAAAATTATGGATAGCTGCTCCATGTATTCTCCCTACATTATATGCAATATCCAATGGATATTTACTACCTAATTTTTTCTCACCTTTAATAAGTTTTAAATTTAAACCAGATAATCTATCTTTGTAGTAGTCAAATACATTTGGAGCTATAACTAAAGTATTATGATTTATAGGATGAAGAACTATATCTGGATGGTATCCAATAGAGTCATCTACTTCTTCACATTTAATTGTAGGTATGACTTTTAGATTTAAGTTCTTTAAAGTATTTATTATTTCTCTATCTGTATTTCCTGCTACTATGGTCACATTAGCATCCATCAAAGGAATAAAAGGATTTGATTTCATATAAGCCCCCCATTTAAAGGTAAATTTATTTTATAACCTATTTAATTAGAGAATGGTTTTATTTGTGTAGCTTTTATTATACATTTTAAATATATATGTATTTAAAAATTAAAGAATTTAAGTATTTTAAATATAAAAAAAACAGATTGTAACAATCTGTTTTTTTTATATTATGGAGGCGGCACCCAGATTTGAACTGGGGATAAAGGCTTTGCAGGCCTCTGCCTTACCACTTGGCTATGCCGCCATATATTCTTATGGAGCGGAAGACGGGATTCGAACCCGCGACCCTCGCCTTGGCAAGGCGATGCTCTACCACTGAGCCACTTCCGCATAATCACTAGTGGTGCCCAGAGCCGGAATCGAACCAGCGACACGTAGATTTTCAGTCTACTGCTCTACCGACTGAGCTATCTGGGCTAACTCACAATGATTAGTATACAATAAATCTTTTTAAATGTCAACAATTAAATTAATTAATTCTTCTTTGTTAAATTGATATTTAGTATTACAAAAATGACAAACTACTTCTGCTTTTTCATCTTCTTCTATAATATCATTTAATTCTTTTTTCCCTAAGCTCATAAGAACTTTCTCTATTTTGTTCCTTGAACAATCACATTGAAAATCAATAGATATTTTATCTAATATCTTTATATTAAAATCTCCTAAAATCTCTCTAAGAACTTCTTCAGGAGTCATTCCTTCATCGATCATAGTAGATACTGGCTTTATCTTAGATAAGCTCTTTTCTACTTTATCTATCTCTTCATCTGATATACCAGGTAATAATTGAATTATATATCCTCCAGCTGCCCTCACAGAAATATCTTTATCTACTAATACTCCTAAGCTTACAGCAGATGGTTGCTGCTCAGAATACATGTAATAATTAGCTAAGTCTTCTGCAATTTCTCCAGTAACTAAATTTGATTGACCTATATAAGGTTCCTTTAGACCTAGATCCATCATAGTAGTTATATTTCCATTCTTGCCTACTAAACCACCTACATCTAGCTTGCCATCAGATCTACTAGGCAAATCTGCCCCTGGATTAGAGATATACCCCTTAACAATCCCATTGTTTTTAGCTACAATATATATGTTTCCTGCAGGTCCATCACCTGCAATCTTAATTGTCAAAACATCCTTTTCATTTTTCATCATGGCTCCCATTAAGACTCCAGCAGTTAAAGATCTTCCCAATGCTGCAGTTGCCGTTGGAGATGTATTGTGTTTTTGTCTTGCCTTTTCTACCATATTTGTACTAGTGGCTACTAGAACCCTAATTCTACCTAGTTCATCTGTACCACGTATTAAATAGTCCTTCATATATTCACCCTTTACTAATTGATAAAAGCCCCATATGGGGCTTTTGTAAACTTCTAAAACTATATTAAGATCTTAGCCTATAATTTAACTACATTAGTAGCTTGAGGACCTTTTTCGCCTTCTACTACTTCAAATTCAACTTGATCTCCTTCATCTAAAGTTTTGAAGCCTTCGCTTTGGATTGCAGAGTAATGTACAAAAACATCTTCACCGCTTTCAGTTGATAAAAATCCAAATCCTTTTGTTGCGTTAAACCATTTAACAGTACCTTTTTCCATTTAAACATTCCTCCATTGTAGCTTAATAATAGATGGATAAATATACTCATCTATTAAAATATACTATCACAATATATTAACCTATGTCAATAATGTTCCCAATTCTAAGGGCTTTTATCCTAAAATTATTCCTTTAAAGCTATAAAATTTATCCTTTCTGTTTCATCATTGGGAGAATTAAAGGTAAAAGCTTCATAAATATCTATTCTACTAAATCCTACCTGGTTAAGAAGTTTCACGATTTCTTGTATCTTATAAGCTCTCTCTCTATGCTCTTCATCAAATCTTCTGAAGTTTTCTCCATCCTCACTATAGAAAAAACTTAAATAGAAATTGCATATATTAGTCTCTTCTTCATAGAAATTTTGCCAAGTATAAAATATATCCTCCCTATCTTCTATGAAAGTATTATTCCCAATTATATTTTTTAGTTTATAATATGAATTAATATCAAATGTAAAGATTCCACCATCCTCTAGGTGATCATAAACATTTTTAAATGTACCTAATAGATCATTATCATCAGTAATATAATTTATACTATCACAAATAGACACTATAGCTTCAAACTTATCTTTAAACTTAAAATCTATCATATTTTGCCTAAATAGCTTTACATTTTTAAACCTATTTAGCTTTTTATATGCAATAGATAACATTTCTTCTGATAAATCAAAACATGTAAGCTTGTACCCCTTCTCAGCAAAAAAATGGGATAGATTGCCTGTCCCACATGCCATTTCTAATACTCTTTTAGGTTTCTTATGATATTTATAAAATATACTTTCTAAATAGTTAAACCAATTTTCATAATCAAAATCACTCATCAATCCATCATACAAATTAGCAAATTCATCGTACATATTTACTATCATACCTCTTTCTTATTTGATGTTTTATTGGACTTCTGTTTTTTTCTAGCAGTCATTATACCACCTATTCTACCAGACTCTTTAGCTGTAAGTCCAGCCCATCCCACTTCATCAATTTTATCCATTAGACCTAATTCTTCGGCTATTTCATATTTTAAAAGATCATCTTCTGTTTCTATTATTTTCTTTTTATTTTTTCTAGTATTACTCATATTATCCCCTCCATACTATATTATGGGAATAATCTTAAGTATTTATTCTTGTATTTGTTTATAATTAAGAAGATAGATCATATATCTATCTTTTCTAGAAGTATCTTTCTTATATATCAAAAGAATATTTAATTTAAATCCTACAATACAAAATTAAAATTTAAAACTATAAACAAAATAATCACTAAGAATATAGAAATATACTCTAATAAATGAGTAGTTCTAGTTTTATCAATACTAATTATTAACTCAGTCATTTCCATTTGATTGTTTTCTTTTTCACTTGAAAGACTCCTAATTAAGATAATTACTGTATAAGCGCAAAGTCCTATGATCATTATACCTAATAAAACCCCTATTAATGAAGGTCCTGCTACTTCTGTAGATCCTCCTTGAAGGATATCATCAATGGTAGACTCATATTTGCCCACTAAATATCCTATGGATAAGGCCATGGTGTTATTTACTGTATGACCTATAATTGATCCATAGATAGAGTTAGTTTTATGTACCAATATTCCAAAGATAATGCCTAATATAGTTGGTCCTATAAAGTTTAATAATGTAAAATGAAACATTCCAAATAGTATTGCTGATATAATTATACTTTTTTTATATCCTAGCCTCTCATATGCTTTCATTATGGTTCCCCTAAACATGATTTCCTCACATATACCTGGGGAAACCCCAATTACAAGAAAACCTAAAATAAAACTTAGGCCATCAGTTGGTAAAGGTATTGCTGTAGTAGGATCTATTTCTCTAAAAATACTTAAAATTGCAATAAAAATAGCTTGAAGAAATACTATTACTGGATAGGATAAAATTGTAATCAAAATTATAGTTATTGATTCTTTGATGCTAATTTTATTAAGCCTTAGTACATTTTTAAGAGATAAACCCTTTGATTTTATAAACCATATATTTGGCAAAAGGACCAATATATATTCGGTTATAAGTATACCAATGTATATATTTTGTTTTTGAGCCAATGCTCCGGCTGTAATAAGTATAATAGCTAGTATAAGGTATAATATATTGACACTTAGTATTGATGGACTCTTTTCCCTATCCATAGCACCCCTCCTACTTTTACTGAACTTTGAATTTTTATATTAAATACACCTACAGAGCTCTGTAGGTGTCCTATTATTCAAATGTAAATATATATGGAATGTTTCTATAATGATCACCATAGTTTAATCCATAGCCTACTATAAAGACATCTGGTATACTAAACCCAATATAGTTTGGAGATAGATTAACCTTTCTTCTACTTGGCTTATCTAACATTACACAAACTTCAACAGAATTTGGATTCTTGTTTTGTAAATGTTCTATAACCTTTTCTAAGGTAAATCCTGAATCCATAATATCATCTACTATAAGTACATCTTTTCCTTCAATATTTGTTCTAAGATCATGTACAATTTTCACATTTCCACTAGATTCTTCTGCATGACCATAACTAGATGTAGTAATAAAATCAACTTCAACAGGTATAGATAATTCCCTAACTAAATCTGCAGCAAAAATAAAACTACCTCTTAATAATGATATGATTACTAAATCCTTATCTTTATATACTTGGCTCAATTCTTTGCCTAGTTCTTTTACCCTAGTAGAAATCTCTTCTCTAGTAAACAGTGTCTTTTCTCTTTTGTTTTCTACCAAACTTTTTCCTCCTCTTTTACTTATCTAAAGTTTTTTAGTATTTTTCATTAAAATGTTTTTTATCTCCCTTAGCTCTCTTAAAATTAAATTCATTGTATATTGAAAGCTTATGAGTATTATAAATATTATAACACCAATTGTTATTTTTGCATCCATTTTTTATCTTATCCTTCCTATTTTTCTATTTCTTCCTCATCTTCATCTACTCTATTATTATCATTTTCAATAAATTCAAGCTTTGAAATTGAAACTTCATAGGCTGTTCTAGTTTCTACCTCACCTGAATTAAGCTTTTTTTGATATTCTCTACTTTGGATTCTACCCCATAACTTTATATGGTCCCCTACTATTAAATTTTCACAAAATCTTGCATTTCTACCCCATGCAATACAAGGTATATAATCAGACTTATTATATGATCTGTTGACTGCTATAAGTAAATCTGCAATCTCACGTCCAAACGGAGTCACTCTATAGACTGGTTTCTTACATATATACCCATCTAAATATATTTCATTTGGACTTCTTAAGATTTCTTCTATTTCCTCTTCTTCTGGAATATATATTTCCCTTGCAAACACAGTTAAGATTAATCGATTGCTTGAATTAATATAACGATTATAAGATCTTAGTTGTCCTTGGATTACAATATAATCACCTATCGAAAAATTCATATTAATTAATAATCTCTCAGAAATAGTTATTGGTAATAGATCTACTGATTCACTAAGTCTAGGGACTTCTATTATAACACTATAAAATTTTTCCCCAAACATCTCATGACTGTACTCCTTTTCACTATTAACCTTACCTACTATTTTTACCATATTTGTTTCTACTACTTTATCTAACATATATAAGCCCCCTTATTCATGTGTATTGATTAATATATATTTATAAGTATTCAATATAATCAAATATTATGATAAAAATAAAAAAGGACAATGAAATCTTTCATTGTCCTGGATATTTAAGACTTATACTAACTATAATTTTATATAGGGATTTTTGTGTCCAAGGATTAAAGCTAAAGCAGTAGCTGCTAATACAGAGTAAATGTTATCCTTATTTTTTGAATCTATTTTTACTGAAAACTCAAAGGGTTCTATCCTTTTGCCACTTAAGGAAAGTATTTCCCTTTGTAGATATATATTAGCAACTAAACTTTGATTTATATCATAACTAGATATAGTTAAAGTTGATTTACTATTGAATCCATAGGTAATCACAACTCCATTTAATAAGCCCAGCGGAAGTGATGTCCAATTTTCATCATCAGAATTTAAAATATAATATTGACAATTTGTTAATTTCTCACTTAACAAATCCCTCTCATAATCCTTGCTTTTTATAAAATTATGAATAAGTATATGAAACTCTATACCTACAGATTCATATACTTGTGTTTCTTTTGGGTTTATATCCATAAGAACTAGTCCATTATCTTCCCCTTTTAGAAATATGACGCTTTTTTTGCTATTAGAATAGATTATTTGGTAATTTAATTCAATTAATAACTCTTTTATAAACTCCAAAGTATTTTTATTTTCTTGACTTTCTATTATTCCTATAAGTACAAGTTTGCTATCCACTAAATCCCCTCTATAGATTTATTTATTTGGTATTTGCCTTCCATTGTTATCGATTTTATAATCTTCATAATGTATTAATTCTGAAACAGGAACTATTTCATATCCTTCTTCTTGTAGTTTCTCAATTACCAATGGTAAATATTCACTTATATACTTTGCATTGTTGTGAAATAATACTATTGAACCACTACTTACATTTCTTACTACCCTATCTACCACTGGTTGGACTCCTAATTCCTTCCAATCTAGGGAATCTATATCCCATTGGATAGTATGATAACCATTTTCTCTAGCTACCTCTATTACAGTATCATTATAATCACCATAAGGTGGTCTAAATAAAATTGGTTTTTCTTTGGTGATTTCATATATCAGATCTCCTGTATCATTTAATTCTTTTGCCATGTTTTCTCTAGATAATGTACTCATATTTGGATGAGTAGCTGAATGGTTTCCAATTTCATGTCCTCTTTTATGTATTTCTTCTACCCTATGAGGAAATTTTTCCACCCAAAACTTTACTAAGAAAAAAGTTGATTTCACATTATATTTATCTAGTGTGTCCAATATATCTAGTGTATATTCATCACCATAGGCAGCATCAAAAGATATTGCTATCTTATTATCATTTCTTTCTACACTATATATAGGTAATTCTTTTGTAGGCGAAAAAGCGTTTATTACGCTATAGTTTTTACTTATACTAATAGTCATAAGTGATAAAACCATTGTCATTAAGACTATAATTATCCTATAGGTAAAATTGTAATTATTATTTCTTTTCACCCTATCCCCTCCTGATAGTAATAATATTATATTTATTCCTAATTTATGATATTATGATTAAGTTTAAGTACATAATTTTTTTAAAAAATAAAGTATTATAACTTTTAAATAATTACAAAAAATATAATTTAATCTGGTGAATATTATATTTTATACAAATATGTTCCAGCATATAAGCTTTTTATTTGGTTATATTATTACTACAACAACAAATGTTGTTGAGAAGGAGGAGTTAAAAATGGCTAGTAATAACACTAATAGTAACAGAATAGTTGTACCTGAAGCCAGAGCAGCCTTAGATCAAATGAAACTAGAAATAGCAAATGAATTAGGAATACAAAACTATGAAAATATAGATAAAGGAAATCTAACATCCAGAGAAAATGGATACGTTGGAGGATATATGGTTAAAAGATTAGTAGAGTCTGCTCAAAATCAATTGGCTGGAAAATAATCTTTTAAAGAGAGGTGGTATTCCACTTCTCTTTTTTTATGCTATAATTAAAATTGGATAAGATTTAAAGGGGTGGTTGTTGTGTTTTCTGATACTACAGAAGAACTTGCGCAAAATAAGCTATTGCTACTATATACAATCAAAATGTCTCCTTCTAGTTTCACAAAGGAACAATTAGTAGAGCATCTATTAGAAAAAGATTATTTAAACTATTTTTCTATACAACAGTATTTAAGCGAATTAATAGAGGGAAAGTTTATCCAACTATTAGATGAAGAACAAGGAAAAAGGTATAATATATTAGAAAAGGGTAAACTAACTTTAGATTACTTTTCTTCTAAAATACCTGAAAAAATCAAGGAGGAACTAGAAAAAGACTTTAACGCTTACAAATCCGATTTAATAAAGGAGACTCAAGTAGTAGCAGAATATTTTGAAAAAGAAAATAACCAGTACATGGTTAATTTAAAATTAGTGGAAAATGAAGAAGTATTATTTAGTCTATATTTAAATGTAGCCTCTATAGAACAGGCGAAAATGATCTGCACCTCTTGGAAGGAAAAAACAGATTCTATCTATTTAGATGTAATTAATATGTTTATAGAGTAAAACTTTAGAGTAGAAGGATCCCATATGGCTCCTTACCTACTCTTATTTTATGTTTTACCATATCTTCCAATATATCTACTATAATAATCTTATTGTTTAAAAGATCATTTATATATATTTCTTTTTTATTATGGGATATTATATTACTTGGTAATCCTCCTAAATAAATCTTCTTTTCTACCAATTTATTTTTAATATTAAGTTCATATAAATATCCATCTTCTGGATTTGTTAAATAAAAGGCATCTTCTCCAATTTTTATAAAATCAAAAAAAACACCCTTAAAATCTAATGACCATAGATTTTTGTACTTTTTCCTATCTAAAGCATATATTCTACTACAGTTAAAACTTCCATTGTTCAATAAAGCCAATATAAATATGGTATTGTCCTCTATTTTTAGCTTAAGTGGCTTATCTTTAAGTTTTATATATCCTATTTTTCCACTAGAATCTAAAGTACTTATACTGTTCCCCCCTTCGTTGGTAATATAGATTTTATCATCAAATTCATCCACTTCTATACTAGTTGGTTTATTCCCCACAGGGATGTTTTCAATTATGTCTAAAGTTTTACTATCAATTAAGGATATAGAATTAGAATCGCAATTTATTATATATATATTATCTTCATACAACTTAATCTCTACAGGACATCTCCCTAACTCTACTATATGAAGTATTTGATTATTAGCTAAATCTATATAAAACAAAGTATCATCATAGGAATTTATTACCAACAAATTACCTGACTTATCCATGGTTAGATCCATAGGACCTATTCTATCTCTTAATATTTTTTTATCTTTAAAGGTCAATTCTTTTAGGGATACTGTACTGGTTTTAAAAGGATATTTCCCTTCTACTATAGTTAAGGTATCATCTCCATAATTTGCAGTAATAATTTTTTCAAATCCCAAATTTACACCCCCATTCATATATAACAATTTATGCCATATACCTTATAAGGGTGAAAAAAATCTTCCATAGCCACGCTATGGAAGATTAACTAAAGTCCTTACTTCTCCAATCAAATACAAAGAACCACCAAAGACTATTATATCATCTTTTTCTGCAATTTCATAAGACATTTCAATAGACTTTTCAATGTCTTTTTCAATATATACATCTTTGTTGTATTTTAATATTTTTTCTTTTAATTCTTCAGCATCTAATTTTCTAGGCATATTTACTTCTGTAACAATTATCTTATCTGCTAGAGGAATCAAAGCCTCTAACATATGATCTACATCTTTATCCCTCAGAATCCCTATGCCTAAAATAAGATTATTATATTTAAATAGTTCAAGAGCCTTTGCCAATTGAGTTATTCCTTGTACATTATGGGCACCATCAATTAAAAAGGTGGGATTTCTCTTTAATACTTCTAGACGACCCTTCCATTTAGTTTTTAATAATCCTTTATAAATCTCCTTGTCACTTATATCTATAAGACCTTTTTCACGCAAGATTAACAAAGTAGATATGGCCAAAGCTGCATTATATATTTGATATTCTCCTATCATAGAAATTTCTATATTGTTAAACTCTTTTCCTAAATAGATATAGTTGAATTTGCTTCCAAATTCATTTTCTTCTATTATATTTATATTTTCTATTGAACTAAAATATAAATCTGCATTTTTCTCTATCGCAACATCCTTTAATACTTGTAAAACTTCTTCCTTTTGGGGATAACTAATTACTAAACCATTTTCCTTAATGATACCGGCCTTCTGATATGCAATCTTATCAAGGGTATCTCCCAATTCTGCTATATGATCATAATCAATTGTAGTAATCACAGAAGCCAAAGATTTATTTATTATATTAGTAGAATCATATCTACCACCTAAGCCTACTTCTAAAACTACATAGTCTGGATCTTCTTCATTATAGTACATAAAAGCTATGGCTGTAAGGATTTCAAAAGTAGTAGGATGTTCAAATCCTTCCTCTACCATTTTATCTGCTGCCTCTTTGACTATTGACGTTATTCTACCTAATGCCTCATCAGGTATATCCTTACCATCTATCTGAATTCGTTCATTAAATCTTTCTAAATAGGGTGAAGTAAATAAACCTACCCTATATCCTGCCTCATATATACAGTGAGCTAGATATGAAGATGTGGAGCCCTTTCCATTGGTACCAGCAATGTGTATAAAATTTAGTTTGTCTTGAGGGTTTCCCAACAGTTCCAATAATTTTCCAACAGAGTCCAATCCTAATCTAGAGCCAAATTTACTTTTGTCATTAATATAAGCCAAAGCATCTTTGTATTCCATAATCACTCCACCTTATTTATCTTTTTGTAAAGCATCTAGCCTTTCTAGTACCTTATCCATCATTTCCTCATATTTTCTTTGCTTTTCTTTTTCAGCATTTACTATCTTTTCAGGGGCCTTAGATATAAAGCCTTTATTAGACAATTTACCTTTTACTCTTTTTAATTCATCTTCTAATTTTTCTTTTTCCTTTTCAAGTCTTTCAATTTCCTTATCAAAATCTATTAAATCTTTAAGTGGTAAATAAATTTCCCCTCGATCTAAAACTATAGATATATTGTCTTCTCCTACTCCTTCTTTATTATTCTGGGCTTTAATAAACTCTGCACCAGCTAAGTTTTTAAAATATCTTTCTCCATTTAGAATTAATTCTCTTTTATCCTTATCTTTACTTACAAATATAACAGCTGATTTCTTAGAAGGAGTTATATTCATTTCAGCCCTAGCATTTCTAATACCTTTTATGGCTGTTTTAATATATTCTATGGTTTTTTCAGACTTTGTAAAGCTTAATTCATCTTTATATTCTGGCCACTGTGATAAAATCAATGGATTTTCTTTGTTTGGCAAGTGTTGCCATATTTCTTCAGTTATAAAAGGCATAAAAGGATGTAATAGTTTATTTATATCCTTTAATACATATAGTAAAACTTGCTCTGCCACTTCTTTGCTTTCTCCATCATCACCGTATAGTCTTGACTTTACCATTTCAATATACCAGTCACAGTAATCATCCCATATAAAATCATAGATTCTTTGGGCCGCTAAACCTATTTCATATTTATCTAGATTTTCAGTAACTTCTCTAACTACATTATTTAATCTAGACAAAATCCATTTATCTTCTTCTTCTAGATTTTCTAATTTAAACTCTTTGGATACTACTTCTTCATCTAAATTCATTAAAACAAATCTAGTAGCATTCCAAAGTTTATTGGCAAAGTTTCTATTGGCTTCTACCCTTTCCATATAAAACCTCATATCATTACCAGGAGTATTTCCAGTAACAAGTGTAAACCTTAAGGCGTCTGCACCATAGATATCTATTACCTCCAAAGGATCTATACCATTTCCAAGGGATTTACTCATTTTTCTTCCTTCACTATCCCTTACTAATCCAGTTAAAAATACATCTTTAAAAGGTACTTCTCCCATTTGCTCTAGACTTGAAAATACCATTCTAACAACCCAGAAAAAGATAATATCATAACCAGTTACCAATACATCTGTAGGGAAGAAATACTTTAGATCTTCTGTATTATCTGGCCATCCTAAAGTAGAAAAAGGCCATAAAGCAGATGAAAACCAAGTATCTAGAGTATCAGTATCTTGATATATATTTGTACTACTACATTTGTTACACTTCTCTGGTTTTTCTCTCGAAACCATTATTTCACTGCATTCTTCACAATAGTATACAGGTAGCCTATGTCCCCACCATAATTGTCTAGATATACACCAATCCTTGATATTCTCTAACCAATTAACATAAACCTTTCCAAATCTTTCTGGAATAAAATTGACTTCTCCCTTTTTATAGGCTTCCAAGGCTGGCTTTGCTAATGCTTCCATCCTTACAAACCATTGTTTAGATATAATAGGTTCAATTATTGTCTTACATCGTTCACAATGTCCCACTGCATTGTCGTGTTCTTTTACTTGTTTTAGATATCCTTCAGCTTTTAAATCTTCAACTATTTGTTTTCTAGCTTCAAATCTTTCTAGTCCTTCATACTTGCCACCATTGGAATTTATATATCCTCTATCATCCATAACTATACATTGACCTAGATTAGCTCTTTCTCCAACTTCAAAATCATTAGGGTCATGGGAAGGGGTTATCTTAACAGCTCCTGTACCAAATTCCATATCTACATAATCATCAGCGATTATAGGAATTTCTCTATTTACTAAAGGTAATGTAACAAATTTACCAACTAAATCCTTATATCTTTCATCCCTTGGATTTACAGCTATGGCTAAATCTCCTAGCATGGTTTCAGGTCTAGTAGTAGCTATTGTTATATATCCATCACTATCTTTTATTGGATAGTTAATATGCCATATATGGGATTTAGTATCTTCATGTTCTACCTCTGCATCAGATATGGCAGTTACACAATCAGGACACCAATTAATAATTCTATCTCCCCTATAGATTAGATCTTTTTCATATAGTTTAATAAATACTTCTTCTACTGCGTGGCTTAATTTTTCATCTAATGTAAAACTATCTCTAGACCAGTCACATGATACTCCTAATTTTTTAAGTTGATTTTTAATAGTTCCACCATATAAACGGGTCCAGTCCCAAGCTTCATCTAAGAATCTTTCTCTACCTAGTCCTTCTTTAGTTTTACCTTCTTTTTTAAGTTTTTCTACTACCTTTGCTTCGGTGGAAATGCTGGCATGATCAGTTCCTGGTAGCCATAGGGCTTCAAAACCTTCCATCCTTTTCCACCTAGTTAGTATATCTTGGATTGTATTGTTTAAAGCATGACCCATATGAAGATTACCAGTAACATTTGGTGGTGGCATCATTATAGTAAATGGTTTTTTATTCTTATTTACATTTGCTACAAAATGTCCACTGTCATTCCAATACTTATACAGTCTGTCTTCAAAGTCTTTAGGATTATAGGTCTTTGGCAAATTTTCAAGCATATTTTATTCCTCCTCTTATATTCAAATTATTGAAAAATTCTTAAATCCGGCTACAGACATTTACAATCTACAAACTCAAATCTATTTACTCATTATGATTACTATAGATTTGATTCTTTTAAGTTTGACCTCACAGTGATTTGCAAAATACTCAAATCCAATATAAGTCATAAAAAAACCTCCATCCTTATAATAAGGACGAAGGGTAAAGTTCGCGGTACCACCTTGATTCCATGATAAAATCATAGCACTTAATTATGATAACGGATATCCGTTTAGACCTACTTATTTCAGCCTAAATGCTCAAAAGCTACCTTCAACAAACATTGCTTCAAGGTTTTCCAGCCTAGAACCTTCTCTCTGTAGAAGTTATTTGTCTACTCCTCTTTCTCAACGCAATTATAAAATTATTGTATTAATTATATAGATAAAATGCCCATTTGTCAACTAAGGGTGGGTCTTCTTTCTTAGTGTAAGATAACTCATAAAATAATTGAAGAAAGCCAAAACATTTAACACAACTGTACCCCAAAATAATCCCTTACTTAATCCCTGTGGTAGATGAAATATAATTGATAGGGCAGCAGCATAAAAGGATGCAGTTGCAATCTTTCCATATTTATTAGATGGTAGTACTTGATTACCTTTAAATAGATAAAGTATAGCACCACCTAAAATCATTATGGCCTCTTTAACTCCAAGGGCCTTTAGAATCCAAGAAGGGATTAATTCTGCCTTAGTAAAGCTTATTAATACTGCAAAGGTCATCATTTTATCTGCAAAAGGATCCAATACAGATCCTAGTTTAGTGATTAGATTATGCTTTCTAGCTATATGACCATCTAATATATCAGAAATTCCTGCTAATATAAATATAATTCCTGCGTATAGTATTCTATTTTCCATATTAGAAAAAAATATCATAAGATAAATGGGTATTAAAATAATTCTTATTAAAGTCAATATATTAGGTACATTCATATTATACCCTCCTCTTTAAATTATAGTAACCATTGTTAAATTTAAGAATACAATATCAGTATATAGATTCGCATAATACTATATTATACGAGGAGTGATATGATGTCAAAAGGTTTTAAAAAACTATCTATCTTTTTAGTTATTTTCTTAATCATAGCTATGTTTTCTACAGCTTGTACTAAAAGTAAAAACCAGAAAATTCGACTAATGGAAGTAACCCATTCCCTATTTTATACTCCACAATATGTAGCAATAACCCAAGGTTTCTTTGAAGAAGAAGGATTTGATATTGAACTTATAAATGGTGGTGGAGCGGATAAAGTTATGGCTGCCCTTTTAAGTGGAGAAGCAGACATTGGATTCATGGGACCGGAAGCTTCAGTATATGTCTATAATCAAGGAAGAGAAAATTATGCAATAAACTTTGCACAACTTACACAAAGAGATGGATCCTTTTTAGTTGGACGAGAAAAAGACAATAATTTTACCTTTGATAAACTAAAAGGAAAGACTGTCATAGGGGGACGAAAAGGCGGTATGCCTGAAATGACCCTGGAATATGTACTAAAATCTCATGGTTTAGATTTAGATAAGGATGTAACAGTTCGAACCGATATACAATTTGATGCGATGGCAGGAGCATTTTTATCAGGAGAAGGTGATTATGTAACATTATTTGAACCTGTAGCCGCATCCTTAGAGAAGGAAGGAAAAGGATATGTAGTAGCCTCCATAGGTGAAGAAGGCGGATATATACCATTTACTGCTTATTCAGCTACAAAGAAATATATGGAGAAAAATCCAGATGTGATTCAAAGGTTTACAAATGCTTTATATAAAGCAATGGTATGGGTCCAAAATAGCACCACTGAGGAAATAGCAAAGGCTGTAAAACCACAGTTCCCTGATACAGAGGATGATATTCTAATGGCTTTAATAGATAGATACAAAAATCAAGATAGCTGGAAACCTGATTTAATCATTACAGAAGAAGGGTTAAATCATATGATGGACATAATGGAATTAGCAGGAGAATTAGATAAAAGGGCGGATTATAATAAAATAGTTACTACTAAATTTGCCAAAGAAGCGATGAAACAAAAATAATCATACCCCTTTTGAATAAAAATTCAAAAGGGGCTTTTCTTATCTTGGTATAAATCCAATCTTCTTATATACTTTTCTCAAGGTTTTCATTGCTTGATAGGCAGCTCTATCTGCTCCATCTTTATAAATTTTTTCTAAATAATCTTTGTTCTTAACTAAATAATCATATTTTTCTTGAATAGGTTTTAGTCCTTCTATAACTACTTCTGCTAAATCACCTTTGAATTTACCATAACCCTGACCTTCATATTTTATTACTATTTCATCTACCTCTTCATTGGAAAAAGCACTATATATATTTAATAGATTCTTTATACCTAATTGTTCCTCATTATAATCTATGGTTCCTTTAGAATCTGTTACTGCTCTTTTTATCTTTCTTGTAATTACATCTGGTGAATCTAGTAATAGTATATATCCATTTTCATCAAAATCTGATTTACTCATTTTAGAAGTAGGATCTTGTAAACTCATAATCCTAGCTCCAAACTCCTTTATAAGAGGATCTGGTACCTTAAATGTATCACTATATCTATTATTGAACCTTTCTGCTAAATCCCTTGCCAACTCTAAATGTTGCTTTTGATCTTCTCCAACTGGAACTAATTCTGTCTGATATAATAAAATATCTGAAGCCATTAGTACAGGATAGGTAAATAATCCTGCATTCAAATTTTCCTCTGCCCTTCTTGATTTTTCCTTAAATTGAGTCATCCTATTTAATTGTCCCATATAGGTCATAGTATTTAATACCCAGGAAAGTTCTGTATGGGCTGGCACATGGGATTGTATAAATAAAACTGACTTTTCAGGATCAATACCAGCTGCTAAAAATAACGCCAGTACATCTAATGTATTTTTTCTTAAGTCTTTAGGAACTTGAGGTACTGTAATGGCATGTTGATCTACAACACAATAATAACAATCATATTCATCCTGAAGCTCTACCCAATTTCTTATGGCCCCTATATAATTACCTATGGTTAAAGCTCCTGAAGGCTGTACACCACTAAACACTATTTTCTTTTCCATATATATACCTCCTTGACTATTTTAATTTGCAAAATTCGTAGGGGATGTATGTCATAAAAAAACCTTCCATCTCAAATAACAGAGACGAAAGGTAGAATTCCGCGGTACCACTCTAATTGCTAAAAAGCCGACTTTAATCAAATAAGGGTGATCATCCCTATACCCTATTTATTCAGGTATAAACTCCCAAGTCCATTCACCATATAAGTATCATTGGGCTTTCACCTATCCCAATTCGCTGTAGATCTTTTGATATGGCTACTATTCTTGTTCTTTGCTATAATTATAATACTATTTCTATTATCTGTTATAATATATTATACACTTTTTATATTTATTGTAAACTCTATATTAGAATTTAAATTAAAACAATAGATTATCTTTCTTTATTATAAAAATATAAACCCTTAATAGTATATATATTTAAATTATATATCCATAGTGCAAGTTTCCTGTATTATATCTTTAAGAATGTGATATAATCAAATTCATAGGAGGAGTCTCTCGTGACCGAAACAAAAAAGATTAGATTGAAAAAATACATAGTGTCTGTAATCATAATAGCTTTATTTGGCGAATTGTACTTTTTCCCCTTCAAGGGTTCCTTTAGATTTTCAGCCGGAGTATTAGCTTTCAGTTTAATCCTTTTGTATTTAGATTTAAGTGAAATTTATCTAACCTTGTTTACTTCTTTAACCGTGTTATTACTTAGAGGTTTTATTAATTCCCTAAGTATTGATGGCAGTATTGTAGATATACTTAAACTTGATCTTCCAGGAGCTTTATACTATATGCTCTTTGGAGTTTTAGCACATCTTTCAGCATTAACTGAAAAAAAAGATAAGAGTATCCAATGTATATCTATATTATTTTTTATTGATATAATATCCAATTTATTTGAATCCCTTCTTAGGGGGAACTTAAATATTAACTTATTTCACTATATTATACTAATTGGAACTGCTAGAAGTATCATATCTTATACCTTATTTATATTACTTCGAAGACAGGAAATTTTAATAAGGCAAGGAGAACATCAAAAAAGATACGCTCAATTAAATAGTATTATCTCCAATATTCAAGCAGAAATGTTTTATCTAAATAAGTCTATGAAAGATATTGAAAATGTAATGAGTAAAAGCTATAAACTATATGAAGAAAATAAAGAAAATCTTGGTATTAGAGAGGATGCTTTAGATATAGCCAGAGAAGTCCATGAAATCAAAAAAGACTATTATAGAGTAATAAAAGGCTTTGAATCCTTTTTAGAAGACTTTGATGAAAACGATTTTATGGATCTAAAAGATATTAGCTTAATAATCGAAAATAATATAAATAGATATATTGAACAAAGCAATAAAAAAATTGATTTTCGATTCGTAATAAATAATAACATACCCATTAATGAATATTATTTATTATTTACAATACTAAACAATTTGATAATCAATGGAATTGATGCATCAGGAGAAAAAGGAGAGATTTTAGTCATTCAGAAAACTGGCCGAGAAAATATGATATTTTTAGTAGAAGATAAGGCAAAAGGAATAGATGAGGATATTATTCCCTATATCTTTAACCCAGGATTTACTACCAAATATGACGAAAATACTGGGGAAGCCTCAACAGGCATCGGTCTCTCCCATGTAAAAAATATTGTAGACAAGCTAAAAGGGACTATAACTATTAATTCAAAAAAAGGCCAAGGTACTCAATTTAAAATATCTATACCTATAAATTCTTTAAGAAGGTGATTAAGTGTCAAATACTTTTTTAATCATTGATGATGATATTAGTGTAGTTAAAATGTTGAAAGAAATAATTAAAAATAATAATCTAGGAAAAGTAGTAGGTGTCTTAAACAGTGGTGAACATGCTAAGGATGAAATTCTCTTTTATAATCCAGATATTGTACTTATAGACTATCTACTACCTTACAAAGATGGTTCTGATATAATCAAAGAACTAATTAAAGACGGATATAATGGTAAAGTAATCATGATATCTCAAGTGGAAAATCCAAAGATGATAGCTAATGCTTATAATGCTGGAATATTATTTTTTATTAAAAAACCTATCAATGTTATAGAAGTTATAAATGTAATTAAAAATATATCTCATAATATAGAGTTAGAAAAATCCATGTCTATTATAAAAAATGTATTAGGCAATATAAATGAACCTAATACTTCCCTTAGAGAAACAGATACTACTAAAGAAATCGAAGGTGTTTTATCTGAAATTGGGATCATAGGAGATATTGGATCTTCCGACATAATAAAACTTATTCAAAAAGTAATGAATCATAAAAGAATACATTCTAATTCTTCATATAAACTTCAGGAGCTATATATTGAAATGGCTACAGAAGAAACTTCAGCTAAAGCTACTAAAATAAATCCAAATACTATAGAGCAAAGAATAAGAAGAGCTATTCAAAAATCTTTATCTAATATTGCTGAAATGGGACTTGATGATTATTATAATTCAGTTTTTGCAGAATACTCTACTCTCTTATTTGATTTTAAACAAGTAAAGCAAGAGATGAATTATATTCAAAACTTGTCAAAATCAACAGGCAAGGTGAATACCAGAAAATTCATCGAGGGAATTATTTCAAAAATAAGTGAATAAATCTTTGTATAATTGAAGGATGTAAATGGTCTTCATTCATGTTTCTCAATTTATTTTTGTATCTTCCAGTAGGAAGCTGTAGAATCCTGTAATATGCCTTCTATAATGTATATAAACAAATTTTATTGGGAGGGATATTATGATTCTAAAATTGGATATGGTGCAAACCATTGCATTGGCTGTTATGCTTTTATTACTAGGTGAATTTTTAGTAAAAAAAATAAGCCTTTTATCTAAATACTGCATACCTGCGCCTGTAGTTGGTGGACTTATTTTTGCAATTTTAGCATTAGTACTTAAACAAACTGGTGTTATGGAATTTGAAATGGATACTACGCTTCAAACACTTACAATGACTATGTTCTTTACTTCTGTAGGTTTTAGTGCTAGCTTTGGATTATTGAAAAAGGGCGGATGGAAAGTACCTATATTCTTAGCTGTTGCAGTAGCCCTTGTAGTATTACAAAATGTTTTAGGCATAGGCTTAGCAACACTATTTGATCGTAGCCCACTACTTGGTATTGCAACTGGCTCTGTACCCATGACAGGCGGACATGGTACAGCGGCAGCCTTTGGTCCTGAAATAGAAAAAGCTGGAGTAATAGGTGCAAATAGTGTGGCAGTAGCAGCAGCTACCTTTGGTCTTATAGCTGGTAGTATGATTGGTGGCCCTGTAGGCAAACGTTTGATAGAAAAACACAATCTACTGGAAAAGAAAAATAACGAAAAATTAGATGGTGTTGATGTAGATATATTGGATGAAAATCAGAAGAAGTTAGTTCCTCAAAATTTTTATACTGCAACTTTTGAAATATTGATTGCAATGGGAATTGGAACAATAATATCTACTATATTAGAAGATAAAACCGGATGGACATTCCCAGCATATATTGGTGCTATGCTTGCTGGAGCAATTATTAGAAATATTTCAGATGTTACTAAAAAGTATGATACACCTATGGTGGAAATCGATATCATCGGTGGAATCTCCCTATCTCTGTTTTTATCCATGGCACTTATGTCCCTGAGATTATGGGAATTAGCTGAGTTAGCTATACCACTTTTTGTTATGTTGCTGGGACAAGTTATATTGATGTACTTATTTGCAAACTTCGTTACATTTAATATTATGGGTAGAGACTATGATGCAGCAATCTTAGCTGCTGGCCACTGTGGTTTTGGTCTTGGGGCTACTGCAAATGGAATTGCTGTTATGAACTCAGTAACTGGAAAATACGGTCCATCACCAACGGCATTCTTTATATTACCACTAATAGGAAGCTTGTTTATTGACTTTATAAATACAGGTATAGTCACAGCTTTTGTAAACTTCTTTTAAATAAATTATCCGTAGAAAGTATATTGTAATATATTTCCTACGGATTTTTATATAGAATTCTTTATATAAAATTTCCTACTGCTATAATGGAATATAGATATGCCAAAGGATTTTTATTCATATCTTCTCCAAAATAATATACTAATTCTTTAATAGTATTCATATAATATTCTTCTTTTGTAAATCTATAAAGCTCATATAAATCTATAATGATAAAGGCAATGCCCGATGGAATAGCGCCATCATAATAGTCCCTTAACCTGAACACCAGTTTTTCTCCCCTATGGCTAGTAAAATATAGACTCTTTCCATCTTCAGATCCAAATTCCTTAAAAGTCTCATCTATTAATTCTATAGATTTGTTTAAATACTTTTCATCTCCTGTTGATTTATATAGATTTAATAAACCAAATACAAAATAGGTTTCCCATATAACACCAATTGCAAATGGTAATTAAAAACAAAATCCAGATATGTTAAGTAGGAATGATACTTAATATAAAAATAATGTAAATTGCATTTATAAAATAAAAATTATAAAATGAATATACTAGTTTTGAAAGGAGATAAATATGGAGTATAAAGTTATAAATGAAAATAATGTAAGATATATTATCCTCCCTGAACTTGAGGATCTAGGCTTAAAACATTGTTTCACCACAAAAGATATGAATATGAGCTTTATAAATAACAGCTCTACTGAAGAAGTTATAAATGATCATAAAATTGCCTTTGAATTTATGAACATTGATCCTATTGAAGTATTTTCTAGTGTTCAAAAACATACTAATAATATTTCTATTATTAAAGATATGAATCAAGGTAGAAAATATGAAATCGGTCGTGTATTAGATAATAATGATGGATTTGTTACAAATCTTAAAAATATAGCCCTTATTAGTAAATACGCTGACTGTACCCCTATTATTTTATATGACCCTATAAAAAAGGTCCATGCTAACATCCATTCAGGATGGAAAGGAACTCTTAAACGTATTGGTGCCTGTGGAGTCTCAGCTATGATAAATAACTATAAATCCAACCCTAAGGATATTATAGCTGTTTTAGGACCGAATATATGTAAGGATGACTTTGAAGTCGATATAGATGTTAAGGATTTATTCCAAAGTGAATTTGACTTTTCTAAGGATATTATCTTTCAAAAGGATAATATAAAGTATTTAATAGATCTACATGAAACTAATAAGAGAATATTGCTAAAAATGGGGCTTAAAGAGGAAAATATTTCAATAATAGATATTTCTACAAAATCAAATCCTATGCTTCATTCTTTTAGAAGGGATAAGCATAAGTTTGGATTGATGGGAGTTGTTACTTGTTTAAATTATTGAGTTTTGCATTATACCCTTCATAAAACTAAGAATATAATAATAAGCCTTTAAAATTTGTTTATTATGATATAATATATATTGAAAATTTTTTAGATAAAGAAGGTAATTAGATGTTTGAACAGTTAAAGTATGAAGATATAGTAAAAAACATGATAGAGGATGATTACATTTTCATAGATGTACGCAGTCCTAAAGAGTTTGAGGCAGAAACTATTCCTGGTGCTATTAATATTCCAATATTTGATAATGAGGAAAGGGAATTAATTGGAACAGTTTATAAACAAGAAAGTATTTCAAAGGCAAAGAAAATAGGAATAAAAGTTGCTTCCGATAAAATTCCTCAAATTTATGAAAAAGTCTTGGAACTTGATGAAAAATATAAATCCCTCATATTTTTTTGTGCTAGAGGTGGATTTAGAAGTAGTTCCCTAGTTCCACTTTTTAGAACCTTGGGCATTGATGCTGTAAAGCTTGATGAAGGCTATAAAGGTTATAGAAAATATATTAATAAATCCCTTCCTAAAATAGTAGAAGATATAAAGTTTGTAGTTCTGTACGGAAATACTGGTACTGGAAAAACTGATATTTTAAAATCCCTTGAAAATAAGGGAATAGATGTCTTAGACCTAGAAGGTTGTGCCAATCACAGAGGTTCTATTCTTGGAAGTGTAGGCCTTGGAAAACAAAATACTCAAAAGATGTTTGAAAGCTTAGTATATGAATCTTTAAAGTCTCGAAAAACAAATCTTGTATTTGTTGAGGGAGAAAGTAAAAGAATTGGAAAGGATATAATCCCTGAATACTTATTTAATGCTATGAAACAAGGCATTAATTTAAAGATTAAAGCTAGTATGGAAACTAGAATAAATAATATACTAAAGGATTATGTTCATGGAACAGATGATGAACTTATAGAAGCCTTAAATTATCTTAGAAAATATTTAGGTGATAAAAATATAGATAGATATATACAACTAATAAATGATCATAACTATAGTCCTGTAATTGAGGAACTAATGACTAAATACTATGATCCTCTATATGAACATAATACTAGGAAATATTTACATGTATTCTATAGCGAAAAGTCAGATAAAACGGCAGAAAATATAATTGAATGGACCAATAAAAATATCCCTAAACCTTAGGGATATTTTTATACTCAGGAAGAGCAGATGTTTTCATAGGATTTAAAAAACATATTTGCTGTTTCCATTTCTTCAGGACTTAAAATACCTTTAGACTGTATCTTTTATATAATTATTAAATATTGTTTACAAAATTTTATTTATTATTTACATAGAGAATATATTTTGATATAGTCTTTAGTATTATTTAAAGTTAGGAGGGAAAACAATGAATGGAATAAAATACTTTTTTAGAGCTACTCCTGATACTACAGGATTTCAATCTTTTGGAATAGCCCATTTGATTTTAATCCTTGTTACGATTCTAGGCACTTATCTAATTTATATTAATAAAAATAACTTAAGAAAAGATAATAGAACTTATAATCTTATTAAAAAAGTAATAGGATTTACTCTGCTTACTCAACAAATAATCCTATACCTATGGTATGGAATTACAGGATATTCCAGTATTAAGGAAAGTTTGCCCTTATATAATTGTAGGATTGCTATCATATGTACGGCCTTGGCACTACTTACAAATAAAAAACTATTTAAAAACATTGCCATATACTGGGGAGTATATGGAGGTATTTTATCTATATTAGTAGTGGAAGGAGACCCTTTTATCTTCCCCCACTATACCATAGTTTCATTTTTTGTAGGTCATATATTCTTATTATGGGGCACAGTTTTAATCCTTTTAGTTGATAGGCATGAACTAAATAAGAAAAGTTTAAAGTCTATTTTACTCTTTACTAACATTTATCACCTACTACTTTTAATATTTGATATTATTACACAATCCAATTATGATTATTTAGTAGAAGCTCCAATACTACAAGATAAGTTTGGGTCATTACCTCAGATGATTTATTCTTTCTTAGCCATAATTACCTTTGATATTTTAATATTATTATTTCATTTTATTGCTGGTAGGATATTATCTAAAAATATGGAATATGAAGAAAAAGTTTTAGCTCTTTAGATTATTATATAGTTATAAAAAAGCCCTCTAAAATTTAGAGGGCTTTTGCTTTTCTTTATAGTAAACCCTTTCCTTCATCCCAATCTACTGGGCAAAGTCCACCAGTTTGTAGTGCTTTTAATACTCTAAGTGTTTCATCGACACTTCTACCTACATTTAAATCATGTATTACTGAATATCTTACTACTCCTTCAGGATCTATAATAAATAAACCTCTAAGGGCTACTCCATCTTCTTCAATCAATACACCATAATCCCTAGATACTGATTTAGTCATATCAGAAGCCATCGGGAAATTAATTTTTCCTAAATCTGAATTAATCCACGCCTTATGTGAATGCTCACTATCAACACTTACAGATAATACTTCAGCATTAAGCTTTTTAAATTCTTCAACTCTACTACTATATCCTGTAATTTCAGTAGGACATACAAACGTAAAATCTAAAGGATAAAAGAACATTACTAACCATTTTCCTTCATAATCCTTTAAGGACACTTGTCCAAAATCAGTTCCATCTCCCATTACAGTATTCATAGTAAAATCAGGCGCTTTTTTGCCTACAAATCTTTCCATTTTATCCCTCCATAAATTTTCATTGGTTTTTTATTAATTTTATTATTAGTTTTCCTGCTCAATAATATTTATATCCCTTAATATAAATTTTAAACAGTAATTGATAATAATTATCAATTATTTTTTATTCCATTTACTGGAGATAAATTTAATTGTATATAATGCATTGATTTAATAATTTTCCAATTATAAAAGTAGTCCCTTATTTAGTTTTTCAAGCTTCAATAATTAATTATTAACTACCTACCTATACTTACCTTTATATTTTATCTATATCATGCTATAATTATTCTTGAGGTGATATTTTGGATAATTTATTAAATAGAATTAATCAACTAGCTCATAAATCAAAAACACAAGGTCTTACTGAAGATGAAAAGCTTGAACAAATAAGATTAAGACAAGAATATATTAAAGGTTTTAGGGCTTCTTTTAAAGATACATTGATGAATGTAAAGGTAGTAGATCCAATGGGAAATGATGTAACTCCAGAAAAATTAATCAAAGAACAAAACAAAAAGAAAAACTAATGGAAATTCCTATGAATTGGGAATTTCCATTAGTTTTTAAATATATTATTTTTAATTATTCTATAATTTTAGTGCTTCTGCTACTACATTATCTACTGTAAATCCAAATTTCTCAAATAGTAAATTAGCAGGGGCTGATGCTCCAAAACCTTCCATAGCTATAATCTTACCTTCTATACCAACATATTTATGCCATCCAAATGAACTTCCTGCTTCTACTGCCAATCTCTTTGTAATCTTCCTTGGCAATACTTCTTCTTTATATGCTTCAGGTTGCTCTTCAAAAAGTTCCCATGAAGGCATACTTACTACTCTAACACCTATGCCTTTTTCTTCTAAAAGCTTAGATGCTTCATATACTAGTTGAAGTTCAGAACCAGTACCTATAAGTATCATATCTAGATTGTTCTTTTCTTTCTTAAGAATATATCCACCTTTTAATGCATCTTTGCCTGTTCCTTCTAGCATAGGTAATGTTTGTCTTGTAAGAACTAATCCTGTAGGCCCATTCTTTCTTGTTAATGCTGTATACCATCCAGCTGCTGTTTCCCTAGCATCTGCTGGTCTAAATGTTACAAAATTTGGGATTGATCTAAACATTGCTAATTGCTCAATTGGTTGATGAGTTGGTCCATCTTCTCCAACGCCTATACTATCATGGGTTAATACATAAGCTACTGGTAAATTCATTAGAGATGCTAATCTCATAGATGGCTTCATGTAATCACTAAATACAAAAAATGTTCCACCATATGGTCTTAATCCCCCATGCAAATATAGACCATTTAATACTGCACCCATTCCATGTTCTCTGACTCCAAATCTTATATTGGAACCTTCATAGTTTTCTGCAGAAAAATCTTCTCTATTGTTCATATACGTCTTATTTGAAGGAGCTAAATCTGCTGAGCCTCCTATAAAATTAGGAACTTTAGACTCTATTCTATTGATTAATACACCAGAAGCTTCCCTAGTGGAAAGATCTTTTTCAAATCCCCAAAATTCTTCTGATTCAAAATAGTCCATAGGTATATCTAGATTTATCCAGCTTTCAAATTCTTTTCCTAGTTCTGGATACTTTGACTTATACTCTTCAAATTTTTTATCCCATTCTTTATTGCAATTTTGTCCTTCTTCTATAATCTTAGCCATGTGTTCTTTAACTTCACTTGGCACTACAAAATCTTCTTCTGTCCATTTAAAATACTCTTTCATACCCTTTAAGTCTTCTGGTCCCAGTGGTGCACCATGGGCAGATGCCTTACCTTGGTTTTTAGGACTTCCATATCCAATTAGTGTATTTATCTTAATCAATGCTGGTTTAGATGAATTCTTTTTAGCTAATTCTATTTTTTCATAGATGTCTTCTATATCATTTCCATCTTTTACTTCAAAGGTTTCCCATCCTTGTGCTTCAAATCTTTTCATTACATTTTCTCTAAAGGCTAAGTCTGTACCACCTTCTATAGTAATAGAGTTTGAATCATATAGGACTATTAGTTTGCCAAGTCCTAGTGTACCAGCTAAAGATGTAGCTTCATATCCTACACCTTCCATCATATCTCCATCTCCAGCTATTACATAAGTATAGTGGTCTACTATATTATAGCCATCTTTATTGAATTTAGATGCTAAATGGGCTTCTGCCATTGCCATACCTACTGCTGTTGATATACCTTGACCTAATGGTCCTGTTGTAGTTTCTACTCCTACTGTATGACCATATTCTGGATGTCCTGGAGTCTTACTATCTAATTGTCTAAAATTCTTTAAGTCCTCTATAGTCAATCCATATCCAAATGTATGAAGTAATGAATAAAGTAATGAAGATCCATGGCCAGCTGATAGAACAAATCTATCTCTATTTATCCATTCTGGATTTTTAGGATTATGATTCATACTCTTAGCCCAAAGTGTATATGCCATAGGAGCTGCTCCCAATGGTAATCCTGGATGTCCAGAGTTTGCTTTTTCTACTGCATCTGCCGATAGAACTCTTAAGGTGTTAATTGATAATTGATCTACGTTCATAATATTCTCTCCTTAGTTAAATAATAATAACAATACGCTACATTATACTATACCCAAAAACCTAGCTGTAAGTCAACTTAGATTATGATATTATAAGATTGAGGTGAAATTATTATGGATAACAATCTTATACTAATAGTAGAAGATGAAAAAAACATTTCTGATGTAATAAAAGCTTATTTAGAAAAGGAAAATTATACAGTCATAACTGCATTTGATGGACAAGAAGCCATAGATAAGTTTAAATCCAATAATATAAGTCTAATTATACTAGATCTAATGATTCCCAAAATACCCGGTGAAGAAGTATGTTCAATAGTTAGAAATATATCTGATGTTCCCATAATTATGCTGACAGCCAAATCTGATGAAGATGATAAAATCCAAGGATTAACCATAGGTGCCGATGATTATATAGTAAAACCCTTTAGCCCACGGGAATTAGTTACAAGGGTGAAGGTCCTTATGAGGCGTTCTTATAGGGATACTGGACCTTTAGCTGAAAAACTAATGTTTAATGATGGACTACAGATTGATATAGACAAGTTTTTAGTTACTAAGAAAGATAAAGAAATAGATTTAACAGCCAATGAATTTAAAGTTCTTTTAACCCTAGCTTCAAATCCTTCAGTAGTTTTTTCAAGGGAACAACTAATCAGTCAAGCCTTTGGTCTAGACTATGAAGGATTCGACAGAACCATCGATACTCATATCAAAAACATTAGACAAAAGATTGAAGACAATCCTAAAAAACCAAAATATATATTGACTGTATATGGTGTAGGTTATAGATTTCAAGGTTAAAAGCCAGATTAGATATCTAATCTGGCTTTTTTCTACCTATGCTACAACAGTCTAATTTCCCATTTCCAAAGGATTCTTGATTTGCCTTTACTAACTTCTCCAAAAAATCTTTTATCCATTTAATCATAGTTTACTCCTTCTATTTACCAACCCATCATTTGCTTTCTACTATTAGTATTTCTACCAAATCCACCTCTCATCATACCTCTACCTCGTCTACCACGACATCCCATAAACCCATTTTCTCTATGGAACTCTTCCATATAGTCCAAATGTTCTTCCCAATTTTTTGCTTCTTCTTGTGTCATATATCCATTTTCTACATCTTCTTTTAACTTTTCTTTTCTCCATTCCATTCTTTCTTGGTGCCACTCTTTTATTTCTTCATCATTGATATCTCCATATCTATCTACACTCCCCATTGGACTATCTGCATACACAAATGCAGAACCTATTCCTACAACTAATACTAACCCTACTATTCCTAATATTTTTTTCATTCATATCTCCTCCTTTTATTCTAAATTCATTATAAGATAAGATTATGAAGGAATTATGAAGAAATCCATTTTTTTGATATAATAATAGTAATTATAGAAAATATGGAGGTAGGCATGAAATTATCTAAAAAGCTTATATCAAGTTTTTCATCTTTAATTATTGTATCTATTATAATTATTTCCATCATCTCTAATACTATGATAAACAATAGATTTGAAAATTATCTAATCAAAGAACAAGAAGATAAGTTTGAAGAAATTTATAAAGTTATAAATGATCTTTATACTAATAATAATTTTAAACTAGATCCAATGGAGTTAAAACATTATGCCTTAGCTGAAGATATCAATATAATTATTCAAGATATTGATGGCAATATACAATATAACTCTAGTACTGCAATGGGTATGATGGGTAATGGCATGGGTATGGGTAATGGTCATATGGGAAGACATCACAGCATGGGTGGTAGAAATATATCTGAAGGAGAATATGTAGAAAAAAGTTATCCATTATCTATTGATAATACAAATGTAGGATATTTAATTATAGGTTATATAGACAATGCCTATTTAACTGAAAGTGCTGTATTATTTAAAAATACCCTTTGGAAATCTTTTATAATATCTGGTTTAATCACTGTACTCATTAGTTTTTTAGTAAGTATTGTATTATCGAAAAAATTAACTATTCCATTAATAAAAATTAGAAATACTGCAAATGAAATTCAAAGTGGTAACCTATCTGCCTACTCTACAATAGATACAGATGTAAAAGAAATATTAGAATTATCTAGTTCTCTTAATTATCTTGGAACTACTTTAGCAGAACAAGAAAATATTAGAAAAAGATACGCTTCAGATATATCCCATGAACTTCGAACTCCATTAACTACTTTAAAATCACATATTGAAGCCATAATGGATGGAGTCTGGGAACCTACTAAAGACCATTTAAGTATATTAATGTCAGAAATTACAAGGCTTAGTAATTTAGTAGATGATTTAAAAGATTCTTTTAATGCTGAAGAATACAATATCAATCTTGAGAAAAGTAAATTTAATATATCCCTTGAGCTTAAGGATATATTAACTTCCTTTATCCCCTTGTATCATCAAAAAGGATATAGGATTACCTCCTCAATTGAAGATAATATAGAAATATTTATGGACAAAGATAAGTTTAGTCAGGTAATAAATAATCTTCTTTCAAATTCTCTTAATTATCTTAGGGATAATGGTGAAGTATTTGTAGAACTTAAAAAAGTTAATAATAGATTAATAATAAGTATCGAAGATAATGGTATAGGTATAAAAAAAGAGTCCCTCCCACTTATTTTTAATAGATTCTATCGTGTAGATACTTCTAGAGATAAAGCTACAGGAGGAACAGGACTTGGACTTCCCATAGTTAAATCTATAGTAGAAGCCCATGGTGGAAGTATAAGTGTTGAAAGTGAATATGGTAAAGGAACTAAATTCATTCTCAAGTTTCCACTGATAAGTAAAAATTAAATATTATAATTGATTAGCATAGATTAGCTACTAATGTAAAATACACCCAATTATGATGATATCATCATAATTGGGTGTATTTTATCAAACAATTTTATTAGATATTTTTATTAAATATTCAAGATATATTTATATATAAAAGTTGAACCGCTCTCCCGGAGCTAGATTGTCTATTAATAAGGCTCCTTCACTGGCATCACCTACTACATTTACCCTATTATCTTCATGCAAGTCCTTTTTCAAGATTTGTAATTCCCCTTCATATCTATTGTATAGTATATTATCTATAGTTACTGCATACTTATCTCTTTTTATAGTGTTTTTTTGAATTATATCCCCATTTTTTATTAGTCTGGATTCCTGAGATCTAATAACAAACTCACCTGGATCCATTCTATTAGTATGAGTTGCTTTTAATAGTTCTAATTCAATATTTCCTAATCCATCAGATAATATAATTGGTAGTGTAGTTACATCCTTTTTCAAACTTGATAATGCCTTTAGCTCCTCGTCAGATGCCATTTGGTCTCCAATTATGATAAAATCAGTATCCAATTTCATAAGATGTTGAGCTGACACTATAGCCTTTAAATATCTATGTTTTTCCAAAGTAGGGAGTCCTTCATATACTGGTCCTCTTTTTTTATTTTGAGATGGTATAAATGCTAAGGTATTCATTCCATATTTTTTAATAAATTTATTTTTTTCTATAAATAATTCCTCAGAGATACCTGTGTCCCTCCTTGGGTAGAAATTATGGCAGGCATTTACCTTTGACATATCTACTCCATGCTTAATGAACTCATTTACTTCCTCTTCTGTTAATGTAGTTGCATTTATAGAAGCACCGAAACTATTTTCCTTAATAATTTTGGCCATTTCTTCAAATGTAAATCCATAATCAAATCTCAAAAAATCAATTTTATAGTTTTTTATATCTATTTTTTCATAATAGTTTTTTGATATATCTACAATAGATGTAAAACCTAGTTTTGAACTTTCCTCCAATATAGATTTAAAATCTTCTAAGAAATTTTCCTTCACTTCAGGTATATGGGCTGAAGTAAACATAGTCCTAACTCCTAAATCATTGGCCCTGTTCATATATTCTAATAACTCTTTCTTTGAATAATCCAAACCTGCATAAATAGAAATACCTATCATATTTTATCCTCCTATAATAATTAAAGGTAGGGAATATCGCCCCTACCTTATTATCTATATTACTCTTCTACTGGATCATTAAAACCTATTAGATAAGTCGCAATAAATCCTGCAATATAAGCTCCTAGTATTCCTATTAGATATTGTAATACCTTACTAGATTCAATTAATAATGCTAATGGTATTCCTGATAACCCCATACTTAAAGAACCTACATTGAAAGCTGCAATTATTGCTCCACCAACTGCTCCACCTATACAAGCACCTAAGAACGGTTTTCCTAATGGTAAAGTGACACCATATATTAGGGGTTCTCCAACTCCTAGTATACCAACTGGTAAAGCACTGGCTACAGTTCTTTTTAATCTTTCATTTTTTGTTTTAACATATACTGCTATACTTGCACCTACTTGCCCAGCACCAGCCATAGCCAATATTGGTAATAGTGTATTTGGTCCCTTTGCCAATAAGTCTGCATGAATAGGGGTTAATCCTTGATGTAAACCTGTCATAACTAAAGGTAAAAAAGCTCCTCCTAATATAAAGCCTATAACTGGACCTCCACCTTCAATTGCAGTTGTAACTGCCTTACCTATCCCATCAGAAATAGCCCCACCTATAGGTTGAAGAACTAATACTGCTACGAAACCAGATATTAATACAGTTAGTAAAGGAGTTAATATTAATTCTAAAGTTTCTGGAATAGCTTTTCTTAGTCTCTTTTCTAGACCAGATGCAAACCACACAACTAATAAAACAGCAATGATTCCCCCACGACCTGGTACAAGTTCTCTACCAAATAATGTAATTCCTGCAAGGGCTGGTGATATAGTAATACCTGCCATAAGCCCACCTATTGCTGGAGATCCTCCAAATACTTTAGCAGCATTCATACCTACCATAATAGCCATATATGCAAATACAGCTCCTGCAAATGCCCCTAATAAACCAGTAATGTTGGTGTTTTTTACTATTTCTTGATTAATTAAAATATTGTTAATTCCCATTATAAGTCCTGAACCAATAAAAGCTGGAATTAAAGGTATAAAAATATTAGATATTTTTTTGAATACATCACTTAAAGGTGCTTTGTACCTTTCTTTTGTTTGTGCCTTCACTTCATCAGCCTGCCCAAACTCTGGTACATCTTTTACTCTTAGATCAGTATTGGACCTAATATAATCAGAAACCTTTGAAGCTACACTAGGACCTACGATAACCTGAACTTGATCACCAGACTCTACTACACCCATGACTCCATCCACTTTTTGAAGGGTAGTCTTGTTAAGCTTCGAGCCATCTTTTAAAACTAGTCTTACCCTAGTCATGCAGTTCTCGAAACTTTTAATATTAGTCTCTCCACCTACATTTGCCAAAATGCCATTGGCAATATTTTTGATCTTGTCACTCATTGCTATGCCTCCTTTTTAGTTTTTTAATACTCTCTATATTAATATATCTATATATGACCGTAGCTACATATACCTATATTAGAAATATAATTTCACTTTTTATTGTGTAGCTTGTCATTTATTTTCATTATACCCTACTTATTGGTGTTCAAACAAGCTTAAATTATATTTTCTTATTTAATATAGATTTTATGGCAACTTCTATTTCTTCATATCCTGTACATCTACATATATTAGATTGTAGCCATTCTTGTATTTTTATATCATCTGCATTTGGATACATTTTTGATAGAGAATGACAAACCATCAAAAATCCTGAAGTACAATATCTACATTGAAAACCAAAATTTTCTACAAAAGCCTTTTGTATTGGTGCATCTTTTAGTCCTTCTATTGTAACGATATTCTTTCCAATAGCTTCTACAGTCAACATTATACAAGATTTTATTGGCAAATTGTCGATCAAAATAGTACAAGCACCACAATCTCCATTTTCACATCCTGGTTTGGCTCCTATAAGTCCTAGCTCATTCCGTAAAGTAAATAATAAGGTATCTGAAGGTTTAGCTATTACTGTTCTATCCTCACCATTAACATTTAAGCTTATGGCAGTAGGAGCTGAAATTTTTATCAACTTAATCACTTCCTAACTTCCCAACTATTTCTTCTAACATCTTCTCTAACATAAACTTTCTATATTCTGAGGAACCATTATTATCATCTAATATTTCATAGGGAATCCTATCTAGGACTGTGGATATATCAATATCCTTAAAGTTGAAACTATTATTTACAACTTCCTCTATTTCATAGGATCTAAATGGAATATCACAAAGACCACTAAAGCCCATCTTTATCTTTCCTCTATCCTTTAAGGCAGCAATTGAAATTAGAGGATAGTCTATTTTTTCATTTTTTGTTCTTTTAACATGAGCATAGGGAAGGTCTAAGTATTTAGTTTTAATAATTAGTTGTATAATCAAATCTCCCTCCTTATCCTCCACTTTCTTATTCCAATATTTATTAAATGGAATTTGCTTTATACCATCTACATTTCCGATGACTATAACAGCATTAGACACTAATAAAGGCAGGGAGGCCTATCACAAATTATGGACCCTGTTAATATAGGAAAATCATCTCCTGTAATTATGGTCCTAACTCCTTTATTTGCAACTGCCTTTGATACATCTATTTTTTTAATAATTCCATGGGCACAGGGAGATGTTAGGATTCTAGCATGGAGCATATCACCTGTAATTGTATCTCCATTATATTTTGCATTTCCTGTTACCTTATCCCATGCATCCTTTCTTATAGTATTTACTCCAATTTCAGATGTATGTTCCATATTTTCAATCCTCCATCTAAATCTTTGAATTTTCTTCCCTATTTAAAGTTTTCCTTCTAAAGAAATATACAATTAGGGTAATTAATGGTATTATAGTTAAAAATATAATTGAAGAAATAATGAAAAACTTATTTAACATTGAATCTTCTGTTATTATAACCTTAGTATTTGCAAGTTGAATTGCTATTAATCCAATAGTTATGCCAATAAAGTAGTGTATCCATTGACCGTCTTCTTTATTAAACACTTCCTTAAAGGACATATAAGAAATATATATATATATTAGTTTTCTAAGGATATTGGTTGATATCCAAGTTATTACATATATAGCATCAATTCTTTGAAGTATAGACTCATACTTAATCAATCTAGTATATATGAGAAAAGGATAATTGGCATGTCTAGCTTGTTCTATTCCCAATGTACCTTGAGTTACCATTACAGAAATAACTGAAAGTAAAATCGAGTATATACTTGCCTTTACATATATCTTATTTATATCCTTCTTATTTTCCAAGTAAGGTGCATTCATTGCTATTATAAATATATCTGTAATTAAAAAAGATAATAATATAGCTCCTATATTTATCTCAGAAAATTTAGAGTCAGCTAATATTGGTAAAAATGTACTAAATTCCACACTTCTAACCCCTAGGACTATAAGTATAATAATAGAAACTAAGGTAATGGGTGCAATTAGTTCCCCTGTTCGAAATATGACTATTAAGCCCTTTGATCCTATATAAAGAGATGTAACAACCAATATACCTATTATTAACCAATTGGGAGTATTAGGTAATATATCTGCTGCTACTAATTGTGCTTGTATTGTTATGACAAAAGTAGCATAAATAGCAAAATATAGTCCATACAATATCCCTACTAATTTACCTAAAAATTTACCTAGTATTTTTTCAGAATAACCTATTATACTAAGGTTGTTAAACTTATTGACTAAAAACAGTATGGGAATCCTCATTAGTATAGAGTAAAATAATGAAAGAAAAATCACTATCCACATATCTTGATTAGCCGGTGGTAGATCTAATGAAGGCATATATGAGACTATTAAACTTAACCTAAATACAGTAAGTAGCAGTATCATTTGTCTAGTTGTTATCTTTTCTCCATTCATATTTATTTATCCTTCCTTATATTTGGTGGAGTATTGGTAAACCCTGTATCGTTAATATGAGCCTTTACATTGATTGTATAATCCAGGTCTACAAATACCTGTGACCAATTATCTTTTATTTCTTTCCAAAGTTTTGGATACTTTCTATGAACTAATTCACCTATACCGAAGGTATCTATACCAAATTCTTTTTGTGCCTTATTCATAACATTTGCAATATGAGATTTTACTTTTTCTCCACAGGCCTTTTCCATTTCTCTTATCATTCCTGGTTTAGATATGTCTATTCCTTGAGTTTCTTCTGCTAATAATCCCCTAAATTCTACATCTATAAATAAATGAAGCCTTCCATCTATTACTTTTAGACTCTTTTTAGTCTTACTTCTAAATATTTCGACTGAAGATAAGCTGCCCTTCTCCGATATTAAATTATGATTTTTTTGAAGATATTTTGGACTTTCAAAGGAAATATTAGCCATTTTCAAATCATCTATGAGGAAATTAAATCCTAACATTTCATCTCCCATATAATATCCAACCAATGTATCTTCTTTAAAAACAGCACCACCTTCTACACAGATAACTTGGATTTTGTCTTCTGTTTTGTTTTTATTTATTTGTGGCTTTTCAATAGGTCTTACTACTCCTAAAATATATTCTTCCCGTTCTTTAAAATGATACTTTAAAAATTCATTAATAGTAATAGTTCTAGTCTGTCCGTTGTAAATATCTTCCTCAATTATTTGATATATATATCTACCTGATGACTTGGAAATACCACTATTTATGCCCATAACATCACAAGCCCTCGTTCCTTTCGCCACAAGCATATATGCCTGCTCACGCTGTTCCTTGCCTCTACTAAGTATATCTATATGTTCGCTGATACCTGCTTTGGCAAACTCTTCACCCAATATTACTAAATAATTATGTGGATAATATAATCGTCTATCAAAGGTAAGGGTGGTATTAATTATTGCTTCTTCTACTGTATTGCCAATGCCTTGGACAAATAAAGTATTATCTTGAGAACTGGCAGTTTTAGACTCTTTTCCCGAAGCAGGATTTATTACTTCATTTGTTACTATTATCTTTCCATTTTCTATATCAATCCCAACTGCAATTACAATTCCTAATGTGTCCAGCTCTCTAGCGCCAGTACAAGAAGTCAATAACATACAAAATATTAAACTAAGTATTATA
Source organism: Wansuia hejianensis (assembly GCF_014385225.1). GTDB lineage: Bacteria > Bacillota > Clostridia > Tissierellales > Tissierellaceae > JACRTK01. Next base: position 71,636 of record NZ_JACRTK010000004.1, read on the forward strand.
AATGTTTTTTTCCATTGACTAATCAATTCTTTCATTCCTCTTTCTTCTTTTTTTGTTTGATATAGCCTCAGGTCTATAGTTTAACTTTCTTACAGAGTATTTTCCTATGGTATCTTTTAAACCCTCTTTATCATATGGAGCAATAGGCCACATATATGGGACTCCAAAGGATTTCATAGAAACTAAGTATGCTGTAAAAAGTACTAATCCTGAAGTTATCCCATATAAACCTGAAACAGAACCTAAAAACAGAAATATAAGCCTTAAGATAGGAATGCTTTCCCTGAGTTTAGGCACTACAAATTCAGCCATGCCTGTAGATGCAATCATAATAATCATAGTGGAACTAACTATCCCTGCTTCTACAGCTGCTTGACCTATTACCAAGCCACCTACTAGGGTTACAGCCTGACCTATAGCCTCAGGTAATCTAACCCCAGACTCCTTAATAAGTTCAAAAAATAGTATCATCAATAATGCCTCAAAGGGAGAAGAAAGGGGTACTCCTTCCCTTTGTCCTGCTATAGATATTAACAATTCAGTAGGTACCATTTCCTGATGAAAAGTTATTAAAGATATATAAACACCTGGTATAACAAAACTAGCTAGAAACGCCATAAGTCTTAGGATTCTTAAAAATGTGGCGTAATGGGCTCTTATATAATAATCCTCTGCAGAGTGTAAGTTTTCTACAAAGAGTTTTGGTACTGTAAGGACATTTGGTGAACCATCACAAAGTATACCTACACTACCTTCTAATATCTTACTGGCCGCTATATCTGGTTTCTCTGTAAAAGCAACCGTAGATATAAGTCTATTAGGTTTTTCATCAATATAGGATTCAATATATCCATTATCCAATATTGCATCTATTTTTATTTTTTCAATCCTATATCTTGCTTCTTCCAATACACCTTCCTTAACTATTCCCTTAATATAAACTAAGGAAACCTTAGTATTAGTTTCTTCCCCTAATATATAGTCTTCAAATATTAAATTGTTGCTTTTAATCTTTCCTCTAATTAGGGTTTTATTTACTATAATATCTTCTACAAAGGCTTCCTTAGGTCCTCTTATGACCATTTCTGTTGTAGGTTTTTCCACCTGTCTCTTTGGCCATTGGCTAAGATCAAATGTATATGCAAAATCTAGCCCCTCCATAAAAAGTATTACTAATCCATTGTTTATTGGTACTATAGTATCTTTTAGTTCCTTTATTTCATCATTAATTCTTGTATAGACTGTAGATTTAATATCCCATGGGGAAACTAGCTCCTCGACTAAAGGCTTCAACACATCTTCATTTAGGCTAACCTTGTCTATGGTTCCATTTATATATGCTATTAATGCTCTATGATTTGATAGGGTTTTAAATTCATATAATATTAAGTCAGATGTATTATTAAATAATTCTTTAAGATTATCCTTGTTTTCTTCTATATTCTTGGAAATCAATATACTCACCTTCCATTTTTAAGAGTATTTCCATTAGACAAAAAAATATAATAGCCATTGGCAATTTGCCAATGGCTATTATATTTTTAAAACATGGTAAAAGTATAGATTGCTTTTATCTTTTAATTAGATCCTTAGCTCGTTTCTCAGCCATAAATTTAATCTTTTCAACATCTAAGGTTTTTATTTCTCTATTTTCCATTACAATCTTTCCATCTATAATTACTGTATCCACATCTGAACCTTGCATACCATAACTTACTGCTGAAATTAGATTATGTTTTGGATATAGATGAGGTTTATCCATATCTACTAAAATCATATCTGCCTTTTTGCCTACTTCAATAGATCCTATAGTATCATCCCAGTCTAGGGCCTTTGCTCCATTTATAGTTGCCATTTCTATAGCAGTATAGGCTGGTACTGATACTGCATCAAAGTTAACGGCTTTATTTACCAAGGCAGCTAGATTTATTTCTTCAAACATATTTAAATTGTTATTACTAGAAGAACCATCAGTACCTAGTGCAACAGGAATTCCCTTCTTTAACATCTTATCTATAGGTGCAAATCCACTTGCTAGTTTTAGATTGCTTCCTGGATTGTTTACTGGATATACTTTGTTTTTAGCAATTATATCTATATCCTCATCATCTACATGTACACAATGGGCTGCAATTACATGTACGTCAAAGAGTCCTAAATCATAAACATGTTTTATTGGAGATTTTCCATGATTTTTAAAACTATCTTCTATTTCTTTTTTTGTTTCAGAAAGATGAATATGAATTCCAGTACCAAGATCTTTGGCTAAATCTATGGTCTTGGTTAAAAAGTCTGAACTACAAGTATATGGAGCATGGGGTGCTACCATTACTTTGATTCTATCATTGCCTTTTCCATGCCAATTATTAAATAATTCCCTTGTCTCTTCTAGCTTTCTTTTTGGATTGTCTTGGTCCTCAATTAATCCTCTAGTCAATATACCTCTCATACCAGACTCCATTAAAGCCTTGCCTACCTCATCCATAAAGAAATACATATCACAAAAAGCTGTAGTACCAGATTGAATCATCTCAACCATACTTAAAAGAGAACCCCAATATACATCTTCTCCATTTAAATTGGCTTCAACAGGCCAAATTGCCTTAGTTAACCAATCATGTAAAGGTAAATCATCAGCATAATTCCTTAAAAGTGACATGCCTATATGGGTATGTCCATTGATTAGCCCAGGCATAGCCAACTTATTTTTTCCATCTATTACCCTACTTACTTCTATATCTTGTCTTTCTTCTCCAATATGGATGATCTTATTATCTACAATATATATATTAGTATTGTAAATAATCTTATCTCTACCATTCATAGAAAGTAAATCAATATTTTTAATTAATAAACCCATTTATTTCCTCCTCCTAATCAAAATTAATAGTAGTATATCTATTAATAAGATACATAAGTCCAGGTATTATAATCAACTGGATTACTATTCCAGGTAGTCCTGTCATTACTCCACCCTTTACAAAAAGAACTGGATCCATCTGTTGTCCAAACCATTGTACTAATATAAATACTACTAAACCTGCTACCACTCTTCCAACTATCATAGATATAATCAAAGATATAATAAGATTAAGTTCTAATTTCCTGTATAATAAAGAAGCTATCAATCCATATATTCCTAACTCAAATACCATTATTACTGCCATTGGAAATAATGGTGGCATTCCTGTAATCAAACTACTAAGTATAGGCGTTAAGATTCCTAATAAAAGTGCGTATACTGGTGGAAGTAAAAAACCTCCTAGCAATACTGGAATATGCATAGGTAAAAAGATAGTCCCTGGAATTCCTGTAGCATGAAATATACCTGGTATAATAAGCCCCAAAGCTAATAACAAACCTGACATTACTATATTTGTTGTTCTTGTTCTATATTCCAATCTAATCTCCTCCTTCGGCTTTAATTTAGTACTATTTTGTTTTTCAAAAAAATCATTTAATCTTTCTAAAAAAATTGCTGATTCATGAACATCAATAGACAACTTTTCAATAGGGCAAAAATCAGAACCATCTCTATTCTTTATATAGTTACATAATTCTTTATAGGAATATAAAATATTATTGTCCTCTAATATTTCTACTCCTGCCTTCGACATAAGTTTCCCATATAATTCCTTAATTCCTAAATCACTACATAATAAAGCTGCTCCTCTACCTATTACTCTGTCTGCAATAGATGCATCTTTGATTTTATCTCTCATCCTTGTGGCCACATCATACATGGGTTTTATTCCCTTTTCCTTAGAGGAAAAAATAACTTCTCCTTCCTTTACAGCTACTAAGGTATAATCATTTTTTTCCAATAATTCCTTTGCTAATTCAATATCTTTCAATATTTCATCTCCCTTAAGTACTTCTTATTCTTACCCATAATTATTATTATACCAACCTTCATAACAAAAATCACCAATATTGCTTTTATTATACTAGATATACCTAAAATTAGAAGAGTTATTGATACTCATTATCATTTACATCTTCTGAAATTTATGATATACTGTCCTAAGGCTTAAATTATCGCGGCAAATAATTTAGGAGATGATGATAATTATGGCTAAAATGATGGGACCTAGATTTAAACAATCTAGAAGACTGGGATTAAATGTATGTGGTCATCCTAAGGCAATGAATAGAGCAACAAAAGGATCGTCAAGGGCTGATAAGAAACTAACAGAATATGGTATGCAATTATTAGAAAAACAAAGATTAAGAGCATATTATGGTGTAATGGAAAAACAATTTACTAAATATGTTAGAGATGCGATAAAATCACCTGAATTAACAGGTCACGCTTTAATAAGAACTTTAGAAACAAGACTTGATAATCTTGTATATAGAATAGGTTTTGCATCCTCCATTAGACAAGCTAGGCAAATGGTAGTTCATGGACATATTTTAGTAAATGGAAAAAGAGTTGACATACCTTCCTATTTAGTGCAAATAGGAGATAATATTACCTTAAGAGAAAAGTCTAGAGATATAGAATTATTCAAAGAAAATTTTGAAGGAAGTTTCTTAGTGAATTATCCTTATATAGAAAGAGACAAAGATAATTATACAGCTGTTTTGGTTAAAATGCCTGAAAGAGATGAAGTTCCTATTGAAATAGATGACCAATTGATTGTAGAGTTTTACTCAAAACTAATATAGAAAATTACAGGGACAGAAGATTATAATCTGTCCCTTTTTTATGTTTAATACCTAAAGTTAAAGTTCAACTTTAAGTATTAAATGCCTAAAAATAGAGTTTTACACGTTTAAAGTAAATTATTAATTGACAATTTAAATCTTTATTTAAGGTATTAATTCACTATATCAATTCATTATTTATATATCTATTTAGTATTTTATTAGTCTTTTAATTATAAGCTTTTAACTTTAAACTTCTACTGAAGTTCTATAAATTGTTTTGAAATAAGTTTCTTTAGTATTATATATAATATATATGATGAAAGTATAAATATTAAAGCCAATATTATATAAATATAATTTATATCTATCTTATCAAATAGCTTTATAGTTAAAAATGTTAAAATACCACCATATAAAAACCCTACCCCCATACCAATTAGAACATTAAGGTTTTGTTTCATAGCTTTTTGAGGATTATCCCAAATTAATAAAGGCCTTAATATATCTATGATCATACCAATCTGGGTCATAGGAATGCTGCCTAATAAACCTAATATAGCTATTATTAGGATATTTCCTAATCTTATTTTAGCTATAAAAAATATACTACCTATCATTGCTACTATACCAACTAGTTGGATTATTAATGATGATAATACTCTTCCAATTATTTGATCTTCTATTCTAATAGGCAATGTTCTTTGAATCCAAAAATTCTTTCCTTCCCTAGAAAAAGTAGTACATCCTATGGAATTTAACATTCCTAAAAAAACAATCATACCTATGGCTGGTAAAACTATAAAATGAGGAAATTCCCCCAATACTTTAGTTAATAGTTCTAAAGACTCATCTCCTGTAACTGTTGACATAACCAATACTGCAGGAAGTATGATTACTCCTCCAACAGAATTTAATAAATATACAGGAGTCCTAAAGAGGATCTTTACCTCTTTTTTAGCTAAGGATATATAAGGTTTATTAATCTTTATACTATCCTTTATTCCGATTATTCTTGAGCCCCTACTCTTAGAAGAAGATACCTCCATATTTCCAATAAGGCCATCAAAAAAGATTTTTTCAGACAACAATATCATAATGATATATCCAATTATAGAAACTAGAAAAAATAATAGTACATAGGATAAACCACTGAAGTTTCCATAGTTAACTAACGACAAAGTACCCCACATACTTGGTGGAAATACAACTCCCAATTTCATAACTAATAGATTTGAATTTTTTGCAAGATTAATATAAAATTCATCTCCACCTGCAATAACTTTTTGCATGATACTTTGCATTTGAAATTGGATAAATAATATTAAAAACAAAAATATACTAGAGCCTACTATCCTCAAAAGATCCTTTTTACCCTTAATATTAGTATATTTCATAAATATCATAACCAATATAGATGCAATAACTAAAGGTAATACAGGGATCCCAAGTGCCAATAAAAATGAATATATCCAATATAAAATACCTTCTTTACCTCTAATTCCATAAATTAATATAAAGGGTAAAATAATTGGCAATGATGTTAAGTATTCACTTATCATCAATGTTACAAACTTGGACCCTAGAATATGAGAGGACTTTATAGGTAGTGGCACTAGCTGATCTAAATCATTGGAAAAATAATATTTACTCATTACATATATAATCCCAAACACAAACACAAGAATTTGGCTTGCAAATATACCCATTTGAAGGAAGTATGATCTTTGACCTATTTGAATAGAGGCATCATACATATTCCCTAAGGCTCTTATTAACATAATATAGGTAGGTATTAAAGACATCATAAGGATTCCAAATATTATAAATCTCCATCTACTTTTCTTATCCTTTAAACTATGGGCCATAGTTGACAATCCATAAGTGTTGTTAATATCTACTTTTATGAGAGAGATCATCTTATTCATTACTCAGTCAACTCCAAGAAAATATTTTCTAAGGATTCTTTTTCCTTAGCATGCTCCCGCAATTCTTCCATAGTTCCAACAGTAATGATTTTCCCCTTATTTATTATGGCTATTCTATCACATATTTTTTCTGCAACTTCCAAAACATGGGTAGAGAAAAACACAGTCTTTCCATCATTACACATCTTTCTCATTATCTCCTTGAGATTAAAGGCAGACTTTGGATCTAACCCTACCATAGGCTCATCTAATATAAATAAGTCAGGATTGGTGATTAAAGCAGATGTAAGAACTATCTTTTGTTTCATACCATGGGAGTAGCTACCAATTATATCTCCTAAAGCATGCTCTATATTGAATAATTTTGTATAGTACTCAATATCTTTAATCCTTTCCTCCTTAGGAATTTCATACATATCTGCTATAAAATTTAAATATTCTATTCCCTTTAATTTATCATATATCTCTGGATTATCTGGTACATAGCTAATCTTAGACTTAGCTTCTAAGGGGCTATCCCATACATCCACTCCATCTATACTAATCTTTCCACCATCAGGCTTTAATAATCCTACTATCATCTTTATGGTAGTAGTTTTACCTGCCCCATTTGGTCCCAAAAAACCAAATATTTCTCCTGACTTTATCTCTAAATCAATATTATCTACTGCTTTTACACTTCCTTTGCCATAAGATTTTGAAATGTTTTCAATCTTTAACACTTTAAGCACCTCCTATTTTATAAAAAATTTATTTCCTACAGCTAATTATAAACTATCTAACTAATAATAATGTAATAGCAATTATTATAAAAGGAAGCAATAAAAGTATCACACCTAAAGGTCTACCTCCATTTACAGTCCAACCTACACCTATTCTTTTTTCCACAAACAACGATGGATCCTCAGGATTAAAGTATATAGTATTGCCTAGTTTCCATAGTCTATCATCATCTATATCGTAACCTTTAGAAGCTTCCTTTTCCCCTTTTATATTTATTCTATCACCTCCCTGGCCTATTTTTACACTTATGATTATGGAGCTAATGATGATAATCCCCATAAACAAGAAATTCATAATATTAAACAGTCCTGGATCATTAATTAATCCTAAAATCATCATATTAGATACTGTAAATAAAATTTCTAATAATACCAATACAATAAGAAAATAAACAGACCAAACTTTTCTAAAAATAATATTTTTCCTTAAAGAAATTTCAGGATTATTAGGATCTATCTGTTGCTTGGACTTAGTCATAGAATAATAAGAAAAATATATGATTATGTTCATTAACATTTGAACCATTGGCATCATCATAGCTACAAATATAGACTTATTCATATAACCATCTATATTTCCTTGAAAATCCCAATGGGTAGGTATTTTATCTGGTAAAGAAGGAAACATAGCTACTGATAATCCTATATTGAATAATATTATTACTAAAGGAATCAATATCCACTTTTTTGATATGCCAGTATACTTTGTCTTATCTCTACTAAATTTAGTATCTACAAATATTATATTTGAAGCTAATTTATCCCATTCTTTTTCTTTTTTAAGTTCCTTTGATTTTCTATTCCATCTAATATATACTGCAAAAAGAACTCCTAGATATAATACTGGTGCAATAGATATTAAAACAACACTATCAAAATAATTAATTAAAACTAATAATATAATCAATGTGGGTATTCCCACAAAAATATTCTCCCTTTTAAAACCCTTTATAATTTCTTTTACTTCAGATGTTGACATTTTTTCTTCTGGTATCTTTACTCCTAGGAGTATATTTTTCCTTGAAATATTAGGTATCAATATTTGCATTAATAATAACAACATTAGAATAAATCCATTTAATAATAATATTGTCAGTTCTTCACCCATAGTATCACCCCTATTCTAAACTTCTTTTTCAAACTCACTATAAATATCTAAACAAATCTTGGAAAAATCCTCCATATTAATTCCTCTATTTTTAGCATCTGCTATTAGGTAGCTTAATTCATCCTTTAATATATGAATATATTCTTCTTTAGCATCTGGTAACTCATCCTTTACCATAGCCCCTTTTCTTCTATTTATAGTTAAATATCCCTCTTCTTTTAAAATATTATATGTTTTATTTACAGTATGAAGATTTATTCCAATATCTCCACTTAATTGTCTTACAGATGGCAATTCCTCACCAGGTTTAAATTCTCCTTTTGCTATTCCCATTATTATCTGTCTTTTTAACTGTTCATATATTGGTATATCAGATTCAAATTCTATTTTAATGAGCATTCTTTTTCATCCTTTCAATCTGTTATACATATTATATAACAGATATACTGCATTTTCAACAATATAATTTAAAATTATTAATTTTAAAATTATAAATTGTTAATTGCTTCAATGGATGTTATTATATAGTAAATACTTAAGGTAGGTGATTGTTTAAATTTTTCAATCTAGATAATAATTTATTGTAAATAGGGTAATTATTCAATGAAAGGAGAATTGAAATGAAAAAGATTATTTCTATATTATTAATTGGAGTTATGATATTTAGTATGGTTGGTTGTGGAAAACAGCAAAACTTATCTAAAGGTGAAGATGATTTAGGCAATAAGAATAATGGCAAAGATATAGTAGAACTTGAAAATGAAAATAATGATAATTCTGCAGATGATAATAAAGATGTAGAAAATGAGGATATTACAGATCCTAAATCAAAAGAAGTTGATCTATACTTTACAAATATGAAATATATTGAAACTGGAAATGAAAGTTTAGAACAATTAATATCAGAAAAAAGAACAGTGGAATATGGGGAAGTTTCCCTTGAAGAGGCCATAGTTAGAGAACTAATAAAAGGTACAAAAAATCCAGATCTAGTTTCATCTATCCCTACAACTGCAAAATTATTGGGTACTGAAATAAAAGATAATACAGTATATGTAAACTTTTCCAGTGAAGGTATGAATGGAGGATCCTTAGAGGAAACATTAACTATAAATCAAATACTTAAAAGTCTTTTAGAATTAGATAATGTAGAAAAAGTTCAATTCCTAATAGATGGAAATAAGGCTGATACTCTAATGGGTCATGTTACAATTTCAGAGCCCTTTGAAAGTACATTTAAATAGCCTTTAATCTTTGTAAAGGATAAAAATCCCGCTTATGCGGGATTTTTTAATAAAGTTTTCTTAATAGAATTTTCTTAGAATCCAAAGTTTCCACCAAATATTATTACTAGTAATAGGAAGAAGAATAACAAGGAATCATCTTGACAATCTCCAAACATATCACAGTCTTGGAATAGTACAACTAGGATCAAAAAGAAGAATAATAAGGAACTGTCATTATCACAGCCATCATAACATCCTCTTCTATTTGTATTCATTTCTTCAACCATGAGATAACCTCCTTAAAATATAGTTCACTATATCTTATGTTAAAAGGTCATCTCTGGTTACATCTTTTCCCTATTCTCCTGATATAGATAAGGATTTTACTTTAATACTAGGTGAACCTATATAGCCATAAATTCCAAATTCTAAATCATTTCCTATGGCTTCTATATCTTTTAATAATTCATATAAATTACCAGCTATGGTAATTAGGTTTACGGCCCTGCTAATTTTACCATCTTCTATTCCATATCCTGATGCAGATAGAGAAAAGTCTCCAGATACTGGGTTCAGGCCTGAATGTAATCCTTCTAGATTATTAATATATAATCCTTTAGAAATAGAGTTTACTAGTTCTTCAAAACTTTTATCCCCCTTTTCTATATAAAGATTTGTAGGAGAAATGGATATTTGACCTTTATAAGATCTGCTAGCATTTCCTGTGGATTGAACCCCTTCTTTGTTGGCAGTTTTCCAGTTATATAAATATGATGTTAGTTTACCATTATCTATTAATTTTTTAAAGCTAGTTTTCGTTCCTTCATCATCAAAGTTTCTAGATCCAAATCCATCCTTTAAGAAAGGATCATCTACTATATTTAAAATAGGACTTCCTATTTCTTCACCTATTTTATCCTTTAATCCTGATAATCCCTTTTGTACATTGTCTGCTGAAAATACTGAACTAAAGGCAGATAATAAATCTGCAAAAGTCTTGTTTTCAAATACTACTGGGTATTTATCAGATTTTATACTCTTTGCTCCTAACATAGATATGGCATTTTCTACTGCTTCTTTAGCCATTTGTTTGTGATCTAATTCTGAAAAATTCTTGATTATTCTTAAACTAAAGCCTGTTTTGGTATCTTCTCCATCCTTTACTACAACAGAAATATAACTAATGGCTCCATTAACTTTATCATGTAAATCTATTCCCTTGGTATTTCTAATATATCTTTCCTGCTCAAACTCCTGATAAACACAAGCATCTGCTGCAAATACTCTATTATCTAGACTTAAGGCTTCTTTTTCTAGCTTTTTAAGGAAATCAATTTTTTCTGAAACTGGTACATTTCCTAAAGTTTCATTGAAATTATTTATGTTTTCATATTTATCAGAGCCTTCAAATATAGTTTCTGGATCAAGATCATCTATATACTTACTATTTTCTAGTGTATCTTGAATTAATTTATCTACAGAGCTATCATCTATCCTTTCAGTATAGGAATATCCCATTTTCCCATTATAAATCCCCCTTAGGGACAGGCCTCCGCTTTCTGCAATACTATACTTATCTAATTGCCCCTTATATACTCCCATACTTATTTCTTTATCTTTTATAAGGAAGGCTTCCACATCTTCCATATTTTCCTTAGCCTTATTGAGCAAATTATTTAAATAATCTCTATAATCCATATTATTCATCCTCCTTTCTTCCACCAACAGTCAAGGATTTTACTCTAATACTTGGTTGACCTACATTGGCTGGAATAGATCCACTAGATGCACCACACATACCTTGGCCTAGTTCTAGATTGTTTCCTACCATATCTATAAGCTCCAGTACCTTTACTCCATTTCCTATTAAAGTAGCTCCCCTTACTGGTTTAAGTATTTTACCATTTTGAACTATATATCCTTCCATTACTGCAAAGTTAAAATCTCCTGTTGCTGGATTTACGCTACCTCCCCCTAATTTTTTAGCATATAGACCATATTCAGTATTATTTATCATTTCTTCCAATGTGGAATCTCCTGCAGCTATATAGGTATTATTCATTCTAGAAGTGGGAGCAAATTTATAGGACTGTCTACGACCTGAGCCTGTAGATTCCATATTCATTCTTCTACCATTTAATTTATCTATTAAATAGCTCTTTAATACTCCATTTTCAATAAGAATATTTCTTTTTGTTGGTGTTCCTTCATCATCTACATTTGTGCTACCCCAACCATTTTTCATTGTTCCATCATCAATAGCTGTTACTAAAGGCGATGCCACCATTTGACCTAATTTACCTGCAAAGGCAGAAGTATCCCTCGATACAAATTCAGCTTCCAGTGCATGACCACATGCCTCATGGAACAACACTCCTCCAAATTCATTATCTATAATTACAGGCATTACACCACTTGGACAATAGTCTGCATATACAGATGTTTTAGCTATTCTTGAGGCTTCTTTTCCCACATCTTCCACATTTATATTATCATAAAATTCAAATCCCATGGAAGCACCTGGAGAGTAGGAACCTACTTGCATCTCTCCATCTTTAGATGCTACTGATTGAACAACATATCTAGTTCTTACCCTAGAATCTGTCACTAACAATCCTTCAGTATTTGCAATTAAAACATTTTGCTCTTCTTCTAAATAACTTACTGTTACTTGAGATATTACATCATCATAGGATTTGGCTGCTTCATATCCTCTTTTTAGTAAATCTACCTTTTGGCCTTTATTTATGGAACTTGGATACACTTTTATAGGATTATAGTTAGTTGTATTTTTCTTCATTAGATTTAGTCTTATATCTATCTGTTTAGAATTTAGTGCAGATGCTGCTTGTTTGGCCACCTTTATAAGATTTTCCTTCGACGAGTCATTTGTATATGCATATATGCTGTTTAATTTGTCAAATATTCTTATGCCTACTCCATAGTCTCTACCTGAAATATTAGATTCCAGTATTCCTCCTACCATTCTCATACTTCCGTTATGCTTATCTTCTACATATATCTCTGCAAAGTCTCCACCTTTAGATAATGCAGCATATAAAACATCTTCTATAACTTGTTTATCTATCAAGCTAAAACCCCCTTTTATATAATTATATACATTATATAACAATATTTCGAAAATTGAAACATATTGCCGCCAAATATATTTAAAAATATGTAGCAAAAATTTTATTAATTTTTATTAAACTGAATAAAAAACACAGTATTTAATACTGTGTTTAGGTATTATTATATTTAATTGTTTATTGTGCTTCTCCTAAGCCAAAGATTCCTCCATCACTTAAAAGTAGGAATAGGATTATTATTAAAATAATATTATCATCAAATAATCCGCCTCCACCACCATATCCTTTATCACCAAAACCACCAAATAGGAACAGGATTATTATAAGTAGGAGTATATCATTGTCTCCTTTTCCTCCACCAAATAAATTACTTAACATTAAAAAACCCCCTATCTATTGAATTAATATATCTTATTCTAATAGGGGGTTATCGGTTACAATAGTTTTAGTTCTTTTCTTAATTCTACTATGGATTTAGTAGATATATTTTCCTGAGGAATCTCTAAATATTTGATTACTTCATTTAAATGTTTTATATCCCTTACCTCGATCTCCATATAGGGAAAAGGGTAAGTATTTTCATCCCATGTGTCAAGATCAATTCTTGCATCCATAAATTCATAGGATTTTCTTTTTTTATGGCCTACTTCATTATAATCAAAACCTAAATCCTTTAAAATTTGTATCATCATATCCTTATTACTTATTTCAGTAGTTAACTCTAAGTTTTCCCTTATACCTTCTAAGTTAATGTTTTTCTTTAAGGTTAAATATATATAATCTTTATTATTTAATATATCTTTAGTCTGTCTTATTCTCAAATAAGCGTCTAAGTAGGACTTAATAGGTCTATCCTTAGAGTCAATTAAAGTATTAACTTGAACTTCATTGGCTATGAGCTTACCTCCTAGGCTTATGATCTTTTTTTCTATATCTTCTATGTCTATACCTAAGACTTTGACTTCTAGTTCTTTTTCCATGCTAAATTCCCTCCAAGAAATACTCTTTGTATTTCTATATCTTCATTAAATATGATAAAGTCTGCTATTTTGCCTATTTCTATACTTCCCAATTCCTTATCCATATTAATAGCTTTTGCTGGATTTAAGCTGGCCATTTTTACTGCCTCATTAATAGGTACTTGAAGATAGTTTACCATATTATATACTGCCCTTTGTAAATCCAATGTAGACCCTGCTATACTTCCAGACTCCAATCTTGGCTTTCCATCATAAACATTTACTCTTTGTCCTCCTAGGACATATTCTCCATCTTTTAAGCCTGCAGCCATCATAGCATCTGATACTAATACTATCTTATCATATCCCTTTGATCTTAAGGCTATTTTAACGGCCCCATCATGTAGATGAAATCTATCATATATAAGCTCGCAATATACTCTATCATCCAATAAAGAAGCTCCTATAACTCCTGGTTCTCTATGATTAAATCCACGCATACCATTATATAAATGGGTTGCTACTGTTATCCCATTGTTTATTCCTTTTTTGGCCTCATCATAGGTAGAGTTTGTATGAGCCATAGCTACAGTTACATTGTTTGCCTTAATATATCTTATAAGACCTAAGGCACCCTCTAGCTCAGGTGCCAAAGATACCATCTTTAACAATCCTTTTGAAATCTCCAAAATTTTTTCCATTTCTTGCCTATCTGGAACTTTAATATGCTTTTCTGGCTGAGCTCCCTTTTTTATTATATTAAAAAAGGGACCTTCTAAATGTATTCCTATAATATTGGATTTATCTTCTTTATTTTTATATTCTACTATATTTTTAATAGCATTTTCCATATCTTCATAGGAAGATGTGATTACAGTTCCTAAATACGAGGTGACTCCATTTGAAATATGATATTCTCCTATTTTATCTAAAGCTTCCTCTGTTCTATCCATTATATCAAAGCCTGAATTTCCATGATTATGAATATCTATAAAACCAGGTGCTAGATAGCCACCTTCACCATCTATGATATTGTAAAATTCTTTTGTATCTATATTTTCTTCTTCTAAAATATTGTTGATTTTATCATCTTCAACTATTACTCCATATCCATATAATACATCATAGGGAGTGATGATTTTACAGTTTTTAATTAAAGTCTTCATACCTTACCTCCTAGCCTTTATAGGCATCTTCATCTACTATTACTGTTACATCTGAATGTAATAGTAAGAAAGATGCAGGTAATTGTGTACTAATCATATCTCCTTCCAATAGTTTCTTCATTATAGGTGCTTTGTTTTTACCACTGGCTAATAAAATTATCTTTTTAGCTTTCAATATACTGCCGATTCCCATGGTAATAGCAGTTTTTGGTACTTCATCCATAGAATCAAAAAATCTAGAATTATCATTTATAGTAGATTGTGTTAAATTTACTATGGATGTACCAGCTGATAGTTCATCTGCTGGTTCATTAAAAGCAATATGCCCATTGGTTCCAATACCTAAAATTTGTACATCTATTCCTCCAGCATCCTCTATAAGTTTGTCATACTCCTTACAATAGTCCTCTGGATTTTTAACTTTTCCATTAGGTACATATGTGTTTTCTTTATCGATATTTATATGATCAAATAAAACATCGTTCATAAAGTATCTATAACTATTTTGATGCTCTCCATCTAATCCTATATATTCATCTAAATTGAATGTTTTCACTTTAGAAAAGTCAAGTTTACCACTATCATATAATTTGATTAGCTCCTTATATGTGCCTACTGGGGTACTACCAGTTGCCAAACCAAGGATAATCTCTGGTTTTTTCCTAATATCTTCTGCCAAAAGTTCTGCTGCTCTTTTGCTTAGTTCATCATAGTTTTTTTCTACTATTAATTTCATCTAATCACTCTCCTAAAATAATTTTTGGTTCAAAATTTATATGGTCGCTAGATATGCAGTGAAATTCTATTCCATCTATATTTCCTTCTATAGCATATTTATGACCTTCTGCATGCAAATGTCCATACACACATATATCCACATCTAATTCTTTCATAAGATCTACAAACTCATTGGGACTAGAGTTCATATTAAAAGGTGGATAATGTATCATGGCTATTTTTTTATCTACCTTCTCCTTAATACTATGAAAGGACATTCTAAGCCTTAAAAGTTCTCTTTTGAATATCTTTTCATCATCATCTGTAAAGTTATCATTGTCCCTAGATATCCATCCTCTAGTACCTCCAATACCTATATTATTATGAACATAGGATAGATTTTGTATGAAAAATATACTATCTAAACCTAAGTCATTCATCTTTTTTAGACTTTCCCACCAATAATCATGGTTTCCTTTGCTTAATATCTTTTTCCCGGGAAGCTCATGGATTCTTTTTAAATCATAATATGCCTGGGAGAGCTTTAAGGCCCAGGTAATATCTCCTGGTATTAAAACAAGATCATCTTCCTTTACCTTCTCTTTCCAATTTTCTATAATTTGTCCCTCATGATCTATCCAATTGTCTCCAAAAATATCCATGGGTTTTTCCTTGGAATAATCAAAATGCAAATCTCCAATTCCATAAATCATTTACCCACCTCAACTTATCTTAATCATTTACTTCAACTTTATAAAACTGTATTTTTACACATTTGTCACTTCAAGTTAATGTTTAACTTTAAGTATATTTAAATATTAAATAATCCACTTCTATATCTAATAAAATATATAAGATTTGGTTTGGGAGGTATGTAAAACTCTTCACCATATTGTTCAAATTTAATTGTTTGTATTATTTGTTAAATTTTATATTTATATCTTAAAGTTTAACTTTAACTACATAAAACTGGATTCTTACACCTTTGATACCTAAAGTTAATGTTTAACTTTAAGTTGTTCATGAACTATTTCTATAGTTTGATTAAATTAAAATCTTCTCCCATCTTATCTAAAATTTCCATTTCTCTCTTATGACAAGTAAATAAAATAATCTGCCTGTCTTTGCTTATATCTAATAAAAAATTCATCATATTTTTTAATCTATTGTCATCATATTGAATAAAACAATCATCCAATATAAGAGGAGGGGCTTCTTCTCTAATGGAATCTATAACTCCATAACGTAGTGAAAAATACAATTGATCAATTGTACCTCCACTTAAACTATTTACATTAATTATTTCCCCGGTAATTGGATTTGATATTCCCATATCCAATTTGTCATCTACTCTTATATTTGTGTATTTACCATCAGTTATATTTTCAATTATTCTTCCTATCTTTTTATTTATAGTTGGTGCAAATTGTCTATGGATATCCTTAGATAAGGACTCTATAGTGTTTTTAGCCATTTCTATGGCCTCTCTCTTTTTATCTAGTTTAAGTATTAGATTATCGTTTCTTTTAATTTCCTCATCTATTTCAACTAACTTTGATAGTTCCCTATTTAGTACTTTTAACCTTTCTTCTAGGCCTCTCTTCTCAATTTTTTCATTAGATATTTCCTGGTTTTTCTCATCTATATTTTTCTTTAATTCATCTGCAGATAGATTTTCTTCAATACTTAATCTAGAATTAATGTATTCCTTTAAGTCTCTCTCTAAATCTATTAAAGTAAATTTACCTAACACTTTATCCAATAAATGCTTTTTTGTTTCTAATTCTACTATTGTATCTTCATACATTTCCTTTTTTTCTAAGGATTTTTTGAACTCATCTAAATCACTAGACATATTTTTGTTTAAAATTTCTTTTAATAATGAATTATTTTCTTTTTCTTCATTTTTAAGTTCTTCTATTCTTCCTAATATATTTTCCTTTTCTTCTATTAAAACTCTATTTCTTTCCCTATTTTTATATAAATTATGACGAATCTCTTCAAGTAATCCCTTTAACTCTACTTTAGATTTTACATTATATTTTTTTAATATTATATCTTGAGTTTCTTCTATTTCCTTTACTGTGTCTTCTCTAATCTGATCCTTTGATTCCATTTCTCCTATTTTATATTGAATTTCTTCAATTAATACTTTTATATCCTTTATTTTAGAAAGACTATATAAGATACCTCCTACAGTGATTACATTGACTAAAAGCAGAGTATAATTAGATGTTATGATACTAAATATACTTAATCCTATAGAAAGTATTAAATTTATTAAACAGATTAGATTATATTTACCTTTATCATTATTAGAGTTTTGATAGTCTCTTTTTAGAAACTCCATCTGATTTCTATCATTATTATATAATATGGTGCTTTTTTCTTCCTCTAGTTCCTCATACCTCATATAATCTGAATCTAGATTATCATTTACTTCTATTTCTTTAATACTAGTATTTTGTAAATCCTCTAATCTAGCATCAGCTTGTGCCAGTTGATTTTCTAATTCCACATTTCGTTCATTTAAATACTCAAGTCTATTACTTAAATTAATTCCCTTTGAGTAATCTTCCATGGATAATAGTCTATATTTTTCATATTTCTTCACTCTAGAGTCTAACTTTACAATGGCTGCCTCTAAATCTTTCGCCTCATTATAGATTTTGATTTTTTCTACAACCATAGCATTATTTAATCTATTTTTTAAGAATTCTAGTTCTTTTTCTTTATGTTTTATCTCTTCATTAAGACTAGCATCTGAATCTAATATTTGATTATATTCTGCTTTATAGGCTAATATCCTTTTCCTTTCTATCTTTAACTCTTCTAATTCCTTACTAAGCCTTCCATAATTACTAGTAGTAGCTCTAATAGTTCCTATATCCTTTAGGGACTTATCTAGTTCTTCTATTGCTCTTTCTATGGAAAGAGTATCATCTAAAGTAGTAGATACATTTACTAGTTTGTCTCTAACTTCACCTGCCAAACTTTCCTCTGTTTTGCTACCTAATTGTTTGATAGATATTGTGTTTGAATATACGGCATCATTAAATCCAAAAAAATGAAATCCAGGTTGAAGAACTCTCCCCTTATTCCCATTATCTATGGAATTTGTAATATCCTCTCCAGTATCGTCTAATAATACTAGAGTGCTTTCATTTCCCTTGGTAAATTCCCTTTCTATACTATAATTTTTACCATCATACTTAAATTTAATAAGTCCGGCATATCTTGAGCTAGACCATGGATTATATTTTTCATGCTCCTCTAAATATATAGTCCTCCGGGCATAAGGCTTTAAAAAGCCATAAAACATTCCATTGATAAAACTATGGACTGTAGTTTTTCCTGCTTCATTTTCACCATAAATAATATTGATTCCCTGCTGAAATTGTATTGTTTTATTATTAAACTTTCCAAATCCAATAAGATTTAATTCATCAATTATCATGAATCAAGCCTCCCTTTTAAAAGGGCC
Organism: Wansuia hejianensis; assembly: GCF_014385225.1. Taxonomy (GTDB): domain Bacteria; phylum Bacillota; class Clostridia; order Tissierellales; family Tissierellaceae; genus JACRTK01. Next base: position 90,745 of record NZ_JACRTK010000004.1, read on the forward strand.
TCTAGCCCATAATATAGGGCATCTTTAACTATAGGATCTTTTAAATCCTTAGATTTCATTTCTTTAATAAACTGACCTATTATACTATCTTCAAAGGTCCTTTCTAAGGCATCTAAATCATAATCTGGTATAGTATTATCTATAATCTCTAAGTAATAAAAATCATCATTTACAGATTTAACTAATCCTTCAATATCTAAATCATTTTGGATATAGCCCTTTAACTTTATTCTATAAAAGTCTAATTCTTTATTTCCATACTCTATACTTTTAAATAAATTTACAATATCTAAATATCCCATATTCTCATTAATAGATAAATCTAATTCTAGAAATTTTCTCTTACTAAAGGGGATAAAATCTATACTGGTACCTTTCTTTGATATATTTCCTTCTATAAAACCCCTATCTCCAGTTTCTCCAAAGTCTAAGGGTTCAGGACATCCACAATAGGCAATATTATTATTTATTATCTCTGGCTTATGTATATGACCTAATGCTATATAATCCATATTTAATCCTTTAAGGGTATTTAAGTCTAAGGGTAAATAGTTTGAGTTAGTTCCTATATCTCCATGAATTAAAAGTACTTTTTTAAGGTGATCCTCTTGAAAATCAAATCTATTAAATAAAACATTTTCCCTTATTTCTACCTTATCCCAACTATATCCATATACAACAGTATTTAAATTGGGAAATTCTTTTTTCTCTATTCCCTTGTTTTTGAATATATGTACATTTGGACTCCAGTCTACTCTATTATATAAGGACCTATGACCTACAAAATCATGATTACCTGCAGATATGAGGATATTTACATTTTCTGCCTGTTGTAAAATATCTCTTACCCTTTTCATATCTCCAAGGGTAAAATATTTTTCTTCAAATAAATCTCCAGCTATAAACAAAAAATCCTTGTTATTATCTTTTGTATATTTAACTATTTTTTCAAAAGTAGTCCACAATTCACTTCTACGTTCTAAGGACAATTCCCTGTTAAAAGATACCTTGTTAAATTGTAAACCTAAGTGTATATCTCCAGTATGAACAAAGCTAACCATTATATCACCCCTTTTTTCAATACAAATTATATCACAATTTTTCATATAAGATAAATAAAAATAAGAACAAAGCTTCATATATTAAGTTTATATAGATTTAGAAAAAAACCACCTTAAAACCTTGTATATTAAACTTAGTTTTAAGATGGATTTTATACTATTATATTTACTATAAAAATCTTTCTATTTAATTAATTTTGACATAAACTTAAAATCCGGGGTTCCAGATACTTTTAATAAATCAAATACTACAGTTTCAGTGTTAGTAATTACTCCCCCCATGGATTTTATCAAGTCTAATCCATTTATGAAGTTTTCCTTAGTTCTTGAAGCCACTGCATCCTTTACTATATAAACATCATATCCAGCATCTAGTAAATCCCTTGCAGTTTGATATACACATATATGGGTTTCCATGCCTGTTACTATGACCTTTTTCTTACCAAGACTATCCAAGCTTTCTTTTATTTCATCTATATATGCAGTAAAACTATTTTTAGCAAAAACCTTTACCTCTTTTAAAAATTCACTAAGCTCATCCACAGTACTACCTAAACCCTTAGGATACTGCTCCGTTACTATTACCGGGATATTCATCCTATTAGCTCCTTGAAGCAAAATATTAGTGTTTTCTATTATTTTATCCTTATACTTCATAACTGGAGCTAATCTTTCTTGAATATCTATTATTAATAAAACTGTATTTTCCCTATCTAAACTGAACTTATCCATTGTCCCCCTCCTAATAAGATATTGGCATAATCTGTACCTCTGTCATTATTCTTTTTATGTCACTCATCTCTATACTACCTAAATCATCTACTAATCCATAAGCAATTCTAAAGCCTTGTCCTAAACGCATAGTAGTTTCAAAGTCATATCGTTTATCCATACCGAAGGTATATCCTGCAGCTAAATATCCCTTATCCATGTTTAATTTTAAATCTTTAGCATTTGGAATTTCCAGCCTAAAGCCTGCCTCTTTAGTCAATACTATAGTACCTTTATCCTCTAAATCTATAACTACTAGTTCTATACCCTTTTCTAAAATAGCTTTACCTACTTTAATTATTTCATTTTCAAAATTTAATCTAACTCTACTTATATTCTCTAAATCATCCTTATCTAATATGACCATAAAAGGCGAAGCTTCTAATCCATAGATTAGTTCAGATCCTTTTCCATTTAAAATAATCTTTTTATTCTTTCGATTTCCCATTTCTATTAAGTCAAAAAATATTCCCTCTGGTACTCCTTGAGGTAAGGAACCTAGTGCACATATGATTTCACAATTATCTATTATTTTATTATAAAGTTTATAAAAAGACCCTAGTTCTTCCCTTGTAATCCTTGGACTTTCTTCATCAATTATATGGGAGATATCACCACTATTATTGATAATAATCCTTCCCTTGGTCTCATCTTTAATAAATATAAAATCATTATATATTTTCAATTCTTTAAGACCATAAAATATATATTCTCCCTTTAATCCACCTAAAAATCCAGTGGTAAATACATTTACATTATGATTTTTTAAAATTATTCCAGTACATATTCCCTCTCCGTCTATATTATACCTATACTCTTCTGGACGAATATCTATATTATTCATTGGATTGTTTATATAGTATTTACTTTCTAAAATTGGATCCAATGCAATGGTTAGTATCATACTTCTCACCTCCCTTTATCCTACTGTTATATATATTATATACTAGTTATAAAACTTTTTAAATCTAATACAAAGATAAAAGAAGTATTATATATCTTTATATGCTATAATCTTAATGGGCATAGATCATAATCACAATAGAAGGAGGAAATAATGAAAGAATATAGTACATTTGATATATTAGGTCCTATAATGATAGGTCCTTCTAGTTCACATACTGCTGGAGCAGTAAGACTTGGAAAAATTTCTAAGCAAATTGCTGGCCAAGGCTTTTATGAAGTTGAGTTTATACTTCATGGATCCTTTGCTATGACATATAAGGGTCATGGTACTGATAGAGCTTTAATTGCAGGAATATTAGGCATGAACCCAGATGATGAAAGAATTGTACATTCCTTTGATATAGCAAAGGAAAATAATATAAATATAGTATTTAGTGCTTCAGATTTAGGATATCAACATCCAAATACGGTTAAAATTCTATTTAAATATGAGGATAAAGAAGATTTTTATGTAATAGGTTCTTCAATTGGTGGAGGCAATATTATAATCACCAATATAAATGGAAATGAGCTTGAAATGAATGGAAACAAACCTACAATCTTACTTAAATATTTAGATAGAAAAGGTGTAATAAGTGAAATCAGCTCAATATTAGCTAAAGATCAGCTTAATATTGCAACAATGAAAGTTACTAGAGATAAGGATATAGCTACTATGGTTTGCGAATTAGACGATAATATAAATAGTTCTATTGTAGATAAAATTTCAACCATAGATAAAATCCTATATGTAAAAAGCATTAATCCTATAGTGAGGTGATAGAATGTTTAATAGAGGAACAGAATTATTAGAATTATGTAATGAAGAAAATAAAAAAATTTCAGATATAGTAATTGAAAAAGAAATGAAAGCAACTGGAATGACTAGGGAAGAGCTGATAAAAATAATGGGTGAGACTCTTAATGTAATGAAAACTTCTGCCACTGAAGCATTAGATAAGGAGGTAAAATCATTATCTGGCCTTACTGGTGGAAACTCTAAAAAAGTTCAAGACTATACTAAGAAGGGAAAGACTTTAAGTGGCGTGTTTATTAACTCAGCTATGGCAAAAGCCTTCTCTACTTCAGAAGTCAATGCCTCCATGGGTAAAATAGTTGCCGCTCCTACAGCTGGTGCATCTGGTATATTACCAAGTGCCATGTTATCTGCCCAAGAAAAATTAGAATTAAGTGATGATGATTTAATTAAAGGACTGTTTACTGCAGCAGGTGTAGGTGAAATTATAGCTAAAAATGCAACTATTTCTGGAGCAGAAGGTGGCTGCCAAGCAGAATGTGGAGCTGCTGCTGCAATGGCTGCTGCTGCCATAGTAGAAATGGCTGGAGGTTCTCCTAAATCTTCCTTAGATGCTGCAGGATTTGCTCTTTCAAATATTATGGGTCTTGTATGTGATCCTATTGCAGGATTGGTTGAGTATCCATGTGCCCTTAGAAATGCTTCTGGTGTAGTAAATGCTCTAATTTCTGCAGATATGGCCTTGGCCCATGTCCAATCCATAGTTCCCTTTGATGAAGTAGTAGAAGCCATGTATGAAGTAGGAAAGGCACTACCAGAAACTTTAAGGGAAACAGGTTTAGGTGGATTAGCTGGAACAGAAACTGGAAAAATGTGCTCAAAGAAAATATTTGGATAAATAAAAATTGACCAATTAATACTATACCTCCAAAGTAGATAGTCTACTTTGGAGGTATTTTTTTATCTAATGGCTATATACTTCCATTTATTTGTTCTAAACCTTATTGTAATAAATATCCATCTAATAAATTGATCAATTAGTATTGCTAACCATGCTCCTGCAAGTCCCAATCCCAATACAAGAACAAAATAATATCCTAAGGCTACTCTAATAATTAAAATCCCAATAAATGTGGAAATCAAAGTCCAAACTGTATCTCCTGCTCCCCTAAGACCACCTGATAATATAAGTTGAGAACTTTGAAATGGCTGAATAAAGGCTATTAACTTCAATACCCTTGTTGCCTCTAATACTACTTGAGAGTTTTTCGTATATAAGCTAGCTATTGCTCCTCCAAAGAAGAAAAAGATTATTGCCATTGTTGCAGAAATAACTGCACCAACCTTACTACAGGTTCTAATATATTTTTCTGCCAACTCTGGTTCCTTAGCACCTAAACTTCTTCCTGACAAGGTAGAAGCTGCAATCCCGAAAGCTTGACCTGGGGTAAAGGATAAATTTAATATATTAATACATATCTGGTGAGTAGCATATGCCACCGTTCCTAAAGATGCTACTATTTTTACAAATAATAATATACCTATCCTCATGGCAATTTGTTCCAAAGATGCAGGAACTCCTATTTTTACTAAATTATATATAATATCGTTGTTGAATTTGAATCTATTTTTAATATCAATATGAATTGTGCTATCTTTCTTTAAGATATATCTTATTAAAAAGATACTAGCTATGACTTGTGATCCGACTGTAGATATGGCAGCTCCTGTAGGTCCAAAGGAAGGAACTCCCAATAAACCATAAATAAGTACTGCATTTCCAAAGACATTTATTAAGTTAACTGTAATATTGATTTTCATTGGTGTTTTTGTATCTCCTGCACCTCTAAGGGCTGCAAAAATTGAAAAGTTAAATGCTTGAAATATAAATCCTAGTATAATAACTCTAAAATATGACATACCTATATTTATGGTATCTTGATGTGCCCCAAAAAATTTCATTACCCCTTGAGTATATCTAAGTCCTATAAATAATATGGGGATAACTAAAAATATTTGAGTCAATATAATTACATGGCGTACTACAGATTCGATTCTATCTTCCCTATTGGCTCCCATATATCTAGCTACCATAGCAGTAGCACCAATATTTAAGGATTGTACTAAGGATAAACCAATAAATACTAATTGATTTGTAACGCCTACAGCAGCTATTGCTGCAGCTGAAACTTCATCGCTTCCAAAGTTTCCTAGCATTATCATGTCTACCATTCCAAATAAGGTACCCATCAATAATTCAATAAAGACAGGACCAGCAATCCTAACAATCTCATCCCTTATGCTCTGTTTACTGTGGCTCTCTTCCACATAAACACCCCCTGTATTTTTGATTTTATAATATATCATTCGACACTCTAAATATTATAGCATAAAATTCAGAAAAAACAAACTCCCTCGGAAATTGAGAGAGTTTGTTTATATATAATTTATCTTTATATATTAGTTGCCTTTGATTTAATATATTCATCTATTGACTTAGCAGCTTCTTTACCTGCTCCCATTGCCAATATTACTGTTGCTGAACCAGTTACATTATCTCCACCGGCAAAGATACCTTCACGGGAAGTCTGTCCCTTTTCAGACACTAATTTGATTCTATTACGTTCATCAGTATTTAAACCTTCAGTAGTTCTTGGAATTAGTGGATTTGGTGAAGTACCAAGAGCCATAATTACACTGTCTACTTCAAATTCAAATTCAGAGCCTTCTATTGGTATTGGTCTTCTTCTTCCTGAAGCATCTGGCTCACCAAGTTCCATCTTCACGCATTTTATTCCTCTAACCCATCCTTTATCATCACCTAAAATTTCTACAGGATTAGTTAGGAAATCAAATATTATGCCTTCTTCCATGGCATTTTCTACTTCTTCTTCCCTTGCAGGTAGCTCTTCTTCTGTTCTTCTATATACTACATGAACCTCTGCACCTAGTCTCTTAGCAGTTCTTGCAGCATCCATAGCAACATTTCCACCACCAACAACTGCTACCTTGTTTCCAACCTTTATAGGGGTATCCATATCACTTCTAAAGGCCTTCATAAGATTGTTTCTAGTTAGGAATTCATTAGCTGAAAATACTCCATTTAAGTTTTCTCCTGGAATATTCATAAATATTGGAAGTCCAGCTCCTGAACCAATAAATATTGCTTCATATCCTTCATCAAATATCTCATCAACTGTAATAGTTCTACCTACTATCACATTGGTTTCGATTTCTACTCCTAATTTCTTAAGATTTTCAATCTCCACTTGAACTATGTCATCTGCTGGAAGTCTAAACTCCGGAATACCATATACTAGTACTCCTCCTGGTTCATGAAGGGCTTCAAATATCTTAACCTCATATCCTGCTTTTGCAAGTTCTCCAGCACAAGTAACTCCTGCAGGACCAGATCCTATTACAGCAACCTTATGACCATTTGGCTCCTTAGTTTTACCTAAGGATAGACCTTGTTCAAGTGCCCAATCAGCTGCAAATCTTTCTAATTTACCTATGGCAATAGGCTCGCCTTTTTTACCTAAGATACAAGTTTTTTCACATTGATCCTCTTGAGGACAAACTCTACCGCATACTGCAGGTAGAGCTGAGTATTCAGCTAATGTTTCTGCAGCTTTTTTAAAGTCTTCTTCTGCTATTGCCTTAATAAACCCAGGTATATCTATATTAACAGGACATAGTGGTACACAAGTTGGATTTTTACATTGGATACATCTTTTAGCTTCCTTGATAGCTTCTTCCTTTGTATATCCTAAACAAACTTCATCAAAATTATGTATTCTCTTTTCTGGATCTTGATAAGTTATGGGTGTTCTGGTAAACCTAGTCATTATGCCATCATCCCTCCTGTTAATTCACAATACTCGTGATCCTTTTTTATTTCTTCTTCTTTATATTGAGCCTGTCTTCTTAAAGCTTCATCAAAATCTATTTGATGTGCATCGAACTCTGGCCCATCTACACAAGCAAATTTGGTTTCTCCTCCAACAGTAACTCTACAAGCACCACACATACCAGTTCCATCAACCATAATTGGGTTCATGGATACTATTGATGGTATACCATGTTTCTTAGTAGTCATAGAAGTAAATTTCATCATAATCATAGGTCCTATAATAACACATAGATCATATTTTTTACCTTGATTTTCTACTAATTCATCTATGGCATTTGTTACCATACCATGAAATCCATAGCTACCATCATCTGTTGCAATGAAAAGGTTTTCAGTCAATTCAGCAAAACGTTCTTCTAAAATAACTAAATCCTTGTTTTTAGAACCAGTTACTATATCTACTTCTACTCCTCTTTCTACTAACCACTTAGCTTGAGGATATATTGGTGCTACCCCTACTCCTCCACCAGCAAATAGGATTTTCTTTTTCTTTAAATCTTCAATATCCTCATGGATAAATTCTGATGGTTTTCCTAAAGGTCCTACAAAATCCTTAATATGGTCACCTACTTCTTTTGCAACTAATTTTTTAGTAGAAGAACCCATAGCTTGAGTCACTATATTTACTGTGCCTTTTTCAGGATTGGAGTCACAAATTGTAAGTGGAACCCTTTCCCCATTTTCATCAACAATGATAATAATAAATTGTCCTGGTAAAGCCGCCTTAGCTACTCTAGGAGCTAAGATGTCCATAGAGTAAATATTAGGAGCTAATAATTTTTTGTCAACTATTTTGTACAATCCTATTTCCTCCCTTTTACTAATAATTCCGACAATTAAATATAATGTATCGGTTACGATAAAAGTCTATCATAACTTGCCCTTTTATTCAATAGGCACTGGAAAGAAAAGAGCCCTTCTTTTATAACTGAAGAGCCCTTAAAATCAAAGTATATAATTCATATAGTTATAATTTAAGATTATTTTATACTATATAATTTTTCCTCAACTGTATCTACTATTAGGTTTATCTTTCTTTCTGCTTCTTCTTTATTTTTATCCTTAGTATAGACATATAGTTTAATCTTAGGTTCTGTCCCTGAAGGTCTAACTACATACCAAGATCCATCTTCTAAAAAATATTTTAATACATTACTCTTAGGGTTTCCCGTCTCCTCCAATAGATAGTCTATAGTCTTAGATAATTTTATGTTGTCAAAGCTTTCTATTGGATTAGCCCTTAGTTCATCCATCATTCTGCCAATTCTTTTACTTCCTTCTACTCCTTCTAATACTATGGATATTAAATGTTCCCTATAATATCCAAATTCTTCATATAAATTTTCTAATACTTGAAGCAAAGTTTTTCCATATTTTTTATAGTATGCAGCCATTTCAGCAATTAACATAGTGCTTATAATAGCATCTTTATCTCTTACAAGGGTTCCATAAGTATATCCAATACTCTCTTCATATCCAAATATGAATGTATGCTCCTTGGTAATATCCCACTCATTGGCCTTAGAACATATATGTTTAAATCCAGTCAATGTTTCAAACATCTTAACTCCATATTTATTGGCAATGGCTGTACCTAAATCTCCAGTTACTATACTTTTGACTATGGCAGCATTTTTAGGCAATGTACCATTTTTATATCTAGAAGATAATATATAGTTTACAAATAAAGCTGCTGTCTGATTGCCATTTAAAAATATAAATTCACCTTTGTTATCCTTTACCATCATGGCTATTCTATCACAATCTGGATCTGTGGCTATTAAAATATCTGCATCTTCTTTTTTGCCTAGTTCTATAGCATATTCAAAGGCCCTAGGATCTTCAGGATTTGGATATCCTACTGTAGTAAAGTTGAAATCTGGATTTTCTTGCTCTGGTACTACTATTACATTTGTAAATCCCCTATCCTTTAAAATCCTCCTTACAGGTTTATTTCCTGTTCCATTTAAAGGTGTATATACTATTTTTATATCCTTATCTATATCATCATTGATTGCCATATCCAATCTTTTTTGGTGATAATCATCATCTATTTCCTTGCCAATATATGTGATTAATCCCTTATCTAAAGCCTCATCTAAATCCATAATATTAATCTCATCGAAATCTTTAATTTTACTGATTTCATCTAATATTTCACTGGCAATATCATCTAATATTTGGGATCCATCTTCCCAGTATACCTTATATCCATTGTAATCCTTGGGATTATGGCTAGCTGTCACTACTACCCCAGATATTGTTTTTAACTTTCTTACAGTATAGCCTAGTACTGGAGTAGTTCTAATATCATCAAATAAATAAGCTTTAATCCCATTGGCAGCCAATACCCTTGCAGCTATTTCAGCAAAATTATCAGAGTACTTTCTTACATCATAGGCTATTGCCACCCCTCTATCCATAGCCCCTTGCCCCCTATTTACTATGGTTTGAGCCAATCCTTCAGTGGCTAAGGCTACCGTATATTTATTCATTCTATTGGTGCCTGCGCCTATTTTGCCCCTTAATCCTGCAGTACCAAATTTTAAATCTGTATAAAACCGATCTTCTATTTCTTTTTCATCTTTTAATTGCCTTAATTCCCTCTTTGTTTCTTCATCAAAATAATTACTTTCTAACCAATGATTATATTTTTCTTTATAAGTCATTTGTTTTCCTCCTACTTTATAATATCTACAAACTTTCCTTGGATTTCATTTGCTAAATCCTTAGGATCCAGTTGAATTTGTAAGCCTATTTTCCCAGCACTTACTATTATATTTTCAAGATTCAGGCTGTCTTCTTGTATAAAGCTTGGATAAAGCTTCTTCATTCCTATGGGAGAACATCCACCTCTAATATATCCTGTAAGCTTCATTATGTCCTTTACATGAACAAGCTCTATCTTCTTTTCATTAGCTACTTCTGCTGCCTTTTTTAAATCCAATTCCTTATCCACTGAAATGATAAATACATATACTTGATGTTTTCCTTTTCCCACTAAAGTCTTATAGACTTCCTTTACATCTTTTCCAATCTTTTTTGCTACTGATATTCCATCTATTAATCCATCTTTAGGATCATAAGAATACATATTATAAGGAATCTTTTGTTTATCCAATATTCTCATTGCATTTGTCTTTGACATATTTATTTCTCCTAACTACATAGCTTACCTACATATAAATTACATAATATAATATTTATCTTATCTCCAATGTGTTGCTTATATTTATTTTATCTTAACTTAGGATATTTTCAATATCTTTATTAGAAAAAGCTAAAAATAAGATAGGTTCGTCCCTGCCTTATTTTACCTTATAAATCTTATTATCTCATCCTTCAACTCTTCATTTAAAGGTAAACTAGGATTATTGTAAGTCTCCATATTATAATCAATATCCCTGGAAGCATCCTTTAGTACATGATTCATTCCCTCAATGATCACTAATCTACTTTCTACTGCACCATGGAGCATACTGGCGTCTTCTAGTGTAGTTTGAAGATCATTGTCTCCTTGTAATATTAATATGGGTGCATCTATATTTTTAACTATAGACTTAGGTTCATATTGAAACAGAGAGATTAAATAGGGCTGTGCCCTTTGCCTAAATAAATACTCTAAGCCTACAGGAGGATTGGAAACCATATTACCTTTTTTTAACTCCTGGATAATAGGAATGCTGTTACTAAGTACTTCTGGATCCTCCCTTTTCAATAATCTTATAAGTTTATTATCTATGGCTTCACCAGGTCCAGCAATAGATATAAATCCATCAATATCTACCTTATTTGCAGCAGCTGCACCTACTAAGGCACCTTCTCCATGACCTATAATATAGTATTTATCAAATCTTTCATCTGATTTAATCTTTTCTGTCCATAGAACAACATCATCTATATAGTCTTCAAAGATTAGATCAGATTCATGGGTCACAAGACTAGAACTTGAACCAATACCCCTTTTATCATATCTTATACTGGCAATACCTGAATTTGCTAAGGCCTCAGCTACCATTTTCAGACTATCACTATTTTCCTTTTTAGAAATATGATTTCCATCCCGATCTATGGCACCAGCCCTTGGAACTAAAATAGCTATAGGCGCTGGCTTGTCACCTTTAGGTATGGTGAGAGTTCCAAATAATTTCCCATCTTCAAATTCTAATTGATAGGATTCAAGGAAAAAGTTTTTTGTATTATCTTTAGTGCATCCTGTAACTAGAAATAACAATAAAATCATAAGTATTGATATTTTCTTCATAAAATATCTTCCTTTCTATGATTATATGCCTTCACTTATTTATTCTATATAGAATAAATAACACCTTCTTTTATCTATACTTTTCCTTCCATAATTTTTCATATCTTAAGGCATTATTTCTTACAGTTTTTATTTCTTCTTGTGTTAACTGTCTTCTAACTTTTCCTGGTATTCCTATAACTAAAGAATTTTCCGGTATATTTGCACCTTCAGTAACTACTGTACCTGCACCTATAATACAATTATCTCCTATTGTAGCCCCATTTAATACTATAGCCCCCATTCCTATTAAGCAATTATTTCCTACAATACATCCATGGACAATTGCATTGTGTCCTATTGTAGTATAGCTACCAATCTCTAAAGGTTCATCTGTATCTACATGGAGAGTAGCATTATCTTGGACATTGGTACATCTACCTATTTTTATATGATTCATATCTCCACGGGCTACTGCTCCAAACCACATACTACATCCTTCATCTATACTTACATCTCCTAATACATGGGCAGTTTCGGCTATAAAAGCATCCTTATGAATATTAGTCTTTTGATTCTTTAAATCTTTTATCATTATATTTTCCTCCAGTTTTATATTTTTATCTTTCAAAACATATAATTAGATTTACACATAGTATTTACCACATTATACATGAAATCCAACATTTTTTCCTTTCTTTGTTCATTTAAATTTATTTGGGTATATTATATAAAAGATATAATTATAACAATCTTTATATTTAGGAGGGATACTGTGACAAAACGTATGAAAGACAAGGTAGTTATAGTTACTGGTGGTTCTAAGGGGATAGGTAGATCCATATCTGAAGTATTTGGTAAAGAAGATGCCAAAGTATTGGTAGTTGCTAGAAATGAAAATGAAGCCAAGGATGTAGTAAATAGTATAAAAAACTCTGGTGGAGAAGCTTCCTACTTCCTAGGAGATGTAAGTAAAAAGGAAGACATGGAAAACATGGCGAAAACCTGTGTGGAACGTTATGGTAAAATAGATATTTTATGCCATAATGCAGGAATATTTCCTGAAACAAAGCTAGAAGAAATGACTATTGAAGATTGGGATCTTCTAATGAATGTCAATCTTAAGGGGACTTTCCTAGCTGTGAAATCCTGTATGAATAATATGATAGAAAATAAATATGGAAAAATAGTAATTACCTCATCTATAACAGGTACAAAAACAGGGATTGCGGGCTTAGCCCATTATGCAGCTACAAAGGGTGGAGTCAATGGATTTATTATAAATGCTGCAGTTGAATTGGCTAAATATAATATAAATGTAAATGGAGTGGCTCCAGGTAATATCCTAACTGAAGGAATGGAAAGTCAGCTAGGTCCAGAATATATAAAAGCCCAATCTGAAGCCATACCTATGGGTAGAATGGGTTCTCCAGAAAATATTGCTTATGCCGCTCTTTTCTTGGCAAGTGATGAAGCAGAATATATTACTGGTCAAACTATTATAGTAGATGGGGGACAAATCCTACCAGAATCCCAATTTGCTGCAAAGTGGTAATTTAGAAATGCTCCATAAAATGAAAATATATGTAGATGCAGATGGATGTCCTGTTGTAGATATTGCAGTAAGTATTGCTAAAGAACAGGGTTTGCAAATATTTATAGTTAAAAATCATGCCCATAACATTGAAGATTCCTATGCTACAATTGTTTCTGTAGATATATCTAGTGATAGTGCTGACTTCTATATAGTTAACCATATAGGAAAAGGAGATATAGTCATAACTCAAGACTATGGTTTAGCTGCCTTATGCCTTTCTAAGAAAGCCTATCCTATAAATCAAAATGGCTTACTGTTTACAGAAGACAATATAGATGGTATGCTTAATCGAAGGCACATCCATAGAGAGCTTAGGAAACAGGGAAAATTTCACAGTAAATTTAAAAAAAGAAATCCTAAACAAGATAATATTTTTAAAATAAATTTAAGGAGATTAATTAGCCAATTAGGCAATTAATCTCCTATATATTAAATATACTATTCTTATAATCTTATAAAATTAAATCTATATTAAAAGACCTAACTATCTTGTATTAAATTTCCCCAATGCTCTATATAACTCATCAACTTCAGGTGGATCTATAACACTTAAATTTCCATTATCCTCCATATATATACCTTCTTCTGTAACTTCACCAATTACACTTAGATTAATATTTTCTTTTTTAAATCTGTCCTTTAATTCATCCAGTTGACTATCCTTTACAATTATTAGCATACTACCACTTGAAATCAATCTTAAGGGATTTATATCTAGGATTTTAGATAATTCTAAAGTTACATCTGTAATAGGTATTAGATCCTTTTTTATCTTTATTCCTTTTCCTATAGCTTTGTGGGCCTCCCATACTGCTCCTAAAACTCCGCCTTCTGTTATATCATGCATATAATTTACTCCCAGCTGCCCACCAATTTTTCCTTCCTTAAGAACTGAAATATATTTACCGTAGTCCTTTCCTTCTTCAAGCATATTTTCACTTAATTTATCTATAAAATAAGACTCCAAATCATTTAACAAAATCGAAGTTCCTTCTATGCCTGCCCATTTACTTATTAAAACCTTGTCTCCTACATTTATATTTTCTGTTCTTTGAAGATTTTTCTTCTTTACTCTACCTATTGCAGTAGTTGATACAACAATCTTGTTTACAGCATCTGTAATCTCTGTGTGTCCTCCCATTATTTCTACATTTAAACTCTGGGCAGTCTCTCCTGCATCTTTCATGATGGATTCTATATCTTCATAGGTAGTCTCTGGTGGTGCTAAAATAGTCATCAATAATCCTATGGGCTCTCCTCCACTGGTGGATATATCGTTACATGATATATTAACAGCTAAACTTCCAATATCATTGACTGCACCAGTAATTGGATCTGTAGATAATACAGCCACATCATCTCCAAAATCTACCAATGCATTATCTTCACCTACTGCAGCTCCAGTTAGTATATCTTTTCTTTTATGTTTTATATATTTAAATACTATATCTTCCAATAAGTCATTGGGAAGTTTTCCTGTAACCATAAATATCCTCCTTACATAGCTTCGACAAAATGTTTATGCAGTTGTCCATCTAGTTTGATATCAAAGTTTTTAAATGCCTCGTCTAGTGCCTTTAATGTAATATATATCTTTTCTTCTTTACAGTTTTCTCCCATATGTCCAATTCTAATAACCCTATCCTTTAAATAGTCAAAGGCTCCAGCTATAAGTATATTATGTTCATTTAACATATAGTCATATATTTCATGAAACTTTATTCCTTCAGGTATTAATACTGTAGTAACTGTATTTGAATATCCATCTAAAGGATATAGTTCTAATCCTGATTTTATTAAGGACTTTCTAACAGCTTCTCCTATTTTTTTATGTCTCCTAATATAATCATTTTCTTCAAATATTTTATCTATAGCACAGCTTAAGGCATATATATCACTTATAGGTTGAGTATATGGGAACCATTTTTCCTCATACCAGTCTTTCCATATGGCTAAATTACAATAAAAGGATTTGATAGGTGATTTTCTATTTAAAATAGCCTCCCAAGCCCTTTGACTAATACTTAAAAATGTCAATCCAGGTGGGGCAGATATGCATTTTTGACTTCCTCCAATTACTAAGTCCATTTCCCATTTGTCTACTTCTACTGGTTCCCCACCAATAGCTGAAACAGAGTCCACTATGGATATTATTCCATATTCTCTTAACAATGGACATATCTTATCTACAGGATTGGTAATACCTGCAGGAGTCTCACAATGAACCAATGTGGCAAGCTTAAAGTCATTATCCTGTTCTAAAAATCTCTTTAATTCTTCTATGTCTATTGGATTTCTATAATCACTTTCAAAATATACTACTTCGGCTCCATATATTTTGGCAAAATCTCCAAAGCCCTTTCCAAATATTCCATTATCTATACAAAGTAACCTATCCCCCGGCTCTATTAAAGAGGCACAGGCAGCTTCTAGACCTAATATACCTTCCCCATCTAGTATAAGTACATCTTCTTTAGTATTTAATATTTTTTTTAGCTTATTACAAGTTTCTTTATAGTATTCAAAAAATCCTAAGTCTAAATCTGGATTAGTTATATCCTGTGCCATGGCCATCCTTACGTCTTCGTGAACTCCCGTTGGACCTGGAGTCATTATTAAAGGTTTTTTCATAATATCCCTCCTAATTTTTATAAGTGTATCGCTTCACTTTTGAAACTGTATCTATATTATCATTATAGTATCATTACAATTTTATGGTGTCAATATTTTTTTGGGATTTTAATTCAAAGAAAAATACTCCTTTCTAAAAGTGTTTCTTTCTTAGAAAGGAGTATTAATTGTTTTTTTAAAATTTTTCCCTATAATCTAAATATATTTTATTCCTTGAATATCCTTTATTCCAAAACCTGGAGCATCATTTAAGATTATCTTTGATTCATTAAATACTGAACCACCATCTACAGGATCTTCACTACATAACACTGGTCCATCTAAATCAATCTTAGTTATTATCTTTTTAGCAGCTGCAAGATGTACTGCAGCATTTACACTAACCTTAGCCTCAAGCATACATCCAATCATACACTCTACACCATATACTTCTGCAATATTACATATTTTTAAGGCATTGTGTATCCCACCTGTTTTCATTAACTTAATATTTATATAATCTGCTGCTCTCATTTCCATAATCTTTATGGCATCCTTAGGAGAAAATACACTTTCATCTGCCATTACTGGAATACTTACATTGTCAGTAACCATTTTTAGTCCTTCAAAGTCATGGCCTGGTACTGGTTGTTCCACCAGTTCTATATTTAATCCTGCATCCTCCATTTTCCTTAGGGTATATATGGCTTCCTTGTAGTTCCAACCTTGATTTGCATCAATCCTAAGATCTACATCATAGCCAACTGCCTCTCTAATGGCTTTCATTCTTTCAATATCCTTTTTTGCATCATTACCTACTTTTATCTTTAGTGTTCTATATCCTCTATTTATGGCATCAATACTATCTCTAGCCATTTCTTCTGGTTCGTTTACACTAATGGTTATATCTGTGATGATTTCTTTACGATATCCACCTAGTATTTTATATACTGGTGCATTATATAACTGTCCATATAAATCATATATGGCAATATCTACACCTGCCTTAGCACTGGTATTTCCTACTATGGATTTGTCTAATTTGTCCATAATTTCTTCTATATTCTCTATATCCATACCTATTAGGGCCTTTTTGATATGACTTTCTATGGCACCTATTATAGCACCAGTAGTATCACCAGTGATTACTCCTGTAGGTGGTATCTCTCCATATCCCACATTACCTGTATCTGTTTCAATCCTTACTATAATATCTTCTACACTGTTAACTGTTCTCAGGGCAGTTTTAAAAGGTGTTCTCAAAGGAACTGAAATATGTCCTAGTTTAATATCTATTATCTTCATTTTCATATCTCCTTTCAAAATAAAAATCCAGTAAAAGCCCATGACAAATTAGCTTCTACTGGATTTAAATCACATAATATATTACTTAATTATATTTCATAATATATTTGTAAGACTTAAGCAGTATTTAATAATATTTAAGTTTAACCTCTTTATATTTTTTCAAAGCATCCTTATAGGATATTATGATGGCTTTTTGTGAAGTGCCAAAGTATCTTCTAAATACTTCTCTTTCTATTTCTTCCCTATATCTATCAAATTTTTTCCCTACAAATATGGAAGCTATAAATTCTTGTGTAGTAGGTATAGTGGCAGAACATGAAAGATCTACAACCTCGTCTGTTTGGGAATCAATAACAAATCCTATGAAAAATAATTTAAATTGATCGGTTATTGCATTATCCGCACTGGTCTTACCATGACCTATTACATAAACTGTGTTTTTATCATACATTTAATCACCTGCTTACTATACTATCTTAGAGTATCGACATAATTTTTGCAACTATTAATCCTCCACCAGTTCCTACAATATATCCCATCATTGCCATAAGTACGCCTATCGGTATTAATGCTTCACTATAGGCAGCTGCTAAAATAGGAGCTGATGCAACGCCACCTATATTTGCTAAACTTGCAACACCACAGGTAAATAAGTCTAGTTTAAATAACTTAGCTATCAATGCCATAACTAAGGCATGGATTCCTAAAATCACAAATCCTGAAATGATATATAATGGAGCCTGTGCAAGCTCTGCAAAGTTTGCCCTAGATGCAATTAAAGCTACAATAGTATATAACATAAGATTGGATATTTGAGATGAACCTGGTAGCTTTGCCAAAGGAGTCATAGCTCCTAAAACACCCAATGTGGTAGCAATAATTACAGTCCAAGTAGTAGCTGATAAAAAGTCAGACTCTGGAAGCTTTCCACCAATTGACATGGATAAAGCTGATACAAATAAACTAACTCCTGTTAACAGGATTAAATCTGCAAACTCAATATTTTTCCTTGTTTCTTCTTGAGAACGTTTAAGCTCTTCTCCTACCTCATCGATTATTTTAGTATCTGCCTTAGTCCATTTATTAAATTTATCTCCAAATGGAACTAATCCTAATAATATCATAACCCAAATAGCATAATTGATTGAGTCCATTAGTAGTGCATATCCTAATTTGGAATCAGGAATATTTAAGGCCCCTTGGATGGCTACCATATTCCCTGTTCCACCCATCCAACTGCCACATAAGGCTGCAAAGGCTTTCCACGTATCAGTTTCATAGAAACCTTTAAAAATAAAATAAGTTACAATAAAACCTATACCAATACTAATAGATGCTGAAAAGAATCCTAATAACATATTAGGTCCCAGTTTAAAGATTTTCCTTAAATCGCATCTTAATAGCATTAGGAAAATCATCGCAGGTAATAAATTATCTTTTACCGTTTTATAATAATTATTTACCTCATCAGTCTTTTCCCATACTCCAAAGGTGGATAGTAGCATAGCTATAAAATAAAGCAATACTACTGCAGGTACATACTTAAAGAACTTACCTGGAAATTTCTTTTCTGCCCACACAATTAATCCAGCTAACAAAATAAGAAATGATAGATACATAAAGCCACTTGTGATCATAAAACTCACCTCTCTTTTTATTTTAATCTAAGATACCCAATAGAAATACCTTAGATTAATTGCAACAAAAACAAAAAACAAGACCATAAAATGTATTCACATTCTTTGGCCTTGTTATCGACGATGTTTATGCACCTGAAATAACAAGTGAGAAAGACTTATTAAAATACTATATTGATATATGCATAATTGATACTTAAATCAATAATCACGCTTTAAAATGATAGATTTTATACCAATATCTACAAATATAATTTCTTAATATTTTTATTCAATTGAAACTTTATCTATTTATAAAATTATTCTACCATATATTATATGAATTTACAAGGACTTTTCTCATTAGTTTGAAAATTATAAAATATCCTTAGTAACCACTGGATTGTCTTCATAGCTTATCCAATCACTATATCCGCCAGAATACAATCTAGGACTTAGGCCTATTTCATCCATCAAAATATAGTTTACAGTACCTGTTATTCCTGAACCACAATGGACTATTACTTCATCATATTCATTTAATGATTTAAACTTGTCCCTTAGTCTTTCTAAGGAAATAATTTCTCCATCCTTTACTAAATCCATCCAGGGATAATTTAATGCCTTTGGTATATGGCCAGCTATTTTATCCAGTGGTTCTACTTCACCTATATATCTTTCATATGCCCTTGCATCTACTATGGCAATGGTACTAGAATTGGTTGCATTTTTTACATATTCCATATCTACATTCATTCTTTTGTTTATATTTAGAGATAGTGAATTGGATCTATTAATCTTTGGAACTTTTGTAGTTATTTCTCCATTATTATCCATCCATTTACTAATTCCACCTTCTAATATAAATACATCCTCTTTGCCTATATATTTTAATAGCCACCACAATCTACCTGCCATGGCTATATTACCATCATCATATATAATAACTATGGAATCATCATCTACTCCAAGATTCATCATGTGATCTGTAAATTCTTTTAAATCAGGTAAAGGATGTCTACCTCCATAGGTAGATACTTTTCCAGTCATGATTTCTTCTAAGGATACAAATTGTGCTCCTTTAATATGACCCTTCTTGTAAGCATTAAGACCTTTCTCTGGATCCTTTAACCCTGCCCTAGCATCTAATATTATTAAATTATCTTTATCCATATTTTCCATTAGCCATTTATAGTCTACAAAATTTTTCATACTATCACATCCTCTTTCTCTGTAATACCCTATCTAGGGTGGTTTTTATATCTTTAATTTTTCCCTTAATAAATAATTGCTTTTATTTTTAAAAAATTTAATTATAAACTAGAATGTTTTTTAAAATACTGAATATAGGAATCTGAAATAAAGCTTCCCTCTGCAAATAAAATATTATTCCTCATTTTAATCTGAACCTTATTTAACTCCTTAATCAAATCAGATCTACCATTCTCATCTATTGTAAACTCTACACCATATTCATAAAGATTATTTTTCTTTTCCTCTGCCCACACAATACATCCATATACCTTTAGTTCTTCTTCCAATAATTCAGTTGTAAACTGTAATGTAATGCCTCTTTCAGCAGGAAATCTTACATTGGAAATAAAACATAAGCCTCCTGGCCCTATATTTTTTATCAAAACTTTCGTATTCCCTATATCTAGTTTTTTTCCTCTGATCTCTAAAATAGTCATATCTGCTTCTAATAATTGATTAAACCTTATTCTAAAAAACTTCCTTCTATCTTCTTGGGGGAGAATCATAGTGGATTTAAATACTTTAGGTTTCCATTTTTTCTTTGCTAAATTTTTTTCAAAATCCTCCAATGGTATTGGTTCACTATACAACAATCCTTGGACTGCAGTACAATTAAGATTTTTCAAATATAATCCTTGATCCCAATTTTCTACTCCTTCTGCTACTAATTTAATTTTTAACTCCTTAGCCATATTGATAATATATTTAGTAATAGCATTGCTAATACTATCAGTTGGTATGTTTTTTATAAATGAATCATTTATTTTAAAAATATCAAAATTTAAATCACTTAATATAGATAAAGATGAAAAACCTGTACCTAAATCGTCAAGTGCCACTTCTATACCTAAAGACTGTAAACCTTCAATATCTGATTTAAGTTTATTAATATTTTTAGATAAAGTTGTTTTACTAATTTCAACAATTAAAAATTCACGTTTTAATTTATAGGCAGCAATTGTATCCTTAATATTTTTTACAAAATTGCTTTCTAAAAACTGTGCTCCATAAAAATTTACAGAGACTTTTATAGAAGGCAACCCTTTATATACCCATCTTTTATAATCTTCACAGACCTTTTTAAATGCCCACTTTCCTATATCAGTAATCAATCCTGTTTCTTCTACCAACGAAATAAATTCATCTGATGGGACTATTCCCCATTCTGGATGTTCCCATCTAATTAGAGCTTCAGCTGCTAGTATTTCATCGTTTTTTAGATTGATTATAGGTTGATAATATATTTTAAGTTGCTGTCTTTCTATGGCATAGTGCAGATCATCCCTTAAAGTAAATTCCTTGTAGTTTTTGGCATCTAAATCTGATGAGTAAAATCTATATGTATTTTTCCCCTCTCTTTTTGCCATAAGCAATGCAACTTTTGCTTGTTTTCTTAGACTATCTATATCCTGTACATCATCATCACATCTACGAATTCCTATATTAGTTGATATATCTAATGTATATTCTTCTATCTTAAATGGCTTTGAAAACAAATCAATAATTGCCTTTATTATATTTATATATTCTTCATATGATTCCAAATTAGGCAATATAATGGCAAAATGATCTCCTGCATACCTACTTAAAAAGTTATCTTCACCTAAGATGTTTTTTAATCTATGGACAATTTCAACGATTAATTTATCACCGAATTGATAACCTAATGAATAATTTACATGTTTTAAACCACTAATATCAAGCATCATTATAGCAAACTTTTCTTTTTTTTCTTTATAAAATCTATATTGATTTACTAACTTGCTATTAAAAAACACTCTATTGGGAAGGCCTGTCAACTCATCATGAGTGGAAATATGCGCCATTCTTTTTTGCATTTGAATTCTTCTTGTAATATCTCTAAAGCTTACTGCAATTCCTTCAATGGAAGGTTCATAAAGTAAATTTTGCATAATAGTTTCAAAATATACAATCATGCCATCCTTTGTTTTTAAAGAAACACATCCCTTCACTTTCTTGCCCTTATTAACAAGACAAAAGTTAACCATTTCCATTACCTTTTGAAGGCTTTCTCCTATAAAAAGATTATATACTTTTTTATTTATTAGCTCATCTGGTTTATATCCAGTTATTCTAGTTATTGCTTCACTTATTTCTTTTATTGTACCATCAGAATCTATGATCCCAAGTATACTATTGGATTCTGCCATTAAAATTTCAAATCGCCTTTGTAATTTACTTATTTCAACTTGTTTTTCTTCAGTTTTCTTCTGTATTTTATCTTGATTTTCAAATTCCATATACTACCCCCCCGTAAAATTATAAATTTTAAACTTTTATTAAAATACAAATTTTTTTATACTTTAATACTGTTTTTATGAATAGACATCCAATCATAAATTAAGTATGTAATAATTTTTTTAATTCATTGATACTTTGGACAAATTTCCACAATGTTTTATCTTTTTCTAAGGATTAGTTTAATATTTCTACCCACTTTTCCTATGATTTATAGATTTTTTAAATTTTAATAATAAATCATGAACTATTTTCAAAATATTATGATATAATGATTAAAAACTTTAAGGGGGATTTTTATGTATAGGCTAACTGGTGAAAGAATAATCTTAAGGGAATATAGAAGGGAAGACCTTGTGCATATGAGAAAATGGGTAAATGATTATGATATTACTAAATATCTAAGTAACTTATTTCTTTATCCCCATTCAATAAGTGACACAGAAAATTTTTTAAATGCTATGATTGAAGGAAATTCTAATATGAAAGGATTTATAATTGCTCATAAAGGAACAGAAGAATATATTGGCCAATTAGATCTAATAAAAATTGATTGGCTAAATAGAGTAGGTACCATTGGTATTGTAATAGGTACTAAGGAAAACTTAGGTAAAGGATATGGTACGGAAGCCATCAAACTTTTACAAGGGTTTGCCTTTAATGAATTAAATTTAAATAAACTTGAGCTAGAAGTAAGAGATTACAATAAAAGGGCCATTTCTTGTTATAAAAAATGTGGCTTTATAGAAGAAGGTATAATTAGAGAGAATTACTACATAGAT
The DNA here is from genome assembly GCF_014385225.1 of Wansuia hejianensis. Lineage (GTDB taxonomy): Bacteria > Bacillota > Clostridia > Tissierellales > Tissierellaceae > JACRTK01. The sequence continues at coordinate 113,861 of NZ_JACRTK010000004.1, forward strand.
GGTAAATATACTGATACCATCCGTATGGGAGTTTTAAAAAAAGAGTGGAAATCTGTTTAAGATATATATGTAGATTATTAGATATTATGTAAAATTAAATACATAATATCTAATAATTTTGAATCACTTCCTATAATTAAAGGAACTTATTTTACACTTATGTCTTCCTTCATATTCATATGGTAAACTTCAGACATATTATATTTTCCTATATAATATTTGTGTAATATCTGATGTAGTAATAATAATATTACTAATCCTAGGGGAATAAGTATAGCTGGAGTTATAGTAAAGAAACCATAGATTAAATACAATACACCTATTACACAAGCTACAGTTAAAGCATATGGAATTTGTGTCTTAACATGATCCATATGGTCTGCTCCTGAAAAAATAGATGCCATTACTGTAGTGTCAGATATAGGAGAACAATGATCTCCAAATATTGCACCTGATAACACTATTCCTGACATTGAGACTGCAATATTTGCATCTCCTGTAATATTATAAGCCAATGGAATTGCAAGTGGTGTCATAATAGCCATAGTCCCCCAAGATGTACCTGTAGCAAATGCAGTTATCATAGATAATATAAAGATTATAATAGGGAAAATACCAAAATTTATATTATCACCTATTTTACTTATTATATAATTGGCTAATCCCATTTCTTGAGTAACACTTCCTAAGGACCAAGCCATAACCAATATGGCAGCAGTTAATGTCATTAATTTAAGTCCATCTATAAATGTATCCATCGTTTCTTTAAAATCCATTATTTTTGTTATTAAAGCCATAAAAACTCCTGTTGCAGCCATTGCCATAGATCCCCATAATAGTGCTTTATCAGCCTCAGCATTTTCTAGTACTCCCATAATTCCTCTGCCTGCTCTACCTGTCCAATAAAGTCCAAATAATATAACAAATATTGAAGCAATTATAGGAAGTATAAAGATTATGACCATTGGTCTAGTATCCTTTGGTTCTCCAAGCTCACTATTTATATCCATCATAGGAACAGCATTTTCACCAACAAATTCTCCAGTTTTCAAAGTTCTAGCCTCTGCTAGTAACATAGGTCCATAGTCTTTTCCTGTATACATTATTACTCCTACAAATATTAATGTTAATATAGAATAAAAATTAAAAGGTATACTTTTTACATAGGCTGCAACTGGTTTTATATCAGTTATATTAGCAGCTTCTAAGCCTTTGCCTATCATGCCTATCTGGTATGCAATCCAGTCTGATATAAATATGGCTGCTGCAGGTGCTGCTGTAGAGTCTAAAACATAGGATAATTTCTCTGAAGAAATTTTATATTCCTTAGAAATATCTCTAAATACATTTCCATCTACTGCTGCAACTAAACAGTCATTAACTGATGTAAGCATTCCCAATATCCATGCACCTAAACAAACTGATCTTCTACTTTTAAATTTCTTATTTGCCCACCTTGCCAATGCAAGGCTCCCCCCTAGTCTCCAGATAAAAGAAATTCCAACTCCCATAAAGAAAGTAAATAACAATAATCTAGCATTCCATGGATCTGTCATTGATTCTACTATAATATCCATGGAATATGCAGTGCCTGAAAAAATATTTCCTCCCATTATTATAATACAGCCTGAAAGTATTCCTGCAAACAGTGAAGGAAGTACTGCCTTTGTCCTAAAACTTAAAAGTATAGCTACTAATGGTGGAATAATAGCTAAGATCCCATAATTATTACCCATAATTAATCCCCTTTCTTTTTTACCTTTAGAGATTATACCTAGGTAATGATAGTTTTGGCTGATTATCTAATTCTACTTTAACTATTTTATCCACGACTTACTTTATACATTTTTTCCATTTTATAACCAACCTTTATTCTGTAATATCCAGCTAAATAGTTGTCAACTTTTTCATTACCGGTGTAAACTAAAAGTGGTTTTCCATATAATGTCATGATCTTAGAGTCAGTAGAAACTATATCTATATTTTCTTTCCCAATCTCTTTTGAATCAGAGTTATTTGGTTATGAAGAAGGTGCCTTTACAGGTGCCAAAAGTGGAGGCAAAGCTGGCATATTTGAAATGGCAAATGAAGGAACCTTGTTTTTAGATGAGATAGGAGAATTACCCCTCCACTTGCAGCCAAAGTTACTAAGGGTTTTACAAGAAAATACTATTCGAAGAATAGGTAGTACAAATAATATCCCCATAGATGTAAGACTTATATCTGCTACAAATAGAGATTTAGAAGAAATGGTATTAGATGAAAAATTTAGAGATGACCTTTTTTATAGAATTAATATTATACCAATAAACCTACCAACTCTAGAAGAAAGGATGGATGATATAGAACTCCTTACTAATCACTTTATAAAAAAGCATTCCGGTAGGTTAAATAAAAGAATCGATTCCATATCTAAAGAGGCCTTAAAGGTTTTAAAATCCTACTCATGGCCTGGAAATATAAGGGAACTAGAAAATACAATAGAATATGCAGTAAATATGACAGATACAAATATACTTATTAAAGACAATCTACCAAATAGAATAAAAAATTCTCCCTATAGTAAAGATAGAGATATAAATAATATGGTTAAAGAAAAAGAAATAGATTTAATCATAGAAACACTGGATAAAAATGGGTGGGATCTAAAGGGAAAGGAAAAGACAGCTAAGGATTTAGGCATAAGTTTGAGAACTCTCTATAGAAAGCTTGAAAATAGAAGTGAAAATGAATAATATATTTATAAGCCTATATATTTTAAAAGGAGTGTGCATATATGTTAGATTTATTAATAAATAGACGTAGTATACGAAAATATAAAGATCAAAAAGTTGAAAAGGACAAACTAGATAAAATTCTAAAGGGTGCCCTAACTTCCCCCTCAGGTAGAAGTATTAGGCCTTGGGAACTTATAGTTGTAGATAATAAAGAGACCTTGGAAAAGCTAGCTACTTCTAGAGGTGGTGCCTCTAAACCTTTAGCCAATGCACCTTTAGCCATAGTAGTAACTGCTAATCCTGAGTTAACTGATGTATGGATAGAGGATGCATCAATTATATCAGTTGTAATTCAGTTGATGGCCCAATCCTTGGGACTTGGTTCTTGCTGGATTCAATCAAGAGAAAGATTTACCCAAGACAATGAAAGTGTAAGTGAATATGTTAAAAGTATCTTAAATATTCCAGAAAATTATACTGTGGAATCCATGATAGCAATAGGATATCCAGATGAAGAAAAGGATCTCCATGAAACTGATTTACTCTTAAATAAAGTCCATTACAACAAATATTAAAGAAACTATAAAATAATAAAAGCACTATAATTATGTAAAATATCTACATAATTATAGTGCTTTTTAAACTAAATATATCTGATCCATAAATTTTTATAATTTAAAATTCTAACTTACTCCTATTTCTTTTCCATATCTATCAAATTAAATTTAAGTCTCTATCATATTATCATATACTGCTTTTGATAATCTTCCTATGGCTTTAACACCATCATTATCAGAAGATAGATCACTTGTATATATGGCAAGTATATATTTCCTATTATTTGGTAGAATAAATATGCCAACATCATGCTGAGCTTTTGTTAACTCTCCAGTTTTATGTGCTACTATTACTGTTCCCTCTTCTACTACATCACTATAAATTGCAGGATCATCAGGTTCTAAGGCCGGTATTAGATATGGTAGCTTTTGATTTAATTGTTGTCCCTTCATTATATTAACTAATGTATCCGATACCTCCTTTGACTCTAGCTCACCATTAGCTAATAACTTTAAGATATATCCCATTTCTCCTGGAGTAGTGATGTTATCTTTACCTAATTTCAAAGATTCAAAATCCATCATTTTTCTTTGTAATTTAGTGTTTCTAAGACCTAAACCATTACAAAACTTAGTAACTTCATCTGCTCCTCCTACTAAGTCTATTAATTGATTGGTGGCTATATTATCACTTAGTATTATAGCTAATTTAGTCAAATCCATGACTGTTGGTCTATAAATTCTATCTATTTCTTTAATTACACCAGAACCTCCTATTCTATTTATCTCATCAATTTCAATCCTATCTTCTAAATTAATAAGACCTGCATTCGCTTTAATTAGGAGAAGTGCAGCTAGGGGAATTTTTATAGTACTTGCAGCTGAAAATTTAGTCTCTGGATTTATAGTTATCTTTTTACCAGTATGAAGATCTTCAAAATATAATCCTATTGTCCCTTCCAATTCACTAAGAATTGTAAATATATTCTTCTCTAACAATATGATCTCCCCTCCTACAATATAATTGACAAAGCAATTACTACAATAAGCAATGTAACAATGATTGAATATCCAAGTTTTAGCATAGATTTAACATCTTTTGATTGAGCAAGACCCATAGCTCCAAGCATATCTCCACCTGGATAAGCAAATGAAGTAATTTGACTTCCGATTAGTAATACAGCTGCCCATAGTCCCATATGAATACCTAATCCACCTACCATATTTCCAAATAGACTATCCATAAGCATTGCCTGAGCAACTGCAGCACCATTAACTCCAAATATACCAATCAAACTAGTTACTAAAGCAAATACAGTTTGGCCGCTACTTACTATAAGCGGCTGCAACATTTCAAATAATGCATCAAAAGCACCAGATTGTTCTACAAACATTAGGAATGGTTCAAATAAAACGAACATTACAAATAGCCATATTAATTTTGACATTCCTTCAAACATCGTATCTACGATTTCACCTATTTTTAATCCAGCAGCAATCCCTGTAACAACAGCAACGGTTATCATTATGAGAATTGCATAGGATGCTCCACCCTTTACTGCTATACCATATGCAATAAGCAATAGAAAAGTAATCAAAAACGCTACTGTGGCCTTTTTAGTTTCAGAACTTGCAACATATTCTTTCCCTGTTTCTTTTTCCTCAATATCAAATTTATATTTACCAAATGTATTCTTTTGAGTACGTCTAGCTATAAAGTAAGTAACAACCCACATGCAAATTGAAACAGGTAATCCTGCATATAGTAGTATCTTGCCATAGGATAATCCCGTTAGCTCCATAAGGGTTACCATAGGAGGGCTAAAAGGCCCAATGAATAGTCCAGTCTGACCTGCTCCATGAAATATAACTGCAAGTGTACTAGGAGTTATACCCATGGCAGCTATTAGGGGAATCACTATTGGTGCTATTATAGCATTAGCACCAGCCATAGTTCCCAATAAAGTTACCAATGAAATTGATGTGACCATAGTTCCTATTATAGCTTTTCTTTCAGTGTTTATTCCAATCTTATCCATCAGTATATGAACTAAGTTTTCAGCAACTCCAGCTTTACTTAAAACAGCTCCTAAGCCCGAACCTAAAATTATGATAAAACCAATAAGAGCTAAAAAGGATCCCATGGAATCTGCTATTACAGATCCTAGTTGTAAAATAGGTTGTTTTACGATGATTGCTCCCAATAAAACACATATAAATACATTTACAACTGGATGTGTATTCTTTTTGAATGATAAAACAATATAGATGATTAAAGGCAGCAATCCTATAATTGGTGGTAAATTAAACAATAATTCTTTTGTTTCCATATGTTGATTCACTCCCCTTTATAATTTTATAAATCAACATTTATATATTAAATAGACAAACTATATAGAAAATGATGATTTAATTTTTGTGATTAATAATTATATGTTTATGAAGAATACTATAATTATATTCTCACAATGTACCTATTTAATTTGATGTTTGTCCTTCTTTTAAGAAACCCTTTTATAAAACTTTATTTCTCTTTGTATCTCTTGAACAGATCTATCTATCCAATCTTCCACATTTATTTCCGCTACTCCATCAGCAGCATCCATTAGTTTATAAATTAAATTTAGCTTTCCTGGAGTGATTCCAAGTTCATTAGCTTTTTCAACCATATCCTTGCCTTCTAGTATAGTGTTTTCACTAAATAAATCTTTTAAAACTTCTTCTGCTGACATTTCCGCATACCCATCAGGATCTAGTAATCCCGTTTCATCTAGATTCCATGAGAATTTCCCTGTATAATTATTTGGCATGGAGGTATAACTACTATAGGACCTAAATACTGCTGGATATCTATCACTCCACTGAGGGAAATAACGTTCCATATACTCTTGTGCAAGAGCATAAGCTTGACAATCTTCACTTTCACCAATACCACTTAGTTGAACACCACCTCCAGGATTGCCACTATAACTATTAGATGGAGTAGAGTGTAATATTACCAAGCTACCGTCATCACAAACTCCTAAACAAATCCAAACATGTCCTGGCATACTAAACACATCTCCAGGTTTAAAGCTAAAGTTTGTAAAATCCTGTGTCCAAGTTCCATAATTATATGTTTCAGCAAAAGTTTTAGCCATGGTGCTTGCACTTTGTACAAACCCTTCTTTACCACTTTCATTATTCATTACATTGTACAATACCCAGCCAACATATCCTGAACAGTCTATTCCAGCATAATAGTATTCATTATACCTTTTATGAGGATAATAGCTTTTAGCATGATTTTTACTATTTCTATAAGTGAAAGTATCATCATTTGATTGGAAAAAATCTATCCATGTTTGAGATAGTCCAATTGTAGTTGCCTGATTGCTTGAGCCTACATCCTGCCAATCCCAAGTTCCACCATAAATATACAAAACTGTTCCCACTGGCTCCATAGCAGTTGCTAGAAAATTTTTAAGAGTACGTTGACCAGCAGTACCACTTACCACTGCTTCATACGGTTCTGCAACAAAGGTTAAATATACAACACTTGCTGGATTGCCATATACTTTTACAGATTCACCTACTTTTAAAGATGACTCCTTAACTTCTGATCTACCTGCCATATTAATAATCTCATATACATCTGTTTCATCATTAATCTTAATATTAACTCCATTTACTTTAATTTTATTAGTATTAATAGATTCAATAGTTCCCATTGCAGATGGCTCAGGTATTTTTGCATCTACAATTTTGTTATTCTCATCAACAGTTAAATCAAATACATATCCTTCAGCTAATATATTGTTAATAGCATAATCATTTTCATTGGATACCTTGAAAATCATTTCATCTCCATCTATACTAAATCGATACTGAAAGTTATCCTTATCTGCTGCATCGACAGTTCCATATCCTACAACGCCAAGGTAAACTGCATTTGAAATCTCCTCTGTCATAGTATTGTTCATTGCAAAAATTGGTGTAGCCAGTGATATAATCAACGTTAATACTAAAAACATTGATAGTAATCTTTTTTTCATTTTGGTTCCCCCTTTATTTTGTAATCCTTTGTGATCCTAATATTAAAATAAAATATCCCAAAGAAAATTTCCCCTATTTCCCTCCCTTCATATCTAAAATTTTTGATCTGTTATAATACTTTAAAACCTACCTAAATACATTTTATCTAGGTATTGCACATAAAAAAACAAGACCATAGAAATGTATTCACATACTTTGGCCTTGTTATCGACGATGTTTATCCACCTGAAATAACAAGTGAGAACGATTACGAAAAGATTAATTATCTAATCTTTATTTGTATATTCATTGTAGCACATACCTTAAATATTTGCAAGGACTTTTCTCATTAATCTGAAAATTTAAAATTGTCCGTTTGATAAACTTTACCTAAATGTCCCTATAATACCATATTTTCTTCGTTAATAAGAATTATACCTTTGTCTATTTCACTTACTTTAATGATATATTTGGAATTAGCTTATCAAATTTTATCCTATTTATAAAATACCACCCATGGGTATATTTACAAAACATAATATACTTGGTATAATACCTATCAGAGGTATATTTGCACACTTAAATAATCAAATACTTAGGAGGTAATGTACTTGGATGTAAAAAAGAAAATAAGAAAAAAAGCCAGTATCATTAAGAATAAATGTGTAGCCTGTGGAACCTGTCTAGATGTATGTCCTAAAAATGCAATTAAAATAGTTGAAGGTGTGTTTGCAGAAGTTGATGAAGATAAATGTATAGGATGTTCAATATGCTCTAAAGAATGTCCTCCTTCTATTATAGAAATGGTTGCTAAAGAGGAGGTGTTTTGATATGTCCATTAAAAGAAAGAAAAAGTGGAATAATTATCTATATATTATATCTATAGCATATCTAATCCTTGGATTATTTAATATTCTTTTTGCATGGTTAGGATTATTATGTTTTATGATTCCATTAATTATTTCCTTCTCTGGAGGTGGAAAGTCATACTGCAACAATTATTGTGGACGAGGTCAACTTTTATACCTTCTTGGTAAAAAATTCAAGTTATCAAGAAATAAACCTATGCCTAACTTTATGAAAACAAAGTATTTTAGATATGGATTTTTAATATTCTTCATGACTATGTTTGGAAATATGTTATTTAGTACTTATTTAGTCTTTTCAGGAGTCAATGGTTTAAAGGAAGTGGTGACTTTATTATGGACATTTAAACTTCCATGGAACTGGTCCAATACAAGCTTTGTCTCTCCATGGGTTGCCCAATTTGCCTTTGGATTTTATAGTGTAATGCTCACTTCTACCATATTAGGACTAGGAACTATGGTCCTTTATAAACCTCGTTCCTGGTGTGTTTATTGCCCTATGGGAACTATGACCCATGGAATTTCAACTATTAAATATAATAGAAAAATGAAAAACATATCAAAGTAATGAAAGAAGCTGTTTCCAAACTATCTAATAGTTATGAAACAGCTTCTTTTATATTAAACTAACCCATTATCATTAATACAAAATCCTATAATACTTCTTTTAAAGCTTCCAATAATTCTCTTGCTTCTTCGTCAGTAAGAGTTACACCCTTTCCCATTCTTCCTTCTTCATGATTCCAATCCCTAAGGTCAAACTTAGCTTCCCTATCATTCCAACTTATTTTATTTAGCTCCTTAGTCCATACTCCTCTTTCTGAAAGAACTGCTATTTTTTCTACTATTTCATATTTTATATTTGCCATCAAAGTCCTCCTAATACTTTCATTGTGAATTATATAAAATTTAATTATTATTCTAATTAAATCTTATAAATCGAGATTTCATCTTAAAATATTTTTTAAACTTAAGCAAAATTTCTTATTTTAATAATGCATTTGCAATTAGTTTATCAAATTTTCTTATATCCACATCTTTTTGTAAATTAATCTTAATATGTCCTGCCCTTGTCCAAAGTTCCACCTCAGCATTAAAGTCTAAGAACTTTCCAGCATTTTCTGTAGACCACATATTAATAGAAGAATAAGGTAAGGAATAGATCTCAATTTTCTTACCAGTAAGTCCTTGGGAATCTCTTACTATTAATCTCTTATTTGTAAATATTGCACTATCACGAAATGTCTTATATGCTGCAATTGCAACTTCACCTTCTACTAATAAATCATCTATATCCTTTGGAATCGAACACTCAGATACCAATGTCCATGATAAAATATTGTCCACCGATGCCATTAAAGTACCTCCTTGTTTTTATTTTACTACTATCTTTATCCTTATTTCATAGTAACAAAATGTATTTAGTTTTTCAATATCTTCTACTATGAAAGAAATGCCTAACATTAGTATAAGTATAAAAAAATAATATTTATTTTAATCCTTTAGACTTCTCAAGGATTTATATACAATTAATTCAATTAAACTTATAGATAAAACTTTAAAAACAATAAAGGACAGATTTAAATCTGTCCTTTATTATAATTATTATCTTAATGAAGAAATAACTATAAATAATGGGGTGTTTTTGGAGTTAATACTTCTGCACCTGTCTCTGTTATTAAAACCATATCCTCTATATTAAACCCATTAAAATTATCTATATAACAAGGTACCTCTATAGCTAAGATCATTCCCGCTTCCAATGGTCTTGTTTCAGTGCTATTAATATATGGTGCTTCAGCTGTTGCTGGCCCCATACTAATGCTGTGTCCCAAATGTCCTCTTTTATATATAGGATATTTTTCTTTTACATAATTGAACCCTATATTAAATAATTCATTTATAGGCAGTCCAGGCTTTGCCATCTTAATCATAAGTCTTTGAGCTTCATACAATCTATCTTTCAACTGATATAATTCAGGACTAGCACCCTCCATAACCCATGATCTTGAGGTATCTGTAGTATAGAAGTCAAATGCAGCATTTACTCCAGCATCATACTTTACCACATCTCCCTTTTTTATAATTCCATCTTCTGGAATTGTAAGCCTTGCTCCATTTGCCCCAGTCGAAAACATGGACCAAGGGCTTGGTACACAAATCCCTGATTTAATCACATGTTCTTTAAAGCATTGAGACATTTCTTGCTCCGTTACACCAATTTTTACAATTTTACTTACTTCATAAAAAGCATTATCTGCAACACTACACAATTGTCTAAAGATATCTATTTCTTCTTTAGTTTTTATGGATCTGGAATATACAAAAAGATCAGAGATATTTACAAATTTTGCCTTAGGTAAACTATCCCTAAGAATACTATAGTAATTAACTGTAATATAGTCTAATTCTATACCAATAGTTTTATTTTCTAAGCCCATTTCATTTATAGATTCTAACATTACATCTAAAGAATTTTTGAACTCAGGCTCTCTCATTTCTTTATTATTAACTAAATTATCCCAATTCCTAACACCTACCCATGTAGTGTAAGGCTTTATTATATGATTATGCTCCCTATTCTTTTTAATGAAGGTAGGGGCTTCAAAATCCATAGTTATGGCATGAGTTTGAATATTGTCTTCTGAGGACATTACCCCTAAAGAAAATCCTGGATGCCTTGAAACTGTATGTTGATGTCCTCCAAAGCCTAAAATATAATGTAGATTTTCAGGTGAAGAAACTATTGCCCCATCTATACCATTATCTCTTAACATTTTTTTAAACTTGCCTTGTTTAGATTCCATTTTCTCACCTCAATTATATTTTAATAAAAGATTGGAGCTCCTGGTCCTATTGGCAATCCCAAAAAATACCATACTGAGAGCATAATAATCCAACCTATTAAAAAAGCTACAGAGTAAGGTAACATGGTTGAAACTACAGATCCTATACCTGCCTTTTTATCATATTTTTGAAAAAAGTCTACAGTTAATACGAAAAATGGCATCAATGGTGCTATTATATTTGTACTTGAATCTCCAATTCTATATGCTAATTGAGTCATCTCTGGCGAAATATTTAGTCGCATAAACATAGGTACAAATATTGGTGCCATCATTGCCCACTTCGCTGAGTCTACTGCTATAAATATATTTATAAAAGCAGTTAGTAATATAAATATGATTAACAGTGGTAAACCTACTAGTCCAATATTTTGAAGTAGTTGAGCTCCTTTTATGGACATTATTATACCCATATTAGAATATTCAAAAGCTGAAGTAAACTGTGCTGCAAAGAATATCAATACTATAAAACTGGATAGACCGGCTATGGTCTTCTCCATTAGTTTAATTATGTCTTTTTCATTTTTAAGGGTCCCTGCTCCATATCCATATGCAATTCCTGGAACTAAAAATAGCAGCATCATTATTAAGATTATACTACTCATAAATGGAGATGCTAATATTCCATTTGTCTCAGGATTTCTCAGCAATCCATTCTTAGGCACAACTAATATTAGTATTATGGCTAAAAATATAAGAGCTGCTATCCCTGCAAACTTTAATCCTCTTTTTTCATTAGCAGTGACAGATTGGGCTTCTTCCAATACATCTGGTTTATATTCTGGTAAACGTGGTTCTACGATTTTATCAGTTACAAAGGTTCCAACTATTGTTAATAAAAAAGTTGATGCAAGCATAAAATACCAGTTTGAGACTGGTTGTACCACATAATCAGGGTTTAATGTTTGAGCTGCTGCTGTAGACATACCTGCAAACATTGGATCATTGCTTCCTAAAAGAAGATTTGCACTCCAACCACCTGAAACACCAGCAAAAGCTGCCGCTAAACCAGCAATAGGATGGCGGCCAAAAGCCATAAACAATATAGCTCCTAAAGGAACCAAAACTACATATCCTGTTGAACTTGCAATATTAGACATTATTCCTAAAAATATAACTACTGATGTTATTAATGCCTTAGGTGTATTTAAAGCAACCCTACGCATCAAAGCGGCAATTAGACCACTACCATCTGCTACCCCAACACCTAGCATAATTGTTAAAACTGTACCCAATGCAAAGAACCCAGTAAAGTTACTTATTGCAGAAGTAAGTATATATACGATTCCTTCCCTACTTAATAAACTCCTTACTGCTACATTAGTTTCCTGTAATTCTCCATTAACTATTGCATCATAGGTAACATTTGTACCTAATTTATTAAAAATAAATGATAAAAATATTACTAGTAAAAATAGTCCAAAAAATAAAGTTGCTGGACTAGGTAAAATATTACCTACTTTTTCAATTCTGTCTAATAAGGTTACAGACTTGTTTTTTTGTTTTTGACTCAAGTTAATCCCTCCCTAATTATTAAATTTAATATATTGTCTTTTATATGATACCACAGAATACCCTTGTTGAAAACTTTTTATTATCCAAATACATGGAATTTTCTAACAACCCTTTAGCTTTAAAATAATCAAATGCTTGTTTAGTAATTGAAGATTTAAAACAGAGTAAAACTACTAATATAGTACAATATAACAGTTAGTATATGAAATATTTATAAAAAATTAATAAAAAATACCTCTAAATAGATAGCATATTTAATTAGACCATCTAATTTGAAGGTATCATATCATTTTCATATATATTTTCATATATGTCTTTTAAATTCCTATACTAATTGTTTTAATGCTGTTTTTAAATCATCTTCTGGAGTCCTTATGTGTTGTATATCAAATGTATCAACTATGTATTGTAGTACATTTGGAGATAAAAACACTAGCAATGTTGATTTTACCAAGCACTTCCATAGTTTCATACTAAATGTTTATTTTTTTAGTCTGGGATATCCATGGAATGGGACTATTTCACTAAAACATTTAAATCTAGAGAGTTTTAGGATAAGTTAGGCAATAGGTGTTCTATTATACTAAGTAGAATCACTTATATGTATATTCCAATTATACTATCTGGTCCTGACTAGGTGATTAAATATGATATATAATAAAGATAAGCCCCCTAAATGTTGGATTTATAGTGATAAGGATTTAATATTTTATAGTAAGCATTGTTATAAAATTGAATATGAATTTACTTACAAATTCAAATATAAACCGGTATAAATATCCAGTAATAAAATAAAAGAAGCACCTGATAATTTGGTGGAAAAAATTAGCTGGATAAAACTTTATTAGATTTAAAAGTATTTATCCTGAATTAGTGATAGAGTTAGTATAGGGATGTCCTAGGACATCCCTATACTAACTCTCATTTAATCACTGGTTGTGTTATTAATTATTTCATTATATTTTAGATAAATCAATCATAAATTATTGAAATACAGTATTTTTTACTTTCCATTTTTCTAATGCTATTCCAGCCCAAAATCCATAAATTCCAAAAGTAATAATAGTAAGTAAAAATATCTTTATCCATAATCCAAATAAGCCTATGGCTTTACCTGTGAATTTTAATCTTCTGCCTTCTACTACCGTGTGATTTATTTTCCACCCATATACCATACATAAGGCCCATGGATAACAGATCCCTAATGTTAAAATTGTAATAAGTGCACCTAATATTGTCCACCCTATTAATTGTAATAGTCCTCCATCAAAATAAGAGCCTTCCCTTCTTACTTCCATATTTATCTCCATATTACTCCTCCTTATATTATTTTTAGTATTAACAACCTATTCCTCTATAGCTAAATTTAAATGTTGCATTTATTGATTTAGACCATTTCTCCTATCCAAACATGGACTATAAGTATAATCTTATAGCCCATATTTTAAAAACCAACTCTTTCCTTAATTTACCCCTAATAAAATAATAATATCATTCTATATACATCACCCCAATACCCTTAATAAGAAACTTGGTTTGTAACAATATATTACTATCCCATGGGGCAATTGTCAATCTTTTTAGAATAATTGTGATGTTTTGTTACTTTCGTCCCAGTGAAAAAGCCTAAAAATAAATCTCAGGCTTTATCATCTTTATATATTCTTTTATTTATATCCAAATTCCTTAGGATCTAAATTGACAAACTCTAAAGCTTTTTCCATTTCTTCATAGGATATCTTCCCATCTTCATAGTTGGATTTTAAATAGATTATGTATTCTCTAGGTATATATATATCCTTTGATGGAACTATCAAATCTATACTATACCCTTCCTGTTTAGTTATGTTTTGAAGCTTGTGCTTATTTTCCAAGGAAGATATATCTATAAGTTCTCCATATCTATCTGATGAACATAGCCCTAATTGTATAAGCCTTTTAAGCATTGCTTTGTAGCTTACCTTAAAAAAGTTGTGCATTCTAACTATATGTCTTGGTTGAAGACTATATTTATCTAAGTTTATAGTCTTATAATATATTTCTTTTACATAGTCTTCTGGCATGAGAAATTCAGCTGCAAATACATCTGCCCTTGTTTCCTCTTCTTTATGTTTTTCTTTATCAATAAATACCTTCTCTTTTTTTAATATATCTTCATTGTACATTATATGATAAAGCTCATGGGCCCCTGTATATCTTTCATGTCCTAGTGTAAAGTTACTATTTAAATATACTACAAAGCGATCCTCATAATAGGTAATAAATCCAGAAAGTTCTTCTATATTTAAAGGTTTCCTAATTAAAAAAGCTATTTCTGAGAGAATATCAAATATATCTGATATGCCTTTTTTAGCAAATCTAACTCTAGTTTCTTCTGCTAGTTCCTTTATCTCAAGTCTAAATAACTCATTGGGAAGATCAATATTTTTTCTTTTCATTGTTTTTATTTCCCCCCTCTACCATAGATCTATAGATTTTTATCTTCTTTATAGATTTTTTCATGATTTATAAATACTTTAATTATTTCTTGGAGTTTGGAAACTTCATCTATTGTATTTTGTGAGAAGTTTCTCTTTCTGAAAAATGTAACTATATCTTCTGTGCCTTTTTCATGAAAAAAATCACTTATATCTACATTTAATACTTTAGATAAGCCATTTAGTTCTATGGCAGATATGGATCTATTATTAGTTTCAATTTTGCTTAAGGTTTCTCTACTCATGCTTATATCTTGTTCTTCAAGTTTGTTTACTACACTTAATTGACTCAGGCCTCTTTCTTCCCTAATTTCTCGAATTTTCTTTCCAACATTAAACCTATTAGACATCTTTTAGCCTCCTTGTAATATTATGTTACATAAGGTAATGGATTATGTCAATACTTATACTACTATTGAGACTTTATCCTAGGGAACCCCATTTTATTTTAGCTCTAATTCATGTTTGTGAGAAATGGTTTAAAGATTATTATAGTAAGGAACAAGAAAAATTGATATATTTTTAAGATAATCATAGTATATTGTATTAAAATAGTACAGCCTAATTTACAATCAATCTTAATAGATTTATCTTTATGGCATATATATCTTAATAAAAGAATATTTTGGGAGGATATTATGAATATAATTGAAAGTATTATTAAAAAAGATATTATTTATGAAGAAGAAATTATAAAGGAAAATGCTAGAATGGATGCAAGAGATGAAAGAGAAAAATTAACCAAACAGAAAAATACTAGAAATCAAAACATAATTTTATTGAGAAACCTTATAATTGGCATAATTTTTATAATAGGTATGTACTTTATCATATATAAGCCTTTATATGATATGATTAGATAGATATTAATATTGTCATTCTACTCTAGTATAAATGATATAAGTTTAGCTAAAGCTAAAGATAAATTTAAGTCCAAACAAAGGAGTCCTTTTATGATTTTTAAAAAGGATCTCTTTTCATAGGAGGTATTATTATGTTATTGATTGTTGCAATATTGGTATTTGCTTATTTCTCTACTTTACTTAAAAAGTATGGATAATGAATATTCCAAAAGCCTTTCATATCTTATTTATAATTTATGAAAGGCTTGTTTTCACTTTCTATATTTTTTTATTTACTAAATTTTCTACAACATCATATTCAAAATCCTCATCCAAAGGAAATATTGGTCTCTTTACTAGCTTGAAATCTATAGATTTAAGATCTTCGTTGGTATTTCCCTTAGTTAGAGCCATTATGCTTCTTTTAGCCAAGGCTTCATGACCCGGTGTTAGATATCCTAATTTACATATGATTATTTCAGCTTCCTTTGGATCTAGACCTAAATCTACAAACATTTGGGGATCAGTATATCCTACATGTTGTTCTGCCAATACAATATCTACTCCACCTGTACTAAACAGGGCCAAATCTCCCTTTGGAAATTTATTTCTACTCCAATCTTTAAAATAAGATTTTACAATTCCCGTTGCCCTTACTGGAGTAGATGTGGTAGTATCAAACTTAGCTCCAAAGTCTATAGTTATTTCCTGTCCTACTTTTCCTTCACAGGACTTTGTAGCTTCCGGATCATAAAAGCCACCATATATAATAGGATGTTTTAAATCTTGTGCTCTTTTATCTGACAAAATCAATTTTATAAAATCTGTACAATCTGATGAAGCTCCTGCCGTTGGATTATCTCCAGAGTCAGATATATATATAGGGGTGTTTCCTTCTAAGAGGCCTTTAAATGCCTTATCTAAAGCTTTCTCTTGAGGATAGGTTTCAGTATGAAATTCAAATTCATTTCTCTTTGACCATATGAGTTTAGCCAACTCAATGGCTGTTTTATCTGCCAGTTCTTGATCATCTTCAGTAACTACATATACAGCAACAGAACTATCCTTATTATCTGCCCATGGAAATCCCATAAGATATGATGCAGCCATGATTCCTTTTTGTTTTTCTATTTTTCTTAATTGGTTTATTAGGGTAATCATAGGTTCTGTAGCCGTAGCCGATTGTTCTCCAGCTATTAAAATCGGTACTCTAACCCAGGCTGAGGTACCCTTTATTCCTTCATTTAAAGTTTTTAGTGTCATCTTTGCAGCATGTATTCCTGTTTCTGTACAATCAGTATGAGGTGCACATTTATATCCTACAAACCCATCACAGTTATTATACATCTTATTAGTCATGGTAGTATGCATATCTAGGGCTGAATATATTGGTATATTGGGAAATAGGTCTCTTAGCTCTTCTAAAAGTATTCCTTCAGCTTCTCCTAAGCCTCTAACTCTCATGGAGCCATGTAATGCAAGGGTAATGGCATCTAAAGGTTTTTCTTCATTTGCTTCTTTAGCCATTTCTACGATTTTATTTTTAATCTTCATATAAAAATCATAGTCTACTTCTCCATTTGGAACTGCCCTTGCAAAAACTGTTGGTATTACTTCACACTCTGCTTCTTTAAGGGTAGCAATAATTCCTGATATGGAGTCATTTTCCCTAATATTATGAAATATATCCTTTCCATATATTACCCTAAAATCATCTTCACCTGCAATAATTGGATTAAAAGAATTGGATTCGTGATGCATTCCACCGATTAAAACTCTTTTCATACGGATATCTCCTTTCAAATAGTTTTTAATTAAGATGTATTTTTCCAATAACTTAGTATCTAAGCTGCATAAATTTTATTTGTCTATTATCTATTGTATCAATAATTACTTATAAGGAAAATACATTTGAAAAGACTTATGTCTTGAATATATGTTCGAAAACCTGTATAATATAAACCATCTATTATAGTTCACCAAGGCCTTAATCATCTAGGAGGTATTTATGACAGGAAAAACACATATGGCTATAGGGGTTCTTGCAGGATTGGCATTATCTACAGACCAACCCATGGAAACTAAATTAATCATAGTATTGGCTTCTACATTAGGTTCTTTGATTCCAGATATAGATCATCCTAAAGCCAGATTAAATCAAAAATTATTATTGCTTAAAAATAAATTTTATAGATCGTTATTTTATCTATCCTTAGCAGGTGGATTTATTTATTTATATATAATAAGAGAGGATATATTATTTGGTCTTTTGGCTATAATGACCTTTTTTACTGGTATTTCTAGTCATAGGGGCTTTACCCATAGTCTTTTAGGATTTGTTATAGCCACATATATAGTGAAGATAATATCCATTACATATAAAATACCCTATATATATTCTAGTTTTGCCATAGGATACTTGTCTCATTTAATTGGTGATTTTCTTACTCCTAAGGGAATAAAACTATTTTATCCCTTAGATATAAATATTTCTTCTCCAATTACTATACAAATAGATAGTAACTTTGAAAATATTATTGTTGCACTACTCGGTATATATTCTCTTTATTTCTTATTTCAATCTATAAGTATATAAATAATACATCAGATGAAGACTACATTCCATCTGATGTATTGTATTTTATTCCAAGGATTTAACTATATATTTTTGTAGCATAGATACCAATCTACACAGCAGTATCCGTCTTCACCACTTACTCGCTCTAGTAATTCTTCATAGGTTTGTGGTGCTGGTACTACTACTGGATCTCCTGGCATCCAATCTGCTGGTGTTGCTACTTTATATTCATCTGTTACTTGCAGGGCTGTTATTAATCTGATTATTTCAGGTATATATCTACCTGTAGATAATGGGTATACAAGTATTGCCCTGATAATTTGATTTTCATCAATAATAAATACATTTCTTACAGTTGTATTTGTACTTATATTTGGTGCTATCATTCCATAAGTTTTTGCTATACTCATGTCTTTATCTGCTACTATTGGAAATGGAATTTGAACTCCTGTATTTTGATATATATTATATACCCAAGCTAAATGGGAAGGATTACTATCTAAACTTATACCTATTAACTCAGTGTTTCTTTCTACGAAAGAATAATATTGCTCTGCAAAAGCAATAAACTCAGTGGTTCACACAGGTGTAAAGTCTCCTGGATGAGAGAACAATACTACCCATTTCCCCCTATAGTCTGATAGTTTTAATGGTCCAAAGGTAGATTGGGCTTCAAAATCTGGAGCTTTCATTCCTAAAGTTAAGCATCTATTTTCATACATAATTTCACCACCAATTTACTTTACTCACTATATCTTATGAATAAAATCCTACAGTGGTGACAAGTTGTACTTTTAAGTAACACTAAATTATACTATATTGTAGATTCTATATAGTCTACTTCCTTTAGAATCTTTTCTAAATGATAATTATATATTAGATCTAAATGATCCATTTCTTGAAAATCACCATTAGGAACTTCCTTATTGAAATACCTTTCTATAAAATCCTTATTTGCTTCATTTATATTTGGAAATGGTTTTATATCATTTATTACACTTAGATGATCTTGAATATTTTCTAGTGAATTAAATAGATGCTGATATTTATCTATATTGTTGTTTTCTATCATATGATATTTCATATCATCTACAAATATTTCATATTTTTCTTCTACTTCTACTATTTCTTTTTTAAAATTATCTAATTCTGTAAATTCACCTTTCCAAATTAATTTTTTAAGGATTTCTCTTACTTCTTCGTACATCTGATTTATTGTATTTTCTACATTTTTTTCTACTTTTGGTGGTCTTACAAAATAGTTTATAGATGTTCCTACTATGACCCCCACTAAGGTATCAAGAGTCCTATGAAGGGCATAGCCATATCTATCCTGCTCTCCATATCCTAGGACTATTACTAAAAATACTACCATGGCCATCTTCACTGCTTTTTCCCATTGGAAATAGTTGCATATGTTTATTAATATTATTAGACCTATTCCTATGAATATTAAGTTGGTAGGAGCTATATATGACATAATTAAAGCTACAGCTCCACCTAATAGTGTTCCGTACATTCTATTTTTCCCTGCTACAAAGGATTCTGAAACGGAACTTTCCATAGTCATCACTGCTGCTATTACTGCCAATGTAGGGCTTTGCAGCTTAAATACTTCTGCTATTATCAATGTTAGTATTACAGATACTGCTGTTTTTATGGTTCTCATACCTATTTTAGTAAACTTCATACATATCCCCCTATTGAAGTGATACTTTTATTTAATTATATTATTATATCATTTTACCCCATATTTAGACCATATCCCAATATATTTAAAATGTTAAAATTTTGTGAAAAAGGATTGTATTTTTTATAACTATGTGTTAATATAATAATTGCCAACATTGATAAATGTTTGACGATGATGGTGTTCCCTTATTTTATAGTACTTGTAGTTTTCTAAAAGAGAAATACTCCTTTTTGAAGGTATCACCATAGGATACTTCATTAAAGGAGTATTTTCTTTTAAGGATATGCTTTTTTGTTCCATCTATGGGTTAAAGATATATAATCATCTGTTACTTTAAAATATTTGTATCTATTATTTGTTATATCTTCCTTAAAATTTAAATTAAATGTAGTATCTATATGGTAGTATTGATCTTCTAATTTCACCATATTCCAGGCATGTTTATTTCTTTCATCATCCTTTATTTCCCCCATTACAAAATAACATGGAATACCTGCTAGCTCCATGAATATGGAAAAAACTTCTGCAAAGGCACTACATACAGCCTTCTTTTTGAAAAGAAGTCCATAGGGTGTATGGGATACTTTTGGCACTTTGCCTTTTTTATAATTTTCTAAATCATAGTTGGAATTTTCTATTAAATAGTCATGGATAGCCCTTAT
This sequence comes from Wansuia hejianensis, assembly GCF_014385225.1. GTDB lineage: Bacteria > Bacillota > Clostridia > Tissierellales > Tissierellaceae > JACRTK01. The sequence goes on from NZ_JACRTK010000004.1 coordinate 134,628, forward strand.
TTTTTCATAATCAGTCATTTCTTGATTTATAATTTTGTTATAGATTCTTTGAATTTTTAAGTACACTTTTTTATCTTTTAAACTTAACTTTTCCCACAGATTCTGATCTTGAAAAGCTCTAAGAACTTTATATCCTTGTGTATATTTAATCTTTATATATATGGTTGTTTTGTTATTTTTCTTAGATATATTACACTGAAAACCATTGTTGAATATAAATGTCTTTCTATCTTTAAGTATAGCTATTACTTCTTCTGCTTCTATGGAAAAACTTCCTTTGATATGTATATTTTCTTCCAGATTTTTGTAGTTATCTAATAAGATTTTCTTTAATGAGTATTTGTTTTTTATTTGTATAGTTTTTGGCTTAGTATTTTTAAATAATCTATAAGAGAGGTAGATAATAAAAATACTAAATATGGACATTTGTAAAAACATAAAATTTACACTCCTAGAATTTTCATTTGACTTTTTTACTTATTCTGTCAAAATTATTAAATTCTATTCATGTAAATGGATATTAATTCCTATTTATTTTATACATCATAATAAATATGGTTAATATATAGCTTTTATAAAAAAACTCTCTATCTATAGAGAGTTTCAAATATCTATTCATGGGATGAGTAAAACTTTTTCATACTGACTATATTTCTAAATACTATGGCACAAATTACTATAATCCCACCTATGACTGCATATATACCTGGGTTCTCCTGTATAAATATGAAGGCCCATACTGGATTTAGCAAAGGTTCTATTACTGTTATTAGTATGGCTTCTAAGGCTGATAATTCTTTCATTGAATTTACATAAAATATATAGGGTACACCTAGTTGAAATACACCCATAATGACAAGTATGATTATACTTCTTAAATCTGGCATTGATTGAAGCATAAAAGGTATTGAAATTAAAAATACTAGTATATTTCCAAATAGGGTAATCTCTATGGCTGATCCATCTTTTTCTAATTTAAAGGACAATGTTGAAATTGCTACAGTAAATCCTGCAAGAATTGCAACTAGATTACCTGCTGTACTGCCTCCTCCCATACCATCTATAAAAAACAATCCCATTCCTAAAAATACTACTATTATTGATGTTATATCGAACCAGTAGACTTTTTCCTTTAGTACCGTTGCTCCTATAATAGCTACAAATATAGGAGAAGTAAATTGTAATAGTATTGCATTGGCTGATGTAGTCCATTTTGTAGCTACTACAAAGCTTATTAAGGATATTGCATAGGCGATTGTTCCTATGGTCTGTGTTTTGGATTTAGTAAATTTAGGCTTCTTTATATATAATAGCAAAGCTAGTGATGCAAAAAAGCTTCTTGCTCCAGAGATTGCCACAGGGTTCCAATCTACTAACTTTATTAATAATCCTCCTGTACTCCATAATATTGATGCTATAATTGCTTCTGCTATTGCTTTTTGCCTAGGGCTTATCTTTGCTTTTTCTGCCAAATTTTTCACCTCACTATTATTTTTTATACTATATTTAAATTATATCTACTCTATTTTAAATTCTATAAACACATATGGTATTATATCAAATAATATGGTGTAAAGTAAGCCTATTTGCAAACATATTAAAAAGGACTTTATCCACCTATGGAAAAAGTCCTTACTTATTTTTATTTATGTTTTATTCTTTTTAATGCAATATCTTTTAACTCTGGAATATTGTAAAGTTTATCCAGTTCATAGGATGTATATGTTAATTTGATTGCATGTATATCTGATACTTCTGAAGCTTTAGTCTTTATACAATCCCAAGACAATTCTGTATGATCTGAAATTTTCTCTCCATATTTTAGATTGTCTATTGCTTTTAAATGGGTAATTATACAAGTGGTCAATATATCTAATACATCGTGAAAATTATTAAAATAGTTTTTAAGAACTATTATCCCATGTAGTCCTGTTATGCAGTGAAGTATAACTATATTTCTAGAATCATAATATACGGGTATTAGTAGGTTCAATAGAGATCTTATCTTTTCTTCTTCTGTTCCATCTATAACAAATCCTTCTTCTAAATACTCTTTATTATTATAAAATCTTCTAAGTCTTTGTCCTAGACTATCCTCTTCATCTAATATTTTTTTTATATAAGGCTTATTTTTAAATTTTATAATTTCATTTATAAAATCTTCGCTATCTATTTTTCTAGTAAATACTTTAGCCTCTCTATAAGCTGTAATATAATAAGCCAATGCCCTAGCTACTTCATCTACTAATTCTTTCTCCAGTCTATATCCCTCTACTCCATAGGCAAGTCTTATGGTAGTATGAAAAAGTCCCGATGATATACCTAGGGGATATGTGTTTAAAACATAATTAATAACATTGTCAATGCCTTCTTCCTGGATTTTGGCTTTAACAATGTCTAAACATGATTCGTATAAGTTTCTATTTCCTAAACACTCTTCTAAGGAATTTATTTTAGTATATTGGGTTTTAACTGGGTCAACTTTATGTTTCTGAGAGTATATTTGGGAATATTTCTTTACTCCTTTTATATCTGGCCTTATTTTATAAAGGGCCAACTGTCCCATTGGCAAATGATTTACCAAAATTCCCATATAAGGGGATTGTATCTTCCCATAGTGATTTATCACCTTGCTAATAGTCATAGTATTTACCTCTTTTCCTGCAATATTATCTGACTATTGTACATATACCCCTTTTTTTATAGTAATAACTATAAGTATCTTTTTATTTCCATTTCTAGATTATTTGTCTTGTACTCCAAAGACAATATTGGATTTATCTGGTACTTAGCCAATAATTTATATAAGTTTTCTATCTCATCTTTAGATGGTGATTTATGCTGATCATAAAGGCCATTATTTGAATGTATATGCATATATACTATATAATCTTTTAGCTCTTTTAGCCATTCTTCTAAATCTGACTTTCCTAATTTTGCATGACCTATATCTAAGTTTATTTTCATATTTGGTAAGTTCATGGTTTCTATATATTCCTTTAACATATAGGGTGATTCTTCAAATATATTTTCTATTAATATGATTCCATTATATTTTGTTTCGTTTAGGATTTTTTCCCAAAACTCCTTATTTTGCATATTGTTTAGATTTATTATGAAGGGCTCATTTAATTGTGGATTTATCTGACTATGAAATACGATGTAGTCCATATCTAATTCTGCAGCTATATTTAAGGTCTCTAAATATCTCTTATAGCTTACTTCCCTAATTAATAAATCAGGGCTTGCCGGTTTTAAATCTAAAAATGGTCCATGAAGAGATTTTATTCCTGTAAAATTTTTAAATAAATCCTTATAGCTATTTATTATTATATCTTTTTCTTCTTTAATAAGGTTTGGTTCCGTAAAATCCTGTACCTCTACTCCAATACTCAATTTCTCGTATATATCTGTATGGAAATCTTCAAAGGTATTTACAGTTTTAAGTAGTTTTCTCATAGATATTCACTCTTTCTTTTAAATAAAGATATATATTTATTATTTTAATAAAGTGTATCATTTATAAAATTTATAAGCAATAAAAAATATTTAAATACAATAATCCCCCTATTTTTTATTTAGGGGGATTACTTTAAGAAGTTATTATAGGTTTCTTATCTTGCATGGTAATTCTGATGTTCTACGAAGGACTTCTTCCATATCTACACTTACATTGTGAAAATATCCTCCAAAGCTATTGTCTTTATGTTTTATATACTTTGCGTCTTTTTCGGATTTATAATATCCAAAGTCTCCAAAAGTATTATTAAATTCTGGTAATGCAAAATTCACTGTATATCTCTCCTCTATAAATTAAATTTTTCTATTATTGTCTATTATTTATATACCCTTATGTCTAAATGATAAACATTATCATTTTCCTTATTTCCATAAATGATTATATGGGATATAATTATGGAAGTCAAGGGATTTTTTGGAAAATTCGACAACTTATTGTAATAAAGATATACAGCGGTTTATATCCTATAATCCAAGGTTTATTTATCTAATACTTCTAATTCCTTTTTTAATATTTCTAATACATCTTCCTTTGCCTTTGTAAGAGGCAACCTTACTCCACCTACTTTTATTCCTCTCATATTTAGAGCTGCCTTTACTGGTATTGGATTGGCTACTATAAATAAGTTTTGGAAAATACTTAAAAGCTTTAAGTGGATTTCTGCTGCTTTTTTATTATGACCTTCTATAAAGGCTTCTATCATTTCTTTCATTTCTGTCCCTACTATATGGGAGCTAACGCTTACTACTCCATAGGCTCCTACAGCCATACTTGGTAGTACCATTCCATCATCACCTGTATATACTATGAAATCTTCTGATACTATTTTCATTATTTCTCCTAATTGAGTTATATTTCCACTGGCTTCCTTAAGGGCTACTATATTATCTATTTTTGAAAGTCTTGCTACCGTACTTGGTAACATATTGCATCCTGTTCTTCCTGGTACATTATATAGCATAATAGGTAAACTTACAGATTCTGCTATGGTTTTAAAATGCTGATATAGTGAATCTTGATCTGGTTTATTATAGTATGGAGTTACTATAAGCAATCCATCTACTCCTGCCTCTACTGCCTTTTTAGCATTTTCTATAGTGTCTCTTGTTGAGTTAGTCCCTACTCCTGCTATGATAGGTACATTTAAGTTTTCTTTCATAATTTTATATAGTTTTATCTTTTCTTCTAATGTAAGAGTAGGTGCTTCTCCTGTGGTTCCCGTTATTACCAAGGAGGTGCTACCTTCATCTACTAATTTTTTACCTAAAGATACTGCCATTTCATAATCTACATTTAAATCATCATCAAAGGGTGTAACCATGGCTGTAATCAGCCTTCCCCATTCTCTCATAATCAATCTCCTTTCAAAATTCTCATTATATATTAAGTATACTATGTTTAATTCAAAAAGGTGTCATTAAGTTTAAAAAAGTATTCTTAACCTTTTAATTTAGTTTTGAATAATATAATATTAATTATCTTTGTTGGAGACTTATGTCTAGATTAAGGAGGCGATTTTGTTGAAAAGTTATAATATAGCTATTGTGGGTCCCATGGGAATGGTGGGACGAAAAATTACTAGTATATTGGCTGAAAGGGATTTTCCTATTAATAAACTTAAACTATTAGGTACTGAAAAAAACAAAGGAAAGAAAGTTACTTTTAAAGAAAGAACTATTTATACTGAAGTTGCTAAAAAAGGGGCTTTTAAAGATGTAGATATTGCCTTTTTTTGTGCTGGAAATGAAGTTAGTAAAGACCTTGCTCCTATTGCTATAGAGGAGGGGGCCTTAGTAATTGATAATAGTAGTAGATGGAGAATGGATCCAAAGATTCCCCTAGTAGTTCCAGAAGTAAATCCTGAAGATTTAGATTGGCATCAAGGCCTTGTAGCAAATCCAAATTGTTCTACTATTCAAATGTTAGTAGTCTTAAAGCCAATTCATCGTAGATATGGAATCAAAAGAGTAGTGGTATCCACTTATCAAGCAGTGTCCGGTACAGGTAAAAGGGCCATAGATGAATTAAATAGTCAAGTGGAAGATTATATATCTAAAAATAGGATTACAAACTCTGTATATCCTTATCAAATACTATTTAATGCTTTGCCCCATATAGATTCTTTTCTAGATACTGGATATACCAAAGAAGAAATGAAGATGATTGATGAAACCAAAAAAATATTAGGTAAAGATATTCAGGTAACTGCTACTACTGTTCGTATCCCTGTATTTACTGCCCATGCTGAATCTGTAAATGTGGAGACTAAGTTGCCTATGGATATAGATGATTTAACTACTATTCTCAACTATTCTAAGGGTATTAAAGTGTTGGACTATCCAGGAAAAAATATATATCCTATTCCTATAAATTGTGCAGGTAAGGATCATGTTTTTGTAGGACGTATTCGTAAGGATTATTCTATAGAAAATGGTGTAAATATGTGGATAGTAGCCGATAATCTACGAAAAGGTGCAGCCCTTAATGCTGTCCAAATTGCTGAAACCCTAATAGACAGAGATCTATTATAGGGGTGATATTATGAATATAGTAATTCAAAAATTTGGAGGTACTTCCCTTAGGCATATTGCTGAAAGCGGGAGTATATTATCCCATATAGAAAGGGCAATTCATAAGGGTGAAAGTCCTGTTATAGTAGTATCTGCAATTGGTAGAAAGGGAGAGCCCTATGCCACTGATACTCTTATTAATGAACTGGAGAAAATAAATCCGAATATAGATCCTAAGAAAAAGGATTTAATTATGTCCTGCGGTGAAACCATATCTGCTGCTATTGTTTCTCATTTCTTAGATTCCAATGGAATTCCTTCAGAACCTTTAATGGGTATACAGGCAAGAATAGTTACTGATGCCAACTTCGGCTCTAGCACCATTGTAGATATAAATACTGATCCTATTTTAAAGCTTCTTAAAGATAATAAAACTCCCGTAGTAGCTGGATTTCAAGGGGCTTCTAAGGATATGGAAATAACTACCTTAGGTAGAGGTGGTAGTGATATAACTGCTGTAAGTTTAGGTGGATATTTAAAAGCCCAGAGGGTTGATATATTTACAGATGTACCTGGTGTAGCTATTATAGATCCACAGATTGTACCTTCTACTAAATTTATCCAGTCTATTGACTATGATAATATGTATAACCTTGCTTCCAATGGAGTAAATGTCCTTCATCCAAGGGCTGTTTCCATAGGTAAGAATTTTAATATTCCTATACATGTACGATCTACTTCTTTAGATGGCCATGGTACTGTTGTTTCTAGTTTTGATTCTACTGAATATGATAATATCATAGGTATAGCCTTAGATAAAAATAAAGAACAAGGAGTAATCACCATATTCTTCCAAGAAGGATATGCTAATGATCTAAGGAAAAAATTCAATGATTATCTTTTAATATATGATGAAGAGTTTTTAAATGCTATCTGGTATGATAATAAGGTATCTATTGTAGTAGAGCCAGATGAAATCTTTTATTTTGCAAAAGACTTCTATAGATATTTTTTCTCATAGTAAAATCCCTCCCTTCCTTTTTAGGAAGAGAGGGATTTTTATTAGATTAAGACTGGTTGTATTTGCTTTCCCAATACTGCATTCTCTATAGTTTCTTCTATATATTCAAATTTTGCTACTAAAGAGTTTGGTTTATTGTGTGGGTCATCTTGCCTAAGAGGTACAAAGTATACATTTTTTGTATTCATTAGTAAACCTATATTTTTTGCATTGGCACCTAAGCCATCGTTGGTAGCAACAGCTAATACTACAGGTTTTTGGTTTCTTAAATGTGCCTTTACTGCCATAGTTACAGGGGTATCAGTTATGGCATTGGCTAGTTTGGCTGTAGTATTTCCTGTACATGGTGCTACTACTATTACATCTAAATCCAATTTAGGCCCTACTGGTTCTGCATCTACTATGGTGGAAATCAGTTCTTTACCTGTTATTTCTCTTAATTTATCTTTCCACTCCTCAGCAGTTCCAAATCTAGTATTGAAAGTCTCTACAGAATAGGATATTATTGGATAAATATCTGCTCCCTTATTTGCTATATCTTCTAATACCTTAAATACATGTTCAAAATTACAGGAAGAACCTGTAAGGGCAAAACCTATTTTCATATTTTTTAAAGACATACTATACCTCCAACTCCTCAATTATATTATATATAGTCTCCTTTATACATGATGCAGCAGTTATAGGAGCTACTTTTCCTGGTAATCCTAAGGCCCATATGGTATTGATACCTAATTCTTCAGCTTTTTTAAAGTCTATACCTCCTGGTTTTGATGCTACATCTATGATTAGAGTGTCTTCTTTAAGTTTCTTTAGATTTTCTTCTTGTAATACAAGGCTTGGAATAGTGTTAAATATTATATCCATCTTTGGTAAATAATCATCTAGTTCCTTTAAAAGCACAGGAGTACAGTCATAGGCTTTAATCCATGATATATGGGAATAGTTTCTAGTTCCTACATATACATTTGCTCCTATACCCTTTAGCATTTTTGTAAGTACTTTACCTATTCTACCATAACCTAAGATTATGGTCTTTGAACCGTGAAGGGTAATATTGATTTCTTCCATGGCTATTTGAATAGCACCTTCAGCAGTAGGTATAGCGTTTAAGACTTGCATCTCTTCTCGCTTAAAATAGTCTATTAGATGTATGCCATATTCATAGGCCAATCTACTAAATTTATCTGGTATGGCTCCTCCCATAAATATCTTATTTACTGGTATATCTTTTAATAGTTTTTCCATATCTATATTTTGGGAATATAGTGGTGTATTTAGTTGTCTATCCCCCTTCGTAAAAGGTAGGGGGCCTATTATTATATCTGATTTTTCTAGAGCTTTTTTAAGATCCTTTTCTATTTCTAATTTAGGATAATTTGTTAAATCATCAAATCCGTGGACAATTATCCTATGACCATCCTGTGAAAGTAGATTGCCTAAGGCAAGACTTCTACTATCTCCTCCTAGTACAGTAAAATTCTTCTTATTCAAACTATCACCTCTCTTATTTTTACTTTTAGCACTAATATATCTTATGTACCTATAGGCTATAAGTGTATAAAAAATCCTAGATTAATATAATCTAGGATCATGTTTTTGTTTATAATCTCAAGTCTCCCATTAATATCCCTACAATTTCTCCAGTATTATCTTTAACAGGTACTGACATAGCAATACAATAATTATTAGTATCTACTGAAATATAAGGTGCTGACTTATATTCTTTTCCTGAAATAGCTTCTTTAAAATATGGTCGATGGGCAAAGTTTACATATACATCATCTTCTTTATAATCCAAAGTTATGGCTTTTCTTAATCCATCTTTTTGCATTATGGCAAATAGTTCAAACTCTGGATGATTTTCAAGCTCTTTTCTCAATATAGAAGTACCACTTTTGTAGTCCATATCTGCTAAAACTGGTAACTTAGACATTTCTTTTAGACTTCTCAAGCCATTATCTATATATCTTTGAGTTGCTTCATCTATTCTATAGTTTTTTACAAAACCTGATATATACTCTTCTATCTCTTTATTCATTTCTAAAAGATTAGATATCTTTTTAAAGGTTTCTTCTGTTATGCTAGCTTGGTTCTCTGCTGAAGCTGCCATTTCTTCTGTAGAAGCTGCAATATTTTCAAAGGTATAAGATGTGTCTTTAATAATATCTACAACTTGATTAATCTTGTTTTCTTGTTCACCTATTTCACTATTTATATCACCAAATACATCAAATACTCCCTTAGTTTCAGTATTGATTTTTTCCAAATATTCTCTAGTAGTATATGAAAAACTAATATATTCTTTGATTGTATTTATTTCTTCTTCTATAGCATCAGATATAATATGTATCTCTTCCTTTATACCATCAACTACTTTTTGTATTTGTTCTGATTGTATAGTTGAATCTTCTGCAAGTTTTTTCACTTCATCTGCTACTACTGCAAAACCTTTTCCTGCCTCTCCTGCACGGGCTGCTTCTATGGATGCATTAAGAGCTAGAAGATTTGTATTGCTACTAATATCCTTTACCTTGTCTGCTATACTTTGTATTAGTATAGTTTGGTCTTCAAGTTGTTTTATTCTATTGGCAGATTGGGCACTAGTTTTAGCTGATTGATCTAATTTTTCTATAAGGGCTTCAAAATTCTTATAGCTTGCTTCAATTGTTTCTATAGTTTCATCTGCCTTTCGGCTTACTTCGTCTGATTGTTCTACTATATGTCTTGAAGTGTCCATGGCTTCAGTTGAATATTCTTCTGCCCTTTTTATGGAGTACATTTGCTGTTCCATGGATTTAGCAATTTCATTTATAACCTTTACAGTCTCTTGTGCTGATGTGTTGATCTTCATTGTATCACTGTTTAATTCACTGGTATAATTAACAGTTTTGTCTGTAAGAGTCATAATCTGTGCCACTAGATTTCTTACCTTGTTAATAAGATTGTTTAAATTTGAATTTAATGATGCTAAAAATCCTTTGTCCTTTAGAGTAATTTTCCTTGTAAGATCTCCCTGTGCTACACTATGTAATAATTCATCAATGGAGCTGGTTTTTTTTACCAGTTTCCTTGCAAAAAAAATAATACCAAATATCCATGCACCTTGTATTACAAGCAATATGTAAGTTGCAATTTTATACTTGTCCATTTTTGTCCCCCTAACAATGAAATATTTGCACTAAATATCATTCTTTTTTTATTTATCATATCTAATTGCTAAATCTCTATCATATTTAAGTTTAGAATGTTACATGACTTTTGTCAAGCTAGCTCCATTATTCCATTATAAATCTATTTTATATTAAAAAAGTTTTTTATTTATACTGTTGTAAAGTCAAATTCCAGCAGATAAAATATTAGAATCATAAGCTATATAAGTGATCATATCTATATTTAAAATTATACTTAAAAATCCTAGACTAATCTAATCTAGGACTATAGTTCAATTTTTTTATAAATTTAAAGTTATGATCTATGGATATAATATTTATGCTTCCATTGTCTACTTTAAATTTATAAAAATAGTCTATATTATCAAATACCCAACAAAGGGCTAAACGAATAACACCTGCATGGGTGACTAGTAGTACATCTTCACCTTTTTTAAGGATTTCTTCTAAAAATTGTACTACTCTATTGTAAACTGTTCTTAGACTTTCCCCTTCTCTAATTATATAATCTGTAGGATTTTCTACCCACTCCCTATATTCTACTGGATATTTGGATTCTATATCTTTATATGTGAGACCTGAGAATATGCCAAAATTGTATTCTTGAATCCTTTCTTCTTTTATTCCCTCTAAGCCTAAATGTTCTAATGTTTCCATAGTTCTTACAAAGGGGCTTACATATACTTTAGAAAATTTGTATTCCTCTAAGTTTTTTTTAGTCTCTTCTATTTGCTTGATTCCTTTTTCTGATAAATTGGTTCCATAGGTGCCAAATACACCAGCTACATTGTCATTGGATTCTCCGTGACGTATCATGATTATGTCCATAGACTTACCCCCCAAAATGTTAATAGAGAAATTGCTTCTGTTAATTCTATAGTTGCCCCATATACATCTCCTGTAAACCCTCCTATTTTCTTATAGGTGTATTTTGATATTAATTCACCTAATATAAAGGAAACTAGAAGTGGTATTAGATATCCTATATTTATATATGATATGATTAAAATATATATAAAACTTCCTCCTACAATCTGTTTCTTTGGATTTGTCCTATGAAGCATATCGCCCAGTCCTCCTGGCCTTGCTACCTTCTTTAAGGCTATTTGAATAAGGACTATTAGTCTACCATTACCCATTGATAATATAATTGCATCAACTATATTTGTTTCCATACTAGATATGATTATATATTTAAATAATATAATAAGTATAAGGCTTAAAACTCCAAAGGAACCCACTCTACTGTCTTTCATTATTTCTAGAGTTCTTTCCCTGTCCCTATTAGAAAAAAATCCATCTACTGTATCTGATAGTCCATCTAAATGTAAGCCTCCTGTAAATATTATCATAAGGACTACTGTAAGAAAGGAGGCTATATCTTTGTTAAAGGAATTGAGAAAATAATAGGGTATAGCACATAAAACACCTAGTATCATTCCTACAAAGGGATAAAAAAATGTACTATTTCTTATATTTTTATCATTAAAGTCTATTGGAATATTTATAGGTACTCTAGTTAAAAATTGCATTGATAATATAAATCCCTGTATCATTTTAGCTTCACCGGTAGGCCGCAAGCCACCAAATAAACCTGATCACATAGAGATGCTACTTTTTGGTTTATCCTTCCTTGTATATCTCTAAATACTCTTGATATATGATGTTCAGGTACTATGGAATATCCTACTTCATTGGTTACTAAAACTAAATCATAATCCTTTGATCTAATTTCCTTTATTAGTTTTTCTATTTCTTCTATTATAGTATCTTCTATTTTTTCTTGTAATTTATAGTCTATATATTCTGCATCCTGACTTATATCAAACATTATATTGGAAGTCATCACTGTTATACAGTCTAATAGATAGTACTTTTCTTTATCTATGGCATCTATTAGATTATAGTTTCCTTCATAGGTCCTCCAATAGGAAGGTCTACTTAATTTGTGTAGTTTGACCCTTTCTTCCATTTCTTTGTCCCATATTTTAGATGTGGCTATATACACTACATCTTCTTTATTTTTATATATATTTTCTGCAAAAGTACTTTTGCCGCTACGGGCTCCACCTGTTACTAATGTAATCATTTTAACACCTTCATCTTTTATTATTCCTTATTATATTTCATCCTAATAATATCTTCTAATTCTTCTAGAGTATCTATGCCCTTTTCTTCTTCTCTTTCTATTATAATGGGTACTATTCCCAATTCTTTACAGGCTTTAATCTTATCAATTGTACCTCCTGGTGCTCCACTATCTTTCATTATAACATAATCTGATTTGTATTCCTGAAACATAATTTTATTATATTCAACAGAAAAAGGTCCCACTACTGCAATTATATCTCTAATATGGATATTGTTGTTGATACATTCTTTTATACTTTCTAGTGCTGGGATAATCCTATATATAAATCTATTATCTCCCCTTATTTTTTCAAAATCTCCAATATTTTTAGATCCTGTAGTAAAAAATACTGTTCCTTTTACAGTCTTTAAATATTCATAGGCTTCTTCATAGGATTTAAGACTGATTCCATATGTATATTCTGTCTTTTCCCTAGTATATCTAATATAGTCTATTTTCCTTTCGTAGGCTATTTTTCTTGCATTGGATGATACTATCTTTGCAAAGGGATGGGTTAGATCTATTATAACTTTTATATTATTATTATCTATAAATTTACCCATTTCTTTATAGGTCATTCTACCTACCTTTAGTTTTTCTGAGTCTATAAACTCCCTTCCACTTTCTGTAGCTACTGTTACTATAAAATTATCTAAATCTTTAATTCTTTGAATTAGTTTTCTTCCTTCGCTTGTTCCACCTATTATCCATATCATTTTATCTCATATCCCCTTGGAGTTACTATTTCATTGTTTTTAACATAGGTGTTAGTATTTCCTATTAAAAGTACCGATAACATGTCTACCTTTTCAAAGTCTATTTCTTTTAAAGTAGTAATTATGATTCTTCTATCCTGTCTTCCAGAGTTTCTAACTATCCCTACCGGTGTATTTCCAGATCTGTGTTTTTTGATTATATCTATTGCTATATTAAGGTGTTCTTTTCTTCCCTTTGATTTTGGATTATAAATAGTAATTACAAAATCAGCCTCTGCTGCTTTTTCTATTCTTTTTGTTATTACTTCCCAAGGTGTGAGCAAATCACTTAAGGATATGGAAGCATAGTCATGCATTATAGGCGCACCTAGTTCTGCTGCTGCTGAAAAGGCTGCTGTAACTCCTGGTATTACTTCTACTTCTATATCTTCCTTTAACTCTAAAATAGGACCAGCCATTCCATATAATCCTGCATCTCCAGTACTTATTATGGCTGTATTTTTACCTTTTTTTACTCTTTCGATGGCATAGTTACACCTTTCTATTTCTCCCCTCATACCTGTGGAAAACAACTCTTTTCCTTCTACTAAATCTCCTATATATCCTATATATGGTTTATATCCTACGATTACATCACAGGATTTAATTATATCTATAGCCTTGAGGGTCATATGCTCCCTACCACCTGGTCCTATTCCTACTACATATAGTTTAGCCATTTTATACCTCCATTGTAATTGATATGGTTATACCATTGTATTTTTCCTTTTTTAATAAAAAATCTCCCCCTAAAAGATAAGCACAGGGTTCAGATACTGAATATACTCCTATGGTATCCTTAACAAACTGGGATTTGGTAAATTTGTCTTCTACCTTTTCTATATCTTCAATACTAAATATATTTAAAAAACAATTATAGTACTTAGCTGCTTCTATGATTCCTCTTTCATCTTTTTTTACCTCTACTGTGGCTATGTTTTTTATACTATTAGTAGATATATCTACTTTTTCAAAAGCTTCCTCTATGGCTTTTATAATTCTTTTTCCTTCTACTCCCTTTCTACAGCCAATTCCTATATTTATATTTTTAGGTCTAAGAATAGTATAGGGGATTTTTATTGGGTCAAAGACCTTAAGATTTCTTGAACTAACTATAATAAGTCCATCTATGGGCTGTAGTCTATTTAAGTCTTTTATTACTTCTATATTGGGATAGTTTATTATAGCCTTTTCTTCTGTATAAATGCCTATTTTCTTTCCATTTACCATCATGGAAGTTAGTTTTGTTATACTTTTCATATCTTCCATATGGTATTTGTTACTTTTTGCAAATATATCTATGGATTCAAAGCCTCTACTATCTGATGCTGTAGTGATTACTGGTGTGGCCCCTATTTCTTTACTTATATACTCAGCTATTTCATTGGCACCACCTATATGTCCTGATAGTAGGCTTATGACAAATCTTCCCCTATCATCTACCACTAAAACTGCTGGGTCTGTAGTCTTATCTTTTATATAGGGAGCTATAAATCTAGTGGCAATTCCAGTAGCAGATACGAAGATTATGCCCTTATATTTAGTCCATATATCTTTCATCCTAAGCTTTATACCACCTTCTATGGAGCCATTTCTATAGTGAACTATATTATATTTAGTTAATCCTTCTAAAGTTTCTCCTAATTTAGCTCCACTTTCAGAAAAGGAAAGACAAGCTAGTTTCATTTACTTGCACTCCTAAATTTGTGACTAAAACTAGGATCATAGAGTTTTGATCTTTCATAATCTCCCTTAATAAAGTTCCCTACCAAGATTTGGGCCATTTTATTGATCCCCTTTTCTTTAACTTTTTGTCCTATATCTTCTAGGGTTCCAAATAGGGTTTCTTCATCTTCCCAACTTGCCTTATATACTATGGCTACTGGTATATCGTAGGATCCATAACCTTTGGCTAACTTTTCTACTACTCTATCTATTTCCTGTACAGATAGGAATATGGCCATGGAAGCATTGTGCTTGGCTAAGTCTTCTAAATCTTCTCCTTCTGGCACTGGAGTCCTACCTTCTATCCTCGTAAGGATTATGGTTTGACTTATATTTGGTAGGGTAAATTCTCTTTTTATGGAAGCACAGGCTGCTGTAAAGGAGCTTACTCCTGGTATTACTTCATATTCTATATTTAGTTTGTCAAGTTCATCTATTTGTTCTCTGATGGCCCCATATATAGTTGGATCACCTGTGTGAAGTCTTACTACTTTCTTATTTCCTTCTACTGCCTTTTTCATTACTTCTATTACTTCTTCTAAAGTCATGGAAGCACTATTATAAATCTTAGAATCATCTTTACAAAACTTTAGATGCTCCTTAGATACTAAGCTTCCAGCATATATGATAATATCTCCTTCTTCTAGGACTTGTCTTCCCTTAACAGTTATTAAATCAACATTTCCCGGTCCTGCCCCAACAAAACTAATCATGGCTTTTCACTCCTTTTATTATGAATATAGGATTGTTCCCCCTTAAAAGTCCTATATGGTCCATATAGGAACTTTGTATTAACTGGGTTTCTATTTCCCTATAGTTATGATCTTTTAGTAATATACTAAATTGATTTAAATTTTTTAGGGTTATAAAATTACCACAAAGTATTCCACCATCTTCCAAATTATTATCCAAGTATTGAAATATATCCTTTAAATTGCCACCACTTCCTCCTATGAAACATTTGTTGAATTTCATATTTGGTAAATCCTTTGGAGCATGTCCCTCAATAATAGTAATATCTGTGTTAAACTTCTGTGAATTTTGATGTATTAGGTCTACACCTTCCTTTTCCCTTTCAACTGCCCATACCTTTGCTCCCTGTAGAGCAGCTTCTATGGATATGGAGCCTGTACCTGCACCTATATCTAAAAATCTATCTCCTTCCTTTAATGATAGATAGGCAATAGATAGGGTTCTTATATTAAATTTTGTCATAGGAATATTTCCTCTAATGAATTCTTCATCTTTAATCCATTTCATTTTCTATTATCACCACAGCTAAGGGAGAAATATCTTCTACTTCATCCCCAATATTTATATTAAGTATTACTTCATTATCATAGGAAAGATTATATCCTATGTACATTTTTCCCTTGATTTTCATATTATTTAATTTTCCGTTTATATATGAAGGGGTATTATCCCTATCTGTTAGTATTATAGTAAGGGGACATGTCTTTACTTCTTCTAAAGAAGCTTTCCTTCCATGGAGAGATATAAAGTTTGCATCTTGCCATGATTTTTCTAGTTTAGACATAAGATACTGAAAGGAAGATAGTCCCGGTAGGATTTCCTTAATATATATATTTTTTCTTTTTAAAAATTCTACTATTCCATAAAAATTTGGATCTCCAGAGGCCAGTAGTAGAACTTCTTTCTTTTTATTTAAATAATCAATGACTTCATCTATTCTATTTACCTTCACTATGTCTTTTCTAATGTTCTGAAGGGAATCAGCCACCCTTCCAAAGGCCAATATATATTGATCCCTTTTTATTCTTTCTAAAACATCTACTGTAAGATATTTAGGATTTCCTGGTCCTACTCCTGCTATGGTTAACAAATATCTACACCTCTTTCCATGGAATATATGATTACATTTACTTTATAATCCTCATCTTTAAGATATCTTCTAATTCTACTTTCTGCACCATTTTCCATATGTTTTACTATTTGTCCATAGCCTTCTTCTATACAAATATTTAAGCCTTCTTCTGCTGTCGTAGTACTGTTTATCTTTTCTAATAAGCTTATTGGTGCTTTCATAAAAGCTAAATAATATATGAATGCTTCCATTCTACTATCGCAATTCTTGCTATGGGTGTTGAATACTCCTATGGAAAGCTTGGCAAATTTTCCTATATGACCTATTAATGTAATTGATTTAAATCCCTTATTATATACATAAAGTAAAGCATCTCCAAGGAAGTTGGAGACTTTTACTACTGGTCCTTTTATATTAAGACTTTCAGCTATTTTTTCTCCATAATTTCCTGGCACTAAAACTATATTTTCATCACCATGCTTTTCCTTTAGCATATCCACTTCCATATATATGGTTTTCAGTAGGGCTTCTTCACTCATAGGATATACTATGCCCTTAGTTCCTATAATAGAGATTCCTCCTTCTATGCCAATATAGGAATTATAGGTCTTTTTCCCTATGATTTCTCCTTGAGGAGCATAAATCAATATATCATACCCATTACTACTTATTTTTTTCACTTCTTTTTCAATCATCTGTCTAGGTGCTGGATTTATAGCTGCTTCACCTATTTCTCCAAAGAGACCTTTCCTTTTTATCCTTCCTATTCCTTGTCCACCATCTATGATTATCTTTTCATCATCTCTTTTTCTAACTTCAGCATATATTTCTATACCATCTGTATTGTCTGGATCATCTCCTGCATCCTTTATTATGGAGCAGGACACATAGTCATTCTTTATTGTAGGATTATGTACTTCCAGCTTTAAACCTACTCCCGCTGGCGTATCAATGTCTATATATTTTATCTTTTCCTGTTTTTCAAACATCTTAACTGCTGCCTTTGCTGCAGCAGTGGCACAACTTCCTGTAGTATAACCACATCTTAAGCTTTTTCCATCTTTTATTATATATAAATCTAAGCCCATGCCTATCTACCTACAGTCATATATAATAGGGCATTTATAATAGATGCTGCTACATTGCTTCCACCTTTATTTCCTACTGTTGAGATTTGAGGTATAGAAAACTCCCTTAGATATTCCTTTGATTCTGCAGCACCTACAAACCCTACTGGCACTCCTACTATGAATTTGGGGTTTACTTTGCCTTCTTTATATAGTTCTAATATACGAAATAGTGCCGTCGGAGCATTTCCTACTACAAATACATCTATTCCTTCTGATACTGCCAAATCTACGGAACAGGCAGATCTTGTAGTATTTAATTCTTTAGACATTTTAAATACTCTTTCATCATCTATAAAACACTTTAGTCTACAATTGGCCTTTTCTAATGCAGGTTTATTTATTCCCATATAGGCCATTTTAGTATCTGTAAATATGGTGGTTCCTTCTTTAATAGTTTCTATTGCGTTTTTAATGAAATCTTCCTTAAAATCTATTATTTTTCTATATTCAAAATCTCCAGTGGTATGGATCATTCTCTTTGCTATTATTATCTCTTCTTTAGAAAAATAAGTATCTCCCATTACTTCATCTATTATATCCATACTTTTATCTTCAATTTCCATTGGATTTTTTATATACACCCTACTTCCCCCTTATTTTCTAGTTTATCTAGTATATGATTTAAAACTTCCATATTTCCTAGGAAATTTATATGTTGATAATATCCTAAAACATTTTTATATCTATAACCACAACTCCACTCCCTAGTACTCATTGGCTTATTTATATGAAATATTTCTTCACTTTTAGTCTCTAGAGTAGACTTATGATATTCTTGAGCAAATATCTTATTTCCTACTTCTCCCAAAATACAATCCTTTTGTAATTTTATATTTACATATCCAAATCTTTGAAGTTTATTAGTTGTTTTACATTTTCCTTTTAATAAACCCACCATACTAGATTCTTCTATGCTATCTGTTAGATACATAAGTCCTCCAGATTCCCCTATAATATATTGACCTTTTTCTCCTAAGTCCTTTAAACCTTTTACCATAGCTTTGTTTTGAGAAAGCTTATTTCTATACTCCTCAGGATATCCTCCACCTATATATATTAAATCTACCTTGGGAATGGATTTATCTTTAAGAGGTGAAAAATACTCTACTTTACAAATATTTTCCAATAGATTTAAGTTTTCTTTATAATAGAAGTTAAAGGCTTCATCATAGGCTATGGCTATCTTTATATTTCTTTTTTTAGGATATGTATAAGGGGATATATATATATGATTACACAAGTCCATAAGCTTATCTAAATCTATGGTCTTGGATACCTTTTCTCCAATATATTCTAAAAACTCATCACCTTTAGATAAATCTAAGCCTAATATTTCAGTATTTACTTCCAAATCCTCATCCTTAGGTATATAGCCTAATACTTCTATACCTATATATTTTTCTATTTGTTCTTTAAACAAGTTATACATTGGCTCACTGGTTTTATTTAAAATAATTGCCTTTATATTTGAATCTTTAAACTCTACCATACCTTTTATTTTAGGTATAGCTGAAAACATCTCTCCCTTTGGACTATATACTAATACTGCTGGTATATTTAAACTTCTACCTATATCAAAGCTTGAATTTTCATAAGTATTATATATTCCATCAAAGTATCCCATGGCTCCCTCTACAATGGCTATATCTCCCATATTCATAGATAGAGCATCCTTAAGACCATCTTTCCCCATCATATGTATATCTAGATTTCCTGCTGATTTTTTAGCAGCCATGGCCAGATATTTTGTATCTATGAAGTCTGGTCCTGTTTTAAAGGGTGACACATCTAATCCTTTGTTTTTTAAAGCTCTTATGATCCCTAAAGTAATTATGGTTTTTCCAGAATTACTAGAAGGTGCTGTAAACATTATGATTTTCATTGATTTATTTAGAAAAGTATCTAAATTATTGTATATATAGTCTTTAGTTTTGTATGGAGGTTGGATATAATTTTTACTTGTTGTAGATTTCATCTATTTAAATCCTTTCTTATTCCTTTTATAAATTCTTCCTCGTTTCTATACAAAGGAATCTCTAAAATCTCATGAACTTTCACTAGCCATGGTCTATCTAATAAGGATTTTTCTAATAGTTCTTTTCTCTTAAATATTTCTACTGTTGGCCCATAGCCTACTATTTCTCCTTCTTTCAATACATATATATAATCACAAATCTCATATATAAAATCCATATCATGGCTAGATATTATTAATTTTTTATCTTTACCTAAGTCTTTGATTATATTTTTCATTTCCCTAGTCATCTTTGGATCTAAACCTGATGTAGGCTCATCCAACAACAACACCTTATTTTCCATTACCAAATTACCTGCTATGGCAACTCTTTTTTTCTCACCATAACTTAAAAAATGGGTTGCTTTATCCCTTAGTTTTATTGCTCCTACTTTATCTAATGATCTTTTCACTCTTTTTTTTATTTCATCTTCTTTATAGTTTAAATTTCTTAAACTAAATGCTACATCGTCCTCTACTCTAGAATAAAAAATTTGTTTTTCAGGATCTTGAAATACCATGCCTACTTCTTTTCTGTATTGCCGTAAGGATTTCTTATCATATTTAAGTTTTTTCCCTTGAAATTCTATATTGCCTTTAAGTGGTTTTAAAATGCCCATTATATTTAAAAACAAGGTAGATTTCCCTGAGCCATTTGCCCCTATTATACCTATTATATTTCCTTTTTCTAGATCTAGATTTATATCCTTTAATGCTACTGTTCCATCCTGATATTTGTATTCTAAAGAATTAATTTTTATCATCTAATCACCTATTTTGAATTCTCCATTATATAGTTTACATTCTAGGGCAACGACCATATCCTGATACTTTAATAATACTCTAATAAATAGACTTCTTATAAGTAATGATATGGATTTATAGCTATTTTTTATATTTAAGTATCCAAATCTGATATTCTGAGCATTATATATTTCATTAGCTTCTTCTAAAAAAATAAATATAAATCTATATACCAGTACTATAATCTCTATTATTGTATTTGGTACACCTATTTTTTTTAAAACTTTAATAATATGATTTAAAGGAGTGGTAAGCCCTAGAAAAAATGTACTACATAAGGCCCCCATTGTCCTAGTAAATAATCTAATACTTTGAAATATAGACTCAGGAGTTATACCTATATATATATTAAATAATCTAAATCCCATAATAAATATATCTTCCTTTGATATAGAAAGTAGTATAGTTACCATACTAAGAATTAAAAATCCCAAGGGTATAGATAGGACTTTTATATAATTCTTTAGGGGTATTCCTGCTACTTTTATTGTTAAAAATACCATCAATACCATTATTCCAGTATTTATATAATTGTTGTTTACTGTTGTGGTTAATAATAAAGAGATAAGAACCAATCCAGTTTTTAAAACTGGATTGGTCTTTGAAAGCCTATTGGTATATGCATAATTATCTATTATTAGCAAGTTTTTTCCTCTCTTTAAATGTCCCTAGAATGTAACCTATAGCTCCTGCACCTATGGCTACTTGAAGTGAAAATAGTAGACTTTCTATTTCTCCACTAGGTGGTTCCCAAAGTGGTTCCATCCATGGCTCATATTCTGGATTTATCTCTTCTATTACTCCTTCTGCTTGCCCATCTGCTCCTTCAAACTCTGAATCCTTTTTTAATAGTAATGGTGTAATTATAATGACTATAGCTAAAAATAAAAGTAGTAGATTTGTCTTATTGGATTGTTTCAAGATCAACTACCCCCTCTGCCTTATATTCTAATAATAAGTTCATCACTATAACTGTTATAATTCCTTCTACAATTGCCAAAGGAATTTGTGTTACTGCAAAAACTGTTAAAAACTTTCCTAATGATGCTGTAAATCCTCCTACTGAATCAGGAAATGCTAGAGATAATTGTATTGCTGTAATCACATACGTCATCAAGTTTCCAAGGGCTGAAGATAAAAATACTGCAATGGAATTGTTTTTGTTTTCTTTTTTAAGTAACTTGTATATTCCATAGGACACTAAAGGCCCTACTACTGCCATAGAAAATACATTGGCTCCTAATGTAGTTAGCCCTCCATGGGCCAATAGCAATGCTTGAAATAATAAAACTACTATCCCTAATACAGTCATAGTAGTTGGCCCAAATAAAATGGCTCCTAAGCCAACTCCTGTAGGATGTGAACAACTTCCTGTAACTGAAGGGATTTTTAATGCAGACAATACAAATACAAAACCTCCGGCTAATCCCAATAACACCTTTTTGTTAGTATCGGCCTTTAAAACTTTGTTTACCTTTTTTAATCCAACAATTAAAAAAGGTAAAGACAATATGGCCCAAAAAATTGCCCATTTTGACGGAAGGAATCCTTCCATAATATGCATCCCATGACCTATACTTGGTGTGAAAAGTAATAGACTAAAAACCATTAATGATAAATACTTTTTCTTTTTCATCTTTTTCTCCTTTCAAATAAATTTTTAAATATATTTATTAGTTTTTCATTACTACTCCTATCTTTTATGGCTACTCTTATGTGATTATCAGACAAATCTATAAAACTTTTACATTTTCTTATGATGATTCCCCTGTTTAAAAAGAATTTAAATACATATTCTTCATCCCAGTCAATAAGTTTTATAAGTATGTAATTCACTTGAGTATCATACACTTTGATTCCTGGAATTTTTTTTAATTCCTTAAGTAAATACTTTCGTTCTCTTTCTATATAGGCCCTAGAATTCTTAATATATTCTTTATCCTTAAAAATAAACTGTCCAGCACTGTCTGCCAATGAATTTATGGTCCAAGGAAGCTCTATTTTCTTTAACTCTTCAACCTTTTTTCTAGATGCACAGCCATATCCCAGTCTAATACCTGGTAATGCAAAAAACTTAGTAGCAGCCCTGATTATACCTATGTTTTCATAGTCTTTATCTTTAAATAGTTCTATACTATCGTAGTCAGAAGGACAAAATTCATAAAACGCTTCATCTAATAATAGATATCCTTCCTTCTTCCTTATAATTTCATATACTTGAAGTAGTACATCCTTTTCTATTCTTAGACCTGTAGGATTATTTGGATTTCCTAGTATTAGAAGATCTCCCTTTTTTATTTCTTCTTTTATAATGGAAGTATCTATGGTGAAATCCTCCTTATATGGAATCCTTTTAACTTCTTTTCCATGGGCTATAGCTCTTAATTCATATTCTGAAAAGGAAGGTGTAAATACCAAAATCCTTTTCCCTGTAAAAATAAAGTTGTTGAGTATCTCAACGGCTCCATTACCTACTACTACATTGTCTTTATTGCAGTTTAGATATTTTCCTATGGATGCCTTTAGTTTTCTATATTGAATATCTGGATAAGAATTTAGTGTATGAAAGCTTTCTATTAGCTTTTCATATAGGCCCTTTGGTGGTCCTAAAGGATTGATATTACTACTAAAATCTATTAATTCACCTTTATAACTATCTTCATAACTTAGTAAGTCTCCCCCATGTAGCATGATTTTCCTCCTATACGATTTTATGTGGAATAAAATAGGGACATTTATTTATTTTGTCTTCATATATATGAGCTTGGATTTTAAATATATTTTTTAATAAGTCTGCTTTTATTATATTTTCTGGTTTCCCATGACTATATACTCTGCCTTCATTTAATACATATATATAATCTGAATATCTAGCTGCTTGATTAAGATCATGTAGTACCATTACTACTGTTAGATTTAAGTTAACATTTAATTCTTTAACTATTTCTAAAACCTCTAACTGATAAGATATATCTAAATATGTAGTTGGCTCATCTAGTAAAACTATTTTAGGTTTCTGAGCTAGAGCCATGGCTATCCATGCCCTTTGCCTTTCTCCTCCTGACAGAGTGTTTATGTATCTATCCTTGTACTCCTTAAGGCCTGTTTTTTCTATTGCCCACTGAACTATGGACTTATCCTTATTTGAAAATCTTTTCCTAAAACTCAGGTGGGGATATCTTCCATAAGATACTAGGTTTTCCACAGTTATATCTGATGGTACATCCTTTATTTGAGGCAATACTGCCATTTTTTTAGCTATTTCCTTTTTTTTAAGACTTTTTATATTTACTCCATTTAAATTGATTTGTCCACTTAATGGTTTTAGATATCCACTTATAGCCTTTAATAGTGTGGATTTTCCCGATCCATTGGGTCCTATTATAGTGACTATTTTTCCGCTTTGTATTTCTATATTGACTTTTTTTAAAATAGATTTATCTCCATAATTTATATTGATGTCTTGTGTTTCCAATGCTATCATGAGTTTTCACCTCTTAATTTTAAAAGGTATAGGAAAAATGGTCCTCCTAAAACTGACATAATTATCCCTACTGGTATTTCTACAGGTGCAAATAGAGTTCTAGCCAATGTATCACAAAGCATAACTGTACTACTTCCCAATAGAATTATTCCTGGAAATAAGAATCTATGATCTGAACCTATGATGACCCTTCCTATATGGGGAACTATAAGTCCTACAAATCCCAATAGGCCAACTACACTGACAGCACTTCCTGCTAATAATGAGGATAATATAATAAATAAAAATCTAGTTTTTTCCACATTTAAACCTAATCCTGTGGCCATTTCATCCCCCAACATCAATATATTTAGTTTGTTTGGTAAAAAGATTACTAAACAAAGCCCTAATATGGTGTATGGAACTATCATTTTAAAATCTTCCCATGTAACAGCTGAAAGACCTCCTACCATAAAGTTTAAAACTCCTTGAACTCTATCTGGAAAAAATGTCATCAAGGCATTGGTACCAGCAGAGAAAAGAGAGGAAACAGCGACTCCTGCTAATACAAGCCTAGTAGGCTGAGCCCCCCCTTTCCATGCTAATATATATATAATAAGTGTGGCAAATAAAGCTCCACAGAAGGCTCCCATTGGCACTAGATAATAATACTGGGGAAATAAAATTAGTATTATTAAGGCAAATAGTCCTGCTCCTGAGGAGACCCCTATAATGTTGGGCCCAGCTAGGGGATTTTTCATTATACCTTGGAGTATAACTCCAGATAGTGATAGACACACGCCTACTAAGGCAGCAACCAAAGTCCTAGGAAGTCTAACATTCCAAATAATTTGGTAGTTTGTGTTATTGTCTTTGAAGAAGATAGATTTCACTATTTCCGCTGGGCTTATTTTTACTGCTCCATTACCAACACTAAGAAAAAAACTAATTATAAATAATAATACAAGTAATATTAGTATCATTGCTTTATTTTTTATTACTTTTTTAATATTATTTACCATCATATTCTCCTATATTTATTTAAATATATCTGGATACAATATTTTAGCTAAGCCTTCATAGGCTTCTCCATATCTATCATTTGCTTTATATAGATATAAATCCTTTGGTAATATAATATATTTATCATTTTTTATTGCAGATAAGGAAGCCCAAGCTGGATTTGATTCTACATCTTTTTTAATTCTTTCATTTACCGCTTCCATATCACTTCCCCTAGTTTGAACAAATATAAACTCTGGATCTTCCTCTAAAACCTTTTCTAGACTAAAGTTTTTATCGTTTAAGACATCACTAGAAGTGTCTGCAATATTTATAGTATTTAAATCCTTAAGCATCTCTCCTAAAGTGGAATCAGATCCCCTAGATGATATGGCCTTTGATGTGGCAAACATTATAAACACTTTCTTTTCTTCATCTTTAGGTGTTTTTTCAATTACTTCATCTATTTGTTTTTTTACTTCTACTACATTTTTCTCATATAAATCTTCCCTTTCGTTTATTAGAGAAAAAAGTGTAGCTATTTTAAAATAATCATCTTTTCCTATATATTCTAAAGGTAGTACATCAATATTGCTATTTTTTAATGCTGGTATTAGTTCTCTTTGGGATGTGGTTCCAGTACTTAAAATTACTAGATCTGGCTCTAAGGATATTATTTTTTCAAGACTTAATCCTCCAGTTTTTCCAACTCCCTCTACACCATCTAATCCTGATGTATTATGCATGTTTTCATCTTCTACCATTCCTACTAGTTGTCCACCATTTTTCACCCACATATCTATATAGGATGAAAATAAAACTACTACTCTTTCTGGTTTTTTCTTTATTTTTACTTCTTCTCCTAAGGCATCTACTAGACTTACTGTATCTTTGTCTACTGTTATGCCATATTCTTTAGCTATTTTATTTGTTTTATCTGTTTTTTTATTAGTATTTTTACCATTTTCCTGTAATTTATTTGTATCTACTGTTTTGATTTTTCTACTGTCTTGTTTTTGACAAGCTACTAATATACTTAGTGATAATGATAATATAAGTCCAATTGTTAATAGTTTTTGTTTTTTCATACTATTTATCCTCCTGGTTTTTTCTAGCTAAGATTAACGATATATAATTTTTATCCTTCAATATGTCTTCCTTGTCTACCAATATGCCTTCATCTTTTAAACTTGCTTTTTTAATATATTTGTAAGTATAATTATTTTTTTCCAGTATCTTTAATATGTCTTCTTTTCCTTTTAGTGTCTTTAGTATACCTATGGAATCTCCATGCTCCAATAGTTCTTCATGAAATTCATCACAGAGTATAAAATTATCTCCCTTTACAGTTAGGGGAACTTTAGATATTGCTGCACTGGCTACAAAGGATGGTATTCCTGGTATGACTTCTATATCTATTTCTTTTTCTTCTAGTTCTTCCATTATATATATAAAAGTACTATATATCATTGGATCTCCTATGGTTAAAAATGCACCTTTACCACCACTTGGTATATTTTCCTCTATTATATTTGCTGCATTTATGTAATCCCTTCTAGTTACAGATCCCATTGGAAAATCTATGAGGACTATGTTTTTACCCTTTATGAATTCCTCAGCAGTATCTAGTGCCATATTGGTTCCTTTATTGTTTGGTGCAAAGATTACATGGGAATTTTCCATGGATTTTACTGCCTTTATAGTCAATAACTCTGGATCTCCTGGACCTGTACCTATACCATATAATTTTTTCATTGTTTTCCCTCCAACAATTGTTCTAAATGGGATAAATATATATCTTGAATAATTTTATATTCTCCTAATCCCCTAAGGATTATTTCAACTTCAAATCCTTCTTTTTTTAATATGGATTTCCATGAATCCTCTTCATCTGAAGCCATATCATTAATAGCATGATCTCCAGCTACTAACATAAAGGGTCTTAGGACCACTTTTAAAATATTTGCCTTCTTTAAATCAACTACTACATCTTCTATTGTCCTCTTTCCTTCAACTGTGGCTATAAATACATTGTCTATTCCTTTATTTCTATAGCTTTTTTCTAATTTTTTATATGCCATATCTGCATCATGGTCTGAACCATGTCCCATAAATACTAAGGCCTCTTTCTTATTTAATTCTCCTATTTCTAGATGGGATACTATTTTTTCATAATCCCTATCTGAATATAATAAAGGCTTCCCTACCTTCAATCCTAGGAATGTTAATTTTTCATATTCATGGCCTGGTATAATATGTAATGGTTGAATATATACTTCTTCTATACCTTTTTTCTTCATATCTTCCATGGCTTCTTTCTCATTGAAGATATATAGATTATCTCTTTTTTTTAGTTTCTTGATTATCATTCTAGATGTAAAAGCCCTTGTAATATGGTAATCATAATATTTTTCTTTAATTTTATCTTCTATGGTTTCAATACATTTTTTTCTAGCTTCTTCATAAGATGTACCAAAGCTAGCAACTATTATTCCTTTTTTCATTTTTCCTCCCTATGGTGTGAAATTCTTTTATTTGTAAATATAAAAAATCCCCAATCTTCAAAGATTAGGGATATGATATACACAAATATGCATAAAAAATAAGTCTCCCCTTCCCTCCGAAGGTTGCTTCTACTATTTCCATTAGGCAGGTCTCCTGACTTATGAATCTTCCTACTTTCAACACCTTCCCAGAATTATCCAGTGGTATAAGTTGATTTCGTCATCACTTACAGTAGCGGGGGCTGTATGGGATTTTAACCCATTTCCCTTTTAATTTTCTTAAAAAACCTAATGTCTTTTATTTAATTTTCACCTTAATATTAACATACATATAACCTTATTACAACTATTATTTTAATATATTTATTATACAGTATAATAAAATAAATAAAATCTCTGATCTGTACATAATATCAATGGTTCTGTTAATATGATTTTTATATACTTTACTTTCATTGTTTCCTATGGTAGGTTTTTCTACCATCAGTCCATTGTAAATGTGACTACCACCCAATTGGATTCCCAATAATCCTGCAGTGGCAGCTTCAGGATATCCAGCATTTGGACTTTTATGATTTCTTCTATCTCTTTTTAAAATTTTAAATCCTTCTTTTATATTAAATTTTCCAATAGTCGATATACACATAAGTAAAGCAGTAATCCTAGCAGGTATATAGTTAAATATATCATCTATTATAGCTGGAAAATATCCTAAATCCTTATATTTTTCATTCATATATCCAAGCATAGAATCCATAGTATTGACAAATTTATAAGCTAAACCACCTGGAGCACCTAATAGAAAGATATAAAATAAAGGTGCTATAACTCCATCAGAAGTATTTTCAGATACAGTTTCTATGGTAGCCTTTATGACTTCTTCTTGACTTAAGTTTTTGGTATCTCTACCTACTATATAGGAAAGTCGATGTCTACCTTCATCTAGTCCTTTAGATAAGGCCTCCTTTACTTTAATGGCCTCATGGTGCAGAGATCTAGCAGCTATACATGTATATATTAGGTATATATTTAATA
The DNA here is from genome assembly GCF_014385225.1 of Wansuia hejianensis. Classification (GTDB taxonomy): domain Bacteria; phylum Bacillota; class Clostridia; order Tissierellales; family Tissierellaceae; genus JACRTK01. Next base: position 163,240 of record NZ_JACRTK010000004.1, read on the forward strand.
TAGAATGTAAAAGTTTATGATTTTTCAGATACCTTAGTATCAAATATGGTATGAAAAACCCTAAGGATATATTTATCGAAACTATAACCAGTCCTAATACTTTTAATCCCTTTTTACTATTGGTTATTTTCCTGACTATTTTTTCTTCAAAGGATATTATTCTACCCATTAATTTTACAGGATGGGGAAAACTATAGGGATCTCCTAATATAAGATCTATTATGGAAGCTATGATTATATCCTTCATTTTTCAAGCCCCATAATGCCATAGATATAATCCATATCCATATTTTCCCTAATAATGTTGGATAATTTATCCAATTCTTTCTCCATCTCTTCTTCAGTCTGTTCTTCCTCATTACATTTTTTCTTGTAATCTATTAGGGTATCTTCATCTACAAGCTCCAAGGGTACATATGGAATAGTCCCTACTACAGGTATACTTAACATATCTTCTATCATTTTAATCCCTGACTCTAATAAAGTCTTATCACCTCTAAACTTATTGATTATTAGTCCTTTTATTCTGGCCCTTTCTTCCTCTTCCAATAGCATAACCGTTCCATATAAAGATGCAAAGACTCCACCCCTATCTATATCTGCAACTAATAATACTGGTGCATCAACCATCTTTGCCATTCCCATATTTACTATATCATTTTCCTTTAGATTTATTTCTGCTGGACTTCCGGCTCCTTCTATGACTACTATTTCATTTTGTTCTTCTATTTTATCATAAATTTGTTTAATCATATCCTTTAAGGAATTTTTAAATTGAAAATATTCTACTGCTTCCATCTGATATTTTTCTTCTCCATTTATAATTATCTTTGAGCCTTTATCAGAAGTAGGTTGTAATAATATTGGGTTCATATTTGGATTTGGTCCTACACATGCTGCCTTTGCTTGTAGAGCTTGAGCTGTACTTATTTTATAACCTTCTTTTGTTTCATAGTATTTAGATGACATATTTTGAGACTTAAAAGGATATACACTATATCCATCTTGCTTAAATATTCTACATAATCCTGTACACATAAGACTTTTTCCTGCAGATGAAGTGGTACCTTGAATCATTATATTTGCCATTTTCTTATCCCTCTTCCTATAATTTCTCCCATAACTTATAAATCCAATACCCTTTCTTTTTAGAATGGAAAGTTAGCTGTTAAAATTTTACAATATCTCATAACATGACTTTAGACCCAAGGGAAGTTAAAGTCCCTATGAACGGAGTCTTAGTTTATATTTGTAAGCTAACATATACTTTATATTTTGTCAAACAACAAAAAATCTTCCTAATTTCTTAGGAAGACCCTTTACCATAAAAATCTATTTTTAAAAAATATTAATTATATTAAAAATAATATTGCCACTCCAGCTACAGATATTAGCGCCCCTAGGATTTCTTTCGGCTTTATACTTTCTTTAAATACTAATATGGAAAAAGGTATTATAGTTACAGGCATTATGGATGTTATAGTGGAGGATATACCTGCAGTAGTATATTTTAAAGATAACAGCTGCAAGGAAACACCCAAAAATGGTCCAAATATGGCCCCTAAACCTATAAGAGTCATGGCCCTTTTATCCCTGATAGCTTTCTTTAAATCTCCCCATTTGTTTAAATAAGCAAATAATACTACAAAAGAAATAAATCCTGTAATTATTCTGATTTGTGTAGCTGCAAAAGGATTATAATCTCCCATACCTACTTTACTTAAAATCATACCTAGAGATTGTCCAATTGCTCCTAAAAAAGCATAGGATATCCCTTTTATGGAATGGGTTACTTTGATTTTCTTCTTATCTGAATCCTTGCTTAATATTACTAAGGCAATACCTGCTATTGTAATAAACATACCTAATATACCCATTGGAGAAATTCTTTCCTTCATAAATATATATCCTAATAGTGCAGTTATAGGCGGGCTAGTAGCCATTATCAACATAGATATTCTTGTTCCAATTTCCACATAGGCTTGAAATAGAAATAGATCACCTATAAAAAAACCTATTAGTCCAGATATACTAAGCCAAATCCAATTATGTGTTGTAGCATCTGTTGGTAGCAGATGCCCCCTGGTAAAATATGTAAATATACTAATGAAGGTAAATCCAAATACTAATCTAATAAAATTTACTGCTAAAGAACCTACTTTTTTTCCTGCAGTTTCAAAAAATACTGCCATTATAGTCCAACAAAGGGCCGTTATTAGAGCTGTTAACTCTCCTATATGGGATGTCAGCATTTACATTCCTCTCTTTCTGATTGTACTTGTTGATTTCTATTTATCTTTATTTGCAGCAAACCTCTCCATGACTCTCTTTTCATTTATTTCCATGATCTTTTTGTTAATGTAATCATATCCATTAGGTCCATGGGGTATTAAACAATCAGAACAATCTTTTATACCATAATTATCCTTATGATTTCCACCACATTCCTCTAGAAAATATAGTGGACAATAACAAAACATACAGTTAAACTCATCTACATTTTTAACCTTATGGCATGGTAAGTATTGACATGCCTTGTTGTTATAAAACCTATATGAATTTTCCATAATACATCCCCCTCTGATTATGTAATATTATTATATATTATTATTTTTTATATTTAATAAACCTATTCTTATTAAATATTATGTCTATATAATATCATTTATTTAGCAAATAAAAAAGGAGTATTAACTCCTTTTTTAAAGTTCTATATATATTGTCTGTGATGATTCTTCAGGTGTTTCTTCCTTAAAAGGCTCTTCATATTCCTTCCATTGTCGATATATTTCTAACTCTGCCTTTATTTTCTTTAAAATATATCCAATAACAAATATATCATCTAGAATAGTCTTTTTTAGAAATTTAGGTAATATATCTAAGGGATTTGCTATGTATAATAGTCCTATGATTACAGTATTTATTGTGTTTTTAGATATATTGGTGTATTTTCCATTTTTCCAATCTACTAGCATATCCATACATGTCTTTATATCCTCTACAAAATCTGAAAAGGTCTCATTGCTTTCTACTTTTGTCTTTACATCTTCTAGGACTTGATTTATTCTCTTACTATCAATGTTTATACTACTAAATTTTTGATTTAGTCCTTCTAAAAGAGCATCAATATCTATTCTCATTTTTCCACCTTCTTATATAATTGTTATTTTATCTTATGATTTATATCCCTACTATTTCATTTTATATTTTTACCCCTTATTATTAATTTTAACCTATTTTATGGTTTAATACTACTATATTCATCATATCTTTAATTTGTTTGTTTTTTATAATAGATTAAATAATATTTTTATATCCTATTAAATATAGCAATCTAGAGTCCTTTTATATTATGATGCTAAACTATAAAGAATATTAAAAAATCAAATAGAAAGAATATTATATAATAAGTTTGTTTAATTTTATTTATAAGACTAGGAGGAAATATGCTATTTGTTATTGATATGCAAAATGACTTTGTAGACCAAAGACGTGGAAAAATGTTTGTTAAAGATGCAGATACTTTAGTACCTGGAATTATCCAAAAAATAAAGGAATATGAGAAAAATAATGATCTTATATTTTATACTTTAGATATACATGAAAATATGGATGATGATAATAGAACCTTAGAAGAAAAAAAGTGGGGCCAAGAAATCTATACTCCTTTATATAAATATTTAGCAAGCCATCACGTTCTTACAAAGAACTTCTATGGTATCTGCCCTAAAGAAGCTACTAAGATTAAAAATTTATATCAAAATAAAGAAAGATATATAAGAAAAATAGAGTTCATTGGTGTTGAAACCCATATATGTGTATTGGCAAATGCCATAATATTACAAAATACATTTCATAATTCAAAAATTATAATAAATGAAAGTCTTTGTACCAGTTCTAATTTAGATTGGCATAAAAGGGCCCTTAAACTTATGAAAGAATTAAAAATGGAGGTAAAATCATAACTATGAAATTAGAAGAAAGGATTTTAAAAGATATACACTTTGGCCTTATTAAATGGATTAAAGAAATATTAAAAGATATAGGAGGCAATAAGGTGGTTATTGGAATATCAGGAGGTAAAGATAGTTCAATAGTTGCTGCCTTATGTGTAGAAGCATTAGGTAAAAATAATGTTATAGGCGTTTTGATGCCTGATGGACCTCAGCAGGATATTTCCTTTGCCTATGAAATATGCGAATACTTGGATATTCACAATATTACTATTCCTATAGATTCCATAACAAAAATATATCTCCAATCCATAGATGATATTAAAAAAGATATAGTCCCTGAAGTTACAGCTAAAACAAAATTAAATCTTCCACCTAGAGTTCGTATGACTATCCTTTATGGAATTTCTCAATCTATTCCCAAAAGTAGAGTTGTCCATACTGGTAATCTATCTGAAAAATGGATAGGATACACAACCTTATATGGTGATAATACTGGGGCATTTTCTCCTTTAGGTATGTTAACTTCAAGTGAGGTAATACAATTAGGTAGATTCATAGGATTGCCTGAAAAGTTTATTGAAAAACCACCTGCTGATGGACTTACAGGAAAAACAGATGAAACAGTATTAGGGTTTTCTTATGATATATTGAATAAATATATTAGAGAGGGGATTATAGAGGATAAACTAATAAAAGAAAAAATAGATAATCTCCATAGAAGTAATCTATTTAAGTTTACCCAACCTCCTGTATTTACAGTAGATTTGCCTATATATGGAGAGTAAAGTAGACTATATAAAATATTGATAATATTAAATATGTACCTATTTGGATATTGAGTCATAAAAGATAAAGTAAAATATCTTTGATTTTTATTCTTCCATATGTTACCCTATACTAAAATAGATTATAGGAGATGTTTTTATGGATTATATGATAGGAATTTTGCTTTTATTTATGATATTATCTATTAATTCATTGCAAAGTAGTATCAATAGATTAAATCAAAAGCTTAATAAGATTGCAAACCATATTGGTTTAGAAGAAACTTCTTTGCTAAATATAAAGCCTGAGCTAAAAAATGAATTGCTAGATTTAGTAAATCAAAATAAAAAGGTTAAAGCAATTAAAAGATTAAGAGATGCTACAGGTGTTGAACTCATAGAAGCTAAAGAATATGTAGATAAATTATAAACTCCTTATTTTCAAAATAAGGAGTTTATATAATCATATTTATTTGCCAAATAAAGAGTTAAAAAATCCCTTTATAGCGTCTAGAATTTTTTGTAATATACCCTTTACTTCTTCATTATTCTTCAATGTATCGTCCAGTTTCTGCCCAATGTTTTTAAGCTGATTTTTAATATCTTCTGTATTTAAATCTAGTTTACTTATTTTTTCCATTAATTCAGTAAGTTTTTGCATTTGATCTGCATTTAAATTGATATCAAGCTTACCAGATATGTCAATTATTATCTTTTTAATATCTTCAGGACTTTTGACTCCTTTTTCTATTATTTCTTGTTTTACCTCTTTTATTAATTCAGCAGCCTTATCCTGTCCTATTTCTTCCCCTAATTCACCGGTTTTAACAATTTCTTCATTGGCTACTTTTTTCTGTTCTTCATCTATCTTTGTTCCTGTTGCCTGTTCAAAGGCTTTCAATATTCCAGTAAGGGCTCCTGTACCTGAAACGGGAAATGGAGCTGCTGCTATTACTTTGGCATCTTTTACTCCAGCTGTAACTAAAGCACTAGTATACATTTCTTTCGTTACCCACGTAATATTATAGGTCTGTACTGAGATTCCTTCTCCAGAATCTAGTAAGTCCACATAAGCAGATGACATGGTCTTCTTACCTAATTGAGCTTCACTGGCTACTCCTTCTAAGTATTTTCTCTCTTCTTGATTGTTTACTTCTATTATGGTTACATCATCTTCTTTTACATTGAATAATTTTAGTATTTCACTTCTTTGATCTTTATTTAGATTGGCTCCCAGCGTAACTACTGTAGAACTATCTGCATAGACCATAATATTAAATAGTAAAACCAAAGATAGAATCAAACTTATATTCGTTAACAATTTATTTTTCCTCATTTTTTCACTTCCTTTTTATTTTTTTACTATTATTGCCTATTTTATCATAAAACATATGGGATTAGTAGCTTTATAGACTTATGTTACTGAATTGTAATTATAATGTAACCTATAATTAATATTACTGCCAGATTTTCTTTATATAAAAAATACTATCCCCTATAATTCCTTTGACTTATGCTTTAATTATATGCCTAGGATATTTAATTTTTGCTCTCAACATTCTTTTATTTAATACCCTATATAATATGAGTATAATCCTATCATAAAGGTAATAAATAAAATATACAAAACTTAATATTATATGATATGATAATTATATTAATATAGTTTAAAGTTTATTATTGTAGTTTTTTTATATTTATATTGGAGGTTATTCTAATGGATAAAAAAGCAATTAAGAAATCTGTTTATAATTTTTATGATAAAGTGGCACAAGAAGATAAAAAGGTATCAGTAGATGTAGAAAATTTAAATAAATCTTTAGGATATACTGCTGAGGATCTGAAAAATATTCCTGAAGAATCCCAATTGGGTTTAGGATGTGGAAATCCTAAAGAAAAAGGAAAACCCCAACAAGGAGAGATTGTAGCTGATTTAGGATCTGGTAGAGGAATGGATGTGTTTTTAGCATCTAAGTCAGTAGGTGATTCTGGATTGGTAATAGGAATTGATAGTAACTATAAAATGATTGAAAAGTCTAGGGAAATAGCTTTTAAAAAGAATTTTAAAAATACGGAGTTTAGATTAGGTGAAATTGAACACCTTCCTATTGCAGATAATTATTTAGATTTATTAATGTCAAACTGTGTAATCAACTTATCTACTGATAAAGAACAAGTATATAAGGAAATATATAGGGTATTGAAAACTAATGGACGAATAAGTATTTCAGATATAATGTTAAAAAAAGATTTACCTGTGGAAATAAAAAAAGATCCGAATGTTTATGGAACTTGAGTAGGTGGAGCAATATCTTTGGAAAAGATAAAAGAAATTTTGGTAGATGTTGGCTTTAAAAATATAGAAATAAATTTAAAAGAAGTTACTGATGAATATGCTAAAAAATGGGGATATGGCTTGAAAATAAAAGAGTATATTGGAAGTGGTGACATTTTAGCCTATAAGTAGATATGCCACAATCAAAGATTACTAAAAGAATAATTATATATTGCCTTTATGATAATAAGCCCTAGAATTTGCTAGGGCTTATTATCATAATATGTATGGTGGAGGCGGTGGGTGTCGAACCCACGTCCGAAAACATTTCCTCAAGAGCTTCTCCGAGTGCAGCCAGTAATTTTACATTCCCTCTACTAAACCCCTACTGACAAGGTTTTAGTTTTGGTAGCTTCATAAATTCCGTCCTAAGCTCAAAGCTTTGCTTAGTGCGGTTCCCCACTAATATGACGTCAATGCTAAAAGTCGTGGGATTCTTAAGCTTGACGAGCGGCTTTAATTAAGCTGCTAATGCGTAATTATCGTTTGCGTTTATTGTTTGTGCCACTTTTAGCGTTGCTTGGCGACAACGACTCGCTACTCTTGATTCCATATCCCCGTCGAAACCAAATTCGCCCCCATATATTTAAAAAAGGTGAATTTTATCCATATATAATTATATCAGGTGTATTGTTTTATGTCAAATAAAATGAAAACAGTCCACCTTTAAAGGTGGACTGTTTTTTACTCATATGTTCCTTTAATAAGAATTTCTCCATTATCTAACATTAGTCTTCCATTAGATATAACTGAGGTTAAATTCATATTACTATCTACAATTAATAAATCTGCATCTGAACCTTCATTAATAACTCCCTTTTGAGGATAAATATTTAATGCCTTAGATACATTTGTAGTAAAGAACTTTAAAGATTTTTCTAAATCAATTTTTAAATCTAGAACCATTGTCTTTAACTCCTTTAAAAGACTCCCTACTGATGAAGCCCCTATTTTTATCAAATTACCGTATTGATCGTATGTAGACCAACTCCCATATGTGCTACAACAATACCTGCCTTTCCAGATATCATTCCAGCAACTCTGGCATCTGATGCAAGTCTAGCCAATTCATCACTAGATATACTTGGAGATCTATGATCTGATAAAGCTATTTTTACTCCTATAATTTCATCAATTCCACCAATCCTTCCTACCCGTTTTTCCACCTTTTAGTGCCCCGGTAAATGTCCCTTCTTCATATCCAAATAATTCACTTTCTACAATGCTAGATGAAACTGTAGCCATATTAACTGGTATAAAAACCTTCTGGTTTCGAAAAGAATTCATATAATATTTATATTCTTTAATTGAGATACTAGTATGTTTTCTATTTCAATAGGTTTTCCTATTAAATAATTTAATTGATTAAATAGCCTGGTTCCAGTATTTTTACCTTCGCTTATTATAACTAATTTTTTCATTAAATAACCACCTCTATAATATAGACTAAATTTTATCATATAATTATATTAAGTCCATATCTTTATAGCGAACAAGCAAAACTATAAAATATAGGGAACACTTTTTATTCTGTTCACCTATTATTTATTAATGAATTTTCCCACCTATTTCTGAGATGTCTTCTTCATTTTCTACTATTGCCTTAACAGCTAGCTCCAATCCTCTTGCTATATCTTCTGCGGACATATAGGGAGATGGGGTAAGTCTATTTACAACTTGCTCTGGAGTAAAGGGTACATGGATAAATCCACCTCTAATATTCTTTTCATTTTTCGCTATGTGATATAATACACCATACATTAAATGATTACATACAAAAGTTCCAGCTGTATTGGAAACCGAAGCAGGTAATCCACCTTCTCTTATTTCCTTTACTATTGCCTTTATTGGCAGTGTTGAAAAATAAGCAGAATCTCCATCTTTATAAATAGGTTCATCTATAGGCTGATTTCCCTCATTATCTTCTATTCGTGAATCATCCATATTTATAGCAACTCTTTCAGGACTTAGATCAAATCTTCCTCCAGCCTGTCCAACACATAATACTGCATCAGGATTTTCTTTTTCTATGGCCTTTACTGCCTTATCTATGGACTTTCTAAATACAGTTGGTACCATTAGTTTAACAACTTCTGCTCCAACAATCTCATCTTTCATCAATTTAACTGCCTCTAATGCAGGATTTATTTTTTCTCCTCCAAAAGGGTCAAATGCTGTTACTAGTATCTTCATTTTTATACCTCCATTTTTTAAATACTAAAAAATACATTAAAAATATATAAATAATTAATATCAATATGTCCATAGAGTCTGAATATCCGTAGGAGAATAGGATTTGATTATTGCATATTTCTCATCTATCTCTATTAGAGTGTTACTGTCATAATATTAAAACTAACTGCCATAAGTGTAAGTAAAATTCCACAGTATTCTGCTCTATAGATATTATAATTTTACCCAATTTAAAATAATTATAAAATTATAAGAAGCCAGCTACCTTACGAATATTTTATTAGGTATAAGGTAGCTGGCTTTCATAATTAATCTTTATTTAATACCGTAATACAGCTGCAATATGGTTTTCATCAGGAACCTTACTTTTATCTACTGCAAATACCTTTCCACCTCTAGATAATGTTAAAATGCAAGCATATTCCATAAGATCTTCGTTTCCGTTCTTTTCTTCTTTATGGAACTGTACTTTATTGGTAGCATGATCAAATTTTCCCCATTTACTAATGGAATTATCTAAAAATAGAGACTCTATCTGTCCATTAAAGGCTGCTGGAATTATCTTCTCAAGATTATTAAGATATAGTTCATTATCTTGACCACAATATTGACTATATTTTTTTTGGGCCTGCTTTTGATCTTTTGTAAATATAGGTTCTACAATTTCCCACGCTTTTTGGTGTAATTCTTCTGGACTAAGGATTTCTGGATTACCTCTTATGAAATCCTCTACTATATAGGGATAATTGCTTTTCTCCCTATATATTGGAATTAAATATTCCACTCCTGCTAATACAAGGGGAATGTTTTCGTCATATTCCATATTAAGCAAAGATTTATCTATGGCTCGGAAATATCTAGTTAATTCTTTTCTTTCATAATCTATTTCATTGCCTTGGCCTTGAGTTACTTTGTTATATACTAATTGATTAGGTCCTACAGTATTAGATGTACGAATTAAAAGATTTGTCTTTGCATCATCATCTACTTGCATATCATACATATTGTCTGGTGCATCCTCTAGTTCTATTTCTATAATATTTTGCCTTGTACATCTAAATAGCCTTACTTCATTTTTACTTAGAGCTAATATATTAAATTGTCCATTTCCAGTAAATAAAGGTAATAAAGGTTTTACATATATCTTATTGGATACTGTTACTGATTCTTTAAATTTAAATGGAAGTCTAAAATATTTCATTCCATCAGCATATATAAATATGGCTAATCCTTCACTTTGATTTTGCCAAAATTTTGTTTCTCCTACAAGATTGGTAGCTAATTTTAGAAAAGTTTCTACTTCTTCTTTTCTCATTTCAAAATCATAAAGCTTAGATTCTGCTTTTCTTAATAATTGTTTAAACTTTACTGGATTTTGTCTTATATCAACTCCACTACTGAAAGTGGGCATATATATCGATATAAAAAAATGTTGTTCTAAATTTATTAAATTTTGTAAGTCCTGTACTCTTAGTATATCCATAAACATTCTCCTTTTTATAATTAATTATTAAATAAAGATATTTTAAATCTTAACTAATTGCATTAATTAATACTAGAAAATATTTATAGTCTTAATTTGCCCTATATATCAATATATATGAAGGTATATAAAGTAAGTATTGTTATTGTTTTATCTTTGTATGTATATAAATTACTTTTATTGCAAATAATATTTATTATTTTATATTTAGATATATAAACAAAAAATTACATTTATATCCTATAAATGTAATTTTTTATAATTAATATTTCCATAATTTAGTTTTCGGGTAAAAATATGGCTATATCAAATTCTCCTATTTCTGTTTCCATAGGTATAACTAAGGCCTTTTCATTTGCCATGGAAATTGATTTATGTTGCCCTACTATAATTTGTGGTGGAGTTATATCACATATGTAATTATAGTTAGTTAAGTTTGTTATAGCATTTCCACCAATTATATTGGCAACTTCCCCAAGGGCCGAAGATACAAATACATCTATTTCATCCATTTCCATACCAGCCATTATATTTACCATTTTTAATGTCATATCTTTAGGAAAACTAAAAAATACTGTGCCCTTAAGATCTCCTGTAACTCCCAAGATAATATTAGCATCTTTACTAGATGTTAATCCTTCTATAACTTTTAAGTCCCCTCTTTTTACTTCTAAATCAAGCATTAGTCTAAATACATCTTGAGTTGCTGCAAAAAAGGAATTTACATATTCTGCCTTCATTATGCATTCACCTCTCTACTCTTTACATATTCTCCAATTTTTTGATCCATCTTTCCTACATGCATAATCAGCCAAGTCATTAACTTTGCACTAAATTCCTGCATTTTTTCTTCAGTAAATCCACCTTCTTTAAATATTTCTACATACTCATTTATTCCTTCCTTAAAGGCTTTATGAGCTTGTTTATGCTCTTCAATATTAGGATAATCTATGCTCTCTTGATATTTTTCTTCATCATCAAAATGAAATACTACATATCCCTGTAAAAAATCTAAGGTTTCCTTTGCCTTATCTAGCCTGTCCTCCCAAGAGACTTCTTTGTTTTGAACTAATTTGATAAAATCTCCTAGGTTTTTAAAAAGTTCTTTGTGTTGTTGGTCAACTTTTTCTACACCTATTAGATACTTATCTTTCCACATCATAAATATTCCTCCTTTTAATTTCTTTATTTTTTTATTTTCCTCAATCTAAAATTATTTATTTTGATCAAAGGAAAATATATGTAATACTTTATCTACAACTATATTACTAGTGTTCATTAAATCTACTATATAAGGGGATACTTCTTTTCCATTCTCTCCATAGATTTTCACCTTAGGCCTTGTATGAAATTCATGGTTTACTTCACATACAATACCTTCTCTTCCATCACTTAAGTATACAAGGGTGTCCTTAGGGAAAATATTTATGGACTGTGAAAAAGATTTAATTATATCTACACTAAATTGTGTACCTCCCGCTGCCAGTAAATACTCCATGGCTTCATGTATAGGCGCTGCTCTTCTATAGGATCTATCTGAAGTTAAAGCATCAAATACATCACATATAGAGGCAATTTTACTAAATTTATGAATCTCGTTACCTTTTAATTTCCTTGGATATCCTAAACCGTCCTCTCTTTCATGATGACATAAAGCAATATTACTTGACACAACTGGTAAATCTGTATAGTTAATCAAAAATTCATAGCCTTTTTCAGTATGGGTTTTTATATACTCAAATTCTTCTTTTGTTAGTTTACTTGGCTTATTTATTATTTCTATAGGTATAAAAGTCTTACCTATATCATGAAATATACATCCAACAGCCAACTTTTTTATATCACTCATATTAAATCCATTATCTCTAGCAATGACTGTAGCTAGCATCATTACATTTATACTATGGTTTAATGTATAATCATCATATATTGAGATATTTACTAAGTCCTCCAATATGTTTTTACTAAATATAACATCGTAGACTATTTCTTCTATTATCTCATTTATATCCCTTACATTTTTATTTACGCCTTTAGTATCTATTTTCTCTCCATTGGTAGAATTTCTTATTATACCTTTTAGATTTTCTTGTAAGCTGTGAATCCTATTCATAGTCTCAGGCTTTATAATCTCCTCTATGACTTCTTCTGTATATCTATCCTTAATATAGATGTTAAAACAACCATATATTTTTAACTTATTTATAATGCTTTGATTAAGTCTAGATCCTTCCTTTAATAGCATCCCCCCCATATTGTTGTATAAGGTTCTACCTAAAACATCCCCTTCTTTAGCATATTCTATTGGAATTCTTCTCACCGCTTAGCACCTCAAATATCAATATATTTTGTCTATAAGGGTTAATATAAGGATTCTACCATCCTATGAAAGTCCTTGTCAAATAGTTAACTATAAATAAATAGAATGTTAAGAAAGCAATATAATACTCCTTAACATTCTTTTATTAATCTAATCTCTAATTATATTTTTCACTTGTATGTTGCCTCATTCTTCTTTCTGCATCTTTTTTGGCTATATCCTGCCTTTTATCGTATAACTTTTTCCCCTTTGCTGTAGCTAATTCTATCTTTACTTTTCCTTCCTTAAGATAGATAGAAATTGGAATTAAGGTATATCCTTTAAGGGTTCTTTCTGAATCTAACTTTCTAATTTCTCTTTTATTTAATAATAATTTTCTTCTTCTTAAAGGATCTACATTATATATATTTCCTTGTTCATAAGGGCTAATATGCATATTGTTGATGAAGACTTCTCCATTATCTATACTTGCATAGGACTCTCCTATATTTACTTTTCCTTGTCTAATGGATTTTACTTCTGTTCCTGTAAGGACTATTCCTGCTTCTATGGTGTCTTCTATAAAGTATTCATGTCTAGCTTTTCTATTGTTTGCTAAAACCTTTACACCACTTTTTTTCATTATATCACCCTCTATATATTATCCAGTTTAGTGTAGCAAATTTTTACATTTATGTCAATCTTAGTCTACTAGTTGAAAATCTATTGCTCTTCTGGATACATCTGCACCTATTACTTCTACTTTTACTGTATCCCCTAAACTATACTTTTTCTTAGATTTTTCTCCTATTATATAGTAGTTTTCTTCATCAAAGTGGTAGTAATCATCTAGCATATGATTGAAATGAATTAAACCTTCTATAGTATTTTCTAATTGAACAAACATACCAAAATTTGTCAGTGAAGAAACTATCCCTTCATAAGTTTGACCTATTCTTTCACTCATATATTGGGTTTTCTTTAAATCCTCAACTTCTCTTTCAGCTTCTTCAGCTCTTTTTTCAGTGGAGGAAGTATGTTTAGCTATATCTGGCAATACTTCTTCCAGTTGATTTTGCTTATCTAATGTTAGTTTTCCTTTTAAATAGTCCTTAATTATTCTATGAATTACTAAATCTGGATATCTCCTAATAGGAGCTGTAAAGTGTGAATAATATTTGGCTGCCAAGCCAAAGTGAATATCATTTTCACTACTATATCTAGCTTTTTTCAATGATCTTAATAATAATGTACTAATAACTATTTCTTCCTTTTTGCCTTCAATTTCCTTAGTTAATAATTGAAGTTCTTTAGGATGTATTTCTTTTCCTTTTAAATTATACCCAAAGTTATGAATAAACTTTGAAAAGCTTGCTATTCTTTCTTCATTAGGTTCTTCATGGATTCTATAAAGGAATGGTATCTCCGCCCAGAAAAACTCCTCTGATATGGTTTCATTTGTTACTAACATAAATTCTTCTATCATTCTATTGGCTACTCTTCTATCTGCTTTATGAATATCTACTGGATCTCCAGTTTTTTCATCTAGTATAATCACAGTTTCAGGGAAATTGAAGTCTATACTACCTCTTCTTTGTCTTTGTTCATATAAAATAGTAGCCAAGTCTTTCATTTGTTCAAGCTCTATTATGACATCTTTAAGCTTCTCCTTAGCTATTTCATCTTCTTTTTCTATATAATCAGATACATCATCATATACTAGTCTTGCATCACTTTTGATTACTGATTCTAATATTTTATGAGATACTACTTTTCCACTTTTATTTATTTCCATAATTACTGATAAAGCCAATCTATCTTCATAAGGATTTAGTGAACATATTCCATTTGATAGTTCCTTAGGAAGCATAGGTATTACTCTATCTAATAAATATACAGAATTTCCTCTTCTATAGGCTTCCTTATCAAGAATAGAATTTTCCCTTACATAGTGAGATACATCTGCAATGTGGACTCCTAAGCTGTAGTTTCCATTTTCAAGGATTTCAATAGATATTGCATCATCTAGGTCCTTTGCATCAGCTCCATCAATGGTAAAGGTCTTTAAATCCCTTAGATCTACTCTTTCCTTCATATCATCTTCAGAAATAGTTTCTCCTAAACTAGATGCATAATATTGTACTCTTTCTGGAAATTCTTCTGGTAAATCAAACTTTCTAATTACAGAAAGTATATCTGTACCTTTTTCTCCAACATAACCTAAAATTTCTACTACTTTCCCTTCAGGATTTCTTCTTGGCTCAGGCCACTGAGTTATTTTCACTACAACTTTTTGTCCATCCTTAGCACCAGCTGTAAAGGCCTTTGGTATAAATACATCATGGGATATTTTAGTATCATCTGGTATTAAAAAGCCAAAGTTCCTATTATCTTCAAAGGTTCCTACTATAAATTCATTAGCTCTTTCTAAGATTCTAATGATTTCTCCTTCTTCTTTTTTATTTGATTGAGATCTTTTTAAAATATTTACTACTACTTTGTCTCCATTCATGGCTCCAGCTATGGAATCTGCTGGAATGAATATATCATTTCTATCGGGTTCATCAGGTATTACAAATCCAAAACCTCTCTCATGACCTTCTAATTTCCCAATTACTAAATAATCAGTATTTATTGGTCCATAACGATCATTTGTAGTCTTGACTATAAGGCCTTCTTTTTCTAAACCATTTAATATTTTATAGAATTCCTTCCTAAATTCTATAGGAATATCAAATTTTATAAATAGTTCTTCTTTTAACATAGGTTTATAGTCTTTGGAATTCATAAGTTCCATTATTTTTTCTCTTATACTCATTTTCCATCCTCCTTGATAGAGGTATTGTTTACCTTCTTATCTATTTTTCTCTTATCTATATTATTTACCCTTTTTATATAAAAAAATGTAAGATATTTAAATATCTTACATTTTTCCTCCATATTGGATTCTATTAAATAGATTCGCATCATAATTATACATGTTTTTCTTTTTCTCTTCATGGGTCACTAGGGCTATATCTATCAATTTATCTACAAGTTTCTTGAAAGGATATCCCTTCCCTTCCCATAGATAAAAACCAATAGAACCAGGTAATGTATTTATTTCATTTATAAATACATTTTGTTCTTGATCTATTAAAAAATCAATTCTTGAAGTACCCCTACCATCTATAGCTTTAAAAGATTTTTTAGCTAAATCTTCAATTCTTTCTCTTAATTCATCTGAAATATCAGCTGGTATTATTCTTCTTTCTCCAGATGTCTTAGTTCCTTTGGAATTGCTTTTTACGTATTTGTCTTCAAAGGTCAATACATCTTCCCAGCCTAATGGCTCTTCACAAAGAGAAGTGATTATTTCTTCATCATATCCTAGTACAGCACAATTTATCTCCCTTGGATTTTGTACTGCTTGTTCTATGATAATCTTTCTATCATAGTTTACTGCTATCTCTATAGCTTTTATTAAGCCTTCTCTGTCTTTGGCTATATTGATTCCAATACTCGAACCTAGATTTGCTGGTTTTACAAATACTGGATACTTTAATTTGTTTTCTATATTATTTACTATTGATTCATTGTTATCTTTCCAATCAGATCTATAGAACCAATAAAAATCTACTATTGGAAGATTGTTTGCTTTAAATACATCTTTCATAAGTATTTTATCCATACCTACACTGGAAGCTAAAACTCCTCCTCCAACATATGGAATATCCATTAATTCGAATAATCCTTGGATTGATCCATCCTCTCCATGGGTTCCATGTAAAGCAGGAAATATTATATCTATTGTATCAAGGATTTTCTTTCCAAATAATCCTACTTCTTCTGGATTTGCATATAGATTAAAATTGCCATGGGATGGAGTCATAAATATCTCTTTTGCATCTTTTAGATTATTGTTTTTAAAGTTCTTAAAGTCTAATAAGCATTCACCTATAAGCCATTTTCCTTCTTTAGTTATATAAATTGGAACTACTTGGTATTTTGTTTTATCTATATTTTCTATTATCTGCATTCCTGTAATTACGGAAACTTCATGCTCTACACTACGTCCACCAAAAATTACTCCAACTTTTTTCATTTATTTTACCTCCTATTCACTATAATTATCTGGTAAGTCATTTTCAAATAATACTACATCCTTAGGTCTAGCTAATCTACCAATATGAACTGATGCCTCATCTAAATTATTTACTATAAATATATTATCTGGATTATAATTTACTTCCATAAGTCCTTCATAAATAGGCTGAGTTCGTTTTTCTCCTACTAATATTACATAATCACAAACTTTTCCTATATTATTACCAAATTCCCTGTTGGCTTCTTCTTCCATTTCTCCTAATTCTATCATTCCTGGTGTTACAATGATTTTTTTACCTTCTTTAAACTGACTAAGTACATCTAGTGCAGCCTTAGTTCCTATTGGATTGGAGTTAAAGGCATCATCTATTACTATAACTCCTGTTCCTGAATCTATTATATTTAATCTATGGGGAACTGGTTCTATCTTGGATATGCCTCTACTTATTTCTTCAAAGCTTAGTCCTAAAGCTTTACCTACACATGCTCCTGCTAATATATTATATATATTGTGCTTCCCTAGTAATTTTGTAGTACATTGAATACTATTTCCTTCTTTATCCCTAAGGGTAAATGTTGAGCCTAGCTCTGATACTACTATATCATCTGCATATATATCTAGATTTTCTATATCATCTAAACCATATAGAATTTTTTCTTTAAAGGTCTTATCTGCTAATTTCTTTATATGTTCATTATCATAATTAAAAATTGCAACTCCATCAGCTGGTAGTTCTTCTATTAACTCATATTTTGTCTTCATAATATTATCAATATTTTTAAAGGTTTCTATATGAACCGGACCAATAGATGTAATTATGCCTATTTTAGGTTGGCATAATTTAGCTACTTCTTCAATTTCTCCAATGGCTCTTGCCCCCATTTCTGCAACAAATACTTCATGTTGATCATTTAAGTCATTATTGATTACCTTTGATAATCCCATTGGAGTATTGTAGGATTCGGGTGTGTTTAATACATTGAATTTTTCTTCTAATACAGTTCCTACTACAAACTTTGTACTTGTCTTTCCAAAACTTCCTGTTATACCTACCACCATTAGATCGTCTCTTCCCTTAATCTTCTCTTGGGCTGATTTATAAAATCCCATATTTATATTGTTTTCTATTGGCCCCATTATTAGACTAGATAGATACATTATATCAGGCTGATTTCTATAAAGTAAAAAAGCTATTACTGTGCCTATTATAAAATATGCTATTTTTTCCCATAGTATATAAGGTAAGAAAACAATCAAGAGTAGTAAGCCACTAAGTATTAGATTGGCCGAATATAGTCTTTTTGCCCTTTGTGTAAATACTAAAGGCTTTTTTACTGGTTGATTGATTTTTTTAAAGCCATAGGCCCTTTCTCTGTTATTCTTTATCCACTTTCTATAGTTATCTGATTTATATTCTTCTAATTGAATCATGTGCAATGAATCTTTAGACCTTTTCCATATAAGTGCAAATGTGCCAAACATAATTAATAAAAGCAAATATTTCATTTTATCCCTCCATCATACAATTGACAATTGATAATTTTGTACTGTGTAGTTGTTCTATTATTACTTAAAAAATGCATTTATTACTGCCTTAAATTTATAGTAATCATCTAGATAAGAATAATGGCCTGTTCCTTCTAATACTACAAGACCACTATCTGGTATCTCTTTTTCCATTATCTTAGCCATGTATAGTGGAGTTGCATCATCTTCATCTCCCCATACTATTAGTGTTGATCCTTTAATCTCTTTTAATAAAGATTTTAAATTTTCATTTACTACCCTTACTAGTATTTTTCTCATTATACCCGATGCATTTTGATAGTCATCAGATCCAAATTTTTTATAAAACTTCTCCATTTTTTTCTCATTGTTTAGCCAGAAGAATAAATTTTTGTATAAAAACCTTAGTGTCTTAAAACTATATACTTTGAAATAGTATTTTGGACCACGTTTAGGTATAAGACCTGCACTATCTATTAATACTATCTTATTTACTATTTCAGGATATTTAGAACTTAATATGATTGAAAGTTTTCCACCAAAAGAATGTCCTATAAGGTGAGTTCTATCTATACCTTCATCTTTTATAAACTTCCTTACTATTTCTGCATATTCAAAGGAACCTATGACTTCCCTAGGCTCTTGTGATTTCCCAAAGCCAGGAAGATCAATGGCATATACCTTGTATCTATCCTTTAATATATTTACTATGGGAATAACCGTATCTATATTGGCTCCCCATCCATGAAGAACTATAATAGGTTCTCCTTTTCCTTCAACTATGTAGTTAATATCTAAACCATCAATATTTTTAATCATACGACCTTCCTCATAATCTTTTTATATTTATTATAGATATGGATTTTCTGTATCTAATAAAAATATGAAATTAATATAATCTTTAATATTTTTATTTATATGTACTTATATACTATTATTGACATTAAAACATTATATCACATTACCATAAGTTTATACAGTAAAAAATCCCTCTTTAAGAGGGATTTTAAATCTAAAATAATATTCCGTTTCCAAATAATCCTGCAAAGACTAAGGATACTATGGTCATAAGTTTGATTAATATATTTAATGATGGTCCAGATGTATCTTTGAATGGATCTCCTACTGTGTCTCCAGTAACTGCTGCATGGTGAGCTTCGCTTCCTTTTCCACCATGATGACCTTCTTCTATATATTTTTTAGCATTATCCCATGCTCCACCTGCATTTGACATAAAAATTGCCATTAGTACACCTGTTACTAAAGCTCCTGCTAATAATCCGCCTAGGGCCTCAGCACCTAGTAATATTCCTACTGCTACTGGTACAATTACTGCCAATAATCCTGGAATAATCATCTCTTGTAATGCTGCTTTTGTACTAATATCAACACATGTACCATATTCTGGTGTTGCTTTACCTTCCATAATGCCAGGAATTTCTTTAAATTGTCTTCTTACTTCTTCTATCATTGAGAAGGCTGCTTTTCCTACTGCATCCATAGTCATTGCTGCAAATAGGAATGGAAGCATACCTCCAATAAATGCTCCTGCAATTACCGTTGGTTTTGTTAAATCAATTCCTGTAAGTCCTACTACCTGAGTGTATGATGAAAATAGTGCAAGGGCAGTTAATGCTGCTGATCCTATTGCAAATCCTTTTCCTACAGCTGCTGTAGTATTTCCTACTGCATCTAATTTATCGGTAATTTCTCTAACTTCTTCTGGCAATTCACACATTTCTGCAATTCCACCAGCATTATCTGCTATTGGTCCATAAGCATCTACTGCTATAGTCATACCTGCTGTTGAAAGCATACCTACTGCTGCTAAAGAAATTCCATATAGTCCTTCAGCTACATTTGTACTTCCTCCTGCTACATAGTAAGCAACAAGGATTCCAATTGATATTAGAACTATTGGTCCTGCTGTAGACATCATACCTACTGAAAGTCCACCAATTATATTAGTTGATGCCCCTGTTTCTGATTCTGCTGCTATTCTTTGTACTGGTTTATAGTCTCCAGATGTATAGTATTCTGTTATTTTAGCTATGATAAGTCCAACTACAAGTCCAGATAAAATTGCAATAAATGGTTTGTTTGATCCTAAAATATTGTTACTTAAAAAATAACCTACAATTATTGTAAGAACTGAACTTACTAATGTACCTGTATTTAATGATTTTTGAGGATCCTTATCTCCCCTTACAAAATAAACACCTATTATTGAAGCAATAATTCCAACTCCTGCTAAAGCAAGGGCAAATATAGCTCCTTTTTCTCCATATGCTGCAAGTCCTAGTGTAATAGCTGATATTATAGCTCCTACATAGGATTCAAATAAGTCTGCACCCATTCCAGCTACGTCTCCAACATTGTCTCCAACGTTATCTGCTATAACTGCTGGGTTTCTTGGGTCATCTTCTGGTATTCCCGCTTCTACTTTACCTACTAAGTCAGCACCTACGTCTGCAGCCTTAGTATATATTCCACCACCTACTCTTGCAAATAATGCAATAGATGAAGCTCCAAGTCCAAAACCAGTTATAATATTTGGATCTTTAAATATTATATAAAGTTGACCTACACCTAAAAGTCCTAAACCTACTACGCACATTCCCATTACTACTCCACCAGAGAATGCAACATTTAACGCTTTGTTCATCCCTGATTCCATAGCTGCATTTGCAGTTCTTACATTTGCCTTTGTAGCTACTCTCATGCCAATATATCCTGCTATTATTGAAAAGAATGCTCCTAGTAAAAAGCAAATAGCTGTTTTAAGCCCAAGTCCTGGAACAAATGTTAAAATAGCAAAAAGTACTACAATAAAGATTCCCAAAGATTTGTATTGTCTAGATAAAAATGCCATTGCACCATCTTGAATATGATTGGATATCTCAATCATTCTATCATTACCTGGTGCTACCTTATCAATGCTAGATGCTTTAATAAAAGCAAAAGCCAGTGCCAATATACCAATTATTGGCGCTAAAATTAAAAAATAATTCATTAACCTTTCCTCCTCTGCTATTTAGCTGCTAATATTACTGTAGATATCATAAAAACCACTGCTGATATGGTTGTTACCCTTTGTAGTATTGCCTCTTTACTTTTACCTCTATTGCTACCCCATAGGGAATCAAAGGAATTTCCTCCTCCTAAAGCGCTCATACTACCATCACTGCCTTCTTGTAACATTACACTAACTATGACTCCTAATGCTGAAATCAATAATAAAATTGAAAAAAATGTTTGCAAATCCTACACCTCCTATTAAAGAATTATTCATATTAATCATTCTTCTTATTAACATTAATATTCTATCATAGGATATATATAAAATCAATCTTAATCGGCTTGTTGACTATTATTAGATACCTAGTTTAAATGTATTTTTATTTTTATTTATTAGATTAATAAAAAAAGACTCTTTCTTATATAAGCAAGAGTCTTTTTATAGTAATTATTTTATTTTTATAAAATAGTTTACTTCTTTAAATTATAAAAAGTATTGATACCTCTATATTCTGCTGTATCCCATAATTCGTCTTCTATTCTTAGAAGTTGATTATATTTAGCAACTCTATCTGTTCTAGATGGAGCACCAGTCTTGATTTGACCAGCATTTAAAGCCACTGCCAAGTCTGCAATAGTAGTATCTTCAGTTTCGCCGGATCTATGTGAAATTACTGCAGTATATCCATTTACTTTAGCTAATTCAATTGCATCTAAAGTTTCAGTTATTGTACCTATTTGGTTTAATTTAATTAAAATAGAATTGGATATTCCAAGTTCTATTCCCTTTTTAAGTCTTTCAGTGTTTGTTACAAATAGGTCATCACCAACTAATTGAATCTTTTTGCCAAGCCTTTCAGTTAATAGTTTCCATCCATCCCAATCTTCTTCATCTAACCCATCTTCAATGGATATAATAGGATATTTTTCAACTAATCCTTCATAGAAATCTATCATTTCCTCTACAGTAAGCTCTCTACCTTCACCTTCTAATTTGTAAACTTTTCTTTCTTTATCATACATCTCAGTAGCAGCAACATCTAGGGCTAACATTACTTCTTCCCCTGGTTTGTATCCAGCCTTTTCAATGGCTTGAACTATTGTAGCTAGTGCCTCTTCATTACTTGATAGGTTTGGAGCAAATCCACCTTCATCTCCTACTGCCGTATTTAATCCCTTAGCCTTTAGTTCGTTTCTAAGGCTATGGAAGATTTCTGATCCCATTCTTAATGCTTCTCTAAAGTTTGGAGCTCCCACTGGCATTATCATAAATTCTTGTATATCTACATTGTTGTCTGCATGTTCTCCACCATTTAAGATGTTCATCATAGGAACTGGCAATACCTTTGAGTTTATTCCACCAATATATTGATATAAGGGCATTCCTAGCTCATCTGCTGCTGCTCTTGCAACTGCTATAGATACTCCTAGTATTGCATTTGCACCTAATTTACCTTTGTTATGTGTCCCATCTAATTCTATTAAAAGATTGTCTATACTTACTTGATCAAATACATCCATTCCTATTACTTCTTCAGCAATTATTTCATTTACATTATTTACTGCATTTAATACACCTTTGCCTAAATATCTTTCTTTGTTTCCATCTCTTAATTCCACTGCTTCAAAAGCTCCTGTTGAAGCTCCTGATGGTACTAAGGCCCTACCAAATGCTCCAGTTTCTGTCCAAACCTCTACTTCTACTGTAGGATTTGCCCTTGAATCTAATACTTCCCTTGCATATACATCTACTATTAAGCTCAAATTTATTCCTCCCTTGTTTTATCCAATTATTAAAGATTTACCAGTCATTTCTTCTGGTTTTTCAAGCTCCATTAAATCTAATAGAGTTGGTGCTAAATCTGCTAATTTACCATCTTGTAACTTTACATTTTCTTTACCCACTAAGATTAAAGGGACTTTATTAAGTGTATGAGAAGTTACTGGATGATTCTCCTTATCAAGAAGCTTTTCTGCATTTCCATGGTCTGCAGTTATTAGAGCAACTCCACCCTTTTCTTCTAATAAATCTATTACCTCTCCTAAACAAGTATCTACAGTTTCTATAGCCTTTACAACTGCTGGAATCACTCCAGTATGACCTACCATATCTGGATTTGCAAAGTTTACTATTATTAAATCATACTTATTCATATTCATTCTTCTTAGTAGCTCATCTTTTACTTCATAGGCACTCATTTCAGGTTGTAAATCGTATGTTGCTACCTTTGGAGATGATATTAAAACTCTATCTTCATTCATATATGGTTCTTCTATTCCACCATTAAAGAAAAAGGTTACATGGGCATATTTTTCAGTTTCAGCTATTTTTAGCTGATTAAGTCCCTTAAGACTTACATATTGAGATAGAGTGTTTATAGGTGCTTCACTTCTATAGGCTACATGAACATTTTCTATGGTTTTATCATATTCAGTCATAGTAATATAGAATGTACTTACAGCTTTTTTCCTTTCAAATCCTTCAAAATCTCTATCTACAAATGCCCTAGTAATCTGCCTTGCCCTATCTGGCCTAAAATTGAAGAATATTATGGTATCTCCTGTTTCTACTGTAGCCACTGGTTTACCATTTTCTGTTATAACTGTTGGAATCATAAATTCATCAGTTATGTTTTCTTCATAGGATTTCTGAACTGCTTTTACAGGATCTTCACTTGTATGGCCCTGACCTAAGGTCATAGCATCATAGGAAAGTTTTGTCCTATCCCATCGTTTATCCCTATCCATTGCATAATATCTACCTGAAACTGTAGCTATTTTCCCTAGACCAATTTGGTCCATTTTATTCTCTAATTCTTGTATATGTTGCTTTCCTACAGTAGGTGGTACATCTCTACCATCTAAAATTGCATGGACATATACATCTTCCTGCCCATTCCTTTTCATTAATTCCAATAGTCCATAAAGATGTTCTATATGGCTATGGACTCCACCATCTGAAACTAATCCCATGAGATGAACTTTGGAGTTATTTCTTTTAGCATTTTCTATTCCTGCTAAAAACTCTTCCTTTTTAAAGAAGTCTCCAGCATTGATTGCATTAGTAATTCTAGGAAGTTCTTGATAAACTACCCTACCTGCTCCTATATTTAAATGACCTACTTCAGAGTTTCCCATCTGTCCTTCTGGTAATCCTACTGAAGTACCACTGGCATCTAAAGAGCTATTTGGACATTGCTTAATCAATCTATCAAAATTAGGTGTATTACCTAATTTTATTGCATTTCCTGGGTAATCTTTTCCCATACCCCAACCATCTAATATTATTAACATTACTGGTTTTTTTGTCATATATAAACCTCCAGTTAATAGTTCACAAGCCTTTGGAAGTCATCTGCTTTTAGACTGGCTCCTCCTACTAAGGCACCATCTACTTCAGTTTTTGACATTAATTCTGCTATATTATCAGGTTTTACACTACCACCATATTGAATTCTTATACTTTTCTTTGCCTCTTTGCCATATATTTCTTCTATGGCATTTCTAATAAATCCAATCATTTCATTGGCATCATCTGCCGAGGCAGTTTTACCTGTTCCTATGGCCCAAATAGGCTCGTATGCTATTACTATATTTTTTATTTCTTCCTTATTTATACCCTGAAAAGCTTTAGTTATTTGTGCCTTTACAATTTCCTTTTCTTTACCTGTTTCTTTTTCTTGTAAGGTTTCACCAACACATAGTATTGGTTTTAGATTATGCTCTAAGGCAGATTTCATCTTTTTATTTACAGTTTCATCTGTTTCATTAAAATACTGTCTTCTTTCTGAATGTCCTAATATTACATAATCTACTCCTAGTTCTTTCAACATTAATGGAGATATTTCTCCAGTAAATGCACCATTTTCTTCCCAATGCATATTTTGTGCCCCTAGTTTAATATCTGTGCTCTCTAGTGATTTTTTTACATCCTTTATAGCTATAAAAGGCACACATACTACTGCTTCCACTTTTTTATCTAAATTGAAAGACTTGATTTCTTCTACTAATTGAAGGGCTTCTTTTATGGTTTTGTTCATTTTCCAGTTACCTGCAATTATTGGCTTACGCATTATCCGTCCTCCTTTTAAATTGGCGATTATAAATCTTTAGCTCCCAATTTCTAGCTATTTATCTGATATGGCATCTATTCCTGGTAATACCTTTCCTTCTAATAATTCTAAAGATGCTCCTCCGCCAGTTGATACATGGGTAATCTTATCCTTGTATCCTGCCTTTTCTACTGCAGAGGCCGAGTCTCCTCCACCTACTATTGTTGTTCCACTGGATTCTGCCATTGCTTTAGCTATGGCATAGGTTCCTTTGCTGAAGTTTTCCATTTCAAATACTCCAGCAGGTCCATTCCATACTACTGTTTTTGCATTTTTAATTTCTTCTGTAAACAGTTTTATACTCTCTTCTCCTATGTCTAAACCTTGCATATCCTGTGGAATACTATCTATTTTAACTGTTTTAAATTCTGTATCATTTTTAAACTCTTTAGCAACTACCACATCTACTGGTAATAGTAGCTTTACATTTTTTTCATTGGCCTTTGTAAGTAGTCCTTTAGCTAAGTCTATTTTATCTGTTTCTAAAAGGGATTGGCCAACTTCATATCCTTGAGCCTTAAGGAATGTATAGGCCATTCCACCACCAATTACGATACTATCTACTTTTCCCAATAGATTTTCAATTACACCTATTTTATCTGATACTTTTGCTCCACCTAATATGGCTACAAATGGTCTTTCTGGTTCTTCTAAGGCTTTGCCCATAATGGAAATTTCCTTTTCCACAAGAAATCCTACTGCTGATGGTAATTGGGAAGACACTCCCACATTTGAAGCATGAGCTCTATGGGAAGTACCAAAGGCATCATTTACAAATATATCTGCTAAAGATGCTAAGTCCTTTGCAAACTCTTCTCCATTTTTAGTTTCTTCTTTTCTAAATCTTGTGTTTTCTAGTAGAGTCACATGGCCATTTTCTAAATTATCTATAGATTTTTTCACTTTATCTGAAACTACCATATCATCCTGTACAAATATTACTTTTTTATCTAAAAGTTCTGATAGTCTCTTGGCTACTGGTTCTAGACTAAATTCTTTTTTAGGTTCTCCCTTTGGTCTTCCTAAGTGGGACATTAGGATTACCTTAGCATTATGATCTATTAAATACTTTATAGTTGGCAATGAGCTAGTTATTCTATTATCATCTGTTATATTTTGATTTTCATCCATTGGTACATTAAAATCACATCTAACTAAAACTCTTTTACCTTCAACATTTAAATCCTTTAAAGTTTTTTTGTTTATCATATGATCACCTTCACTTATATTAGTAATCGGGTCTTTAAAAAGACCCGACTTTAATTATTTTGTAGCTACTAGTTTTGTAAGATCAATTACTCTTTCTGTATAACCCCACTCATTATCATACCAGGATACTATTTTTACCATATTGTCTATTACCATAGTTGATAATCCGTCTACTATAGAGGATCTTGGATCAGCTACATAGTCTGAAGATACTAGTGGCTCTTCTGAGTAACCAAGGATACCCTTTAATTCATTTTCAGTTGCTTGTTTTAATACTTTGTTTACTTCTTCTGCAGTTGTTGATTTTTCTACTTCAAATACTACGTCTACCATGGATACTGTTGGCACTGGTACTCTAACTGAGAAACCATTTAGTTTTCCCTTAAGTTCTGGAAGTACTAATGCTACTGCCTTTGCTGCACCTGTAGTTGTAGGTACTATATTTGCTGCTGCAGCTCTAGCACGTCTTAAATCCTTATGTCTTTTATCTAGTATTTGCTGGTCATTTGTATAAGCATGGATTGTAGTCATTAGACCTTTTTTTACACCAAATTTATCTAGTATTACTTTAGCAACTGGTGCTAAGCAGTTAGTTGTACAGGATGCATTTGAAATTATATTGTGTTTTTCTGCATCATATAGTTCTTCGTTTACGCCCATAACTATTGTGATGTCTTCACCTTTAGTTGGTGCAGTAATAATAACTTTTTCTGCTCCTGCTGCTATATGTTTTTCGATTCCTTCTCTATCTCTAAAAGCACCTGTAGAGTCTACTACGATTTCAACTCCTAGATCTTTCCATGGAATTTCAGATGGATCTCTATGGGCAACAACCCTTACTTTTTTGCCATTTATTACAAAACCATCTTCTACAACTTCTATTTCCCCATCAAATTTTCTATACATTGTATCATATTTTAATAGATGAGCTAAGTCTTCTAGATTTCCTGATGCATTTATGGCAACAAGGTCAAACTCTTCAACTCCACCTTCGAAATATGCCCTTATGAAGTCTCTACCTATTCTACCAAATCCACTTAATCCAACTTTTTTAGCCATTTTAAAAAATCCTCCTTATATTTTAATATATATTTTTAGCTACTTAGTAGCTTCATATGCAATCTTTAGTATCTTTTTTGCTGCTGACTCATCTGTTACTAATGTCATATCTTTATTTAATGTTGATATTGCAATTATAGCTTGGGCTTTTTCTTCTCCACCAGCTACACCTATGACATTGTTTAAGTTTTTAAACTTATCCAAGGATAAACCTATGGTTTTATATTCCCATATTTCTTTGCCATTTATATCAAAGTAATGACCAAAAGCTTCAGCTACAGCTCCACCATAAATTAAATCTTGTATTTTATCTTCTGATAAGTTTCGCCTTTTAGCCATAGTATCTGCCCTTCCAATTCCAAAGACTAAAATATTCATGTCATTTATCATATCTATAGATTCTTTGATTTCTTCATTTTTAAGCATGATTTCTAGGGCTTCTTGTTCTAAAGTATCGGGAACATATAGTAATCTATATACTCCGCCTAACTGTTCAGCTAGTTTTGCAGCTATGGAGTTTGATTGAGTATTTAGGGTTTTTCCTAAGCCTCCCCTTGCAGGTATGACTGTAATATCCCTTGTTTTTTTATCTGATACTGCTTCTTCTGCCACAACTGCCATGGTATTTCCACCAGTTATACCTACTATATCTTTAGGGTTTAATAACTCTTTTAATATCTTTGAGGTAATTTTACCCATATCTTTTAATACCATTCTATTTTCACTAGAGTTTCCTGGGACTATGATTACTTTTTTTATATTTAATTCTTCTTTTAGAGCATTTTCTAAATCTGGTATTCCCTTCAAGCCATTGTAAATCCAATGTAAATCTGCCAATACATTTTTCCCATTATCTGTAATATTCATACCCATAAAATCAATATTTAATAATCCTTGATCTTTGAGCATATTAGCCTCTTCTCTTACTGTCCTTTCCTTCATCCCCAATTCATTAGATAATGCTCTTCTGCCTATTGGTTGATTATAGGAAATGGATTTTAAAATCAAATATCTTTTTTCGATTATTTCAGTTACTTCTGGAGCTATTCTTTTAATTAACTTCAACGTCTCCATTAAATCACTCCATAGTTAAAATTGTTCCATAGTCCTTGGACATTTTTTGTCCCAGTTGTCTGAATTTTGTCCCGGATTATGTAAATAAATAGTAGAATCTCGATTCCACTATTTATAGTATATATTATTACCATTATTTATGCAATAATTATTAAAATCTTTTTCTCATAGATGAAGATGGAATATCAAGTTCATCTCTATATTTAGCCACTGTTCTTCTAGATATACTAATACCTCTATCTTTTAGAATATTAGATATATTTTGATCACTATAAGGCTTTTTAGGATTTTCTTTGCCTATAATATCCTTTATGGTGGCTTTAATACTAGTAGAGGATAAATCTCCACCTAATCCAGGTAGTCCTGTTGTAAAAAAATATTTTAGTTCATATAAACCCCTAGGTGTCTGGACATATTTTCCGTTGGTGGCCCTAGATATGGTAGATTCATGCATGTCTATATCTTCAGCTACTTCCTTTAAAGTAAGGGGTAACAGTGCCTTCTTTCCAAATTTAAAAAATCCAATTTGATGTTTTAGTATAGATTCTACTACTTTGTATATGGTTTGCCTTCTTTGTTCTATGCTTTTAATCATCCATATTGCAGAGTTTAACCTTTCTGTTAGAAACGCTGTAGCCTCTTTATCTGGGTTGTTTTGGATTAATTTTTTGTAGTAGTTATTGATGTTTAATCTAGGACCTGTGATATCATTGATTTTAATTACAAAATCTCCGTCTACTAACTCTATTGTAGCATCTGGAATGATAAACTTTACACCATCTGTATTTTCATCACCAAAACCTCTCCCTGGTTTTGGTTCTAAAGTCTTTATATAATCACAAGCCTCTTGTATTTTAGATATATCTATTTCTAGTTCCTTGGATATTTTAGGCATTCTATTGTATGCTAAATCTTCTAGATGATCTGTTACTATTTTGTTAACTAAAGGATCTATATCCTTTTCTTTCCTAATTTGTATAAGCAAACATTCCTTTAAGTTTCTTGCCCCTACACCTATAGGCTCAAAGCTTTGAATGATTTTTAATACATCTTCTACTTCTTTTGTATCTATTTTTAGTTGGGAAGCGATTTCATCTGTGGAATAATCTAAGTAACCATTTGGACTTAAGGATTGGATTATATATTTTCCTACTTCATACTGAAAATCTCCTAAATTAATAAAGTTTAATTGATCTATTAAGTAATCTTTTAAAGATAAGGAATAGGTGGCAAGTGATTCATAATTATGTTCTTCATGGTTTTTATCTATTTGTGGCCTATAACTAATATCATCATATTTCTCTATAAATTCCTTCCAATCAATATCCTTTTCTTCAGGTAGTTCCTCTAATTTACCTAATTCATTGAAATTTTCTTCCATTTCTAAGACCGGATTTTCTTCTATTTCTTTTTTTATGTATTCATTTAATTCCAAACTATTGAATTGGAGCAATTGAATAGCTTGTCTTAATTCAGGTGTCATTATTAACTTTTGAGTTTGTTCCAGTGTCAAATTATAACCAAGCTTCATTAAAACCACTCCTATATTATTATATTTTAATTATATCAAAAATTTAAAAAAGTACAAAATCCTTATTTTGTACTTTTTTAATTTATATTAAGTAAAAGAAGCAAAATATTAAAGATAAATAAATAATTATATTTTTAAAAACTATTTTTTGTTCGACAAAAAAAGAGAGCTTTTGCTCTCTTTTTAAAATTTATCATATTTCAAATTATTATACATCTATTCTATCTTTGTGATTTATCATAAGGTATACCTTCCGCCTTAGGTGCCCTTGATTTTTTAGATGTAAATGCCAACACTATCATTGTAGCTATATATGGCATCATCTTATAATAGGTGTTATTGATTCCTAAATTGTGTAAAAATGGTATTAAAGACACTGAGTAGGCTAAGGTTCTGAGGAATGCAAAGAAAATAGATCCAAAGAATATCTTTCCAGGTCTCCATTGTCCAAATATCATTACAGCTAAAGCTAAGAAACCAAATCCAGCTACTCCTGTATGTCCATTTACATTTCCGTCCATGACACCAACTGAATAGAAGAATCCTCCTATTCCTGCTAATATACCTGAAATACATACACCTGCATATCTCATTTTATGAACATTGATACCTACAGAGTCTGCAGCATGAGGATGTTCTCCACAGGCACGTAGACGTAGACCAAATCTAGTCTTATAAAAAACTATGGTGGATATTACTAAAAGTATAAGTCCTATGATAACCGTTAGATATGTCCTTTGGAAAAAGGCCCTCCCTATTATTGGTATCTTTCCTAAGACTGGTACTTCTTGTATATAGAAGTTCATACTTGTCGTTATACCATCACTCATGAAAAACATCTTTGCAAATAGTAAAATGGCTGCTGGAATCAACATATTAAGTGATGTACCAGTTATTACTTGATCAGCTTTCATAGTGACTGCCGCAAAGGATAAAAGAAGTGAATATAGTACTCCTGCTGCCGCTGCTATTAGCATAGCTAAAAGTAATACAGTTTGAGGGTTCATACCTGAATCCTGAACGAAATAAACAAATAGGGCAGCGAAAAATGCACCAAAAAGCATTATCCCCTCAAGGGCAATATTTATAACCCCACTTACCTCACTAAACATGCCCCCTAGTGCTACAAGGAGCAATGGCATTGCTACAGGAAGCATATTTTGAATTAAATAATATATGGTATCCATTATTCTGCCTCCTTAGTTTTATTATCAGAGATTTTATCTGAGTTAATTTTATCATCTTTAACATCTGATGCATGGGCAGTATGACTCTTTTTAAATATCTTCTTTATAAACCTAGCAAATGCTGAATTCATTATCATTGCAAAAGCTGAAAAATAAATTATAACAGCTATAACCACATCTATTATTTCTGGTTTATATCCTACTAAACTGGTTAGGGTACCTCCTCTTTGTATATGAGAAATAAATACTGCAGATAAAATAATACCTATAGGATGGGAGTTTCCTAAAAGTGCAACTGCTATACCATTAAATCCATTTGGTGCTATTATATTAATAGGTTCATAAGTCATACTACTACCTGCAATACCTGATGGGGCCAGTATTGCAAAGGCTCCTCCTAAGCCTGCAAGTCCTCCTGCTATCAACATAGTAAGGATAATATTTTTCTTTCCCTTCATACCTGCGTACTCACTGGCATGTTTATTATATCCTGTAGCCTTTAGCTCATAGCCAAAGGTAGTCTTTTCTAATACAATATAAAGGATAATTCCTATGATTATTGCAAATATAATTCCAAGATTTACATTGGAAGCGTCCATTCCTAAAGCGGGAATTTGTGCAGTAGTTGGTATATAGTTAGTCCTTGCTTTACTGGATATATACATAGTCGAATTTCCTTGAACCCACATATCTACTAAATACATTCCTATATAATTAAACATTATAGACGTAATAACTTCATTTACATTTAAGAATGCTTTAAATATACCTGGTATAATACCCCAAAGCATTCCTCCTAGCATTCCAGCTAAAATAGCTACAATCCAATGGATACTTCCTGGTAACTCCCACATAAAGCCTACATAAAGAGCAAAAAACATCCCCATTGTATATTGTCCTGAGGCTCCTATATTGAACAGACCCATTTTAAAAGCAAATCCTACGGCTAGACCTGTCATAAGTATTGGTGTGGCAAAATAGAATACATCTGCTATACGATTAAACCCACCTAATACAACATATTGAAAACCCTCTGCAGCATTTTCTGAAGATGCAGCAAACATTACAATAAATCCAAAAACTAATCCTAGGATAATAGCCATAATTGCTGATGTAAGTGAAGAAAATCCACTACTATGTGTTATCTTTTTTAAATCGAATTTTTTATTATATTGATTGTTTTTATTTACCATCGTTAATCTCCTTTAGCACATCACGTTTGGCGCCTGACATGTAAAGTCCAAGCTCTTCGGCAGTTGTCTTCTTTGGATCAAGTTCTCCTACTATTTCTCCTTCATATATAACCAAAATACGGTCACTTACATTTAAAACTTCATCTAACTCAAGGGATACTAGAAATACTGCTTTTCCTGCATCACGAGTTGCTACAAGCTGTTTGTGTACATACTCTATAGCACCTACATCTAAACCTCTTGTAGGTTGTACAGCTATAAGAAGTTCGTGTTCTTTATCTATTTCTCTGGCTATAATAGCCTTTTGTTGATTACCACCTGACATGCTTCTAGTTATGGATATTGGTCCTTGACCCGATCTAATATCATATTCTTTTATAAGTCTATGGGCATATTTTCTTACAGCATCAAATTTTATAAATCCTCTTTTTTGAAACTCTGGTTGCCAATATCTTTGAAGAACTAAATTGTCCTCTAACTTATAATCTAATACAAGTCCGTGTTTATGTCTATCTTCTGGAATATGACTTATACCTGCTATGGAACGTTGTCTAATAGAAGCATTAGTTATATCCTCACCAGAAAGGGTAATGCTACCTGAACTAGTCTTGTCTAGTCCCGTAATTGCATCAACAAGTTCAGTCTGCCCATTTCCATCAATTCCTGCAAGACAAACAATCTCTCCCCTTCTAACATTAAAGGATACATTTTTGACTACATCTTTCTTGTGAATTTTAGAAGATACAGAAAGATCTTTTACTGAAAGTACTACATCTCCTACTTCCTTTTCTTCTTTAGCCACCTTGAAGTTTATATCACGACCTACCATCATCTTAGAAAGTTCTTCCTTAGTAGTATCTTTAACATCTACTGTTCCAATATATTTACCCTTTCGAAGGACAGTACATTTGTCAGCAACTTCCATAATTTCATTAAGCTTATGGGTAATAAAAAGAATTGACTTACCTTCTTTTGCAAACCCTTTCATAATTTGAAGTAATTCTTTAATCTCCTGTGGAGTTAATACAGCTGTAGGTTCGTCAAATATCAAAATTTCATTGTCTCTATATAGCATCTTTAAAATTTCTACTCTTTGTTGCATACCTACAGTAATATCTTCAATTAAGGCATCTGGATCAACCATAAGTCCATACTTTTTACTAAGGGCCATAACCTTTTCTCTAGCTTCCTTCTTTTTAAGAAATCCCATAGTATTAGGTTCGATTCCAAGGATAATATTTTCAAGAACAGTGAAAATATCTACCAGTTTAAAATGTTGATGGACCATTCCAATTCCTAGGGCATTGGCATCATTGGGATTGTTAATAGTAACAACTTGTCCATTTTTTCTTATTTCCCCTTTTTCAGCCTGATAAAGACCAAAAAGCACACTCATGAGAGTGGATTTCCCAGCGCCATTTTCTCCTAAAAGGGCATGTATTTCTCCTTTTTTCAATTGTAGGGTAATATTATCATTTGCAATAATACCCGGGAACTCTTTTGTAATATTAAGCATTTCAATAATATAATTTTCCACTTTAACCTCTTCTTTTTAATTATATTTTTGTTACTTTTACATCTATTTAAACTAATTAAATTTAAACAAATTAATTAATTATATACAAAAATGGGGGATAGTTTAGCCTTCCCCCCATTTTAAAGTCTTACTTGCATAAGGCTAAGCCAATATGACAGGTAATTTAATTTTCATTATCTTGTAGTTACTGTAACCTTCTTAAGATCTAACTGAGATGTAAGCTCATCTGCAGTGGCATTTCCTGAAGGATCTTTAACTTCGATTGAACGTTTAACTTCGATTTCTCCACCTTTTAGTCTTCCAAATAATTCTTCATATTGAGCCTTGTCAAAGGATTTAAATCTATCAAAAGCATCTGCTTTTTCGTCACCTATTACAGTTGTTGGAAGTCCTACTCCATCATTTTTAGCATCAAAAACAGTGGACTTTCCTCCAAAGTCTGCCCAACTTTCTGTTTTATAAATAGCCTCTAAGACAGATATTACTGAAGCTGCTAAACCTTTTGTAGCTGAAGTTATAGTAGTTTCACTATCATATCTTTGGTCAACGTCAACGCCAATAAACTTTGCATTTGCTTCACTTGCTGCAGACATAACTGATTTACCAACTGCTCCACCACATCCAAATATAACTTCTGCACCCTCTTGGTACATTGCTTTTGCAGTAGATTTATTTGTATCATTTTCTTCAAAGTCACCAGTATAGTGATATATTGCCTTTATTGCTCCATCTTCAAGACCTAATTCTTCAGCTGCATCCTCAGCTCCTTGAAGATATCCATATCCAAAGGCCTGAACTGCTGGTACTGCCATACCACCCATAAATCCTAGATGAGTCATGCCATCTTTAACTGCAGCATATCCTGCAAGATATCCTGATTGTTCCTCTGCATATAATATACTTGCAACGTTTTCTTTAATATCAGGATCAAAACTATCTGCTTCATGAGGTGCACCATCTAAAAGTATGAACTTCACTTCTGGATATTTCGTTTGTGCTTCATGCACTGGAACTTCAAATAAAAACCCTGGTGTTACTATTACTTTTGCTCCACCTTGAACTGCTAAATCTATAGCTGCTAAATATCCAGCATCTGAAGCTTCTTCTGGTTTAATATAAGTGTGTGAGATGTTTTCCTTTTCTGCAAACTCCACTACACCTTCCCATGAACCTTGGTTAAAGGATTTGTCATCTATATTACCTTTATCAGTAATAAGTGCAATTTCATAACCTTTGCTTTTTCCTGTATCCTTTCCAGTATCTTTGCCACTATCTGTTCCTGGAGTTTTACTATTACATCCAACTAAACTTGTGGCTATTAACATGATTGCTAGTGCAATTGCTATTGCTTTTTTCATTTTTTACCCCCCAAAATATTAGTTAATTAAGTATCTTCTTAAATTCAATTATACCTTTTTGAAAAGAAAATTACAACTGTTAAGTTCTATGGTTAAAAAACACTCCAAATTTGGAGTGTTTTTTAACAAGGATCTTTATCCCCTACATTGTATCCAGCATCTGCCAATATCCGGATAGCTTCATTTAATTTATTCTCATTTACCATAACTACTGGTCCTGTACATCCCATTCCCGTTTCCGCATATATATTCTTTTGCCATAAATTTGCCACTGCATCGTCCAAATCCATTATATCTATACCTGAAATGGTTTCAGTTACTGTTTCTGCAGGTGGTGGTGTTATTTCTTCTTGGGGCTCTGTAGACTTCTTACTGTCCTTATTTAAAGCTTCTAGTATGGATTTTAATCCTGCTTCATTAGCCTTTTTAAATTCTTCCTTGACTATATTCTTTACATTTCCTTTTATCAAATTAGCTCCATAGTTTATGGCATTGGCAACTACTGGACTTCCTGAAGCTCTCGATAGTATTAAAACTACTCTATCATAATCTTGCCCTATACCTGGCCCATATCCGTATCCTTGAGATTCATAGCTTCCACCTGTAGTATAAGATGAAAAAACCTTCATCAAAATATTACCTGTTAAGGTATCTGTAATCATCACATCTGGAACTCCTAATAATAGGTCATTTCCTCTCATGACTACGCCACCATCACTTCTCGATGATTCTACAAAATTAATATTGTATCCCTTATCATTTAAATCTTTAAAAGCTTTCTCTACCTGTCTAGCTCCGTCCACATTTAATATACCTACTGTAGGATCTTCTATTCCCATAGATTTAGCTGTAATTATTCCATTTATGCCGTTTTTGATCATAGCTTCTACTCTATTTGTTGCTGATGTTCCTGTAGTTGTAGCTATGAACATCTCTTTTCCTTTCCCTGGTGTAACTACTCTACCTACTGTAGATACTCCTATAGGAAAATTATAGTGCATAGTTACACAAGCATCTATTTCTCCCTTATCTAGCAGTTCTTCCATTTTACTATATACTTCTTCTTCTCCCTCTGCCACTACTTGTGTCAATGAAGAATCTACTTTAGGTCCAATTAGAACAACTTCTATAGAACTATCCCTATTTTGCGCTATCTCTGCACCTTGAACTACATTTTCAATCCCCAACTCGCTACCATATGTTGTGATACCTACTCTTACTTTTTGGCCAAATTGTCCAGTTTCCATTGCATGTGCTATATCATTAAATACCTTACCAATCATTGCTTTAACATTATTATCAGCCATATTACCACCCCTAATTTCCTAGTAGATGAGTAGCAAAATCTCTCATAGCTTCAGCTACTAAGTTTCTTACTTCTTCCTCAGAAACTCCTTTTTCTTCATCTACTTTTCCAGGATTCTTCTCCATTACAATGGAAATACCGTCAAAAAGATTTGTCATTCTACCTAAGAATAGACTTCCCTTTCCTACTATCATAGCTCTATTAATTTTTCCTTCTAAAATTTCTTCCCTACCAAAACCTACATATGGAACCCCTGAAGGTATATGTCCTTGAGTTGGTGCCCAACCTTCCATACCATGTTTCTGTATGAAATCATTTAATTGAGTTCTTTCTAATTCTCCCCTCTTTACTCCTAGGGCTGCAATCATCTTATAGTTTGCATTAGGAACATCTCCAGCTCCTGCTGGTTTTGTAACATCTGGGTTTTGCATTTCAACAGAGTATTTATCTATATCTATAATCTTAAGTCCATTTTTATCCAATGGTTCTGTAACTAAAGAAGTAATAACAGCTTGAGGTGAGGAACCTGTTCCTACTGTGTGTCTACCTACTATATCTGTCCTTAAGACTGGGTTTACTCCATCATTTGCTGATATTAATAGTCCAAATCCACCTATAACATCTTCCAGTATAGGCATTCCTTTTTTCACATGATCCTTACCGTTCATTCCAAGTTTTGCAGTGGAACCTCCTGCCACTACCAATACATTTTTAAATGTACCTGCTTGAACTAAAGAAGCAGCTACTACCATGGCGTGGGATGGTGCAGCACAGAATCCCCTTGTATCAGAACCTGTTGCATTTGTAAGTCCTGCAAACTCAGCTATGGCTTTGGCAAAGTTTCCTCCACCTCTTTGGTTCATATCTCCACAAGCTTCTTCTGAACACTCTATTACATAATCTATATCTTCTGGGTTTATGTCATTTTTCGCCAATAAGTTTAATGCTGATAAAACTCCTGATGCTTTAGATACTAGATTTTCATATAATACATGTGCATTTAGATTTTCGTCTACATCGTGGGCCTTTTTTACACAGCCTACTAGTTTTCCATCATTGTATATACCCTCTGCCCCTTGGTTAGATACTAGGTTTTCAATTGTATCAATTTCTTCTCCTTCCTTTAATCTAGATATTAAATCTTCTTTGATTAATGGATGTGCTTCTAGTTTTTCTTTTACTTCTTTAGTAAATTCTTTAGTTAATTTCACTAAATCAAATACGTCTACAATTTTTATTAAACCTATAAACTCATCTTGTGGCATGATTTCTCCATATTTGCCCTGTCTTTTTGCATCTTCTATATCTTTATCATACCAAGGCTGTTGATACTCTTTTAACTCTGATGGCTTGTGATTACCTATATATACTTGATTAGGTAAATAATTTACTGCCTCTTCATAAGTCCTAATATGCTCTTTGATGTTTTTAAGATACTCAGAATCAGGATTTAGTATTCTCTCCGTTGTTTGAGTGGTTCCATTATGAATAATCATATCTGGAGCATGTACTAACACATATCCTGCTGCTTTTACAACTGAATAATTCATCGACCCACCTCCAAATTTTTTATACAAATGGGTGATCAAATTTTAATCACCCATTTATAATACTATTTACTTATTCTTCAAATACCGTTTGACCTTCAACGTCTGTAGCTAAGGCATTTAATGCTCTTTCTACTAACTTTCTTCTTAGGCCTTTTTCTTCCTCTGGATCTAATTTTGGATCTCCAAGAGGATGAGGTATAGCAACAGCTGGAACTATTCTATTTGCTCCTACTGTTAATGAGATTGGAACTACTGTACATATATGAACTACAGGCATTCCAGCTCTTTCTATTTCCTTAACCATTGTTGCACCGCAACGTGTACAGGTGCCTCAGGTTGAAGTCAAGATAACTGCATCCACTCCATCTTCTTTCAACTCTTTGCCAAACTCTTCGGCAAATTTCTTGGAACTGGCTACTGCTGTTCCGTTTCCAACAGTTGTATAGAAGTAGTTGTGAAGTTTTCCTATCTTTCCTTCCTTTTCTAATTCTCTTAAAACATCTACAGGTAAAACCCTATCTGGATCTATATTAGCATATACAGGGTCATAACCACCATGGGCTGTTTCATGAGTTTCTTCTGTTAGATTATCAAATTCTTCTATATTGTACTTTCCGTATTTTGATGCAGAAGAAGACTCTATATGATCTGGATTACCTTTTGGTACTATTCCTCCAGAAGTTACTAGAGCGATAGTTGCTTTACTTAAATCAACTACTGCTGGATTTGGATCTACTCTATCAAAGTCTGGCATTGGATATTCTGTTTTATATTCTTCACCTTTAAGTTTGTTGATTAACATATCCACTGCTCTTGCAGAACCTCTTTTGTCTGTAAAGAAGTTTTGTCTAAGACCTCTTTCCATATATCCTTCATCTTCTGGGGATCCTACTTCTTCGCCTTTAGCTATTTTTATCCCTAAAGGAGCCATTTTCTTAACTGCATCCCTCATACCTACTGCACTATTCTTAGTAGATACTACATATATGGATTTTTTGAACATCTCTGCTCCTGGATTTTCCTCATACATTCCAGTAAGGGATGGTATTCCTAATTCAGTTTGAACTGTTTCTGCTATGCTACCGCATGCAAATCCATATCTACCTGCATTAAATGCTGGACCAGCTATAAATAAATCTGGATCTTGCTTTTTAACCATCTCTAATATTTCTTTTTGGGCTTCTTCAGTATTTTCACTGAAATATGAGTCTCCACATATTATAGTGGCAACTATTTCAGCCTCTCCTTTGAATCCGCCATTTAGAGCCATACCAGGACCTATTGCTCCTTCTCTTATCTCAGGCTTATGGTCAGCTTTTTCTTCTCCACCAATTCCACCAAAGAATTGATTTATATAGTGTACAACTTTTAGCTTACCCATGAATTCCCCCTCCTTTCTAGACTTTTATATCAAATTTTAATCATTAAATTTTCCGTATTCTTTTCTAATACCACTTACTTCTTCTATTATTTCATCAACATCTAATACCATTTCCATCATACCTATTTGATCTTCATATACTTGTGAATCTACATTGTTTTTGAATTCTGGTTCTACTGCATGATATACTCTAAGTCCCAACGGAACTCCTGCCAATGGACCTGCAAAAGTAGGGTCACCTGCTGTTACGGTTTCTGCAGCTAGGCCAGCAGCTTCTGCTTCTGCTCCACCTATAAGAACTATTACGTTCTCAGCACCGTGTTTTTCAACAATTTCTTTTACCCTTTTTTGATTTTCCAAATCCATTGCTCCTGCAGCCGTTCAGACGAAACACTCAGTTGAAGAGAAAACGATTTCTGCAGGAGTGGTCTTTATACATTCTTCCATTGCTGGTCCAGGGATACCATCTCTATCTCCAATGATGATAATCTTTTTATCAGCATCAAATAATGACATATTTCCACATCCTTTCTAATATTTCAAATATTTATACTAAAAAATTTTGTGCTAATTTTCTAAATCATCTTTGCTGACATCTTATTGAATCCTAATTCATTTGTTGCTCCAGTAATAGCTTGGATTTCAACTGTTATTGATCCATTTGCATCTAAACTTCCATCGAAACCACCAGCTATAATATCTGTGTAATCTAGAGTACCTATCACCTTATCCATCTTCGGCAATACAATAACTTGATTTGCATTTCCTCCTGTAACAACTGCATCTGCTAATTTGTGAGCATCTGCTAAGGATTGACTAGCACCATCTCTACCTGCATATTCATCAGTGATGATTACAGTTTTGATGCCTTTTTCTTCAATCTTTTTACAGTTCATTATAAGGTCTGTATCTGGATTACCAAAGCCCTCTTGAGATATAACAACCCCATCTAATCCAAGGTACTCAGCTAATTTCGATGTCCAATCAGATGATCTCTCCTTGTCTGCTAAATATACGTTTTCGTTAGTAATTATAACTCCAAGGAAATTGATCTCTTTTCCATGTTGTTCATATAAGTCATGAACCACTGGATTATTTAAGTGATGATAAGTTGTATTCTTATCACAAGCTGAAACACAGTTACCACTTATTATGGCACCATCCATTATTTCAGTTGGATAAAGAATAGTTGGTACAATCTGTTTTGCATCCACTCCATATACATAAGTATCATGAAGTAGTCCTTGAGATTGAAGCATTTGAACATAGGCTACTTTTGGAAGCTCTGGGTATTGATTGATTCCTTCTAATAGTGGTAGCGTTTCATAAACTTCCACCTTATCTGGTGTCAATTCCCTTGCAGCTTCAGCTATATAAGCTGCTGCTTTAAGTCCTGCAAATCTTACTGCTCTTTCATGATCATATTGTTTTAGTCCATCTACTGGTTCACACACTAAAACTACATTGTTTAACTTTGAAAATGGTGTGTACTCAGCTCCAGGACCAGACATATCTATGATCCCTTCTTGGAAACCTACTATTTTACCAGTAGTCATTACGGAACAACCCTTTAATACATGAGTTTTACCGCTACCTACTGTTTGAACCTTAGATAGTACTCCAGGGAATACACCTCCTGGTCCATCCACCTTCACCCTTGGTTCTACTACGTCTTTAACAGGAGTAATTCTAACACTTTCACCAGGTCTAGCTAATTCTACCTCTACAGTTTTTAAGTGTTCATCTTCCTTTATTAGATCTACTAATTCCTGTTTATTTACATATAAAACCTTGTTTTCAATTTTAGTAGTATCTCCAAATTTAACATCTTCGATTAGAATATGGCCTAATTCTAAACGCATACTTTCACCTCCCCTTATTTTTAGAGAATCTATATCTTAATTCTGGATTATTGATATTAATAATCCAGAATTAATAACTATTAAGCATACTTCTTGATCATTGCTTCTACTGACTCTTCTGTTGCATCATCTCCAACTACTGCATCTACTTTTTCTCCATCTTTATATATTGCTATAACAGGTAAACCTAGTACTTTTTGTCCTATTGCTAATCTTCTAGCTTTTGTAATGTCTAAAGAAGTAAATTTAATTTTATCACTATAAGTTTTTTCTAATTCTTCTACATGAGGCATTAGAGCCTTACATGGCTCACAACTTGGACTCCAGTAATCTACTAAAACATGTCCTTCTGCCTTTAATACTTCCTCTTCAAAGTTATCTTTGTTTAACTCTAGCATTGAACATCCCTCCACTTTTTATTCTTCAAAATTATTTTCTATATATTTCTCAGCTTGAACAGCTGCTATAGCCCCATCTGCAGTGGCTGTAACTACTTGCCTTAAGGACTTAACTCTATTATCTCCTGCTGCAAATACTCCTGGAACATTAGTCTTCATATTATCATCAGTTACAATATATCCATTATCTAGATTAATAATTCCATCAAATAGCTTAGTAGCTGGTAGATATCCTACAAACACAAATATTCCAAATGCTCCATCATCTTCATCTGGGAATATTTCTTTTTCTTCTCCAGTTTTTAAGTTCTTTACTACAAAGGATTCCAACATAGCGTCTCCTTTGATTTCTGTAATAACTGTATCCCACATAAATTCAATTTTGTCATTTTTAAAAGCTTTTTCCTGTATGGACTTTGCTGCTCTTAATTCATCTCTTCTATGGATGATAGTGACTTTTCTAGCAAATTTAGTTAGATAAATTGCTTCTTCTACAGCTGTATCTCCTCCACCCATTACAAATACTTCTAAATCTTCAAAGAATGCTGCATCGCAAGTCGCACAGTAAGAAACTCCTCTACCAGTTAATTCTTTTTCTCCAGGAGCTCCTATTGTTCTAGGAACAGCACCTGTAGCAATTATTATTGATTTAGCCTTATACTCTTCTTTTTTACCCTTAAGTATCTTTATTTTATCACTAAAGTCCACTTCAACTATTTCGTCGGATGCTCTCTTAGCACCAAAGCTTTCTGCTTGCTTTGCCATTCTTGCCACTATACTTGGTCCTGTAGAGTCTTC
This sequence comes from Wansuia hejianensis, assembly GCF_014385225.1. Classification (GTDB taxonomy): domain Bacteria; phylum Bacillota; class Clostridia; order Tissierellales; family Tissierellaceae; genus JACRTK01. The sequence goes on from NZ_JACRTK010000004.1 coordinate 206,436, forward strand.
TGGAGCACCTGGGTAGTTTTCTACTTCATCTGTTGTTGCGATTTGTCCTCCATCGGCACCCTTTTCTATTATAAGGGTATTTAGTCTAGCTCTTGCTGCATATAAGCCTGCTGTTAGTCCTGCTGGTCCTCCACCAATGATTATTACATCATAAATCATAAACTTTTCCTCCTTCATGTTTCCATTATAATGGTTGATTATATATTATAGAAGCTTGTATTCACATCTATATATTATTACCCATTATTTTAGAATTTAACAAAAAAACAGAGTAAATAGGTCTGCCTATTTACTCTGTCTTTTAACCTGAGAGTTTATCCCACTACAGGGTTGCTCCTTCGGTGACTTAGCTTTCCAGAGTTTCGTCCAAATACGGTCCTTTTACCTGAGAGCATCCCTATACTATGGCTATAGTATAAATTACTCCTTCGGTGCTATTTAAAATAGTCTCTCCCGTATTTTTCATCCGATTATATTGTTATTAATTTAACATCTTGTGTATATTATATATCAAGATGGAAAATTTTGCAATATAATTTGACAATTTTTATTATTTGAATTTATCTAGAACATACATCGCTATATTTACGGAATGATCTGAAACTCTTTCAAGATTGCTTATGGTATCTAAAAAGATTATTCCTGACTCTGTTTCACATTCTTTTTTATTTAATCTTTCTATATGATCTTTTCTATTTTTCTTTTCTAATGAATCTATTTCATCTTCTATGGTTAAAACTTCTTTTGCTAAATCTTCATTTATAAATTCAAAAGCTTTAACAGTCTTTCCTACTACTTCTATACATTTATTAAACATTTCATTTAATGAATCAACGGCTTCTTTAGTAAAGTCTACATTATGTTCTCCTTCATATTGGGATAATTCTACAATATTTTCTACATGGTCTCCAATTCTTTCCATATCATTTATAGTATATAATAATGAATTAATTTCATTATGCTGTTGATCTGACAATACTGCATTAGATAATAATACTAAGTACTCTGTTATTTCTCTTTCGATTTTATTTATTAATCTTTCTCTTTCAAGAACTTCATCTATTTTATCATAATTTTTTTCTACTAATACTTGTCTGGATAACTCCAAGTTTTCTAAAACTAAGTCTCCCATTCTGATTACTTCTTTATTGGCCTGGCCTAGTGCGATTGATGGAGTTTCTATAATTCTTGAATCTAAGTATATAGATCCTAAATCTTCCTTTCTATCATCTCCAGGCACTAACCATTGTGCTGCCTTAACTAAGAATTTGGCAAAAGGTAATTGAATTATAACATTTATAATATTAAATAATGAATGTGCATTTGCTATTTGTCTTGCTACATTATCTGGAGACATATAAGCAACTAACCATTGGATTGGATATCTAAGTATAGTCATAAATACTATGGTTCCTGTAAAGTTGAATAAAAAATGGATTATTGCTGCTCTTTTGGCAGTTTTATTTGCTCCTACACTGGAAATCAATGCTGTTGTAGTAGTTCCTATATTTTCCCCAAAAAGAATAGGAAAAGCTAAGTTAATACTTATCAAGCCTTGACTTGCCAAGGCTTGTACCAACCCTATGGATGCACTACTACTTTGGACTATAGTCGTAAGGGCAAATCCTGCCAACATTCCCAGTATAGGGTTGTTTAGGCTAGTCATTATATTTGTAAAGGCTGGAAGTTCTGCTAAAGGTTTAAGTCCATTCCCCATCATGTCCATACCTATAAATAGTATTCCAAATCCAATAAGTACTTCTGCTATATCCTTTGTCTTCTTTTTAGAAGTAGTGATCCATAACCCTACTCCTATTATTATTGCTATTGGTGCATAGTCACTTAAGTTGAAGGCTATTAACTGAGCTGTTATGGTAGTACCGATATTGGCCCCCATGATTACTCCTGTAGCCTGAACTAATGACATAATACCTGCATTAACAAAACCTATGACCATTACTGTTGTAGCACTACTACTTTGGATTATCATAGTAACTAAAGCTCCTACAAATACTCCCATTAGTATATTTTTTGTTAGTACTTCTATTATTCGTTTTAGCTTAGTTCCTGCTGATTTTTGCAATCCTGCTCCCATAACATTCATACCATATAAAAGTAAACCTAATCCTCCTAATACTGGCAATGCAATATCCATCATATACCTCCCAAATTATATTATTTTTCAATATTAGTATTATAAAATATGATTTAAAATTTATTAAATTTAAAAACTAGATGTCAGTGCATCTATTTACTAAAAGGAAAATCTAATTGCCTTAAGGCCTCATATAATATTATATTTACTGAATTTGATAAATTAAGGGATCTTGCTATATTAGACTTCATAGGTATCTTAATAGCACTGTCCCAATTGGATTCTATGATTTCCACAGGAAGTCCCTTAGTCTCCTTGCCAAAGACAAAAAAGGATCCATCTTTATAGGAAAACTCAGTATAATTTTTATCACTTTTTGTTGTGGCATAATAAAAGTCATTGTTTGGGTGCTTTTTTATGACTTCTTCAAGACTATCATAGTAATATATCTTAACCAAACTCCAATAGTCTAGACCTGCTCTTTTCAAGTGTTTATCATCTACGGAAAAACCTAAGGGTCTTACTAGATGTAAAGAAGTATCTGTAAGGGCACAGGTTCTAGCTATATTTCCCGTATTTTGAGGGATTTCAGGCTCTACTAATACAATATTTAAGCTCATACACTTTTAATCTCCTATTCCTAAAATATATTTTTCAATTACTTTGGCTACTCCATCTTCATCATTTGTAGATGTAATCATATCGGCAGCTGATTTAACAATTTCTTCTCCATTTCCCATAGCTACACCTAATCCTGCATAATCAATCATGGAAAGATCATTTTCATTATCTCCTATGGCTATGATTTGTTCCCTTGGAATATTTAGTATTTTACTTAAATATCTTAAACTATTACCTTTGGAAACTTCTCTATCCATAACCTCTATATTATTACTCCAGGAGCTACATATGTTTAAATTTCCTAATGTATTTAACTCATTTCTAAATCTATTTAATTTATCACTATCTTCATCTATAAAAATAAATTTGAAAATCTTTAAGTCTTTATCTTCTATAATTTCCCTAGGTTCTTTAAATAATTTGAAGTTTATTTCAGATTTAGCCATAGATTTAGTATTGTAAAACTGTGCAATTTCTTCAACATAAACCCTAGAATAAAATGAATCTTCACTATATAGATGATAATATATTTGATTTTTTGTACCTAATTCTATAATTTTTTCTACTATGGATTTGTCCATAGTTTTTTCATATAGAATATTTTTGTTTTCATCTACTATCAATGCACCATTAGAAGCTATTATAGGCTTATATAAATTCAAATCGTCAGAGTAGTTAGTTGCTGATTTTAGAATTCTACCTGTGGCTAAAACTACATAAACTCCCTTTTCACTAGCTGCTTCTATTGCTCTTCTGGTCCTTTGGCTTACTTCATTTTGACTATTTAACAATGTTCCATCCATGTCAATAGCTATTAGTTTAAAACTCACTATACTACCTCCTTTAATTATGCATCAAATTAAATATATCATATATCAATCAAAATTAAAATATAAATTTAAAGGGCTATTCTGTAAAAATAGCCCTTTATAAAAGTCAAACGATTTCCTTATTTATTTATTAGTTTTAGTTGGTGTTATATAATTATTATTTGAGTCAACCCCTACTATTTTATCTTCTAACCCTAATGCAAATAAAATTTCAGTATGGCTAGGTGACAAGGATACGATCTTTTCTGGAGCCTTTTCAAATTTTACTTTGTTTTTAAAGTCATCTTCTATTTCTAGTGGAAAACTAGTCTTTTTTCATCTGAATTTTCTACTATAGAATTATTATCCTTTCCCATATTATCAGATTCATTAGATTTATCGGCTTTACATCCTGCTAATCCTATAAATATTAACATTAGAGATAATGCTAATGAAATAAGCTTTAAATTTTTCCTACTCATTTTTCCCCCTAAGTTATTATTAAGTTTAAATAATGGTTTTTACTAGTTTTAATCATTATCTGTATCTTTATTATTTTGGGAACCTGAATTATCTTCTGGTTCCTTTGGTTCAACTGGTTTCTCTGGTTGTTCTGGTTTTGTTGGTTTTGTTGGTTTTGGTTCTGGTTTAGGTTCTGGTTTAGGTTTAGTTGAAACTCTAGGCCCAATCTTATATATGGCATCCCTTTCTCTATAGTAATCTGAGGATATTTGTTTGGTTTCAATTATCTTTCCATTTTTTATCTTATATTTATATGTTTTGGTTTTATAACCATCACGTCCATCTTGAATCAATTCCCTTGATCCTGGCTTAGCCTTTGGATCAAGATTTTCTTTAATTTTATGTTTAATAGTTTCCACTATTTTTGATTCTATTCTTACTATATAATCTTTACTTTTTCTATCCCCATAAATTTGAAAATAAACACTTCGTCCTACTACTTTAGCATTTATATAAACGGGGAAGTCATGGTCGTTTCTAAACTTTAAATCTTTATAACCCTCAGCTACCGCTGCATCTGTTCCTTTAGGTACATAATTAATAGGAATAGAATGTGGGCTTCTTTCAGTTATCGTCATATCTGCCAATAGTAATGCATTATACAATGTGGTAGATGTTTGACAAATACCTCCACCAACTCCTGGAACTAGACTGCCATTGATTATTACTGGAGCATCTTTATAACCTCTTCCTTTAGTAATGGGGCCTAAGACTTCATTGTAGGACATGGACTCTCCTGGATGAAGAATTTTGCCATCTAATCCCTTTGATGAAAGCCTGATGTTATTTGCTCTACTTTCACTGCTGTTTACAAAGGTTGTTTTATACTCTCCAATTATGCCATTGATTCTTTTATAGTAGTCTTTAGTATATCTAGGTTTTGCCATATCTATAGGAACTTCTATATTCTTTAAATCATATATGTTATTAATGATTGCCTTAGATAAACTTTCTTTATTTACCTTTTGACCCATTTGTTCTTCTGAAATTTCAATATTGCCACCTGTAATTCTTATTTTGGCATCTTTAGGTTCTATATCTATATCTTGGCCAATCTCATCTATAATGTCTTCTACTTTTATAGATGAAATATCATATTCTAATGGTATATCCATACCATTTTTTTCAATATCTTTTATTGTTTTATACCTTTGATGTATCTTGCCATTTCTACCTTTTTCATAGGCTTCTTTTATAGCCCTATCATAATCGTATTTTACTCCTAATTTATTTAAACTTATATTATATTCTTTATCTTTATACTGTAATACCATTGATTGTTCCTGAATTTTATCTTCTCTTTCTGAAACAAGCAAATCATAAGCTTCTTTTTTTGTCATTCCTCCTACATCTAGTTCATCAACTTTTATTCCACTATATATTGTATCTATATTTATTTCATTATTGACTATATAGTATCCTCCACCAATTATTCCTGCTAATAATATGATTACTGGAAGTATAATCAATAGTATTTTCTTTTTCATAAACCTTACCTACCTTTTACCTTTATAATATAAACAATAAGGTGTAATTGGACATTTTTCACATAGAGGATTTCTTGCCTTACATATCCTTCTTCCATGAAATATAATCAAATGATGAGCCTTTGTCCACATACTTTTTTTTATATTTTTCATTAAATCTAATTCAGTATCACTGACATTTTTACTATCTGCCAATCCAATTCTGTTTGATACTCTAAATACATGGGTATCTACTGCTATTGCCGGTACTCCAAATGCATTACTAACTACAACATTGGCAGTCTTTCTTCCTACTCCAGGTAATTTCATTAACTCTTCTATATTATCTGGTACTTTCCCATCATAGTTTTCTATTAATATCTTACATGTCTCTAGTATATTTTTACTCTTAGTTTTATAGAACCCACAACTATAGATTTTTCTTCCTAATTCTTCTTCTGTTAGTCTTAAATAATCCTTAGGTGTTTTATATTCCTTGAATAATTTATCTGTAGTTTTATTAACTTGAATATCTGTACATTGAGCTGATAATATGGTGGCTATTAGAAGCTCAAAGGGATTTGTAAAATCCAACTCTGCCTTTGCATCTGGATATAAGTGAAGTAACGATTCTAGTACTTCTTCTATTTCCTTTTTATTTAGTATCTTTTTCATTTTATCACCTATAACAATTCTATATTATAATTTATTATTTCAACTCTACTATCCCCATCTATAAATTTTATCACCTTAGATATAACTTCATTGACATGGGCTGAGTTGTTACTTACACAAGCAAAACCTATGACCGATAGCTGCCAACTATCATTTAGCCCTACTTCTGATATAGATATATTGAATCGGGACTTCAGCCTTCCTATTATACTTTTGATCACATGTCTCTTTTCCTTTAAAGAATTAGACTCATATATCTTTAACTCTAATGAACAAGTCCCTACTACCATAGATATCACCTCATATAATATTACCATAGATTAACTCTTAATAGTTTAAGATAATACATTTTATATTATATAATATGCAACCCCTTATAATTGTAAGACATCAGTTAGGACCACTTTCTCTTGAACAATAGTAAAATCCTCCTTTAACTGAAGCTTTATTTATAATTATAATAGATTCTTTAAACAAAAAAGGAGATTCTTCCCTAGAGAAGAGCAAGAATCCCCTTTTAAAGATCTTTCTATAATAACTATATTATGTTCATTTCCTTTCCTACAGTTTCAAATACTTCTACTGCTCTATCTAATTGTTCTCTTGTATGGGCTGCCGTTACCATACATCTTACTCTACCTGTTCCCTTTGGAACTGTTGGGAATACAATACCGGAAACAAATACACCATTTTCTAGTAATTTTCTACTAAATTCCATAGCTTTTGATTCTTCTCCGATAATTACTGGTGTAATTGGTGTTTCACTATGACCTGTATTAAATCCAAGAGTACCTAGTTTTTCCTTAAAGTATTTAGCATTATCCCATAGTCTGTCTGTATATTCTGTAGTTTCACTTAGGATCTTAATGGCTTCAATAATTGCACCTACGGCTGCTGGTGGTAAAGATGTACTAAATAGTACTGGTCTTGCTCTATGACTTAACCATTCATACATAGTTTGAGATCCTGCCACATATCCTCCGATTACACCTATGGCTTTAGATAAAGTTCCCATGGAAAAATCAACTCTTCCATGTAGTCCAAAATGGTCTACTGTACCTCTACCACTTTCACCAAGAACACCTGAACCATGAGCATCATCTACATAAGTCATAGCTTCATATTTTTCAGCTAATTCTACTATTTCAGGTAATTTGGCAATATCTCCATCCATACTAAATACACCATCAGTTATTATTAAAAGCTTATTGTATTTATCTCTATTTTCCTTTAAAACTTGTTCTAAGCTATCCATATCTGAATGTTTGTATATTGTTTTGTCAGCCCTAGATAGTCTGCATCCATCTATTATGGAAGCGTGATTTAATTCATCAGATATGATTAAATCTCCCTTTTCTGTTATTGCTTGAATAGTGCCAGCATTGCAGTTAAATCCTGATTGAAATATAAATGCTGCTTCTTCTCTTTTAAATTCTGCCAATACCTTTTCCAATTCTTCGTGAATATCCATATTTCCTACTATAGTTCTAACTGCCCCAGAACCAACGCCATATTTTTCTACTGCTTCTATAGCTGCTTTTTTCATCCTTGGATTATTAGCGAATCCAAGATAGTTGTTAGATGAAAGATTAATCACCTTTTTGCCATTTAGTATTATTTCTGTTTCATTTGGAGTCTCTAGGATTGGTAGTTTTCTGTATACACCATCCTTTTTTAATTCGTCAATTTTTTCCTTTAAAAAATTTAACTCGTGTACATTGCCCATTTCCTTACCTCCCTGTTTTTAGTTAAATACATTATATCATAAATAATTAATTATTATTTATTATCTTGACTTTTTTTTGACAATATATTAGATATACTCCATTTGATGTATTGTTTTAAGGCAGGATTATCTTTACTTTCTTCCTTATATAAAAGTTGAATATTATCTTTAGATTTCATATTACCAAGAGCTATAATAGCATTTCTTTTTAATATGTTTTTTCCTCTCCAACTACCTGACATAGATCCATATTTCTCTTTAAACTGTCTATTGGACATAATAAATATCTCTTCTATATCTATGACACCCTTCGTATCTATAGGTAAAAACTCTTTATGTCTGGAAAGTTTAACCCCCTTATTTTTAGGACATACACTTTGACATGTATCGCAACCATATATATTTATACCCATTTTTTTACGTAATTCTTCAGGTATTATATCTTTAGTTTGAGTTAGATAGGATATGCATTTTTTAGGATTTAGCTTATATGGTCCTTCTAAAGCTCCGGTAGGACAAGATTTTAAACATATTTGACAATCGCCACAATCTTCTATTGTTGAATAGGAATTAGTTTCTATATCTAAATCACTTAAAATATATCCTAAAAATATAAAGGATCCATACTCCTTATTTATTATGGAACAATTCTTGCCATAATATCCAACACCTGCTTTTCTAGCTAACTCTCTATCTATCATAGGTCCTGTATCTACAAAGTATTCATATTTAAAATCTATTATTCTTTCTATTTCTTTAATTAATTCTTCCATTTTTTTCCTAAGAACTCTGTGATAATCTATTCCCCAAGAGGATTTTGACAAACTTCCCTTTAGTTTTATACCCTCCCCAGGTCTAAAATCCACATTATAAGATATTCCAATGACTATTATAGACTTACAATCTTTAAATGTACATTTTGGATCAATTCTTTTTTGTAAATCTTTTTCCTCAAATTCAGACTGGATATTATTATCTTTCCTATATTTAATATAATCTTTAATATTTAACAGGGGGCTACTATCTGTAAACCCTATAATATCTATATCTAATTCTTTAGATTTTTCTATTATATATTTTTTAATATCTATCACTTATAATTCCTTCTTAAAAGTGCTATTTCTTCTTTATATCCTTCTAGTTCATTAGGTGTCTCTAAATTAAAGGGTAGCTCTCTTAGAACTGGATGGTTGATTAGTTTTACAATAGATTCTAATCCTATTGTCCCTTGTCCAATAACTTCATGTCTATCCTTATTAGATGCAAATTCTACCTTACTATCATTTAGATGTATTGCCTTTAATCTATCTAATCCAACTGTATTATCAATTCGCTTCAATACTCCATCTAAATCATTTACTATATCGTATCCACTGGAGTAAAGATGGCAGGTGTCTATACATATACCTAGATTTTTATTATATTTGACTCCATCTATTATGGTTTTTAATTCTTCCATATTTCTACCAATTTCAGTACCTTTGCCTGACATTCCCTCTAGCAAAATAATAGTATCATTGTCTTCCGCTATTGATTCATTTAAGGCTTCAACTATTAGTTCTATTCCTTTTTTACTTCCTTGACCAACATGAGAACCTGGATGAAATATATAGTATGCATTGGGTATTACCTTCAATCTTTCTAAATCATCCTTTAGTATCATCTTTGCAAATTCTCGAGTATGAGATTTATCAGATGCTAAGTTCATGGTATAAGCACCATGGGCAAATAGTGGTGCAAAATTATACTCTTCCATTATTTGTTTTAATTTGCTTATATCTTCAAGGTCTAAATCCTTTGCTTTTCCACCTCTAGGGTTTCTAGTAAAAAATTGAAATGTATTTCCTCCTATGGATACTGCATCTAAGGCAGCCTTATGAAACCCTTTGGAAATAGATAAGTGGCAACCTATATTTAACATTTAATCACTCCTTATTATTATAATGATACCACATTGAAACTATTTTTAACTACTTGAAAATAATAAAGTATGTTATAATATCTCTTAGTATAATGAAAGGAAGTTAATAATGGTTGGATTAAAGAGAAAGTCTTTGAAAAATTTTGATTTTGTACTATTTATAACTGTACTAATTCTATGTGCATATGGGCTTCTTATGATAAGATCTGCTACCCTAAGTTTTGGTACTTTAAGTTTTATTAAATCTCAAGCTATTGCTATTGTTCTTGGAATTATAGCTATAGTTATTTTAACTTTTTTAGATTATCAATTTCTAGGAAAATTATATATACCTATTTATATAGCATGTAATCTTCTATTGATTGCAGTTTTAATATTTGGTTTTGGCGAAAAAGAATGGGGATCTAGGTCTTGGCTATCAGTTGGCGGTATAGTATTTCAACCAGCTGAATTTGTTAAACTAGGTTTAATTATCTCCCTATCTAAATTTATAGATAATCATAAGCACAGTATAAATGAACCCTTTACTTTACTTAAGATATTAGCTTTTGCAGGATTTCCAGTACTGCTTATATTGTTGCAACCTGATGCTGGGACAGCCATGGTATTTATCTTTTTCATAGCTTTGATGTTATTTGCAGCAGGTTTAGATTGGAAATATATAAAATATGCTCTTACAGCTGGTCTCATATCCCTTCCTATTATCTGGTTTAGATTAGATGGTTATCAAAAAGATCGTATTTTTGACTTTTTAGAACCTGAAAGAGATGCTGTTGGTACAGGTTATCAGGCACTTCAAGGGAAAATAGCTATTGGATCTGGTAAAATATTTGGAAGAGGATTGTTCCAAGGAGTCCAAACACAATTTAACTATATACCAGAAAAACAAACAGACTTTATCTTTGCAGTATTAGTTGAAGAACTAGGATTTTTAGGTGGGATGTTTTTAATAGTCCTTTACTTCATCTTTTTAAAGAGATTAATAAAGATTGCAAAAAATACTGATGATCTATTTGGCTCATCTATGGTTATAGGAATAGCTGCCATGTTTGTATTTCACATTTGGGAGAATATTGGTATGACCATAGGACTTATGCCTGTTACTGGTATTCCACTTCCCTTCTTAAGTCATGGTGGTACTTTCTTATTAGTTAATATGGTCTGTGTTGGTATTGCCCTTAGTGTTGGTATGCATAGAGATGGATTAAACTTTTAGCTGCTTAATTGCAGCTATTTTTTTATTAAGGTACCTCGTAATAATAGGTAGCGTATGATATCCTATAGCCCATAAATAATGAGGGACGTTGCTATGAATATCCAATTAAAAAGGGTGTGTTAGAATTATGTATCCTATCTTTGCTTAATAGAAGAGACTATTATGAATACGTACTTGTTGAACATATTTCCCAATATGTCAATATTTCTGAGGAAGCTATTTATCCTCTTCTTAGAAGGTTTAGAATGGTAATAGAGGAAAATAATTTAAAAAACACCTCCAAAGTAAAAGTCTAATTTAAAATTAATTGGAATGTCTACTTTGGAGGTGTCATATAATTATTTACTTTTATATCTTTAAATTTATAAATCAAAGGATACTTGATTTTTATTTACTATATCTTCTTCTTTTATCTTTTCTTCTAGGAAACATCTTCTACAAAGTGGTTCATATTCTTTTGAAGCACCTATAACCACCCTTTCCTTATCTTTAATCTTTCTGTGACTAACCCAAGCATCTGTACCACATTTTACACATACTGCATGATGTTTATATAAATAATCTGCTATGGGCATCAATTCTTTAACTACTTCAAAGGCATGTCCCGTAAAATCCATATCTAATCCTGCCAGTATAACTGTTACATCCTCTGCTAATAATTGATTTATATTGCTTACTATAGCATCTGCCTTTCCCTTTAAAAACTGTACCTCATCTATTCCTATTACATTTGGCTGTTCCCTATTATAGTGTTCCATAATATCATCTATACTATCTACCAATATTGCCTGTAATGATATATTATCATGGGTTTTAATTTCCGAAGTATCATATCTAGTATCAACTGATGGCTTAAAGGCCATAGTATTATATCCAGCTATGACGAATCTATTTAAATCTTTTTCCAAGCTTGATGTTTTTCCTGAAAACATTGAGCCTGTATGTATTATTAATTTTCCTTTATATTGATGCAATTATTTCGCCCCCTCATTACTTATAACTAATCTATTATAACATGAATTTTTTTATTTTACATTTTATCTTCAGTATTTTTTTAATAATAGTATAGATTTGCATCATAATCCCTTATAATTTCACCAAATATGGACCTATAGAATAATATATATACTATATAGATTTTCCGTTTGGGAGGGATAAAATGAATGATAAAAAGATCGTCGAAATCAATAATCTAGAATTCACCTATTATACTTTAGAAGGTGAAACAAAAGCTTTAACAGATATAAATCTTGATATATATCATAATGAAATAATCGGAATAGTAGGCCCTAGTGGTTGTGGTAAATCTACCTTACTTTCTATGATTTCTGGTTTAATTAAACCTTCAAATGGCGAAATAAAAATAAATGGAAATATTGTAGATAAGCCACTTAAAAATATAGGATATATGTTTCAAAAAGATCATCTGTTTGAATGGAGAAATATATTAAATAATGTGACTATAGGACTTGAGATACAGGGAAAACTAAATCAAAAGGTCATAGATAATGCCAAAAAAATGCTAGTTAATTATGGACTTGGAGACTTTATGTACTCTTACCCCCATCAATTATCTGGAGGGATGAGACAAAGGGCTGCTCTTATTAGGACTTTACTTCTAGAGCCAGATTTACTTTTATTAGATGAACCATTTTCAGCATTGGACTATCAGACAAGGCTAGCAATTTCTGATGAAATAGGTCTTATTTTGAAAAAAGAGAATAAAACGGCCATTATGGTAACCCACGATATTGCAGAAGCTATTAGTTTATCAGATAGGATTGTTATCCTTACTAATAGGCCAGGAACTATTAAAGATATAATAGATATAGAACTAAGTTACCAAGGAGAAAGATCTCCTATAAAGGCTAGAGAAGCTCCTGAGTTTAGACAATACTTTAATAGAATATGGAAGGAGCTGGATATACATGTATAATGATAATATGATCAAAAATCATAAGGAGTTTTTAAAAAATGTAAAAAAAAGAAATAGATTAATTTTAATAACTCAAGTAGGCCTCTTGGTATTGGCCATATTAGCATGGGAATTAGCAGCAAGGTTTAATCTTATAGATACTTTCTTGACAAGTAGTCCATCGGCTATCTGGAAGCTCTTCATCAAATATATAACTGCCGGTAGCTTATTTCATCATATTGGAATATCTGTTGTGGAGACTATAGTAGGGTTTTTGGCTGGAACTATTTTAGGTATTATCATAGCCATAGGTCTTTGGTGGTCAGATTTTTGGGCAAAGGTTCTAGATCCTTATTTAGTCATATTAAATAGTTTACCAAAAACTGCCTTAGCCCCCATAATTATAATCTGGGTAGGAGCTGGATATTCAGGAATAATAGTTACTGCTATTTCTATTTCTATTGTTGTAACTATTATGAATATGCATGCAAGTTTTAAATCAGTAGATAGTGACAAGATAAGGCTGCTAAATACCTTTGGAGCATCAAAATCTCAAATCCTAACTAAGCTAATACTTCCTGGGTCAATCCCAAATCTAATAAGTACCATAAAAATAAGTATAGGCTTATCTTGGGTTGGTGTAATAGTGGGAGAGTTTTTAGTGTCTAAGGCGGGAATTGGGTATTTAATAGTATATGGTAGCCAAGTTTTCAAATTAGATATTGTTATGATGGCAGTTGTTATTTTAGCCCTAATTTCAGCCTTAATGTATAAAATAATTGCTGTAGTTGAAAAGAAATTTTTAAATTGGATAGAATAAAATAAAACAAAGCTTATATCAGATAAGATTTTTTATTATCTGATATAAGCTATTTTTGTGTCTTTGTTTATATATATTATTTGTATTTTACTATTTCTATAGTTTCCATAATAACTGGTTCCAATGGCTTATCGTTTACACCTGTTTTTATAGATGCAATCTTATCTACCACATCCATACCTTCAAATACTTGGCCAAATACTGTGTGTCTAAAATCTAGCCAAGGTGTTCCACCTAATTCTTTGTATCCAGCAACTACTTCTTTTGAGAACCCAGATTTTTCTCCTGCTGCCTCCATTTGTTGTATTAAATCATTTCCAGCATCTGTTTTTTGAACTATAAAAAACTGACTTCCATTTGTATTAGGTCCAGCATTTGCCATAGATAGTGCCCCTCTAAAGTTATGATATTCCATATGAAATTCATCCTCAAAACTTGAACCCCATATACTTTCTCCACCTCTACCGGTTCCATCAGGATCCCCACCTTGAATCATGAACTCATTCATAACTCTATGGAATGTAACCCCATCATAATAACCGTTTTTTGAATGAGTTTTAAAATTTTCAACTGCTTTTGGTGCAACTTCTGGAAAAAGCCTAACTTTTATATCTCCATGGTTCGTTCTAATAATTCCTATTTCTTCTCCTTTTTCAGGAAATTGTAATTGTTCTAATTTCAAATTTATTCCTCCATTTTCATCTTTTTTATCTATTTGGTTTTAATAACCTTGTAGAGTCAGCAACATACCTAATATTAACACTACTAGAAGATAGGCTTCCTTTCTTATGTCCTTAATATAATTTTTATATATAGTCTTAATTTCTTTTTATCTCTTCATAATCTAGTTCAATTCTATAAATCTCCTCTATATTATAAAGTTCTTGGAATATATCTACTAAATCTATATTATGGGGTATTTTTACTGAAAAATGAATCTCTTCCTTTACATCTTCATCTAAATCTATAGCTAAAATAGAAATATCCTTAATTACTATATGATATTTTCCCAATATAGTACCTATCTCCCCTATGATTCCTGGCCTTGTATTACATATTATATTAATAAGCCTAAGGCTTTTTTTATTCCTTATCTTATCAAAATTCCTAGAGCTTCTTAGAAAAAACAAAACTAAAATAGTAGTAGTTATACCACCTATATAGTATCCAGAACCTATAGAAAGGCCTATTGCTCCACATACCCATAAACTAGCTGCTGTAGTTAGACCTTCTATATTATTACCTGTTCTTAATATGGTCCCTGCGCCTAAAAAACCTATTCCACTAACTACTTGAGCAGCAACTCTAGCAGGATCTGCACCTACTATGGAATCAAAGGAAACCATCATCAGCAAGGTAGATCCTATGGCTACTAATATATGTGTTCTAAATCCTGCAGGTCTGTTACTAGATTCCCTTTCTAGTCCAATTAAACCTCCAAGTATTGAAGCCAATATTAATCTAATTATAATAATATGATAATCTAACATAGAATTCTCCCATATGATTTATTATCACTACTCTAGCTATATTCATATTATCATCCCCTTAACTTTTCTCTATTCTATTTTGTAACTCCTCCTTTTAAGTATGATAGAAGTTTAGCTAATTTATTCTAATACTTCCTTATTGGAAAATCCCTTTCTCATTAATCTTACAAATATAATAGGGAGTATAATTCCCTTTATTATTCCAGTAATACTTATTGCCCACCATACTCCTGATGTTCCCATAGAAATATATGAAGACAATCCAATTGCAATAGGGATTCTTAATGCATTAAATATAATACTTGTTATGGCTGGTGGCAAAGTCCTTCCTAAGCCATTGAATGCCCCGGCAGTCCCTATTTCTATACTCATGAAAAATTGAGATAATCCTAATATTCTTAAGTATCTTATGCCTTCTTCTATGGCAGCAGGATCCTCAGGAATAAATATCTTAAATAGTGGCTCTGCACCTATAATTAATAATAAAGTGGCAAAAATACCTATAGCTCCTACTATTTCCATTCCCTTTTTATAGCCTTCTTTTATCCTATGATATTTTTTAGCTCCATAATTTTGCCCCATAAAGGCAGATATAGCTGAAGAAAAACCTTCTGATGTCATCCATGATACAGATTCAATTTGAGAACCTACAGATGATACTGCTATTGGAGTAGGACCAAATTGAGCTACAATCCTAGTTAAAATCATGCTTATTCCTGAATGAACAGAAGTCTGTAAAAATGCTGGAAATCCCAATGTAACAATTTTCTTTATATAAGTAAAGTTTGGTTTTTTTATTAATTTAACATGGGAGTAAAGTTTTAAATTTTGCTTTCCTACTATTATAAATATTATAGTAACCATAAACTGTGCTAGTATTGTTGCTAAAGCAGCTCCTTTTATTCCTAAACCTTTAATTGGTCCAAGTCCAAATATAAGAAGAGGATCTAGTATAATATTAAATATTAGTCCTAAAGTATTTACCCTAAAAGGAGTCACACTATCTCCAGAACTATTTAAAATAGTAGAAAATATTGGATTAATAAAATGAAATATTAAGCCTATAGATATTATCTTTAAATATTCAACAGCCATATTAAATACGCTTATATCATCAATATTAAAAAATCCAATTATATTATATCTAAATAGATATAGTATTAATGAATATATTATTCCTATAAATACATCTAATTGTATTCCATTTGATATATATTTTTTAGCTTCTTCTAATTCTCCCTTCCCATATGACTGAGCTACACATACCCCTATACCTATTTGGGATATTAGTATTAATCCAGTTCCAAACCATAAAAAATATCCTGCAGTACCTGCAGCGGCTACAGCATTGGTGCTAAGTCTTCCTAACCACATAATATCTGTTAAATTATATGCCATCTGAATGAAGGATGTACCCATTATAGGTAATGCTAGTTTTGTAATAGCTTTGATTATATTTCCTTCTGTTAAATTTATATTTTTGCTCATATGTATCACCTTTAAATATAATATGAGTATTTAGTTACTCTAAGTAATTCTACATGAAAAGAAATAAATAATCAATAAAAAGATTCAAAAAATAAAATTACTCCTATTACTTAAGTAATGGGAGCAATTTTACCTAATTTATGCGTATTCTTTAATTATTTCTAAAGCTAGTCTAGCAGCATTTTCTAGGTCTTTAATATGAAGATGTTCTTCTAGCGTATGTGGTTTCTTTTCTCCAATACCTAAGTTTACTGCTGTAATTCCATTTATATTTAAGATATTAGTATCACTACCACCACCAGTAGTTGATGTATAAGGCTCTAATCCTATATTTGTACAAGCAGCCTTAACCTTATTTACTATATCATGGTTTTCATCTACATTAAATGCACCATATGCATTTATAACTTCTACTTCTACTTCTCCACCAAATTTCTTAGCAGCTTCTTCACAACATTTTACCATGTGATCAGTTTGTTCCTTTAGCTTTTCATCCTTTAAGCTTCTAGCTTCTGCTTCGAAAATTACTTCCTTAGCTACTATATTTGTTGGCCCACCACCATTTATTAAACCTATATTGGCAGTAGTTTCTTCATCTACTCTAAGAAGATTCATATTGCTAATTGCTTCACTTGCAATTTGAATTGCACTGATTCCATTTTCTGGTGCAACTCCTGCATGGGCTTCTTTACCAATAAATTTAGCATTTATTTTGTTTTGTGCAGGTCCTTGAACTACTATTTGTCCTGGATCTCCACCACTATCTAATACAAATCCTAATTTAGCATCTAATTTACTATAATCTAGATTTTTTGCACCATATAGTCCACCTTCTTCAAAGATACTAAATACAATTTCAATATCTCCATGAGGTATATCCTTTTCCTTTATTGTCTCTATAGCTTCTAGTATAGCAGCAATACCTGCCTTATCATCGCCACCTAAGACAGTAGTCCCATCACTATATATAACTCCATCTCTTATTTGTGGTTTGATTCCTACTCCTGGAGATACTGTATCCATATGTGCACTGAATAGTATGGTTTCTCCATCTGTATTTCCTTTTAACTTTCCTATCAGGTTTCCAGAGTTACTACCTACTTTTTCTCCTGCATTATCCATATATACTTCAATACCTATCTTTTCCATTTCCTTCATTAAGAAATCTGCAAACTTTCTTTCATCCTTTGTAGGACTATCGATTTGAATATATTCTAAAAATCTGTCCAATACTCTTTTTTCATTGATCATAGTATTCTCCCCTTTCTAAAATTATGAAAAAATATGAGGCTTTATGGGCCTCATATTTTTAATATTTACATAAATATACCTGCTCCTGGTCCTAGTGGTAGACCTAAGAAATACCATAATATCATTAATCCAGACCATCCTATTAGGAAAGTAATTGAATATGGTAACATTGTTGATATTAAAGTACCAAGTCCACTATCTTCATCATATTTTTGAGCAAATACAACTATCATAGCAAAATAGCTCATAAGTGGTGTAATTATATTTGTTGATGAGTCACCTATTCTATATGCAACCTGTGTTAACTCTGGACTTAATCCCAATTTAACCATCATAGGTACAAATATAGGTGCCATAATAGCCCATTTTGCTGATGCAGAACCCATAAATAGATTTAGGAATGCTGATATTAATATAAATGCAAGTATTAGTGGCAATCCTGTAAATCCTACGCTTTCTAGGAATTTTGCACCATTTACTGATAAAATAGTTCCAAGCTTTGTATAGTTAAAGTAACTTACAAATTGTGATGCAAAGAAGGCTAATACTAAGTATCCACCCATACTTTCCATTGCTTTAGTCATAGCTGTAACTAAGTCTTTATTATCTTTAATCTTACCTGTAGCTTTACCATATACAAGTCCTGGTATTAGGAATAATAATAGAATTAACGGCATAAGACCACCATGCATAAATTCTTCTAGTGTTAATTCACCTTTAGCATTTAAACTCTTAAATAATGCATTTGGTGTAAACATTAATAATCCCATAATTACTACATAAATCAATAAAGCTATACCAGCTTTTCTTAGACCCTTATTTTCTTCCTCTGTAACTGGATCAGTATCTGGTACATAGCTTCCTGTATAAGTTCCAAGGTTCTTTTCTACTACTCTTTCTGTAATAATTGTACCTAAGATTACTAATAGGAATGTAGAAGCTATCATGAAGAACCAGTTTGCAGTTGCTAGATTAACTTGATAATCAATTCCTGCACTTCTTAGGGCTTCATTTGTAATACCTCCAAGTAATGGGTCTGTAGTCCCGAATATAAGGTTTGCAGAGAATCCTCCAGATACACCTGCAAAGGCTGCGGCTAAACCTGCTATAGGATGACGTCCTGCGGCAGCAAACACCATAGCTCCTAGTGGTATAACAACTACATAGCCTGCATCAGATGCAATATTTGACATTATTCCAGCAAATACTACTGTTGCAGTTAATAGCTTTGGATTAGCTCCTATTAATAATTTTTTTAAAGATACGTTGATAAGTCCTGACCATTCTGCAACACCTACACCTAGCATAGCTACTAGAACTGTACCAAGTGGTGCAAAGCCTGTAAAGTTAGTAGTTGCACTATTAAACATGTATCTTAAGCCTTCGGCATTTAGTAAAGATACGGCGCCAGCAGTTACTTCTTCACCAGCTTTTGCGTCGAAATATGTTACTGGTTTACCATATTTGGCAACGATTGCAGAAACAAAAACAACTACAATACTTAAGATTACAAATATCATTGCTGGATGTGGTAAAGCATTACCAACTCTTTCAACGCCTTTAAGAAAACCTTTTACTTCTTGTTGGTCTTTTTTACTAGCTTGTTTTGACATAATATCCTCCTTCTTTTTATTATTTTAATTATTTTACATTTTCATTATATAATAAAAAGTCTAAGCTTGTCAATTTAACAAGCTAGTTTTATAAACTGGCAAATTCTTGCTTTTGCATTTTTTTATTTTTTTAAGTCAAATAAATGAAAATTCCTAAAAAGTGTACTACACTTGCAGCCAATACAAACACATGCCAAATGGCATGATTATAGGGAATTTTCTTGTTACTATAAAATATTACTCCTACTGTATATATTAATCCTCCGGCTAAAAGCCAGTAGAAAAACTCCATAGAAGTGGCAGCCACTATGGATTTTATAGGGAAAACTGCAATCCACCCCATTCCAATATACATAATCAAAGATATGATTGTATATTTATCAAACTTACCATATGTCAGTATTTTAAAAATTACACCAATTATAGCAATAGTCCATACACCTATTAGTATCCCTATTCTCATCTTTCCCTCTAGGGCCAATAGGGCAATAGGTGTATAAGTGCCTGCTATAAATAAAAATATGGAGGAATGATCAAATACTCTAAATATTTTTTTTACCTTTTCCTTAGTAAAACTATGATACAACGTAGAAGATAAAAACATTAGGATAATACAAGCTCCATATACACTAAAGGATACAATGGAATATACATCACCACCTTGAATTGCTAATACCAATAGTATGGTTAAGGCTACAATTCCAAACAAAGCTCCTATGCCATGGGTGATACTATTGGCTATTTCTTCCTTTTTATTATATCTTTTATCCATATATATCCCTCCTAGGATTTCAATAAAAGTATCTTTGTTTTGATTTACTCTCCTTGATCTGTTAAT
Source organism: Wansuia hejianensis (assembly GCF_014385225.1). Taxonomy (GTDB): domain Bacteria; phylum Bacillota; class Clostridia; order Tissierellales; family Tissierellaceae; genus JACRTK01. The sequence continues at coordinate 226,902 of NZ_JACRTK010000004.1, forward strand.
ATTAACGGTCCATCTTTTGTAATTGCTAAGGTATGTTCGTATTGTGCAGATAAACTTCCATCCTGTGTTCTTGCAGTCCACTTGTTATCATCCATCTTCATTCTATAGGTACCCATATTTACCATTGGTTCTATGGTTATTACCATACCTTCAACTAGTCTAGGTCCTCTACCAGGGGTACCATAATGAAGTACCTGAGGATCCTCATGCATATCTTTGCCTATTCCATGGCCTACAAAATCTTTTACAACAGAAAAACCTTGAGACTCTACATAGTTTTGTATAGCATGCCCTATATCTCCTAATCTATTCCCTATTACTGCCTGCTCTATTCCTAAATAAAGAGATTTCTTGGTTACATCTAATAACCTTTGAGCTTCTTCTGATATATTTCCCACGCCATAGCTCCAAGCAGAGTCAGCTAACCATCCATCTAAATTAACAACCATATCAATAGTCACTATATCTCCATCTTTTATAGCTTTGTTTCTAGGAAATCCATGACATATTTCGTCATTTATAGAAGCACATGTAGCATAGGGGTATCCTTGGTATCCTTTTTGTTCAGGCCGTGCACCTCTTTCAGCTAAATATTTTTCCACAAATTTATCTATTTCCATTGTAGTTATACCTGGCTTTATTATCTTTCTAATTTCCTTATGGACATCGGCCAATATTTCTCCTGCTTTCTTCATCTTTTGAATCTGTTCTTCAGTTTTTAATATTATCATCTACTTCTTCCTTTCTATTAAAATTCCTTATTTAAAAGTATATTCTTTAATTATAGATTTAAAGATCTTATTATCATAAAGATTATAAAAGTCTTTGTCCTCTTTTACCCAGTTGATTATGGTGGGATTCAATTCGAGGGATTTTTTTATATCTTCTATGGCTTCCTTTTCCATATTTAAAATTGAATAGCAGCAAGCCCTATTATAATATAAATCTTCTGCATAGGGATTGGAAAAAATCCCCTTAGTCAATATTTCTATGGAATTATTATATTCTTTTTTTTCAATAAAAATTGCTGAAATATTTAAATAGGTATAATGATATCTATCATTGACTTCTATAGATTTATAATAATACTCTAGGGCCTTTTTTTTATCTCCTAATCTATTATATACTACCCCCATATTAAAAAGAGATTTATAAAAGTCTTCCTTTATTTCTATGCTTTTTTTAAGCATTTTATAAGCAGATTGTAGTTCTCCTATCTCTTCATACAATGAGCCTAAATTATTATAAGCATGATAATCATCTGGAGCCAGCTGTATAACCTTTTTATATAATTCTATGGATTCATCTATTTTCCCCATTTTGTCGTATATATTAGCTGCAAAATAATAAGCTCTATCATAATTTTTATCCTTTTCAATAGCTTTGAAATAATATTCTAGGGCTTTTTCATAATTACCTAATTGTTCTTCCATTATAGCTATGCCATAGTATGCCCCTGGATTATTCTGGTCAATAGCTATAATTTTTTTATATGTATTTAAAGATTCTACAGCCATGCCTATTTCATCATATATGATGGCTATATTAAATAATATATCAATATCTTCTTCTCCATCACCTTTAAACTCTAAAGCCTTTTGATAAAAGTTAAGGGACTTTTTTTTATTATTAGCCAAATAAAAATTCTCTGCTAATATGATATAATTTCTTCTTTTTTGTTCTTCTCTATTACTTTTATCCAAATTTAACACCCCTATTTCCTATAAGTAATAGTTTACCATAAAAAATGAAAAAAGTAGAGGTTAATCCTCTACTTTTAATGCCCTTATGGAATTAAATATAGCTAATACCGAAACACCTACATCTGCAAATACCGCTTCCCACATTGTAGCTACTCCAAAGGCTCCAAGGGTTAATACAATTAATTTTACACCTAAGGCTAGGACAATATTCTGAGTTACTATTTTCTTTGTATTTCTAGCAATTTTCATTCCAGTAGATATTTTAGATATTTCATCAGTCATTATAACTATATCTGAAGCCTCAATGGCTGCATCAGACCCTAAGGCCCCCATGGATATACCTATATCTGCCCTAGCTAATACAGGTGCATCATTGACTCCATCACCTACAAATACAACTTTCTTGTCTTTATTTTCCTTCAATATTTTTTCTAAGGCAGAAACCTTGTCTTGTGGAAGTAAATCTCCATATGATTTATCAATCCCAGCTAATTCTGCTACTTTTTTAGCTGTATCTTCATTATCTCCAGATAGCATAATTGTCTTTATTCCTGAGCTCTTTAATCTTTTTATATCTTCTTGAATTCCTATTTTTAATTCATCAGATACTATAATAGTACCTACATGTTTTTTATTAATACCTACATAAACAATTGTACCTATTGAGTCTCTTTCTCTTACATGAATATTGTTATCTAAAAGTAATCCTTTGTTTCCTAAAAATACAGTATTTCCATCTATATCTGCCTGAATTCCTTTTCCAGATACTTCTTTGTAATTAGATATACGTTCCTTATTTATGTTTTTATTATATGCTTCTATGATAGATCTTCCAATTGGGTGATTGGAATAACTTTCTCCATATGCGGCTAATTCTAATATTTCTTCTTCTGAATAATTATCATAGGACTCTACTTTTGTTACTTTAAATATTCCTTTTGTAATTGTACCCGTCTTGTCAAAGACTATAGTATCTACGTCATTAAGTCCTTCTAGATAATTTCCTCCCTTTATTAAGATACCTTTCTTTGAAGCTGCTCCAATCCCACCAAAAAATCCTAATGGTATTGATATTACTAAAGCACATGGACATGATATGACTAGGAATACAAAGGCTCTATAGGCCCATTCCTTTAAGCTTCCATTGAAAAATAAAGGTGGTATAACTCCCATTGCCAAAGCTATATATACTACAACAGGTGTATAGTATCTAGCAAATTTTGTAATGAAATTTTCAGTAGGAGCTTTTCTACTTGATGCATTTTCTACTAGATCTAAAATCTTTGATATTGTTGATTCTTTAAATTCTTTATTTACTTTTATTTTCAATAGTCCTTGATTGTTTACAACACCTGATATTATTTGGTCTCCAACCTTTATACTTCTTGGGACACTTTCACCTGTTATATTAGATGTATCTAGTGTAGATTCCCCTTCTACAACTATACCGTCTAAAGGAACCTTTTCTCCAGGTTTTACTACTATATAATCATCAATATTAACTTCTACTGGATTTACTTTTACTGTTTCATTTCCTTTAACTAAGTTGGCATAATCTGGTCTAATATCCATTAATGACTCAATAGAACTTCTAGAGTGATTAACTGCCATACCTTGAAATAGTTCTCCCACTTGATAGAACAACATAACTGCCACACCTTCAGGATACTCTCCTATAATAAATGCTCCTATGGTAGCTATTGTCATTAAAAAGTTTTCATCAAAGGGTATTCCAGCTAATACATTTTTTATAGCTATAATTATGATTTCATATCCTACTATTAAATAACTTAATAGATAAGTCCCAAATCTTAATGTACCTTCTATTTTAAAAATATATGGTAATATAAATAATAATCCACTAATTATAATCTTTATTAAATCTTCTTTGTGTATACTACCATGATCATGGCTGTGACCATGGATGTTATGATCTTTTCCTAAATTTAACTTATCAACAACTTTTACATCTGGCTCTAACTTGTTTATAGTCTTTGTAATTGAGTCTACTATTTCCTCTCTATCTTTTTCATCTTTAATTTGTACCTTTAATTTTTTAGTTACAAAGTCTAAATTAGCAGAGGATACTCCATCTAAATCTTGACTAAATTTTTCTATCTTACTGGCACAACCTGCACAATTTAATCCTTCTAACTCTAATTCTATGGAAGCCATAGGATTTGCCCCTTTCTTATTAAATTAACATATGAATGATTGCTCATATGTTAATTTAATTATAACAAATCCCTATGTTTTGTCAATAAAAACATTATGTTTCCATAGAATAAAATAAAAGCACTGTACAGTGCTTTTATAGTTCATATTCAGCTACATATCTATAGCAATTATCTTCTGTTTTGCATTCTACAATATCTACTATTCTCCATTGACTCTTTATACCTTGATACTTAGCCAATTCTTCAAAATAATACATTATAATACCTGCATCTGTCAATAAACCTTCATTCCACTCTTTATATGATAATAATAGTTGAATTTTATTATCTTTAATAAGAAATCTCCATGGTTGTAGATTCTTAGTGGATGGTGCAAATCTTACATAATGAAAAATATCTAGAAGTCCTTTATTGTCCAAATCATCTAAATTGGATACTCTTCCTATTTCACCATCAAATACCATATCTTTAACGCCAATTCTTTCGCTAAATGTCTCTGTAGTAAATGGATTTCTCAATTTTTCATAGCCAAAGGCTAAAACATAATCTACATGAACTATATGTTCTCCAAAGACTTCTTTTTTAAGATTTTCATCGATATTAGAAACACTTACCCAGCAAGTACTTAGTCCCATATCATTTAATTTTGTTATTAATTTTTCCATATAGTATGCACCATATAGTATAGTATCTTCTTTTTTATCTGCTAATTCCATAATAATATAGTGAGGACTTTCTATCATTACACCTGCGTATCCACCTTTTCCTTCTAAGCTTGAATACAAATTTTTGCCATTTTCATAAAGTCTAAAGTCCATATTGTCTAAAGAATATTCATCTTTTAATGCTCTTATACTTTCTTGAACATCTTCCAAAATTCTTGGCTCAACTATCCTGTTTTTAAATTCCCTAACGGATTTTCTATTCCTCAAAAAATTACTCATTATCATATGAATTCCCCCTATCTAAGTAGTATATTTTTATATATACCACAAAATATCAAATATAAAACAAACAAGACTTAAATAATCCCTATGAAGATACCTATATCTTCTATTATTTTTAATAACTGAAAATGTACAATTAAAGAACATCCTATACCTAGCATCATTCCTGCAACTACATCTGTAGGATAATGCACTGCCAAATATACTCTAGATATTCCTACAATCAATGCTAAAAATACAACTAAAATCCATACCCTAGGTATGTTTAATCCTATTATAGTAGCCAAGGAAAAACTGGCAGTCGTATGACCTGATGGAAAGGAATAATCCTTCATATTGATTCCAAAGGTATGTAAATTTTCTAGTATCTTATAAGGTCTTTCTCTTCCTAGTCCTCTTTTTAAAGCTTGAACTATTAACTGACTTAAGCCTAATGATCCTAAAGCCTCTAAACCTAAAAGTCTTATGGATCTATCTCCTAAAAGCAAAAAAGAACAAGCTATTACACTATTAAATATAGCTCCCCCTAAATCTGTAAATCTATACATAAACTTATCCAAAAATCTATTACTCATCTTTCCATTTATTAAATCTATAAAAATTTCATCAAATCTTTTAAGGAAATTTTTCATATTTAGCCACCACCTATAAAGCTTATTTTATTATTATATAATATATCCCATATACAAATATCCAATCTTTATATTTAATAAAATAATGTCTAAATTAAAATATTGATCATATATAGATAAACCCTACTAGTGATTATTTTATAATTAAATATTTTCATTTATTAATTGAATAATGATAATGAACAACTTGGATTATAAGAAAAACTTGGAATCATCTAGGTATATGTAGTTATAAATAATGCAACCAATTTAACTATTGTATCTTTCTAAAGATATTCCCTTGATTGTTTTTATTGGATACCTAAGTTTCCGCTATAGATGGTAAACAAAATTAAAAAATATATGTTATTATAATAATTAGATTAAATAAAGTTGGTGATTTTTTGAAATTTAGTTTAGAACAAAAAAATGCTATAAATCATATATCTGGTCCTGCTTTAATATTGGCAGTACCTGGTGCGGGTAAGACTACAGTCCTAGTACATAGGACCTATAATTTAATTGCAAATCATAATATAAATCCTGAAAATATTTTATCTATTACTTTTAGTAAGGCTTCCTCTATTGATATGAAAAAAAGATTTAATACTTTGTTTCCACAAGCTGCTAGTTATAATGTACATTTTTCAACTATTCACTCTTTTTGTTATGGCCTCATTAGGGAATATGCATATATTAATAGGATTAATTATAGATTAATTGAAGACAATAAAAGACAACTAAATAAATATAATCTATTAAAGAAAATCTACCTAGATATAAACAAAACTTATATTACTGAGGAAAAGTTGGAAAATCTTTTAAATGCCATAGGCTATATTAAAAACAAAATGCTAACTGCAGACCAATATTTACAAGATAATAAAATAGACATAGATAATTTTAAAATTATTTATAATTCTTATGAAAATTATAAAAAGAAATATAATTTGTTAGATTTTGACGATATGTTGACTATTTCCTTGGAAATACTAAAAAATAGTAAAATTTTATTAGAGAAATATCGAAATAGATATAAATTTATACAAGTAGATGAAGGACAGGATACTTCTAAAATCCAAATGGAAATAATAAGACTTTTAGCCCTTCCTGAAAACAATCTAATAATTGTAGCTGATGATGATCAATCTATATATGGATTTAGAGGTGCATATCCTAAAGCATTGTTAGATTTTAATAAAGATTACATAAATGGAAAAATATTCTTCATGGAAGAAAACTACAGATCATCTAAAAATATAGTATCTGTATCTAACAAATTTATAAAAAGTAATACCTTACGATATAAAAAGGAAATAAAAACCCATAATCCATACCTAGAACCAGTAAATATAATAAAAGTAAAGTCAATAACTGATCAATATGAGTATTTAATTGAAGATTTAAAAAACAAAGATCTATCTAAATCATGTATTCTATATAGAAACAATCTATCTTCCATTGGCATTATAGAATTTTTGATTAGAAACAATATCTCTTTTTATACAAGAGATAAAAAATTACGTTTCTTTAACCATTGGTTGATTAAGGATATAGTGGATTTTTTAATCCTTGCAAAGGATACTTCAAATATGGATATATATGAAAATATATACTATAAGATTAAGGGTTATATATCTAAAAATCAGATTAACTATGCTAAGACCTTGGATGCTAATAAGTGTGTTTTTGAAAGGATTGGAGAATATCCTGGTATTAATGAATTCTATAAAAGAAACTTAAGGGAACTAAAGCTAGATTTTAAAAAAATTTCTAATATGAAGCCTAGGGAAGCTATTTTCTATATTGAATATCATTTAGAATATGATATATATTTAAAAGAGAATTCTATAAAATTTGGTTATACCTATGATAATTTAAGTACTATGCTTTATTATTTAAAACTAATTGGAGAAAATTGTGAAAATCTAGAAGAATTTACCCAACGTTTAAACCATATTCAATTTCTTTGTAGTAATTCTACAAAAAATACTAATACTATTACTCTATCTACTATACATTCTTCTAAAGGATTAGAGTTTGAAAATATATATATGATAGATTTAATAGATGGAGAATTTCCTAATACATCTAGTATTGAAGATTTTGATTTAGGAAATATAGAAAACCTAGAGGAAGAAAGAAGGTTATTTTATGTTGGAATTACAAGGGCTAAAAAGCATCTAACCCTTATAGCTCCTAATAATATAAACGGAAATGAATTCCTGCCTTCAAGATTTTTAAATGAATTGGAAAAAAATTTCTAATTAATGTTTAAAAAATAAATTAATAGGAATACTAACTAGAGAAAAGTATTTTTCTTTTAGGAGGGTAGAAATGGGTAAATCAAAGAATAAACAAAAGCAACAGCAAAAACAACAACAGCAAGAAAAGCAACAACAAAAACAAGAATCTAAGCAAAAGAAATAACTTGTAAACATAAATAAAAAGTCCCCTTTACATGGAGGACTTTTTATCATTTAAACTCCTTTATACCTTTTATATCTACTTTAAAATCTTCATCTTTTTCTAATATAAAATGTCCCGATTCATAGGTCCTATTATCTACTGTTATGATCACCTTATCTACATCATAAAATTTTCCTAAAGTGTTTTTAATACTTTTTATTATTTCATTTTCTAAAGTTGAACCTGCATTCATCTCTGTAATTAGTTCTCTAGAAAAATCTACATTTAAGTTCCAAGATTTTCTATCCAAAATAATATGATTTATAGAAGTCCCCTTTGATATCAATGGCATCAACTTATCTGAAGGAGGGTTTTTCATTATATCTTCTATTTGATTTTCTATACTATCATTAGTATGAAAATCTATTGTATTATAAGTATATACAGTTTCTAATTCTGATACAGTAGGATAAAAACTTTGTATATCTATATTTAATGGCCTATTCTTTATAGATTTAAGAAATACTTCTACTTTATTATCCTTATCTTCGTATATGGTTTTTATAGGACCTATACCTTTGGCATAGTATGTCTTCTCTACTATATTCTCCTTCATATATGTGGTTACTTCCAAAGCTTTAAATTTATCTAGTGGAGTATTTACTTCAATATCTAGTCCTGTTATCTCCCTTTTATATCCATCAAGTGTAATCCAAGAATTCCCAACTTCTAAAGGTTCCTTTAATAATATATTATTGATATCTTCCTCTATACCAATCATATCTTCTATATGATAAAATTGCCCTTCATAGTATTTTTCCCTTAGGATCCCATCCTTCTTTTCTATTATTTTTATAAAATTAGTTCCTGGATTTATAACTTTTAATTGGGCTTTGTTGCCTTTTATAAATTCAAAGAATGTTGTTTTTTCTGCAAACTCATTTCCTATACCTTCATATTTCATTAGAGAGTCTTCTAAAAATGGATAAAAGTCATCTATTGATAAACTGTTCTCAGATTTCATATCTAAATCTAAACTATCTTTTTTAATAGATGAATTGCACCCTAGAATTCCTATTGTCATGATAAATATAAATAAATAAACTATGTATCTTTTAATGTTAATCACCTCTATATAAAGATATTTTAAATAAAAATGTATATTTAATATATATCATTATATGATATCCTATGATTTAAAATAAAGGTTTACAATTTAATTACAGTAAAACAAAGACTAAGAAGCGTCTTCTTAGTCTAAGATTTCCACTGTTGAATTTAGTTTATATATAACATCTTTTCTTTCTACTATAATAGTAGCTTTAGATGATAGTCCCTCATCTTGTTTTATAGCTGTCAATAGGTTTTGATTAGGATTCATAGCTATAGGATTTCCCATCATCTTTAACATGGAAAGGTCCCCTGTAGTATCTCCATAAGCATAACTTTTTTCTAAATCTACATCATATTTTAATATAAGTTCCTGCAAGACTCTCTGCTTGCTTTCTGAATCCCACATCTTAACTATTTCACCAGTAAATTTATTTTCTTCATCTACTTTATATAGAGTTCCACGATATTCAGTTACCCCATATTTTTCAGCCATTTTAGATACTAAAAAATCTGGACTTCCAGATATAAAAAATACTTTATGTCCTTGATCCTTATGCCATTTAATTTGTTCCCTTGAGTATTTGTAAACCATGTCTCCGTTTGCCTTAATAACATGTGCTGCTATAAATTCTATATAATCCCTATCAATACCCTTTAATTCCTCTAAATATACTTGAGCTAATATTTCCAAGTACTGCTCAAAGTCTCCAAACCTTTTTTCCCATTCTGTATATACTTTTTTAACTTTAGTATACCAAATCTCTGGATCTATTACTTCATAATCCATTAACTTTTTAAAATGCTCTATCATAAGTGAGTTTCTAAATATGGTGCCATCAATATCAAAAAAACCAGCAATCTGTTTCATAGCCATCAACCTACCTTATTTATTCTATTATTTGTTCTATTATTTATTATATCTGTTATACCCACTTTATACAAAATAGATTCAATCTTCACCTAATTCTTTCTAAAAAAGATTAAATCCTATCAAATGGAATATTAAACTCCACCTGATAGGATGTTTTTTATTATCTGCTTAAGCTTCTTATGTTTTCTACTGGAGATTGTTTTATGATGTTTTTACTTGGTAAATAATACATCAATACTGTTAATACAAAGAATAAAATACATAATAATAGATGTATACTCCAAGGATATAACCAAAGCTTGTATAAAAATATATCTTTTATAGTTCCTCCTAGTGACATAGATATATCCATGCTAGTTATGGATGTTAATAAAAAGACTAATGCTAATCCTATATTTGCAATTATCAATGCTAATCCTCCAGTTATTGCTCCTACCTTTATATAATGTTTTGAAAATTCCTCCTTTGTTACTCCCATGGCTTGAAGTATACCTATACGGTTTTTATCTTGTTCCATTTTTGATATAAGGATATTATAGAGAATAATGCAAGCTATAATAGCAGCTGTAATTCCTAATAATCCTATAATCAAAACATTGTTAAAAGCTTCGTGATATAGTCGGGAACTACTTTCTTTATAATTATATATTGTATAGTTGTTATTGTGGGCTACGCTTAAAAGGCTAGCATCTTGCACCACATCTGAAGTTTTGGAGTCTGTGTTGATATGCCAAATAGTTCTACCAAATTTATATGGATGCAATGTATCTATCATTAGTTGCATTTCATTTATTTCTGTTTTTCCAAGTCCATAAATAGATGCAGGATAAAGCTTCTCCATTCCTGTTATTGAGCTTATGACTATATAGTTTGGTTTAGTATTTGAAAATGGCCATGCTCCCCCTTTAGGGAAATAATGTATGATTCCTCCAACTTTCACCTTTTTATTAAGAGAGTCTGTTCCGTAGGAATCTCCGCCACCCATAATTCCCTCTCTAGTGGTAGATAGATATATTGTATCCCCTGACTTAATACTATTTTGCTTTTTATAATAATTGCTATACCTTTCATCATGGCTTAATTTATAGTACTTACTTTTATTAAACAACCAATCCATCCTATTATCTTCATTTGTAGAAGATAAAACTTCTCTTTTTCCAAATACCACGTCTTTATTAATATTTTCTCCAGGAAGATACATAGGTGCTAATAGAATGATTTCTTCTCCTGTATTAAATTTATCTAAGTCTATCTTTCCTTCTGTTATTGCTTTACTATATTTCTCAAAATTTTTACTATCTTTTGATATTCCATATACCTTTGTTATATAGGCATCACTAATATATTTATCAAATTCTTCATAGGATGTATTGTATTTATTGAAGTAATTCCTTTTTAATTCTTTGGGCAAAAGTTTTTCAAAATCATTTAATATTTTATCTTCTTTTAAATTATTATGCCAAAGAAAAAGTTGTTTTCCTACCTTATATACTTCTACAGACTCTACACCTTGAATCTCACCAATTTCTTCTTCCAAAGCTTCAATTTGTCTGCTTGATTCACCATATATGGCTTCCATAACATAGTCAGGTCTACTATTTGCCATAACTGTATCTTTATAGTTATTGAATGAACTATAAGATAAAAAAATAGTAGATACTATAATAGTTATGGTTATCAAAGATATTCCAAAAGATATAAATGTTTTTCCTTTATTTAATTTAAAATATTCCCAATTTATACGATTAAAACTTTGATAATGAAGCTTTCTATTTTCTTTAAGTTTTTTCTTTGTGTGCTTAGGTGGCTTTGACATAGTCCCCACTAATGGAATTTTTATAGCAAAGATCATAGGAACTACCATTCCAATAAACAATGACAATATCCCTGCTAATATTCCTAATAAAAGTAGAGAAGGCTCTATATGATATTGAAGATCCCTCTTTCCAAATATATTCATACCATGTACTATAATCACCGAAAGAATCAAGCCCCCTGGTACCCCTATTAAAATACCAGTCCTTAAAAAGTATAAGCCTTCATGAAAAATTATATTTAATATTTGCGCCTTGGTGGCTCCTATTGACTTAAGTAATACTAGCTTCCTTGATCTACGCTTCATCTGCGTTAGGAATATTTGAAATATGGCTAAAGCTGTAGCTATAAATATTATGGCTATAATAGTCAATGTCAGTACATATTCGGTAGAACCTGTAGTATCAGGATAGGCTAGGGTGTTTTTTCTAAAATTAGATAAATTTATTTCCATTTCCTTACCAAGTTCATCTATAACTTCTAAACTATTATCTTCTCCTTCTTTATTTCTAGGTTCCTTCCATGCATCTAATTCCTTAAAGGCCTTATCTATATCCTGTTCAGTTCCTCCAAGATAATGGGCGAAATACCAAGGATCATAAGTTTTAGATATAGTGTCTTGTTCTATTTCTTTAGTTCTATCAGGATATTTAGTATGGAGATTCTTATATAAGTTTTCCTTTAATAAATCTGAGGATAAAAATATATTATATCCCATCTCATGATCAGAAAAATCACCTATTTTAGTCCCATAAAAAGCATCAGTGAAAGTTTTGCCACCTTCTTCAGTTATAAAAGCATTAGGTACTTTATAATCTCCCACATCCCATTTATCTGAATATGTCTGTAAAATTCCTGTTACTATAAATTCTTTTTTAAGTATAATTTTTTGTTCTTCTATGAATCCATCTTGTCTAATAACTTCTGGATTTACCTTTTCTCCATCTATATAGAAATAAGTATAATTATTGCTAGAAATTAGTACTACATCACCTATTTGTTCAAAGGGAGTCTCATGATGATTATTATATCTAATTTGTTGGTAACTCCAATAGCCTCGATCCCCTTGATACTTTTCTAGTTTTTTTCCTAATTCTATCTTTTTTTCTTCTATCTCTTTCTTTTCCTTTTCACTTTCTGGTTTTAACTCTTCCAGTTTCCTTAATTCATTCCAAATCTTGTTTATTTCATATGCAGATATAACCCCTTTATTACGAAATTCTTTAGATAAATCCTTAAGATATTGTTTTAAATCTCCTGTAGTCCTTGGAATTGTAATAGCTACTTGTATCTTTTGCCCTACATCTAGATCTAAATTCATCTTACTCATTTGGTTTAATTCTAACATTATCTCATTGTCTTTAGTAGGATAATTTCCCTTGTAAAGAGAAAATTTCCCCATATCTATAAGCTCTTTATTGAAAGTACCTACTACTCCACACTTGTCTGATTCTCCTATGACTCTGCTCACTCCTACTTTATCTATGTCTTTTTCTGATTTCAACTTCTTTAAAATCTCTTCATTGCCTTCCAAATATGCAGCATGCCATTGCCCATAAAGGTCTAGGGCTTGTTCTGATTTTGTCTTCTCTGTGCTAGATTGAAAAATAATAGATGTTATTATAAATACAAATGATAATGTAATAACTAATTTAATTAAAAGAGTATCCCTTTTTCTTCCCTTTAATCCTTTTTTAGCTATATCCTTAATCTTCATATTATTCCCTCCCCCGTGTTTTAATATATTTAATAATCATATTTTTTGGGAATCACTATTATCTATAACAGAAGAAATTTCTCCATCTATAAGGGTTATGACTCTATCTGCATTTTGTGCTATTTCTAAATCATGGGTTACAAGGACTATGGTTTGATTAAACTCTTTAGCTAAATCTTTAATTAGTTTAATAACCTCATCACCTGTTTTTTCATCTAGATTTCCTGTAGGTTCATCAGCCAAAATTATGGCTGGCTTTGATACTAGAGCTCTAGCTATGGCTACCCTTTGTCTTTCTCCTCCTGAAAGCTCATCAGGATAATAGTTAAGCTTTTCTCCTATGCCCAATGTACTAATTACTTTGTTAAAGTGTTCTTCATCTACTTCTCTACTATCTAAATGAATTGGCATTAAAATATTTTCAACTACTGTATGCTCTTGTAATAGATTAAAAGATTGAAATACAAATCCTATACGTCTTCGCCGTAATATGGCTAATTCCTTATCTTTTAAATCAAATACACTTTCATTTTCTAGATATAATTTTCCGCATGTAGGCTTATCTAATCCTCCTAATATATGTAAAAGGGTAGATTTTCCAGAACCACTTTTACCTATAATAGCATGAAATACACCTTCCTCTATTTCTAGATTTGTAGATTTTAAAGCTTCTACCTTTAATTGTCCTTTACCATAAGTCTTTTCAATATCCACAGCCTTCAATATTACTGCCATTATATTCCCTCCCAATACAATTTTATAAAAAAATCGGCACTTTTAAGTGCCGATTGGTATTTACATTAACCAGATGATCATAAGTAGTAGGATTAGCATAACCGGTCCAAAGACTATAAGTGCAGAAAGTATTAAAGGAAGTATATCTTCTTTTTCTATTTCTGCATTTTTTTCTAAATCCCACTCTGCTTTTGGGTCATAATGGTTCTCAAATTCTCCATTAATATACTCTCTATTAATATCTTTGGGACTTGTTTTTTCCCTTAAACATTTCATAGCTCCGTCTATCTTTCTTTGAAACATCATAATTATCTAAAACCTTTCTGTCTAGGGCTATTTGGCTATTTTTACTTCTGCTGGTTCAATCTTGTCTAAGTTAATCTTGTGATGACAAGCTACAAAATGACCTGGTACTACTTCCTCAAATTCTGGTAAAACATTTTTACAAATCTCTGTAGCATATTTACATCTAGTGTGGAACTTGCATCCACTTGGAGGTCTTATAGGACTTGGTATATCTCCTTCTAGAATGACGGGATCTTTCTTGTGATCAGGATCTGTAGTAGGTATAGCAGAAAGTAATGCTTCTGTATATGGATGCATTGGCCTACTATAAAGTTCTTCTGTCTCTGCTAATTCTACAATATTTCCTAAATACATTACCCCTACTCTATCACTAATATATTTAATTACACTTAGATCATGAGAAATAAACATATATGTTAAATCTTCTTTTTCCTTTAGATCTAGTAGTAGATTTATAATTTGTGATTGTATAGATACGTCTAGGGCTGAAACTGCTTCATCACACACTATAAATTTGGGTCGCAATGCTACAGATCTTGCAATTCCTATACGTTGTCTTTGTCCTCCTGAAAATTGATGAGGATAACGATGTATGAAGTATGGAGCCAAGCCACACTCCTCCATAGTCTTTATTATATAATCTTGTACGCTTTTATCATTTTTAGCAAAGATCTTATGAGCATATAGCCCTTCTGATATTATTTGTCCTACTGTCAATCTTGGGTTTAATGAAGAATATGGATCTTGGAATATTAACTGAAGATCTTTTCTTAAAAGTCTTGCTTCATTTTCAGTTAATCTTGCTAAGTTAATCCCTTTATCCCTATTCTTATCATATTTTTCAAATTCAGGATGATTACGATATTTATCCCTTAAAACTTCTATTTCCTTTTCAATATCTTTAATTTTATCCTCTAATTTGGATAACTCCTTTTCCCATTCCTGAACCTTATTTTTCTGAGACTTAATTTGTGTTTCTATTTCTTCTAATTTTTTTCCTTCTTCTTGTAAAGTTAATACTTTTCCTTCGATTAATACATTTTCTTCTTTAATTTTCTTCCTTATTTTAAAGGCTTCTCTACTGGTTTCATGCTCTTTCATAGCTACTCTAGAAACTTCAGATAGATCGTCTGCCACTATAAGTCCTCCTATTAGCTGAGTTACATCTAGTAATAGGGTTCTATATTCTTTTTCAGCTTCACGATATTTTTCTAGGGCTTGATATTTTTCTTTACCCTCTGGCAACTTCTCATAAGTTTTTAAAGTATCATTTTCTTTTTTTTGTAGCTCCTTTAACTTATTACCAAGGGATGGTAATCTTTTTAATATATCTGAAACATATTTAGGAGCCAGTTCATCTATATCCAAACCATAATATATGGTTCTTCCATCAGTCTGATCATATATTTGTAAAAGTGTACGTCCTAAAGTAGATTTCCCACAACCTGATTCTCCTACTAGTCCTAATGTTTCACCTTCATAAATATCTAAACTCACATCTTCATTGGCTCTAACATATAATGCTTCTCTATCAAAAAGACTAGGTTTCTTAACGGGAAAATACTTTTTCAAATTTTCTATTCTAATCAATACCTTCTTATCTTTTTCTAGTTTAGCCATTGGATCTCACCCCTTTTTTCGGATAAAAACAACGGATATGATGTCCTTTTTCTATTTCTACTAAGTCTGGTTGTTCTTCACGGCATTTTTCCGTTGCATACTTACAACGAGGTGCAAATTTACAACCCTTCGGTAAGTTCAATGGATGTGGTACAGCTCCTGGTATAGCTTCTAATCTTTCATCTGCCGGAGTATCTAATCTAGGAATAGATATCATTAATCCTTCTGTATATGGATGAGAGTAGATACTACCATTTCCAAATATCTTATTTACTTCCGCCTTCTCCACTACCTGACCACAATACATTACGGCTACATCATCTGCCATTTCATTTATAACTCCTAAATCATGGGTTATAAATAGTATTGAAGTACCAGTTTCCTCCTTTAATTCATTCATTAACTTTAATATCTGTGCTTGAATTGTAACATCTAGAGCAGTAGTAGGTTCATCCGCTATTAAAAGCTTAGGCTTACACGCCAATGCCATAGCTATCATTACACGTTGTCTCATACCTCCTGAAAGCTGGTGAGGATATTGTTTTGTTACAGCTTCAGGATTTGGAATTTTAACTAAAGACAACATCTCTACTACTTTTTTTGCTGCTTCTTTTTTACTCATACCTTGATGTATCATAAATGGTTCTGATATCTGTCTTTCTACTGTAAATACTGGATTTAAAGACGTCATAGGCTCTTGAAAGATAACAGATATATCATTTCCTCTTATTTTATTCATTTCACTTATGGGTACATCTTTTAGATTTTGACCATTAAATATAATCTCACCTTTATCTATATAACCGTTTCCATCTAAAAGCTTAATAATACTCATAGCTGAAACGCTTTTTCCACTACCACTTTCACCTACTATGCCTAATGTTTTTCCCGATTCAACAGAGTAAGTTACTCC
This sequence comes from Wansuia hejianensis, assembly GCF_014385225.1. Classification (GTDB taxonomy): domain Bacteria; phylum Bacillota; class Clostridia; order Tissierellales; family Tissierellaceae; genus JACRTK01. The sequence goes on from NZ_JACRTK010000004.1 coordinate 243,839, forward strand.
ATTTACTGCCTTTACAATTCCCCTTTTAGTTTCAAAGTAGGTATGCAAGTTATTAACTTCTAATAAAGCCATCTGATCTTCCCCCTAACGTTCTTGAGATTTTGGGTCAATAGCATCTCTTAGTCCATCTCCTATTAAGTTGATGCAGATTACGCATGTTCCTAATAAAGCAGAGGCAAATACCCATCTCCACCAATAGTTTTGTATAACAACACTATTATTAGCACCATATAGCATATTTCCCCAAGTAGGCTGTGGAGCTTGAACTCCGAAACCTAAGTAGGATAAACTGGCTTCAGTTAACATGCTAGTTGCAAAGGACAATGTGGCTGATACTATAATGACTGAGATTACATTTGGTAAAATATGTTTAAACACTATATGTGATTTTTTAATTCCTAAGGATTTTGCTGCTATTACATACTCCTGCTCCCTTACAGATAAAACTTGGGCCCTAACCAATCTTTGAAGACTGGTCCATGATAAAAATCCTAAAATAACCATAATTAATATTGTCTTTTGTCTGGAAGTCATGGAATTTCCAATTAGAGCAGATAGTATCATTGCAAAGGGCAAGAATGGCAATGATGCCACAATTTCTGAAAGCCTTTGTAATATATTATCAATTCTACCTCCAAAATATCCAGATACACTTCCTACTACAACCCCTATGATTGTAGATATAATTACAGCTACAGCACCTATTGTCATAGACATACGGCCACCATTAAGAAGTCTAGTAAAGATATCTCTACCTAATTCATCCGTTCCTAATAGATAGCCTTTTAAGCCCCAGGTAGTAGCTTTCCCATCTTTACCAATAGCATAGTTTTGATAATATCCTGTATAAACTTTTTCAATATCCTTTAATCCCTTTGGAACTTCTGACTGTTTATAAGTATTACCACCCCACGCTATTACCTTCCCATCTTCTGTTAAAGCTGTATAGTGGTATCTACCGCCATTGATTGAAACAACCTTACCACTAAATTCAGGTATTTTGTTTTCTTTTGATTTTTGGGAAATATTTCCCCATACATATACCTTACCATCTTCCCCTAATGCAGCTACAGTTGAAGCAGTTGAAGCAATATCTTTAACTTTTCCCATTCCTTCCGGGAACTTAGAATAACTATTTTTTAGTGTTCCTAAGTATACTACTTCCCCATCGAAAGTAAGTCCTATTACTGCATCTGAAGTGAAGGCAACCTTATCCAATTGACCTTGATATGGATGGAATATATTAAAATCATTATTCATACTATTTCCGAAGAAATGTGTATGTCCATCCTCTGTTAAAATCAGTGAACACTGATATCCAGCATATATTTCCTTTATATTTCTAACTTGTGAGATTTCTGCAGGTACTTTAGATTGTTTTTGACGATTACTACCCCATCCAAATACCTTTCCCTCATCATTTAAAGCTATTATATGGTCAAATCCTGCCGCAAGTTTAACTATATTTCCCATATCTTCTGGTGTATTTTTTATATCAATTGTGGGACTTATTTTAGTTTTACCCCATGTATATAGATTCCCATCTGTAGATGCACCTATACTAAATGTAGGTCCTATGGCTATATCTTGAATTTTCCCGTTTAAAGCATCAGGTATTTTCATCATGTCAAATCCAGGCTCCACATTTTGTTGACTAGTCTCATGGAAAGACAAATCTATAGGCTTAATCAAAGGTCCTATAAGAACTGTTGCAAATATTAGCAAAAATACTATTAATCCTCCCATGGCAAATTTATTTTCTTTAAAAGTATTTATAACGGTTCTAAATGGACTTTGTACTTCTTCTTCCTCGAATATGGATAGTTCTTCTTTTCTTCCAAAAAGATTGGATATCATAAGTCGGAAGAAGCTCTTTTTCTTTTTTTCATCTGCTTTTTTATCTATAACTTTATTATCACTCATTAGAGTACCTCCTCCTTTTAACGATCTACCCTAACACGAGGGTCAACTATACCATAGCTTATGTCTGTAATTAGATTACTAAATAAGGCAACCATGATATATAATAACTGTATGGCCATTACAACATTGTAGTCTCTGGAATTTAAAGAATCTATTAATAACTTTCCTAAACCATTTAAATTAAACATCCTCTCTATGACTAGAGATCCATAAAATATGCTTGCAAACCAACCAACAAGTAGTGTTACTATAGGAAGAAGTGCATTTCTCCAGGCATGGGACATTATAACGGTCTTCTCCTTTAATCCCTTTGCCCTTGCAGTTTTTATATAATCCATAGATAAAGCATCACTCATTGCAGCACGTACATATCTAGTCAATCCACCAAGGGAAGCTAGTGTCATAACCATCAGTGGCAATCCTAAATGCCAAAGTTGATCTTTAAACAGAACCCAAGATGAACCTTTAAGATTCGGAGTTCCCATTCCACTTACAGGAAACCATTTTAGTTTTACTGCAAAAACATATATAAATAATAAACCAAATATAAAGGCTGGTATACTATAACCAACTATTGTCAACACTTGTACAACTTTATCAAAATTAGAATTTCTACGAACTGCACAATAAATACCTAAAGGTATAGTAATAGCCAGTCCTAAAAATACAGAAATCAAATTAATCTTAATTGTATTTTTCAAAGGAGTCTTAACTAGTTCAGTTACATCCTTTTTATGAACTTGTGATCTTCCTAAATCTCTATTTAATACGCCAACAGCCCATCTCTTATAACGAACTATAGTCTTGTCATTTAACCCCATTCTTTCCCGTGCATCCTGATATGCTTTTTCATATTGTTCTGGATTTAAGGTTTCTTTTAGATGTTCAACCTCAGCCCTAGCAGGATCTCCAGGTATTAAGTTATATAGAAAGAACAAGATAATTGACATAGCTGCAAATACAAATATCATATACATAATTCTTTTTAAAATGTACTTTGTCATATTTTTACCTACCTTATTCTAGATTTATTTAATATCTTCTTTAATATTAGGTTGATAGACTTCTTTATTTCAAATAAAGAAGTCTATCAACTATGTACAAATAGGGTAATTTCTTACCCTATTTATAATTGTTATTGACATGTGTGACTGTTTTTATCTGTTTGATTATTCTGTCACATATGCATAAAGTATTGCATCACTAATTCTTATTAAAGAGTTCATTTCAAAGTTTTCTAACTTCTCGTTAAAGAAATCGTGATATAAGTTAGAGTAAAGTGGTAAATCTGGTAATAATTCATTCCATCTTTCTATAAATGTAACAAACTTCTCTTTAAACGCTTCATTATCACCTGGCTCAGTTAATACCATTGACTTAGCTGCCTTTTCTAATTCTTCATCTAATATAAAGTTTGTATTGTATCCTGCCTTAAGCATTGCTTCATCAGTTGTATAAGTTGTAGATAAATCATATCTTGGTGTGTAGTTTGTTGCTAAGTTGTACATTCCAAATGTTGGAACACTATATTTAGGATCCTTTGAACCATCTCTATACATCCAGTTTAATAACTCTTCAAAGTCCATAGTAGTTTGTTTAATCTCAATACCTGCTGATGCAAGATCTTCATTTTCTTGTAATGATACTACTAATAAATCTGATACCTCATTGTCTTCCGTAGAAGCCCACTCTATAACTAGTGGCATAAGTGTACCATCATCAAGCTTTTTATGTCTAATTCCTTCTTTGTACTCTTTTCCATTAGCATCATATACCCATCCGCCTTCTTCTAGAAGCTTTTTAGCTTCATCTAAGCTATATGGATATTGATTTAACTTTTCGTTTAGTTCAGCCTTTGTTTCTTGGTAGAACCACATTGACTCTCCATAAGGTCCATTAACTACAGTTCCAAATCCACCTGTAAAGGATTTAGCAAATTCATTTCTATCTAATAGATGTGCTATTGCTTGACGTACTTCAACAAATTGTGTAGGTCCAAAGTCACATTGGAACATTAATTTACCATATCCTGAACGTGGATATTCATTAAATTCGATTCCGCCTTTATCAACTAAATCCATACCTGCATTGATTTCTTCTCCACTAGCTAAACCTGGTAATACATCTACTCCACCTGTAGCTAATTCATCTAAGGCAGTTTCGTCTGTTACTTTCTTATAAATTACTGTCTTTATCTTTGGCTTTTGTCCTTCATAGTTTCCAGGATAATTTTCATTTACTTCCATTACAGCTGTTCTTGCTGATGTGTCATAGGATACTAATTTGTATGGCCCAGTTGCTGGGAAATCTTCTACTCCAAATCTTGCTTCATTTATCTTATCTTTATAATCTTCTGGCTTAAAGTTGTCACTAAAGTAACATCCTTCCCCATCATCTTTTATTTCTACAGTATCATCCGTCCAATAAGCTAAATTCAAAGGCATTATTGAAACATTTGGTAATTCAAAGTAATATGGTACATGCTCAGCTGCTATGGTTACAGAAAACTCCATATCACCCAATAATCTAACACCTGGGAATACTTTTGATTTTCCACTGTTGAAGTCACCATAACCTACATAGTAATAACCTGCATCTGCTTTTGCTTCTAAAGTTTGTAGTTGATTTGATGACCAAAACATCACATGTGCAACATAATCTTTTGCAGTTATTTCAGTACCATCTGCATATTTTAGTCCATCTTTTATGGTGAAAGTATAAGTCTTAGATCCATCTTCATTTTCTTTAACTTCACTATTTGCTACTACAGATTCATCAATAAAGTATTCACCTTCTGGTGTCATATCTACTGTACTTAAGCCCATAATAAAGTTGTAAACGTCGTAATCAGCTGCATTGTTTGTCCAATATGGTACCCAGTCCCCTGACAGGTCAGTTTTATTACCTATTTTAACTTCTCCTGTAGGTTCTTCTGGTGCTCCAGATGGCTTGTCACTTGGTTCATCTTTACCTGATGGTGTATCAGTGTTATTTCCAGTATCCTTATCCTTAGGTGTACAAGCTACTAAAAATGTTGATAAAACCAGTGATAGGATTAATAATAATACTATACCTTTTTTTCTCATTATTTACTTTCCCCCTTAATTTTATTTTATTTTGAAATGATATGGAATATTCATATCATTTTTGAGAACAGTTTGACTATTTAGTCGGCTATTTTATTTGATAATGCATATTTAATATATATTATATACGCATGTAAATTATGATGTAGTTGCAATTTTGAAAATACTATTTATCTCGGTATGAAATTATCGCACTAAAGTTTTAATATTTACTATATTCTAATATAAATCTGGTAAAATATCAACTTAATTTTTGGATTGTCATATTGTAATTAATGTAATATTAGTAAATATATGAGAGTTTTTGTAAGATAAATTATGTCTGAATTTATTCATGTAGATGTAATAAATTTATAATGATTCAAAATAAATTATTATAATTATAGCAGCAATGAATAATCTTTGCAATAAAAAATTATCTATCCTTAGTAGTTATAATATTTAGAATATTCTACTTGTATTATAATTTTATCATTATTTTATAATTAATCAACTAAAATATTTATTAAACAATCAAGGTCAATTATATATATATATGAACTCATCTCTTAATAATGTTTATATTTTACTCTTTTAAGTAGCTTGTATAGTTAAACTATTCTTTGGCAATAATGAGAATATAGCCAATTATTTGGCTTTTGTTAATTATTACTATGTCTTAATCAATAGATTTGACTACTATATAAAACTCTAAGTTAATCTATAATATTAAATAATTAAAGGGACTATGGTCCCATATTAAAAATAACTTTAATTTATTAAAAGAGGTGTTTTTTAGTGATTGAGGGAATTATATTGGCAGCTGGCCTATCATCTAGATTAAATACAAATAAACTTCTCCTAGATATAGGGGGAAAAAGTCTTATTGAAAGAGTTATATTAGGAATGTATAATACTTGTCATGAAATTTTAGTCATAGGAGGACATAGAATAGAAGATATTTGGATGATGACTAAAAATTATTCTAAAGTTAATTTAATTTATAATGAAAACTACCTAGATGGGATGTTTAGTTCCCTAAAAACAGGACTAAAACATTCCCATGGTAAGAAAATATTTATTATACCTGGTGATTATCCTTTTATTTCTAACGATATCTATGAAAGGATGAATAATGCCAATGGTGATATAGTTATACCTACCTATCATTCTATGAGGGGGCATCCCCTGTTAATTGACAGTCGTTTTAAAGATGAAATTCTTTTTTCTAACTACAGTAGTCTAAGGGATTTTCTAAAAAATAAATTTATTACATATATAGATGTATTTGATCCTAGTATTATACAGGATATAGATACTATGGATGATTATTATACAATATTGGAAAAACTTAAGGAAGAAGAATTAAAAGCTCTATAAATATGGAATACAAAATAAATAAAAAGCTTACAGAAAATTTCTGTAAGCTTTTTATTTATTTTGGTGCACCTTCAGGGACTCGAACCCTGGGCCCACTGATTAAGAGTCAGTTGCTCTACCATCTGAGCTAAAGGTGCAAACTCTATTTCTAAATAATATTATACTACTTTTACAAAATTTTGTCCACGATTTATATTTTAAAGAGAAAGCCCTGTAAACCTGTATCTTGTGTAGACTTTCTCCTTTTATTTTATGCTATGGAAATATTTATTAATTATTATAATTCCTGTCTAAAAAGTAAATAGCTAGAGTTCCTGGACCTGAATGGGCTCCTATGGCAGCTCCTATTGTATTTATTAAGAAATCTTTTGACCCAAATCTTTCCTCTATTAGTTTCTTTAATTTTAGGGCTCCTTCTATATCATCACCATGGGTAATTCCTATAATCTGAGACTTTAAATCTGCTTCTTTTGATCTTTCTTCCATGATATCCAACATAGTCTTAAAGACTTTATTTTTTCCTCTAATCTTTTCTATAGGTATTAATTTCCCTTCTTCATCAACATGTAATATTGGCTTAATATTTAATAGTCCACCTATAAATGCCTTTGTTCTTGAGACTCTACCACCTCTATATAAATATTCTATATCATCCACTGTAAATATATGTTGCATATGATCTCTATAAAACTCTACAGCTTTAATTATCTCTTCCTTTGTTTTGCCTTCTCTGGCCATTTTAGCTGCATAAAGGACCATAAGTCCAAATCCTCCAGAGGCCCCTTTAGTATCTATAATATCTAAATCCAACTGGGAATATTCACTTTTTACATCTTCTTTTACCAATAAAGATGTTTGATAGGTACCAGATAGGCCTGATGAAAAAGCTATGTAGATTACTGACTCTCCATTTTGACCATACTCTTGAAATTTGCTTTTAAAATCCATGGGAGATATTTGAGATGTTTTATAAACTTCACCTTTTCTCATATTCTCATATACTTCTTTAGGCTGAATAGATACTTTATCTAAATATTCTTTCTCTCCCTTAATTACTACTATAGGTAAAATATCTATATTATAATCCTTTATAATTTCCTCTGGTAAATCACAAGCACTGTCACTTAGTATTTTTATTTTCATACTGTATATCCTCCTATTCCCTTTTATATTTATAATACACCATTTTATAGGAAATAACAAAATCTAATTAGTAAATATGGTCTATATTTCTATTGAATTTAATAGATTATATTAGGGATATTAAAAGGGGTGGTATTAGATGAAGTTATTTTTCATAAGCAAAAAAGCGTTGAACTGGATAGTTGCCATAGGTATGGCTATAATTTTTGGTCTTATACTTCTATCTATTTTTAAATAGAGAAAAAATCCCTTCTATCTCAAAATAGATGATAAGGGATTGATATACATATATAAGGACAAATTATAAAATAAAGCTCCGTAAAAATCTAATCTATTTTACAGTATTGAAGTTTTGGTTTTTATAATTTAATCCTTAATTTATGGAAAAATATACCTTATTCAAGGGCATTTAGATTTTCAATTAAAACATCTTTTTTAATTAATAATAATCTTTTACTATCCTCTTCAAGGGATTGAGGTAAACTTTTAAGGCCAAAGATGATTTTATCTAGTTCTTTGGTCTTATTTTTATCATTATCTATTTTTACTCTTATTTTATTTATATTTTCTTCATAATCACTAATTATGGACTGAGCTCTAACTGGATTTTTCAATATTCCACTAATATAATATTGATATACCATATATTTTATTTTTCCTACTTCTCCTCCTATTTCATCTGAATACAAATCATAGTAAGGTTTTAGGTTGAAAATAGATTGACTTCCATAGTCATAAATCCCTAAAATATCTCTATTTTCAACAGCCTTTGTCATTTTATTCAAACTTGATTCAAAAGCAACCCCTTTATCATCCGTTGCTCCTTTTCTAACTCCTTCTACTTCATAATCATTCCACGAAGAATGGACTTCTTCCAAGCTTTTATCTATTTTGTTCCAAATTGATTCTACTTTTTTTTGCTTATCTTCCTCTTTATTGTCTTTCTTTTCCTTTATAGGTTGTGGGCTAGATTGATTTTCCTTTTGATTTTCTCCCTCTTTGCCGCCACCTTCTTCCTCTTGATTCTGGCTTTGACCTGATTCTTCACTTTGTTGAGGTTCAGAATCTGTATTCATTTCACCATATTTTTCTGTATCTAATTTCTCTTCTGTTGAATCTATACCCATTTCTATTTTTTCAATTTGTCCTACTTCATCTAAAATGTTTTGAATACCTCTATTTAATTCTGTAAAGGATTTAGGAGCCATATCCATTTCTTTTAATTTATTTACATGGTCTTTTCCCCTACAACCTACAAGTAATAGTGAAATAAGTGTTATTATTAAAATCTTATTTTTATAATTCAATAAAATCACCTCATGGTTATTGTAACCATGAGGTGAAATATTATTATATTTATTTAAAAGCATTATACAAGATATAGCTTTTATAGAATTGGGGATAAAAGTCTAGAAACAGACTCCTTAGCCTTAACTATTCTAGATCTATTATTGTATTTTTCTAAGGTTATCTCCTTACATATTTTTAAATCATCTATGAACTTTTCAGTAAGTTTAAGATTAACAGATTCATCATAAATAAATGCATTTACCTCAAAGTTTAGTTTAAAGCTTCTTATATCTAAATTAGCAGTGCCTACAGAAGATATAAAATCATCTGCTATAATTACTTTTGAGTGCAAAAATCCTTTTTCATAAGTATAAAATTTTACTCCTGCCTGCAAAAGTTCCCCTATATAACTCATACTTGCCCAATATACAAAAGGGTGGTCTGGCTTGTTAGGTATCATGACTCTTACATCTACTCCTGATAACCCTGCTAGTCTTAGTGCCTCTAGCATACTATCGTCAGGAATAAAGTATGGAGTTTCTATATATACCTTTTCTCTAGCATTGGAGATCATCTTTAAATATCCATCCTTAACACTTGGCCATTTGGAGTCAGGCCCACTAGTAACTATTTGTATACCTACATCGTTTAAATCTATATAATCATGTAAATATGTTTGTCTATTGACTATTTCATTTCCAGTAGCAAAACGCCAATCTAAGAAGAATCTCCACTCTAAGGCATTTACAGCGGATCCTTTTATTTTTATATGGGTATCTCTCCAATTTCCGAACTTTTTCGACAATCCTAAATATTCATCTCCTATATTAAATCCTCCTATATATGCTTCTTTTCCATCAATAACACATATCTTTCTATGGTTTCTATAATTGATTCTTATACTTAGCCAAGGCACAAAGGCTGGTAAGAATATAGCAAATTCTCCTCCAGCTTCAGTTAATTTATTAACAACTTTTTTAGAAAGTTTCCTACCGCCCATTCCATCTACTAATAACTTTACCTCTACTCCTTCTTTAGCTTTATCACATAGGGCATCTATAATTTTCATACCTATACCATCACTTTTTACAATATAGTATTCTATATAGATGTATTTTTTTGCCTGAGATATGCTTTTTAATAGTGACTGAAACTTTTCCTCTCCAGTAAAAAATATTTCCACATTATTATCTTGGGTTAAATATGCATCTCCATTCATTAAATGCATCTTAATTTGGTCTTCATACTTTGCAATATTAGGATCTCTATAATAAAACTTACCTTGGTTTATTTGTATTTGTTGATTCATGGAGAGATCTCTAAAATAAGCGTCTTCCTCTTCCTTGGTTTTAAATTTTCTTTGTTTAGACAAATCTTGTCCCATAAATAAATATAAGATAAATCCTATACCTGGCAAAAATGTTAGTACCATTATCCAAAGCCAGGTAGTAGTAGGATTTCTTCTTTCAAAGAATATTAATAACAAGGCTAGTAGCATATTTATCCATATAAGACTACCAAATATCCATAAATAATTCTCTAAAAATACTTTCATACAATCTCCTTAAAAAGATATTTTAATTACCTTTCTTAGATTTATATCTTTTATTTGAATCTAAAATCCTTTTTCTCATTCTAAAACTTATAGGTGTAATTTCAATGAGTTCATCATCTTCTATAAACTCCAAAGCTTCTTCTAGGGACATAAGTTTAGGTGGTGATAATCTTAATGCTTCATCTGACCCTGATGCCCTTACATTGGACTGTTGTTTTTTTCTGCATACATTTACTTCTATATCTAGTCCCTTAGGAGTAGAACCTACTATCATTCCACCGTATACTTGGGTCCCTGCACCTATAAATAAGATTCCTCTTTCTTGAGCTGAATGCAATCCATAGGTGGTTGCTTCTCCTGTTTCAAATGCAATAATAGATCCATCTTTTCTTTTTGGTATATCACCTTTGTAAGGCGCATATCCAGCAAACACTGTGTTGATTATGCCATTTCCTTTAGTATCTGTCATAAATTCTTGTCTATAGCCAATTAATCCTCTTGCTGGAATGGAAAATTCAAGTCGGGCATAGCCACCTGAAGACTCGGTCATACTTATGAGTTCTCCTTTTCTTTGGCCTAATTTCTCTATTACAGAACCTAAGAATTCATTGGATACATCTATAGTAACACTTTCCATTGGTTCTGTTCTTTTACCATCTTCATATTTATATAATACCTCTGGTTTAGAAACTTGAAACTCATACCCTTCTCTTCTCATTGTTTCAATTAGGACTGATAAATGTAATTCACCTCTTCCTGATACCTTAAAGGCATCTGTTGAGTCAGTATCTTCTACACGTAGACTAACATCTGTTTGTAACTCTTTATATAATCTATTCCTAATCTGTCTTGATGTGACAAATTTTCCTTCTCTTCCTGCAAAGGGGCTATCGTTTACAGAAAAAGTCATGGATAGGGTTGGTTCTGATATTTTAACAAAGGGTATTGCCTCTGGATTGTCTAAAGGACATATAGTATCTCCTATATTTATATCTGAAACTCCAGATACTGCTATTATACTTCCTACCTTTGCTTCTTCTACTTCAACTCTTTCTAATCCTTCAAACTCATAAATCTTTCCTATTTTAACTTTATCCGTTTTTTCAGGATTTAGTTTGTTTACAATAACAGCATCTTGATTATGGTTTATCTTGCCTCTTTCGATTTTACCTATACCTATTCTTCCTACGTATTCATTGTAATCTATGGTAGAAATCAATATTTGCAGTGGTCCATCTATATCTCCCTTTGGTGCTGGTATAAATTCCAGTATTGTTTCAAATAAAACACTTAAATTATTATTTTGCACATTAGGATCTAAACTTGCTGTTCCTTGTTTTGCAGATGTGAATACAAAAGGACAATCTAATTGTTCTTCTTCTGCTCCTAAATCTATAAATAAATCTAATACTTCGTCTATTACTTCGTTTGGTCTTGCCTCTGGTCTATCTATTTTATTTATACATACTATTACTGGCAATTTCAAATCTAAGGCTTTTTTTAATACAAACTTGGTTTGTGGCATTGGTCCTTCAAAGGAGTCAACTAATAAAACTACTCCATTTACCATTTTTAAAACACGTTCTACTTCTCCTCCAAAGTCAGCATGGCCTGGAGTATCAATTATATTAATTTTAGTATCATTATAATGAACAGAGGTATTTTTAGAAAGAATAGTTATTCCTCTTTCCTTTTCTATATCTCCAGAGTCCATCACTCTGTCTTCTACTACTTGATTACTCCTAAATACTCCTGATTGCTTAAGTAAACTATCTACTAAAGTAGTCTTTCCATGGTCTACGTGGGCTATTATTGCGATATTTCTTACATCTTCTCTTACTATATTCATAAAATAAAACATATCCTTTCATTTAAAAAATTATGCTGAAATAATTAACAGAACTAATTTTATCACAATATGCATAGAAATCAAAATATATATTTACTTACATGTAAAAACCGGTATAAATCCATTCAAATATACCAGTTTTAACTATTAAAGTTTTTAAATTATTTAAAGTCCTTGTAGGTGGAGAGCTTATATTATGAATTTAAAAATAAACTATGAAATGTATTTAATTGCTATTATTTGATTTTCATTGACTATTAATTCATCAGATAAGCCATGAACCAATACTAGACCTCTTCCGCCACATTTTAAATCAAGGGGGTCGTATGTATTAATATCAAAGTCAATCCCCTCCCCTTCGTCTTTTACTGATATAATTATTCTGTCTTTTTGTACATCTAAAGATAGATTTACACATTTAGTATCTATACAATGATTTCCGTGAAATACACCATTTATTATAAGCTCATTCATTATTAATCTTATATCAAAAATAGTGTCTTTATTATCTATTATACTATTTAGTTTTTTTAATATATTATCTACAAAGTTCTTTATTAATCCTAAATCACTACATATAGAACCATTGTAAGTAAAATCCATTATAATCACGTCCAATAAAAATATTTTTCTATAATTATTTTACCCATTATTTTAAGTATATAACCTTTTTATTTATTGTATTTAATGTTTAAATTAAGAAAAATGTGGGTAGAATTACTATGACTTTAAATTTAGAAAGGAGAATGTATAATGGATAGATGGGTATGCGATCCATGTGGTTGGGTATATGATCCAGCAGAAGGAGATCCAGATGGAGGTATTGAGCCAGGTGTAGCTTTTGAAGACCTACCAGAAGATTGGGTTTGTCCAGTTTGTGGCGCCACAAAGGATTTATTTTCTAAAGAATAATATAATACATAAAGACCAGCTAAGTTTTGCTGGTCTTTTGTTTATTCAATTAAAGGCTTTAGTAGATTCCATATTTGTTCCTTGTTTAGCTTATTTGAAGAAGAATATGGGATTACTAAACTATTATCTTTTATATCTAGTTTTTTCCTAATTATCTTTAGGCTTTTCTGCCAATTACCCTTAGATATTTTATCTGCCTTAGTAGCTATTACTATCCCTTTAAATCCAAAGGATTTAATCCAGTTATACATCATTAAATCTTGATTTGTAGGCTCATGTCTTATGTCTACTATTAGTATAACTTCTCTGAGATTTTCCCTAGTTGATAAATATTCATCTATTATATGGCCCCATTTTTCTTGTTCTACTTTTGAAACTTGGGCATATCCATAACCTGGTAAATCTACAAATCTAAATTCATCATTTATAATATAAAAGTTTATGGTCCTTGTTTTTCCAGGCTTACTACTGGTTCTGGCTAAGTTTTTCCTATTTATCATAGAATTAATAAAGGATGACTTCCCTACATTTGATCTACCAGCAAAGGCTATTTCTGGCAGATTGTTTTCTGGGTATTGTTTAGGACTAACAGCAATTGAATTTAAATCAGATTTAATTATCTTCATTGTCTTCTATTCCTATCTTTACTAGTGAATGTTTTATAACTTCATTCATATCTTTAACTAAAACAAACTCTAATTTTTTCTTAATCTTATCTGGTATTTCTTCTAAGTCCTTGCTGTTGTCATATGGTAAAAGTACTTTTTTAATTCCCATTCTATGGGCAGCCAATATTTTTTCCTTTACTCCACCTACAGGTAGTACCCTTCCCCTTAAAGTTATTTCTCCTGTCATAGCTACATTTCTATATATTGGTGTGTTTGACAATGCTGATATTACTGCTGTTGCTATGGTGATTCCAGCTGAAGGTCCATCTTTAGGTATAGCTCCTTCTGGCACATGAATATGAATATCCATATCTTTATAAAAGTTATTTTCTATATTTAATATATCTGAATTTGCCCTAATATAGCTTATTCCTGCCATGGCTGATTCTTTCATTACATCTCCTAATTTCCCAGTTAGCTGAACCTTTCCTGAGCCTTTCATTATATTTACTTCTATGGATAATGTCTCTCCACCTACTGCTGTCCAAGCTAATCCATTAGCTACTCCAATTTGATCTTTTTCTTCTACAATATCATATCTATACTTAGGAGCACCTAAGTAGTTAGAAATATTTCCTTTGTTAATCCTTACAGTTTTTAGATTTTCTTCCACTATACGTTTAGCTGCTTTTCTACATAAATTAGCAATATTTTTCTCTAAATTTCTTACTCCTGCTTCTCTGGTATAGTTATTGATTATACTTCTTATACCAGTTTCAGAAATAATAAGGTTATTATCACTTAATCCATGATCTTTAATTTGCTTTGGAAGTAGATATTCTGTAGCTATATTTAATTTTTCTTCTTCAGTATACCCACTAATACTAATTACTTCCATCCTATCTAATAGTGGAGCTGGAATAGTAGTTGTTGTATTAGCTGTAGTAACAAATAATACTTTTGATAAATCAAATGGAACATCTAAGAAATGATCTGTAAAGCTTGAGTTCTGCTCTGGATCTAACACCTCCAATAATCCACTGGCTGGATCTCCTCTATAATCACTGCCTATTTTATCTATTTCATCAAATAGGAAAACAGGATTTTTAGTACCTGCCTTTCTTATGGAACTTATAATTCTTCCTGGCATACTTCCTATATATGTTCTTCTATGTCCTCTAATTTCTGCCTCATCCCTTACTCCTCCAAGGGACATCCTTACAAATTCTCTATCTAAGGACTTAGCTATTGATTTAGCAATAGATGTTTTTCCTACTCCCGGTGGCCCTACTAAACATAATATAGGTCCCCTCATGCTATTTGTTAATTTTCTTATGGCTATATATTCTAGTATCCTTTCCTTTACATCTTCTAAACCATAATGATCTTTATCTAATATTTGTCTAGATTTTTTAATATCTATTTCACTTTTTGATTCCTTACTCCAAGGTAAATCTATTATCCAATCTAAATAAGTTCTTATTACACCTGTCTCTGGCGAATGAGGAGATAGTTTTGTTAATCTGTCTACTTCTTTTAAAGCCTTATCTTTTACTTCTTCTGGCATATTTATGGTATGGATTTTTTCTTTATAATCCTCTACTTCCACAAGTATATCTTCGTCTTCTCCTAATTCTTTTTGGATAGCTTTTATTTGTTCCTTTAAGTAGTATTCTTTTTGTACTTTGTTTATTTGCTTTTTAACTCTTTTACTTATTTTATCTTCTATCTTTAATAACTCTATCTCTTCTTGTAATATCCCATGTAATATTTCCAATCTTTTATAAAAATCGAAGGTTTCTAATATTTTTTGATTGTCTTCTTGCTTTAAAAATATATAGGATGCTATTATATCTGCTAGTCTGCTAGGATCTTCAATATCTGAGACTGCTACTAGGGCTTCTGAAGACACTTTATCACTTAGGTTGATGTATTCTTCAAGATCTCCTATTACTAGTCTCATAGCCGCTTCCATATCCTTGTCCTTGATTATATTATCAGGGTCATAGCTTAATTCTTCTATTTCTGCTTCAAAATAGGATTCTTGGCTTTTTATCTCAACAACCCTACCTCTACTAACACCTTCTACTAATACTCTAATACTACCACCTGGTAATTTTAGCATCTGTTTTACTTTTGAAATTGCACCTACATGATAAAATTCATCTACATTCGGTTCGTCAATTTTAGGGTCTATCTGTGTACATAATAGTATTGGAGAATCATCCATCATAGCCTTTTCTAGGGCGTTAATTGACTTATCTCTACCTACATCAAAATGAATTACCATATGAGGAAAAATTGATATTCCACGTAAAGGTATTAGTGGCAGGGTTCTTTTTTCTATTTTATACTGACTGTTTTCCATTTTATCCCTCCCAACAATTACTGAAAATAAAAGGCCCACAGATGTGAGCCTTTATGATGCTGATTCCTTATTTTCTGATTCATTTGCCCTACTTCTCTTTTTTTTATCAGATAATACTAGTGTAGGTTCGCCTTTTTTCCCAACTGTTTCTTTGGTAATTAGACATTTATCTACATCATCTCTAGATGGAATCTCATACATTATATCTAGCATAGTTTCTTCTATAATACTTCTAAGACCTCTTGCGCCTGTTTTTCTTTCTATGGCTTTTTTAGCTATTAATTTTAATGCTTCTTCATCAAATTCTAGATCTACATCTTCCATAGCAAATAATTCTTTATATTGTTTAACAAGGGCATTTTTAGGCTCTGTAAGTATTTTTACAAGAGCGTTTTCATCTAATTCCTCTAAGGTAACCATAACTGGAAGTCTGCCTACAAATTCTGGAATTAATCCAAATTTTAATAAGTCTTCTGGTTGTAATTCCTTTAGAAGTTCTCCTACATTAGAGTTTTCCTTAGACTGGATCTCTGCTCCAAAGCCCATAGAATTTTTACCTATTCTATGTTGAATTACTTTGTCTAATCCATCAAAGGCTCCACCTACTATGAATAGTATATTAGTAGTATCTACTTGGATAAACTCTTGATGTGGATGCTTTCTACCGCCTTGTGGTGGTACATTGGATACTGTACCTTCTAATATTTTTAGTAAGGCTTGTTGCACCCCTTCACCACTAACATCTCTGGTAATAGATGGATTTTCTGTTTTTCTTGCTATTTTATCTATCTCATCTATATATATTATGCCTTTTTCAGCTCTTTCAATATCATAGTCTGCTGCTTGTATAAGCTTTAAAATTATATTTTCAACATCCTCACCTACATAGCCTGCCTCTGTTAGTGAAGTTGCATCTGCGATCGCAAAAGGCACATCTAGTATTTTAGCTAAGGTCTGAGCTAATAAGGTTTTTCCTGAACCTGTTGGCCCTATCATAACTATATTACTTTTTTGCAATTCTACATCATTATTTTTACTTGTCTTTTTATTGATTCTTTTATAATGATTGTAAACAGCTACGGCTAAGGCTCTCTTTGCTCTATCCTGTTGGATAACATATTCGTCAAGGGCGTTTTTTATATGATTAGGAGTTGGAAGTTCATCCATATCATATTCAAAGCTGTCTATAAATTCTTCTTCTATTATCTCTTGACATAGTTCTATACATTCATTACATATATAAACATTTGGCCCTGCAATTAGTCTACGAACTTGATCTTGAGGTTTCCCACAAAAAGAGCATCTAAGCTGTTTGTCTTCATATTTGGCCATGGTGACACCTCTCTTAATTTATTTTCTTGAAATAATGACCTCATCTATTATACCATATTCAACTGCTTCTTCAGCTGACATAAAATAATCTCTATCAGTATCATTTGCAATTTTTTCTAAAGGTTGACCTGTCCTTTCGGCAAGAATATGGTTTATTTTATCTCTAGTCTTTAATATTCTTTCTGCATGTATTCTAATATCTTCTGCTTGACCTTGGGTTCCTCCCAATGGTTGATGTATCATTATATCAGAATTTGGTAAGGAAAATCTCTTTCCCTTGGTACCAGCAGCCAATAGAAATGCTCCCATACTTGCAGCCATACCGATACAAATAGTTGATACATCTGGTTTAATATATTGCATTGTATCGTATATTGCAAAGCCTGCACTTATTGACCCACCTGGACTATTTATATAAATTTGGATGTCTTTATCTGGATCTTCAGCCTCTAAAAACAATAGTTGAGCTACTATTAAGTCTGCCATTGTATCATTGACTTCTGAACCTAAAAATATTATTCTTTCCTTTAAAAGTCTAGAATAAATATCATAGGACCTTTCACCTCTACTGGTTTGTTCTACTACTACTGGAACTAATGCCATGAAAATCCCTCCTATTAGTTAAATTTAGTATTTTCAATTAAAAGTTCAATAACTTTACTATTGGCTATACCAGCTTTTAAGAACCCTAAATCTCCTTTTTTCATGTCACTAATAAATCCGTCTTTATCCTCTGCATTATACTGTTCTGCTAATTTACCTAGTTCTTCATCTATATCTTCATCTGTTACTTCAATATTTTCTGCCTTAGATATAGCTTCTAATACTAAATCAGCGTTTACTCTTTGAGTTGCAGCTGGTCTAAACTGGTCTCTTATAGCATCAATATCTGATCCCATTAACTCTAAGTATGTTTCAAATTCTAAACCTTGAGTCCTTAATCTATAGTCAAATTGTTTGATTTCATCATCTATTTGAGATTCTATCATTCCTTCTGGTATATCTACTTCTGAAATCTCAATAACCTTTTCAATAACCCTATTTTCTTTTTCTATGGTTTCTTGAGTTTTTAATTCTTTTTCTAGTCTTTCTTTTATATCATTTTTTAGTTCTTCTAATGTATCAAATTCACTTATATCTTTAGCTAGCTCATCATCTAGTTCAGGTAGCTCTTTTTCTTTTATATCATGAATAGTTACCTTGAACATAGCATCTTTTCCTGCTAGTGACTCTTCATGGTACTCCTCTGGGAACTTTACATTTACTTCTACTTCTTCATCTTTTGATTTTCCTACAAGTTGTTCTTCAAATCCTGGAATAAATGTATTAGATCCGATTTCTAATTTATGACCTTCTGCTGTTCCACCTGGGAATTGTTCTCCATCTACATAGCCTTCAAAGTCTATTGTTAGTAGATCTCCTTGTTTTACCTGTCTATCATTTCCGTCTATTAATCTAGCATTTGCATCTTGTAAGGATTTTAATTCAGATTCAATCATTTCATCTGTTACATTATACTCTATTTTTTCCAATTCTATACTTTTATAATCACCTAATTTAACTTCTGGTTTAACATCTACTTTTATTTTTACTACTATAGGACTATCTTTTTCAATTTCTTCAATATCTACTTCTGGTGTATCTACTGGTTCTAGTTCTAATTCTTCAATTGCTTTTCCATAAGCTTCTGGTAAAAGTAAATTTATAGCATCTTCATAGAAGATTCCTTCACCATAATTAAGCTCGATAATCTTCTTAGGAACCTTTCCCTTTCTAAATCCTGGGATATTAAATCTTCCTCTATTTTTTAGATAAGCTTGTTGTTCTGCTTTCTTAAATTCATCTGATCCTATTTCAAAACTAAAGGAAACTTTATTGCCTTCCTTTTTCTCAAAAACTGCTTTCATTATATTATATCCTCCTCAAACGTATTCTAATTTTCACATTTTCGCTATTATTATATCACATAATTATAACATAACAATCCAATTATTACAAAAACATATTAAAAAAACCAATGGTTAAATCCATTGGTTTTTGTGGTGCGGGAAAGAGGACTTGAACCCCCACGTCAAAGACACTAGATCCTAAGTCTAGCGCGTCTGCCAATTCCGCCACTCCCGCATGAAGTAATTTTTAGTACTTCTTTATTATACCACCCAATAAGATTTTGTCAATTATTTTTTTATAAATATTTGAATTCCTTGCTTCTTTTATTTTCCATTTTTCTTTTAATTCCATCAGTATGCCAATATGACTCCTCCGTCATTGGCATAAGCTGTACTTAAACCTTTAGTCTCAACCACTATCACTTCTTTAAAGTTATATATTTTTTCTATTTTTTCCTTTAATCCTAATGCCTTATCTATGGCATTGGCGTGAGATATAGCCAAGATTTTATCTTGAAAATCCTTACCTGTTTCTCCTATTAGTTCTACTAATCTATTAAAAGATTTTTTTGTGCCCCTATGATTTTCTATTAGTTTTATATTTCCTTCTTCATCTGAACCCATAATCGGCTTAAAGTTTAGTACTGAAGCTATAATACCCTTAGTTTTGGATATTCTTCCATTCTTTATAAGATTATCTAAGCTTTCTAAAATAAAGAAAGTCTTCATTCCCCCTATATATTCTTCTACTTTAGTAACAATCTCCATATTACCTAATCCTTTTTTTATTAATTCATCTATCTTTAATGCTATTAGTGTCTCTCCAATACTTGCTGACTTAGAGTTAAATACATGGACGAATTTATTAGAATCACTATCCATAGCCATGTCCTTAGCCAATAGGGCACTATTATATGTTCCAGATAAATTAGCAGATATTGTTACTGCAAATACATTATCCCCTTCCTTATATTTTTCTAAAAAGTCTCCAGGAGATGGGCAAGAGGTCTTTACAGGATTAGGACTATTTTTCATTGCCTGAATTAAATGATTTACATTTAGGCTTTCATCATCCCTAAAATGTTCATCATCAACAGAGATATTAAAGGGAACTAAATCTATATCTACTTTTTCTTTTATTTCTTTATTTAAATCGCAACTACTATCTGCTACAATTTTATACTTCATCATAAAACCTCCGATAATAATCTTTAAATTCCTATTCTTTCTTCTATGAACTTTGCCAAGTCTTCTGCTATTTTGGTAATCTCTTCTTGACACTTACCCTCTATCATTACTCTAACTAATGGTTCTGTACCAGAAGGCCTAATAACTACTCGACCTTGTCCATGAAACATTTTTTCTATCTTTTCTATTTCTAATTTTATTTCTTCATTTTCTAAATATTTATATTTAAATTCATTTTTTACCTTTGCATTAACTAAAACTTGAGGATAATCTGTCATTAAACTATTTAATTCTGCCATTGTTTTTCTGGTAGATTTCATTACTTCTAAAAGATGTAATCCAGTTGCCAACCCATCTCCAGTAGTATTATAATCTAAAAATATTATATGACCTGATTGTTCTCCTCCAATTACATAGTCTGATTTTAACATCTCCTCTAATACATACCTATCTCCTACAGTAGTTTTTACAATATTCATATCCTTTTCTTTCAAATATATATCAAGGCCCATGTTTGTCATTATGGTCCCTACTACTGTATTATTTTTTAGCTTTCCATTATCCTTTAGATGGGTAGCACAAATTGCCAATATATGGTCTCCATCTACTAATTTTCCCTTATTATCTACTGCAATTATTCTATCACCATCTCCATCAAAGGAGATTCCCATATCTGCCTTTTCATCTATAACCAATTTCTGTATTATTTCTGGATTAGTGGAGCCACATTTGTCATTTATATTCATACCATTTGGATTATCATTGACTACTACTACTTCTCCATTTAATTCTCTGATTATCTCAGGCCCTATTTTATACAATGCACCATGACCACAATCCATAGCAATCTTTATACCTTTTAAATCTATATCTATAGTAGATTTTAAAAATTCTTTGTAATCTTTAGATCCATTTTCTTCCTTATATAATCTACCTACTTCTCTACCTATAGGTCTTAGTTCTAAGTTTTCTATATTTTCTATGACAGACTCTATATCTTCTTCTACTTCATCTGCTAACTTCAATCCTTTATTATTGAAAAATTTTATCCCATTATATTCACCTGGATTATGTGATGCTGATATTACAACTCCTGCTAAGGCATCATATTTTCTTGTTAAATATGCAACTGCTGGTGTTGGAATTATACCCAAAGAAACAGCATCTAATCCCATGGATGTAATTCCAGCTATTAAAGCCGACTCTAACATATCTCCTGAAGCCCTTGTATCCTTTCCCACTAGTATCTTGCCTTTCTTGCCTTTTGACAATATGTAAGCACCTGCTCTACCTACTTTAAAAGCTAACTCAGGTGTTAGATCCTTATTGGCAATTCCTCTTATACCATCTGTACCAAAATATTTACCCATTTATTTGCCCCCTTATTTTTAATATCCTATTAGATTACCAAATCTTATATCTGAGATTCTTTAGCTGAAATTTCTTTTTTTATTAATTCTATTAATTTATCTTTTTTATTTAGTCCAGGAGCATCCAATACCTTCTCCATTAAACTATCTAAAATCTCTCCAATTATTTTTCCTTCTTCATATCCTAAGTTTATTATATCATTACCGTCAATATCAAGTTGTTTTTTTTCATAAGGTTCTTTTTTGTTAAGTATATCTTTGATTTTTTCTTCTCTTTCATATAAAAAATCTATATTAACTCCAGGACTTGAGCATATTCTGTCAGATTTTTGTAGATCCATAAGATAAAATATCCTATTTTCTCCAACCCTATATATCAATCTTTTTAGACCTTTTTCCCCTAATTTAGCGTGATGTGTCATATGTTCTCTGATTAAAGTGGTTACGGTTTTTGTAAGTTCATTAGAACATTTTAATCTTTTAAGGATTTTTCCAGCCATATCTGCTCCAACCCTATCATGGCCATAAAAATGTCCTATTCCTTTTTCGTCGATAGTCATAGTATGTGGTTTTCCTATATCATGAAACAGGGCAGCTAATCTAACTTCTAATATTGGTGGTGTATTATCTAATACACATAATATATGATTAAATACATCTTTATCGTGATGGGGATTATTTTGATTAAATCCTATTGTAAACATAAGCTCTGGTATAATTATTTCTAATATATTTAAGTCTCTTATTAGTCTTATACCATAAGAGGGTCTATCTGACAACAATATTTTAAATAGTTCTTGCCTAATTCTTTCCATACTTATTTTTTCTATGGATTTGCTTATCTTTTTACAAGCATCATAGGTATTCTCTTCCATATGAAATCCTAATTGGGTGACAAATCTTACTGCCCTTAAAATTCTAAGATGATCCTCTTCAAATCTATCTATAGGATTTCCTACAGTCTTAATAATCTTATTTTCTAAATCCTCTTTCCCTCCAAAGGGGTCTATTAATCCTATGTCTTTATTATATGCCATAGCATTTATGGTAAAATCCCTTCTACTTAAATCTTCTTCTATTTTATTAGCAAATAAAACCTTCTTAGGTTTTCTTCCATCTATATATTTATCTTCTATTCTATATGTAGTTATTTCTAGACTATTTTCTTCTTTTACTAATACTACTGTACCGAACTCTATACCTGTGAGTATGGTCTTGTGCTCTTTAAAGACTTCTACTATATCTTCAGGTTTGGCATTAGTAGTTATATCATAATCTGAAGGTTCTTTACCTAATATTAAGTCTCTTACACTGCCTCCTACTATAAAGGCTTCATAGCCATGACTTTTTAATTTTCCTATAGTTTCTGATACATATTTGGGAATTATATACTTCATATCTTTCCTCCATCTATTATATTATTAGTATAACATAGTATTCCCAAGGAAAATAAAAAAACTACTAACTTTAAAATCTGTTAGTAGTTTTTTTCAACTATATTCTTATTTATTTTTTAACAAAATGTTAAATTTTTAAAGAAGGTTTAGGCAGAATTACCTAAACCTTCTTTTATCTTATGCTAAAGCCATTTGTTTCCTTATTGATTCTGCTCCTTTTTCTAAAGCTTCCTTATTAATAGGAAGTAGATGAGCCCTATGTTCACCAAATACTTTAGTGAAGGCTTCATATATGGATTCTACATTTACTGTTTTAGTAGCTTCTATATATGCACCTAACATTACCATATTTGCTGTTCTATCATTTCCGATTTCGTTTGCAATTTCATTTGCTGGAACATAGTATACATCTATATCATCTCTCTTTGCTTTTTGCTCTATTAGAGATGAATTTATAAATAGTTTTCCACCAGGAACTACTGCATCTTCAAATTTGTCTAAAGATGGTTTATTAAGTACTAAAGCAGTTGTAGCTTCTACTACTACTGGTGAGCCTACTGGTTCTGTTGAAATAATAACATTACAGTTAGCTGTTCCACCTCTCATTTCTGGTCCATAAGATGGTAACCAGGATACATTTTTATCTTCTACCATTCCTGCATATGTTAATAATTGGCCTAGAGCCATTACTCCTTGTCCTCCAAAGCCTGCAGCTATTATTCTCTCTTCCATATTATTTTACCTCCTCTGGACTTTTGAAGTTTCCTAGGGGATAATAAGGTATCATATTATCTTGTAACCATTTAGTAGCTTCTGTTGGTGCCAATCCCCAGTTAGTTGGACATGTTGATAATACTTCTACTATACCAAATCCTAAGCCATCTAATTGAACCTGGAAACATTTTTTGATAGCTCTTTTAGCCTTTCTTATATTAGCAGGAGAATCTACAGAAACTCTTTCTACAAATTTTGCTCCGTCTATAGTTGCTAACATTTCTGACATTTTTAGGGGTTTACCTGTAGTAGCTTCATCCCTACCGTAAGGAGCTGTTGTAGCTTTTTGTCCTATTAAGGTAGTAGGCGCCATTTGTCCACCTGTCATTCCATATATTGCATTGTTTACAAATATAGTGGAAATTTTTTCTCCTCTATGGGCTGCATGAACTATTTCAGCAGTTCCTATGGATGCTAAGTCTCCATCTCCTTGGTATGTGAATACAAAGTTATCTGGGTGAACTCTTTTTACACCTGTAGCTACTGCTGGAGCTCTACCGTGTGCAGCTTGTTGCATGTCACAGTTAAAGTATTTATAAGCAAGTACTGCACATCCTACTGGAGCTACACCTACAGCTTTATCTAAAACTCCTAGTTCTTCCATAACTTCTGCCACTAATCTGTGGATTATTCCATGGGTACAACCAGGACAATAATGGGTCTCAACATCTGTTAAACCTTTAGTTTTTTCAAATACTACTTTTCTCTCTACTGCTACTGCCATTATCTGTCACCTCCATAGATTTCTTTAACTTTTTCTACAATTTCTTCTGGTGTTGGTACCATTCCACCAGTTCTTCCATAGAAGTATGCAGGTACTCTACCATTTAATGCTAGTTTAACATCTTCTAACATTTGTCCAGTATTCATCTCTACTGTTAATACACCTTTACAATCATCTTTGATCTTACTGAATTCATCATATGGATATGGCCATAAAGTAATAGGTCTAATAAGTCCTACTTTATATCCTTCTTTTTCTAATTTAGCTATGGCTGTTTTAGCTATTCTTGATGTTGTTCCATATGCTGTAATTACTACATCTGCATCTTCTATATTATAAGATTCTACTCTTGTTTCATTTGCTTTCATCTTGGCATATTTTTCTTGTAATCTAGTGTTATGGTTCTCTAGATCTTCTGCATCTAAATATAGGGAGTTTACAACATTTGGCTTTCTTTCTCCCTTTGTACCAACTGTAGCCCAAGTCTTTTCTGGTAATTCTTGATTATTATTGTCTTTAAATTCTACTGGCTCCATCATTTGTCCTATCATTCCATCTCCTAGGATCATTACTGGATTTCTATATTCATCAGCTTTATCAAATCCTAGCATTACTAAATCTACTAATTCTTGAACATTAGCTGGTGCCAATACCAATAGTCTGTAATCTCCATTTCCACCGCCTCTTGTTGCTTGGAAATAGTCTGTTTGTGAAGGTTGGATTCCACCTAGTCCTGGTCCACCTCTCATTATATTAACTATAACACAAGGTAATTCTGCTCCTGCACAATAAGATATTCCTTCTTGTTTTAATGCTACACCTGGGCTTGATGATGATGTCATAACTCTTGCTCCTGCTCCTGCTGCCCCATATACCATATTTATAGCTGCTACTTCTGATTCAGCTTGAATAAACACTCCTCCTACCTTTGGTAACTCCTTTGACATATATTCTGGTACTTCATTTTGAGGAGTTATTGGATAACCAAAAAAGTATTTGCAACCTGCTGCAATAGCTGCTGCACCTAGAGCCTCATTTCCTTTCATGAGAACTTTTGCCATATGTAAAACCTCCTTATATTATCTTCTTTCTACTGTAATTACTAAATCTGGACATGTAACTGCACAATTTGTACAACCTGTACACTTATCTGGCTCTACTACATATGCTGGATGATATCCCTTTATATTAATACTATCTGGATTTAAACCTAAGATACCTACTGGGCATGCTGCATTACATAGTCCACATCCTTTACAAATATCCTCTTTGAATGTTACTTTGCCTCTTGCTGTTGACATAATTTCCCTCCTTTATTTTTAAAGCATCCATTCTTCCCTCATATACAATTTAATTGGAAAAACTATCTCCTGTATTTCTTTGGGAAGTTTTGGAACTAACTCTTCTAATACTGTTATATATCTTAAAGGTACATTTGTTACCTTAGAGACCTCTTTTGATAATTGATATCCTTTTACTACATCATCTACTGTAGTACTTTTAAGCAAATGGGTATTGCTTATTATACCAGTTATTTTAGCTCTAGACGTATCTTCTATCTTTGTCATATACTCCATTACTTTTTCTACTGTTTGAGTCTCAGGTCTATTTGCATTTAGTACAAAGAACATATCATAATTCCCTTCTTGGAAATAATTATGATATCTACCAAGTGTTCTGGCACCTGCTGGATCTCCTCCTATATCCATAATAGCTTCATAGGACTTATCCTGTAATGGTGTAAGAACATCTGCAGATATGGCTGGTATATCTAACGCACTGGCTTTTATGGAGCTTCCTATTACCTTTATTCCCATATCTTCTAAAATCTCTGCTTTTTCCCTACTTCTAAAATATAGATTGACTACATCTAAATCAACTAAAGCTACTTTCTTATTTTCTTTTGCAAGTTTTACTGCATAATTTATACTAAATTCTGTCTTTCCACTTCCATAATGTCCTATTATTATTTTGATTCTTTTATCATTATTCATAGATTACTCCTAATTATATGTTTTTGCTTCTTCTTCTCCCTTTAATACCCTAAGCCCACCTTCTGCTAAGGCAGCCAATTCATCTTCTCCAGGGTATACTTCTACATGGGATATGAAGCTAACTCTATCCTTTATCCATTCTGTAAACATATTATCATATGCTATTCCACCTGTAAGTATGATTCCATCTACTTGTCCCTTTAATACTACTGCAACTGCACCTATTTCTTTAGCCACTTGATATGCCATAGATTCGTAGACTAGTTTTGCATACTCATTTCCTTCTTTTATCATTGTTCCAACATTTCTAGTATCGTTAGTATTTAAATATGAAACTACTCCACCAGAACCCTTTATAAGTTTCTTCATATCTTCTAGTGTATATTTATTAGAATAACATAACTTTATTAAATCTCCAACTGGTAAACTACCAGATCTTTCAGGTGAAAAAGGTCCTTCTCCATCTAATGCATTTGCTACATCTATAACTTTACCTTTCTTGTGAGCACCTACAGATATTCCACCACCTAAATGAGCTACTATTAGGTTTAAATCTTCATAATTTTTATCTATGGATTTTGCATATCTTCTTGCTACTGCTTTTTGATTTAATGCATGAAATATACTTTTTCTTTCAATTTCTTTGATCCCAGATATTCTAGCAATATCTTCTAATTCATCTACAACCACTGGATCTACTATATAGGATTTAGTATTGCTTATCTTTCCTATTTCACAAGCTAAAATTCCACCAAGATTGGAAGCGTGTTCTCCCAATACTCCTACCTTTAAATCTTCTAGCATCTTTTCATTTACTTCATATGTACCACCTTCAATTGGCTTTAATAAGCCTCCCCTACCTACTACTCCATCTAGGGACTTTGGATCTATATTATTTTTCTCTAGGGCTTTTAAAATTATATCCATTCTAAATTCATATTGATCATATATCTTTTTATATTTAGATAGTTCTTCTACTGAGTGTCTTAATGTTTCCTCAAATATAATCTTTTCATCCTGAAAAACTCCTATTTTAGTAGATGTGGATCCAGGATTTATTACTAATAATTTATACATTTATTTATTCCCCCTTTGATGCCATTAGTGTTGCCAATACTATTGAGTTTAGTTTTGATTCTTCATTATCTGCTCTAGAAGTTAAAACAATAGGTGCTTTGGTGCCTATTATAATACCTGCTGATTTTGCGTTAGCTAAAAATGATAAAGATTTATATAACACATTTCCTGCCTCAATATCTGGAGCCAATAATATATCTGCATCTCCAGCTACAGGACTTTCTATACCTTTTATAGCTGCTGATTCTTTGCTTATTGCATTGTCTAAGGCAAAAGGACCATCTACTATACACTGTGTAATCAATCCATCTCTATTCATATTTGCCAATTCCTTTGCATGCACTGTTGCTTCCATCTTATCGGATACTTTCTCTTTTGCAGCTAATACTGCTACCTTTGGAGTTTCTATCTCTAATGAATGGGCTAGTTTTATCGCATTTTCTACTATTCCTTTTTTATGTAACAAATCTGGAGCTATGTTCATAGCAGCATCAGTAACAAAGAAAACTTTATGATATGTAGGTACATCAAATACTGCTACGTGGCTAATTAAGCTATCTGTTCTTAATCCTATTTCTTTATCTAGTACTTGCTTCATTATAATGGAAGTATCTATTAAACCTTTCATTAATATATCAGCCTGTCCACTATGTACTAGCTCAGTAGCCTTTCTTGCTCCCAAGGTTCCATCTATTTCATGGATAATTTCAACTCCTTCAAAATCTAGACCAATTTCATTACCAATTTCCAATATTTTTTCCTTATCTCCTACTAAAATAGGTATGATAATATTATCTTTCATAGCTAGCTTAACAGATTGTAGTACATCTTTATCCTGTGCTACGGCAACTGCTACTTTCTTTGGTCCTCTTTTCTTTGCTAAATCCATTAACATTTTAAAATTCTTAGCCATTATACCACCTCATCTTCATATATTTTAGGCTTTTCCAAACCATTTATAACTCTTAATGCACCCTTAATTAAGGCATCCATTTCATCTTCTCCTGGATACACAACTACAGGTGCTATAAAATTTACTGCTTCAATGATTTTATTTATTAAGTAATCAGAATAGGCTAATCCTCCTGTTAAGATAATATTATCCACCTTCCCACTTAATACT
Source organism: Wansuia hejianensis (assembly GCF_014385225.1). GTDB lineage: Bacteria > Bacillota > Clostridia > Tissierellales > Tissierellaceae > JACRTK01. Next base: position 272,800 of record NZ_JACRTK010000004.1, read on the forward strand.
GTAGCATAAGAGCCTATTTCTTTTCCTATTTGATAAGCCATAGCATCAAAAATCAGCTTTGCATACTTATCTCCATTATTTATTCTATTTACAATTTCCCTAGCATCCTTAGTGGCTAAATAGGACATAAGTCCTCCTTTTCCTTGAACTATTGAATGCATTTGTTTATAGCTGTATTTTCCTAAATAACATAGTTCTACAAGATCTCCTACTGGCAAACTACCAGATCTTTCAGGACTAAATGGTCCCATCTGTATAGAATTGTTTACATCAATAGCTTTACCATTTTTTATAGCGGCAACTGATATGCCACCACCTAAATGACCAACTACTAGGTTCAATTCTTCTATTCTTTTACTAGTTTCCTTTGCTAATCTATGGCAAGTAGCTTTTATATTTAAGGCATGTAATAGTGATACTCTAGATATTTCTTTTAGCCCAGATATTCGTGATAGTTTCTCAAATTCGTCTACTGAAACTGGATCAACTATATATGCTGGAATACCTTTTATGTCTGCAATTCCTTTTGCCAAAAATGCACCTAAGTTTGATGCATGCTCACCTTGTATCCCTTGTCTTAAGTCTTTAAGCATCTGGTCAGATACTATATAGGTACCACCTGGTATAGATCTTAAAAGTCCACCTCTACCTACTACTGCTGATATATGATCCAATGAAATATTTTCGTGTACCAGCCAATCCATTATATGATTTATTCTATAATTATACTGAGCCATTATATTTTCAAAGGCTTGAATCTCTTCTTCGGGATGCGAAATCGTTTTCATCAGTAAGTCTTTTTTAGAATCCCAGAGGGCAACCTTGGTGGAGGTTGACCCTGGATTAATTGCTAAGATATAATTCACGATCAACCTTCCTCCTTTTTCTTTAAATTGAGTTTTAAATTTTTAGGATTTATAGATTCAATAGTTACATCTTTTGGTATTTCTACCTTAATCTCTACTTGGTGACTTCCTTCTGCTATATCTTTTAGGTCTAAATATAATTTTATACTATCTTTATTTATATTTTCCAAAGTAATTCTAGAACCACCTAATATTAGTTGGATTTCTTTATCATAATCTATTGACTCTAAATTTAGTTTATCATCTAAGTTTCTAATTTCCAACTCACTTGGAGCAAATTTAAACTCCTTGCTTACTGCCTCTTCTATGGAATATGTCAATGATATTTTTTGTTCAGGATTCAATAGTTGAATATTTTCTGGCAAATCTAGTTCTACTTCCATAGAGCTGCCTACTAATAGTGAGTTTACGTCTATTGGTTTAGTATTGATATAATCTAAATCTTCTAGACTTTTATCTCCCTTAACAGTAACAGTGCTAGGATGTATATCTGTCTGATAGATTGTGAAATTATCAGGTAATTCTCCCTTGGTTTGTAATCTAATAGGTAAAGTCTTTTTCCTTAATATACTTATTCCTACATCTACTGTATCAGGTTTACTTTCTACTCCTCTCACAACATTGCCCTTGTCATCTAATAACTGAATAGGAGCTTTCAGTTTAACTGATTCTTGTCTTCCTTCTAATCCTACTATGGCCTTAACTTCTGATACTTCATTGACCCATCTTCTAGGTCCACTTATTAGAACTGTTTCAGGCTTTACATCTATATTTTCTAATACAAAATTGTTCCCCAGTTCTCCTGTAGTTTCTACTTTAACCTCTCGTTCATCTGTAATCAACTCATCAAATGTAAATAATATTTCTTGTGGTTCCCAACTCACTATTTTTATATTTGATGAGTTGTCTGATAAACTTACTTTTACTGGTACTTTGAATTGTCCTTCTCTATAACCTGATAAGTCTACTTGCACCACAATATTATTAACCCCTCCACTGGAGGAAAACTTATCCATATCAGATTTCTTTCCTGTAACTTTTACATTTACCTTAGCTTCTTTTGGATCCATAATTACTAAACCCTGTCTTTCTAAGGCTGACATATTTTGATACGTTACAGGTATATTTCTATATTCAGTTGGTCTTTCTGGATTTACTTCACTCATTACATAACTCCATAAAAATACGGCAATTAGTAGAGCAAAGATTTTTGGTGTGAGATTATTCTTCCCTTTGCTCATTTTTCAGCCTCCATTTTGTAATAAATGATTGTTTGTCTGGATCTGGCTTATACATATCCAGTAAGATCTGTCTCAATGTTTGTATGTCTAAATATCTAGCAATAGTACCATTTTCTGCTATGGAGATTCCTCCTGTTTCTTCAGATACAATAATTGATAGACTATCTGATCTTTCTGAAATTCCTAATGCTGCCCTATGTCTTGTTCCTAATTCTTTACTTAAGCCAGTATTTTCTGTCAATGGTAAGAAACAGGCTGCTGCTTTTACTTTATCATCTTTAATAATTACTGCTCCATCATGTAAAGGTGTATTAGGAATAAAAATATTAATAAGTAGGTCACTGGTTACATATCCATTAATTTCAGTTCCAGTGTCTGCAACTTCATTAAGTCCAGTATGTTTTTCTATTACAATCAGTGCTCCAATTTTTTGTCTAGATAAGGATGCTACAGCTTCTACAATTTCTTCAACTACTTTAGATAAACTTTCACCTCTAATTTCAACTAATGATTTAGTATAAAAACTACTTCTTCCCAAATATTCCAATCCTCTTCTTAACTCTGGCTGGAAGACTATTAGTATAGCTAAGGTTCCAACGGTTATGGCATTGTTCAATATCCAATTTATGGTATATAGTTCGGCCCAACGACTTAATTTAGTCAATATAAGGACTACAACTATGCCTTTTACCAATTGTTCAGCCCTTGTTTCTTTAATTAGAGAAAAAAGTTTATAAATAACTACTGCTACTATGACTATATCTATAATATCCCTTATTCTCATACTTAAAAATAAATTCTTTAAAGATTCCAGAGGTGTCACCCCTTTAAAAATTATTTAAATAATAATATATCTAATCTATTACTTCTATTATATAATAAAAACCTATATTAACAAAAGGTTTTTATAAACTTTTTAAGCTTTATTTATTATTTAATGTATTTATACTATCATCATATGATTTCTTGACTCTAGATATAATATTTTCGCTTACTCCTAGATTAAGTTTCCCTTTTATTAAATCTTCAGCAGGTACAATAGCATAGTTTTCCTTATTACCTTCCCTATACTTATGAACCCACGTAGGTATAAAAGTGATATCTGTAATACTTGCTTCATTGGTACTAAAGTTCTTTTCTATATTAATCTTTAGCATTACTCCATCTTCTGTGTATGGATTACCCATAGTCTCTTGTCTTTGATTGGAAATAAAATTACCCATAGAATATATGATAAAATTATCTTTCCCTTGGTGTTCTACTATTTCAGATTTTTGAATTACATGTGGATGGCTTCCTAATATTATATTTGCACCCCATTGCACCATTTTATGTCCTAATTCTATTTGATACGGGGATGGTTCTCTTTGGTATTCGTTGCCCCAATGAATACACACAACTATTAAGTCTACATCTTCATCTTTCATATCTTTAATATCCTTTTCAATCTTTGCCTCGTCAATAAGATTTATCATATAGGATAGTTCTTCTTCTGTTAATAATCCATTTAAGCCGTTTAAGCCATAGGTATAGGATAAGATACCTAATCTAATGCCTTTTATTTCTTCTATCAATTGGTGCTTATCTGGGTTCTTATATGTGCCTACAGACTTTAAACCATATTGTTCAATCGTATCAATAGTTGATATTATTCCATCTTTGCCTCTGTCTAAGCAATGATTATTAGCCGTAGACAATATATCAAAACCTGTTTCTTTTAGGGCAAGTATACTTTCTTTTGGACTGTTAAACTGAGGGAAACCTGAAAAACCTTTTTCATTACCAGCAGTAACTGTTTCAAAATTTGCAATTGCAATATCAGCTTTAGATACATATTCTTTTATATATTTAAATGTTGGACTAAAATCGTAGGATCCATCACCTGTATATGCAGATCTTACTTGAGGCATATGAAACATTATATCTCCTACTGCTAATAGATCTATATTTTCTATTTTAGTCTTAGATATTTCATTCTTTTTTTGACCTGAGTCTACTCCTGTATCAGAGTCTATATCAATATATTCATCTGACAGATTGGAACCTTGTGGTTCTTCCTTTTCAACAAAGCTTTTATAAATGTTTTTGCTAAAGTCAGCAATTTGTGGTACAGACTTTATTCCTATAATTCCTATAACAAGAAAAACAATTAAAACTCCTATAGGTCTAAATATTGGCCTTTTTCTTCGCCTTCTTCTATCTATTCTATTTCTTCTCATATTTGCCTCCTTAGCATCTAATTAAAGCATGTCCTGTATATTTATCCTATATATTATTCTACACTTAAGTAAGAATAACTTCAACAACCTAATTACTCTTCTTTATCTATTATATCATTTATTGTAATGTCTTTAGTCTTATCTTTTATTACTCTATTTCTAGAGTCATATATAAACGTCTCCAACTTTCTTTCGTTTATCCACCAAATAAACACTACATATGGGACAAATAAAAAAGTTAATTCTGGTATATTTGCCATTAGTATAAAATCAAATATACCATGTAAAAGTACAGGCATAGTTAAAGATTTTCTAAGATTTGCTTTTCTTCTTCTTTCATCTGTAGCAAATTTGGCCAAAGATAGATAATATCCCATGGTTACACCAAATATTCCATGGGCAGGTACAGAAAATATTCCCCTATATAAACCTATAAACGGGTTATTTGTATAAGTAAATACAACATATATTATATTTTCTACTGTGGCAAATCCCAAGGCAGCAAAAACTCCATACACTATTCCATCTAACCTTTCGTTGAAATAAGTAGTCCTATAGGGTACTTTTAGTATCATAAGTCTTTTAAAGTATTCCTCTGTCAATGCTGCAACTATAAATGCATTAAAAAATGCATTGTATACTCCTTTAAATACATTGAGTCTAATAAGGATTTCTTCTACTATAATTGATGGGATTACAGATAAGGCTCCTAATATAAATGTTAAAAATAAAAGTTTTCCAGGCTCCTTATCCACTCTATCAGTTAAATAAATGGCAAACAATCCGATTATAGCTGGTGTTATGGCAATAATAAATAGTCTAATTTGCAAAATTAAAACCTCCCTTATACTATCTCTATTTATTATTCCATTTAGACATAAAAATAAACCCTAATTTCTTAGGGCCTATTTCTTAGTTTAAAATATTCTCATCTATATATCTTTCTACATCTTCTGCTGTAGGTAGATTTAAAATAGTATCTAAATGTTTAGCTACTTCTAATTTAGATGTATTTCTAATTTGATATCTTGCTCTAAGAATAGAACCAGCACTCATACTAAATTCATCTAATCCCATTGCTAGTAAAACTGGTATTAGTTTTTCATCTCCTGCAACTTCACCACACATGCCTACCCAGATACCTGCTTCATGACCATTTTTAATAGTCATGTTTATTAGATTTAAAACAGCAGGATGATATTGATTGTATAAATAAGATATATTCTGATTTCCTCTATCTACAGCTACTGTGTATTGAATCAAGTCATTGGTGCCTATACTAAAGAAATCTACTTCCTTAGCGAAAGCCTTAGAGTGAATTGCTACAGATGGCACTTCTACCATAATACCTATCTCTACATCTTCTTTAAAAGGTATATTCTCTTTTCTTAATTCTTCTCTAACTTCTTCTGCTAAAATTTTAGCACTTCTTAATTCATTTATATTCGATATCATTGGGAACATTATCTTAATATTTCCATAATAACTTGCCCTATATATTGCCCTAAGTTGGGTCTTAAAGATATCTGTTCTATCTAGGCATAATCTTATTGCTCTATATCCTAAAAATGGATTCATTTCTTTTGGTAGATCTAAATATGGTATCTCTTTATCTCCACCAACATCTAGCGTTCTAATAACTAATGGTTTTCCTTCCAGTTTCTCAGCTACAAATTTATAGGCTTCAAATTGCTTTTCTTCCGTTGGAAGGCTATCACTATCCATATATAAAAATTCAGTTCTAAATAATCCTACACCTTCACCATCATTTATAAGGACATTATCAATATCAGATGGAGTACCTATATTACCAGCTATTTCTACCCTATGTTCATCTTTAGATATGCTTTCTTCACCAATCATAGACTTTAGTCTTTCTTTAAACTCATTCATTTCTTGTAGCTTTTTCTTATATAGTTTCAATTCTTCATCTGTAGGGTTGATAATCACTTCCCCCACATCTCCATCTATAATCATTATATCTCCATGATTTACTTCCTTAAGAATATTATCAATCCCAGCAATAGCAGGTATCCCCAATGTCCTAGCAATTATAGACGTATGGGAGGTCCTACCTCCTAAGATAGTTACCATTCCTACAACTTTATCTTTATTCATTCCAGCAGTATCTGATGGCGTCAAATCTTCTGCAACTATTATACTTTCCTTATTTATAGCCATTAAATCTATTGGTTCTATACCTAATAAAACCCTTAATAATCTACTAGATACATCCTTTAAGTCTGCTGCTCTAGCTCTAAGATATTCATCTTCAATACCTTCAAAGACAGCTATAAATTGATTTGCAACTTCATTTACTGCCCACTCTGCATTTGCATTTTCATTATTTATTTTGCCCTTTACTCCATTTATAAACTCAGGGTCTTCTAACATCATTTTATGAGCCGTGAATATTTCAGCTTCATCTTGTCCTACCTCATCTAAGGTCCTTTTATACAAATAATCTATTTCTTCCATTGCTTTATTTATAGACTCATTAAATCTTTCTATTTCTAATTCTGGAGATTCTATATTTTTCTTTTCTATATTGATTTCAGGTTCTACGTATAGAAATACTTTCCCTATACCAATACCTGGGGAAGTTCCTAAGCCCTTCATAACAATCCTCCTAATCCCTTAATTGGTTGGCTATTAAATCTACTAGGTTCTTTACTGCTTTTTCTTCATCTTCACCTTGAGCTTGAATAGTCAATACATCTCCTTTTCCAGCACCCATACTTAATATTCCCATAATACTTTTACCATTATACTCTTGGCCATCCTTTATTACCTTAATATCTGATTTATATTGTGATGCCTCTTTTACAAATAGTGATGCTGGTCTTGCATGTAAACCAGTTTGGTTTAATAGTGTTATTTCTTCTTTATACATTTAATACACTCCTTATATAATTTATATTTTTTAGCTTATATTTAGATGTAATTTTTATTTGTATATCGATTACTTTTACTGATATCCAATATTATTTTATCATATTTTTATATATTTTAATATAGATTGTATAGAACAGTTTGTCATATTATACTATTCTTTAATTTCTGAAAATGTTTTCCTGAAAAAATATAGACACCCTAGGGTGTCTATATTAGTATGATATGAATAATTCTTTCTTCGCATTACATAGTGGACAATTGTCTTCTTCTCCAGTTAAGGAAATATATCCACATATAGGACATAATAACATTGTTTTTACTTCTAGATCTTTTCCTCCATCTACAGCTTCCTTTGCTTTAGTAAATAATTCTGCATGGACCTTTTCTGCTTCAATTGCATATTTCATCGCCCTTACAGCTGACTTCTCCCCTTGCATTTCAGCAACTGCTATGTATGCAGGATACATTTGTGTAAATTCAAAAGTTTCTCCATCAATTGCACCTTGTAGGTTTTCAGAAGTATTAGTTAATCCAAATCCTGCCATTGATGTTACTGGAAAATCACCATTTATGTCTCTTAAAGCTTCAAAATGTAAGGTAGCATGAACTTCTTCAGCATCAGCAGTACATTTGAAAAGCCTAGCAACAGTTGGAAAACCTTCTTTTTCAGCCTTTTCACCCCAAATTCTGTATCTCATATGTGCCATACTTTCTCCACCAAATGCGGATCTTAAATTGTCTTGTGTCATTGCGTTCATTAATATTCCCCCTTTTTATATTATACAGATCATAATTGTGATCTATGGTATCTTAGTATATTAGTATATTAGTATATTAGTATATTAAGTGTCTTAGTGTATTAAGCATCTTATGTATTTATACAATTAATATATTACCCAAAATTGCAAAATTATAACATCAATATTAGAATTTAAATATAATACCAATGATTGCACCACTAATCAAATATACTATTGGATGTTTTTTATATTTATTACTTATATACAATATTATTCCTAATAAAATCAATCTTTTTATATTAAATATATGAATTATGTTTTTCCTTATATTAAATTTTTCCATATTAAACAAGGAAATCTTAGCAACTTGAAATCCAGCGGCACCAATTAGTCCTGCTACGGCTGGCCTTATTCCATAAAAAGCTGATTTAACTATCTTTTCTTCACTAAATTTAGAAAAATAATGGGCAATTATAATTATGATTATGATAGAAGGAGTTACTAGTCCAAATGTAGCAATTATTCCTCCTAGTATACCTGCTGTATTATGGCCTACAAAGGTTGCTGTATTAATACCTATCGGTCCTGGTGTAGATTCAGAAATTGCTATCATATTTAATAATTCTTCAGATGTAATCCATCCATATTTATCCACTATCTCTTGTAAAAATGGTAAAGTAGCTAAGCCACCACCTACTGAAAATAAACCTATTTTGAAAAATACAAGGTATAATTTAAAGTAAATCATATTATTTTATCTCCTTTGTATCCATATCTTTGCATTTTATAATTCCTACTGCTGCAGATATAATGATTATAATTATAGGTGATAATTTTAAAATAGCTATTACTAAAAAAGAAATTAAAAACAAACTTATCCCTATCCAATCCTTAACCGATTGCTTGTACATATTTATTACAGTATTGATTATAAGGGCTATTACTATTATTTGAATCCCACTAAATGCATGTTGGACTATGGCATAGTCTTGAAAATGATTAAAAAATCTTGCTATTATGGTTATGATAATGAGAGAAGGACATACTAATCCTAATGTAGCAAATATAGCTCCGATAATTCCTTTTTGCTTATATCCTATAAAGGTGGCTGTATTTACTGCTATAATTCCAGGTGTACATTGTCCTATGGCATAATAATCTATTATTTCTTTATCTGTAGCCCAGTGTCTTTTATGGACTATTTCTTCCTGAATAATAGGCAGCATGGCATATCCTCCCCCAAAAGTAAAACCTCCTATTCTAAAAAATATGGCAAATAATTCAAGTAAATCCTTCAATTTCTACACCTCATTTTGCAGTATTTATCCGTATAATTATAAGGATTATTTGATATGCATTTTAACATATGTATATTTTTTTGTCTAATAAAAGCAAGGGAGTTAGGCTCCCTTGTTTTTATTAGTAATACTTTTTACTGTCCATATGATCTTGGACTATCATCAGGGCTTCTCCAAATCTTTGGAAATGTACTATTTCCCTTTCTCTTAAAAATCTCAATGTATCTGTTACTCCAGGATCATCACTGATATTTATTAGCCATTCATAAGTTGCTCTAGCTTTTTGTTCTGCAGCCATATCTTCATGAAGATCTGCTACTGGATCATCCTTTGAATTGAAGTAGGCAGCAATAAATGGTGCCCCAGCTGCATTATGAGGAAATGGACTTTTCCCATGATTGACATAATGAGCCTCAAAAGGAGTTCCTTTTATTTGATCTACTGTTGCATCCTTTACTAATTTATATACTAAAGTTCCAATCATTTCCCAGTGAGCTAATTCTTCTGTACCAATATCAGTTAATAAAGCTTTAGCTTTTCCTGTAGGCATAGTCCATCTTTGAGTAAGATATCTAATACCTGCAGATAGTTCTCCATCTGCTCCACCAAATTGTTCTATTATCATAGCTGCTAATGTTGGGTTTGTAGTATCAACTCTCACAGGATACTGTAACCTCTTTTCATATATCCACATAATATAATCCTCCTTCAAAAATTGTTAACAAAAATTATTAAAATCTATGTCCCATGGCCAAGGTTCCTCTATATAAGCCCATGGATATCCACTCATACTAGTATTTCTAAGAGGACCATATTTAGCTTCATACATATCTAATAATTGATGATATCTATGGGAACTATTATTATGGAGCCTTAAAGCATTTTCATCGTTTGGATGAGTATCCAAATATAGTGCAGTTTCAACAAGAACAAAGTTTATTTCCATTATCTCAACTAATAAATCTTTTTGAGCTTTATTCATAATATTCGCCTCCCAATTTCTCATCACCCTGTTTTATATAGGGTCTATATAATTCTGGAAATAAGGTTCCTTTTTTAAGTGCTTCACCAGGACTAAACACTTGATTCATTATTTGAAACTTTATATATGCTCTAGCTAATTTCATCTTATGATCTTGTTCATAATCGTATAATGAATTCATATAATTCGCCTCCTAAAATTTATTACATTAATATATTACGTAAATATTATTAAATGGTGATAATTTTCTCAATATTGCAAAACTATTTGATTTTTTCCACTAATAACCTAATATTCAATTTAATTGATTATGGTGAAGGTAATGTAAAATGTACCTAATATTGCATGATTATTAATAAAAGATTTACACATAATACTAGTAGACAAAATTATTAACAAATAAAACTTGAAAGGAGATTTATAAATGGCAAATAATAATAACAATACAGGAAGTAATAGAATATTAGTACCAGAAGCTCGTCAGGCTTTAAATCAAATGAAGTTGGAGATTGCGTCAGAATTAGGAATGGCTAATTATGACACATTAGATAAGGGAAATCTTCCATCTAGACAAAATGGTTATGTAGGTGGATACATGACTAAAAACTTAGTTAAAATGGCACAACAAAATATGGGTGGAACAACTAGATAGTAAACATAAAAAAGATAGGTCAAATGACCTATCTTTTTTTCTTCCTAAACTAAATATTTTTTTTATATAATAACTATATTTATTCCATTAATATTATTCCTAATTCCTTATATATATGATCTGTTATTTTATCTGTTAAAGGAATATTTTTATCTTTTAAAAAGTCTATTAAAGCTTTTTTCATAGATTCTCCATATATGCCATCTAGTGTAGAATCATAGTATCCTTGTTGTTTTAATCTTTTTTGAACTTCAAGTACGTCTGCCCCTCTATCTCCTGGCTTCAGAGTCCTAAAACCATGACCAAAGGGTCCATATTCCCCATTAACTATAAGTACTGGAGTATCTAATGGAACTAACTCATATAATTTTTCAATATCACTATTTCTCATTCTTATACATCCCTTTGATACATTCCCTCCTATGGAGTGGGGCTGATTTGTGCCGTGTATTCCATATATACCCCAAGGAACATTAAGTCCCAGCCATCTAGATCCAAACCCCTCTCCCCAAGGAGCCTTCTCTATTATTTTAAAGCTACCTAAGGGACTTGGGGAAGACGGTTTGCCTGATGCAATAGGATATGTACTGATTATCTTATCATTTTCTCTATCTATTAAAGATAGTCTTTTTTTATCCACTTCTATAAAAACAGTAAGTTTTCCGTTGTTTGACTCAGAATTTGTATTTAAGTAATCCACAGCCTTTCTAATCTTAATTATATGTATACGGTTTCCAATAGTAATCAATAATATAATCAATATAAATATAAATCCTACCAGTGTCTTTCTCCCCATCTTCATTCCTCCCTTTGAATATTTATATGCTAATAAATAAAAAATAAAACTTTTAGTATAAATATCAAACTCCTACATTAATCAAAATATATATAGCTAGGATTTTATGCTTATTTACTTACATTGCACCATTAAATAAAATATGCTAATCTAAATATAACAATAGTTTATAACCGAGGTGAGTTAATTGGAAAAATATCTAAAAAGTTTGTGCCAATGTGTCCTATTTAAAAATGTAAAAGAAGAAGAAATATATGAATTATTAAAATGCGTTCCATATACTGTAGAATCTTATGAAAAAAATGAAGTTATAGCTGTAGAAGATGATGATTGTCATAGCCTTGGAATTATATTAAATGGTAATATAGAGATTCACAAACCATTTCCCTCTGGAAAAGTGGTAACTATTAATCACTTTAAGGCTGGAAATATATTTGGTGAAGCATTAGTGTTTTCTGGTAGACATGTTTATCCAGCAACTATTATATCTTCTAATCAATCTGAAATTATGTATATAAAAAGAGAAGAAATTGTAAAGATGATGACCTTTAATCCTCAAGTCATAGAAAATTTTATGGGTGTTTTATCCAACAGAATTCTCATGCTTAACAATAGGATTACAAATTTATCCTATGACACTTTAAGAAAAAAAATCTCCAATATTATATTGTTGGAATACAATAGACAAAACTCTCCATATATCACACTGCCTTATAGTCGAAAGAAGATGGCTGAGCTTTTGAATATACCTAGACCTTCACTATCCAGGGAACTTGTGAATATGAAAGACGATGGGTTAATAGACTTTTATAAAAATAAAATCAAAATACTAGATCTTAGAAAGCTTGAGGACTCATTGTTATAATATAATTTAACCTTATTTTTATTTACATTTTGAAGTTTTGACTTTAATAAAATTACTTTAATATTAAATTAAAATAAGAAATATCTGAATCCCATTAATGTATCCATTTCCTTTAAATTATAAATTTTATACAGAACTTAGTATATACTTCTTATACATAAATACCAATATAAAACCATATGTATATAAATTAATAGTTAATTTTAAAAAACATATTGACTTTTCTAAAAATTCTAATATAATAGAGTTATTGAATATATTAAAGGAGGTCGTAACCGTGATCATAACAAATACAATATACACTATAATAAAATTTGATATTTTATGGAAACGACCTATGTTTAAAACTCAAATATAATTTTTTGATTATGAGCCATAGGTATATTACCTATGGCTTTTTTATTTAGTTATATTCTCAAATATAATTTGATCTTTGGCCATAGGTATAGATATTTACCTATGGCTTTTTATATTAAAAGGAGGGCTGTTTTTGAAAGAATTTAAAAAACTTATTCATTTCACTAAAGGTTTTGGGCTCATTTATGTTTTAGGGATTATTTCTGTAATAATCTCTCAAGGGATTACTATTTTAAATCCCCTTGTTTTAAAAACTACCATTGATTCCATTATCGGAGAAAGGGCAGTAGATTCATTTACCGTATCAAAAATTATAAATTTTTTAGGAGGAAGAGATGAGTTAAGAGGAAAGCTTTGGAAAATTGGACTAATTATTATTTGTATTGCCTTATTTAGGGGGGTGTTTTTATTTCTTAAAAATACACTTTCTAGTAAAGCAGCAGAAGGTATAGCAGAAAATATTAAAAATAGACTATATGATCATATTCAGAAACTACCATATGAATACCATACTAAAGTAGATACTGGAGATCTAATACAAAGATGTACTTCAGATGTAGATACTGTAAGAAGATTTTTAGCTATTCAGCTAATGGAAGTAATTGGTTCTTTATTTATGCTTATGTTTACATTGGTTATAATGTTTAACCTAAGTACTAAAATGGCTATGGTATCCATATCAGTCCTACCTATTACCTTTAGTTTTGCCATAATATTTTTTAAAAAGGTTAGAAAAGACTTTCAAGCATCTGATGAAGCAGAGGCTAGTCTTTCTACAGTATTACAAGAAAACCTAACTGGCATACGAGTTGTAAAAGCCTTTTCAAGACAAAAGTATGAAGTGGAAAATTTCGATAAGAAAAACAAAGAACATAGAGACCTTACCTATAGATTGATTAGGAACCTTTCTATCTACTGGGCTTTTTCAGATTTTGTTAGTTTCTTTCAAATAGGCCTGGTTCTAATTGTTGGAAGTTACTTTACAGTTACAGGTAGTATTACACTAGGTACTCTAATAGCCTTTACTACATATGTAAATATGTTAGTATGGCCAGTACGTCAAATGGGTCGTACCCTTACTGATATGGGTAAAGCATTTGTATCCATAGGGAGAATAGATGATATACTTAAACAACCTATAGAAATATTAAGTCCCACAGGTAGAGAGCCTATTATATATGGTGGTATAGATTTTGAAAATATATATTTCGCCTATGATGAAGGAAAATATGTACTAAAAGATATTTCCTTTTCTATAAATCCAGGTGAAACTATTGCCTTTATTGGGCCTACTGGATCTGGTAAAAGCTCCTTAGTACATCTACTTCCAAGATTATATGAGTATAATCAAGGTTCAATAAAAATTGATGGTATAGAATTAAACACTATAGATAAATACTGGATTAGAAAAAATATAGGATTAGTATTACAAGAGCCATTCTTATATGCTAAAACTATTAAGGAAAATATTAAACTAGCAGATCCTAATCTTTCAGATATAAAAGTATATGAAGCAGCTAAAACTGCATCTATTCACGAAGATATTATTGAATTTGAAAATAAATATGAAACTCTAGTGGGAGAGCGAGGCGTTTCCCTATCTGGTGGACAAAAACAAAGGATGGCCATAGCTCGAACTATAATAAAAAATTGTCCCATAGTAATATTTGATGATTCTTTATCTGCTGTAGATACTGCTACAGATATTGAAATTCGTAGTGCATTAACAGCTAGAAAAGATAAAGCTACAACTATTATTATATCCCATAGAATATCTACAGTATCAGAAGCTGACATGATCTATGTAATAGATAAAGGTAGAATTATACAAAAGGGTAAACATAGAGAATTAATAAATAAGGAAGGTCTATATAAAAGGGTATATGAGATCCAATCATCCTATGAAAATAGGTCAAAATGTATATAGGAGGTAATATATGGAGTCAGAAAAAGTAATGAATGAAAAAATTGACCCCATTATATGGAAGGATTTTTCTAAAATTTTAAAACCATATAAAGGGGATTTTATAAAGTTAATTTTAATGATGGTTGTAGTAGGGGCTTTAGAAACCATATTTCCCCTACTGTCGAAATATGCAATAGATAATTTTGTCGAAAAGAAGTCTACTAATGGCTTAATTTCCTTCGGACTTATCTATTTATTAGGCATATTTATATTTTCAATAAGCATATATTTATTTATCTCAAGGGCTGGTAGATTGGAAACATATATGGCCTATGATATTAGAAAAATGGGCTTTGAAAAACTACAACTTCTTCCCCTATCTTATTATGATACCACTGCTGTAGGATGGATAATGTCTAGAATGACCTCTGATATTCAAAGATTAAGTGAAACTATATCTTGGGGATTAGTAGACCTATCTTGGGGTATTGCAATGATGATTGGAGTTACCATAGCCATGATGATTTTAAACTATAAACTAGCCTTAATTGTTATGACCGTTTTACCTTTTGTGGCTATTGTTAGTTTATATTTCCAAAAAAAAATATTAAATGCTCAAAGAGAAGTTCGAAAAATAAACTCTAAAATAACTGCTGCCTTTAATGAAGATATACAAGGGGCTAAAACTACTAAAACCCTAGTTAGAGAAGAGATTAATCTAGAGGAATTTTCCCATATAACTAGCAATATGAAAAAAAGCGCCATAAGAGCCACAGTATTTTCTTCCCTATATCTACCTATTATATTGTTATTAGGTAGTATAGGAACAGCTCTTGCTATAAACTTTGGGGGAAACTATGTTATAAGAGATATTATTGGATATGGTACTTTAGTAGCATTTATATCATATGCAACCCAATTTTTTGAGCCTATAAGACAAATGGCTACCATATTTGCAGAGCTACAATCTGCTCAAGCTTCTGCTGAAAGGGTGTTTTCTCTATTAAATGAAGAGCCTGATATTTTAGATCGAAAAGATGTAATAGAAAAATATGGAGATATTTTTAAACCTAAAAAAGAAAACTGGCCAAATATAATCGGTAGTGTAGAATTCAAAAATGTTAGTTTCTCCTATAAAAATGGAGACACTATACTAGAAAACTTTAATCTACAGATAAATCCTGGAGAAACTATAGCCTTAGTAGGAGAAACAGGTGCTGGGAAATCTACTATAGTAAATTTATTTTGTAGATTTTATGAACCAAGTCGTGGTGAAATATTAATAGATGGAATAAATTATAAGAATATGCCTCAGAACTGGATTCACGAAAATCTAGGCTATGTACTACAGTCACCCCATCTCTTCAGTGGCACCATAAGAGAAAATATCAGATATGGAGATTTAAATGCTACTGATGAAGATATAATAAAAGCTTGCAAATTAGTAGATGCACATGAATTTATTATGTCTATGGAAAAAGGATATGATACAGAAGTAGGTGAAGGTGGTGGACTTTTATCTACAGGTCAAAAACAACTTATATCCTTTGCTAGAGCTATAGTTAGAAATCCTAGGTTATTTGTTTTAGATGAAGCCACCTCTTCCATAGATACTGAAACAGAAAGAATTATACAAGATGCCATCCAAAATGTACTAAATGGGAGAACAAGTTTTGTTATTGCCCACAGATTATCTACTATTAGAAATGCAAATAGAATACTTGTTATAGGAGATGGCAAAATTATAGAATCAGGTACTCATGATGAATTAATAAATCTTCAAGGATACTATTATAATCTATATAAAAACCAATTTATAGATGAGGAAAGTAAAAATATATTGGGATAAGACTAAAATAATATAGAGTATCGGTTATATAAGCTAATCGATACTCTATATTGTTTAAAATTTATTAAGATATATTGTAAGTTTATCTATATCAATGTAAGGAACCCATATATCAGGTTTAAATCCGTTGAACTCTTTATAATATTCTTCATTAAACTGGCTCCAAGAGTTACCAAATCCAAAGCTTATTTTTGAATTTGGTAGTATTGCTGTAAAAAGTATAGAACCATTTGCACTACCAAATGTAGGCATACCGATGAATAATGTATTATCTAATGCTTTCAGCCACTTTTAGTACCTCTTCTTTTGGTATGGTGGAGATTATATTATAATAGTATCCATCGTGGATCCAAGCTAATTGATTGATTCCATCTTTTGATATTAGTTCCCCATCTACCCCATTTATTTTTACATCCTCTATTACAGCATCTTCAGTATCATATATACCGCTAAATCCACCAATATGCTGTTTCTGATAAATTATCTCATTACCTTCTTTATTGTAATAAAATATTATATAACCATTGTTTAATTCTTCAACAATTTCCTTTTTAAAATCCTTTGGGATATATTTTGGCCCTATAATCTTTAGTTCAGTCTCAGAACTATCCTCTTCCGATATAAGTAATATGGATGTAAGTTCTTCATATACCTTTTTAATAATCTGTACTGCTTTAATTCTTAGTGCTTCTACACCTACTACAGTAGTTAAAATAATAGAACTCATTACTAGGAATATTATTGCCACTTTTTTTATAGAATAAATTAAATCTTTTATTTTCTGTTTTTTTATTAACATTTCCATTTTCTTTATAAATTTTTTAGAGAATACATGATTTAATTCCTCTTCTAAAGGTATTTGATTTAACATTTTTTCTTCTGCCTTTGGGACCAATTCATATAATAAATCATCAGTTATTCTAAACTGGCTCATATTTTATTTCCTCCAATCCTTCTAATACCTTTTCCAGCTTTTTTTTACCTCTAAAAATTCTTTGCCTTACATTTTCTTCTGATATACCCAATATTTGTGATATCTCTTTATTACTATATCCATGACTATATTTCAGCTTTAGAACCGTTGAATAATTTGTAGGTAATGAAGTAATAGCATCTATTATAAGATTCTCATTATTTTCTTCATATATCTCTTCTACGCTAGGGCCTAAACCTTCTATAAAGTATTCAACTTCATCATAAGGTATTTCTATTTTTTCCTTTGCTGATTTTCTGTATATATCTATTGATGTGTGTTCAGTAATTATAACGATAAAACCTTTGGTTTTCTGACAGTTAACTTTATCTATTTTGTTTAAATTTTTTATGATTTTTATAAATGAGTGATGAACTGCATCCTCAGCTAAAAATTCATCCTTTAAAATTTCCATTGCTTTATAAAACATAGTCTGTTTATATGTATTATAAAGAAGATTAAATTTAAATTTATCATCCTCATTATCTATCATTGCCATATATATTATCAAGGATATACCTCCTAATAAAACTCATAATTATCTTTATTATATAACAAATCATCAAAATTTTAAAAATAAACATTAAAATTTAAATATTTCTGTCACAATTCATATTATATTTTCGTTATTAAGATAGAGAGTAATAAAAAGAAAGTATTCGTGAAAATATTATACTTACCAATTATGAGTATAGGTATATTGTTCCTAAAATATATTCTTTGCAAATATCATATTTTATATATAATCATTACTGAATCCTCAACACCAAAGAAAATAAATATCAAGATAAAAAAGGATATGGAGATTTAAGAAGGCAGCCATGGCCGCCTTTAGGTCAATATCTCATTTGACTAGTTGGAATAACCTTTGTCTCGGCATGATTCCCCCTATATGCTGTAACAGTTGCAACTGATCTATAATAATATCCTTTACTAACACTAGCAGTTTTTGTAAATACAGTTGAGGAACTATCACTGGACTTTTGCCAAGTATTTATAGTAACCCACTTACCATTTACTTTGCGCTGAAGCTCTACTATAATCCTAGTTCTAGTCACTGATTTATTACCAATAATAATAGAATCAATCTTGGCTTGTCCCTGTGATGTTATTACCATATTAATATTAGAATTTAATATATTCATCATCATAGGTCTTATGTCTATATTATTTATTTCTTCATTGTAAGTAGATATAGCCATTGCATTTACAGAAAAGCTTATTATGACAATTAAAATAGTCAATAGTGATACAATTGATTTAGATTTCATTTTAAATACCTCCAATATTTTATTAGCTTACTTTTACACTTCCTATAATACTCCAAATATCCTCTTCATATTTACTGTAAAAATCTTTACTTACTTTTACAAGACTATTCATAAATTCAGGCATACAATTATTATATACAACATAAATTGTTACATTGTTATTATCTAAATTTGTATAAACTTTTCCTAATTTATTGTTATTTATAATAAAATCACCTTCAGTAAAATGATCCCTTTGATAATCATATATAGGGCTTGAGGATTGAAAAATTGTAATATTATTTTCTGCTTTAAAATCCTTAGATTGTAAGTTATCATTTACATATAAATTAACCCCATATTTTGATGGTAATTTCCCCTCCTTTCCTACCTTAATTGGTATTTCTTGTAAACACCATGAATCTGGATATTTGAAGCTAAAATTATAATACATATAATCATAAGTGTATTCTAAATATTTATCATAATTGTATCTATCTTTAGGTTCTAAGATTTTTTCTTTACTGCAGCCTGTGAGCAATAAAAAAATAACAGTTATTGATAATAGTATGTTTTTTAATGTTTTGAAACTTTTCATGTACATAGGCCACCTTTCTTAATTCTTTTATATTAACAAATAAATAGTCTTTCAATTATATAAACGAATTTAAAAGATGATTTGTGACACTTTAAAAAATTTTTTTGAAAAATAAACACCCTATCTATATTTTAAATTAGATAGAGTGTTTATTTGGTTTGTTGTAGAAATTATATTAAAAGGATATTAGCTTATTTATAATTGTCCCATCATCATCTGTACTACAAAGGATACAATAACTACTAGGGCCGATATAATAAAACCATGTAACATAGGTAAAAACCCTGATTTTGATACCTCTTTAAAATTGGTTTTTAACCCTATGGCCCCTAGGGACATAATCATACAAAATTTACTTATACTTGAGATTAGATTACTCAAATCATCAGATATAATACCTGTACTTTTGACTCCAACCATAACTAAAAACATTATAATAAACCATGGGAATATATTTTTTACATCAACTTTATGTGCTACAGTATCAAGTCCATTTTTCTTAGCTTTTATCTTTTCATTTATATATGAAAAAATAAGTACTGCTGGCACTATAGATAAGGTCCTTGTTAACTTTACTATTAAGGAATAGTTTCCTGCTGCATCAGAAAATGCATATCCTGCTGCTACTACTGATGATGTGTCATTAACTGCCGTTCCTGTCCATAACCCAAAACCTAAATCACTCATTCCAAAATATCTACCTGCTATTGGAAATAAGATTACCATTAATATATCAAATATAAATGTAGCTGATATTGAATATGCTATATCATTTGCCTCAGCATCTATTGTTGGTGCTATGGCCGCTATGGCAGATCCTCCACATATACCTGTTCCTGCAGATATAAGACCTGATAATTTCCAATTCATATTAAATATCTTCCCTAAATAATACCCTCCTCCAAAAGCTGTTGCCAATGTAAATATCATTACAAATAATGAATATTTTCCTACTTGGAATACCTGTGTAAAACTAAGGGTTCCACCCATTAATATAATAGATAGTCTTAATACTTTCTTAGATACTAATTCCATACCACTTTTACACTTTTTATAGTTTGATACTATTGGATTAAGTACCATTCCTAATATTAAGGCAAATACTCCTGGGCTTATAAGATTCATAGGTATAGAACTACTTAAAATTTTAGATATATACGCTAATAAAATAGTTAAAGTAAATCCTGGTCCATATTTCTTGATATGTTTCATATATGTCAACTCCTTTTTCCCATCCTATGGTATTGATTTTATTATGTATTTGGTATAAAATCAAATTATGATTTATTATATATCAATAAAATATATTTATAGGTGACAAATATGATCGATTTTCGACTTAATACATTTTTGACATTATGCAAGGTCTTAAATTATACAAAAACTGCAGAATTACTACATATTACGCAACCTGCTGTTTCCCAACATATTAAGTACTTAGAAAATATCTATGGTGTAAGATTATTTAAATATAGTGGTAAAAATTTAAGCTTAACAAAAGAGGGAGAGATTCTTTACAAGTTTACTTTAGCTATGAAAACTAGTTCCGATAAAATAAAAGAGATAATTTCAGTTCCTGAAACTGAAAACCATTCTATCAGGTTTGGTACAACTTTAACTATTGGTGAATACACTATGTCTTATCTCCTTAAAGAGCTACTTTTAGATTTTCCTAATATTAATATTACTATGGATGTGGATAATACTAAAAACTTGCTAGCCAAATTAGGAGATGGAAAAATTGACTTTGCTATTTTGGAAGGCCATTTTGATAAGTCAGAGTATGATTCTATGTTTTTCTCCCTAGAAAATTTTATAGGGGTATGTTCCTCTAATCATACTTTCAATAATAAGGAAGTTAGTCTTCCTGATATATTTCAGGAAAGGATCATACTTCGTGAAGAAGGTTCTGGCACTAGAAATATATTTGAACAAATCTTGTATGAACATAACTTTACCATGAAAAGTTTTAAACAATTAATAGAAATTGGTAATATGGGAACAATTAAAGAGTTGGTAAAATCCAATTTAGGAATTACATTTCTATATGAGGAAGCAGTGAAAAGTGAATTAAATAATGGTAGTATGACAAAGATTAATTTAAAAGATTTCAACACTAAAAGAGAATTCAACTATGTATTTTTAAAAGATAGCTTGCATAGAGATGAGTATGTGAAGTGGTATAATTATTTTACCTCCAAATTAAAGACTAATATATATACTAAGACTTCTTTTAGATGAGGAGTTTAAAGATTATATAATTAAAAAATACCCTCCCTATGGCAAACAACTTTATTTTTTTACTGTCTGCTATAAGGAGGACATATTAAATATTTCTCTAAGATTTTTTAAGCAATTTTATTATTTTTATTAGATTCTTAGTAGCATGATTTGAATCCCATAGAATATATTTTTTATATTATAAATATGGCTACTATTGTTGTAACTGTTAGACCAATGACTACTGGTATAAAGTTTCGTCTTGTTAGTTCAAATGGATCCACTCCGCATATAGCCGCTGCTGGAATTACGGCCCATGGAATTAAGGTTCCTCCTCCTACCCAAATAGAGCCTATTTGTCCTAAGGCTGCTAGAGTTGCTGTTCCCCTGCCTATGGCAGCACCAAATAATCCAGCTACAGATCCTGCCAAGGACAATCCTGAAAATCCAGATCCATCTAATCCAGTTATTGATCCTACTGATGTTAGGGTTACTGCACCTACTGCTCCATTTAATGGAACTGAATTAGCCAATGCCATTCCTAAATCGTTGACAATCCCTTGGGATGTTTCCGGAAGTAAATCTCCAATTACTGCTTTAAATCCATCTCCACCTAAGTAGAAAAAAGCCGCAACTGGAATAACTGGTCCAAATATTTCAAATCCAAACTTAAATCCAGTAACTAAATACTTTGTTATCTCTTCTAAGGCTTTCCCCTTGTATACTAATATTGAAACCAATATTAATATAAATATTGCTGTTCCTCCTATTAATGCTGTAGCATCTCCACCTTGTAAGTTTGCCTTTATCATTATAACCACATTCATTGCAAATAGTATAGGTATTAAAATAGCAAAGCTTTTTTTAGTACCAGGTGTTAGTGTATATCTTAGCTCACTTTTTTCCTCCTTAGTATTTATTTCTTTGCTTTTCCTTTGGGATCTAAGTTTTCCACTTTTTAAATCTCTTTTCATTATTATAAAAGCAGTTATAGTAGTTACTACTCCCATGACAACTACTAAAGGTATACTAGCAGATACAAGTTCTCCTACACCTATACCTGCTGCATCAGCCGTTAACTTTGGGGCACCTTGAATAATAAAGTCACCAGATAGTGCTATTCCATGACCAAATATATTCATTATCATGGCAACTGCCAGTGCTGGAAGTCCTACTTCTACTGCTACTGGTAACATAACTGCCCCTATTAAGGCTACCGCTGGTGATGGCCAGAAAAACCAGGATATAAGCATCATAAGAATCCCTATAATCCAGTAGGCTAATGTTGGTGTTTTTATAAATTTAGTAAAGGGAGATATCATTATTTCACTGATACCCGTTTCCCCCAATATAGTACTCATGGATACTATTATTGAAATTATGAGTATTGTACCCATTAATTCTATAATAGCAAAGATAAAACTGTTAAATACCGTCATTATTCCTTGATGTAATGAGCTGGTTGCTACTATGCCCAATATAAATATACCTAAGATACAGATTAGTGTTGTATCTCTTTTTCTAATCATTACTATTAATATAAGTAATGTAAAAAGTAAAAATATGTGGTGTAATGCGTTTAGATTAATAGTCATAGAAAACCCCCTCCTAAAATTGTAATTGTACTTTACAATATGCTTAAGAAAGGGTTATGGTGTAAAAAACTCATTATTATTTCAGTATTTTTATACTCAAATAATATAATATATATCCCATTATATACCCACCTATAATATCAGTAGGCCAATGGACTCCTAGATACAATCTACTGATTCCCATTAAGAAAATATATATGATACTACATATATATATCTTTCTCTTTTTATTTAAATCTTCTATATCTTTACTTAAAATATATGCTATAGATAGATATAAACTCATAGTCACCATAGAGTGTCCACTGGGATAACTTAAACCGCCTTGTTTTACTTGCATAAATTCTAAGGGTCTTGTTCTACTAAATATTTGTTTAAATAAATTATTCAATATACTACTTCCTAAGGAATTAATCAATAGTATTTTAGATATATAATATTTTTTCTTGATTAGCATATAAATAATAAGCATCCCTACTACTGGAAATAGAAATTTTTCTGATCCTATGAAGGATATTAACTTCATAATCTTAAATACCATGGGGTTTCTATTATTGTGTATTTGCTCTAAAATATACTTATCAAAAAGTATTCCTTCTGCTGAATCTCTTACGACAAAACCTATTATAAAAAATATAATTGCCAATATGCTTAATAATATTATACTTCTATTTCTTTTCATATTTTCTCCTCATCACTTAATAAAAGGTTTAAATTTAATGCTTAAAATATAATAATTATATTCATATACTATTTTACCATTATATTTAATTATGTAGTTTATTGCTATAGTAAATCTACTTTTAATATATGTTTGAATAAAAGTAGAACAAAAGGGACATAAGTATGTCCCTTTTGTTATTA
This sequence comes from Wansuia hejianensis, assembly GCF_014385225.1. Classification (GTDB taxonomy): domain Bacteria; phylum Bacillota; class Clostridia; order Tissierellales; family Tissierellaceae; genus JACRTK01. The sequence continues at coordinate 296,966 of NZ_JACRTK010000004.1, forward strand.
TTTTCTCTTTCTTGGTTTCCTTGGTGGTGCCATGTGTATGGCTTTGTTATCTAAACCATGAACTGCTTCCATGAAGGCTTCACTAAGAGTTGGATGTGCGTGTATTGTTCTATTTATACTTTCTACATCTAATTTATTTGCTATTGCCAATGCTCCTTCATGAATTAAATCATTGGCATGGGGTCCAAGAATAGTTACTCCTAGTATTTTATTATCTTCTTTAGATGAAAATACCTTTATAAATCCATCTGTTTCTCCTAAAGATAGGGCTTTTCCATTGGCTGAAAATAAGAATTTACTCGCCTTATATTCTATGCCCTTTTCTTTTATTTCGTCTTCCGTTAAGCCTACAAAGGCTACTTCTGGCAAAGTAAATACACAATTTGGATATACATCTAGATTTATATCTGGTTGTATTCCCATAAGTTCTTCTACTACATGTATACCTTGATTTGATGCTACATGGGCTAATTGTATTCCCTTACTATTTACATCACCAATGGCATATATTCCTTCTACTGTTGTTTCAAAATCATCATTTACTTTTATGCCTTTTCCATCGTAGGAAATACCTATATTATCAAGATTTAGTCCTTCTACTACTGGGCCTCTGCCTGATGCTATTAGAACATAGTCTCCAACTACCTCTACTTCTTCTTCCTTGTTTTTATATTTTGCAATAACCTTTAATTTGTCTCCATCTTTTACTATTTCTTTGGCTCTAATATCTACATAGGTTTCCATTCCTTGTTTTCTAAAAAACATAGGTAGCCTTCTAGTAATTTCTTTGTCGATATCCTTTAATATTCTAGAAGCAAGCAAAGTTACCTTGGTTCCTAATTCCTGATAAATACTAGCAAATTCTAATCCTATTACCCCTCCACCAATTACTATCATAGATTCAGGAATCTCTTCTAGCTCCAATAGATCATCTGATGTAATAACACCTTCTAAATCTACACCCTTTGTCTCTGTCATCTGTGGTTTTGAGCCAGTAGCTATAATAATATTGTCTACTTCTACTTCCCTATTTCCTCCAGACAGTAATTCTATGGATATGGTGTTTTTATCTTTAATTGAAGCTGTACCAGGTATGAATTCAATATTTTTATAGGAGGATATTAGTTTTTCAATACCAGATACCAATGTATCTACTACCTTGTTTTTTCGATCTTGTAAAGCTTTTCCGCTTAATCTATATCCTTCTACTTCAATACCAAATTCATCTGCTCTTTTAAGGGAGTTCATTATTTCTGCATTTCTAAAATAAGTTTTAGTAGGGATACAGCCTCTATTAAGGCATGTACCTCCTACTTTATTATTTTCAATTAGATAAATATTTGCTCCTAGCTGTGCTCCCCTAATGGCAGCTTCGTACCCTCCTGGTCCTGCACCAATAATTGCAATATTCTTTGTCAAATACTACACCTACCCTTCGTATCTTAATACAGGATTTCTCGCTGCTTTTGTCTCATCTGGTCTTCTAACAACTGTATTATGTGGAGCTGTCTTAAGCATTTCTATATCTTCCTTAGATTCCTTAGCTATTGTTTTTAATGCTTCAGCAAAGGCATCTAATGTTTCTTTGGTTTCAGTTTCTGTTGGTTCTATCATTAGTGCTTCCCTTATTATAAGTGGGAAATATACTGTAGGTGGATGGAATCCAAAATCTAGTAGCCTTTTAGCTACATCTAAAGTAGTTGCCTCTAATAAATCTCCCTTTAGTCCACCTAATACAAATTCATGTTTATATAGTCCATCTATTGGTAGATTATAATCATCTTTTAATTGGCTTAATAAATAGTTAGCATTTAATACTGCCATTTCTGATGCCTTCTTTAATCCATCTTTACCCATTGTTAAAATATAGGTATAAGCTCTAACTAATATACCAAAGTGTCCATAGAAGTCCTTTACTTTACCTATGGAATTTGGATAATCATAGTTAAGATAATATCTTTGATTATCTTTCGCCACTACTGGAACAGGTAGGAATTCTGCTAAATGCTCTTTTACTCCTACTGGACCTGATCCTGGTCCTCCTCCTCCATGTGGAGTGGAGAATGTCTTATGAATATTAAAGTGTACTGCATCAAATCCCATATCTCCTGGTCTTGCATGGCCTAGTATAGCATTGGCATTGGCACCGTCATAGTATAGTTGGCCACCTGCATCATGTACTATCTTAGCAATTTCCTTTATATCCTTTTCAAATAATCCAAGAGTATTTGGGTTTGTAAGCATAAGACCTGCAGTATCGTCGCCTACTACTGCTTTAAGAGCTTCTACGTCTACTAATCCATTTTCAGTAGATTTTACTTCTATTATCTTATATCCAGCCATAACTGCTGTTGCTGGATTGGTACCATGGGCAGAATCTGGAACTATGATCTTATCCCTTTGAGTATCTCCATTTTTCTCATGGTATGCCTTTATAACCATAATTGCAGTAAGTTCTCCATGGGCTCCTGCTGCTGGTTGTAAAGTCATTTGATCCATTCCTGCTATTTCACATAATGACTCTTGAAGTTCATACATTAATTGTAATGAGCCTTGGATACAGTCCTCTCTTTGAAGAGGATGTAGATTTGCAAATCCATCAAGTCTAGATGTATCTTCATTAATTTTAGGATTATATTTCATAGTACATGAGCCTAATGGATAAAATCCTGTATCAAGTCCATAATTCTTATTTGATAAATTAGTATAGTGTCTAATTACTTCTACTTCTGTTACCTCTGGTAGGTCTAATTCATTTTCATTGATAAATTCTTCTGGAATATATTCACTTATGTCTTTATCTTCTACATCTAATGGTGGAAGTCTATATCCTTTTCTACCTGGCTTTGAAAGTTCAAATATTAATTTATTATAATCTCTCATTTTATATCCCCTCCAATACACTGCTTAATTTATCAATTTCTTCTTTAGTCCTTTTTTCAGTAACTGCATAAAGGATACTATTGTTTAATTGGGGATAATCTATACCTAGGTGATAACCACCTATTATATCTTCTTTTCTTAAGTCTGCAATAATCTTATCTGCATCTATATCAGACTTTATTGCGAACTCTTTAAAGAATGGCTTGTCAAATACTGGTTTATATTTTCCTGATTCTATTAGTTTTTCGAAGGCATAGTGGGCTTTTTTTGTACTCTGTAATGCAACCTCCCTAAGACCTTCCTTACCTAAGGTAACCATATAAACAGTAGCAGCCAAAGTATTTAATCCTTGATTTGAGCATATGTTTGAAGTGGCCTTTTCTCTTCTTATATGTTGCTCTCTAGCTGTTAAGGTTAACACAAAGGATCTCTTACCATCTACATCTTCTGTTTGTCCCACTATTCTACCAGGTAACTTCCTCATATAGTTCTTTTTAACTGCGATAAATCCTAAATACGGTCCACCAAAGGATAGTGGGATACCCATACCTTGACCTTCTCCTACTACTATATCTACTCCCAAGTCTGCTGGTTTTTTTAATATTCCTAAGGATATTGGATCTACAGAAGCTATTACTGCAGCTTTTTTAGCCTTATGAGTAATTTGTGAAGTTGCTTCTAAGTCTTCAATAATTCCAAAGAAGTTTGGACTTTGAACTATTACTGCTCCTGTATCATCACTTACCATGCTTTCTAATTCTTCCAGATCAGTTATTCCATCCTTCATTTCTACTTCTTTTATTGTGAAACCTTGATTATGGGCATAGGTTTTTAATATTCTTCTTGCCTGTGGATTAACTGTTTTAGAGATTATTATTTCATCTTTTCTAGCTACTGAAGCTGCCATTAATGCTGCCTCCGCTATGGCAGTACCTCCATCATATAGTGAAGCATTAGCTACATCCATACCTGTTAAATTACAGATCAAAGTTTGGTACTCAAATAAATATTGTAGTGTACCTTGACTTATTTCTGGCTGATATGGTGTATAGGATGTATAAAACTCACTTCTTGATATAATATGATCTATTATTGATGGAATATAATGATCATATGCTCCAGCTCCTAAAAAACAAGTCATCTTGCTAGTAGAACAATTTTTCGCAGCTAGATTATTTAAATATGATTTAACTTCTAACTCTGACATTGAAGGCTTAAGATTTAAATCCCTATTTAAAGCCACATCTTCTGGAATATCACTAAACAATTCACTAGAAGATTTAAGGCCTATGGCATCTAACATCTCTCGTTCATCTTCAGGTGTGTGTGGAATATAAGGATACATAATTAAACCTCCTCAGATATATACTCTTCGTATTCCTTACTTGACATTAAATCATCTAATTGACCTTTATCTGTTAATTCTACTTTTATAATCCAGCTTTCAAATGCGTCATCGTTTATAAGTTCTGGACTATCTAATAATTGCTCATTTACTTCTATTACCTTACCATCTATAGGCATATATACATCAGATGCTGCCTTTACAGATTCTATTGCTGAAAAAGGTTCTTCCTTTTCTATTTCATCATCAATCTCTGGCAATTCAACATATACTATATCTCCTAATTGATTTTGTGCAAAATCTGTTATTCCTATATACGCTTCATTACCTTCTACTTTTACCCACTCATGATCATCTGAATAAAATAAATCCTTTAATACCTTCATTTCATTACCTCCTATTTATTTTTAAGAAAATTTTTGTCTATTATTTTAGCCTTAACTGGCCTTTTTCTAATCATTATATCTATTTCATTGCCTAATTCTTTCTCTTCAATTGATATAAGAGCATTGCCTATACTTTTCTTTAAAGTAGGGCTCATATAACCCGTAGTAACATGACCTATCTTGTTACCATCTTTATACACTTCATAACCTTCCCTTGGTATACCTCTTTCAAGTAATTCAAATCCTACAAGGGTTCTGCTTAATCCTTCTTCCCACTGTTTAGTAAGTATGTCTTTTCCTATGAAATCAGATTCTTTTTTAAGCTTAACAAAAAACTTAAAGCTTGCTTCTAATGGATTGATTTCTGGAGATAATTCTTGACCATATAGTGGCAGTGCTGCTTCAAATCTAAGGGTATCTCTACATCCTAATCCTGTTGGCTTTAGTCCTTCCTCTTTTCCTGCTTCTAGAAGGTCTTTCCATACTTTAACTACATCTTCATTATTAACATAAATTTCAAATCCATCTTCTCCTGTATATCCAGTTCTAGATATCATTGTATTTATACCATTGATTTTTACATTGTCCTCTAAATAGAAGAATTTTATTTCTGATAGATTAGTATCTGTTAATTTTTGCAATATACCCTTTGCTTTTGGTCCTTGTAGTGCAAGAATACAAGTGTTTTCTGAAACATTTTCCAATTCAATATCAAAATCTTTTTTGTGTTGATTTAACCAGTCAACATCCTTGTCTACATTGGATGCATTTACAACTAGGAAAAACTTTTCCTCATTATATTTATAAACTAGTAAATCATCTACTACCCCACCATCTGGATAACACATAAATGTATAAACAATTTGTTTATCCTTTAACTTACTTATATCATTTGTCATTAAGTAGTCTAGGAATGCAACGGCATCTTTACCTGTAATATTTATAGTACCCATATGAGAAACATCGAAGATCCCTGCTTCATTTCTTACAGCATTATGCTCAGGTACCAAACCTTCATATTGTACTGGCAACAGCCATCCAGCATAGTTAACAACCTTTCCCCCTAATTTGACATGTTCGTCATAAAGAGGTGTCTTTTTACCTTCCATGAAACCACTCCTCCCTTTTTTTATGATATAATATCTATGGCTAATGATATTGTACCCTATTTTAATCTTGGGAAACAAGTTTATGTAAAACTAATTGGTATAATAGTCTTAAAATTCCATTAACTCATCTAGCACTATTATATATAAGGTAATGAAATTATGCAACACCGTTATTAGTAAAATAAATTTATCTTATTTTCCCTTAATAAATATAGATTAAATCCTCTATATTTATTAAATCTATGAATTACTTGTTAAATAATTCACCTTTTATAGTTAATTATATTACATTGTCAGTATTTTAACAATACTTGTGGTAAAACTTTTCACTATTTATTATGATTTCTGTTATAAGTCCATAGTAATTATTATTTAATACAAATAAAAATATAACAATTAATGATTAAAAGTTTTTGTTTAAATTATTTAAAAGTAATAAAATATATGATTACTTAACTTAAAATTTATAAACAACTTTGTCCACAAAACTTATGTAGCCCTAATTTTCTAAATGCTGTAAAACAAGCCACATATTAAAGGTTTTAATAAATAATCCACTTTATCCACATTATCCACAATTGACAGTGGATAGTTTATGTTAACTAAACTATCTACTGTCAACACCTAGTTTACCATCTAATTCATTAAAGTATTTCATTATTCCTGAGTATATAGACCATGCTATTTTCTCTTGATATTCATCTGTAATTAGGAGTTTCTCTTCTAATGGATTTGATAAAAATCCTGCCTCTATTAATACAGATGGAATTTCTAATTCTTTCAACAAATATATATCTTCTCTTTCTGCTGGTTCTCTTTTGTTGTCTTTATCTAATGTATTTCTAAATTCTTCTTGAATTAGCTGGGCTAGATTTTGACCTTCCTCAGAGCCTTTCATATAAAAGGTCTGTGCTCCATAATACCTAGAGCTGGTAAAACTATTCATATGTATAGTTATAAATACTTCGCATTCAGATTCTTCTATTACTGTCTTCCGTTTTTTCAAATCTTCTACCTTTTTTTCTCTTAAGGTTGTTGATTGTTCTGTATATAATCCAGTATCTGTTTCCCTAGTTAATATGGCTACTCCACCACTTTGTTCGATAAATCTTTTAAGTTTTAGAGCTATTTGAAGATTTATATCATCTTCGTGTACTCCATTTTTACTTACTGCACCTGGATCCACTCCTCCATGACCAGGATCTATTCCTATTATTCGATTTGATATAGGAAGGCTTATGGCCCTTTTTGCCTCTTTTCTTTTATTAAGGAATATACCTGTTATAAATACTAAAATAACTATTCCAAAGAGAATATATAAGTCTCGTTTTTTAATATATATTACCCTCATTTGATCACCTCTATAAAATATATTGATTTATGCTGACCTATATTCCAGACTACAGTAATTTTTATTTATATTTCATTTTGTGCCATAATATAAAAAACTGCCAAGAATAAAATTCTTGGCAGTTTTTTTATATAATAATATATTATCTCTTTGAGAATTGTGGGCTTTTTCTTGCTTTCTTTAAGCCGTATTTCTTTCTTTCTTTCATTCTTGGGTCTCTAGTTAAATGGCCAGCCTTTTTAAGTGTTGGTCTTAACTCTTCATCTGATTCTATCAAAGCCCTAGCTACACCATGTCTTATGGCTCCTGCTTGGCCTGTAAAACCTCCACCATGAACATTAACTAGGACATCAAATTTATCTAGGGTATCTGTTATTGTTAATGGTTCTCTTGCAATTGTTCTTAATGTCTCATAATCAAAATATTCTTCAATGTCTTTATTATTAATAGTAAAGTTTCCATTGCCTGGAACTAATCTAACTCTTGCAACAGAAGTCTTTCTTCTTCCCGTACCAGCATATTGTATAACAGCCACTTACAGTCCTCCTTTCAACTATATTAGAATTCGTATATTTCAGGTTGTTGAGCTTCGTGTTTGTGCTCAGCTCCACTGTATATTTTCATTTTTTTAATCATTTGTCTTCCAATTTTATTCTTTGGAAGCATACCTTTTACAGCAAGTTCAATTATCTTACCTGGGTTTTCTTCCATTAATCTTTGATATGGTACTTCTTTTAATCCACCTGGATAACCAGTATGATATTTATAGCTGTTTTGCTGTAATTTTTTACCAGTAAGTTTTATCTTATCAGCATTGATTATTATTACATAATCTCCTGTATCTACATGAGGAGTATATATCGGTTTGTTTTTCCCACTTAGAATACTAGATACCTCTGATGCTAATCTACCTAGTACCTTTCCTTCAGCATCAACTATATACCATTTTCTTTCAACTTCATTAGTTTTTGCCATATAGCTCTTCATCATTTTCCCTCCTTATACCAAATATCACATTATATTATGAGGTATAAAAAAAGTTTCCGGGTCTTTTTTAAACACTCTAATATATTCTAATACATGCATTTATCTATGTCAAGAGTATTTTACTCATAATAAACTTTTTCCAAAAATAAGCCTTGGGCTGGTGCTGTAGGTCCTGCCAATTTTCTATCTTTATTTTGCATTATATTCCATAATTCTTGTTTTTCTATCTTTCCTAATCCTATATGGACTAGAGTGCCTACTATAATCCTAACCATATGTCGGAGAAAGCTATTACCTTCTATAACTATCTCTATAAAGTCCCCAGCTTCTATTATCTCTATACTATATATTGTCCTAATAGTACTTTTTACATGGGTCCTAGGCCCCATAAAGCTCTTATAGTCATTGGTCCCTATTAAGTCTTTTAGACTTTCTTTCATATTTCCTATATTCAACTTTCTATCTACATGATAGGAAAAGTTTCTATATATGGGTCTTGGCATACTTCCGTTGTAAATTATATATTTATATCTCTTTCTTGTAGCATCAAATCTAGAATGAAATCCCTTATCTACTTCTTCTGAATCGATAATCTTTATATCTTCAGGTAATTTTATATTTAAGGGATACTTAAATTTATTTCCTGGTATATTGGAATTAGTAAAAAAATTTGCAACTTGCCCCAAGGCATGTACCTTACTATCGGTTCTACCTGATCCTATTAATTTTACTTTTTCTCCTGTTACTTCTTTTATTGCATCCTCTATTATGGCTTGAATTCCTATTGCATTATCCTGTGACTGCCATCCTGAATAGTTGGTCCCTTCATATTCTATTACTAATTTTATATTTTTCATCTCTCCTCCTAAATATAACGTAGAGATATTATGCCACCAAAAAATATAATCATAGCTCCAATTGTTGCTACATCAGACTTTTGTAACTGTAGTTCATTTAATCTTGTCCTATTTTCTCCACCCCTATAGCATCTTGCTTCCATGGCAGTAGCTAATTCATCTGCCCTTCTAAAGGCATTAATAAACAGTGGAACTAATAAAGGTACCAAATTTTTTGCCCTATTGATTATATTTCCTGACTCAAAATCAGCTCCTCTAGCCATTTGAGCCTTCATTATTTTGTCTGTTTCTTCTAATAGTGTGGGGATGAATCTTAATGCTATGGTCATCATCATAGCAAGCTCATGGGCTGGTAAACCTATTTTCTTAAAAGGAGATAATAAGCTTTCTATTCCGTCTGTTAATGCTATTGGTGATGTTGTCAAAGTTAATAAGGATGTACCTGTTACTAAAAATATTAACCTCAATGCCATAAATACTGCTTGATATAACCCCTCTTTAGTTATTGTCAAAGGTCCCAGTTCGTATAATACTTCACCTTTTGTCATAAATATATTTATAAAAAATGTTATTAATATAATAAATATTAATGGTTTTAATCCCTTTAATATAAATCTAATAGGCACCTTTGATAAATATACTGCTAACAGTATAAATCCTACTACAAATATATAGGGAAAGAAGTTATTTACAAAAAATAATGACATTATATATAATACAATAGTTAATATTTTAATTCTTGGATCTAAATTATGAATGAATGTGTCTCCTGGAAAATACTGACCTATTGTTATATCTTTAAGCATTTTCTTTACTCCTTAAATATCTAATTATTTCTACTTTTGCTTCTTCTACCGTAAGTATATCATCTCTTACATCTTTGCCCTTTGCTTTAAATTTTCTCATGAATTTAGTAATTTGAGGTATCCCTAATCCTATCTCTTCTAGTTTCTCTGAGTTTTTAAATACCTCCCTTGTAGCTCCATCCATTACTAATTTACCTTTATCCATTACTAGTATTCTATCTACTAGTTTAGCTACGTCCTCCATGCTATGGGATACTAATATTATAGTTATTCCTTGCTTTTTAAATATGTCTTGGATTTCCCCTAATATTTCATCTCTTCCATGGGGATCTAAACCTGCTGTTGGTTCGTCTAAGATCAATACTTTAGGCTTCATTGCTATTACTCCAGCTATGGCAACCCTTCTCTTTTGTCCCCCGCTTAATTCAAAAGGGGATCTATCTTTTAATTTTTCATAATCTAATCCTACTATTTCCATAGACTCTTTTACTCTTTGATGTATTTCTTCTTCACTCAGGTTTAAATTTTTAGGACCAAAGGCTATATCTTTATATATCGTTTCTTCAAATAGTTGATATTCTGGATACTGAAATACTAGTCCTACTTTTTGTCTAACTTCTTTTAAGCTTCCATCTTTTTTGCTTATATTTCTTCCATCTATTATTATATCTCCTGATGCAGGCTTAATTAATCCATTTAAATGTTGAACTAATGTAGATTTACCTGATCCTGTGTGACCTATTAATCCTATAAACTCCCCTTCTTTTATTTCTAAATTTATATTATCTAAGGCTTTTCTTTCAAAAGGAGTATTGGGATTATATACAAAATTTAATCTATCAATTTTTATAATCATAGTATATCTAACAACTCCTCTACTGAAAGTACATCACCTTTGATGTCAATACCTTCTTTTCTTAATTCATGGACTAATTCTGTTACTTGTGGCACATCTAATCCTAATTTTTTTATCTTCTCTACCTGTTTGAAAACTTCTCTAGGATTACCTTCCATCTGAATCTCTCCTTGAGACATAACTATTATTCTATCTCCTTGAACTGCTTCATCCATATAATGGGTAATAAGAACTATGGTTTTACCCTCTTTTTTATTTAATTTCTTTATTGTATTGATTACTTCTATTCTTCCTATTGGATCTAACATAGATGTTGGTTCATCAAGTATTATACAATCTGGATTCATTGCCAAGATTCCTGCTATGGCTACCCTTTGTTTTTGTCCACCAGAAAGTAAATGTGGTGCATGTTTCTTATAGTTAGACATTTCTACTATGTCTAATGCTTTATCTACTCTTTTTCTTATGTCTTGTTGTGGAATTCCTTGATTTTCTGGTCCAAACGCTACATCTTCTTCTACTATTGTAGCAACTATTTGATTATCGGGATTTTGAAATACAATACCCGCCTTTTGCCTGATGTCCCATATTTTTTCCTCATCTTTTGTGTTCATTCCCATTACAGTTATTTCTCCTGATGTAGGTAACAAAAGCCCATTCATCATCTTGGCTAAAGTAGATTTACCTGATCCATTATGCCCTAAAACTACTAGAAATTCTCCTTTTTTCACTTCTAGTGAAACATCCTTCACCGCTACTACTATTTCATCTTCTATATATGATTTATATTCATATCTAACATTTTCCATTTTTATCATTATATCATCCATTTTTATACCTCAGTTTAAAGTTATTTACATTATATTAATATATCATAATAATGTATAATTCACAATTAATATCTGTTTTGTATTTAAGGATGCTTATTGTCAAACTTTTATTTATTAGGTCTTAGATTTTCAATATAAAAGGGACTAAGCTTAACTTAATCCCCTCCTTTTATACTAATTCTATTATAGCCATCTCTGCACCATCACCACGACGAGGACCTACTTTTAAAACCCTTGTGTATCCGCCACTTCTTTCTGCATATTTTGGTGCTATATTTTCAAATAAGTCTTTTACTACATCTTCATCATATACATAAGATAAAACTTGTCTTCTAGCATGAAGATCTCCCTTTTTAGCTAAAGTTATCATCTTTTCTGTCATTCTTTGAGTTTCTTTAGCTCTTGTTACTGTTGTTTCTATTCTTCCATTTCTCAATAGTGAAGTTACTTGGTTTCTCAACATAGCTTTTCTATGAGAAGTTTCACGACCTAGTTTTCTTAATGTTGCCACATTTATCCCTCCTTCATGGTCGACTACTCATCACTTTTTTTAAGACCTAATCCTAATTCAGCAAGTTTATTTTCAATTTCCTCAAGGGACTTTTTACCTAGATTTCTTACTTTCATCATGTCTTCTTCTGTTTTTTGAGTTAGTTCTTCTACTGTATTGATTGCTGCTCTCTTTAGACAATTATAGGATCTAACTGATAAGTCAAGCTCTTCTACTGCCATTTCTAAAACTTTCTCTTTTTTATCTTCTTCTTTTTCAACCATAATTTCTACATCATTTACATGATCTGTTAATCCGATAAATAGATTTAAGTGTTCTGTAAGTATTTTGGCTCCCAATGATGTAGCTTCATCTGCATCTATTGTTCCATTGGTCCAAACTTCTAATACTAGCTTGTCAAAATCAGTTATTTGCCCTACTCTTGTATTGCTTACTGTATAATTAACTTTTTTTACAGGTGTGAAAGCAGAATCTACTGCTATAACCCCTACTGCTTGATCTTCCTTTTTGTTCTTTTCTGAAACTACATATCCTCTACCCTTTGTTAATTCTAGCTCCATATATAGTCTACCATCTTCATTTATAGTAGCTATATGAAGATCTTTATTTACTATCTCTACGTCTAGTCCAGTTATTATATCTCCTGCTGTCAATACTTGTGGACCTTCAGCATCTATGAGTAAAGTTACAGGTTCATCTGTATAAATCTTAGCAGCAATATCCTTGATATTTAGAATAATCTCAGGAACATCTTCTAATACTCCTGGTATCGTTGAAAATTCATGTAATACACCCTGAATTTTAATTGATGACACCGCTGCTCCAGGTAATGAAGATAGTAGAACTCTTCTTAGAGAGTTACCTAAAGTAATTCCATAGCCCCTCTCTAATGGTTCTACTACAAATTTACCATAAGTCCCATCATCACTTAATTCTAGGATTTCAATTTTTGGCTTTTCGATTTCTATCATTAATACGAACCCTCCTTTAATATTTGTGTTTATAAGAACGAGGGTAACTAATTTATACTTATATTATTATTTAGAATACAACTCAACAATTAAGTGTTCTTCTACTGGAATGTCTACATCTTCTCTAGTTGGTTCAGCTACAATAGTACCCTTTAATTGCTCTAAATCAACATTTACCCATGGCACTGTTGTACCATTATGGTTTTCTACTATTGATTTAATTTTTTCACTACTTCTGCTCTTTTCTTTGACTTGAATTACATCACCTACATTTGTTATTACAGATGCAATATTTACTTTTTCACCATTTAATAAGAAGTGACCATGAGTAACTAATTGTCTTGCTTCTGCTCTTGAAGAAGCAAATCCCATTCTATATACAACATTATCTAGTCTTAATTCTAATAGTTTTAGTAAGTTTTCACCTGTGATGCCCTTCATCTTATCTGCCATGTCAAAGTATTTAACCATTTGTGATTCATTGATTCCATAGAATCTTCTTACTTTTTGTTTTTCTCTTAATTGTAGTCCGTACTCAGTTACTTTTTTTCTTCCTTGACCATGCTGTCCTGGGGCGTAGTTTCTTCTTGTTACTGGACATTTATCTGAGTAACATTTATCCCCCTTAAGATATAATTTCATACCTTCTCTACGACATAATCTACATACTGGTCCTGTATATCTTGCCATCTTTTCTACACCTCCCTAATTAAACCCTTCTACGTTTTGGTGGTCTACAACCATTATGTGGAATTGGAGTCACGTCTTTTATCATAGTTACTTCTAAACCTGAGGCTTGAAGTGATCTTATTGCCGCTTCCCTTCCTGATCCTGGTCCTTTTACATATACTTCTACTGTTTTTAAACCATGTTCCATAGCTTTTTTTGCTGCTTCTTCAGCTGCCTGTTGTGCAGCAAAAGGAGTGGATTTTCTTGATCCCCTAAAACCTAATTGACCTGCACTTGCCCATGAGATTACATTTCCTTGTGTATCTGCTAATGTAACCATTGTATTATTAAATGTAGATGAGATATGAGCTTGACCTCTTTCGATATTCTTTCGCTCTCTCCTTCTAACACGAGTTGCTTTGCCTTTTTTAGTTGCCATTGAATTTCCCTCCTTTACTACTTCTTCTTAGATACTACTCTCTTAGGACCTTTTCTTGTTCTTGCGTTTGTCTTTGTTTGTTGTCCTCTTACTGGTAGGCCTCTTTTATGCCTTATACCTCTATAACAATTTATCTCTTTTAATCTTTTAATGTTTAGAGCAACATCTCTTCTTAAGTCACCCTCTACGTGATATTGGTCAATCAATTCTCTAAGTTTTGCCACTTCTGTTTCTGTTAAATCTTTAATTTTAGTGTCGGGATTTATTCCTGCGTTGTGTAGTATTTCTAAAGATCTTGATCTTCCGATACCATAAATATATGTTAAGCCAACTTCAACCCTCTTATCTCTAGGTAAGTCAACACCTGCTATTCTAGCCATTAAAGTCTACACCTCCTAATTTATACCTCTGTATATGAAAAACTATCCTTGTTTTTGTTTGTGTTTTGGATTTTCACAGATGACCATTACTCTACCATGTCTTCTGATTACTTTACATTTTTCACACATTTTTTTTACTGATGGTCTTACTTTCATTTAAATCCCTCCTATGCTACTTGTTTCGCCAGGTTATTCTGCCTCTTGTCAAATCGTAGGGTGAGAGTTCAACTGTTACTTTATCTCCAGGAAGTATCCTAATATAGTTCATTCTTAGCTTCCCAGAAATATGGGCTAAAATCTCGTGACCATTTTCAAGCCTCACTTTAAATATGGCATTAGGTAAGGCATCTATTACCGTACCTTCTACCTCAATTACATCTTTTTTAGCCATTGAGTTATTCGAACCTCCTGTTCAAACGAATTTAGAAACTTTTATTAAAAGGCACTAAAAGTTTTCTTATAAATGCATTATTCATTTTAATATTATTATCACACTTATATTTTACTTCCGGTAATACCGTATTGTAAACTATTAAGTGTTTGATCTTTTTACGCTTTGGATTATCTAGCTTTCTTAAGTCTCCATCGACTATTAATATATGCTGATCATCTACTATATCAAGTACTAGAAAAATCCTTCCTTTATCTCGACCAGCTTTAGATTTAACCACCTGTCCAATGGTTATATCGCTAGTTGAATCCATTAAATTCACCTCTTTAAGTTGCTCTTTAGCTACATTACCTTATTTGTTTTCTAAGGAATTTACAATTGTTTCAAATATATCTTCTATAGATCGTACTCCATCTATATTCAATATCAACCCTTTATCAGTATAATACTTGATTAAAGGCTGAGTTTGATCTAAGTATACTTGAATTCTTGTGGCTACAGTTTCAACTTTGTCATCATCTCTTTGGTATAAAATACCTCCATCCAAATCACATTTGCCTTCTACTTTAGGAGGATTATTTTTAATGTGGTAAGTTGATCCACACTCTTTACAGATTCTTCTACCGGTTGCTCTTTCAATTAAAACATCCTCATCTGCTTCAATATTGACAACCTTATCTAATTTTATACCCATTTTTATTAATTCATTGTCTAAGGCCTTTGCTTGTTCTACTGTTCGAGGAAAACCATCTAGTAAAAAACCTTCTTTACAATCGTCCTTAGTCAGTCTATCTTTTACTATTGAAACCACTATTTCATCTGGTACTAATAAGCCTTTATCCATATATTCTTTTGCCGTTAATCCTAGTTCTGTTCCTTCTTTTATATTGGCTCTAAATATATCTCCAGTTGATATATGTGGTATATTATATTTCTTTACTATATTTGATGCCTGAGTACCTTTACCAACTCCTGGTGGTCCTAGTAACACAAGTCTCATATTATTTCATCTCCTATAGTTTTATTTTAAAAATCCCTTGTAATGTCTCATTAACATTTGTGATTCTATTTGTTTTACTGTTTCTAGTGCAACTCCTACAACAATTATTATAGCAGTACCGCCAAAATTAACTTGCATTCTAAACAATTTAGATAAAATTATCGGTAGTGATGCTAATACTGCCAATGATAAACCACCTACAAATGTAATCCTTGATACTATTCTATTTAGATGCTCAGATGTAGGTCTTCCTGGTCTAATACCTGGAATAAATCCACCATTTTGCTGTAAGTTTTTAGAATATTCAACAGTATTAAATTGAATGGCTGTATAGAAATACGTAAAGAACATTATTAATAGGACATTTACGATTGAATATACCCATATTCCCACATTACCTTGAGGGGTTAGCCATTTTTCAATCCAAGCTGTTACACCTGGTTTAGTAAATAGTGCGATAGTTTGTGGAACTGCTAGTAATGATGAAGCAAATATTACTGGCATTACTCCTGCCATTGATACCTTTATTGGTATATGAGTGCTTTGACCACCATACATCTTTCTTCCTACAACTCTTTTAGCATATTGTACTGATACTCTTCTTTCTCCTTCTTGTAGAGCTACAACTATTGCTATTATCGCTAGAAATACTATTCCAAATATTATTACCTTGATTATGCTTAATTGTCCTATGCTCACTAATTTGAAAGTATTTATTAATTGTGCTGGTAATCTTGAAATAATACCAACAAATATTATTAATGAAATACCATTTCCTATCCCTTTTTTAGTGATTAGATCCCCTATCCAAATTAACAATGAAGTACCAGCTACTAAAGTAATAACTACTATAATTTTTTGTAAGTTTGAATCAACTCTTAATGCATCACTAAATAAAGTAAATGTGAATCCCATCGCTTGAATTAAAGCTAGGGCTAGTGCAGCATATCTTGTATATCTACCAATTTTCTTTTGTCCTTCTTCTCCTTCTTTAGCTATTTCCTCTAATCTTGGAAATGCTATTGTTAGAAGTTGTATTACTATTGATGCTGTAATATAAGGATAAATATTTGTTGCAAATATACTAAAGTTACTAAATGTACCTCCAGCCATCATATCAAGGAATTGTAATATTCCACCTTGTGATGATTCAAAAATACTTTTGATTACTGCTTTGTCCATATATGGCACTGGTATGCTAGAACCTAGTCTAAATATCAATAACATAAACATGGTAAAGTTAATCTTTTTTCTTATTTCTGGTATTCTCCACGCATTTCTCAAGGTTGATATCATCTAAATCACCTCAACCTTGCCACCAGCGGCTTCAATTTTTGCTACAGCTGATTTGCTAAATTGTTGAGCTTTTATAGTTAACTTCTTAGTTAATTCTCCGTCACCTAAAACTTTGATTCCATCTTTTGCTTTAGATCTTTTTACCAAACCCTCACTAAATAGTAGTTCAGGAGTGATTACTGTATTTTCATCAAATACATTTAATTGGTCTAGGTTAACTATTCCATATTCTTTCGCAAATATATTTGTAAATCCACGTTTAGGAAGTCTTCTGAATAATGGCATTTGACCACCTTCAAATCCTGGTCTTACTCCACCTCCAGATCTTGCATTTTGACCTTTATGTCCTTTACCTGAAGTTTTTCCAAGTCCAGATCCTATACCTCTACCTAGTCTTTTCCTTGGTTTACTTCCTCCACCTTCATTTGGTCTTAATTCATTTAACTTCATTGAGTACACCTCCTTACACTTAGTCTATCACTTCAACCATGTAGTTTACTCGATGTATCATTCCTCTTATTTGAGGGGTATCATTCTTTTCTACTACCTGACCGATCTTTTTTAATCCTAAGGCTTCAATTGTTTTTTTGTGGTTTTCAGGTTTACCAATTGGACTTTTAACCAATTTAATCTTGATCATAGTCATCTTAAATCCCCCCTAACCTAATAACTCTTCTAATGTTTTGCCTCTTAATTTCGCAACATCTTCTGCTCTTTTCAATTCTTGTAAAGCTTGCATAGTTGCATTAACAACATTTCTTGGATTACTGCTTCCTAGTGATTTAGTTCTAATATCTCTTATACCTGCTAACTCACATACGGCACGAACTGCTCCACCAGCAATAACTCCTGTACCTTCTCTTGATGGTTTCAATAAAACTCTTCCTGCACCAAATTCTCCAATTATTTCATGTGGTATTGTAGTACCTACTATTGGAACTTCAATTATATGCTTCTTTGCATCTTGAATTGCCTTTCTAATAGCTTCAGGTACTTCCAACGCTTTGGCCATTCCTATCCCTACGTGTCCATTTTCGTCTCCAACTACTACTAGAGCACTGAATCTAAAGTTTCTACCACCTTTTACAACTTTAGTAACACGGTTTATATTAACAACTCTTTCTTTTAAATCTAATTCATTTGGATTAATATATGAACGTTCCATCGATTCCCCTCCTTCTATTAGAATTTAAGTCCTGTTTCCCTTGCTCCTTCTGCAAGTTCTTTTATTCTTCCGTGGTAAATATATCCACCTCTGTCAAATACTACTTCTTCTATACCTTTTTCTAATGCCCTTTTAGCAACTAACTCTCCTACGGACTTAGCAGCTTCTTTGTTGTTAGTTGAAGTAAGGTTAAGTGACTTATCTAAAGTAGAAGCTGATGCTAATGTAGATCCTGTAATATCATCTATAATTTGGGCATATATATGTTTACCACTTCTATAAACATTTAGCCTTGGTCTTTCAGTAGTTCCAGAAATTTTCTTTCTTACTCTACTATGTCTAGCTTTTCTATTTAAATTTCTATCTATTTTTTTTAGCAATGTATTTCACTCCCTTCTACTTACCTGTCTTACCAACCTTACGTCTTACAACTTCGTCAGAATATCTAACTCCTTTTCCTTTGTAAGGTTCAGGTTTTCTGAATCCTCTAATTACTGCAGCATAATTTCCAACTTGTTGTTTGTTTACACCTTTTACAGTAATTGTATTTGCTGATGGTACTTCTACTTCTATACCTTCTGGATCCTCTAGTTCTATTGGATGAGAGTATCCTAAGTTTAAGATTAATTTCTTTCCTTGCTTTTGCGCTCTATATCCTGTTCCCTCTATTACTAATGATTTAGAATAACCTTCTGTTACTCCTTCAATCATATTGGAAATCAGCGTTCTTGATAACCCATGTAAAGATCTGTGCCTTTTGTTTTCACTTGGTCTAGATACTGTTAGTACTCCATCTTCTATTTTAATTTCCATTTCAGGACTGATTTTTTCTGTTAATTGTCCCTTTGGACCTTTTACCTCAACAAGATTATTTTCTTTTAAATTTATTTCAACCCCATTTGGGATATTAATTGGATTTAATCCTATTCTTGACATGAGTGCACCTCCTGTTCCTATAGTTTATTGCCATATTACCAAATATAGCAAAGTACTTCTCCACCTATGCCTTCTTTTCTAGCACCTTTATCTGTCATTACACCTTTGGATGTTGAAAGAATTGCCATTCCTAGACCGCCTAATACCCTCGGTACTTCATCGCTTTTTACATATACTCTTAATCCAGGTTTAGAAATTCTTTTAATTCCACTTATAACTTTTTCATTATGGTTACCGTATTTCAAATCAACTCTAATAATTCCTTGTTTTCCATCATCTATTACATCATAGCCTTTAATAAATCCTTCATCTAAAAGTATCTGGGCTAATTCTTTCTTAATATTTGAAGCAGGAATATCAACAGAATCATGTTTTGCATTATTACCATTTCTTATTCTCGTTAACATATCTGCAATTGGATCTGTCATCATAATTAGCTACCTCCTTTCATAACCTTTAACTACCAGCTTGCTTTTTTCACTCCAGGAATTTGACCCTTATATGCTAATTCTCTAAAACATATACGGCATACTCCATATTTTCTTATATAACCATGTGGTCTTCCACAAATTTTACATCTGTTATATTCTCTTGAGCTAAACTTTTGTTTTCTTTGTTGTTTAGCTATCATTGACTTTTTGGCCACTATTTTTCCCTCCTTCTTTACTTTCTAAAGGGCATTCCCATTTCTTGTAAGAATACTCTAGCCTCTTCATCAGTATTAGCTGTTGTTACAATAACTACATCTAAACCTCTTATGGAATCAACCATATCATATTCGATTTCTGGGAAAATAAGTTGTTCTTTTATACCTAGGGCATAGTTGCCTCTACCATCGAAGGATGTTGGGCTTACACCTCTAAAGTCTCTTACCCTTGGTAATGCTGTATTCATTAATTTATCTAAGAAATCATACATTTTTTCGCCTCTTAGTGTAACTTTTGCTCCTACATTCATTCCTTCACGTAGTTTAAAGTTTGCTATTGATTTCTTAGCTTTAGTAATTACTGGTTTTTGACCAGATATGATTTCTAATTCTTTAACTGCTGATTCAAGTACTTTTGGGTTTTCTCTTGCTTCACCAATTCCCATGTTTATTATCACTTTTTCAAGTTTTGGTACTTCCATTACGTTTCCATATTGAAACTTTTCCATTAATGCTGGAATTATTTGATTTTCATATTTTTCCTTTAATCTGGAAGTCATTCCTATTACCTCCCCTCTGACTATTTATCTAATACTTCTCCACATTTTTTACATACTCTTACTTTTTTACCATCGTTTAAGAAAGTATGACCAACCCTTACTCCTTTTTTATCTTTACTGCAATAATACATTACTTTTGAAGCGTTAATTGGTCCTTCATACTTAACAATTCCACCTGGTTCTGTTGGTCCCATTGGTTTTTTATGTCTAGTAATCATATTTACACCTTCAACGATTACTCTATTTTTATCAGGGAATGCTTTTAATACTTTTCCGACCTTCCCTGCATCTTTACCAGAAATTATAACTACTGTGTCACCACTCTTTATATGCATGCTTTACACCTCCTCTTATAATACTTCCGGTGCTAAGGATATTATCTTCATAAAGTTTCCACTTCTTAATTCCCTTGTTACAGGTCCAAAGATACGTGTTCCCACTGGATTTTTATCATCTTTTATAATTACTGCTGCATTATCGTCAAACTTAATATATGTTCCGTCATTTCTTCTAACACCATGTTTTGTTCTAACAATAACAGCTTTAACTACGTCACCTTTTTTAACAACCCCACCTGGTGTTGCACTTTTAACGCTACATACTACTATATCTCCAACTCCAGCATACTTTCTATTAGTTCCTCCAAGTACTCTGATAACTAACACTTCTTTTGCACCTGAGTTATCTGCAACCCTCATACGACTTTCTGTTTGGATCATTAGAATACCTCCTTTCAAGCATAAGGACTATTTTGCCTTTTCTACTATATTTACTACTCTCCAATTTTTATCTTTACTAAGTGGTCTAGTTTCCATTATTTTAACAACGTCACCTATTCCACATTGATTGTTCTCATCATGTGCTTTAAATTTCGTAGTTTTTTTAATTTGTTTTTTATATAAAGGATGTGTTACAAATGTTTCTACTGCAACAACTACTGTTTTGTCCATTTTATCACTTACTACAGTACCGATTCTACTCTTACGATTTCCTCTTTCCATTTGAGATTAAACCTCCTTTCCTATACCTAATTCTCGTTCTCTAATAATAGTTTTAACACGAGCAATATCTTTCCTTACGGCATTTATTCTTAAGGGGTTATCTAATTGACCTGTAGCCAATTGAAATCTCAAGTTAAATAATTCAGTTTTTAATTCTAATAATGTAGTGTCTAATTCTTTACTAGACATTTGGCGAATTTCTTTAGCTTTCATTAGCCTCACCACCCTTTTCTTGCCCTTCATCACGAGTGACGAATTTAGTTTTTATAGATAGTTTATGTGCAGCAAGTCTCATAGCTTCTCTAGCATCTTCCTCAGATACTCCACCCATTTCAAATAAGATTCTACCTGGTTTTACTACTGCTACCCAATACTCAGGTGATCCTTTACCAGAACCCATACGAGTTTCTGCTGGTTTTTCAGTTACTGGTTTATCTGGGAATATCTTAATCCAGATGTTTCCACCTCTTTTTACATATCTAGTCATAGCACGTCTAGCTGCTTCTATTTGATTGGAAGTGATCCAAGCTGGTTCTAGTGCTTGTAGACCATATTCACCATAAGTAATTGTGTTTCCACGGTGAGCTTGACCCTTCATTCTACCTCTATGAACTCTACGATATTTTACTCTTTTAGGCATTAACATAACAAACTTCCTCCTTCCTACAGTTCTTATTTAACTGTTTCTTCCTTATCTTCTTTTTCTACCTTTTTAGTAGGAAGAACCTCTCCTTTATATAACCATACTTTTACTCCAAGTTTACCGTATGTTGTATCAGCTTCAGCAAATCCATAATCTACATCTGCTCTTAGAGTTTGTAGCGGTATAGTTCCTTCACTATATCCTTCTGTTCTAGCCATATCTGCTCCACCTAATCTACCAGATACTGCAGTTTTAATTCCCTTTGCTCCAGCTCTCATAGATCTTTGGATTGATTGTTTCATAGCTCTTCTAAAGGATACCCTTCTTTCAAGTTGTGATGCAATGTTTTCTGCTACTAATTGCGCATCTAACTCTGGAACCTTAATTTCTTCAACATTTACTACTACTGATTTACCAGTCATTTTCTCTAGCTCTTTTCTTAATTCTTCTACTCCTGAGCCACCTTTACCGATTACCATACCAGGTTTAGCAGTATAAATGTTTAATTTTATTCTGTTTGCCGCTCTTTCTATTTCAATTCCTGATATTCCAGAAATAAATAATTTCTTTTTTACATATTCACGAATTTTATGGTCTTCTACTAAAAGTTCATTAAAATTATCTTTATCAGCATACCATTTAGATTCCCAATCTTTTATAATACCAACTCTTAAACCATGTGGGTTTACTTTTTGACCCATTAACTATCCCTCCTTCTCTACTCACGTTCTTTTACAACTACACCAATATGACTGCTTCTTTTGATTATTGGATAAGCCATTCCTTTTGCTTTAGGTCTCCATCTTTTCATATGTGGACCATCATTTGCATATGCATCCGCTACATATAAATTATCTCTATCTAAACTAAGATTGTTTTCAGCATTTGCAATTGCAGAGTTTAAAACTTTTTCAAGTAATCTTGCACCTTTTTTAGGTGTAAATTGCAAGATTGCCAATGCTTCATCTACTTGTTTTCCTCTTATTTCTTTGCATATGAAGTTTACCTTCAATGGCGAAATTCGAACATATTTAGCTACAGCTCTTGCTTCCACTATTATTCCCTCCTTCTCTCTATCTTACGCCAGATGACCTTTCACTTTTACCAACATGACTTCTAAATGTTCTAGTAGGAACAAATTCACCTAATTTATGACCTACCATGTCCTCTGTAATATAAATTGGTACGTGTTTTCTGCCATCATGGACAGCTATAGTATGGCCAACCATATCTGGGAATATAGTAGAACGGCGTGACCATGTCTTAATAACTTTCTTTTGATTATCTTTATTTAATTCTTCTACTTTCTTTAGAAGATGATCATCTATAAAAGGTCCTTTTTTAAGAGATCTACCCATTATTATTCCTCCTTCCAGAATAATTAACTACTTACTTTTTCCTTCTTCTTACGATATATTGATTTGATTTTTTATTTTTCTTTCTAGTCTTAAGTCCTAATGTAGGTTTACCCCAAGGTGTCATCGGTGCAGGTCTACCTATAGGTGCTCTACCTTCCCCACCACCATGTGGATGGTCTACTGGGTTCATAGCACTACCTCTAACTGTAGGTCTTACACCTAAGTGTCTAGTTCTACCAGCCTTACCGATTGTAATGTTTTCGTGTTCTACATTTCCTACTTGGCCTATAGTCGCACGACATTCTACACTTACAAGTCTGAACTCACCTGACGGTAATCTAAGTTGTGCATATTTGCCTTCCTTAGCCATTAATTGTGCTTCAGCTCCTGCTGATCTTACCATTTGTGCACCTTTTCCAGGTTTTAATTCTACATTGTGTACTGTTGTACCAACTGGAATATTTTTTAATTTTAATGCATTTCCTATTTTAATATCTGCATTTTCACCAGATTCTATTATGTCGCCTACTTTTAATTTGTATGGTGCTAATATATATCTTTTTTCACCATCTACATAATTTATTAAAGCAATATTAGCAGTTCTATTTGGATCATATTCAATAGACGCTACACGACCTGGTATTCCATCTTTATCTCTTTTGAAATCTATAATTCTATATTTTCTCTTGGCTCCACCGCCCCTATGACGAATGGTAATCTTACCTTGAGAGTTTCTACCACCACTTTTATTTAAACTAACAACTAGTGACTTTTCAGGTTCTGTTTTAGTTATTTCTTCAAATGATGAAACTGTCATTTGTCTTAGTCCTGGGGAAGTAGGTTTAAATTTTCTAACGCTCATTGCTTTTCCCTCCTTCTAAAAAACTATTATTCCATTCCCTCGAAGAATTCAATGCTCTTTGAGTCTTCTGTTAATTTTACAATCGCTTTCTTCCAGCTTGCTCTTCTTCCTTGGGTCATACCTTGTCTTTTTACTTTTCCAAGCATGTTCATAGTGTTTACTTTTTCTACCTTTACACCAAATATACTTTCTACAGCTTTTTTAACTTCAGCTTTATTGGCTTTTTTATCTACCATAAAAGTATACTTTCCCTCTGCCATATCTTCCATACTTTTCTCAGTTATTATCGGTTTAATGATAATATCGTGTGGAATACGCATTATGCATACACCTCCTCCACTTTTCTAACAGCTTCTTTAGTAATAATAAGTGAATTGTATTTTAAGATGTCATATACGTTCAAGTTATTAACTACTGTAGTTTGAACGGTTGGAATATTCTTTGATGATCTTATTACATTGACATCTGAGCTTGCAGTAACTATTAACGCTTTTTTATCTGCATTTAATTTATTCAATACATTAAGCATTTCTTTTGTCTTTGGAGCTTCAAATGTTAACTCATCTACTATTATTATTTCATTGTTTTCAACCTTTGAAGTCAAGGCAGATTTCAATGCAAGTCTTTTTACTTTTTTAGGCACTTTATAGCTATAGTCCCTTGGTTTTGGTGCAAATGCAACTCCACCACCTGTCCAATGTGGGGCTCTTATACTACCTTGACGAGCTCTACCTGTACCTTTTTGTCTCCAAGGTTTTCTTCCACCGCCTCTTACATCTGCCCTAGTTTTAACAGATTGAGTTCCTTGTCTTTTGTTTGCAAGTTGATTTTTAACAACTTCATAAACTGCATGTTCATTAACTTCTATGCCAAATATGTCATCTCTAAGTTCTATTTCTTCTACTTGTTCTCCTAACATATTGTATACATTTACCTTAGGCATTTCACGTCCTCCTTTCAACCTAAATTATTATTCCATAATCGTAGTTGATTTAATAGTTACTAATCCTTTCTTTGGTCCTGGAATTGCACCTTTTATCAAGATTAGGTTTTTATCAACATCCACTCTTACGATTTCTAGATTTTGTATAGTAACTCTTTCGTTACCCATTCTTCCAGCCATTCTTTTTCCCTTAAATACTCTTCCTGGATAAGCACTGGCTGACATACCACCTGGAGCTCTATGGAATTTAGAACCATGAGTTTCCCTTCCTCTAGAAAAACCGTGTCTTTTAATTACACCTTGTGTTCCTTTTCCTTTTGATGTACCTATTACATCTACCTTATCTCCTATTTCAAATACATCAACTTTAATTTCTTGACCTATTTGAAAGGCTTCTGGATCCTCAACTTTGAATTCTCTTAAGTGTTTTGAATACTCTACACTCCCTTTATCAAAGTGACCCTTCATAGGTTTGTTTAGTTTATTTTCTTTAACTTCTCCATAGCCTACTTGGATTGCATTATAACCATCTTTTTCAACAGTCTTTTTTTGAACTACTACTAGCGGTCCAGCTTCTACGACTGTTACAGGAACGATACTTCCATCTTCTTGAAAAATTTGAGTCATTCCTATTTTTCTACCTAATATGTTCTTCATCATTGCACCTCCTATTATTTTACAGCGGATTACTCACTGGTAATCTTATAAAGTAATTATAACTTTATCTCTATATCTACGCCTGCTGGTAAATTCAATTTCATAAGTGAGTCTACAGTTTTTTGGTTTGGATTTAAGATATCTATAAGTCTCTTATGTGTTCTTTGTTCGAATTGCTCTCTAGAATCCTTATATTTATGAACTGCTCTCAATATAGTAATAACTTCTTTTTCTGTTGGTAGTGGTACAGGTCCTGAAACAGTAGCACCTGTTCTCTTTGCTGTTTCAACAATTCTTTGAGCTGAAACATCAAGCAATTCATGATCGTAAGCCTTTAACCTAATTCTGATTTTTTGTTTACCATTATTTGACATTTAATTCCCTCCTCTATCGCATGTTATACTTTTACATGCGACTTAGAATTGCCGACACACTCTTCCGGGTGTTCTCTATTTTTTAAAATATTTTTGGCAATTCAAGTCGCCCGATTTGAAACCGGACATACTCCGCAAAAATTCCCTGCCTATCACAGCCACCTTTTGCCTCATCGCAATGTCTACTATGCCCTAATTTTGGACACTAATATATTTTACATGATTATTAGATAAAACTCAAGCTTTTTTTATAAATTTTAATTTTAATCTATTAAATTCCCTTGATTTAGTAAATATATAAGAAATGAAGGAGATATACCCCTTCATTTCTTTTTATTTTATGATTTATTATCCAAGAATCTTAGTTACTACTCCTGAACCTACTGTTCTTCCACCTTCACGGATTGAGAATCTTAGTCCTTCTTCTATAGCAATTGGCGTAATTAGTTCTATTGTAAATTTAGCATTATCTCCTGGCATTACCATTTCTACGCCTTCTTCTAATTGGATATCTCCTGTTACGTCTGTTGTTCTAAAGTAGAATTGTGGTCTGTATCCGTTGAAAAATGGAGTATGTCTTCCACCTTCATCTTTGGATAGTACATATACTTCTGCTTCGAATTTTGTATGTGGTTTGATGGAACCTGGTTTTGCTAATACTTGACCCCTTTGGATATCTTCTCTTTGTACTCCTCTTAGTAGGGCTCCTATATTATCTCCTGCTTGAGCTTCGTCTAGTAACTTTCTAAACATTTCTACTCCTGTTACTACTACTGTTCTAGGCTCTTCTGTCATTCCTGTGATTTCTACGTTGTCTCCTACTTTTACTACTCCTCTTTCTACTCTTCCTGTTGCTACTGTTCCTCTTCCTGTTATTGAGAATACGTCTTCTACTGGCATTAGGAATGGTTTGTCTGTATCTCTTTCTGGTGCTGGAATGTATTCGTCTACTGTATTCATAAGCTCGATTATTTTATCTCCCCACTCACCTGCTGGGTCTTCGATTGCTTTTAATGCTGAACCTACTGTGATTGGTGTGTTATCTCCATCAAAGTCGTATTCGCTTAGTAGCTCTCTTACTTCCATTTCTACTAGTTCGATTAATTCTTCATCATCTACCATATCTGCTTTGTTTAGGAATACTACTATTCTTGGTACTCCTACGTTTCTTGATAACAGAATATGCTCTCTTGTTTGTGGCATTGGACCATCTGCTGCTGATACTACTAGGATCGCTCCATCCATTTGTGCTGCTCCTGTAATCATGTTCTTTACGTAGTCAGCGTGACCTGGACAGTCTACGTGTGCATAGTGTCTGTTTTCTGTTTCATATTCTATATGAGATGTGGATATTGTTATTCCTCTTTCTCTCTCTTCTGGTGCCTTATCTATTGCTGCGTAGTCTTTTACTTCTTGACTTCCACCTAATCTAGTATTTAATACTATTGAAATTGCTGCTGTTGTTGTTGTTTTACCATGGTCTACGTGTCCTATTGTTCCTACGTTAACATGGGGTTTGGTTCTTTCAAATTTTTCTTTTGCCATTTTTTATTCCTCCTTAATTAATGACTATTTTTCACCTATTACTTTATCTGCTATACTGCTTGGTACTGGTTCGTAATGATCGAATTGCATTGAGTATAATCCTCTACCTTGTGTATTTGAACGAAGGTCAGTTGCATATCCAAACATTTCAGCTAATGGTACATAAGCATCTACTACCTGTACACCATTTCTTAGATCCATTCCTTCTATTCTACCTCTTCTAGAGTTTATATCTCCCATTACATCTCCCATGTACTCTTCAGGTATTGTTACTTCAACTTTCATCATAGGTTCTAAAAGCACTGGATTTCCTTTGGCCATAGCTTCCTTTATAGCCATAGATCCTGCAATCTTAAAGGCCATTTCTGATGAGTCTACATCATGGTATGAACCATCATATAATGTGACCTTAACATCTAACACAGGATATCCACCTAATATACCTGCTTGCATTGCTTCTTGAATTCCTGCATCTACTGAGCCAATATATTCCTTAGGAATCGCTCCTCCAACAATATTGTTAACAAATTCATATCCTTTGCCTGGTTCTTGTGGTTCAATTTTGATCTTAACATGACCGTATTGTCCACGACCACCAGATTGTCTAGCATATTTAGTATCTGCTTCAGCAGGTTTAGTGATAGATTCTTTATATGCTACTTGAGGATTACCTACATTTGCTTCTACTTTGAATTCTCTTAGAAGTCTATCTACAATAATCTCTAAGTGTAATTCACCCATTCCAGCGATTATTGTTTGACCTGTTTCTTCATCTGTATAAGTCTTAAATGTAGGGTCTTCTTCCGCTAATTTTGCTAAGGCAGCACCTAATTTGTCTTGACTCGCTTTACTCTTTGGTTCTATAGCTACGTGGATTACTGGTTCTGGGAATTCCATAGTCTCTAATACTATTGGATTATCTCCATCGCATAGAGTATCTCCTGTACCTGTGTCTTTTAATCCTACTGCTGCAGCTATATCACCTGCATATACTTCATCAACTTCTTCTCTCTTATTAGCATGCATTAAAAGAATTCTACCAATTCTTTCTTTTTTACCTTTTGTTGAGTTATACACATAGCTTCCTGATTTTAAAGAACCAGAGTACACTCTAAAGTATGCAAGTTTTCCAACATATGGATCTGCTACTATCTTAAATGCTAAAGCTGAGAATGGTTCTTTGTCATCTGATTTTCTTTCTTCTTCTTCCTCTGTATCAAGGCTTACACCTGTTACAGGTGGAATATCTACTGGAGAAGGAAGGTAATCAATTATAGAATCTAGTAGTGGTTGAACACCTTTGTTTTTATAGGAAGAACCGCATAATACTGGAGTTATTTCTACCTTTATAGTAGCTGTTCTTATTCCTTTAACTATCTCTTCAGTAGTTAGTTCTTCACCTTCAAGATATTTCATCATCAATTCTTCGTCATGTTCAGATATACTCTCTATAAGTTTTTCCCTATATTCATCAGCTAAATCTTGTAAGTCTTCTGGTATAGGAGCTATTTCTATGTTTTCTCCTAAATCATCTTTATATATTCTGGCATTCATATTAACTAAATCAACTACACCTTCAAAGCCATCTTCTTTACCTATTGGTAATTGAACAGGAACTGGATTAGCTTTTAGTCTATCCTTAATCATTTCCACTGCTCTGAAGAAATCTGCACCAACAATGTCCATTTTATTTACAAAAGCCAGACGTGGTACACCGTATTTATCTGCCTGTCTCCAAACAGTTTCAGATTGAGGTTCTACCCCACCCTTTGCACAAAATACTGCTACGGCCCCGTCTAGAATCCTAAGGGATCTTTCAACTTCAACAGTAAAATCCACATGGCCTGGTGTATCTATAACATTAATTCTGTGGTTGTTCCACATACAAGTTGTAGCAGCAGAAGTAATTGTTATACCTCTTTCCTGCTCTTGTTCCATCCAGTCCATTGAAGCTGCACCTTCGTGAGTTTCACCTATTTTGTGTATTTTACCTGTATAAAACAAAATTCTTTCTGTGGTGGTTGTCTTTCCTGCATCAATATGAGCCATTATGCCGATGTTTCTAGTATTTTCTAGTGAAATTTGTCTTGGCACAATTTTTCCTCCTTCTTATGTTTCATAAGTCACCCCACACATCAAAATCGATATTTTACCATCTATAGTGTGCGAAAGCTTTGTTAGCTTCTGCCATCTTATGAACTTCTTCTCTTTTCTTAACGCTAGCACCTACTCCATTAGAAGCATCAAGGATTTCTTTGGCTAATCTTTCAACCATAGTCTTTTCCCCTCTTTTTCTTGAGTAAGTTACTAACCATCTTAAGCCTAAAGTTTCTCTTCTTTCTGGTCTTACTTCCATTGGTACTTGGTATGTCGCTCCACCTATTCTTCTTGCTTTAACTTCTAAAACAGGCATTATATTATTCAACGCTTTATAGAAAACCTCTAATGGTTCTTCATTTGTAGTTTCACCTACAAATTTCAAAGCATCATATACAATGTTTTGTGCAATACCTTTTTTACCATCAAGCATGATATTATTTATTAATTTTGTTATAACCACATCATCATAAATTGGATCTGGCATAACTTCTCTTTTTGGTACATGACCTTTTCTTGGCACTTTCCTTCCCTCCTTAACTAAATAAAGTAGATTCATTGGTACTCGACAGTATAACTGCCGTTGTGCGCCGCAATGTATCTATATGAAAGCAGGATTCATCTGCTAAATTTCGCACAATTATTTCTTTTCTTTTGGTTTTTTTGCACCATATTTAGATCTAGCTTGTTGTCTACCTTCAACTCCAGCAGTATCTAAGCTACCTCTAACTATATGATATCTAACCCCTGGTAGGTCTTTTACTCTTCCACCTCTAATTAGTACAACACTATGTTCTTGTAGATTATGTCCAATTCCTGGGATGTAAGCTGCAACTTCTTCACCATTTGTAAGTCTTACCCTTGCAACCTTTCTTAAAGCTGAGTTAGGTTTCTTTGGAGTAACAGTTCTAACAGCTACACAAACACCTCTTTTTTGTGGTGAGTTAACAGTTGTTTCTTTTTTCTTTAAAGTGTTGAAATTAACTCCTAAAGCTGGTGTTTTAGATTTGTATACTACTTTTTTCCTACCTTTTTTAACTAATTGGTTAATAGTTGGCATCAAGGCACCTCCTTTGTTTTGTTTTATTATTTTAATAATGCAGCAACTGCTGCATTAATATCAATTCCACAAGCACTCCCTAATTCTTTCATGGTTTCAACACGAACGACTGAGATCTGCTTTTCATCGCAAAATTCGATAATATCTCCAGTAACTTTCATATCTGCATCATCAGCAATATATACAGTCTGGACTGTGGATGATTGTAAGGCTCTTTTTACTTGCTTTGCTCCTACGACCTTGTTTTGTTCATTTAATCTCATGGTCATAAACTCATCCCTCCTTTTAAACACTTTAAAGATTATGTGGAAAGTAGTCTTCCACATAATCTTCATGTTATTCAGAGTTAATCGAAGTTTACACACTCTATTATTCTATCATCAGATATTTTCACTGTCAATATGATTTTCTTCCAACAGCTGAATATTTTCTTCTGCTACAATTTCTACATTTTTATATCTCTTCATTCCAGTTCCTGCAGGAATTAATTTTCCTATGATGACATTCTCTTTAAGTCCAAGTAAATTATCTTCTTTTCCTTTAATAGCTGCTTCTGTTAACACTCTTGTTGTTTCTTGGAAAGAAGCTGCTGAAAGGAAAGAGTCGGTTGCTAAGGAAGCTTTAGTAATACCTAATAGGGTACGTCTTCCAACTGCAGGTGTTTTTCCTTCTGATATTACAGATTCATTTATCTCTTCAAACTCATGAATTCCCACTAAACTTCCTGGAAGCATATCTGTATCTCCTGCTTCTTCTATTTTTACTTTGGATAACATCTGTTTTACGATTATTTCAATATGTTTATCACTGATATCAACACCTTGTAATCTATAAACTCTTTGAACTTCTTTTACAAGATAGTTTTGAACTCCTTGAACACCTTTTATTTTTAAAATATCATGAGGATTCACTGAACCATCTGTGATTTCATCTCCAGCTTCTATTATATCCCCAGGTCTTACTTTTAATCTTGCTCCATATACTATGCTGTAATTGGCAGTTTCTCCATTTTGTGCCGTTATTACAACTTCTTTCTTTTTCTTTGATTCATTTATACTTACTTCTCCTGCTATTTCTGAAATAACTGCTAACCCCTTTGGTTTTCTAGCTTCAAATAATTCTTCAACCCTAGGTAAACCTTGAGTAATATCTGCCGCTGCTGCAACTCCTCCAGTATGGAAAGTTCTCATTGTAAGCTGTGTTCCTGGTTCCCCTATGGATTGAGCAGCTATTATCCCTACAGACTCTCCTATTCCTACTGGATCGCCTGTAGCCAAGTTTTTACCATAACAATGGGCACAGATACCAAACTTAGTCTTACATCCTAATGCAGACCTTACTTTAACCTCTGTAATCCCTACCTTTTGGATTAACTCAGCTGATTCTTCGCTGATCATCTCTTCTTTTTTAACTATGATTTCCCCTGTTTCAGGATTCAATATGTCTTCAAAGGAATATCTTCCTTCTATTCTATCTTTTAACTCTTCAATTACTTCTCGACCATCAGTAAAGGCTTTTACTAATAAATATTGATCAGTTCCACAGTCAGTTTCTCTAACTATTACGTCTTGACTTACGTCGACTAATCTTCTTGTTAGGTATCCAGAGTCAGCTGTCCTTAAGGCTGTATCTGCCAATCCCTTTCTAGAACCGTGAGTTGAAACGAAAAATTCAAGTACTGAAAGTCCTTCTCTAAAGTTCGTCTTAATTGGTATCTCTATAGTTCTACCTGACGCGCTGGCCATTAATCCCCTCATACCAGCCAACTGTCTAATTTGGTTTTTACTACCTCTTGCTCCTGAAATTGCCATTATATACATATTGTTTTCATGGTCTAAATTATCCATTAGTACATCTGTTACCTCATCAGTAGTTCTGTTCCAAATCTCGATAACTTTTTCGTATCTTTCTTCATCTGATATAAGCCCTCTACGATAAGACCTTTCGAATTTTTCTACTTCTTTTTCTGCCTTTTCTATTAGCTCATATTTTTCTTCAGGAACAAATATATCTCCTATAGATACTGTTATAGCTCCTATAGTTGAATAATGGTATCCCATTTCTTTAATATGATCTAACAATACAGCAGTAGTTGTATTTCCATATTTATTGTAACATTTTTCAATAATCTTACCTAATAATTTCTTATCTACCACTTCATCTATTTCTAAGGAATAAGGATCTTTGCTTCTATCTACAAATCCTAAACTCTGTGGTATATGCTCATTAAATATAAATCTACCTACTGTACTTTCTACTAATTGGCCTCTATCATTTTCATTTAATCTAACTCTAACCTTAACCCTAGCATGAATACCTACTCCCCCACTATGATAAGCTTGAAGCATTTCATCATAGTCTTTGAAATATTTACCTTCTCCTACTTCTCCAGCCTTTTCCATACTTAGGTAATAACTACCTAATACCATATCCTGCGTTGGCGTTGTAATTGGTTTCCCATCTTTTGGAGCTAGGATATTATTAGTAGAAAGCATCAATAATCTAGCTTCTGCTTGAGCTTCAGTTGATAAAGGTAAGTGAACTGCCATTTGGTCACCATCGAAGTCTGCATTATATGCAGTACAAACTAATGGATGTAATTTAATGGCTTTACCTTCTACTAGTACAGGTTCGAAAGCTTGAATCCCTAGCCTGTGCAATGTTGGAGCTCTATTTAATAATACAGGATGATCCTTAATTACTAAATCAAGCACATCCCAAACTTGTGGTTTTACTCTTTCTACCATTCGCTTTGCAGATTTTATATTGTGGGCATAATCTTTTTCTACAAGCATCTTCATAACAAAAGGTTTGAATAGTTCTAAAGCCATTTTCTTAGGAAGACCACATTGATAAAGCTTTAGTTCCGGCCCTACTACAATAACTGATCTACCAGAATAATCTACCCTCTTACCCAACAGATTTTGTCTAAATCTACCTTGTTTTCCTTTTAACATGTCAGACAGAGATTTAAGAGGTCTATTGCCTGGTCCTGTTACTGGTCTACCTCTCCTACCATTATCTATTAAAGCATCTACTGCTTCTTGCAACATTCTTTTTTCATTTCTTACAATAATATCTGGAGCACCTAAGTCTAATAGTCTTTTAAGTCTATTATTCCTGTTGATTACCCTTCTATATAAATCATTTAAATCGGATGTTGCAAATCTTCCTCCATCTAGTTGAACCATAGGTCTAAGATCTGGAGGAATTACCGGGATAACGTCTAAGATTATCCATTCTGGTCTATTCCCAGAATTCCTAAAGGCTTCCACTACCTCTAATCTTCTAGTAATACGTACTTTCTTTTGACCAGTAGCATCCTTTAATTGGGATCTTAAGTCCTCTGATTCTTTTTCTAAATCTATCTTAGATAATAGGATTTTAATAGCCTCAGCACCCATCATGGCCTTAAATTTATTAGGATACTTTTCGCTATAATCCCTATATTCCCCTTCAGTTAATAATTGCTTTTCATATAAAGGAGTATCACCTGCTTCTATAACTATATAAGAGGCAAAATATAAAACTTTTTCCAAAGCTCTAGGACTCATATCTAGTATAAGTCCCATTCTGCTTGGAATCCCCTTAAAGTACCAGATGTGGGAAACAGGAGCAGCTAATTCAATATGCCCCATTCTTTCTCTTCTAACCTTGGACTTAGTTACTTCTACTCCACATCTATCACAAACTACACCTTTATATCTAACTCTTTTATATTTACCACAATGACATTCCCAGTCCTTAGTAGGCCCAAATATTTTTTCACAAAACAGACCTTCTTTTTCAGGTTTTAATGTTCGATAATTAATAGTTTCAGGTTTTTTTACTTCTCCCTTAGACCATTGTCTAATTTTTTCCGGTGAAGCCAAACCAATTTTAATTGAATCAAAAGTGTTTAATTCGAACAAGGAGCATTTCTCCTTTCTATAATAAATTAATAATCTTTATTTTAGTTGTCTTCATCTTCCTCATCATTTTCTATTATAAAACCTACAGGAGCCTCTTCACCTTCTATTTTTTTGATGCTCTTTATAGGTTCATCATCTTCATCTGATTCATCTTCTGAAGAAAATTCTTCTCCCATCAATTCTAAATCTGATAAATCATCATCTACAGATTCTTGAATTTCTATTTCATCATCATCTTCACTTAGAACTTTCACATCTAAGGCTAAACTTTGTAGCTCTTTAATCAGTACTTTAAAGGATTCTGGTATTCCAGGTTCTGGAATGTTTTCACCTTTTACAATTGCTTCATAGGTCTTAACTCTACCTACTATATCATCTGACTTAACAGTTAATATTTCTTGCAATGTATGGGAAGCACCATATGCCTCTAAAGCCCAAACTTCCATTTCTCCAAATCTTTGACCACCAAATTGTGCTTTACCACCTAAAGGTTGTTGAGTAACCAATGAGTATGGTCCTGTGGATCTAGCATGGATTTTATCATCTACAAGGTGATGAAGTTTTAGCATATACATATATCCTACTGTTACAGGATTGTTGAAAGCTTCTCCAGTTCTACCATCTCTAAGCTGAATCTTACCATCTTCTGGATAATCAGCATCCTTCAACGCTTCCATAATATCGAATTCATTTGCACCGTCAAAAACTGGTGTAGCTATATGCCACCCTAATTTTTTAGCCGCTAAGCCTAAGTGTACTTCTAAAACTTGACCTAGGTTCATACGAGAAGGTACTCCTAGTGGATTCAACACTATTTGTACTGGAGTTCCATCAGGTAAATAAGGCATGTCTTCTTCAGGTAATATTCTTGAAATAACACCTTTATTACCATGACGACCACACATCTTATCCCCTACATTTATCTTTCTCTTTGTTGCCACATATACTCTAACAGATTGATTTACTCCCGGTGGAAGCTCATCTCCATTTTCTCTAGTATATATCTTAACATCTACAATAATACCTGCTTCTCCATGGGGCACTCTTAAAGATGTATCTCTTACTTCTCTGGCTTTTTCTCCAAATATAGCCCTTAAGAGTCTCTCTTCAGCAGTTAATTCAGTCTCTCCCTTAGGAGTTACCTTTCCTACTAATATGTCTCCTGAGGTCACTTCTGCTCCTATACGAATTATGCCTCTTTCATCTAAATCCTTCAGCATATCTTCTCCCACATTTGGGATATCTCTTGTAATTTCTTCTGATCCTAATTTAGTATCTCTTGCCTGTGACTCATATTCTTCAATATGAACTGAAGTTAATGTGTCATTTATTACTAGTTTTTCACTAATTAATATGGCATCTTCATAGTTATATCCTTCCCAAGTCATAAATGCTACCAATAGATTCTTACCTAAGGCTATTTCACCTAATTCAGTACTTGGTCCATCTGCTATTACTTGGCCCTTTGATATTTTTTCACCTTGAGATACTATAGGCCTTTGATTAATAGTAGTCCCTTGGTTGGAACGTTTGAATTTCAATAGTTTATGTTTTTCTAAATCATTACTATTATCTTTTCTGATAACTATTTCATCAGAACTTACTTTTTCTACTATACCATCGTTTTCTGCAACTACTACAACCCCTGAATCCTTTGCCGCTCTATATTCTATACCTGTACCTACAATAGGCGCTTCTGCTTTTATTAGAGGCACTGCTTGACGCTGCATGTTTGCACCCATTAGCGCTCTGTTAGCATCGTCATTTTCTAAGAATGGAATCATAGCAGCTCCAACAGATACTATTTGCTTTGGAGATATATCCATATAATCTACCTGTGTGCTAGGGAATATATCGATTACTCCACTTTTTCCCCTTGCTACTACTCTATTATTAGCAAATTCATTTTCCTCATTTAATTCTTCATTAGACTGAGCAATTATAAATTCATCTTCTACATCAGCAGTTAAATATTCAATTTCACCAGTTAATCTACCTGTTCCTTTTTCTACTTTTCTATAAGGTGCTTCAATAAATCCATAATCATTGATTCTAGCATAGGTAGTAAGAGATGTAATAAGTCCTATATTTGGACCCTCTGGCGTCTCTATAGGGCACATTCTTCCATAATGAGAATGATGTACGTCCCTTACTTCAAACCCAGCTCTATCTCTACTTAGTCCTCCTGGTCCTAGGGCAGACATCCTTCGTTTGTGAGTTAATTCTGCCAACGGATTGGTTTGGTCCATAAATTGGGATAGCTGACTGCTTCCAAAAAACTCTTTTATAGAAGCTACTACTGGTCTAATATTTATTAATGCCTGAGGTGTAGCTACTTCCACATCTTGGATTGTCATTCTTTCCCTTACTACTCTTTCCATCCTAGACAAACCAATTCTAAATTGATTTTGTAATAATTCTCCCACTGATCTAAGTCTTCTATTTCCTAAATGATCTATATCATCTGTATTTCCTATTCCATTGAATAGATTGAACTCATAATTAATACTTGCAACTATATCGTCTGGAATTATATGTTTTGGTGATAATTCTTTAGCTCGCTCTTCTATAGCCGTTTTAAGTTCTTCTGGATCTTCATAATTATCTACTAATTCTTTCATCAAAGGATAATATATTTTTTCTTTAAACCCTAAATCTGTTAGTGAAAATGGTAAATCAAAAGCTTCCTGACTTACAAAATTGTTTCCTAATACTCTAATCCTTTTACCTTCATCTAATAGGATATCAACTACGTTTATACCGCTATTTTCTATTTCTATGGCCTTTTCTCTAGTGATTTTTTCACCTTCAGAAATTAATATTTCTCCCGTTTCTGGGTCTACTATATCATCTGCAGCCCTTCTGTCATAAATCCTATTAAATAAGGCTAACTTTTTATTGAATTTATATCGGCCAACTTTTGCAAGATCATATCTTCTTGGATCAAAGAACATATTATTGATTAAAGATTTTGCACTATCTACAGTTGGCGGTTCTCCAGGACGAAGTCTTTTATATATTTCTAGTAAAGCTTCCTCTTCTGTAGTAGTTGTATCCTTATCTAAGGTCTTCAACACCTGTTCTGTTTCACCAAGAACTTCTATTATCTCTGTATTACTAACAATGTTCAATGCTCTTAGTAATATGGTTATAGGAATCTTCCTGGTCCTGTCAATTCTTACATATACTACGTCGTTAGAGTCTGATTCATATTCCAGCCAAGTTCCTCTATTGGGAATTACAGTTGAGGAATATAACCTTTTACCTGTTTTGTCAATATCACCTACATAATATACTCCCGGTGATCTTACCAATTGGCTGACTACGACTCTTTCAGCTCCATTGATGATAAATGTACCCTTATCGGTCATTAAAGGTAAATCTCCCATAAATACTTCTTGTTCTTTCACTTCACCAGTTTCTTTATTTATGAGTCTTACCTTTACTTTTAGTGGTGCGGAGTAGTTTGCATCTCTATCTCTTGCCTCTTCTTCTGTATACTTTAGATTGTCGCCTATGTGATAGTTTATGAATTCCAAGATTAAGTTTCCTGTATAATCTTGAATAGGTGAAATGTCATCAAAGACTTCTTTCAACCCTTCCTCTAAAAACCAATCAAAAGATGATTTTTGTACTTCAATTAAATCAGGCAAATCCAATACCTCATCGATACGAGAGTAACTCATCCTGACCCGCTTACCAAATGTTACAGGATGTACCATAAAAAAATTCACCCCTTATTAAACTAAAATATCCAAAAGCATTCAACACTTTTGGTAATACATTCCAAATTATATATAATAATATTGCCTAAACTAAGTTTATTTATACAAAAGGGCAATATTATTCTTATTATGCAATGAATTATATTATCATAAAATCCAAGCTCTGTCAACATTATCATATACATATACATTGACCTTGTCAATATTATCATCTACGTATAGATGAAAAAAGGCTTTCTATAATGAAAGCCTTTTAAAATTGATAAATTATTTTAATTCTACGCTTGCTCCTGCTTCTTCTAACTTAGTTTTCATTTCTTCTGCTTCTTCTTTAGAAACTCCTTCTTTGATTGTCTTTGGAGCATTATCAACTAATTCTTTTGCT
This sequence comes from Wansuia hejianensis, assembly GCF_014385225.1. GTDB lineage: Bacteria > Bacillota > Clostridia > Tissierellales > Tissierellaceae > JACRTK01. The sequence continues at coordinate 335,901 of NZ_JACRTK010000004.1, forward strand.
TCTTTTAATCCTAAACCAGTAATTTCTCTTACTGCTTTTATAACTTTGATTTTTTGGTCTCCAGCTGATGATAACTCAACATCAAATTCTGTTTTTTCTGCTGCTGCTGGTGCATCTCCACCTGCTGCTGGAGCTGCTGCTGCAACTGCCATTGGAGCTGATGCACTTACACCAAACTCTTCTTCTAACGCCTTTACTAGTTCTGATAATTCTAATACAGTTAGGTTTTTAACTTCTTCTATTAAGTTTAATACTTTTTCGCTTGCCATTTTATAATACCTCCAATTAATTTTCTTTGTTTTTATTTTATTATGCACCTTGTTCTTCAGCTATGGCATTTAATACTATTGCTAAAGATCTTATTGTACCTTGAAGTACATTTGCAAATCCTTGGATTGGTGCATTAACTCCACCAAGTACTTGAGCAATAAGAACTTCTCTAGATGGTAAGTTAGCTAATCTCTTAACTTCATTGATATCTATCACTTTTCCATCTACAATACCTGCTTTAATTTCAAGCTGTTCATTGTCTTTTGCAAACTCTGATGTGATTTTGGCTACTTGAACTGGATCATCATATCCAAAAGCTATAGCTGATGGTCCTTTTAAAAATTCATTGAAATCCTCTAATCCAGCATCTTTGAATGCAAATCTCATCATTGTATTTTTGTATACTTTATACTCTACGCCAGCTTTTCTATATTGGCTTCTTAATTCTGTTAATTGTTCAACATTTAAACCTCTATAGTCTACTAGAACTACTGCTTGAGCTTTATCTATTTTACCTTTAATCTCTTCAATATTTTGTGATTTAGCTTGAAGGGTTTGTTCTCTCATTAACTTCACCTCCTACAGGTCTTAAAAATAATAAAAGTCTCTACGTAGACACGAAGAGACCCTAATTTCAAGTTTATATTAGTTTCTACCTCGGTAGGATAATTAAACCCTGTGGTCCCTACTGTCTACGGTATCTATTTAATTGACTTCATAATTATAACAGTAATGAATCAAATTGTCAATGAATTAGTCCATTAATTTTTGAGCATTTACTTTTACACCAGGACCCATTGTACTTGAAACAGTTACTGATTTTAGGTACCTACCTTTTGCTGCTGCAGGTTTTGCCTTAATTAAGGTATCTATCATAGTATTGAAGTTCTCTACTAACTTTTCAGCACCAAAGGAAGCTTTACCGATAGGAACGTGAACTATACTAGCTTTATCAACTCTATATTCAACCTTACCTGCTTTTATCTCTTTAACAGCCTTTTCTATTTCAAAGGTAACAGTTCCAGACTTTGGATTTGGCATTAAGCCCTTCGGTCCAAGGATTCTACCTATTCTACCTACAACTCCCATCATATCTGGTGTCGCAACTACTACATCGAATTCCATCCAACCTTCAGATTGAATTTTAGCTACCATTTCTTCTCCACCTACAAAATCAGCTCCAGCTGCTTCTGCTTCTTTTTGTTTATCACCCTTAGCGATAACTAGTACTTTTCTAGTTCTACCTGTACCATGTGGTAGTACTACAGCACCTCTAACTTGTTGATCAGCATGTCTAGGATCTACTCCTAACCTTACTGCTAAATCTATTGTTTCATCAAATTTAGCCTTTGATGTTTTTAAAACTAAATCGATAGCTTCTTCTGTACTATATGCATTATGTCTATCTATTAGTTTTGAACTTTCATTGTAATTTTTACCTCTTTTAGCCATTTAAATTTCCTCCTTGTGGTATTGACGGAATATCCTCCCACTATATTTCTTTATCTATATTATTGTTCTACTTCTACACCCATACTTCTAGCTGTTCCTGCTATCATTTTCATAGCAGATTCTACTGAAGCAGCATTTAAATCAGGCATTTTTATTTCAGCAATTTCTCTAACTTTTTCTTGAGAAATCTTTGCTACTTTTACTTTGTTTGGTTCTCCTGAACCTTGCTCAATTCCTATAGCCTTCTTAATCAACACTGCAACTGGCGGTGTTTTAGTAATAAAGCTAAAGGATCTATCTTGATAAACTGTTAAAACTACAGGTATAATCATACCAGCTTGATCTGCTGTTTTTGCATTGAATTCTTTAGTAAACTGCATAATGTTTACTCCGTGAGGTCCCAATGCAGTACCAACAGGTGGCGCTGGAGTAGCTTTACCAGCAGGTATTTGTAATTTAACTACGGCTGCAACTTTTTTTGCCATAAGATTTCCACCTCCTCATTTCTTTGTGGTTTAACAGGGTTTTCCTTCCCAATTTTATAAATCTATTTAAAAAGCAAGTTTGCTTTTAAAATCTAATTATTTTCTATCTGCTCGAAATCTAACTCTACTAGCGTTTCCCTACCAAACATAGATACAAAAACTTTAACTTTTCTTTTGTCCATATTTATACTTTCAATAGTTCCCATAAAGTTTTCAAAGGGTCCAGATGTAACCTTTACTACATCTTGCTCTTTGAAGTCCACTGTAGGAACTATTGTTTCTTGAACCCCTAAGGCTTTTACTTCTTCATCTGATAAAGGGATTGGTTTCGATGCAGGTCCTACAAAACCTGTAACACCTCTTGTATTCCTAACTAAATACCAAGATTCATCATTTACAATCATTTTTACAAGGACATACCCTGGGAACAATTTTCGTTCCTTTACCTTTTTCTTTCCCGATTTTGTATCCATATATTCTTCAGTGGGGACTGCAACTTCAAAGATGTCATCTTTCATGCCACGATTTTCCACCATTTTTTCAATATTTGCCCTAACTTTGTTTTCGTGACCTGAATAAGTGTGAACTACATACCACTTTGCTTCTTGAGCTCTTTTTTCTCTATTTTCAATTTCCGTCATAAGACAGGGACCTTATAGGGTCCTTCCCCTCCCTTTTGCTACTTTATGAATAACTTTAATATTCCATGTATACCAAGATCTAAGAGATAAACAACTATAGATACAATGGCGCTTATAAGTATAACTACCCCTGTATAGTTTATTAATTCCTTTTTACTTGGCCACACAACCTTTCTCATTTCGGCCTTTACGCCTCTAAAGTAGGTTGACATCTTACCTTTTTTACTATCAGTCTGAGCTGCCATATATTTCACATCCTTAACCTTATCATAATTATTTTGTTTCTCTATGAACAGTATGTGTTTTGCAGAATTTGCAATATTTCTTTAATTCAACTCTCTCTGTAGTATTCTTTTTGTTTTTCTTTGAAACGTAATTTCTTTGTTTGCAATCAGTACATGCTAATATAATTCTATCTCTCATTTAACCACACCTCCTAATACTAACCCAATCTTTATGTCAATTATACTTTTCTTCATATTTGTTGCCATAATATCAGTATTGGTACTAATATAAACTACCACAAAAGATACTTTATGTCAATATTTTATTATAGACCTAAATGTGAATATGAATACTATTAACAGTAAAAAACTAGGTCAAAGACCTAGTCTTTTTTATTATCCAAGAATCTTAGTTACTACTCCTGAACCTACTGTTCTTCCACCTTCACGGATTGAGAATCTTAGTCCTTCTTCTATAGCAATTGGCGTAATTAGTTCTATTGTAAATTTAGCATTATCTCCTGGCATTACCATTTCTACGCCTTCTTCTAATTGGATATCTCCTGTTACGTCTGTTGTTCTAAAGTAGAATTGTGGTCTGTATCCGTTGAAAAATGGAGTATGTCTTCCACCTTCATCTTTGGATAGTACATATACTTCTGCTTCGAATTTTGTATGTGGTTTGATGGAACCTGGTTTTGCTAATACTTGACCCCTTTGGATATCTTCTCTTTGTACTCCTCTTAGTAGGGCTCCTATATTATCTCCTGCTTGAGCTTCGTCTAGTAACTTTCTAAACATTTCTACTCCTGTTACTACTACTGTTCTAGGCTCTTCTGTCATTCCTGTGATTTCTACGTTGTCTCCTACTTTTACTACTCCTCTTTCTACTCTTCCTGTTGCTACTGTTCCTCTTCCTGTTATTGAGAATACGTCTTCTACTGGCATTAGGAATGGTTTGTCTGTATCTCTTTCTGGTGCTGGAATGTATTCGTCTACTGTATTCATAAGCTCGATTATTTTATCTCCCCACTCACCTGCTGGGTCTTCGATTGCTTTTAATGCTGAACCTACTGTGATTGGTGTGTTATCTCCATCAAAGTCGTATTCGCTTAGTAGCTCTCTTACTTCCATTTCTACTAGTTCGATTAATTCTTCATCATCTACCATATCTGCTTTGTTTAGGAATACTACTATTCTTGGTACTCCTACGTTTCTTGATAACAGAATATGCTCTCTTGTTTGTGGCATTGGACCATCTGCTGCTGATACTACTAGGATCGCTCCATCCATTTGTGCTGCTCCTGTAATCATGTTCTTTACGTAGTCAGCGTGACCTGGACAGTCTACGTGTGCATAGTGTCTGTTTTCTGTTTCATATTCTATATGAGATGTGGATATTGTTATTCCTCTTTCTCTCTCTTCTGGTGCCTTATCTATTGCTGCGTAGTCTTTTACTTCTTGACTTCCACCTAATCTAGTATTTAATACTATTGAAATTGCTGCTGTTGTTGTTGTTTTACCATGGTCTACGTGTCCTATTGTTCCTACGTTAACATGGGGTTTGGTTCTTTCAAATTTTTCTTTTGCCATTTTTTATTCCTCCTTAAATTAAATTAATACAGCAAAGGAAACTCATCCGTGTGTTTCTTTTTTATAACTACTGATTTCATGGAGCCCACGACCGGATTTGAACCGGTGACCTCTTGCTTACCATGCAAGTGCTCTACCTACTGAGCTACGTGGGCTAGCTGCTAATCAGTTTACTACTAAATAGCTTTCTTGTCAATAGTTAATTTAACTATTTTTCTAAACAATCCTCTAGTTTTTTCTTAACCCTCTGTAATGCGTTATCTATGGACTTTATATCCCTATTAAGTTCTTTGGCTATTTCTTGGTAGGATTTGCCTTCTATGTAACTTTTTAAAACTCCAAATTCTAAATCGCTGAGAACTTCCTTCATCATAGCTTCCATAGTATCTACGCTTTCTCTACCTATAAATACCTCCATAGGATCTGTAATATTTCCTCCTTCAATTATATCCAAGAGTGTTCTTTCCGACTCTTCTTCAAACATAGGTTTGTTTAAGGATATATAGGAATTTAAAGGTATATGTTTTTGCCTAGTTGCCGACTTTATGGCTGTAATTATTTGTCTAGTTATACAAACCTCTGCAAAACTCTTAAAAGGAGTAAGCTTGTCCTTGTCATAATCTCTTATGGCTTTATATAGACCTATCATACCTTCTTGAATAATATCATCTCTATCAGCGCCTATAAGAAAATATGCCCTAGCCTTTGTCCTAACAAGGTTTTTATATTTATTTATTAAATATTCCAGGGCTAGAGGATTTCCAGCTTTTGCAGCACCTACTATATCTTCATCTTCCATGTTGTTGTAGATTAAAACATCAATTTCTCTATGTAATCCCAATACCACAAAGAATCTCCCCTTTAATTTAAGCCATTTATCTTATTATAAATAAACTTTTCTCATGAGTCAAGCTTAATCCGAGGATTTGTTCCAATTATCTAATTTTTTCAACAACTCTTCACCAAGTCTGCCTAATTGTAGGTTGTTTTCTTTATTTATGTCTTTTCTTTTTCTTTTTGCCATATTCATAGCATTAAATATTTCTACTTCTAACTCCCTTGCAGATATTCTTGTACCTCCCCTTGATAATACTATTTGTTGTTCAAGCCAATCAGATGTGGCTACTCTTATTCTTTTCATTCTTCCTAAAGAGTCTAAGGTTCTTTCTATATAATGGTCTGCAGTTTCTTTCTCCTTTGTATATATGACTTTAATTCCCTTATATGATTCTTCTCCACCCATATTACCTTTTACTTTATATGCATCAAATACTACACTAATTTCTATTCCTGAATAGTGATGATACTCTGCCAAAATTTCTATTAGTTCATCTCTAGCTTCTTCCAAGCTTATGCATTGCTTTTCTTTTAAACTATCCCATGAATTGATAATATTATAACCATCAACAAATAGATATTCTTTATGTTCCAGGTTTTTCTTTTTCATGATTCTGCTTTACAACCTCATATATTAAAATAGCTGCAGAAGCCGAAGCATTTAGAGATGATACTTGACCATACATTGGAATCTTCACTAATACATCACACTTGTCTTTTACTAGCCTAGATATTCCTTTGCCTTCATTGCCTATTACTAATGCTATAGGTCCATTTAAAGATGTATCAAAATAATAATCCTGCCCATGGACATCAGCTCCATAAATCCACAGTCCCTTTTTCTTTAACTCTTCTATTGTATTTGATATATTAGTTACATCTGCAATTAATACATGTTCTACAGCACCTGCTGATGATTTGTAAACTGTTTGATTTACTCTAGCTGCTCTTCTTTTAGGTATAATCACTCCATGAACACCTGCACATTCAGCTGTTCTTATAATTGCTCCTAAGTTATGGGGATCTTCTATCTCATCTAAGATTATTATAAATGGATCTTCTTTAGCTTCATTTGCTTTATTTAAAATATCCTCTATTGTAGAATATTTAAATCCAGATACTAAAGCTGCTACTCCTTGATGTGCATTTCCCTTTGACATAGTATCTAATTTTCCCTTATCTACCTCTTGAATAATAATATTTCTATCTCTAGCTATACCTATTATTTTTCTTATGGACCCCTGTAATTCACCCTTTAATACATAGATCTTATCAATTTCTTTCTCTGTTTTTAATAATTCTAATACAGGGTTCCTACCTACTACATATAGTTCTTTCATATTCTCTCTCCTTTTTAATTCTATATAAAGAAGTACTCTTGACTCTTAGTTTGTATATAATTTAGTCCTTAGTTAAAATTAATATTTCTAAGAATTTTATATTTGAAGCTTTGTATACTCTACAGACTTTTAAAATTTTCCCTTACTTCTAAAATCCTACCACAGGTCATACTTCCTTCTGGACAAGGACCGTTTAAACAGCTTGGCCCTGCATTTTTAAATAATGTTGGATATATAGATCTTACTTTCTTTAACATTTGTGTAGCTAACTGTCTTATTTCCCATTGTGCCCTATTACAACATCTTAATTTAAAGAAATTTATCAGAGTTCTAGCATTCATAGTAAATACTATTTTTGTTTCACAAGCATTTGGAAATACATATCTTGCATCTTCTATGGCCTCTTTTTCAGCCTTGTTCTTAGCTTCTTTTTCTTTAACTCCTTGGCTTATATATTTATTATAATGGTTTTCAAATAATATATTTGTTATTTCATCATAATATCTTTGGTCTTCTTCCATGGCCTTTATAAACTTTTCTTTGGCTTTTGGATTTTTTTCTATATTAGGTGGAATAATATATTCAAATTGATCTAACTTTACATATCTTTGTGACTGCTGGGAATAACTAGCAATTCTATGTCGTACTAATTGATGGGTTAATGTACGAGATACTCCTTCAACGCCAAAGGTAAAACTTATATGTTCAATAGGACTTTCGTGACCTAGATCCATCAACATATTTAAAAATGAATTTACTTTATTCTCATTTAGATTATCTTCTATTTCTGTTATACCTATTGATGAATAACATAGTTTTGCTGCAGAGGCAATTAATTTTTCTCCTTCAGGTGTATATCTTAATAATTCTACTTTAGCCATTTTTCTCCTCCATTTCTTTGCACTTTAATATGATTATATTAAAAGCTACTCATTTTTTAAGTGAATAATACTATCAAATATTTGAGAAATTCTTTCATATTCTTTATTTATATATAAATATCCAATTAAGGCTTCAAATCCTGTAGCATACTTATAATCTATCATATCTGTATTTTTAGGGCTGGTGTGAGTTTTAGAATTTCTACCTCTTTTTACGACTCTTTTTTCTTCTTCAGTCAATAACCCCTCTATTTGATGAATTATTTCAGATTGAGCTTTAGCTTTTACATATTTAGTAGCAGACCTATGAAGCTGATTTACTGACATATCTTTGTTTAATAAATATGTCCTAATCAGCAGTTCATAAACAGCATCCCCTACATACGCCAACTGGAGGGGAGATAGCATAGCTATATCCTCTCCAGTTAACTCCATATTTACATCCCTAAATATATTTTGTTTTTTCATCATCATTACACTCTCTTCCATTTAACTCCATCTTTTGTATCTTCAAGTATAATACCCTTTTCTTGTAAAGAATCTCTAATTTCATCTGCCAATTTATAGTCCTTATTTTTTCTTGCCTCAGTCCTTTTTTCTATTAAGTTCAAAATCTCTTCCTCTAAAATTTCTTCCTTTTTCGACAATATACCTAATACATTGGTTATTTCGTTAAGAATTTCATAGGATTTTTTTATTAATATATTATTGGAGTCTTCCCTTAGCCTTGTATTACTATATTTAACTAATTCGAATATAGCTGCTATAGCATCTGCTGTATTTAAATCATCTTCCATAGCATTTACAAACTCTTTTCTAAATCCTTCTATATCTTCTAAGACTTTATTATCTTCATCTGTTAGACTTCTCTGTTCTGTTTTTTCTAGTAAATATTCCAAATTTTTTCGACCATTGTATATTCTTTCTAATCCTTTTTCATTATGTTTCATAACTTCCCTGCTAAAATTAATAGGTGTCCTATAATGGGCTGATAGTAAGAAAAATCTTAAGGTTTCTAAATCAAATTCTTCTCTTACATCTTTTATAGTAAAGAAATTCCCTTCAGATTTAGACATTTTTTTATTATCAACTGTTATCATTCCATTATGAAGCCAGTAATTGGCAAAGGGTTTTTCTGTTAAGGTTTCTGATTGAGCTATTTCATTTTCATGATGGGGAAATTGTAAATCTTCTCCTCCTGAATGAATGTCTATAGTCTCTCCTAATATAGTCTTTGCCATGACTGAACATTCAATATGCCACCCTGGTCTACCATTTCCCCAAGGGCTATCCCAATATGGTTCTCCTGGTTTTGCCTTTTTCCATAATGCAAAGTCCATAGGATTTCTTTTTTCTTCATTTACATCTATTCTTGCTCCACTTATTAATTCATCTATATTTTTCTTAGACAGTTTTCCATAATCTTTGGCACTATGGATGTTAAAATATACATTGCCATTAACATTATAGGCTGCATCTTTATCTATTAATCCTTGAATAAATTCTACTATATGATTAATGTGTTCTGTAGCTTTAGGATTAATAGTTTCATAATCATAAAGATTAAGTCCCTTTGCATCTTCCATGAAGGCTTCAATATATCTTTCTGCTATAACTTTGGCTGTGACTCCTTCCTCATTTGCTTTATTTATTATTTTATCATCTATATCAGTAAAGTTGACCACAAATTTTACATCATATCCTTTATAGATAAAAAATCTACGCAGAGTGTCAAAGGTAACTAAAGGCCTTGCATTTCCTACATGAATATAGTTGTATACTGTAGGACCACAGTTATACATACTAATTTGCTCCTCTTTAATTGGAACAAACTCTTCTTTTTTTCTTGTTAAAGTATTGTATAGTTTCATTTTACCCTCTCCCTTCATTACTGTGTTATATCATAAAAAAACCTTCCATCTCAAACTAGAGACGAAAGGTTAGTTCCGTGGTTCCACTCTAATAGACCTAAGTCCACTTAATAGCCAATAACGAGGCTAACCGATATACCCTAATGATTCAGGCAATGGTTCAAAGGTGCACTTCAGCCTATCCATACATTAGAACTCCTCTCAGCCTTTGGGAGTCCCTCTCTTTAAGATTAAATATGCCTACTCGCCTTATCCTAACTTTTACTTATATTCTTTTAAATTTTATAGAATGGTTTTTAATATAATTATCCTATAAATACTTCTCTTCTACATAATCTATTCTCTCTAGGATGTTTTGTTTACCCAAAAGATATATTATTTTAGCAAATTCTGGGCCATGTAAACTCCCAGATAGTGCTACCCTAGTTGGCATAAATAAATTCTTGCCCTTTATACCAGTTGCCTTTTGAATAACCTTCATTAAAGAATTAGAAAAATCCTCACTTATTTCATCTATAGCATCTAATTCTTTTCTTATGGCCTCTAATATAGTTTTAGTATTTTCATTTTTTAACATTTCTAGAGCTTCTTCATCTTCAACTTTTATTTCATTATTAAACATAAACTCAACTTTATTAGCTATTTCTGACATATGGGACATGCCTTCTCTAACTATATCTACTAAAATTTCTAGCCATTCTCTATTGGTTTTCGCAAACTCCTTATCTATTAATCCTGCCTCAATTAGATAAGGAATCGCTAAATCAGTTATTTTTTCAATAGAATTAGATCTAATATAATGTCCATTTACCCAATCTAACTTATCTTTATCAAATATTCCACCTGTTTTAGATACTCTATCAAAGGAAAACTTTTGGATCATATCTTCTAAGGAAAGAATTTCTTCATTATCTTCTGGACTCCATCCAACTAAGGCTAAATAATTGATTAAACCCTCAGGCAAATATCCTTTAGATTTGAAATCATCTACAGAAACATCTCCATGACGTTTACTTAGTTTCTTTCTTTCCTTATTTAAAACTGTAGGTAGATGAACATAGGTTGGCTTTTCCCATCCAAATACTTCATATAAGTATACATGTTTTGGTGTAGATGGTAACCATTCTTCTCCTCTAACTATATGGGTAATCTTCATCAAATGGTCATCTATAACTACTGCTAGATGATATGTTGGATATCCGTCTGACTTTAACAATACTTGATCATCTATATCATCTGTATTAATAGTAATGTGGCCTCTTACTAAATCATGGAACTTAATATCCTTATTATGAGGTAGTTTTAACCTTACTACATACTCTTCTCCATTGGCTATTCTCTTTTTTGCTTCTTCTAATGAAATATTTCTACATAATCCATCATATTTCGGTATTAATCCCTTTATTTTTTGTTCTTCTCTTACTGTATCAAGCCTTTCCTTAGAGCAAAAGCAATAATAAGCATGACCTGACTCTATTAATTTATCTACGTACTCCCTATATATATCTAATCTTTCAGATTGGATATATGGTCCATAGTCACCTTTTTGAACTACCTTATTATCTTCTATAAATACTCCCTCATCATACTCTATTCCTGCCCAATGAAGGGAGCTTATTAAGTTTTCAATAGCGCCTTCAACAAATCTAGTTTGATCAGTATCTTCTATTCTTAATATGAATTTTCCACCATTATGTTTAGCAAATAAGTAATTATATAATGCAGTCCTTAACCCTCCAATATGAAGATATCCAGTTGGGCTTGGAGCAAATCTCAATCTAACTTCTTCCAAAACTTACACCTCCAAATTTTTTATAACTCACTTAATGATTTTGCTTTATTATCTATATCATTTAATTATATATTACTATATTGTAAGTATCAACCTTGAAAGATATTTTTATCCTAAAGAAATAAACCCTTATATAAGGGTTTATTTCTTTTTTGATTTATTTTCTAGTTTTTGATAACTATCTTATGGTAAGATTTGCCTTTTTAAACTCATTTTTTACTAATTCCAAAATTTCTTTTTCATCTACTTCTTGCTTTTCATCAGATGTTCTTAGGGAATATTCTACAATAGATTCAGATGCCCTTTTGCCTACTGTAACCCTTATAGGAATACCTATTAAATCTCTATCATTAAACTTGACTCCTGCTCTTTCTGTCCTATCATCTAACAATACTTCTACTCCTATATCCGTTAGCTCTTTATATAACTTTTCCCCTAGGTTCATTTGATCTTCATTTTTAGTATTTATTATAGTAATAATCACATGATAAGGTGCCGTATTTAGAGGCCACATAATTCCTTTTTCATCATGATACTGTTCAATAATTGCTGCTACAGTTCTAGTTACACCAATTCCATAGGAACCCATTACAAAATATTGTTCTTTTCCATTCTCATCTAAAAACTTAGCTCCTATACCTTCTGAATACTTAGTTCCCAACTGGAATATATTTCCTACCTCAATTCCCCTTGCCATTAGAAGAGTTTCATTACATTTAGGACATCTATCTCCCTCTTTTACAAGTAGCAAATCTTCTACTACTTCTCCTTGAAAATCCCTTCCATAGTTAGCATTTTTAATATGGTAATCTGTTTCATTTCCACCTACTATTAGGTTTTTCATCTTTGTAATTCTAGAATCCACTATTAGTCTTGTTCCTTTTTTCAGACCTATTGGTCCTGTAAACCCTTTATTAGCCCCACTAATATCTAATATAATACTTTCATCAGCCATTTCTAACTCATGACCTGATAATCCTAGATAGTTAGTTAGCTTTGTTTCATTTAATTCCCTATCTCCTGGAATAATAACAACTATTGCCTCTCCATCAACTGTATATACTATGGCCTTTCCAAATCTTGATTTATCTATATTAAATAGGTCTACCAACTCTTCTATAGTCTTTGCATTTGGTGTATATACTTTTTCTGTTTCTAGTTCTTTAGGTTTAGTATCCTCTAAATTATATACTACTACAGCTTTTTCGTCTGTTGCTGCATAATCACAGTGGTTACAATAAGCTATTAGTCCTTCTCCAGCATCAGACATGGCCATAAACTCATGAGAAACTCTACCTCCCATGGCACCTGTATCTCCCTGTACTACCTTATAGTTTAGTTTTAATCTTGTAAATACATTATCATAGGCTTTCCACATAATATCATAGGCTTTTTGCATATTTTCTACATTTGTATCAAAGCTGTAAGCATCTTTCATGATGAATTCTCTACCTCTCATCAAACCAAATCTAGGTCTCTTTTCATCCCTATATTTGGTTTGAATTTGATAAAGATTTAGTGGTAACTGCTTATAGGATTTGATTTCATTTTTTATTAGGTTTGTAAAATACTCTTCATGGGTAGGTCCTAAGCAAAATTCTCTATTATTTCTATCTGTTAACTTCCACATCTCAGGTCCAAAGTTTTCCCATCTTCCTGTGGCCTCCCAAAGTTCCTTTGGCTGAATGGCTGACATTAGAAGCTCTTGAGATCCTGAGGCATCCATTTCTTCCCTTACTATTTTTTCTACCTTTTTTATTACTTTATAGCCTAAAGGTAAATATGAATATACTCCACTTACTAATTGTCTTATCATTCCTGCCCTTAGTAAAAGTTTATGACTAACTATTTCTGCCTCTGTAGGGTCTTCTTTTAATGTTGGTATATACATCTTTGACATTCTCATAAAATATCCTCCTTTATAAAATTAAGAATTGAAGTCATATAACAATACAATTCACTTACTCATTTCACTTACACAACTTTAGACTTCTTTGATTTTATCAAATTATCTAAATGAATAAAAATATCCTGCCCCAAAATACACATTAATTATAAGCAATAAAAAAACCTTCCATCTCTTAAATAGAGACGAAAGGTTGAATTCCGCGGTACCACTCTAATAAACCCTTAAGGTTCACTCAAAGGTTATAACGTAACCACCGTTTAGATATATTGTATTCCATCTAAAGACTCTAGGGCTGGTTCTTTGCTAAGAGGGTAGAGATTTCCCACCATATAATCTCCTCTCTGAAACCTTTAACAAGTACTATTCCCTGTCATTGTCAGTTATTGATAATTTACTAGTATTTATGATTTTACTAGATAAATAATATAATGTCAATTAAATCCTTTGTAATAGGCATACACTGTAAGAAGATATACCTTCTTTTTGTCCTACAAATCCCAATTCTTCTGTTGTTGTGGCTTTAATATTAATATTATCTATTGGAGTATTTAATATTCTTCCAATATTTTTTCTCATTTCTTCTATATAAGATGCTAATTTAGGAGACTGGGCAGCTACTGTTGCATCTATATTTCCTATTTTATATCCTTCCTCCTTCATAGACTTATATACATTTTCCAAAAGAATTAAACTAGATATATCCTTATATTTAGGATCAGTATCTGGAAAGTGCTTGCCTATATCTCCCAGTGCTAAGGCCCCTAGAATACTATCCATTATACTATGAACCAGTACATCTGCATCTGAATGGCCTAACAGGCCCTTTTCATGGGGTATATCTACTCCCCCTATAATCAATTTTCTATTTTCCACTAATTTATGAACATCATATCCAAACCCAATCTTCATCTAATCACCTACCTTGAAATAAAAACTCTTTACTTAAATATATATTATCTATACCTTTTGATATTGACTCTGCTACAATTAAATCCTCTGGTGTAGTAATCTTTATATTATCATAATTTCCCATTATCATTTTGACTTCATGACCCATTTTCTCTACTAAAGAGCTATCATCTGTACCTACTATGCCTTCTGTTATAGCATATTCATAACCTTTTTTAATAAGATGGGTCCAAAAACATTGAGGAGTTTGAGCAGCCCATAACAGATCTCTTTTAGGAGTGTGATGTATTCCCTTGGATTCATCTATTACCTTTATGGTATCCTTTACTGGTACCCCTATTACACAAGCCCCATATTCTAGAACTCCTTTTATTCCATCTTCTATATTTTTTATTCTAACGAAAGGCCTTGCCCCATCATGGGTCAATACAATATCAGTTTTTTCATTTAAAGCTAAAAGTCCATTATATATAGAATCTTGTCTTTCCTTTCCACCTCTAATGATTTTATTTACCTTTTTAAAACCATATTTTCTAACTATTTCTTTTCTACAATACTCTACCTCTTCTTCCTTGGAAACTAATATTATTTCATCTATATATTGGCACTGTTCAAACTTCTCTAAAGTATGGGCCAATATCGGCTTATTATCTATGGCAATAAACTGTTTATTTATTTTGCTTCCCATTCTATTACTCATACCTGCAGCTGCAATAATTACAGACACATAGTAATTATTATACATTAAATCCACCTCTCATCTTATATAGGACTTCTGATTTATAATTTACAATATTTTTCTTTTATATTATAGCATATTATAAAAATAATCAAACTTAAACAGGTAAAGTTTGTACAAAGGATATAAAAAAAGACCCTTAAAGGGTCTAAACAGCTCTATCGGCCATACTTTTAGGTTTTGCAAAAATCATCCTACCTGCAGATGTTTGAAGTACAGATGTCACTATTACTTCAATAGTTTCACCTATATATTTTCTTCCTGATTCTACTACTATCATAGTACCGTCATCTAAGTAAGCCAATCCTTGGCCAGATTCTTTTCCATCTCTAACTACATGTACTACCATTTCTTCTCCAGGTAAAACTACAGGCTTAACTGCATTAGCTAATTCATTTATATTTAAAACATCAATTCCTTGAACTTCTGCAACCTTATTTAAATTATAATCATTTGTAATTATTTTGCCCTTTAATAATTGGGTCAATTTAAGTAGTTTGGAGTCTACTTCCTGGATATCTTCAAATTTTTTGTCATGTATAATTATTTCAATGTCTAATTCTTTTTGTATTTTATTTAGTATATCTAGTCCCCTTCTACCTCTATTACGTTTCAATCCATCGGAAGAATCTGCAATATGTTGCAATTCCTCTAAAACAAATTCTGGAATGACCAATGGTCCTTCTATAAAACCGGTTTTGCATATATCCGCAATTCGACCATCTATTATTACACTGGTATCTAGGATTTTGGGACAAGACTTATAACCTTTATTTGATTTTTCTTTTCCTGATTTTTTTGTACCACCCATATTATCAATTGCAGAAGTTATATCTTCTCTTTTCTTTGTAGCAATCTTTACTCCTAAATATCCAAAGATAGCAAATACTATTATTTGGGCTATAAAGCCTATATATGGAATATCCAATTTATCTAAAGGCATACTTATAAGATATGCTATTATCAAACCTACTATAAGTCCAACAGATCCTAAGGCGATATCTGGAGCTGGTAATTTTTGTAACTCATTCTCTACTATTTGAACAAGTTTTCTACTCCTTAAAATAATTTTAGGTGATAATAAAAAGAATATAATTCCAAAAAATAAAGTAAATCCCAAATAAACAACTAATGCTGCCCAACCTTTATTAGATAATTTAACAATTTCTACAGCCTGTAATACTGCCAACACTCCTAGGCCTACGAGGACTCCTATAATTCCAATTATACCTCGCATTATTTTATCAAACATCAATCCACCTCCTATACATATTTATTTCCAAATATTTAAAATATATAACTTAAGTCGTTAAATAGAAGTGAAGATTTTCATAATAACATTAATTATTATTTTATAGTTTCCTCTTCAGCCACTATATTTTCTATATCTTCACAATTATTTATGGATTTAGTAACTAAATCTTCTGCTTCATCTGGAGTAAGTTCGCATACTAAAGCCATTTCAGAAATAAGCATTTGTTTAGCATCATTTAACATCTTTCTTTCTCCAGTAGATAATCCCTTTTCATCATCTAACAGAGTTAAATTTCTAACTACTGCGGCTATTTCATAAATATCTCCTGATTTTATTCTATCCATATTTGCTCTATATCTTCGGTTCCAATTTTTATGCATTTTGCTTTTGTCACCTTCCAATACGGTAACTACCTCATTTATTTCTGTCTTATTGATTATTTCTCTAACCCCTACTTCCTCCATATTATCTATGGGAACCATAACCTTCATGTCTCCAATAGGCATTTTAATAATGAAGTATTTTCTTTTTTTGCCTAAAATCTCTCTTTCTTCAATATTTTCAATAATGCCTGCACCGTGCATAGGATATACGATTTTATCACCTATCTTAAACATACTATAACCTCCTTTTAGGATTACCCTATTATATTATACAACAAGAGGTTAAATAAGTAAAGCTTATATTCTACCATAAACAGTTTTAAGTTGTCAATAACTATCACCTTTTAAAAAGTTTTTAGAAATATTTGACAACAACTTGTCCATGTAAGTATAATGATAATATAAGAAATACTTTGGCAGGGGAGGAGAATATGGACAAAAATAATCAAAGCTATAATAAAGAAGAAATATGTAAAGATTTTCAAAATCACGTTTCGAAGTTTTTAGTTCGACATAAAAGTATTTTAGATATAATGTCGAAAATGGAAGAATATAATGCCAGAATAAATAGGGCCGTTGTAAAATCTGTTACCAGCTGTGGATGTATCTCCATCAATGGGAAAAAGCAATATTTTGATGCAAGTTCCTATGAAGATTTAGCCAATGTAGTAAACTCTCACCTAGAGGGAAAACTTTGTGAAGTTTGCAAAGAAAATTTAGAATTAGAAATAGGCAATTACCTATTCTACTTAGGTGGAATATGTAATACTTTGGATTTAGATCTTGTGGATATAATGTGTAAAGAATTTGAAAGAAATGAAACCCTAGGAGTATATAGTTTGAAATAGTATTTAGCTAAGGGATTTTATATCCCTTAGCCTATTATTATATTTTTCTCTCTATTTCTTTTATATAAAAGTTACAATTCATAAGACAGATTATTTAAAGCAGCTATTTATTACTTCTCTAAGTGTTTTTAATTCTTTAATTTCTAAGTTCTTGTATTTACTTGCCTTTATACCACCAGGGGCAATATATACTCTTTTATATCCCATCCTATCGATTTCCCTTAATCTTGCATCTAAAGAAGGCACCTTTTTTAGCTCTCCTGTAAGTCCTACATCAGAAATAAATACAGTATCATTTGGTATGCCTTTTTGAAATATAGAAGAGGCTATACTCATAATAACAGAAAGATTGGATGCTTGCTCCGTTAACTTTATTCCTCCTGTAGTCTTGATGACTACATTCTTATCATAAAGCTTTATTCCACCTCTTTGTTCTAAAATAGAAACTAAAGTATTCAATTGCTCCCTTCTCATAGATTCTCCTATTCTAGAGGGATATGGAGTAAAAGAATCAGAAACCAAAGACTCTATTTCTAGAATAATAGGCCTTGTTCCTTCCCTGACAACAGTAATAGCACTACCTGATACTAAACTATCATTTTCTCTTTTTGTAATAAAATACTCTGATGGATTATCAATAGAAACCATCCCTTCTTCACCCATATTAAAAAATCCCATTTCTCCAGTAGATCCATATCTGTTTTTTGTGGTCAAAAGGGTTCTTAATTCTTCTCCACTTTCTCCTTCGATAATTAAAACAGTATCTACAAGGTGTTCAAGGGCTCTTACACCTGCTAGCTCATCTTCCTTAGTCATTTGTCCTACTATAAATATAGCCCTGGGCCTTTGGGGATCCTTTGCTCTTTTAACTAATTCATAGGCACACTCCATAGTCTGGGTAGGAGAACCCGCCCTTGAACTGGGAAAAGCTTCTAAGGTAAAAGTTTGAATACTGTCTACTATTATAAAATCTGGATCAATTTCATCTATATTTTCTAAAATATTATCTAGGCTATTATCAGAAACCACCCATACATTGGTGTGTACATTTTTAAGTATTCTATCTGCCCTAGACTTTATTTGTGATTCTGATTCTTCACCCGAAGCATATAGCACCTTATACCCCATTGTAGCCAAGTCATTTGCTACTTGAAGTAACAAAGTTGATTTACCTGCACCTGGCTTAGCAGATAAAATAGTTACAGAATCTTTAATAATCCCTCCCCCCATTACTCTATTGAACTCATTTATGCTGGTTACTATCCTATGACTATTAGTTGATTCAACATCTCCTAGTCTTCTAACAGTTTTCTTCTCTAAAACTTCCCTTTTAGATATTTTAGAGTCTTTTTTATTTACAATAGTTGTTTCTACAAGGCTATTCCAAGTATTACATACAGGACATTTTCCCATATATCCTACTGATTCATAATTACAGTTATTACATATATATACTGTTTTCTTTTTCATAATTTATCCCCTTTTGTTCTTTCATACTCATATATTTTAATATGACTCTACAGATAGCTTAGCTTATAATCAGAAATGGACAGGAGTATTTTCTCCTGTCTCAAGTTTCCTTTTTTGTTTCTATTAGAACTATCCTATATATGGTTATTACTCCCTACGAGTAAATACTAGCTTTTCATCTTCAAAATCAATTAATATATGGTCTTCTTTAGATAAATTGCCCTTTAAAATTTCTTCTGCCAATTGATCTTCTATCATTTTTCTAATTGTTCTCTCTAAAGGTCTAGCACCATATACGGGATCAAATCCTTGCTTGCTAATATGCTCCCTAGTTTTTTCAGAAACCTTAATTTGTATATCTAAGTTTTCCATTCTCTTTTCTAAATCAGAAATCATAATGTCTACAATTGATTTTACTTGTTCTTCCTTCAATGAGTGGAACACTATTATCTCATCTAATCTATTTAGAAACTCAGGCCTAAAGGTTTTCTTTAATTCTTCCTTTATGGTCTCTTTCATCTTTTCATATTCTTCTCTATCGTCTTCAGTAGGTGTAGTAAATCCTAGTACATTTTGCTTTCTAATTGAAGTTGCTCCGACATTTGATGTCATAATTATTACCGTATTTTTAAAATCTACAGTTCTACCTTTGGAGTCTGTAAGCCTTCCATCATCTAGTATTTGTAGTAACATATTAAACACATCTGGATGTGCCTTTTCTATTTCATCAAATAAAATCACAGAATATGGTTTTCTTCTTACAGCTTCAGTTAATTGTCCACCTTCATCATATCCTACATATCCTGGTGGTGATCCTACAAGCCTAGATACAGAATGTTTTTCCATATATTCACTCATATCGATTCTTATCATTGCATCTTCATCTCCAAACAAAGCCTCTGAAAGAGCTTTAGCAAGATGAGTCTTACCTACTCCTGTTGGGCCTACAAATATAAAGCTTCCTATAGGCTTACTTGGATCCTTTAAACCTACTCTAGCTCTTCTTACTGAATTAGCCACAGCTTCTACAGCTGGTTCCTGTCCTATAACTTTCTCATGTAAGATTTTCTCTAGTTTTAATAATCTTTCAGATTCTTCAGTGGTCATCCTACTAACAGGAACCCCTGTCCAGTTAGATACTATTTGTGCTATTTCTTCATATCCTACTGTCATACTTGAGGTTTGCTTTTTATGTTCCCACTCCATTTTATTGCTAGATAACTCTTCTTTTATTTGTTTTTCTTTATCTCTAATTTTAGCTGCTTTTTCATAATTTTGAGTATTTATAGCTTCTTCTTTTTCTTGTTGTAACTCTTCTAATCTTTCTTCTAATGTCTTTAATTCTTTTGGTGGTACATAGGCATTTACCCTTATCATAGATGCTGCTTCATCTATTAAGTCAATGGCCTTATCAGGTAAAAATCTATCGGTTATATATCTATGGGATAATTCAGTTGCAGCTTCTATGGCCTCATCTGTTATTTTTACCCTATGATGTGCCTCATATTTATCTCTCAACCCTTCTAGGATCTTAATAGTATCTTCTACACTTGGTTCTTCTACCATTATTGTTTGAAGTCTTCTCTCAAAAGCTGCATCTTTTTCTATATGCTTTCTGTATTCTTCAATAGTTGTGGCTCCTATCATTTGAAGATCTCCTCTAGCTAATACTGGTTTTAAAATATTAGAAGCATCTATAGAACCTTCTGCTGCACCTGCACCTATGATTGTGTGAAGCTCATCAACAAACAATATTATATCTCCTGCTTCCTTCAATTCATTCATTACAGATTTAAGCCTTTCTTCAAATTCACCTCTATATTTAGCTCCTGCTATCATTCCAGGTAAGTCTAGTGTTAGTATTCTTTTATCCTTTATTATTTCAGGAACATTTCCTTCAATTATTTTTTGAGCTAATCCCTCTGCTATGGCAGTTTTACCTACTCCAGGCTCTCCAATTAATACAGGGTTATTCTTAGTCCTTCTACTTAAAATTTGTATTACTCTTTCTATTTCCTTGCTTCTTCCTATGACAGGGTCAATACCACCATCTTCTGCCAGTTTGTTTAAATCTATACTATACTTTTCTAAATTAGGAGCCTCTTGTCTAGAAGATTCTTGGGTCTGAGGTCCTCTGTTAGAGGATTCTGTAATCATTTTTATAACTCTTTCTCCTAACTTCTCTGTATCAACGCCTAGCCTTTGTAATATAACAACGGCTACTCCTTCTCCTTCTGCCAATAGCCCTAACAAAATATGTTCTGTTCCTACATAATTATGTCCCAGATTTCTTGCTTGTAAAAAACTTAGTTCAAATATTCTTTTAGTTCTAGGTGTGAATCCTAATATATCTATGGATTCATCTCCAATGCCAACTGCTTTTTCTACTTCTTTTCTTGCATTATCTAGATTTACATTAAACTCTTTCAAAGCTAAAGCTGCTGCTCCTGTATTTTCTGCTATTAAGCCTAATAAAAGATGTTCTGTTCCCACATAATTATGTTTCATCCTTCTAGCCTCTTCTTGCGCTAATAAAATGGCTCTTTGGGCCTTTTCTGTAAATCTTCCAAATACTGCCATGTTTATCCCTCCAAATCCAAAATAAATTCTCTTATTATTTTTGCTCGTGCTATATCTCTTTCTTTAATATTCATATCTTTACCAAAATTCTTTTGAATATTTGCAGGTTGTATATCTATCATTAATTCCATTATATCTTTAAAATTTTCATGATTTAATATACCCATTGCCCAACCTAATCTTATATTAGATAGATGTTCCATTGCCTCTTTGGAACTTAAAATCCTACTGTTAGATATAATTCCATAAGATCTATAAATTCTATCCTCCATCTCCAAGTTCTTTTCTTTTTTTAAATAATTTCTAATACTTCTTTCCCTATTTATTATCTGATGAACTACTTTATTTAGCTTATCTATTATCTCTTCTTCTGATTCACCTAAAGTTGTCTGATTAGAAATTTGATATAAATAAGCTGTAACTTCAGATCCTTCTCCATATAAACCTCTAGCCGTAAGCCCAATCTTCCTTAATGCTTCTATAATTGTATTGATATTCCCAGTCATAGATATACAAGGAAGATGAAGCATCACCGAAGCCCTAAGTCCAGTTCCTACATTTGTAGGACAGGATGTTAGATATCCCCATTTTTCGTCATATGCATAATCTAACTTTTCATCTAATAGATCATCGATTAAAGAACAGAGTCTCCATCCTTCTTCTAAATTAAATCCAGAAAATAAGGTTTGTATTCTTAAGTGATCTTCCTCATTTATCATAATGGTAGCCTTCTCATCATCCCTTAAAAGAAAACTACTTTTGTCCATATGTTCAATCATATTTGGACTGATTAAATGTTTTTCCACAAAGACCTCTTGATCCATAGAAGGTAAATCTCTAGTTCTTATAAATCTATAGTTATCTTTTAATACATCCTTCATGGTGTCCAATATATCATTTGTTAAACCATCAGCTTCTTTAGGATCCATGAATAAAGGAAATTTGTATTTTGATAAATTTCTTGCTACTCTTATTCTAGTGCTAACAACTACATCCTGATCTATTGCAGCTCCATCTAACCATTTAATCATATTTATCACTTCCATAACTATCTAATTTAATCTTTAATTCTCTTAATTTATCTCTAATTATGGCTGCCTTTTCAAACTCTTCTTCTTTAACTGCCTTTTCTAGCTGAATCTTAAGATTATCTTCTTCTCTTTTTAAGAATATCCTTTCATTTGAACCCTTTGGAATTTTTCCTCTATGAATATTATGTCCATGTAAGCCTCTAATTAAAGGATTTAGTTTATCTTTAAAGGTTTCATAACATTGAATACATCCAAACTTTCCATTTCTTTTAAATTCTGAGTAAGTCTGACCACAGTATCCACATTTCATTTCTGTATAATCTCTCTGAGTTTCTTGTATGCTATCTATGAGCCCAGTAAAGAACTTATTCATTGAAAATGGTTTGTCAAAATCAAAATCGTAGTTATCAGATGCACATTTTTCGCATAGATGTTTCTCCTCTATTCCTCCATCAACTATCTTTGTATAGTGAAAATTTGCTTCATTTTTACCACAAGAATCACATAACACACTAAACACCTCCTACTTAATTAGGATTAAAAGAATATTTTTTAAAATATTTGCCCTAAGAATCTTTCGATCTTCATCTGTTCCATATAGGGTCCTATCACCTATGGCTGCTTTTATAATATCTGCTTCTCTTGTACTAATTAAATTTTCTTCTAATAATCCTTCAATTAAATGATATGCTTTATTCTTTGTAATAGAGTCTCCAATTGTATTTATAATAATATTATTTATATCTTCATTATTTTCAATATCTACCTTTATTATTTTTATATACCCACCTCCACCTCTTCTACTCTCTATATAATATCCTTTATAAGGTGTGAATCTTGTAGATAATACATAGTTAATTTGAGATGGCGAACAATTAAAGTACTGAGCCATTTCATTTCTTTGAATCTCTATAATGCTACTTTCTGCATCTTGGAAAAGTTCTTTTATGAAGTTTTCTATTATATTGCTTAAACCTGGCATTTTATTCCTCCTATGGTTCGACTTTGACCTTCTTTGTCCTTTATTATAAATATACCCTATTTTTATCAAAAAATAAAGTATAAATCAAAAAAACTCAGTTTAAAAACTGAGTTTTTTGATTTATTTTATTCTGCTTTTGCTTCCTCTATAATTTTTTCTGCAATATTAGAAGGTACTTCTTCATACCTTACAAATTCCATTGTAAAGCTACCTCTGGCTTGCGTCATAGACCTTAAATCTATGGCATATTCAAACATTTCAGCATGAGGTGCCTCAGCTATTACTAATTGAGAACCATCATCTTGAGGCTCCATACCTAATATTCTACCTCTACGTTTGTTCATATCTCCCATTATATCACCCATATAGTCTTCAGGAATATTTACTTCCACTTTTACTATTGGTTCTAATAATATAGGATTAGCTGCTTCCATTCCTTTCTTAAATGCTAAGGAGGCTGCTATTTTAAACGCCATTTCATTTGAATCTACTGGATGATATGATCCATCAAATAATACTGCTTTTACATTTACTACTGGATACCCAGCTAAAATACCTTTTTCTAAAGATTCTCTTAATCCTTTTTCAACTGCCGGGAAGAAGTTTCTAGGTACTGCTCCTCCAAATACTTCTTCTTGGAATATAAAATCTTCATCTGCAGGTTCAAATCTTATATGAACATCTCCATATTGCCCTGCACCACCAGATTGCTTTTTATGTTTACCTTGTACTGATGCAGTTCCTTTTATAGTCTCCCTATATGCAATCTTTGGATCAGATAATATGATATCTACATCAAAATTATTTTTTAATTTATCCGTTATAACAGATAACTGTACATTGCCTTGGCCACCAATTAAAAGTTGGTTTGTCTCAGAATTCCTTTCTAAGGTAAAGGTTGGATCTTCTTCTGTAAGTTTTTGTAAAGATGAACCTATCTTCTCTTCATCACCTTTAGATTTAGGCTCTACAGCTAAAAATAAAGTAGGTTGGGGATAGGATATTCTATTAAATTTTACTATATTATTTTTATCGCAAATAGTATCTCCAGTTTGAGTATATTGCAACTTGGATGTGGCCCCAATATCTCCAGCTACTATTTCGTTTACTTCTATTTGATTCTTGCCTCTAAGTAAAAACAATCCCCCTAATTTTTCTTCTTTGTCCTTGTTTGAATTGTATAAGTCCATATCCTTAGTTAATTTTCCAGATAAAACCTTAAATAAAGATAATTTTCCGACAAATGGGTCAACTATAGTCTTGAATACAATGGCTGAGAAAGGCTCATTTTTGTCTAACTTTAATTCAATTTCTTTATCTTCTTTTATTGCTTTTATACTTCCTATATCTGTTGGAGATGGTATATATCTCCTTATGACCCGTAATAAATAGTCTATTCCTATGGACTTTTCAGCTGATCCAATAAACACAGGAACTAATTCTCCATTGGCCACAGCAGTTCTAATACCTTGAGCAATTTCTTCAGTAGTAAAGGCTTCGCCACTAAAATATTTCTCAAGAAGTTCTTCATCAGATTCTGCAACTATTTCCATCATACTTTCCCTTATATCTTCAATGGCTGTCTTTTCTTCTTCAAATAGCGGTATCTCCTTCATTTCTCCACTTTTATATTCATATGCCACTTCATCTCTTACATTTACAAAACCCTTAAACTTTTCTGCCTTTCCTATAGGTAAGGCAAAGGGAAATACCTTTCTTCCAAATGTCTCCTTTAATTCTGCCATTAATTTATCAAAATCTACATTTTCTTTATCCATTTTATTTATAAATATGAATCTTGGTCTTTTATGTTTTTCTAAAAGATTCCATGCCTTTTCTGTACCTACTTCAATTCCTGCTGATCCATCAATTACAAGAATCGCACCTTCACTAGCTCTTAAGGCACCATAGGTCTCTCCTACGAAATCAAAATATCCAGGAGTATCCATGATATTAAATTTCATATCCATATATTCTACAGGTATAGATGTTGTACTAATGGAAACTTTACGTGCTATTTCTTCTTTGTTAAAATCTGAAACTGTATTTCCATCTTCTACTCTGCCCTGTCTTTTAGTAATTCCTGTTGTGTATAAAATCGCTTCTGTCAATGTTGTTTTTCCACTACCACTGTGTCCCACTAAAGCTACATTTCTAATGTTATCCATTTCATATGTTTTCATTAAATTTTGCCCCCTTATACAGTGTATTTATTTGAAAAACTTTCAAATTCCGTTATTAAAAGTATTTTCTTAACTTTTATATAACTTCAATTTTCAGAAGATTATTGCATAATATAGATTATATCATGAAACCAAATAATATAATAGTATTTTTGTATTTTTTTAGTCAAAGAGTATAATATAGACATTATTTAATAATTATTTCAAACTATTATTTAGATTTGTCTGATTATTAACAATGTTGCGTAATTATTCTAATAATGTTACAATATTGACAAATTATAGTAGTACATATCATACTTAAGGGGGCGATTATATAATGTCAAGTAAAAGAAACGACACATTAATTCTTGGAGCAGCACTATTTTCTATGTTTTTTGGAGCTGGAAATCTCATATTTCCTCCCTTCCTAGGTCTAATATCAGGAGATAAATGGAATTGGTCTATGATAGGCTTCCTTTTAACTGGAATAGGATTACCTCTTTTAGGAATTATAGCTTCTGCAAAGGCAGGAGGAAATGTTGACAAACTTGGAAAAAAAGTATCTCCTACTTTTTCTAAATTTTTAGGTATTACAATTGTATTAGCCATAGGTCCACTATTAGCCATACCTAGAACTGGAGCTACTACTTTTGAAATGGGCATACTACCAATTTTACCTAATGCAAATCCTAAAATTGCTTCTATTATCTATTTTAGCATAGTTTTAGTTTTAGTAATTCGACCTACCAATATAATAGATAAACTTGGAAAGATTTTGACGCCTGGATTACTTATATTACTATTATTGCTTATTATTAGAGGAATCATATATCCTATGGGAGTTCCTATTGAAGAAAATTTAGCTAAGCCTTTTTCCGATGGTTTTACCCAAGGATATCAAACTATGGATGCTTTAGCTGCTATTTTATTTGGAGGCATAGTTTCAACTTCTCTGATCCAAAGTGGATATAGGGATAAAAAAGAGCAAATCTCAATTACTAAACGTGCTGGAATAATTGCCGTAGCTGGATTAGCCTTTGTATATGGAGGATTAGGTTATTTAGGGGCAACTGGAGGAGAGTTATTTCCAAAGGATATTTCAAAGACGGACTTGATCATGAATATTGCAAATAATTCATTGAAAAGTTTTGGAGAATTAGGTTTAGGATTAGCTGTGGCTTTAGCATGTATGACTACTGCCGTAGGTTTAACAGCTACTGTAGGACAATATTTTAGTGAAATAAGTAATGAAAAGCTTAAATATGAAACAATAGTTGTCATAACTACTCTATTTAGTGCGATTATATCATTTCAAGGGGTGGAGGCAATCATCAATTTTGCAGAACCTATACTACTATTTATGTATCCAATGGTCATAGTTTTAATATTATCCACTGTATTTTTAGATGATTATATTAATAATAATAATATTTATAAATATTCTATATATGCAACTTTAATAGTATCTGCCATAGAAACCTTAAGTATGTTAAAAGTAGGTTCCTTTTTAGCAAAGTTTATTAGCATTCTGCCTTTACATAGTTCTGGATTCCCTTGGTTAATTCCTGCCATAATTGGAGGATTTATAGGATATTTTATTAAACCTAATGAAGATACTATATTAATTTCATAAAAAATTTGTATATTTAATTTTATATGTCCAACAGAATAACTCAGCTGAAGGTAATTATTCAGCTGAGTTGTTTTTATCTTGAATATAAAATATTATGGTATCCTTTTTTACCATCCCTGTATTATTATATATTTCAAAACTTACTACATGAAATCTTTCTTCCAAAGGTTTCTTCACCTTATAATATACTGTTGATAGTTCATAATCATAATCCAATCTATAGGGAATACCATCTAATACTATTCTGCTTTTCTCAACATCTATATCAGATATTTCCCCCTTTATTCTACTTTTTAGGATGGGAGTTCTATTTTTAATTATTTGTCCCATTTTATATTCTGGTATAATTTCTATATTATGATTTATTTTTCTTGGTTTCTTCCTATTTTCTACTTGTTCTAATACTCTAAGTAAATTTTTTCCTAATATCTTTTCTATATCCTTCTCCCCATATTCTCTCCTTAATAATTCTTGGGTAATCTTATATATCTGAGAAGAATCTTTTAGGTCTATAGGTATCCTTGAACCATCAAAATCTGAGCCAATTCCTACATGATCTACCCCTATTAATTTTACTATATAATCTATATGGTCTACAAAGTCACTTATATATGCCTGCTCATTGTTAGTCAAAAATTCAGAGCATAAGACTACAGCTACTACTCCACCATTTTCCTTCAAGGCAAATAATTGCTTGTCATTTAAATTTCTAGGATGTTCCTTTAATGCATATACCCCTGAATGAGATGCTATTATTGGAGCATCTGTAGTGGATATTACATCCCAAAATGTACTTTCTGCTAAATGAGATACATCTAGAACCATGCCTATTTTATTCATCTCTTGTATTACTTGTCTTCCTAAATTTGTTAATCCACCTTTAGATTCTGTCTTCAATGGATCACCATAAATCCTATTTGCCCCTTCTCCTAATTCATTTGAATAATTCCATGTAAGACTAAGCACTCTAATTCCAAGATCATAATATTGATTTAGTAGCTCTATTCCATTGTATTTGTCTAGAGAGTAGGCACCTTCTATAGTTGGTACTGCAGCTATTTTATTATCTTTTGTTGCAGCTAGTATATCTTTAATAGAAGTAGTTATTTTAAATGTATCTGGATTATTTTTCTCTGTCCAATACAAAGCATTTATGGTTGCCAATGTTCTGCTAATACTTTTAGTAGTGTTTTCATAATATCCATGGGTGAATGCAGCAAAAAACGGAACATTTAGTCCACCTTTTTTTAGTTTTAGTATATCTATATGATTGTCAGTAGACCTTCCTATATTTACTTTAGGTAACCATGTCTTATTATCTATAACTTTCATCATAGTATCATTGTGTCCATCAACTATTATGGGATTAATATTTTTTTTCAATATAGATTTAGACTCTTGTAAATCCATTTTATAATCATCTCCTTTAAACTGTGTTATATATATAATTATGATAATACATATAAGAAAAATTAGGATTAATAATTGGACTTTATCCTTATTCATACCATTACTCCTCTTTTTTATATAAAAATACCCTAGTTATAACTAGAGTATTTTTATTAATAATATTCTTTTGTATTAGTAGGTAGACCTTTTTTATCTAATCTAGCCTCTACTATATCCTTAATAATAGAATATATAAACACAAATAGAGGTACCCCTATTATTAATCCTATAAATCCTAATAATTTACCTGCTACTAATAATGAAAATAGTATCCAGAAAGCAGATATTCCCAAAGAATCACCTAATATCTTTGGTCCTATAATATTTCCATCTATCTGCTGGATGATTAAAATTATTAGTAAAAACCAAAAAGCTTTTACTGGTGATTCAAATAATATTATAAAGAAAGATGGAACAGCTCCAATAAATGGGCCAAAAAATGGAATTATATTAGTAACACCTACTATAAAGGATATAAGCGTTACATAAGGCATTTTAAATAACTTTAATACCACAAATGTTAAAATTCCTATGATAAATGAATCCAATATCTTTCCGCTTAAAAATTTTCCAAATATATTATCTCCCCTATTGATCAATTCTAATACTCTATTGGCTCCACTATCTGAAAAAATAGAATAGGTGATTTTTCTACCTAAGGCCATGAACTTTTCCTTGTCTATTAATAAGTAAATGGAGATTATAATACCTAAAACTATATTCCATACACTTGAAAGAATAGATTTAGTAAAGTTTCCTAATTTAGGTATGAGTTCTGTTGCAAAGTCTATAATATAATTTACAAGTTCATTCCATTTTTCCATAATTAACTGATAATATTCTTCACCTATATAAAAATTATTTGTTATCTCAGTAAACTTTTTACTTATATTAGTTACATATCCTGGAATATCATTTACAAGTCCTACTATGGATGATACTAATTGAGGAAATACAAAATTTAGAAATAAATATAACAATAAAATTACTGTGGCATAAGTCAAAATAATTCCAATTATCCTATTTCTTTTTTTATTCTTTTCAGAGATTATATTATGTAAAATACAGTTTTCATAAAATTCCAAAATAAAATTAAATATATAGGCCATTACAGCTCCAATTATAATTGGCTGAAAAGTATTTATATATTTTCCCATCTGAATTCTAAAAAGACTTACTTCTGATGCAATAAGATAAAAAAGTATACTAAGAGCTGCAACTATAAAAGCATATACAGCCATGGTAGTATATTTGATATTCCATTTTATCTTCATATATTCACTCCTTAATATATAATTATATTCATGTTATCATGTATTTATCATATCAAAAAAAGTAAAGATTCGCCATTATTTTAATATGAGTTTGCCTTAAATTTAAAACTAAAAAATCCATGAGAATTCTTTAATAAAACTTTTATTTTATTTCTTTGATACAAAAGGATTATCCTTTATATAAAATCTTAGTAAATAATCTTTGCTCTTTGCATAGTCTATATTTATTCTTGTGGTTTTTATTATCTTTTCTCTTGGTAGTTTTGGACTATCTTCTACCCATATCCTATCATCTGTAACTAAATCTGCACCGTAAAACTCATCTTTATTTATACCATAAGCCATTACAAACTTAGCTGGTCCATTAGTTAGATTAATTATTTCTCTTTTTTTGGGCTGATTTAATGGCTTTTTATATCTATTTTCATACATATATTCTATACCTTCAATAGGTTCAATCCCTCTTATAAGAGCCCCACCATGAACGCCTTTTTTTTCTGCTATAATATTAAAACATTGGTACATACCATATATATTGTATATATATATATGGCCACCTTCTTCTGCCACTACTCTAGTTCTATCTGTTATACCCTTGTGAAAATGTGCAGCATCATCTTTAGTCTTTATATAAGCTTCCGTTTCAACTATCTTTCCCTTATATATTTTTTCATCTCTTTTTAAAACTAATATTTTACCTAATAATTCTCTAGCTACTATAATAGTATTTCTAGTGAAAAAGTCTCTATCTAATCTCATCTAACTCTCCCTATTAAATCTGTGATATCTACTACCTTGAAATATTAATTCTCCTGTATCTCCCTCTGCCAACATTCCATATTCTTTTCCTGATACTTTAAATTCCATTCTATCACCACTATTTACTTCAAAAGTGACATAATAACTAGTACTTGAAGAAACATGATTATGTCCATTATTCATACTATGATTGTGTCTAGATGTACTTGTTCTTTTAGATATTAATTTGGCATTTACATTGAGTATAGGCTGCTTATTATTTGAATCCCATTCTCTTAGTCCTCTTATTATAGTAAATATTATTATTCCAAATACTAATAAAAACATTATTGGGAAAAAAACCTCCATAATTGAAAACATTCCAAATCCATCCATCCCATACATATTATCCCCCCTTATAAATAAAATATTGACTTATTAAAGAATATGAGATATCTCTCCTTCTACTATAAATTTCATGATTCCTTCTTTTATCTCACATATATTTAAAGCTGTACCTAGATGTACAGGTATTGTAGAAAATTCATCCAATGGAATTCTCTTGATCATGGAAGTCATAGCCTTGATAGTCACTCCATGGGCTACTATTAATATATTATCTCCTCCTTGTGAAATTATCCTATCTAAGGAATCCTGGACTCTACTAAACAATTCTTCAAAAGTTTCTCCATTTATTGGATTATATAAATGAGGTCTATTTAAATAGGTATCAAATTGTTCACTATATTTTAAATTAATATCCTGGATCTTCATTCCTTCCCATACCCCAAATCCTATTTCTCTTAAACCCTCCAATGTGATTATATCTATATTCCTCTTCCCTTTAATTATTCTAGCCGTATCTATTGCCCTTTTTTGAGGACTAGAATATATATAATCAAAGTGAATGTCCTTTAGTCTATCAGATAGTCTTTCTGCATTTTTGATACCTTCTTCAGTTAAATTAGAATTTTGCCATCCTTGTAGACGTCCTGCTAAATTCCATTCTGTTTGTCCATGTCTTATAATATATAGTTTCAAATTACATCCTCCTTATTTTCCCAGTGGTATAATCTATTGAAATCTTTAATACTGTTGTTATATCTTTATCTCTTTCAGCTTCAAATTTACCCTTATGTTCAAAACCTTCACAATATTTCTTAACTATTTGAATTAGAGCCCTTATTTTTTCTTCCCCTTGTACTTCTTTAGCATTTCCAAATACTATGACAGATTTATATCCTGTATCCAAATCTTCTGGTATTAATTTAGTTTCTCCTACTACACAAAAGGAAACTTTGCTATTATATTTAATATTATCTAATTTATGACCATCTAAAGCACAATGAAAATATATATGCTCATCCATTATTATATAGCTCATTGGAAATCCATAGGGGTACCCATCTTCTCCTATGGTAGAAATAATGCCATATTCTCCATCTTTTAAAACCTCTAGTATTTCTTCATGGGTCATTGCCATTGTTCCATCTATTAGTCTTGGTTCCCTGTTTTTCATCGAATACACTCCTATTTTTATCTTATCTATAAACACAATTAATTATATCACAATACTTATATAAGTATTTATAAAAAAGTATTTTAAATTTACACTTTAGATCCTTAGATATTAAATAAAATACTATATAACAATAATAAAAGTAAAAAACATCTAAAGCAAGCTTGAATTTATCCAGCATATATATAATTTAAAGGTTCAGTATAAAAATTAAAATTAAGGTAGAATATTTATTAAATATTCTACCTTAATTTAGTTCTAATTTTATTCTATTATTTATTAGATTTTTTCTAGTACATTTTTCATTCCGTAGATTGTCATAAATAAAACTTCTTTCTTTATATTATACTCCCAAGGACTTCACCAATATTTTGCTGGAAGCTTAAACATGCCTTAGAATCATATTGAGTTTCTGACTTATTTATTAATACTAATTTGTCTCCCCTATAGTATTCTACTAGACCTGCTGCAGGATAAACACTTAAAGATGTACCACCAATTATTAAAACATCCGCATTTGAAATATACTCTATAGTTTTATTTATAGTATCCATGTCTAGCCCCTCTTCATATAATACTACATCTGGCTTTATGATCTCACCACATTTATGGCATATTGGAACAGCAGAAGAGTTTAATATATAATCCAAATCAAAAAATTTATTACATTTGGTACAATAATTTCTATATACTGAGCCATGTAGTTCTAATACATTTTTTGACCCTGCTCTTTGGTGAAGCCCATCTATATTTTGAGTAATAATAGCTTTTAACTTTTCCCGTTTTTCTAATTCTGCAAGGGCCATATGCGCCTTATTTGGCTTTGCATTTATATGGATCATTTCCCCTTTATAAAACTCGAAAAATTCTTCTGTATGGTTTTTAAAAAATGTATGACTTAGCATATATTCTGGTGGATATTTTCTATTTTTAGATGTAGTATATAATCCTGATGAAGATCTAAAATCAGGTATATTACTTTCTGTTGAGACTCCTGCACCTCCAAAAAATACGATATTGTTACTTTTTTCTACAATGGTTTTTAACTTATTTTTATCCATATTATCAATCCCTTTCCTCTATATCAATCATATCATATTTTTTATATTTTTAAATTCCTAGGCTATGTAAACTAATAATTAGAATTAAGTATCTACAAATTTAGAATTATATATTCTTATACTCATATAAATTAATATATGATTTATTTTGAGGTGATTTTTTGGCTAAGGATAGGTTTATTTATGGATCCATAATAATGATCTTTATGAATATTTTTATAAGAATAGTAGGATTTGCTTATGAAGTTACACTTTCTAAACTTCTAGGTGCAGAAGCTATGGGTTGGTTTCAAATTGCTATGTCAACCTTAATGGTTTTTCTGGTACTTACTATTTCAGGAATTCCTACTGCTGTGACAAAACTTGTGGCCCAAGAGAATTCTAATAATAATCAATATAATGTGGAAAAAATATATAGAACTACTATTATATTTAATTTCTCCATAGCTATAATTTTAAGTACAATTTTATTATTTTCTGCTAAATTTATTGCACTTAAAGTTTTGAAAAATGAAGATATGTTATTGGGAGTTTATTTATTAATACCTCCTATTATTATTATATCCCTAAGTAATGTACTTAGATCATATTTCTATGGAAAAAAGGATATGATAACCCCTAGTGTTGCTCAATTGATTGAACATTTTACTAGATTTACAATTGTAATTGGAATGATTTCTTACTTTTCTCCATTAAATCCTTTATATGGAGCAATTATAGCTATTTTAGGAATTAGTATTGGGGAATTTTTTGATCTTATGTGGTCCTTATCTGCCAAAAAAAGGCTTTATAATAGTCAAATATTTGCTACTAAAAATAAATGGTCCCATAAGATTGCTTTACATAAAATTATAAAGGTATCAGTTCCGTTGACTATATCTGGCTTTTTTAACGTTGCTCTTAACTTTTTAAACACTATTTTGCTGCCTTCTAGACTAATAGATGCTGGATATACTAGTAGCCTAGCTATTGCTACCTTTGGAAGGATCACAGGGATGGCCATGCCTTTAATCCATTTACCCTTTGTGGTTACATCAGCCTTGGTTATAAATCTTATTCCTAGTTTATCAGAACAAGTAATGTTAAAAAAACACATACAGATAAAAAGCGATATTCAGCTTGCTATTAAAGCTACATTGTTGGTGTCTATCCCCTTAACCACCATATATGTAATATTATCTAAGCCTATTGCTACATTTCTATATAATGATCCAACTGCTGCTAATTTTATACATATTATGGGTTATAGCACCATGTTATTGGCCTTACAACATACCTTTTCTGGTATATTATGTGGACTAGATAAACAAACTAGTTCCACAATAAATAGAATAATAGGGTCTAGTTTAAGAATATTTCTTATATATATTCTGGTTGGAAATCCCAATCTTGAGATATATGGTTTCTTTATTGCCTTTTTTGTTACTAATATATTGATCCTATTATTAGATATAATTAGTTTAAGAAAAACAATTCACATAAAGTTTGATTACTTTGATATTCTACTTAAACCTCTATTTGCATCCCTGTTTATGGTTGGATATATAAAAATCACTACCTACGACTTAGTAAATCTTCATCGTGTAAATCCCTTGGCCTTTGTATTTAGTATAGGAGTAGCTTTTTTGGCTTATATTTTTATATTGATTCTTACTCAGGCTATACCTAAAGACTTTTTTAGTAAAATATTTAGTATTAAAGCCTAGTTCCACATTTAGGGCAATAATCAAATTCATCAGTAATAGGAAATCCACAATTCATGCAATTAGGCCTATTATTATAGTTAATACTAATAGGGTTAAGATCTGATTCATTTATTGTAACCTTATTCCCCTTTTCTATTGTCCTACCTAGTTCCCTATGAATTGTATAAAGACTGTCACAGCAAGAGGACTTCACATAATACTTTTTGTTCCATTTGAATATTGGTAAAAAAAACAAACTAAAGTATGTATAAGTCATAATTACTTCTAATCTTCCATAACCATCACAGCATGGGCAGATAATTGTTTGATTAAAGTCTAAATTATTTTCCTTTGTAGATATACCAAATATAAAAAACACACTTCTTCATCTCCCTGATTTAAGTCTTATCTATTGATAAACACTTATTTTATTATAAATCTATAGATATGTTAGTACTATATTTAATCTTTATAATTTATCCTTTTATATCTTTATTATATTTATCAATACAAGATTTACATATACATGCCTTCCCTCTTTTTTCTATAGGTATTCTATATAAAAGCTCCTGGGGTACTTTTATATTAAAACACCAACATTCATTGCTATGTTTACATTCATTATCTTGTCCACAAAGGGGACAAATTTTTTCTTCTTTACTATTTATCATTTTCAGCCTCCTATATCTAAATTAATTTTCTGATGTTCTTTTATGATAATCCTCCATGTGTTTTTCGAAAAATACATCTTGGAATTTTTCTATATTCATACCTACTACTTCTGCAAATCCATCATAAAAGTCCATATTCCTTGATTTTAAAATAATTTTTTGGATTACATCTTTTCCTTTCATATCTATTAAGGCTGAAATAGCAAAATAGCTTTGATAGTATAGATGCTCTCCACTATTATTTAGCAAATCATTCCACTCTTGATGTACATCCATTTTCCTAAATTCTACAATGTTTGGTAAAATATCTGGATGAAATTCCCATCCCCTATCATATAAGCATATATATTCTGCTATACCTTCGTTAAACCAGGTAGGTATATTTTTATGCATTATTTGATTTTGACTTAAATATAAATCAAAGATATAGTGACTATACTCATGAATAAAAACTTCCCTTACATATTCTTTTTTTGAAGCTTTAGGTAAGTTTAAATATATACTTCCAGCACTATCATATACCCCATGTCTATCAATATCGAGTCCCTTTTCTAATTCAGATACTTTATCTCCTAAATAAGACTCTAAATATACTTGAATATCATCGAAAAATATATTTAATTCTTTTTTGTCCACATGTCCAAATATATCTTCAGTCTCTTTTTCTCCTATTTTTATACTATCTTTTACTGCCTGAATAAATTCTTTATTATGACTGTCATTGTAATAGAGCTTTATATAACCTATCTCCTCCACATTTTGCTCTTCTTTAGCAAAATCTGACACTCTTGTATTTGTAAACTTAGCTATAGTTATATTGTCTTCATTTATAAAAGCTTTCAATACACCTATAAGGGTTTTATAGACTTCTATTCTTTCTGTAGCTATTAAGCTCTCTGAATATATTTCATCAACCATATAATTAGCAGTCACCATAATAAATGAATTAAACCCTATGATTAATGCAATTATAATTATAAATACTCCTCCTGATCTTCCCTGAAAAATCTCCACCTTTGATTTTCCTTTTATTATCTTATCTATACCATAAATAACCATGGCTAATAGAATCAAAATACTTATTCCCAGGACCCTTATGGATAGATTTGTATTTAAAAATAAATATAACACAAAGATCATAACAGTACTCAAAATAATGATTAAAATTGATAGTATCAGCTGCTTTAAAATTTTCATATTTTTCTCCTTTATCTTTTTAGATATTCTCAAATATTTAGAGCATATGAAACTTATATAACTATAGATTAAAACATATTTTAATTTATAGTTATATAGGGTAGATGACTTTTGCCATCTACCCTATTATCTATTCTATCTTTTCCAATCTTATTCCTGTCATTTGTCCATTTAAGTCCTGCTCTTCTAAATCTTCTTCCTCTACCTTTACAATAGACTGTGCCAATGTTTCCGTTTTGATAAATTCTTCAAATTTATATATGGCCTCTTCTATTTCCTCTGAACCATTATAATATATATTGATATTATCCAGAACTTCATATCCATTATTCTTTCTTATCTGTTGTATCTTAGATATAAATTCCCTTGCATATCCTTCATTTATCAACTCTTTAGTAAGGGTTGTATCTAAAATCACAAATAGATTGTTTTCCATAATTACATTAAAACCTTCTTTAGACGATATGGTTATTTGTACAAAGTCCTTGGATATCTTTGTATCTTCTCCATTGAGATTCAATACTAAGGTTTCTCCACTTTCTAATTTATCTACTGTTTCTCGTGGATCTAATTTGCTTAATTCTTGACCAAAGGCCTTGATCTTACCTCCTAGTATAGGACCTGCAACCTTGAAATTAGGCTTTAATGAAAAGTTCATAAATTGAGATAGATCCTTCTCAAATACTACATCTTTTACATTTAGTTCTTCTTTAATAAGTGGAACTAAATCTTTAATCTTTTCTTCATATTTTCCATCTATGACAACTTCTTTTAATGGTTGGCGAACTTTTATTTTTACTGTTTCACGAGAAGCTCTACCTAATCCTACTAAATTTCTAACTAAATCCATTTTTTCTTCTAGTTCAATATCTATTAATCCCTTATTTGTATCTGGGTAATATGATAAATGTACAGATTCATCTTCTGTCAGTTTTTGATATATTTCCTCGGAAATAAACGGAACAAAAGGTGCTATTATTTTACATAGACCTACTAGTATTTCATAAGTTGTATTATAAACAGCTTTTTTGTCATTATCTAATTCCGTTGACCAGAATCTCCTTCTATTTCTTCTTATATACCAATTTGATAAATCTTCAATTACAAAATCTTGAATATCTCTAACCACTCTAGTTAATTCGAATATATCCATATTTTCTCTAACTGATTTTAATAGAGAATTATACTTTGATAATATCCATCTATCTATTTCTGGTCTATCTTTATACTCAATA
Organism: Wansuia hejianensis; assembly: GCF_014385225.1. Taxonomy (GTDB): domain Bacteria; phylum Bacillota; class Clostridia; order Tissierellales; family Tissierellaceae; genus JACRTK01. The sequence continues at coordinate 374,020 of NZ_JACRTK010000004.1, forward strand.
AAGAAATCTCTTGGATCTACTCCATCAGTATTAGAATATAATGAGAAGAAATTATACACATTTCTTATGGATCTAAAGAATTTAGACTCTACTTCTCTAAGGCCATCTTCATCAAATTTAGTAGGTGTCCATGGTGGTGATACATAGATTATATACCATCTTAAAACATCTGCCCCATATTTATCAAACAATTCAAAAGGATCTACTGTATTGCCTCTGGATTTAGACATCTTTTTACCTTCTTTATCTAACACTAAATCATTTACCAATACATTTTTATAAGGAGCCTTTCCTGTAACAAAAGTAGATATAGCCAATAAAGAATAGAACCATCCCCTAGTCTGGTCTATTCCTTCACAGATAAAATCAGCTGGAAATAATTTGTCGAAATCATCCTTATGCTCAAATGGATAATGATGTTGTGCAAATGGCATAGCTCCACTATCGAACCATACATCTATTACATCTTTTTCTCTAGTCATAGTGCCATTACATTTATCACATCTTAAATGAACATTATCTACATATGGCCTGTGAAGTTCTATATTTTCGTCTATATCTTCTATAGCTCTTTCTACTAACTCTTTCCTAGAGCCAACACTATCTGTATGACCACAGGATTCACAACGCCATACTGGGAAAGGTGTTCCCCAATATCTACTTCTAGAAATTGCCCAATCATTTAAGTTTTCCAACCAGTTTCCAAATCTTTTTTCTCCTACATAATCTGGATACCAATTAACCTGATTATTGTTTTCTATTAACTTATCCTTTAATTTAGTCATCTCTATATACCAAGATGGCTTTGCATAATATAGTAATGGTGTGTGACATCTCCAACAATGAGGATAATTGTGCTCCATTCTTTCTTTTTTATATAGTTTTCCATTTTCTCTTAACCATGCAATAATATCCGGATCAGCATCTATTACAAATTTACCTTCCCAAGGAGTTGTTAAAAATTTACCATCCTCTGATACTGGATTTATTACTGGTAATTTATATCGCATTCCTGTATTATAGTCATCTTCACCAAAGGCTGGGGCTGAATGAACTATTCCTGTACCATCTTCAGTAGTAACATAATCTCCTAAAGTTACATAGAATGCTTTTTCTTCAACATCTATAAATGGAATCAATTGTTCATATTCTATATATTCCAATTCTTTTCCTGTAAATTCTTCTAATACTTCATAATCCTCTCCCAATACGCTATTGGCTAATTCTTTACCTACATAATAGATTTCATCATTTTGTCTAACTTTTATATAGATTTCATTTGGATTTACTGTTAGACATACATTAGATGGAAGAGTCCATGGTGTTGTTGTCCATGCTAAGAAGTATTCATCTTTATCTTTTAATTTAAATTTGGCTACTGCTGTTTCTGATTTTATCTCTTCATAACCCTGAGCTACTTCATGGGATGCAAGACCGGTTCCACATCTTGAACAATAAGGTAGTATTTTATGTCCTTCGTAGATTAATCCTTCTTTGAAAAATTTATCTAAGGCCCACCATACTGATTCTATATAGTCATTATCCAAAGTAATATATGGATCATCTAAATCTATTAGATATGCCATTCTTTCCGTCATATCTCTCCATAGTTTTTCATAGGTAAATACAGACTCTTTACACTCTTTGTTAAATGCTTCTACTCCATACTTTTCTATATCATGCTTATCTTTTAGATTAAGTCTTTTCTCTACTTCTATCTCTACTGGTAATCCATGGGTATCCCAACCTGCTTTTCTTTTAACTTGATAGCCTTCCATAGTTTTATATCTACAAGTTAAATCCTTTAATGTTCTTGCCATAACATGGTGTATCCCAGGTCTTCCATTGGCAGTTGGAGGTCCTTCAAAAAACACAAATGGTTTTTCAGGATCTCTTGTTTCAACTGACTTATGAAGTAGATCTATTTGTTTCCAGTATTCTGATATCTTTTGTTCCCGTTGTTTTACAGGCTCATTTGATAATTCATCAAACCTTTTCATCTTCTTCATCCTCCTATTATTACATTAATCCCAGTCTTGAAACTCAAATCTATTTATTTGCAATTTATATTTACCCTATAATCAATCCTTCACAAGTCATGTAAAGGTTAATCTTTGGTATAGATTTGGTTCTAGATTTCTTCGACCTGCTAGCAATTTGCAAAATAGTACAAATTGCCATAAGTCATAAAAAAACCCTAAGTCAAAGACTTAGGGACGAAATTTCCGCGGTACCACCCAAATTACAAGAGTATTCTTGTCACTTAAATGGATTAAGGGTCCATGGCCCTAATACCTTACTATTATTTCAGGTATTATGCTCCAAGGTGATTTTCACAAGGTTATTTATAGTAATCTTTCACCAAATGATTACCTCTCTTTAATAAATTGACCTAGCTACTGTCCTTGTCTGTGCATATATTTTTACTTAAATACTAATATATACTAATTATCAACACTTTGTCAAGGGCATATTTATTATATGGCCTACTTTACTATATTAAAACTCTGCTTCTTGCATCTGTCTTAATTTATAAATAAATGTACTTGTATCTAGTTCTACCATATCATATGTTATAAATTCACCTTTTTTAATGTTTCTTTTTACTATAGTATTAGCATTTACCAAGCCTATTGGGAGTAGATTTTCTTCCTTAGCCTTTTCATAGGTTTCTATACTTCCTAAAATAGTATATTCACCTATACCATCTAGTCTTTCTCCCTTTTTTAAGTCTTTTTTAGCTATAGTAACTACTTCTGCCACTGGCTTATCTATGGGTGCTATGGTAGCTTCATTATACAATACAGCCTTTGCTACTGTTATGGGGGTTTCCAAACTTGTTAGATGATATGGTCTATAAAGTACATAATTAGGCCCATCTCCCATGCTTAAGTATTTCATCTCCTGGTGAACCTGTGGCAAATTTGTAGTGACTATTGCAAAAACACCTGGTGCTATACCATTTACATAATCTACTACTTGATAATTGTTTAATATACCGCCGTCTTTCTTAAGTCTAAAAATATTAGGTAACTCTTTTACTGTTGCCCTAGGTCCATGGGCACCTCTAACATCAGGTGTAAATCCTGTAGCATTGGCCATAGCAGCCATTTCTATCATAGTATTGGTACCATCTACAAAGGAAGCCAATCTTAATGGCTTTAGGTTTTTTTCCAGTGCTTTTTGTCTTACAGTATCTGGTGTTGCATCGTAATCTATAGGATTATTCTTTCCCTTACCAATAGCTACTACATCAAATCCAAGAGCATCTGCAAAATCATAGATTTCTTGAACAGCTCCTGGCTCATCGCCAGCTGTACCTGTGTATACTACCCCTGCACTCTTTGAAAGCTTATTTAAAATAGGACCTACTGTTACATCTGCTTCTATATTTACCATAACTATATGCTTTTTATTGTATATAGAATCCATTGCAAGCCTTGCACCAACATCTGGAATCCCTGTAGCATCTACTACTACATCTACTAGATTTGCTTTAGTTGCATATTCTGTCATATCAGTAGCTACATATTTTCCCTTCTCCATAGCCACATTAATATCACTTAAAGTTTTTGCTATGACTATATCTTCCTTTGAAATTCCTGCTAATGTATATGACTCAATTGCATCTTCTACTTTATTACTTGTAACTATGGCTGGAATCATGCCTTTCATTAGCATCATTTGACTAACCATTCCCTTTCCCATTAGTCCAGCACCTACTAATGATACCTTTATCTGTTGATTATTTTCTTCTAATATTCTTAACTGAGTATTTATTCCTGACATTTTATCCTCCTAATCATTAAAACCTGTTATCCTATGGCGCTTATTCCTGCCATATATCCAGAAGACCAAGCCCATTGCAGATTAAATCCTCCACAATCTCCATCAATATCCATCAATTCACCTACTATATATAAACCCTTTACTAATTTAGACTCCATAGTTTTATTATCTATTTCATCTGTACTTACTCCACCTGCTGTCACTTGAGCTTGCCCCCAACCTTGACTACCAATTATTCTAAAACTCCAAGCTGTAAGTATACTACTTAAATTAAGTATCTCTTCCTTAGATAAGTTTGCTACATTTTTACTTTTTTCTAAATTGATTTCCTTTAAAATTGGCAGTATAAGTCTTTTGTTGATAAATCCTATTAGGGCTTCCTCTATTGTTTTTTTGGGCATATAGGAAAATCTTTTATTTAAATATTCTACTAAATCTTCTCTAGTCTTAGTATAAACTATAGATATTTTTAACTCTATATCCTTTTTATCCTTTAGACAACTCAAAGCTGTTCTACTTAATTGAAGTATGGGAGGACCTGAGATACCATAATTGGTAAATAATATATCTCCAGTATCTTCCAATAGTAATTTGCCTTTTGTATATAGTGAAGCCTTTCCCATGAATTTGACTCCTGCAATCTGCTTAAAGACTTTTCCATCTAGATTTAATTGAACTAATCCTGGAAATATATCTATAATACTATGACCTAGTGCTTTTGCCAAATCATAACCACTTCCATCAGAGCCACTAGTTGGCATTGCCATACCTCCTGTAGCCAAAATAACTTTATCAGCATTAAAGCTTCTTCCATCTTTTAATTTTACTACAAATCTTCTATTCTTTTTAATTTCTGTTACATATGCTTCTGTAATTAATTCTATCCCTAAGTTTTCAATTTCATATCTAAATACATCTAGCATACTGGAGCTTTGGTAGGATCTAGGAAATACTTTCCCATTATCTTCTATGGCTGGTGTTATACCTATTGTTTCAAAAAAATGAATGGTCTGGTCTACATCAAAACTAGATAAGGCACTATATGAAAATTTGGGATTTTTTCCATGATAGTTTTTTATATTTAAATTTGTATTAGTATAATTACATCTGCCATTTCCTGTTGCTAATAATTTTTTACCTATTCTATTATTTCTTTCTAATATGGTCACATTTCCACCATGTTTCTTAGCTGCAATAGCAGCCATTATTCCTGCCGGTCCTCCACCTATAACTATAATATTATTTGCCATACTTCTACTCCTTTGCTAAATCATATATATATATTCTATACTTTATCAACAAATTTGTCTATAAAGTAAAGAACTGTGCACAATCTTTAAAGATTATACACAGTTTAGTATTTTTTAAGCATAAAACTATTATAACATAATAATATATATAGGTTAAATAATAAAAAGTCTATCTACTAGTAGATAGACTTTTTATTTATAAAATTTATTTGTTCTTTATCTGTTTATTTTCTATTAAATTTAATACTGAATTTATAACAATTCCCATTAATGCTGCAAAACTTAATCCTGTTATTGCCACATCGCCATTAATCGGAATTCCTATTATTATTTCTCTACCTATTATACCACCTAATAAGGTTCCCAATTGTTCTCCACCTAATCCTAAAATCAAAATTGTACCCATTACAACAATGTTTTTCCAATTGAATTCAACTTCTTCATTCTTTATGGTCTTGACTCCTATTAATGATATCATACTAAATAGCATTAAAGATATTCCACCCATCACAGAACTAGGTATAGATGTTAATACACCACCTATTTTGGCCACAAAGCTTAAAACTACTGCAAATATGGCTGCTAATCTCAGTACTGATGGATCGTAGTTCTTAGTTATGGCAAGTACACCTGTATTTTCTCCATATGTGGTATTAGCAGGCCCTCCTACTAATGAAGCAAACATAGTAGCTAATCCATCACCTAACAATGTTCTATTTAAGCCTGGATCCTCAATAAAGTTCTTTCCTACTACTTGACCATTTGTTGTTATATCTCCTAAGTGTTCCATAAATACTGCTAAAACCACTGGTGCAGTTATTGCTATTGCTCCTATATCAAATTTTGGTAATTGAAATGGTGGTAGTGCTAAAAAGTTACTTTCTTTAATTACTGATGTATTTACTAAATTCATATTTAATGCTACGAAATAACCAGTTACAACTGCTATTAATATAGATAACTGTTTTATAAAACCTTTACCTTTGAAGTTTATTAATAATGCTGTTCCCAATGTTATACCCGCTACAATTAGGTTTTCACTAGCCATTCCAAAGGCCGTTGGTATAAGATTAAGACCTATTACAATTATCATTGGACCAACAATATGTGGTGGAAGACATTTCTTTATTTTATCCAAACCTATACTTTTAACTAAGAAAGATAAAAGTACATAAATTAATCCAGCTATCATTATGCCTCCTTGAGCATAAGCTAAATCCCCATTATATACTTCTTTAATTTTTAATATTATTGGAATAAATGCAAAGGATGATCCTAAAAATACTGGAACTTTTCCTTTTGTACATAAATGAAATATAAGTGTTCCAAAGCCTGCAGTAAATAAGGCAATTGATGGGTGTAAACCTGTAAGAATTGGCACTAATACTGTAGCACCAAACATTGCGATTAGATGTTGTATAGCTAAAACTGATTTTTTCATACTACCTAATACTATGGATTCATCAACCATAGTATCTCTCATAATATTGTCTGTCATATTAATTTCTCTCCTTTCCAGCCTCACAGGACTGATTTAAAGTTTCATGTTTAATTTTCCTTAATCATTATAGCACCTATATATATAATATGCAATACTTATTTTAAATCTTACTAAAGTATCATATTGGATCAAATAATGGAAATCCTAAATCTTAATTAAAATAAACTTAATTATTGTTTAAAAATATAAAAACCTTATTACTTAAAAGTAATAAGGTTTTTATTCTATTATTATCTAGCCTGGCAACTTCCTACTCTCCCAGGACGTCTCCATCCAAGTACCATTGGCGTTAAGAGGCTTAACTTCTGTGTTCGGTATGGGTACAGGTGTGTCCCTCTTGCTATCGTCACCAGACGAA
>NZ_JACRTK010000006.1 GCF_014385225.1 Wansuia hejianensis
ATATAGGTCAAGTTATTAAGAGCATAGGGCGAATGCCTTGGCACCAAGAGCCGATGAAGGACGGGATAAGCACCGATATGCTTCGGGGAGTCGCAAATAGACATTGATCCGGAGATTTCCGAATGGGGAAACCTACTTGAGCAACCCTCAAGTACTTGCAAGTGAATCCATAGCTTGCAAGGGGAATACCAGGGGAACTGAAACATCTAAGTACCCTGAGGAAGAGAAAGAAAAAATCGATTTTCTAAGTAGCGGCGAGCGAACGGGAAAGAGCCCAAACCAGAATTATCTGGGGTTAAGGACAAAGCAAAGGATTAGTATTAAGTAGATGAAGAAGACTGGAAAGTCTCACCAAAGAAGGTGATAGTCCTGTAATCGAAACTTAAGACTAACAGGCTTTGAATCCAGAGTACTACGGGACACGTGAAATCCTGTAGGAAGTAGGGAGGACCACCTCCCAAGGCTAAATACTCCTTGGTGACCGATAGTGAAGTAGTACCGTGAGGGAAAGGTGAAAAGAACCCCGGGAGGGGAGTGAAATAGAACCTGAAACCCTATGCTTACAAGCAGTGGAAGCACATTATTAGTGTAACCACGTACTTTTTGTAGAACGGGCCAGCGAGTTATGGTATGCAGCAAGGTTAAGTAATTAAGTTACGAAGCCGTAGGGAAACCGAGTCTTAATAGGGCGAATAAGTTGTATGCCATAGACCCGAAACCGAGTGACCTATCCATGGGCAGAGTGAAGTTGAAGTAAAATTCAATGGAGGCTCGAACCCGTTAGCGTTTAAAAGCTATGGGATGACCTGTGGATAGGGGTGAAAAGCCAATCGAACTCGGAGATAGCTGGTTCTCCTCGAAATAGCTTTAGGGCTAGCCTCAAGTAACAAGTGAAATGGAGGTAGAGCACTGACTGGTCTAGGGGCGCATAGCGTTACCAAAACCTATCAAACTCCGAATGCCATAATCATAATACTTGGGAGTCAGACATAGTGGGATAAGCTTCTATGTCGAGAGGGAAACAACCCAGACCACCAGCTAAGGTCCCTAAATCCAAATTAAGTGTAAAAGGATGTGGGGTTTCACAGACAACCAGGATGTTGGCTTAGAAGCAGCCATACATTTAAAGAGTGCGTAATAGCTCACTGGTCGAGAGGCCCTGCGCCGAAGATTTCCGGGGCTTAAATTTGGTACCGAAGCTGTGGATTCGAAAGAATGGTAGAGGAGCATTGTGTTAGGGTAGAAGCTATACCGAAAGGAGTGGTGGACTTAACACAAGAGAGAATGCTGGCATAAGTAGCGAGAGGTGAGTGAGAATCTCACCCGTCGAAAGCCTAAGGTTTCCTGAGGAAGGCTCGTCCACTCAGGGTAAGTCGGGACCTAAGCTAAGGCCGAAAGGCGTAGGCGATGGACAACAGGTGATAATTCCTGTACTAGTTAATTGCGTTTGAGAGAAGGGGTGACGCAGGAGGATAAGCTGAGCGCACTGTTGGAAATGTGCGTCCAAGCAAGTAGGAAGGGAGTATAGGCAAATCCGTACTTCTAATTCCAAGATGTGATGGGGATCGAAAAACAAGTAGAGAAGCAGCCGACTCCACACTGCCAAGAAAAGCCTCTATCGAGTAATTAACTACCCGTACCGCAAACCGACACAGGTAGGCGAGGAGAGAATCCTAAGACGAGCGGAAGAACCTTTGTTAAGGAACTCGGCAAAATAACCCCGTAACTTCGGGAGAAGGGGTGCCAGAGGGTGTGAAGTAAGCACTTATGGAGCACCAACTGGCCGCAGTGAATAGGCCCAAGCGACTGTTTACCAAAAACACAAGTCTCTGCTAAGTCGAAAGACGAAGTATAGGGGCTGACACCTGCCCGGTGCTGGAAGGTTAAGGGGAAGGCTTAGCTTAAAGCGAAGGCTAGAACTTAAGCCCCAGTAAACGGCGGCCGTAACTATAACGGTCCTAAGGTAGCGAAATTCCTTGTCGGGTAAGTTCCGACCCGCACGAAAGGTGTAACGATTTGGGCACTGTCTCAACAAAGGATCCGGTGAAATTGTAGTATACGTGAAGATGCGTATTACCCGCGACAGGACGGAAAGACCCCGTGGAGCTTTACTGCAGGCTGACATTGGATTTTGGCATTGCATGTACAGGATAGGTGGGAGACTAAGAAACCAGGGCGCCAGTCTTGGTGGAGTCACCGGTGGGATACCACTCTTGTGATGCTGAAATTCTAACCTGGTACCATGAAACTGGTATAGGGACACTGTCAGTTGGGCAGTTTGACTGGGGCGGTCGCCTCCTAAACAGTAACGGAGGCGCTCAAAGGTTCCCTCAGCACGGTCGGAAATCGTGCAAAGAGTGCAAAGGCAAAAGGGAGCTTAACTGTGACACCAACAAGTGGAGCAGAAACGAAAGTTGGACTTAGTGATCCGGTGGTACCGAGTGGAAGGGCCATCGCTCAACGGATAAAAGCTACCCCGGGGATAACAGGCTTATCTCCCCCAAGAGTCCACATCGACGGGGAGGTTTGGCACCTCGATGTCGGCTCGTCTCATCCTGGGGCTGGAGTAGGTCCCAAGGGTTGGGCTGTTCGCCCATTAAAGAGGCACGCGAGCTGGGTTCAGAACGTCGTGAGACAGTTCGGTCCCTATCCGTCGTGGGCGTAGGAAATTTGAGAGGAGCTGTCCTTAGTACGAGAGGACCGGGATGGACGAACCGCTGGTGTATCAGTTGTCTCGCCAGAGGCATGGCTGAGTAGCTAAGTTCGGAAGGGATAAGTGCTGAAGGCATCTAAGCACGAAGCCCCCCTCAAGATAAGATTTCCCATCTCGAAAGAGAGTAAGACTCCAGGTAGACTACCTGGTAGATAGGTCTAAGGTGTAAGAGTAGTAATATTCTAAGCTTAAAGATACTAATAAGTCGAGGACTTGACCAAAATAAAAGAATAAAGAGTTTATATATTGCAAGTAGTTTTCGTCTGGTGACGATAGCAAGAGGGACACACCTGTACCCATACCGAACACAGAAGTTAAGCCTCTTAACGCCAATGGTACTTGGATGGAGACGTCCTGGGAGAGTAGGAAGTTGCCAG
>NZ_JACRTK010000007.1 GCF_014385225.1 Wansuia hejianensis
ACGCGTGATCAGTAGAAACAAGGTCGTTTTTAAACAATTCGACATTAATTGATGGCCATCCGAATCCTTTTGGTCGCTGTCTGACTGTCAGTAAGTATGCTAGAGTCCCGTTTCCGTTTCATTACCAACACCACGTCTCCTTGCCCTATCAAAACATTAGCCTTCTCTCCTTTCGCAAGATTGCTCAATTCGTTGATGCTCAATGCTGGACCATATCTCTTGTCTTCTTTGCCCAGAATCAGAAATCCCCTCAATACTGCAGATTCCACCCCTGCTGTTCCCTCATCTGGGTCTTCCATCAATGCACCTGCATCCTTCCCAAGTACCGTAAGCCTCTTGGTTGCCTTGTTGTAGTTGAACACAGGAGAATTGCCTCTCACAACTATTCTCATTCCTGAACCCCTCACATTCACAGTTAGAGAAGAGAACTGCATCCTACTCTGCACCGGCGGGGCTGCTGCAAATGGTAATAGCTTTATTATTTGGACAGTGTCAAATGTCCCCAGTACGTCACGCATCTGTTGGAATAGAACCCTTACAAACCCACTATATTGGCCTCTGACAGCTTTAGGCACTAGGGATTGAAAGGGTTCAAATTCCATCTTATTGTATAGTATTGTAGGATCTTGGGACCATTGGATCTTTACAGTTTCCCAATTCCTAATGATCCATTGATATGTGTTAACTAGCACTGATTCCGGACCATTGATCTCCCACATCATGGACGATGAATATGTTATAGTCAGCTTTTCTGTTCCTTGTGTTTCACTAACCTCTTCTGGAGACAGGAGTACGTTTCCCCTCTGGTCTCGGACCCTCAGGAAACGATCAATACTCACGACCACTCTCTCAGTACTGGAATATTCATCTACTCCCATTTTACTAACTCTCACTCCTCTCAATGACATCTCTGTGCTGGGGGTCATATCAGGCAATATCCCGATCATCCCCATTACATTGTCAATGGGTTCAATTCCCCAGTTTTGAAACAGGACCTTGGCATCCTTTTGGAAATGCCTCAAGAGTTGATGCATGGGATTTAGCCGCTGGTTTGCTCTGTTGACAAAGTTCAAATCACCTCTCACTGCTTTTATCATGCAATCCTCTTGTGAGAATACCATTGCCACTATGATTGCCTCGGCAATTGATTGCTCGTCTTTCCCACTCACTATCAGTTGGATCAGTCTTCTAGTTGCTTTCCTTAGAATGGCTGTTGCTCTCCGCCCTACCATTGTGAATTCCTCGTATCCCTCATGTACTCTTATTTTCAATGTTTGGAGGTTGCCTGTGAGCACTTCTTCTTCCTTTTTGACAGAGGACCCACTTGTCCTTTTGAAAGTGAAACCTCCAAAGCTGAAGGATGAACTGATCCTTAGGCCCATCGCTGCCTTACATATATCCACAGCCTGTTCTTCTGTGGGATTTTGTCTAAGGATGTCAACCATCCTAACCCCGCCAATCTGTGTACTATGGCACATCTCTAAAAGCGAAGCCAACGGGTCTGCGGACACTGTTGCTCTTCTAACAATATTTCTAGCAGCAATGATTAAACTCTGGTCAACATCATCATTTCTCACTTCCCCTCCCGGTGTGTACATTTGCTCCCAGCAAGTCCCTTGGGTCAAATGTAATACTTCGATATACACGCTGCTTGTCCCTCCAGCTACTGGTAGGAATCTTGTTTTGCGGACCAGTTCTCTCTCCAACATGTAAGCCACCATTAAAGGGGCAATTTTGCAGTCCTGGAGCTCCTCTTTCTTTTCCTTGGTTATTGTTAACTGTGACTCTGATGTCAATATTCTGGCTCCAACTTCGTTTGGGAATACGACCTCCATGATGACATCTTGTGCTTCCTTAGCACTAAGATCTGCATGGCCTGGGTTTATGTCGACCCTGCGGCGTATTTTAACCTGGTTTCGGAAGTGAACAGGGCCAAAGGTCCCATGTTTTAGTCTTTCGACCTTTTCAAAATAGGTTTTATAGACCTTTGGATAATGGACTGTGCTTGTCGTTGGTCCATTTCTGTTCCACCACGTCACAGCCAGAGGTGACACCATCACTCTATCTGATCCAGCATCATTTGTCTTGCTCCAAAGGGTCTGACCTTGCTCATTCCTTTCCGGGATCATCTCCATTATCCTTCTGTCTGCTGTGATTGGATATTTCATCGCCATCATCCACTTCATCCTAAGGGCAGGATTCTTCTCCTGTCTTCCCGATGTGTATTTCTTGATTATGGCCATATGGTCTACAGTTGTTTTTGTCAGTATCTCGCGAGTGCGGGACTGTGACATCAAATCTCTTAGTTCTTTTATTCTTTCCATATTGAATATATTTGACCTGCTTTTGCTGATCACGCGT
>NZ_JACRTK010000008.1 GCF_014385225.1 Wansuia hejianensis
ACGCGTGATCAGCAAAAGCAGGCAAACTATTTGAATGGATGTCAATCCGACTTTACTTTTCTTGAAAGTGCCAGCGCAAAATGCCATAAGTACAACGTTCCCTTATACTGGAGACCCTCCATACAGCCATGGAACAGGAACGGGATACACCATGGACACAGTCAACAGAACACATAAATACTCAGAAAATGGAAGGTGGACAACGAACACAGAGACTGGAGCACCCCAATTAAATCCGATTGATGGACCATTGCCTGAGGACAACGAGCCAAGTGGGTACGCACAAACGGATTGTGTATTGGAAGCAATGGCTTTCCTTGAAGAATCTCACCCAGGGATCTTTGAAAACTCGTGTCTTGAAACTATGGAAATTGTTCAGCAAACAAGAGTGGACAAACTGACCCAAGGCCGCCAGACCTATGACTGGACATTGAATAGGAATCAACCGGCTGCTACTGCATTGGCCAATACTATAGAGGTATTCAGATCGAATGGCCTAACCGCCAATGAGTCAGGAAGGTTGATCGATTTCCTCAAGGATGTGATAGATTCAATGGATAAGGAAGAAATGGAGATTACAACACATTTCCAGAGAAAGAGGAGAGTGAGGGACAATATGACCAAGAAAATGGTCACACAGAGAACAATAGGGAAGAAAAAACAAAGGCTGAACAAAAGGAGCTACTTAATAAGAGCACTGACATTGAACACAATGACAAAGGATGCTGAAAGAGGCAAGTTGAAAAGGAGGGCAATCGCAACCCCCGGGATGCAAATCAGAGGATTCGTGTATTTTGTAGAAGCACTAGCGAGGAGCATCTGTGAGAAACTTGAGCAGTCTGGTCTCCCTGTCGGGGGAAATGAGAAAAAGGCTAAACTGGCAAACGTTGTGAGAAAGATGATGACTAATTCACAAGATACAGAGCTCTCCTTCACAATTACTGGAGACAATACCAAATGGAATGAGAATCAAAACCCCCGAATGTTTCTAGCAATGATAACTTACATCACAAGAAACCAGCCAGAGTGGTTTAGAAATGTATTAAGCATTGCCCCTATAATGTTCTCAAACAAGATGGCGAGATTAGGGAAAGGGTACATGTTCGAAAGCAAGAGTATGAGATTACGGACACAAGTACCAGCGGAAATGCTCGCAAATATTGACCTGAAATATTTCAACAAATCAACAAGAGAGAAAATCGAAAAAATAAGACCACTACTGATAGATGGCACAGCCTCATTGAGTCCTGGAATGATGATGGGCATGTTCAACATGCTGAGTACAGTCTTGGGAGTTTCAATTCTGAATCTCGGGCAGAAGAAGTACACCAAAACCACATATTGGTGGGATGGACTCCAATCCTCAGATGACTTCGCCCTCATAGTGAATGCACCGAATCATGAGGGAATACAGGCAGGAGTGGATAGGTTCTATAGAACCTGCAAACTAGTTGGGATAAATATGAGCAAGAAGAAATCCTACATAAATCGGACAGGAACATTCGAATTCACAAGCTTTTTCTACCGCTATGGATTTGTAGCTAACTTCAGTATGGAGTTGCCCAGCTTTGGAGTGTCCGGGATAAATGAGTCAGCTGACATGAGCATTGGTGTTACAGTAATAAAGAACAATATGATAAACAACGATCTTGGACCAGCAACAGCTCAGATGGCCCTTCAGCTATTTATCAAGGACTACAGATACACATACCGATGTCACAGGGGTGATACACAAATTCAAACGAGGAGAGCATTCGAGCTGAAGAAGCTGTGGGAGCAGACCCGTTCGAAGGCAGGACTGTTGGTTTCAGATGGAGGGCCAAACCTGTACAATATTCGGAACCTCCACATCCCAGAGGTCTGCTTGAAATGGGAATTGATGGATGAAGACTATCAGGGCAGGCTGTGTAATCCTATGAATCCGTTTGTCAGTCACAAGGAAATTGATTCAGTCAATAGTGCTATGGTGATGCCAGCTCATGGCCCAGCCAAAAGCATGGAGTATGATGCTGTTGCAACCACACATTCATGGATTCCTAAGAGGAATCGCTCCATTCTCAATACCAGCCAAAGGGGGATTCTTGAGGATGAACAGATGTACCAGAAGTGCTGCAACCTATTCGAAAAGTTCTTCCCCAGCAGTTCATACCGGAGGCCAGTTGGAATCTCCAGCATGGTGGAGGCCATGGTTTCTAGGGCCCGAATTGATGCGCGAATTGACTTCGAATCTGGAAGGATTAAGAAAGAAGAGTTTGCTGAGATCATGAAGATCTGTTCCACCATTGAAGAGCTCAGACGGCAAAATTAGTGAATTTAGCTTGTCCTTCATGAAAAAATGCCTTGTTTCTACTGATCACG
>NZ_JACRTK010000009.1 GCF_014385225.1 Wansuia hejianensis
CCCCCCCCCCCCCCCCCCCCCCCCCCCCCCCACGCCCTTCACGACGCTCTTCCGATCTACGCGTGATCAGTAGAAACAAGGGTGTTTTTGCTAATTATATACAAATGTTGCATCTGCAAGACCCATTAGACATGGCCCAGAACAAGAAGGCAGCAAACCCCATTGCAATCACAAGGGATGAGGCGACAGTCGAATAAATGGTTAGGATTTTGTAAGTTCCTTCAGATTCCAGCTTGACCCCCTCTATTCTCTGTCTCTCTAATTTTGATTCCTCTTGATACTTCCTTCTGTTGTAGGTCCCGTTCCGAATTGTCTCCATGCATTGGTCATCACATTTGTGGTATAGCTCGAAACATCCTTTCCCATCTTCCACCGCATTAGAACCCAACGCCCTCTTTACTTTATTATATAGATTGTTTACATTTGCGTCATGCTCATCGAGTGTTTTCTGGTTTTCAAGTAGAACTAGCAATTCTGCATTATATGCCCATATATCCTGGATTTGATCATCAATCTTATTATTAATCATGTTAAGTCTAGTTTCTACCTCACTGAATTCATGATCAATGATTTCATACTGCTTGTTCATTTTGTCGACTATGTTATTCACTTTGGATGTTATTTTATCAATTGCCTTTTGGGTTGAGTCTCTATCTGCTGCCATACCAACCCCTTGGTCATTTGAATGCTGGAACCCATACCAACCAGCAACTAGTCCTGGCCAACCTCCCTCTATAAACCCTGCTATGGCCCCGAATAGTCCTCTACTAGATCTAGAAGGCACATTCCTCAGACCAACTGCAAGTTTGAGACTCTTTACGCCAATATATTTTGAGCAGTTTCCAAATGCATACTTACTTACATTTTGGAATGGCAGTGTTGTGTTTAAGCCACCTTTTTCTGTCTGACACTGCACTGTGCAGCTACCTCTTTTTAAATCAGTCTTTAGAATTCTTCCGTGGCTCTCTCCTGAAAGAATGTGTCCATACCATGGAGCTATTAGATTCCCATCAGATTTTATTCGCAGTGTTTGACCCGGTTTCAATACAGACCAGTAATAATTGATTCTTCCCATCAGACCGTTGACAAGAGGCCTTGGTCCTATTAATGGTTTGAAAATCCTATTTATTTCTTCTGTTGCCACACTTGTTGTTGTGTCGGTTCTTGTGTACAGCCCTCTCTGCGTATCATCGCTGGGTGGGTGATTTATACCCCACATGAAAAGAATGTTCTTCCCTTGATTATTTGTGTATTGGGCGTCTTGGGTAGGGTACTCGCCGTTTTTTCGAGTCAACCATCTCATGCTTTTGTAGAATGAACCTGAGCATGCTGTGCTTGTCCCATCGTAAGAAACATTCCAGATTGTGTCTGGGAAGATCTGGATTCTTTGATAAGACCTAGCAGAACTAAAAAGTGACCTTAGCTCTTCTAGATCTTCTACATTCCCGGGGTAACACAATCCGTGAACAGCTGATGGTCTCTCGACGATATAGGACCATTCCCTTCCTTCCAGCGATAGATCACAAGAAGGATTGCCATAGATTAGCCCTTCAATGGTGCAGGTGTCCAAAATAAGAGGTTGTCCCAAGCTTGTTGCACACAGCATCCCATTATGCTCTGTGTGGAGCAGTTCTTTGGCATGTGTCACAGGGACATTGTTTTCTGTTAGTGTGTCCACAGTTTCTGTGGAGTTTGTTGTTTGATAGCCTATGCAGATTTTATCTGCATTGCTTACTGTTGCTACCAGTAGTATAGTTATTAGTGATACTGTCTCCATCTTGAGTGGTTGTGAAATTCCCCTGCTTTTGCTGATCACGCGT
>NZ_JACRTK010000010.1 GCF_014385225.1 Wansuia hejianensis
ACGCGTGATCAGCAAAAGCAGGGTAGATAATCACTCACTGAGTGACATCAACATCATGGCGTCTCAAGGCACCAAACGATCCTATGAACAGATGGAAACTGGTGGAGAGCGCCAGAATGCTACTGAGATCAGAGCATCTGTCGGAAGAATGGTTAGCGGCATTGGGAGATTCTACATACAGATGTGTACAGAACTTAAACTCAGTGACAATGAAGGGAGGCTGATCCAGAACAGTATAACAATAGAGAGAATGGTACTCTCTGCATTTGATGAAAGGAGGAACAGATACCTAGAAGAGCACCCCAGTGCGGGAAAGGACCCGAAGAAAACTGGAGGTCCAATTTACAGAAGAAGAGACGGGAAATGGGTGAGAGAGCTGATCCTGTATGACAAGGAGGAAATCAGGAGGATTTGGCGTCAAGCGAACAATGGAGAGGACGCAACTGCTGGCCTTACCCATCTGATGATATGGCATTCCAACCTGAATGATGCCACATATCAGAGAACGAGAGCTCTCGTGCGTACTGGGATGGACCCCAGGATGTGCTCTCTGATGCAAGGATCAACCCTCCCGAGGAGATCTGGAGCTGCAGGAGCAGCAGTAAAGGGGATAGGGACTATGGTGATGGAGCTGATTCGGATGATAAAAAGAGGGATAAACGACCGGAATTTCTGGAGAGGCGAAAATGGAAGAAGAACAAGGGTTGCATACGAGAGGATGTGTAACATCCTCAAAGGGAAATTCCAAACAGCAGCACAAAGAGCAATGGTGGATCAAGTACGAGAGAGCAGAAGTCCTGGAAATGCTGAAATAGAAGATCTCATTTTTCTGGCAAGGTCTGCACTCATCCTGAGAGGATCTGTGGCCCATAAGTCCTGCCTGCCTGCTTGTGTGTACGGACTTGCAGTGGCCAGTGGATATGACTTTGAGAGAGAAGGATACTCCCTGGTTGGAATAGATCCTTTCCGTCTGCTTCAAAACAGCCAGGTCTTTAGTCTAATTAGACCAAATGAGAACCCAGCACACAAGAGCCAACTAGTGTGGATGGCATGCCACTCTGCAGCATTTGAGGACCTTAGAGTCTCAAGCTTCATCAGAGGGACAAGAATGGTCCCAAGAGGACAGTTATCCACAAGAGGGGTTCAGATTGCTTCAAATGAAAACATGGAAGCAATGGACTCCAACACTCTTGAACTGAGAAGTAGATATTGGGCTATAAGAACCAGAAGTGGAGGGAACACCAACCAACAGAGGGCATCTGCGGGACAGATTAGCGTTCAACCCACTTTCTCGGTACAGAGAAATCTCCCTTTTGAAAGAGCGACCATTATGGCAGCTTTTACAGGAAATACTGAGGGCAGAACGTCTGACATGAGAACTGAAATCATAAGAATGATGGAAAGTGCCAGACCAGAAGATGTGTCATTCCAGGGGCGGGGAGTCTTCGAGCTCTCGGACGAAAAGGCAACGAACCCGATCGTGCCTTCCTTTGACATGAGTAATGAAGGATCTTATTTCTTCGGAGACAATGCAGAGGAGTATGACAATTGAAGAAAAATACCCTTGTTTCTACTGATCACGCGT
>NZ_JACRTK010000011.1 GCF_014385225.1 Wansuia hejianensis
ACGCGTGATCAGTAGAAACAAGGTAGTTTTTTACTTCAGCTCTATGTTGACAAAATGACCATCGTCAACATCCACAGCACTCTGCTGTTCCTGTCGATATTCTTCCCTCATAGACTTAGGCACTCCTTCCGTAGAAGGCCCTCTTTTCAAACCGTATCTAAAGCGACGATAAACGCATTTGAAGAAAAGACGATCAAGAATCCACAATATCAAGTGCAATATCCCAATAATGTTAGCTGCTACAACGAGAGGGTCACTTGAACCGCTGCAGTTGCACTCCCATCCGGTTCTGGTAAGCCTGCAAATTTTCAATAAGATCATCCTTTAGACCAGTACTGGAGTTAGGGTGAGTCCCGACTGTTCTCATAGCCTGCACCATTTGCCTAGCCTGGCTTGCGACTTCCATGGCTTCCGCTGCCTGCTCACTTGATCCAGCCATCTGCTCCATAGCCTTAGCCGTAGTACTGGCTAGTACCATTCTATTCTCATGCCTAATTAGTGGGTTGGTAGTAGTTGCCATCTGTCTGTGGGACCGATGTTGTGCGTCAGCAATCTGCTCACAAGTAGCACATACCAGTCCAAGAGCCCCTTCTGCAGTTACTGTCCCCATCCTGTTGTATATGAGACCCATGCAGCTGGCAAGCGCACCAGTTGAGTAACTGAGTGCAACTTCCTTTGCTCCATGAAATGTCATCTCCCTCTTCAGTTTCTTGTATAATTTAACTGCCTTGTCCATGTTGTTTGGGTCTCCATTCCCATTTAGGGCGTTTTGGACAAACCGTCTACGCTGCAGTCCTCGCTCACTGGGCACGGTGAGCGTAAACACAAACCCTAAAATCCCCTTAGTCAGAGGTGACAGGATTGGTCTTGTCTTTATCCACTCCATGAGAGCCTCGAGATCTGCGTTCTTCCCTGCAAAAACATCCTCAAGTCTCTGCGCGATCTCGGCTTTGAGGGGGCCTGATGGAATGATAGAGAGAACGTACGTTTCGACCTCGGTTAGAAGGCTCATCTTTAAACATCTACCTGCTTTTGCTGATCACGCGTAAAAGGGGGGGGGGGGGGGGGGGGGGGGGGGGGGGGGGGGGGGGGGGGGGGGGGGGGGGGGGGGGGGGGGGGGGGGGGGGGGGGGGGG